>NZ_JBHSIS010000010.1:0-674991 GCF_042653545.1 Actinophytocola glycyrrhizae
GCGACCAGACAAGATTTTCACCCCCAGCAGGACGTCCTCGCCAGAGGACACCGACGACTGAACGCGGAACTCGCGAGTCCTGAACGGGAGACTCGCGAGTCCTGAACGGGGGACTCGCGAGTCGATCAGGGTTGCGCAGGCAGAGGCCCCGCTTCGCGGGCCCGGTGCGCGTAGCGCCCAGCGGTTTGGTGTAAAGGCGCGTTGACGGCGTGGCAATGCCCTGAAAGGCGCGTTCAGGGCGCTGAGCGCCCTGAAAGGCCCATTCACGGCACCGGCCCCGCCCCGTCGGGCGACCGCAGGGGTGGGGGTCATGCCTGATGACGGATTCGTACGCCAAAACCACTTCACATGATCTTCACGGAATCGATCGGCTAGATGGCTTCGCCTGCGCGGACCTTCTGCGTGACCTTGCGCTCGGCGAAGAACGAGCCGATCGGGACGACGCCGGACAGCATCACCAGGATCGTGCCCTTCAGCGACCAGCGGGCCTTCAGCGCGAGGTCCACGATCATGACCAGGTAGACGATGTACAGGAAGCCGTGGACCGGGCCCACGATCGCCGAGAACCGCGGCTGGTCGAACACGTAGTTCATGATCATCGCGAAGCACAGCGCGAGCAGCCCGACGCCGACGATGTAGGCGAGGACGCGGAAGCGGGCCAGCGCGCCCTTGACCCCGGCGTCGCCGACGGCCTGGGCGGGGTTCTCCTCGTCCGTGACGGGGGACTCGGCGGTCATCGCGTCTCCTGCTCGTGTCGTGCGTTGAGCTGGGCGAGGTACCGGTTGTACGCGGCCAGCTCGGGGTCGTCATCCACGTCGTGCGCGACATCCTGCCGGACGGGCTTTTTGTCCGGTTCCGCCGGGGGTGCCACGTGTGACTCGGGTTGCACCGGCGGCGACTGGTCGCGCAGCTTGCGGAGCCGCCAGAACATGAACGCCGGGAAGAGCCCGAACAGCGGCCACTGCAGGACGTAACCGAGGTTCTGCCACGACCCGGAGCCGGACTCGAAACGCTGCCACTGCCACCAGGCCAGCCCGACACACGCGACGAGGGACACCACACAGAGAACAACGATCCCCACGCGGCGAGCCAGCAGTCCGCCATTCACGACCTTGACGCTAACACTCCCCCGGCGAACGCCTGCCAGGCCGCACCGTCGAACACGAGGTGCCCGCCGCAGGTGTTCTTGGAGTCCCGCACCCCGACAGCCGCGTCGACGAACGCCACCTCGACACAGTTGTCGCCACCGCCGCCACCGCCGCTCCGGCTGCTCTTGCGCCAGACCGCACCAGACAACTCCACCGTGGACACCAAATCGCCCCTCCGGACTACAGTTCGCCAGCCAGCCGCTCGATGAGCGCCACGGATGCCGTTGGACTCAGCGCTTCAGACCGCAGCTGGTCGAACTTGAGTCTAGCCTGCGCGACCTCCTCGGGTTTCTCGATGTGAATCGCCCCCACCACGCAGGCTACGTAGAGCACGCTGGGCTCGTCCTCCGGGAAGCTGAGGATCGTGTAGGCGCCGTCCGCGCCGGGGTGGCTTCCTGCCTTGTCGGGCAGAACCTGGATGCCGACGGTCGGCAGCTCCGCGCTCTTGACGAGGCGGCGGAGCTGGCCGCGCATGACCTCGGCTCCGCCGACCTTCTTGCGTAGAGCCGCCTCATCGATGATCGCCACCAGATCCAACGGGAACTCCTCGTCGACGAGCCGCCGTTGGCGGAACAGCCTGGCACTCACCTCGGCTTCCACCCGATCCGCCCGGAGCCGGTGCGCAGCGAACTGCGCTCGCATGTAGGACTCGGTCTGCAACAGGCCGGGGATGTTGATGATGGCGAGTTCGCGCAGGGTCGAGGCTTCGGTCTCCGTGCTGATGTAGCCGCGGTCGTCGATGCCGTACTTCGTCCACCAGCCGGGGCGGTTGGCCTCCCGCACGAGGTCGAGCAGGTCCGGGTCGTAGATGTCGTAGAAGTCCATCATCGAGCGGATCAGGTGCACGTCCGCCCGCGACTGCCCGGTCTCGATGCGGCCGAGCGAACTGCGCGTCTTGTCGAGGCGTCGCGCGGCGTCCGCCAGCGTCAGCCCCGCCTGCTCCCGCATCTGCCGCAGCCGACGCGCCAGCCGACGACGCCGGTACGTGGGCATCACCCCGGTTACCTCCTGTACACGAACGATCACAGCATGATCGCAGGCGGGAGGATACGAGTGGGAATCCCAGTCAGACGGCGGCCTTGGCGTAGTCGTCGGCCAGGCCGAAGACCTTCTGCCCGTAGGGCACGGAGTTGTTGTACGAGAACACCGCGGCCCACCAGTCCTTCGGTGTCGCCAGGTCGCGGCCACCCGCGCACAGGTACCGGCCCGCGGCGAGCGCGGCGTCGTCGATCTGCTGCGGGTCGCCGACGCCGTCGAGGTCGGCGTCCGCGGTCCACCGCTTCCAGGTCGACGGGATGAACTGCATCGGGCCGACCGCGCGGTCGTGTTCGGTGTCGCCGTCGAAGCGGCCGCCGTCGGTGTCGGCGATGGCCCTGACCCCGGGGGAACCGTCGAGCGGGACGCCGATGATCGGCTTGGAGGGGCGGCCGTCGTCGTTCAGCCTCGCGCCGCCGTAGCGGCCGTGGTTGGACTCGACGCGGCCGATTGCCGCGAGCGTCGCCCAGGACAGGCGACAGGACGGTTGTTCGGACCGCAGTACCAGCTCGGCGTTGCCGTAGGCCATGAGTGCCCTGGCCGGGACGTCGATGGGGCCGGACACGCGGCTCGCCCAGGTCGTGAGTGGGTCCTCGCCTACCGCGCCCGCCTGGGGCTGCGGTGGGGCCACGGCGCCGGGGCGCACGTTCGCGACGGGCACCGACGCGGCCGGGACCTCGATGGGGCTCTGCTCCGGCTCCGTCGCCGCCTTCAGCAGCCAGACGCCGCCACCTGCGACGGCGATGACCAGCAGAACCAGGCCGGCGCGGAGGAGCACGCCTCGGATGTCAGGTAGCTGGCCGTCGGTCACACGAGGTCAACGACGGCCGTGCCACAACGTTACGAAAGGGAAGCGATCAGGCCGACCGGCGCTCGTTCTGGCGCTGCAGCCGGTTGACGCACCAGGCCGGGGCGCTGCCGCGGCGGAGGTGGTCGAGGACGGTGAGGGGCCCGAGTCTGCGTTTCAGGTCCGACGGCGCCAGGCCCGCGGCCCGGTAGTCGAGGGCGCGCTGGTCGAGCGGGCTGATGCCGGCGTCCCACCACTCCTTGGCCTCGGCGAGTCCGCCGACCATCTGCCACCAGCCCGCGGCCGCGGAGATCAGCTCGGCCGGGACGTCGGGGAGCCGCTCACGCATCGCCGCGAAGAAGCGGGGGTCCGTCGACTCGACGGCGGCCCAGGGGTTGCTGCTGCCACCGCGTGCACGCTGGCCGGGGATCCCCCGTGGCTGGACCGGTACCTCCGCGAGCCACTCCGACGCGATGCGCGTGATCTCGTCCGACTCAGCGGCCTTCGAGTGGTCCTCAGTCCACTGCCGAACCAGGTCATCCACACCGGGATCGTCGAGCATCCTGCCTCCTTCGAGAACTGCGGACTGCCCCGCGGAAGTTCGATGCCGGAACCGTAAAGGCCACCACCGACAATTCGCCAGACCTGATCTCGAGGAAAGCCCGTCAACAGGGCGTACGAGACCAGAATCCACCCGTACGGTCCAATGTGGCGGGTAAAACGAGCGAGAACCGTCACGTTCCGTGATCCATCATGGAGCAGACATGAGGAAGCGCCGCCGGGCGGTCTTGCCGGGCGGCGCTTCGCGGTGCTACTCGCTCAGGCGAACACGTTCTTCACGAAGGTGATGATGGCCTCGGCCCCGTCCCGAAGCCAGCCGAGGATGCCCTGCACGGCCTCAGCCGCCTGCGACGGCTGTGTGATCACGTAGAACAGGATCAGCGCCACGGCCACGAGCATCATGGCCTTCTTCGCGTTCATCAGACTCTCCGTCCTGCTACATACCCCATCGGTCGCCCGATTGCCCCGTGGTTCAGCCATCCAGCATGGCCCTAAGTTGACCTTCACGCAGATGGCTGGATCCAGCTTACGGTGCGTACATCGCCGCGCACAGCACCTGGCGCGGTCTTCATCCATACCAGCGAGGAGACCTACCCATGGTGGAGACGGTCCGTGTCGAGAAGACAGGCCCGGTGACCACGATCCTGATCAACCGGCCTTCGGCCCGCAACGCGGTGGACGGACCGACAGCCGCGGCGCTCGCCGCCGCGTTCCGCGCGTTCGACACCGACGACTCGGCGGCCGTGGCCGTGCTGGGTGGCGTCGGCGCGGCGTTCTGCGCGGGCGCGGACCTCAAGTCGGTGGGTACCGATCGGGGGAATCAGCTCACCCCTGTGGCTGGCGGTGACGGTCCGATGGGGCCCACCAGGATGATTCTGACGAAACCGGTGATCGCCGCGGTCCAGGGGCACGCGGTGGCGGGTGGGCTGGAGCTGGCGCTGTGGTGCGACCTGCGTGTCGCGGACACGACAGCCGTGTTCGGGGTGTTCTGCAGGCGGTGGGGCGTGCCGTTGATCGACGGCGGGACCGTGCGCCTGCCCAGGCTCGTCGGCCAGAGCCGGGCCATGGACATGATCCTGACCGGCCGGCCCGTGGCCGCCGACGAGGCGCTGGCGATGGGACTCGCCAACCGGCTGGTGCCCGCCGGGACCGCACTGTCCTGCGCCCAGGAGCTGGCGGAGGGACTGGCGGCGTTCCCGCAGACCTGCCTGCGGTCGGACCGTGCGTCCGCGCTGGCGCAGTGGACCGCACCCGACCCGCTGGCGACCGAGTTCTCGTACGGCGAACGTGCGCTCGCCGAGGGCCTGACGGGCGCGGCCCGCTTCGCCGAGGGCGAAGGCAGGCACGGCTCTTTCGACTGAAGTTGTCCACAGCTGGGGTGGTTGTCCACAGTTGGGCTCGCGGGTCTTGTTTTGTCGGCGGGGACCGGTAGACTGGCATGGCGGGACGCCCCCGGGTTCGGGTGGGGGTTGCGTTCCGGCCGTTTCGCGGGTTTTCGCAGGTCGGTGCTGGTTCGACTGGGGGTTTGTCCTCGCCGGACGGGCAGGTCTCCGGGGTGGCGGAGGCTGTTTGCCCGCGGTTTGGGCGGGTCCGCCTGCCAGGTCGGCGGGATGGCAGGGAGCCCCTCGGGGGTGGGCTTGCGCCACCATCGGGGTGCGTAGGCAAGTCCTGCTTCGCGGGCCCTGCTTGCACGCTCAGCGCCCTGACCTGGTGCCGTCAAAGGCGCGTTGACGGCATCCGAGGTGCCGTGAACGCGCCTTTCACGGCACCGGTTACGCCGTCAATGCGCCTTTCCCGGCACCGGCCACCCTGCGGGTGCCCGCCGGGCGCCGCGTGCCCGGCGCCCGGTCAGCGGGGGTGGGTGCCCTGTCCCGGAAGTGGGGCGTTCCAGGTTCGCGGCGCCGCGATCCGCGAGGCCGTCAGTGGCGCGCGGTCATGACGTGCCGTACCGCCTCGCTCGGGACCACTCGCAGTGCCACCGCTCGTTCCGCGCACACGGACTGTGCGTGGCGGACGGCGGCCGACACCGCGTGGTCGCAGGCGGACACCGTGCTCAGGTCGAGGGTCAGCACATCCAGTTCGGACGTGTCCGTCACCTCGAAGAAGTCGCTCACCGAGCGGTTCAGCTCGGCGATCGAGGACGCGTCCAGGGTGCCGGTGACGCTGATGCCCGACGTGCCGTCGACGAGGATCGTCACCGGCGACGTTTTCTCAGGCCCTGTGGAGGTCATGACGCGGAGACTATGTGGACACAACCCGTTCACACATCGGGGTGCCACCCTGAACTACGCAATGACGCCATTCGTGCGCAACCGGTCAATTTCTGACTGCTCGTAGCCCAGGTCGGTGAGTACCTCCGCGGTGGACGAGCGGGGCTCGACCGGAGTGGTCGGTGTGTCCGCCGCCGTGCGGGAGAACTTCGGCGCCGGCGCGGGCTGGAGGTGCCCGTCCAGCGACACGAACGAACCCCTGGCCACGTTGTGCGGGTGGGTCGCCGCCTCCTTCGGGGCCAGCACCGGGGTGAGGCAGGCGTCGGTGCCTTCGGCGCGTGCGGTCCACTCGTCCCGCGTCCTCGTCCTGATCGCCGCGGCCACGACCTCGCGCACCTCGGGCCAGCGCTGCGGGTCCAGCCTGCCTGCCACCGACTCCGGGTCCAGTTCCAGCACCTGCACCAGGTCGCCCCAGAAACGTTCCTCGATGGCGCCGACCGCCACGTACTTGCCGTCGGCGGTCTCGTAGGTGTCGTAGAACGGGGCACCACCGTCGAGCATGTTCTCGCCGCGCCCCTTGTTCCACAGGCCGATGTTCTTCAGCCCGTGCAGGCCCGCGGTCAGCAGGGCGGAACCCTCGACCATCGACGCGTCCACCACCTGCCCCCGGCCCGAAACGGACCGCTCCACCAGCGCCGCCAGCACCCCCATGGCGAGCAGCATGCCGCCGCCACCGAAGTCGCCGAGCAGGTTCAGCGGCGGGACCGGCCGCTCCCCCGCCCGCCCGATCGGCTCCAGCGCGCCGGCCAGGCCGATGTAGTTGATGTCGTGCCCGGCCGCCTGCGCCAGCGGGCCGTCCTGGCCCCACCCCGTGATCCGGCCGTAGACCAGCGCCGGGTTGCGGGCGAGGCAGTCGTCCGGGCCGATGCCGAGGCGCTCGGTCACGCCGGGGCGGAAGCCCTCGATGAGCACGTCCGCGCCCTCGACCAGCCGCAGCACGATGTCGCGGCCCGCCGCGCTCTTCGTGTCGACGCCGATCCACCGCCGCGACCGCGACAACGGGTCGTGCGGGAACGCGAGCACGTCGAAGCCCGGTTTGGCGCGGTCCACCCGGACGACCTCCGCGCCGAGGTCGGCGAGCACGGTCGTCGCGAACGGCGCCGGCGCGAGCCCGGCCAGCTCGACGACCTTCAGTGAAGCGAGCGGTCCCATGGGTCCCCTTGTACAGCCGTGTCAGAGCGTGCGGGAGATGATTTCCTTCATGATCTCGTTGGTGCCGCCGAAGATCCGCTGCACCCGCGCGGACGTCCAGGCGCGCGAGATCGGGTACTCGTTCATGTAGCCGTAGCCGCCGAAGAGCTGCAGGCACTCGTCCGCCACCCGCGAGAGGCGGTCGGTGGTCCACCACTTGACCATCGCCGCGCCGGTGACGTCCAGCTCACCCTTCAGGTGGCGCTCGATGCTCTGGTCGAGGAACGCCTTGCACACCGCGACCTCGGTCGCGGCCTCCGCCAGCTTGAACCGCGTGTTCTGGAACTTGAAGATCTCGCGGCCGAACGCCGTGCGCTCCTTGGTGTACTGGATGGTCTGCTCGACCGCGCTCTCCATGGCCGCCACCGCGCCGACCGCGATGATCAGCCGCTCCTGCGGCAGCTGCTGCATGAGCTGGACGAAGCCGAGCCCTTCCTGTTCGCCGAGCAGGTTCGCCGCGGGCACGCGCACGTCGTCGAAGAACAGCTCGGAGGTGTCCTGGCCGTGCATGCCGACCTTGTCGAGCACGCGGCCGCGGCGGAAGCCCCCGGAACCCTCGACGCCGTCGGTCTCCAGCACCAGCAGCGACACGCCCTTGGCGGCCTCGCCGGGGTCGGTCTTCGCGACCACGACGATCAGCCCGGCCTGCGCGCCGTTGGTGATGAACGTCTTGGCGCCGTTCAGGACGTAGTGGTCACCGTCTCGGATGGCCTTCGTCTTGACGTTCTGCAGGTCGGAGCCGGTGCCGGGCTCGGTCATCGCGATCGCGGAGACCAGCTCGCCGGACGCCAGCTTCGGCAGCCACCGCTTCTTCTGGTCCTCGGTGCCGCACGAGTTGACGTAGTGGGCGACGATGCCGGAGTGCACTGAGTTGCCCCAGGCGTCGTCACCCGCCTTGGCCTGCTCCTCCAGCAGGATCGCCTCGTGGGCGAACGTGCCGCCACCACCGCCGTACTCCTCCGGGATCGACAGGCACAGCAGGCCCACCTCGCCCGCCTTGTTCCACAGCTCGCGGTCGACCTGCTTCTGCTCGGCCCACCGCTCGTGGTTGGGCGCCAGCTCCTTCTGGCAGAACGAGTGCGCGAGCTCGCGGAACGAGTCGAGATCCGGGTCCAACCAGGAGGAACGCGGGGTGAGCGGCATTGCGGGCTCCAAAAACAATCCGGATGGCATGTAAAGTCTCGCTCGAATGTACCTGCGTGCAGACCTGCACGTAAAGCAAGAGGAGCACCATGGCCAGCCCGACCGCCCGCAAGCACCGGACGCAGGCCGAACGCAGCGAGCGCACCCGCGAGCTGCTGCTCGACGCGACCGTCGAGTGCCTGGTCGAACTCGGGTACGCGCACACCACCGTGCAGGAGATCTGCCAGCGCGCGGGCCTGTCGCGGGGCGCGCAGCAGCACCACTTCACGACCAAGGCCGAGCTGATGACCAGCGCGCTGGAGCACCTGTTCGCGCGGCTGTCCGCCCAGATCCTCGATGCGACGGCGGAGCTGCCACCCGGCCGGGAGCGCATCGAGGTGGGCATCGACCAGCTGTGGACGGCGTACTCGGGGACACTGTCGACCGCGGCCGTCGAGCTGTGGGTCGCGGCACGCACCGACCCGGAGCTGCGCAGGAGCCTGCTGCCCGTCGACCGCGCGCTCGGCCACGCCACGCTGCAGTTCTACCGGCGGATCGTCGGCACCGACGTCGACGAGCACCGCGCGGAGACGCTGCTGCTGCTGACCGTGAACCTGGTCCGCGGGCTGGCACTGGACGCGATGATCGGCGGCGAAGAGAAGCGGCGGACCGCGCTGCTCACGGAGTGGAAGGCGCTCATGCTCACCGAATTCGCTGCCGTCACCGACTGAACTGCGCTAGACACAGCGGGTGCCCGCCAAACCGCTCACGACCGCCGCCCTGTGCGCCGTGGCGATCATCCTGGCCGGAGCACCGGCCACCGTGCTGATCGGCCGCGACACCGACGGCGTGTCATGGACGCCCGCCCTGGTCGCCACGGCGGTCGCCGTCGTGGGCTACGCGGCGTGCCACCTCCTGCGGCAGTCGGCGTCCCGCCGGTTCCTCGCCGACGCGGTCGCCACCGGGAGGTTCTCCGGGTCGCCCGTGTTCGTGTACACGCTGGTGGCGTGGCTGCTGGTCGTCGCGGCGGGCGGCATCGTCATGGGCACGTACTTCGCGGGACGTCCCGCCGAGGACGGCTCCTACCGCGACGGTCTCGCCGACTACCCGCTGCCCGTGCTGTTCCTGTTCGCCGGGCTCATGGCGGTCGCCGGCGCCGGGTACAGCGCGCGGGAGTACCGGCGGCGGCACGAGCTCCCGGAGCTGACGCGGCTGGGCATCGCCAGGGAGCCCCAGCGGGTGCTGCGGCTGCCGCTGCGGGACGCCGTGCGGCAGCGGACCCGGTTCTGGCTGCAGGGCGCGCTGATCGACGGGCTGTTGTTCGCGAGTGGCGTGCTGCCGGTGCTGCTCAGCGGCGCGACACCGTCTGACGACGAGGTGGCGCGCGGTGTCCTCGGGGTCGTCGGCGGCCCCGGCATCGTCAGCTTCGCGCTGCTGGTGGTGATGCTGCTGGCGTGGCCGACGCGCCGGTCCGCGTTCGACGCGCTGCGCCAGCCCTCGTCGCTCGCCGCCATCGCGCTCACCGCGGTCGGCATGACGCTCGGCAGCTCGGCAGCCGGCGGGGTCCTGGCGCTCGCCGGGGTGCTGCTCGCGTCGGCGACCTGCCTGAACATCATGGACCGCGGCAGCCAGCCATGGCTGGGTTTCATCTTCTACGCGGGCAACTACGTGCTCGGCTACCTCACCGCCCCCGACGGGAACTCGGCGCTGCCCAGCGGAGTCGTGGGCTGGGCGATCGCGCTCGCCGCCGCCGGGTACGCGATCAGGGAGGCACACGCGCACGCGAAGCGGTGGCCCGCGCTCGAACCGCTGCGCGAGCCCGTTGGATAGGCGGTGAGCGGCCCGGCCCTCGCACGGGCCGCTCACCGCGCTAACAGAGAAGAGGGCCCCGGACGCGAAACGTGACGTTCGCAGACGCAACCGTTTGCCCTCAGTCCGCGTCCTGCCACTGCACGTCGCTGAGAAACCAGTCCGCGACCTCTCCCGCGGCGATGCGTGCCTCGTCCCGCCACGGCCCGACGGTGTCCAGCTGGTCGACCGGCACCCAGCCCACGTCGTCGTAGCGGTACATGCTCGGCCGCGGCTCCCCTTCCCCGAACGTGATCTCGGCGGGGAACTGGCAGCGCCACACCCGCAGCGCGGCGTTCACCGTCTCGTTGCCGGCGTTCCGCCAGCTCAGCAGCACCCGGTCGGTCAGGAGCTGGTCGACCGGCCGCAACGCCACCCCGAACTCGGTGGTGAACAGGTCCTGCAACGTGGCGCGCTCGTCCCCGGTCGACTCGTCCCCCGGCAGCTCCCAGAACCCGGCCATCGACGGCGGCTGCGACCGGCGCGCCACGAACAGCCGGAAGTCGCGGAAGATGGCCGCGCCGAGCACGATGGTCGTCTCGCTCATGGCACCAGTAGTTCAGGCCGGCGAGGGCCAGGGCAGTGGGCCGCGGGAGACCGTTCGGGCGACGAACGTGTCACTTCCGGGCACTGGCATCATTCCCGGTGTGACTCAGCCCGCACCCGGCTACCGGCCGTACCAGCAGCCCATGGCGCCCATGATGGGTGCCCCGACGCCACCGAAGCAGTCGAGAGGCGGCGTCACCACGTTGCTGGCCGGCGTGCTGGCGCTGGTGGTCGCCGGTCTGGCGGTTGGCGGCTCGTTCGGGGCCATCTCGACGTACCGCAACGCACTCGAGATCGGCGACGAGACGTCGGTGTACGCGAGCACGACCACGTGGTGGGAGTACAACGACGACGGCAGCAGCGTTTCCACCGAATCCGAGAGCACCCTGACGGGCCTGACGCTCGTGCTGGCGGCGGCGCTGCTCGTGCTGGGCGCGGTGTTCGCCTTCGTGGCGGCGAGGGCCAGGACGTCCGGTCCGGTGACGGCCACCCGGTCGCTGATCTCCGCCGGTGTCGGCGCGCTCGCGAGCGTCGCGCTGCTGCAGCTGTTCTGGGTGCTGAACCAGACGCAGCGCTACAACGAACGGGAACTGGAGGCGGGCGAGACGCTTGAGTTCACGCCTGGGCTCGGGTTGTGGCTGCCGCTCGGCGGGTTGCTGCTCGGGGTGGTCGCGGTGGCGCTGGCGCACCTCGGGCGTCGCCAGGGCGATGTCAGGATGGAGCCGAACACGCCGCGCATGGGTTTCCCTGCACCGTACGGGTACCGGCCACCGCACATGCCGGTCGCCGAGCGCCCGACGGACGTCCAGATCTCGGCCGAGGACGCCGCCGCCGACACGCAGCGGGTCAGCGGGGCCACCGCCAGCGGCGAGGTGTCGTCCGCACCTGCCGGGGAGGCCCAGACCCCGGCCGCGGCTTCGGCGCCCCTCACTCCGGCGACCACCTCGGCCCCCGGGACCGGTGCGGGCGCGGCCGCTGCCGACGAACCTGCCCCTCCGGTGGCCGCGCCGCCCCTCACCCCGGCAACCACGTCGCCTGCCGAGGCAGCCGAGCCGCCCGCCCCCGCGGCGGCCGAACCCGCCGCTCCCGCGGCCGAGAAGCCGGACGCACCCGCGGACGAGCCGACGCCGCGGTCCGAGCTGCCTGCCGCTCCCCCGGCACCCGAACTGTCCTCATCGGACGACAAGACCGACAAGTAGTACGCGAACCGGCCGGTCACTCATTGACGCACCATCGGGCAGCGGTACCCCAATGCCCTGTCCTGAGCCTCCGTGGTGGGGGATGATCCTGGCGTGATCGGCCCGGCGGGCGTGCGGCGTGTACCCGCCTCGCTCCTGATGCTCACCCTCGTGCTTTTCGGGGTGACCGGCTGGTGCGTCTGGTCGAGGGCCACTTCGCCCACGGACGGTGCCACCGTCAGCCCCGCGGTGAGTGCTGTCTCCATCGGGCACGTCCTCGTGTCCGACGTGGCGCCGGGTAGCGTGCTGCGGCTGGGCGACGAGATCCTCGCGATCGACGGGGCGCGGCTCGCCGAGTGGACGGTGGGGCTGCCGGGCGGGCAGAAGACCACCGCCGGGGACACGCTGACCTACCTGGTCGAGCGCGGTGGGGAGACGCTGTCGCTGCGTGTCACGTTGCGGCACTTCCCGATCCTGGCCGCCATGCGGGGCTGGTGGCCGATGATGCTGGTGGCCGCGTTGCTGCTCGCCACCAGTGTGACCGTGTTCTGGGCGCGGCCGCGGGATCCGGCCGCGCACGCCACGTTGCTGACCTCGGCGATCGGCATCCTCGCGATCGTCGGGGCCGGGTTCTTCCCGTTGATGGCCGTGGACCTCGTCGCGGGAGACCAGTTCTGGCGGCACCTCACCGGGCAGGTCGCGTTCGCGATGCTGTGGGGTGCGGTGCTGCACTTCGCGATCGTCTTCCCCGCCACCACGGTCACGCGCGGACAGCGGTGGCTGATCGCCGCCGGGTACGCCGGGCCCGCGGCGCTGTTCGGGCTGCTCTGGCTGGCCTCGCTCGTCGTGCTGAGCGAGCCGCTCGAGCGGCTCCACGTGCTGGTCGTGCCGGTGCTGCCCGCGTTGTTCTGCTACCCGCCACTGATCGCCACCGTGCTGGTCCGCAAGTACCTCCGCCTGCCAGGCGAACCGACACGCAGGCCGATCGTGTGGCTGCTGGCGGCCCTGATCGGGAGCGTGGTCGCGTACTTCGCCGTCTGGGTGGTGCCGGTGATCGCCACCGGACGCCCGCTCGTGCCGTACGAGATGCAGGCGCTGCCGTACATGGCGGTCCCGATCGCCATGTCGGCCGCGGTGCTGCGGTACCGGGCGCTGAACATCGAGGTCGCGGTCAGCCGGACCGTCGTGTACGGCGCGCTGACGATCGGCGCGGTCGGGGTGTACGTCGGGGTGATCTCCGCGTGGAGCGCGTTGTTCGGGCCGGTGACGAACGTGTGGTGGCAGGCGGTCGTCGTCGCGGGCATCGCGGTGCTGTCGCAGCCGGTGCGCAGGCGGCTGCAGGCGCTGATCAACCGGCGGCTCTACGGCGAGCGGGACGACCCGTACCGCATGGTGTCCGCGCTCGCGTCCCGGTTGGAGAACACGCCGACCGCGTCGACGATGCTGCCGGAGATCGTGGCGACCGTGGCCGCCGCGCTGCGGCTGCCCTACATGGCGATCGAGATACAGGCGCGTGGCCGCAGCGAGACCGCGGCGAGTGTCGGCACGCCGACCGGTGAGCTGCACCGGATGCCGCTGACGTTCCACGGTGAACGGGTCGGCAACCTGGTGGTGGTGGGCAGGCGCTCGTCGCAGCGGGAGCTGACGCGGCCGGACCGGATCGCGCTCGCGGAGGTCGCGCGGCACGCGGGCGCCGCCGTCTACACCGCGCGGCTGACCCGCGACCTGCGCCGCAGCCGGGACCGGCTGGTGCGGGCGCGGGAGATGGAGCGGCGGCGGATCCTGCACGAGCTGCACGACGGGGTCGGCCCGACGCTCGCGGCGGTCGCGCTGGGGCTGGACGTGAGCAGGCGGACCGTCGGGGACACGTCGCCGACCGGTGAGCTGCTCGGCAGGCTGCGCGACGAGCTGCAGGCCGCGATCGTGGAGATCCGCAGGCTCGCGCACGGGCTGCGGCCGCCCGTGCTGGACCGGATCGGGCTGATCCCGGCGATCCGCGAGTACGCGGGCGCGCTCGCCAGCCGCACGGCGGGCAGCGAGTCGTCCGCCGACGGTGTGACGATCGTGCTCGAGGTGCCCTCAAGCATGCCGAAGCTCCCGGCGCCGGTGGACGTGGCCGCGTACCGGATCATCTGCGAGGCGCTGACGAACGTGACGCGGCACGCGGCGGCCAGTTCGTGCGCGGTGCGGCTGTGGGTGGACGACGACCTGCACATCGAGGTCGTCGACGACGGGGTCGGGCTGCCCGCGGTGGTGAACGGCGGCGTGGGGCTGTCGTCGATGCGGGAACGCGCGACGGAGCTCGGGGGCGAATGTCTGGTGGAAGCGGAGAACAAGGGCGGGACACGGGTCTTCGCCACGCTTCCCCTGCCGAAGGAGGGCGGTTGATGGAGCCGACGCCGGAGTCGACAGCGGAGCCGGCACCGCGGTTGCGGGTGCTGGTGGTGGACGACCACCCACTGTTCCGGTTCGGGCTGTGCACGGTGCTCGCGGCGGAGCCGTCGCTCGACGTGGTCGGCGAGGCCGCGAACGGGCGGGACGCGGTGTCGGCGGCCCGGACGTTCGGGCCCGACGTCGTGGTGATGGACCTGCACCTGCCCGACATCGACGGCATCGAGGCGACCCGGCAGATAGTCGTGGAGCGGCCGGGCATCGGGGTGATGGTGCTGACCATGTTCAACGACACGGAGTCGGTGTTCGCGGCGATGCGGGCCGGGGCGCGCGGGTACCTGCTGAAGGGGTCGGGTCAGGAGGAGATCGTGCGGGCCGTGCACGCGGTCGGCCGGGGTGAGGCGATCTTCGGGCCGGACATCGCGACGCGGGTCCTCGGGTTCTTCAACAGCGGACCGATGTCGGCGCCGGACACGGTGTTCCCCGAGCTGACGTCCAGGGAGCGGGAGGTGCTGGCACTGATCGCGAACGGGGAGAGCAACTCCAGCATCGCGCGCCGCCTGTCGCTGTCCCCGAAGACGGTCCGCAACCACGTGTCGAGCATCTTCACCAAGCTCCACGTAGCCGACCGCGCCCAAGCAATAGTCCGCGCCCGCAAAGCAGGCCTAGGCGACACCACCCCGTAACCCCGCGAGTCCCCCGTTCGCGACCCGCGAGTCCCGCGTTCAGAACCCGCGAGTCCCCCGTTCAGGACCGGCGAGTTCCCCGTTCGGAACCCCTGCGTTGGCGCTTCGCGTTCGACCGATGTCAGCACGAAACGCCAACTCGCGAGTCCTGAACACGGGACTCGCGAGTCCTGAACCGGGGACTCGCGAGTCCTGAACGGGGGACTCGCGAGTCCTGAACGGGGGACTCGCGGGTTCTGAACCGGGGACTCGCGGGGTTAGATGAGGCCTTCGCGTAGGGCGTAGGCCACGGCGTGGGAGCGGTTCTTCAGTTGGAACCGGTTCGTCACGTCGTGGAGGATGCTCTTCACGGTGCGCTGTGAGTAGCACAGCTTGTCCGCGATTTCCTTTGTGGACAGTCCGGACGCGACCAGGCGCAGCACCTCGGTCTCCCGGTTCGTGATGCCCGCCAGGTGCAGGCCGCGGGGCTCCAGCACGTGGCGCTGCAGGCGGGACACCCGGTTCAGCAGGCGGCCGAGCAGGTCGGGCGGCAGCGCGCCCTCACCGGCCGACGCGGCCTTGATCAGGCGGACCAGCAGGTCCGGCGTCGTGTCCGCGCGGCGGGCGACCGCGCACACGCCACCCTCGACGGCCGTCAGGATCTCCGTGTCCTCCAGCTCCCCCGCGATCAGGACCACCCGGCTGAACCCGCGCACCTGCAACGTCCGCAGCAGCTGTGCCCCCCGGTCGTCGAACCGGTCGGTCACCACCAGCGCGACGGACTCCGGTGCCGCCACCTCCTCGTCGACGAGCCACACCTCCTGCCGCGTGCGCAGCGCCATCTGGACACCGCTCTGCAGGATGGGGTCGGTCGCACGCACGACGACCGGGATACGGCTTTGCTCCAACATCGTTCTTCTTTCCGCTCTCTAGCACGCCCCCGACCCGACGCCCAGCACGTCGAAGCCCGCGCACCGAGAAGGTTGCCCGAACGTGCGTCCCAGGCGCATGGGACCGGTGTCCCGGGTTTGCCCGGCCGGGACACGGACCGTGCCCGCCCGGGCACGCAGCGGGGCCCCCGGCCGCGCCGGGGGCCCCGAACGGACCACAGTGAACTCAGCTGGGTGTCGGACCGGACAACCTGCCCGAGAAGGACACCGCCGGCGTGCACTTGCCCGTCGCCGGTGCGGGCGCACCGGGCAGCTGGCAGCTGACCTCCACGGTCAGCGGCTGGTCGGGGCTGAACGTCCACGGCTCCAGGAAGTGGAAGTCCATGTCCCGGAAGTTCTGCAGGCCGGTCGCGTACAGCACGTCGTCGCCGCGCTTGATCGCGAGCGTGCCGCTGTCACCGCGCGGGTTCTGCAGGATGATGTCGGTCAGCACCAGCGTCTTGTCGGCCGGGATCACGCCGTCCGGCACGGTGAACGACTCGAACTCGGCCGGGTCGGGCTGTGCGTCCGCGTCGGTCGTGATCCGGAAGTCCACAGCGGACCCGTTCGAGATGTCCACGCCCTGGTCGTCGGTGGTCGCGCCGCGGCCACCCGCACCCGCCGCGCCGGCACCGGCACCACCGCCCGCGGCCATCTCGTCGACCTTCTTCGCCGCGGAGTTGGCCTTCTCCTCCGCCGCCACGGCACGCCGCTCGGCCAGGTTCGCCTGCTCCTGCAGCTCGGCCTGCGCCTCCTCGGCCGCGGACTTGCCTGCCTCCCGCGCCGCGGTCTGCACGGTCGGCTTGACGAGCGTGAACCACAGCACCGCGAGCACGACCGCGGCGGCGAGCACCGTGGCGGCCGCGGGCAGCAGCCACTTCGGCAGCATCTGCTGCTGCACGACCGTGCCGTCCATGTTGACCGGCGGCTGGTCCGGCGCGAGTGCGGTGACCCCGAACGGCAGCCGCTTGTCCGGCCCGCGCAGGAACCGGTCGTACGGCTTGGCGCGGAGCTTCAGGAACGCCGACGTGCCCGGCTGCACGGTGAGCGTGCTGTGGTCCAGCGACAGCTTCAGCTGCTCCTCCGGGTCGTTCGTGACGACCTCGACCGGGATCGGGTAGTTGCCGGAGTTCTCGACGACGACCTCGTGCACGGCCCTGGTGCGGCACCGCGACGACTTCGGCGAGAGCTCCAGCTGGAGGTCCATGAACGGCTCGACGTCGACCGCGCCCTCGGCGACCGACGAGTTCGGCGGGTCCTCGCGGGAGAGCACCCGCACGCCGAACGGCACCTGCCCGGCGGGCACCGACGAGTTCCGTGGCGGCGTGAACCGGACGGTGACCTCGCCGTCCTGCCCCGGCATCAGGTTCATGACGCGCGGGGTGACCTCGGCCCACTCCCGAGAATCACCGACGATGTCCATAGTGAACTGGTCGACCAGCGTGCCGTTGTTCCGCACCAGGACCGTCGCCTCGACCGCCTGACCCGGAGTCACGGACAGCTGCCTGCTCGCCAGCGACGTGGTAGCTCCCATGGAAGAGCAGTGTCACGAGATACGGCGGCCAGGACAGCTTGCGCGGGGGAGTGTGGCGGGGCGGCACGGGCTGCCCGATCGGGCGCGCCCGGGCGTCCACTACGCCACCCGCACGCCGGGGCCGGTGCCACCCGATCCCCCATACGGTCAGGCGCGGTGAGTCTTGGAGGTCCCCCGTGCCCGAATCCCTGCTCCGCGGCAAGCGTGCCGTCGCCGTGGCCATCGCCGCGACACTGGTCGGCGTTTCCGCCGCGGTGTTGCTGTCCGGTCAGAACACGCAGGCGCGTGCCGCTGCCGCGCCCGGCGCCACCGTGCGCGCGTCCGTCTCCGACGACGGCGCCCGCAGCGGCGGCGCGAACTCGGAGCTGTCCTCGGACGGCACTGCCGTCGTCTTCACGAGCTACGCGCGACTGGACGAACTTTCCAACGACGGCAACGAGGCGGTGTACCTGCGTGACCTGCGCAACGGCCGCACGGTGCTGATCAGCCGCGGTCAACTGGTGCGCCCGGCCGAGCCGGAGCCGACCACGGCACCGCCGACCACGACCACCACCGAGCCGACCTTCGAGCCGCCGGGGCTCGCCGGGGAACCGCTGGTGTCGCTGAACGGCCGGCGTCAGGAACTCGAGTACCGCGAGGTGCCGCCGAACCGCGGCAGCACCGACCCGACGGTGTCGGCGGACGGTCGCTTCGTCGCGTTCATCACCCGCGCCGACAACATCCTCGCCGAGGACGACGACAGCGACCAGGACCTGCTGGTGTGCGACCGCGACCCGGACGGCGACGGCGAGTTCGACGAGGAACGCGAGAACGGCGAGCTCGACTACCGGTACTTCCGCGTCAACGAGCCGCAGTGGGTGGAGGGCGACGGCGGCCAGTACCGCAGCGACTACCCGCTGCGGCCCAAGCTCGCCGACGACGCGAGCCGGGTCGTGTGGGAGGACGAGCTCACCGACGACAACGGCAACTACTACCAGGTCGTGCGGACCGCCGTGCTCACCCCGGCAGGCGCGGGCCCGGCCGAGGTCCTCGGCACACCGCTCGGTGCGCTGCAACCGACCCACCAGGAGCAGCCGGACGTGTCGGCCGACGGCCGGTTCGTGGTGCTCGTCGCGGACTACGTGCGGCAGGAGGGCGGCGGCGAGTTCCCCGTCCACATCCCGTTCAACGCGGTGGTCCGCAAGGACACCGTGACCGGCGCGGTGGCCCGCGTCGACCTCGACGTGCAGACCACACCCGAGGAGCCCGCGCCGCTGTCGGCCGACGAGTCGGTGCACCTCGCGGCGCCCGCGATCGCCGGCGACGGCGGCACGGTCGCGTTCGAGGCGGAGGAGTACCAGAACAACTGCTCCGCGGGTGACTGCTGGCGCTCGGTCGCCGACCAGCCGACCGTGTACGTGGTGCGCGTGGCCGAGGACGGCACACCGGTCGACTCCGCCATCGGGTCGCGGGACAACGAGAACGAGGCCGTCAACGGCTTCCGCCCCGCGCTGTCCGGCGACGGCCGGTTCCTCGCGTTCACCACCGACAACGCGGGCGCGCACGACGGCGTCGACACCCCCGCCGAGTACAGCTGCCGCAACGACGACTCGCCGTACTTCGAGCAGAACGCACTGCCACCGGTCACCGACGAGCGGAGCAGGCGGGTCGTGTGCCAGGTCGTGGTGCGGGACCTCGTGGTCGACCGGCAGCGGCTCGTCGCCGAGCAGCCGAGACTGCCCGGCACGCTCGCGTCGCCGGGCACCGGGCTGGACTGCGCCGAGGAGCTGCCCGAGGGCGCGACGTGCGGCGGCGACGGCGACTCGCCGCCGTACGGTTCGACCGCGCCGTCGTTGTCGGGCAACGGTTCCACCCTCGCCCACGACTCGGTGGCCACCGACCTGGTGCCGGAACTGGTGGACGGCAACGAACAGACCGACGTGTTCGTGCGGACGTTCCGGCCGGAGCTGCGTGCGGCCCCCACGCCGCTCGAGTTCGGCGAGGTGACGGTCGGCGACACGCTCGACCGGGTGGTGCGGTTCGACCACGCCGGTTTCGGCCCGCTCGTGGTGACCGAGCTGACGGTCGAGGGCTCCACGGAGTTCGCGGTCGGCGCGCAGACCTGCACCGGCCCGGAAACCGTCGTGCTGCAGCAGACCGGCAACTGCGAGGTGTCCGTGACGTTCACCCCGGACACCGAGGGGGAACGGACCGGCACGCTGGTGGTGCGGCTGCGCGACGGCCGCGAGTTCACGGTCCCGTTGCGCGGCACCGGTTTCGAGGAGGAGATCCCGCCGGCGGACGCCCGGTTCGCGGCGAGCCCGGACCCGCTGGACTTCGGTGACCGGCTGCTGCTGTCGGAGAACCCGGCGCAGGCGGTGACGGTGACCAACACGGGTGGCACGGACCTGACGGTGACCGGGGTCGGCGTGGTGCCGGCCGGTGACTTCACGGTCGAGTCGGACACGTGCACGGACACCCCGGTGCCGCCGGACGGGACATGCCAGGTGACGGTCCGGTTCTCACCTCGGGCGTCGGGCCCGAGGGCCGCGGTGCTGCGCTTCACAGACGACGTGCCGGACGGCACCCCGCACCTGATCGGACTCGCGGGCACCGGCAGCACCCCGGCCGTGGAGATCTCCCCCGGCGTGAGCCAGCCGGGCCGCACGATCACCGTGCGCGGCATCGGCTTCGCACCGAACCTCCCCGTGACGATCGTCGTCACCGGTTCGGTGGAGCGGGCCACCGCCGTGCCCGACGACACGGGCGCGTTCGACAGGACCATGCTGATCATGCCAAGGTCCCCGATCGGCACCCACCCGGTGGTCGCGACCATCGACGGCACCGACCCGCCCATCGCGGCGGCCAAACCGGTGCTGATCGTGTCCCCGTCGGTCAGCCCGGCCGACTTCGTGGTCCGGAACTGACCGCGGCGCGGTGGCGGGTGATCTCCCGCCACCGCACCGCCCGCGGTACGGACCTGCCTGCGCGCCCGCACGATCTCCTCGCCCGACTCCTCCACGGCAGCCCGCGCCGTCCTCGGCTCGCCAGCCGCGCACACTCCCTCCAGGTGACCGAGCAGCACCTGGTCTCGCGCGTCGGCGGGGAATACGGGCCCCCGCGGAGCACCGGGTGAGCGGCCGCCCGGCCCGACGAACCGCGCCGACGGCATCGGTACCCGAGATCGCGCGAGGCCACCTCGGGCTGTGGGTGTTCCTCGCCGACGTGGCGGACGGGGCGATGCACGGCCGGGTCGCCGACCTGGCGCAGGCACGGTTGTTCAAGATGCCGAACATGATCGAGGACGATCTCGCCTGCAGGGCAGGCTGTCTGACTGGTCGCCGCTTCCCCCCCCCCCCCCCCCCCCCCGAGGATGACCGGGGCACGCCGGACGACACGGCGTCCCCGCGCTGCTCCTCGGCTCGGGCGCGCTCACGGCGGCGGCCGCCACGACCAAGGTGGTCGGGCGGCCGCGGCGCTGCTCGGGTGAGCCCGCCTACACCTCCTCGAAGAACTCGAACTCGCTGACTGCCAGGGTGTTGCCGGTGACCGACTTGAACGTCGACACCACGTGGATCTCCACGCTGGACACGCCGTCGCCGTTCTCGATCTCCAGTGTCTGCGGGTCGGGCAGGTCCTGGAGGTCGACGTCGGTCGTCTTGCCGGTGGAGAACACGAGGTGCAGCTTCTGCGCGCGGGCGGTGGCCTTGAAGTCACCGCCGTCCCCGTTGTGGACGATGATCCGCGCGAGGTTCACCGTGCGGTCGAACTTCACCACCATGTTCGGCTCCACGCCATCCATCGGCGCCGCCCAGAAGCTGTCGGACGCACCGTCCACCGCCAGGTTGGCGGGATGGCCGGGCAACGCGACGGAGGCGACCGGCGCCTCGGCCGCGGACACCGGCACGTACTGGGGGAAGATGAGCCGCTCGACGGTGCCCTTCGCCTCGGCCGTGCGCTCGTTCACCCAGGCGCGGAAGGGCGCGAACAGCCCGTACGCGACGCCGCCCAGGATCAGTGCGATCGCGACCGCCCTGCGCACGACCCTGAACGTCGAACTGACGGCGGCGCCGAGCCTGCTCTTGCCGCCCCGGCCCCGGCGCTTGGCGCGTTCGCCCGCCTTGCGGACCTTCGCGCCGCGGCGCGGCAGCAGTTTGCGCCACCACGGTGTCCTGACCACGTCCGCAGCGGCCAGCGACGTGCCGCAGCGGCTGCAGAACTTGCGGGTGGGCGGGTTGCCCTCGCCGCATTCGCCGCAGACCAGTTCGCCGGGCTGGAGCTTCTTGGTGGGCGGCTGTTTGCGGACCTGCGGTGGTTTCTTCTGCGCTTCCTGGGGGACGACCGCGTCGGGTTGCGTGGTCGCCGTCCCGGTGACGGGGGTGACGAGTTCCCTGGCCTCGGCTTCGGTCGCCTTGGGTTTGGCGGGCGGCGGCGGCAGCGCGGGGCCTGACGCCACCGGCCCCGTGCCCGGCCCGCCGGGGGGCGGGGGCGGGGGCGGTGGCGGGGGCGGCTTCGGCGGAGCCGTGGCCGCAGCACCCGGTGGCGGCGGGGGCTTCGGCGGGGCACCTGGAGGCGGCGGCGGTTTCGGCGGAGCAGCCGTCCCGCCAGGAGGCGGCGGCGGGGCACCCGGAGGTGGTGGCGGTTTCGGCGGCGCCCCGCTCGGCGGCGCAGGTGGCGCGCCCGGCGGAGGCGGGGGCTTCGGCGGGGCCGCGGCCGCGCCAGGAGGCGAGGGCGGTGCGCCCGGCGGAGGCGGGGGCTTCGGCGGGGCCGCGGCCGCGCCAGGAGGCGAGGGCGGTGCGCCCGGCGGTGGCGGCGGTTTCGGCGCACCGGGAGGCGGTGGTGGCTTGGGTGGTCCGGGCGGGGGCGGTGGGCCACCCGCACCCGGTGGTTTCGGCGGCCCGGGGGGCGCGGGCTTCGCGCCGGGCGGTCCCGGCGGACCACCACCCGGACGACCGGGCATGCCCGGCTTCGCCTGGGTCTGTACCGGTTCCCGGTTGCCGACGTCCAGGTACAGCACCGACTGCAGCCGGGAGAGCCAGCCGCGTTTCGGCGCGTCCTCTTCCTCCTCCTTGGGCGCGGCGGGCACGGGAGCGGGTGCCAGCTTCTCCCCCGTCCACTCGAGGAAGGCCCCGCACGAACCACAGAACGCGTCGGTTTCCTTGTTGTGGAAACCGCACGTCTTGCACACCATCACGGTCGGTCCACCTCCACTCTGTGTGCCACGTGTGCCGGCTTCGCGGCGGCCACCGCGGAGTCGACGAGGTCCATCGGCACGGTCGCCGGGTCGTGCACCCTGATCCGGACCGCGAGCCGGGGGGACGCCTCGCCCGGCATCTCGCCGCCGGGGTTCTTCGACCAGGCGACGCCGCCGCTGTCGGCGACCTCCACGCGGCCGCCGGTGAGCACCTGCAGGTTCGCGCGCAGGCCGGCCACCGTGCCGCGCATGCGGTACATCTCCACCGCCGTGGCGACCACGGCACGACGGCGTTCGATCGGCCAGCCCTCCTCGAGGGAGATGCCGACCCAGCCCGCGATCCACTCGAGGAAGTCCTCCGGCGCGAGGTACGGGTCGAAGTAGTCCACCAGGCAGTCCAAAGTAGACAAGACCGGTGCCAGCACGTCGTCGAAGCCGCCGACGAACCGGTCCGCGAACTCGTCCTCCTGGTACACCGCGGGCAGCATCCTGATGAACGGCGACGCGTTCGCCATGCCTGCCACCATGCCGCGCATCAGTGGTCCTCCACCTTCACGTGGTGCTCGAACGAGAAGATGAGGCTGTGCCGGTCGACGTCGAGCCGTTGCGCCTCCTCGCCCCGCTCGCCGGTCACCGGGTTGGCGCCGAACAGCCGCACGTCCTCCACCAGGTCGACGCCGCGCACCCGTTGCAGCAGCGCGTACACGTCCCCGGCCTGCACCGGCCTGCCGAACTCCCAGCCGCGGCCGTCGCGGCCCCCGCTGATCGGGTTCAGGTACCCGTACAGCGCGGCCAGCGCGTCCGCGCGGACGCGTGCCTTGTCCAGCCGCGGCCGCGCGATGATCCGCGCCACCACCGTCACGCCCCGGTACCTCGGCGGCGACACCAGCACCCGCGTGCCGATCAGCCGCACCTCGTCGAGCCGCTCGGAGATCCGCCGCAGCGTCGCCTCCTCCGGCACCAGCTCGGCGAAGTCGATCCGGCCGTCGACCTCCGCGGCCGCGGGCACGATCAGCACCCGCACCGAGCCGGGGTCGGTGTCCTCGTCGCCCGCGGTCACGCAGCGCACGCGGGCCACGTCCGGCGCGGCCTCCTGCGTGATGGCCTCGTAGTCCTCCGCGGTGACGGCGCGGCTCCTCGTGCGCAGCAGGATCGGGCCGCGGGCCTTCGCCTCCTCGACGCTCTCGCCGTCGACCCCGCCCCACGCGGCCTCGATGTTCTCCACCCGCGACACGAACGGGATGGACGACTTCAGCGTCCGGATCGCGCCCTTGCCGACGTTGCCGACCCGGCCGCCGCCGGTGGCGTAGCGGCGCAGCCGGATCGTCGACCCGTACGGCGGCACCGCACCGTACTGCCGAAGACCGCCGTCCGGCTCGCGGATCGCTGGTCCGAAGTGGATGGTGCCGGACGTGCCGTCGAGGATGTAGTGCCGGTCCGCGGGCCCGCTGCCCGCGAAGCTGTGGACCGGGGTCCACTCCTGCCAGCCCTCCTCGGACATGGACTCGAGCAGGACATCGCCCGCGCCGATCACGACCGGGTGCCGCGAGGTGCGGAACTCCTGGCCCGCCACGCCTTCGGAGTCGCCGAGCACCTCCTCCTCGACGATCTCGCAGTGCTTCGCCTCGACGGTGCCGCCGATCGTGCTGGCCGACAACGCGGTCAGCAGCGGCGAAGCCTGGTAGGTCGGCCAGTCCTGCCCGACCTCGATCACCCGTGCGCGCAACCAGCCCGCCGCGGTGCCACCGAGCACCGCCGACTCGTGGTCGGAGGGCACGTGGACGTGCACCTCACCGGTCGTGTTCAGCGCACCCGTCCCGTCGGTGCTGACCACGCATCCGCGCCACTCCCTGCCGTTCCACGCCTCCCAGACCAGCGGCGGGTGGTCCGGGTGCACGCCGACACCCTCGACGCGGCAGTCGAAGTCCAGTCGCACCACACAGTTCGGCACCGGGTCGGACAGGCCGATGAGCACCGCGTCACCCGGGCTCGGCACGTCGGAGAACGCCTGGAACGACTGGCCCATCTTCAGCTCGTCGGTCCGGTCGACCTGCGCGTCGGCCGCGCAGGCGCGGGTCGCGACGTGGTTCAGGGCGCACGGCACGATCCGCAGGTCCGCGCCGGTGGCGAACACGATCGACTCGTCGGTCTCGGTGCGCAGCGTCGCGACGCCGGTGCCCATCGGCACCCCGACCGGGGTGATCGCGGGCGCGGACAGCCAGAACGTGACGTCGGCCTGCGCCGGGGTCGCGGGGATCAGCCGCAACCCGATCAGTTCGAGGAACTTCACGTACAGCCGGTCCGGTACCTGGTTGAGGCGGAACAGCAGCTGGTCGGTCATGAACGCGAACGTCTCGATCAGCGTGACGCCGGGGTCGGACACGTTGTGGTCCGTCCACTCCGGGCACCGGCGCATGACCATGCGTTTCGCGTCGTCCACCAGGTCCTGGAACCGGCGGTCATCGAGGTTCGGGGCAGGCAGCGCCATCAGTAGTCACTCCCGTCCTCTGGGATGGTGTAGAAGGGGAAGACCAGGTTGCGCCGGTCGTTGGTGTCCTTCGGGCGGTACTGGATGTCGATGTACAGCACGCCGTCCTCCTCGGGGTGCGGCATGACGATGACACCCTCGACGTCGACGCGCGGTTCCCAGCGCATCAGCGCCTCCCGCACCACCTGCGACAGCTCGGAGATCGTCTCCACGTTGACCGGCCGGAACACGAAGTCGCGGATCCGGCTGCCGAACTGCGGGCGCATGGGCCGCTCGCCGGGATAGGTGGACAGGATCAGGCGCATGGCCTGCTCCAGCTCCATCTCCCTGCGCACCAGGGCGATCCCGCCTTGCGGCGCGACACCGAGCGGGAACGCCCACCCTGCGCCGATGAAATCTTGTTGCGTAGTCACGAAATCCCCTAGTTCAGCTTGATCAGCGAGCCCTTGACCTCGACGACGGCGCTGCTCTCGATCTTCACGCCCGTCTTCCCGCTGAGCGAGAGCTGGCCGTCGGTCTCGATCTTGATGCCGCCCATGCCACCCTTGATGGTGATGCCGCCCAGTTCGCCGCACTCGATGGTGAGGGAACCCTGCGGTGACTTGGACTCCGGCGGTTTCGGGTTGCACGCCAGCGTCACCGTGCCGGCCACCTGGTCGATGACGAGACCGAGCTTGTCGCCCTTGGTGCCGAGCTGGATCTTCGACTGGATCGGCGGCAGGCTGCCCGGCGGTCCCGGCGGCAGCTCGTCGGTGAACGTCAACTGGTTCGCCGCCGGGGTCGCGACACCGCGTTTGGTGACGATCCCCGAGCCGGCGACGGCCGCCTTCAGCTCACCGAAGTCGGACTTGCTGTTGATCAGTCCACCCAGGACGTAGGGTCGCCGCGAGTCGCCGAACTCGAAGCCGACCAGCACCTCGTCGCCGACCGACGGCAGGAAGAACGCGCCGGTCTTCGCGCCCGCACCGAACTGCACGACCCGCGCCCAGTCCGACTCGAAGTTCGGCGCGAGCCACGGCAGCGCGACCTTCACCCGGCCGAGCTTCTCCTTGTCGGACACGTTGGTGACGATCCCGCACACCAGCCCGCCGAAGTCGGTCTGCTTCGCCGCCGCGCCACCGGACGTGAGCCCGAGCAGCGACCGGTTCTGCCGCCCGGACACCCAGAACCGGGTGCGGTAGCCGAACTCCTCTGGGTTGAACACGTGCCGGGCGTTGGTGACGAACCACTTGCCGCAGAACTGTTCCGGCACGCCGGCGACCTCGACCTCGGCGCCGGCCTGGATGGCCGGGTCGCCGTTCGCGACGCCCTCCGCCTCCGCGAACGTGCTGGCGATGTGGTCGGCGACGCCCTTGGCCGCCGCCTCCGCCGCCGTGTCCGCGGCCGGCCCGACCCCGAGGGGCCGGTTCACCACGAGGTAGGCGGTGTTGCTTGCGGGCAGCCCGAAGTCGAGCTTGGGCAGGCCGGGGATGGACGGCAGCGCGGGCATCGACGGCAACGAGATCAGCCCGTCGGTGAACGACTTCGCGAGCTTCGCCGGGTCCTGGCCCTCGATCGTCGCGGTGCCGGTGGCCGCGACGGCCTTGGCGACGGCGACGCGCGCGTCCTTCGGGTCCCACACCCGCACCTCCACGTCCGGTGTGAGGTTCGCGGCGGACAGGCGCGGCAGGAACGTGTGCAGGTTGTCCTTGAACGTCAGCTTGCCGCTGCCGAGCCCGATCATGCTCGCGACCGCGTCAACGGCGGACGCCAGCGCGCCACCGAGCCCGCCGCCGTCCTTGCGCCCGGACGCCTTGCGGAAGAAGAACTTCCCGCCGACGACCCCGGTCTCGTAGCCGATCTCGCGGGCCCGCTGCTGCAGGAAGTCCCAGTCGGACTGGGCGACCTGCGCGACGTGGTCGTGCGCGACCGACGTCTCCTCGACCGTGCCGATGTCCAGGCCCGCGTTGGCCGCGACCTCCCTGGCGATCTCGGAGTCCTTCATGTTCACGTACGTGCGGGTGCGCTTGGCGCGCTGCAGCCGGTGGGCCTTCTCGTACCCGCGGACCACCGAGTAGATCAGGCCCTCCTGGCAGATCGCCTCGATCGAGGTCACCTCGCCCTTGATGAGGGAGGTGGTGCTGTCGCTGTCCGCGGGCCCGGCCGCGATCTCCACGACGGACCCGATCTTCAGGCCGGCGTCCTCGACGACGGTGCCCTCGAGGTCGTGGAAGGTCAGCTCGAACATGTCCGGCAGGTGCAGGTGGGTGTCGACGACCGCGCGCATCAGGTTCGGCAGCACCAGCGGCGACAGCGGCAGCCCGACCGGCTTGCCGATCTTGATGGTCGGCCAGACGATCGCGGTCTTGCTGCCGCCGAGGAGACCACCGAGGCTCACCGGGTCCTCCCCTCGTCCAGCTCCTGCGGGTTCGGCAGGTAGACGGTGTCGCCGGGGCGTACGCGGGTCGGGTCCTGGATGCCGTTCACCTCGGCGATCCGCCGCCACGCGCCGGGGTTGCCGTAGTTGGCGGTGGCGATCGACTGCAGCGACTCGCCGTGCCCGACCGTGTGCGCGCGACGGCCGACGAGCCCGCCGGACGTGGGGTTCTGCGGCAGGGTCCCGAGCAGCGAGGGGACCTCGACCAGCGACAGGTTCACCTTGGCGCGCACCGGAATCCCGGCGGAGGTGAACCGGACGTACTTGATCCCGACCTGCTGCATCACGACCGTGTACATGAACCCGATCATCGGCGGGCCCCACTGGAACGTGAGCTCCGGCGGCTGCGTCTTGAGGTTCTTCCCGCTGACCACGGACATCAGCTGGCCGAGGAACCCGGCGTCGGGGCTGGTCCAGGTGAGCAGCGTGTCGCAGCGCAGCTTCGTGTCCATGCCCTCGAGCGTCACCTCGTTGATCGTGAGCTTCGCGGGGTCGGACCGCTGCGTCGCCTGCTGCGTGCCACCGGTCGCCGGGGACGGCATGGACCGCCGCTGGGCGGTGCGCCCGATCGAGATCTCCTTCGGGTTGAAGTCGAAGTAGACGAACCCGATGTTGGGCATGGTGGTGCAGCGCAGCGACGCGGGCACCCTCGCCCCGGCGAGCGCGGCGGCACCGATCGCGGCGCCTGCCGCGAGGTTGGCGCCCGCACCGATCATGGCGGCGGTCATCGTCGTGGTCCCTCCTGCTTACAGGAATCCCTCGTGCACGAGCACGAGTTGTTCGGTCGCGATGCCCAGCGTCCCGGCGTCGAGGTCAGGGCCCTTCCAGCTGTCGGGGTAGACGTTGCGCAGCGTCCAGGTCGCGACCTTCTTCGCGTGCGCGTCGAACAGCGAGATCTGCGCGGTGCCCCCGCCACCGCTGGCATGGGCGTCGACCCACCCGGACGCCCGTTCCCGCAGCCAGGACTGGACCTTCGCGGTGTCCGCGGCGTTGATGGCGCGCTGCAGCGTGACGGGCGTGTACTTGATGGCGCCCGGCAGGACCGTCTCGTACTGGTAGTTCCCGCCGTCGTGCTGCGCCTCGGGGTTGAACTTCACCTCGAGGCCCTGACAGCGCGCCCACCCGCCGAGGTCCACCCCGTCGACGGACACGTGGAAGCGCGTCGTCAGGGCGAGCATGGTGTCGAGGCTGATCGGCATGGTGGTTCCCTCAGCTGAGCTTGCGCTCGTCCTCGAGGAAGCCGCGGTGGACCAGCTCGAGGGTCTCCATGGCGACCTGGCTCGCGCCTGCGTCGAACGACGTGATCGACCACTTGGCGGGCATCACGTCACGCAGCGTCCACTCGGTGACCTTCTTGGCGGCGGTGGTGTACAGCTGGATGGAGCCCGCGAAGACCTCCATCTCCCAGGAGTTCTTGTTCAGCCACTGCTTGACCTTCTCGGTCTCCTCGGACACACCGCGGATGAGCTTCACGTTGGTGTACTTGGTGTTGCCGGGGAAGTAGAGGCGGTCGTTGCCGCCGTCGCCCATGCGGTACTCGGCGATGTCCCACGCGACGTCGAGCCCCTCCGCCTTGGTCCAGCTGCCGAGGTCGTACTCGGACTTGCCGGACATGCTCACGACGAAGCGGTTCGCGAGGCCGATCGTTGACGTGTCGCTCAGTCCCATGGCATTCCTCTCCTAACGGAAGTCAGTGGATAGTCCGGCGCGCTCGCGGTCGACGAGCAGTTCGAGCCGCAGCCTGCTGCGGAGGCGGTCGTAGAGCCGTTCCGACAGCTCGTCGAGGTCGAGCCTGCTGACGGCGATCGGCTCCTCGTCCGTGGTGACCACCCCCGCCGCGGCCGTCGAGGCGGGCGCCCGCACGGCCTGCGGCTGTTGTCTCTGCTGAGCGTTTTCCTGCTGTTTCTGGTCGTCGTCCTCGAACCAGGTGTCCGATTCGGCGGCGCTCACGGTGCTGGTGAGACCGAAGGCGCTCAGCAGTCGCTCCTTGCGCGGCCGCCGGTCCTCGCTGCCCCACCAGCTCTTCTCGGAACCGGCCTCCTCCCGGAAGCCGGTCAGCCCGAAACCCTGGCTCGGGTCCGTGCCGGTCAGTCCGTGCAGCCACGCCTCTTTCGAGTTCGCCCGGTACCTCGGTGGGGACGGTGTGGCCGCCGCGGTCGTCGTGCCGTGCTGCAGGTCGTCGAGCTGACGCTCGATCCGCTCGTAGTGCACGGCGTCGAGGTCGGTCAGCGGCTCCTTGCCCTGGTCGAACCGCTCCTGGTTGACGACCTCCAGGGTCTGGCGGACCAGTTCCTCCTTGCGGGCCGAGCGGTCGAAGACCGGTGCCGCCTGCCTGGCCGGGGCACCGGTGGCGCCGCCCTGCTTGGGGGCCAGCTTCGGGTTGGTCCACTCGGTGACCACGTGCCGCGCGGACTCCTCGGCGATCCGGCCGACCTCTGCCTTGGTCAGGGGGTCGAACGGGCTCTGCACCGGCTGGACCTCGGTGGGCACCTGCGCGGGTGCCTGTGCGGGGGCCGTGAACAGCTGGGCCGGGCCGGTGAGGTCCGGCTCCTGCACCGGCGCCGAGGCCGGGTGCGGGGCGTGGACCAGCGGCGCGGGCTCCGGCGCGCCGGACTCGCCGCCGTAGAAGCGTTCCGCGGCCTGCGCCTCGGCCTCCAGCTGCTGTCCCAGCGGGGAGTCCGGCGACGGAAGTACCGGGCCGAGAGTGCGCTGCTGCACGGCGTGCACCAGCTCGTGCGCGAGCAGGCCGCGGGCCTTGCGCGAGTCGGCTGGCCCCGCCTCGTCGGGCAGGAAGACAGCGCCGCCGGACGCGAACGCCTTGGCGCCACGGGCTTTCGCCGCCTCGCCGACCTTCGGGCCCCGGTAGACCGGGACGTTCGCGACGTCGGCGTGCTGGTGTACGCGGACCGCGTGCGCGAGGTCGGCGGGCACCGCGTCGACGACCGTGGCGCGCGGCAGCGGCCGGGGTTTGCGTGGCGGCAACAGTTCCGCGGTGGCGCGGTAGGACGTGGCGGCGACCCGCTTCGCGGGCACCGGGTCCGCACCCGGCGGGTTCGGCCGCACGGTCGTCGACGGTGGCGGTGGGGGCGACGGTGGCGGTGGGGGCGGTGGCGGTGGGGGCGGTGGCGGTGAGGGCTCGGCGGGCGGTTCCGGCTCGGGTTCTGGCTCGGGTTCCGGTTCGGTTGGCACACGCACAGGGGCCGCCGGTGGGGGCGGCGGCTCCTGTGGTGTGGCGGGCTCGACCGCCCCGTCCACCACCCGTGGCGGCGCCTCGGGATGGATCAGGGTCTCTCGCGACGGCGCCGGGATGGGGGCGCCGAGGCCCAGCCTGCGTGTCTGGCCGAGGTTGGGCTTGCGCCTGCGCATCGCGCGCTGCGCGGGTGCCTCGGCCCGTTCCACTCCCTCCACCATGCGCGGCGGTGGTTCCGGTGCCCGCGTCACCGCCGGTGGTTCCGGCTTGTTCCGCAGCTCCGGAGGGAGAAACGACGGTGGTTCTGCGATGGCCGGTTCCGGTGCCGGGCCGGGAAGACCGGGGAACGCCAGCACCCCGGGGTTGGCCGCGAGCCGCAGCCAGTCGGGGGCCCGGTACATCTGCGCGGCCTCCCTCGGCTCGCCGACGTACTCGTCGACCGCGTCGGTCAGCACGGGCGCCTCGGCCTGCGCGGGCCGCGCGGGCCTGCGCACCACCGGTGCGGGCGGCAACGGTGCGGCCGGCACCGCGTCGACCACCGGCTCACTCGCCCGCACCACGGGCCGGGCGATGCCGGTGACGGATCCGGCCGGTGCGGCCACCGCCGGTGCCCTACCGGTCGACGGCCGCAGCGGCGGCAGCACGGGCGCGGGCCCCGCGACCAGCGGGGCCCCCCTGTCGATCGTCATGGGGATGGCGGGCAGCGCGGCCCACCGCCGGGCGGGCGGTGCCACCCCGCGCGCGGGGGCCACGGGAGCGACGGGTGTCTCCGTGGTCTCCCGCTTCCGCCGGAACGGCCAGCGCATCGACTTCCCCTTCTTCGAAGAGTCCACTCAGGACTCGTCAGCGAACCGCGTGTGGATCTTGCCGATCTCGCCGATCACGCGGTTGCGGACCGGGTGCTCGAGGTCGAGGATCTTGTCCAGATCCCAGTGCAGGTAGTAGGCGACGTACGCGAGTTCCTCCCACACGCGGTCAACCGCGTACGTCACGATCCCCCCGGGGCATCACCGGCGACGTCCACCGCGAAGTCGTTGCCGCAGTGCGGGCAGCTGACCGCGACCTCGGTGTGCCCGTCGGCGTTGATCCGCCGGTACAGGTCCTGCAGGAACGCGAGGTCCGAGGCGAACAGGCTCTCGATGAGGAACGTGTCCACCACCGGCACCTCACCGAGCGTGGTGACCGTGCGCTCCAGCAGCAGAACCGTGAGGTACGCCGGGTTCTGCTTGGCACGCTGGTCGGCCTGCGTGGTGATCTCGTCCCGCGCGGTCGCGAGCCGCATCACGCCGTCGCGGTGCACGCGGCCCGTCTCGTCCACGTAGCCGCGCGGCAACGTGAACGGGTACTCGGTCCGCAACCCCGTCTCGGCGGTGGCCGGCGCCGTCACGCGGACACGCGCTGGATGCGCTCGGACACGATCGTGACCGTCTCCATCAGCACCTCGGACGCGCCCGCCTTCAGCGCGCCGATCTCCAGCTTCGACGGCCACGCGTGCTCGAGGTGGTACCGCGCCACCGGCTGCCCGTCCGGCCCGTACATCACCAGCGAGCAACTCTTGCGCGCGTTGATGATGTCGCCGTTGAGCACCGACTCGTGCCACGCCCACAGCGCCATGTGCTCGGACTTGCCGCGCTTGAGCACCACGGTGCACGGCACGATCTGGCCCGGCAGCTTCTTGAGGATCACCTCCTTGTCACTGGACTCCATGTGCTCCACCGGTTTCACCTCGGTGGTGATGCCCTGCAGCTCGGAGAACGCGGCGATCTCGTAGCCGTCGATCGTGATCGAGAACCGTGCCGCTGTGATCGGGTCGCCACTGGCCATGCTTGAAACTCCTTACGGGAGAACGAAGGGGAACGTCACTCTTCGAGGCCGGCGCCCTCGGCGAACTGCGAGATCCGGAAGACCACGAACTCGGCGGGCTTGACCGGCGCGATGCCGATCTCGACGGTCAGGATCCCGGCGTCGCGGTTCTCCGGCGGGTTGTTCTCCTCGTCGCACTTGACGAAGAACGCCTGCGCGGGCTGCTGCCCGAACAACGCGCCGTCCCGCCACACACGGCGAAGGAACATGGTGACCGTGCGCTTGACCGAGTCCCACAGCTTCGGGTCGTTCGGCTCGAACACCACCCAGTTCGTGCCCTGCAGGATCGACTTCTCGACATAGTTGAACAGCCGCCGCACGTTCAGGTAGCGCCACTCGGGATCGCTCGACAGCGTGCGCGCGCCCCACACCCGGATGCCCTGGCCGCGGAAGCTGCGGATGCAGTTCACGGCAATGGGGTTGAGCACGTCGTGCTCGCCCTTGGTGATGTTCAGCTCCAGCGTGACCGCACCGCGCACGACCTCGTTCGCGGGTGCCTTGTGCACGCCGCGGCTGGTGTCGTTGCGTGCCCAGATGCCTGCCATGTGGCCAGACGGCGGCACGAAGACCTGCTTGCCTGCCACCGGGTCCGCGACCTTGATCCACGGCCAGTACATGGCGGCGTACTTCGAGTCGTAGCCGGTGACGTCCTGGCGCCAGTCCTTGACGTCCTGCGCGTTCAGCCCCGGCGGCGTGTCCAGGATGGCGACCCGGTCGGCCATCAGCTCGCAGTGCGCGATCATGGCGAGCTGCACCGCCTTGACGTCCTCGACGGACAGCGCGCCGTGCTGGTAGGCGGCCATCAGATCCGGCACGCACAGCATCGTCACCTCGTCGACGGCCTCCAGGCCACCGAACCCGGTGCGGTCGGCGGAGTTGCCGACGTAGGCGTTCGCCTCGACCTTCACCGGCGCGGGCGCCGGGGCACCGAGCGCGACCTCACCCGGCTTGGGCAGCGCGAGCGACTTGCCCTTGGTCTCCTCGACGGTGATCAGCTTCGACTGCTGGCGCACCACGGTCGCGACATGGTTGGGGCCGCGTTTGGTGGTGACGTTGTCGAACGTCTCGACCGGCTGGCCGTGCTGCTTCACCACGAGCTTGAACGTGTCGTCGCCCTCCTCGGAGGCCGGCGCGACCTCGACGGCCAGGTCACCGGTGTCGGCGGAGCGCGCCGAGATGGTGAGGCCGGGCCGGTCGGCGCCCGCGGCGGGCAGCTCGGCGGCGGGCAGCGCCACCTTGCCGTTGCCCGACCCGTCGTGCGTGTCGCCGCCGACGCGCACGACGTAGGCCGTGCCGCCACCGTTCTGGAAGTAGCCGTACACGGCGTGCGCGAGGTAGTAGCCCTCGACGAAGTCACCGAAGTTCTGCTTGAACTGCGTCCAGTTGGTGACCATCACGGGCTCGTGCAGGGGACCGCGCTCGGCGAAGCCCACGAAGGCGGCAACCGCGGTTCCCACGGCCTCGATGGGCCGCGATCCTGAGGAAACCTCCTCCATGTACACACCGGGCGCGAGGTAACTGCTGGCCATCTCGGGTGTCTCCCTCGTTGCGTCGTACGCGTGACCGGCGTGACCGGCCCCGTCTGAGTGTGTTCATTTCGCACCGGACGGCTCAGTCGTCGCGGGGCGGTGGGGAGGGCGGGTGCGGCCGCCCCTTCGGGCGGCCAGTGGTGCTTTGCTCCCCTGTTCATGTCCGGTCTCCGAGCCTGCGGCCGGGGGTGCCGGGTGCGGCAGGCGTCGCGGGGAGGGGCACCGGGCGGCGCCGGTTGCCCCTTCGGGCGCCGGTCGCGCGCTGAAAGGACGGGCGGTGTGCCGGTGCGGCGGGCAGGTGGCGCCGCGAGACTGGTCGGCGTGATCACCGACGTGGACGAGGCGTTGTGCGTGCTGCTCGGCCGGTCGCTGCCGGAGGGCACGATGGTCCGGCTCGACCCGCCGAAGCCGACCTGGGAGACCGAACGCCCGACGAACGCGATCGACCTGTTCCTGTACGGGCTGCACGACGACCCTGGGACGCGCGAGTCCGGGTGGGCCGACGAACGCGACGAACGCGGCGCGGTGCGGGCGCGGCGGGAACCCAACCGGCGCTGCTCGCTGTCCTATCTGGTCACGGCGCGCGCGGAGAAGGTCAACGAGGAGCACCAGCTGCTCGGGGCCGCGCTGCGCACCATGCTGTTCACCGACTCGCTGCCCGCCGACTGCATGCCGGAGTCACTGGTGGCGGCGGGTGCGCCGGTGCTGATCCGGATCGCGGACACCGATCCCGGCGCGCTGTGGAGCAACCTCGGCATGCCCGCGCGGGCGTCGTTCGCGATCACCGTGAGCGCGCCGTTCCTGCCCGCCGCCGACACCGACATCGCGCCGGCCGCGGAGAAGATCCGGCTCAACAGTGGGCAGAACGTGCCAGCACGCGGACCGTTGGCGCCCGCGCAGCCCCGGCGCTGGGTGCGTACACCGTGAGCCCCGCCGCGAAGATGGGCGACAAGGTCGTCGGGACCGACATCCACATCATCATGGTCCCGTCGCCGGGCGGGCCGGTGCCGACCCCGCTCCCCCACCCGTTCGCCGGCACGATCACGGGCGGCTGCAGCACGAACGTCGTGATCGGCGGCCAGCCGGCGGCCACCCTCGGCAGCACCGCGACCAACGCGCCACCGCACGTCCCGCAGGGCGGCTCGTTCCAGGCCCCGCCGACGAACCAGGGCACGGTCACCAAGGGCAGCGGCACGGTGCTGATCAACAACAAACCCGCGGCCCGCACCGGCGACACGGTCACCACGTGCAACGACCCGTCCCCAGCCCCCACAAGCTCCATAACCGCGACAAGCACCGTAATAATCGGCAACTAACCCCGCGAGTCCCCCATCCAGAACCCGCGAGTCCCCGGTTCAGGACCCGCGAGTCCCGCGTTCAGGACCCGCGAGTTGCCCGTTCAGGACCGCCGAGTCCCCCCTTCAGAACCGGCGAGTCCGGTCGCGAACGGGCAACTCACCGGTTCCGAACGCGGGACTCGCGGGTTCCGAACCGGGGACTCGCGGGTTCCGAACGCGGGACTCGCGGGTTCCGAACCGGGGACTCGCGGGTTCCGAACGCGGGACTCGCGGGTTCCGAACCGGGGACTCGCGGGTTCTGGATGGGGGACTCGCGGGGGTTGGTGGGGGAATGGGGGTGGTGCCCCAAGTTCTGCCCTATTGGTCGTCGGTGTGGTGATCGAATGGGACGTACGGTTTCTTGTGGGGTGTGCCCTTGTTGGAGGTGACATGGCTAGTGAGCCGGAGCTGCGTGCGGGCGACGGTGGTGAATGGGTGCTCTACCTCCAGCAGACGCTCAACCACCACTACCAGCAGCAGGTGACCGCCGAGTCCGGCGAGTTCGACGCGGCGCTCGCCGGCGCGGTCCGGCATTTCCAGGCACAGCTCGGGCTCGCGCCGACCGGTGACGTGGACGCCGCGACCTGGCGGGCGCTGACGGGCACGCGCTACCGCTGGCCCGACAAGCCGGTCGCCACCGCCGAGGTGACCGCGGGCGGCACCGTGGTCCGGCTCGGCCTCACCCTCACCGGCGAGGTCGGCGCCGGTGGCGCGGACGCGCTCGCCGACCTCACCGTCGACCTCGCGACCGACCCGCCCACCCTCGCGTGCACAGGCGCCACGTTCCTGCCCGGCAGTCCCGCGACCGTGCCGGGCGGCGCCGAGTACACCGGCACCTGCGCGCTCCCCGGCGCCGAGGACGCGACGGGCTACGTCCTCACCGTCACCACGGACAGCGAGCCGGACGCGTGGCACGCGGCGGGGACCGTGGCACTGCCCGCCACCACCGACCTCGTCGAGGTGACGTGATGACCGCCGCGGAGACCGGTGACCACGTACCGTTGCACTACGCGCTACCGTCCACCCCGGTCGCGGGCGCGGCCGTCGAGATCGACCACGTCGCCGTGACCGTCGAACTGCGGCTGACCGGCGACCTCGACGTCCTGGCCGCCGCCCCGGCCGACCGAGGCGACGCACTGGCCGCGCTGCGGACCGTCGCGAAAGGACTCATGATCCGCGGCCTTGGCTCACCTGCCCCCAGCGTCTCCGCCACCGCCGGGCACCGGTTCACCCAGCGCCACCACGACTTCCACACCCCGGACACCGTCACGTTCGCGGGCGACTGCGTCATCGGCTTCACCCAGCACGCCGTCACCGTGCAGGGCACCGCGGACTACGCGCTCACCGTCACCGCCGCCAGCGACCACGCCACCCCCGGCGACTCCGCCCGCACCTGGTTCCTGCGCCACGAGAAGGAACTCGCGTCGATCGGGATGGTCCTGCTCGTCGCCGCCCCGATCCAGCCCAACCGCCTGACCGCGTAGGGCACCACGGAGACGCTGGTGGAGCACACGGGTTGGCGTGGTCTCGCACCGCCGAACCGCACCTCAGGGGAACGTGCCGGTACTCGCGACGAAAGCTGGGCCCTTCAAGTCCCGGGAGGCGGAACAGGTTCCGCGAGCAGGCCGCGGTCGTAGGCGATCGCGACCGCCTCCGCGCGCCGGTTGGCGCCGAGCTTGGCCATGATGCGGGACAGGTGCACGCTCACCGTCTTCTCGCTGATGAACAGTTCCTCGCCGACCTGCCGGTTGGTGCGGCCGAGCGCGACGAGCCGCAGCACGGACCGTTCGCGCGGGGTGAACGGGTCCAGCGCCTCCCTCTGCGTCTGCCCGTCGGCCAGCGCGATCCGGCCGCGTCTCGCGAGCTTGCGCAGCGCGTCCCGCAGCGGGCGGGCGTCCAGCCGGGACGCCACCTCGTCCGCTGCCTTCAGCACCGCCGCCGCGTCGTCCCTGCGTTCCGCGCCGAGCAGCGCCGCACCCAGCCGCCACCGGCACACGGCCTGCTCGTACACCGCGCCGTAGGCGAACGCCTCGACCGCCTTCTCCCACAGCGCCGGGTCGCTGGCGCCGCGCAGCCTGCTCTCCTCGGCCTCGGCCCGCGCGAGCCACGCCCGGCCCTCCGGCCCCAGCGAGCCGGTGCGCGGCCTGCCGTACTTCGCGGTCTTGCGTGCCAGCTCCACGACCCGCATGCCCTCGTCGACGTAGGTCTTCCGCTCCGCGTCGTCCTTGCGCCGCGCGGCGCGGTCCGCGCAGTCCGCGTACAGCGTCGCGCCGAGCGCACCGAGCCGGATGTTCATGAGCACCCACTGGCCGCCGACCCGCTCCGCCCACTCCAGGGCCTCGCGCACCAGCTTCGCACCCTCCTCCGGGCGGCCCTGCCACAGCGCCAGCTCGGCACCGACCGCGCTCATCGACGCGAAGATCTGGAAGTCCCGGTGCCACTCCGACCGCAGGTCCGCCGCCAGCTTCGCGGCCTCGGCGAGCCTGCCGCGGGACACCATGACGTAGCTGCCGACCGCCGCGAGCCGCGCGGACACCGTGCTCGACACCCGCATGCCCGGCGGCTCGGCGGCCGCCTCGCTCTCGTCCCAGTCGCCGCGCGCGTAGCGGACGACCACCTTGATGGCACGCAGCTCGAAGCCGTAGGTGCTCCACGTCAGACCCGTGTCGCGGGCCCGTTCGACCCCGTCCTCGATGATCCGCACGGCGGCGTCCAGCTCGCCGGCCTCGTAGGTGTTGATCGCCAGGTAGTAGCGGGCACGCAGCTCGACGCTCAACGCGTCGTCGTCGCGGGCGAGCCGGATGGCCTCCCGCAGCCGCTCCCTGCCCTCCTCGACCCGGCCCTCCGACTCGTCGAGCGCGCCGAGCGTGATCAGCGCGTCGGCGATCACCCCCACCTCGTCGCACGCCCGGGCCTCCCGCACCGCGAGCTCCGCGATCCGCCGCGACTGCGCCGGTTCCCGCATGCTGCGCAGGATCAGCGCGTACACGGCGAGCACCCACGCCTTCTCACAGCCGGCGGGCAGATCCTCGGCGATCTCCCACGCCCGCTCGATGGCCTGCCGCGCCTCGTCCTCCTTGCCCTCGACGACGAACAGCGCGGACGCGAGACGCCGTCGCATCATCGCCGCGGCCTGCCGGTCACCGGAGGCGTCGGCCAGCTTCACCGCGGACCGCGCGAACGACACCGCCCGCTCCGGGTCGCCCGAGCTGCCCGCCATGAACGACGCGCGGCGCAGCAGCGTCACCTCGTCCATGTGCTCGGGCCGCTCGGCCTGCGCGACCCCGTCCCACAGCTTCAGCGCGCGTTCCAGGTGACCGAGCGCCTCGGCGGGGGCACCGCTGTCGGCGGCCTCGTCGGCCGCGACGATCGACGCGGCAAGCGCTTGCGGCAGCGCGTGGCTCTCCACGCTGTGGTGTGCGAGCGCAGCGGCGGCACCGCGCTGTCCGGCCGCGCCCGCCAGCTCGCGGGCATACGCGGCGTGCAGGCGCACCCGTTCGCCGGGCAGCAGGTCGCCGTAGACGGCCTCGCTCAGCAGCGCGTGGCGGAACGCGTACACGTCCATCCACTGCTCCTTCTTGGCGACCAGCACGTGGTGCTGCACCGCCTCGCGCAGTGCCTCCTCCAGCTCGGTCTCGGACAGCTCCGACACCGCGAGCAGCCGTGCGTGCGGTGCGCGGCGGCCGGCCACCGACGCGACCCGGACCACCCGCTGCGCCGCCTCGCTCAGCCGCTCCACCCGCGCGAGCAGCACGTCGACCAGCGTGGCGGGCAGCTCGTCGCCGTCCTCTGTGTACGCGGCGAGCAGCTCCTCCGCGAAGAACGCGTTGCCTTCCGAACGGCCTGCGACCTCGCGGACCAGGTCGTCGGGCAGGCCCTCCTCGGCCAGCGAGCTGACGAACAGGCGCGAGTCGGCACGGTTGAACGGGGACAGGTCCAGCCGCTCCATGGCGGGCTGGCGCACCAGCTCGGCGAGCAACGGGCGCAGCGGGTGCCTGCGGTGCAGGTCGTCGCTGCGGTAGGTGCCGACGATGAGAATGCGCTGGTCCCGCAGCCGCGCGACCAGGAACGACAGGAGCCTGCGGGTGGAACCGTCGGCCCAGTGCAGGTCCTCGAGGACCAGCACCACGGGTGCCGTCGCGGCGAGGCCGGTGAGCAGCGCGTGCACCGCGTCGAACAGCTGGAGCTGGCCGATGTCCTGCTCCGGCCGGTTGCCGAGCCGCCCGCCGATCCCGGGGACGACGGCGGTGATCGCGGACATGTTGGCCTCGCGACGCTCGGTGACCGCGGGCAGCGTCACGTCGGGGAACAGCCGTGCGAGCGCGGGGTGCGCGAGCACCGAGTGCTCGCGGTCCGGCACCTGGGACATCGCCTCGGCGAACGGCAGGTAGGGCAGACCGGTCTCGCCCGCGTCGAGGCAGCGGCCGGTCAGCACGATCCCGCCCTTGTCGCGTGCGAAGGCGGCCAGCTCGTCGGTCAGCCTGGTCTTGCCGACTCCGGCGTCGCCGGAGATGAGCATCGCGGTGGCCGTGCCACTCGCGGCCTGCTCGAAGGCGCCCCGCAACCGGCCGAGCTCCCGGTCACGTGCCACCAGAGGTATTCCTGATCCGAGACGCGCCACGCCACGCATACTGTCACGCCCCGTGCACGGGAGCGCGGGTCTTTCCCGTTGTCCTGGACACGACGCCGAGCATCGTGCTGAGGGTGGTGGGAGGGCATCGGGAGATCACGCGGTTCCGGCGCGAACGCCGGGGTAAGGGGTGGCCCGGCGGTGCTGCTGTCCGCCTGAGGGCCGTGGACGGTGCTCCGGGGGCAGGAGAGCACCTCGGCTGCGGTCATGCAGGGCCGGAACGGTCGTCCGGCGCAGCCCGGGGAGCCTCACTCGGTGTCGAGGCGGCCCTCCTTGACGACTCCCATGAACGCGTGCCAGCCGGGCGTCTCGAACGAGACGTGGCCTGCCGCCGGGTTCTTGGAGTCACGCACCGCTGCGCCGATTCTGGCCACGACAAGCTCAACACAGTCGTTGCCTGCGCCGCTACGGCTGCTCTTGCGCCACCGCGCGCCGGTCAGGTCAGAAACGGTCACGCTCTGCTCCTCTCGGATTTGCTACCACTAGGACAGCCGGTCGGCTGTCCGATCGACCATCTCGACGGTGTCGTCCGGTTTCAACGCTGCCGCACGCAGATGGTCGAACATCAAGGTATATCGGTGAACATCTTCCGGTTGTTCCAAGTAGACACCAGAAGTTGTGTTCTCGACATACACGACATCGGGATCGGCCTGCTCTGGGAAGCCGAGGATCAGGAACGGCCCCTCCATGCCCGCGTGCGAGCCGGCCGAGAACGGTACGACCTGCAGGGTCACGTGCGGCAGCGAGGCCAGCTCGACCAGCTTCTTCAGCTGTTCGCGCATCGCCTCCGGGCCGCCGACCACGCGGTGGAGCACCGCCTCGTCGAGCACCGCCCAGTACTGCGGCGGATTCGACTCCTCGGTGATGAGCTTCTGCCTGTTGATGCGGGCCCGCACGCGAAGCTCCACATCGGCCTCCGCGGCGTCCGGCCGGATCGCCCTGATCACCGCTCGGGTGTACGCCTCGGTCTGCAACAGCCCCGGCACCAGCAGCGCCTGGTGCGTGTGCAGGAACGACGCGTCGGACTCCAGCCCGACGAACGACCCGGTGAACACCTCGTTGTAGGCGTGCCACCAGCCTTTCCTGCGTGCCTCCCTCGCCAGCTGGACGAGCGCCTCGCGCTCGTCGTCGCCGACGCCGTAGACCTCGAGCATGTCCCGCACGTCCCGCGGGGTCACCCCGACGTGTCCCGTCTCGATGCGACTGATCTTGGATGCCGAGCACTCCAGTTTGTCGCCGACCTCGTCGATGGTCAGGTTGGCGTTCTCGCGCAGCTCACGCAGCCGGGCCGCGAGCCGTCGACGGCGAACCGTCGGGCTGGGACCTCGCGACATGGATCACCTCACTGTGGATGGGTTGCTGAGATCGATGTTCCCACCTGGACACGAGTTGTCACGAGAACATCGGAAACCGTGATCAGGGTGCATGCACAGAGTATGCAATTACTCCCCATCCGAAACGCTTCACCCGATCGTGTACTGCAACTTGCAAAAAGCGTGTCCCTCATCGCAAGCTGCTAATCGAGCCTGTGGCGCCGGCCAAGGCTTGTCGACCAGAGTGCCCCCTCGGGTAGCAATTTGACCCCCCGGTCAAGTTCGCGCAACTCGAGGTCGTGCACCGAGGTCGACCACCCTCCTCCAGGACCCGGGGAGTCACACCGTGAGCAGTCCGATCTTTGGACAGCTGGAAACCTCGTTGGCCGACTACCTGACCAACATCACCTACCGCGCCCAGTTCGGTGACGAGCAGGCCGCCGCGCTCGTGGCGCGGCTCGAGTTGCCGAGGGTGGTGGCGGCGCTCAAGGCAGTGCTCGACGAACACTCGCCGGACGCGAACGGCCGCTGCCCGAGCTGCCGGACCAGGCGTTTCGGCCGCGCACCCGCACCGTGCCGCGCGTACCTGACGGCACACCTCTGCCTGGTGGTGACCGAGGAGGAGACCACGGAGGAGACCACGGCGCCGATGCGCAGGCAGGTCGCCTTCGGCAGCTGAGACACCCCCACGGACGACGAGCCAGGGAGCTCCCATGTAACCCGTGGCTCGTCCGGTCGGGCGGCTCGCTCCCCCCACTCTCCCGAGCCGCCCGACGTGTGACGGGTCCAGGACCTTCCCCCGACCGGCCCTGGACCCGTCACCCGAACAGGCTTGAGGGCCCCGCATCGCCCCGCGGGGCCCTCAGGCTTTGGTGGCACCGGCTCACGAGGGCCCGATTTTTCCTCGCCACCCAGGTCGACGCCACTTTTTCGGAGCCGACGCGATGATCGGCGATCAACTCTGAGTAGATGTGCCATTCCGAAGTCCCCGAAAAGGGCCGTCGAGTCACCGGATAACGCTCGACACCGACACTCAGAGTTGACCGAAACGCAGGATCCGCAGCACCTCAGATTTCGCGATCGACGACCAAAGTTAACCCGCATGAGTGAACCCATGCGGGGGTGGGCAAACTCAGCACGCCTTCACCCAACTGCATTCCAGTTCGGTTGTTTCCGGCGACAGCTCCGGCGCGGGCACCACGGACCGCGCCGTGACCGGTCCGCCCTCCTGCGCGAGCCGCACCGCCACCGCGTCCTCGACGCCCTTCACGTTCACCCCGATCGAGTTGTTCGTGACCATCGAGAACACCCACTGTTCGCCCGCCGTGTTGGTGACGTAGCCGGACAGGCCGCTCACCCCGGTCAGCGACCCGGTCTTCGCGTGCACGTTGCCCTCCGCGGCGGTGCCGCGCATGCGGTTGCGCAGTGTGCCGCCCTCCAGCCGGTCGGCCCTGCCCGCGATCGGCAGCGCCGCGGACCAGTCGGCGAACCACGGCCGCGACCGCGCAGCGCCCAGCAGCGCCGCCAGCTGGTCCGGTGCGATCTGGTCCATCCTGGACAGACCGGAACCGTCCCGCAGGGACAGCCGCGCCGGGTCGACACCATAGGACGGCAGCCGGTCCGCGAGCGCCGCCAGACCAGCGCTCCACGTGCCCCTGCCTGCTGCCTTCCTGCCCATGGCCTTGACCAGGATCTCCGCGTGCAGGTTGTTCGACAGCTTCATGAACGGCACCATCAGCTCCACGAGCGGCATCGACTGCCGCGACGCCACCACCGGCGCGTTGGCCGGCGTGGCGCCCCGGGCCGTCGGACCGAGCACCCTCACCCCGTGCCTGCCGAGCGCCGCGCGGAACAACGCCGCCGCGTACCCGGTCGGCTCCCACACCGCCATCCACTCGGTCGTGGCCGCACCATCCGACGGTATGGAACCGGTGACCGTGAAGGTGTTCGCTCCGTGCACGCGGTCGACACTGATCGTGTCGGGTGATCCCGCGGCCCCGGTGACAGCGGTGTTCACGACCTTGACGTAGTCGGTGGGCGGCTCGGTCGTCACGACGGCCTTGCCGTCCGCACCTGGCGCGACGCGGACGATGATCGAGCCCGCGTCGTAGTCCGTGTCCGGCGCGGCGGTCAGCGCGGACACCTGCGCCGAGTAGTAGTACGGCTCGTCGTCCCAGGCCCAGCTGGTGCCGAGGCGGACGTCGTCGAACCACGTGTCGTCCGCGAAGAGCTCACCGCGCACCAGTTTCACGCCCTTGGCGGCGACCTGTGCCGCGAGTGCGTCGTAGTCGGCGGCCAGCATCGTCGGGTCGCCGGTGCCCCGCAGGTACAGGTCGCCGTCCAGCACGGGCCCGAGCCGCCTGCCCGCGGTGTGGACGGTGGTGTCGAAGCGGTGGTCCGGGCCGAGGACGTCGAACGCCGCGACCGAGGTCACGAGCTTCGCGTTCGACGCGGGCTGCTGCCTGCGCCCGGCGTCGCGGCTGTAGACGGTTTCGCCGTCGAGCGTCTTCACCACCAGCCCGACGTCGGCACCTGCCAGACCGGGCGCGGCGAGGATCGCGTCGAGGTCCGCGGCGAGCGCACCGCGGTCGTGCGCCACGACCGGCGGCACGAGCCCGAACACGAGCAGGGCACCGGCGACCAGTGCGAACAAACCGGCCAATCGGGAACGCATGAGCGCCTCCCAGGGTCACAGGGGATGTTGGTGAGAAATCTTCCTATCCTCTGCGAGCGTTGACAATCGCCAACATGGCGGCAGTCAGGCCGGTGACCAGTCCCGGAGCGCGGACAGCACGAGGGTGTCCGCACGGTGCACCGTCAGCACCGACCCGTCCGCGCCGGGCACGGCGTGGTCGAAGTCGGTGCACAGGTTCTCGGCACCGGCCAGGGCCGGGTGGAGGGCGGCTGCCGGGCGCAGCGGGTGCCCGGTCAGGGTGATCTCGTCGACGACCGACATCGCGGCGAGGTCCACGGTCCGGATGCGGCCGCTCCTGGTGGTCCACGCGACGTGCCCGCCGGGGAGGAGCACCAGCTCGCCCGGCGCGTCGCCGCCGTCCTCGACGGCCTCCCGGTCCACGTCCGCCCAGCCGAGCGCGCCCAGTTCGGCACCGTCGGGCCAGGACACGTGCGCGATCCGGTGGTCGTCCGCGGTGAGCAGGGACCGCCCGTCCGGCAGGAACAGCGCGGGTCTGCTGCCTCCTGCCGGGAGCCGTTCGGCACGCGGCCCGGTAGCGCCGTCGGTGAGCAGCCAGGACTCCTGACCGTCCCTGCCGGCCGCGATCCACAGCACCACGGCGTCGTCGTGCGGGTGGTCGCAGAGCATGACCATCGACCCGCCGAACGGGTCGGGGACGGTCACGGTGGCGCGCACGCGGTGGTCCGGGTCGCGCAGCTCCACGCACACCTCGTCACCGGTGCCGATCGCGACCCACACCGCCTGCCCGGACGGCAGCCACCGGCACGCGACCTCGTCCGGCAGCGGCACGTCCTTCGCGAGGCCGCCGGGCTCGCCGAGCCACAGGCGGCCGGTCGCGGCCCAGGCCCAGGCCGTCCCGTCCCGCGCGATGGCGACGTCGCCGACCCGGCCACCGAGCCCGAGCCGCCGGACCACCCGAAGGCCCTTGTCGAGCACGGTGACCTCGCCGTCGGCCGACACGGCCGCGAACCCGCCGGCGCAGGGCCGGACGCAGTGGACCCGGTGGTCGAGCCTGACCGTGGCGGCGACCGGGACCTCCCGGGTGTTCACGACTCGTCTTCGACGATCCGCAGCAGCCCTTCCTGGACCACCGTCGCGATCAGCGTGCCGTCCTGGGCGAAGAACCGGCCGGTCGCGAGCCCGCGCGCGCCGGAGGCGGTCGGCGACACGCTGTCGTAGAGGAACCACTCGTCGGCGCGGAAGGGCCGGTGGAACCACAGCGCGTGGTCGAGGCTCGCGCCGAGCACCTGGTCGAAGCCCCAGTACACGCCGTGCCGCACGAGCACGGAGTCGAGCAGCGTCATGTCGGAGGCGTAGGCGAGCACGCAGACGTGCAGCAGCTCGTCGTCGGGCAGCGTGCCGTCGGCCCGCATCCAGACCTGGTTGCGTGCCTCGTTGTCGCGGCGGCCCCGCAGTTCCCACGGCGGGTCGGTGACGTAGCGGATGTCGATCGGCCTCGGCATGGTCGCGATCGGACCGAGCCTGTCGGCGTACGCCTTCATGCTCTCCATGCGCGAGGGCAGCGCGTCCGGCGGTGGCACGTCCGGCATCGGCTCAGCGTGCTCGGCGCCCGGCTCGACGTGGTGGAAGGACGCGGAGAGCGCGAAGATCGCCTTGCCGCGCTGGACCGCGATGACCCGCCGCGTGGTGAACGAACGACCGTCACGGATGCGGTCCACCTCGTACACGATCGGGATGCTCGGATCTCCCGGCCGGATGAAGTAGGCGTGCAGCGAGTGCACTTTCCGTTCCGCCGGGACGGTCCGCCCGGCGGCGACGAGAGCCTGCCCGGCGACCTGCCCGCCGAACACCCGGACGGGTGAGTCCGAGGGACTGACGCCGCGGAAGATGTTCTCCTCGATCCGCTCCAGGTCCAGGAGCGCGACCAGCCCGTCCAACACGGGCTGGCCGCGCATGACCCGGCTCTTCGCGAGGTCGGCAGCGGCCTGACGTGCCGCTTCGGTCATGGGAGCACCCTTTGCTCAGGGGCTCAGGCGTGGTCTTCCTCCCCGAGCCGGTGGACTCGGATGAGGTTAGTCGAGCCGACGGTCCCCGGCGGGGATCCTGCGACGACGACCACAAGGTCGCCGGGCTGGTACCGGCCGATGGACAGCATCGACGTGTCGACCTGGCGGACCATGAGGTCGGTCGAGTCGACCTCGGGGACCATGAACGTCTCAACACCCCACGTCAGCGCGAGCTGGCTGCGCACGGACGGTTCCGGCGTGAAGGCCAGCAGCGGCAGGTGGGTGTGCAGGCGCGCGAGCCGGCGGACCGTGTCACCCGACTGCGTGAACGCGACCAGGGCCTTGGCGTTGAGGCGCTCGCCGATGTCGCGGGCGGCGTAGGACAGCACGCCGCGCTTGGTCCGCGGGACGTGCGTCAGCGGCGGCACGACCACGGACTCGCTCTCGACCGCCTCGACGATGCGCGACATCGTCTGCACCGTCTCGATCGGGTAGCGCCCGACGCTGGTCTCACCGGAGAGCATGACCGCGTCCGCGCCGTCGAGCACCGCGTTGGCGACGTCGGAGGCCTCCGCCCGCGTCGGCCGCGAGTTGTTGATCATGGATTCGAGCATCTGGGTCGCCACGATCACCGGCTTGGCGTTCTCGCGCGCGATCTGGATCGTGCGCTTCTGCACCAGCGGCACCTGCTCGAGCGGCAGCTCGACGCCCAGGTCGCCGCGGGCGACCATCACACCGTCGAACGCCAGCACGATCGCCTCGAGGTTGGAGACGGCCTCCGGCTTCTCCAGCTTGGCGATGACCGGCAGCCTGCCCTTGCCGACCCGGTCCATCACCTGGTGCACCAGGTCGATGTCGGCGGGGGAACGCACGAAGGACAGCGCGACGAAGTCCACCCCGAGCTGGAGCGCGAACTCCAGGTCCTCGATGTCCTTCTCGGACATGGCTGGCACGGAGACGTCCATGCCCGGCAGCGAGATGCCCTTGTTGTTGCTGACCTTGCCACCCTCGGTGACCTCGCAGACCACGTCCGGCCCGTCCACCTCGACGACCGTGAGGCCCACGTTGCCGTCGTCCACCAGCAACCGGTCCCCGGCCTTGGCGTCCCTGGAAAGACCCTTGTAGGTGGTCGAGACCCGGTCGTGGGTGCCCTCGATGTCCTCGACGGTGATCCGCACGACGTCCCCGACGCGCCACTCGGCCTTGCCACCGGCGAACGTGCCCAGCCGGATCTTCGGGCCCTGCAGGTCGGCCATGATGCCGACGGCCCGCCCCGACTCGTCGGAGGCCGCGCGAACCAGGTCGTAGACCTGCTTATGGTCGCTCTGGCTGCCGTGGCTGAAGTTCATCCTGGCGACGTCCATGCCGGCGGCGACCAGGTCGCGCACCTTCTCCGGAGTGGCCGTCGCTGGCCCCAGAGTGCATACAATCTTCGCTCGTCGACTCACGGACACGTAGCTTAGCCCCCCGCGCTGGAACGATCCCGAAATACTGAGCAGTAATCGGCGGATCGATCCAGAAAGTTATCTGGTGTTGGTCTGCCGGACGCTCAGCGACCGGCTTCGTGGGGCGTTCCCGGCGCGCGCGGCCCGTAAACCCAGCCCATTGGCGCGACCGCGGAGGCGCACGTCAGCGGCGCGGGACCGCCGAGACGCCCACGTGGTCGGCTGCCCACTCGTTGATCGGGCGCAGCGCCAGGAACGACTTCCGCACCCGGTCGAACGTCTCCCGCTCGTGCAGCGCGTCGTCCGGTTCCCACACCTTCATCACATACAGGGACCGGTGGCGCAGCAGGTCGATGCGTGGGTGGTCGGCGTCGTAGCCGCGGGGTCTGGTCTTCAGCCGCTCGCCGAGGACGGACCAGCCGCCGCGTTCGAGGCGGGCGATGATCTCGGCAAGCGCCCCGCCGTGGACCTCCTCCGCCACGGCCGTGCGGAAGCGGGCCAGCTGGTCGGACTCCAGGTGGAAGCACCCGCCGCCGACGCGCAGCCCGGCGGGCCCGACCTCCACGTAGTAGGCCCCGGCCCCGCGGCCGAACTCGATGACGCCGCCGCAGTGCGTCTTGTACGGCGTCTTGTCCCTCGCGAACCGGACATCGCGGTACGGGCGGAACACCGTCACCCGGCTGGTCTCCGTGGCGAACTCCGGCGACAGCTCGGCGAGCAGCTCCTCCATCGGAGCGCGGACGTCGGTGGCGTAGCGGTGTTTGTTGTCCTCCCAGTAGGACTTGGAGTTGTCGGCCTCCAGGCCGTCGTAGAAGTCGATCGCGTGTTCGCCGAAACCCGTGAAGGCCATGGCCGCAGTATGCAACGAGGGGGCGACCGGACCGGCCGCCCCCTCGCACCCCGGAATCAGGCCGCCTGCGCCTGGTTGTAGAGGTTCTGGGCGTCGGCACCGAAGTAGGGGCCGAACATCCACGTGGGGACGAAGTTGATCTTGTAGCTGTTCACGGAGTTGACCAGACCGGTCCCGGTGGCCTCGCTGAACTGCAGGAACCACGGGCCGCCGCTGGAGCCGCCGGTCATGTCGCACGTCATGCCGATGCCGTTGCTGAGGAAGGCGTTGAACACCCGCCCGCTGCAGTAGATCATCCGCGTGCCGTCGTACGGCGCTGCCGCCGGCCAGCCGAACGCGTACATGTTCTGGCCGCGTGCCTGGTTGAACGCGACGCCCTGACCGCCGACGACGTCGGTGAGGCTCTGGCCGTCGCGCTGGTTCACGACCGCGGCGCCGACGTCGTGGTTGATGTCCTCGGACGCCACCCACTGCGGTGTCGCCATGGTCGCCCGCGCGGTCCACGTGCCGTACGGCGCGTCGCCGTTGTCGTACGCGGGCACGAACGCCCAGTCGGTGTGGAACGCGCCGTCGAGCTTCACGCAGTGCCCCCGCCGTGATGACGGTGCTCTTGTTGGCACTGGTCACCGCGTTGCCGGAGCAGGAAGCCTGCCTGCCCTGGTACGTGAAGAACACGCGGCCCGCCGTCGTCACGACCTTGCCGCCGCCGGTCCACGGGCCGCCGCCGTGCGGGAACGCCATCGGCGCCAGGTCGCCGGGCTGCGCGGCGGTCGGCGCCACGACCTGCGGCGCGCCCTTGCGGACGTCCTGGGTCAGCTTCGACGCGTCCGCCTTCGGCAGGAGGCGGTCGAGCGGGACCGCGTTGCGCATCGCCTCCGGTGTCCACTTCGCGGCGACCGCGTCCGCCTCCGCCGCGGTGTCGGCCGCGACGTGCACCGTGGCCGGCGCGGCGGCCGCCGTCGTGGTGGCGAGCGCGGGGACGGCGAGGCAGGCGGCCGCCAGGGCCACCGCGCACCGCACTGACTTCGTCTTCATATGCACCTACCTTTCGGCTTACCCGGATCGGGTGAACCGCGCAGGGGATAGGTCGTCTTGCGACGTTACCCGCGGGTTTCGAGCCGCAGGACCCGCCATTCGAGGGATGACATTCCCGGTGGTTCTACTCTGGCGGCATGTTCACAGTGGACGGTCGGACGCTGCGCTGCGAGGACGTGCGGCTGGTGGCGCAGGAGCGGGTCGCGGTGACGGTCGACGAGTCGGCCGTGCGCAGGGCGGAGGACGCCTGGCGGCTCGTCACGGAGCTGTCGGCGCGCCGCGAGATCTACGGCCGCACCACCGGTGTCGGCGCGAACCGCGACCTGACGATCGACGAGGACGCCGGCCCCGAGCACGGCATCCGCCTGCTGCGCAGCCACGCGGGCGGCGCGGGTGAGCTGCTGCCCGCCGACCACGTGCGCGCCATGCTGCTGATCCGCCTCAACCAGCTCGCCGCGGGTGGCTCCGGCGTGCACCCGCGCGTGCTGACCGCGCTCGCCGAGGCGCTGACCAGCGGCGCGCTCCCCCACGTCCACGCGACCGGCGCCATCGGCACCGGCGACCTCACCGTGCTCGCCGAGACCGCGCTGACGCTGGCGGGCGAACGCCCGTGGGCGGCCGGGCACCTGCCGCCGGTGCCACTCGACACCGCGGACGCGCTCGCGTTCATGAGCAGCAACGCGTCGACGCTGGCCGAGGCGACGCTGGCGTGCCTGGCGCTGGAGCGGCTGCTGCGGGCGAGCCACGTGGTCGCCGCGCTGTCGTACGTCGTGCTCGGCGGCTCCCCCGAGGCGTACGCGACGGCCGTGCACGCCGCGCGCCCGCACCCCGGCCAGGTGCAGTGCGCGGGTGAGATGCGGCGGCTGCTCGGCATGACCGGTGCGCCGAAACCGGGCAGGCGCATCCAGGACCCGTACGGGTTGCGCGCGTTCCCGCAGGTCCAGGGGCCCGCGCTGGACGCGCTCGCCTACCTGCGGACCGTGCTGACCGTGGAGATCAACGCCAGCACGGAGAACCCCATGGTGTCGCTCGCCGCCGGGGACGTGTTCCACCACGCGCACTTCCACACCGCGTACCTCGCGACCGCGCTGGACCAGGCGCGGGCCACCGTCCACCACGTCGCCGAGCTGTCCGCGGCCCGGCTCGGCGACCTGGTCGAGCCGTCGTTCACCGACCTGCCCGCGTTCCTCGCCGACGGCCCGCCGGGCAGCTCCGGCGTGATGATCCTGGAGTACGTCGCACACGACGCGCTCGCGATGCTGCGGCAGGCCGCACTGCCGGTGACACTCGGCACCGCGGTCGTGTCCCGCGGCGTCGAGGACCACGCGAGCTTCGCAACGCAGGCCGCCCGCCAGGCCAGGGCCGCGGCAGAGGCGTACCGGCAGGTCCTCGCGTGCGAGCTGGTGGCGGCCGTGCGTGCGCTGCGCATGCGGCCCGCGGATCTGATGGAGCTGCCGGTGCGTGACGCGTTCGACCTCGCGGACGCCTCACTTGACGCGAACACCGCCGACCGCCCCTTCTCGGACGACCTCACGAAGGCAGCCGCACTCCTGGATCCGATGTCCGAAATCTGACCTGGGATCATCACCTTGTGACCGACGAGGACAAAACGGGCAGCTACGAGAGCGAGGAGGCGGCGACGGGCCCCCTTGTCCTCGCGGCCATCGGCTCCGTGCTCCTGGTCGCCGTCGGGGTGCTCACCCTCGTCGTCGGGCTGCTGTCGCCGCTGATCACCGACGGGTGCGGCGGCGAGAGCGACTACGGGGCCGGCGGCGTCGACGGTCCCGCGTACTGGCGCAACGCCCAGGTCGTCGAGCGGATGCTGACCGTGCCGGTGCTGCTCGTCCTGCCGGTCGGGCTGCTGCTCACGTGGCTGCGGTTCGTGCCGCCCTACCGGCCCCGCGCGTGGGTTCCGATCGTCGGGCTGCTGGTCATCGGCGCGCTGTGGCTGGTGGCGAACTCACTGCTGGAGGGAAGGCTCTTCTAGCGGCATCTCCGGGCACGAGCCGTGCACCTGTGTCGAGGTCGACATTGATACAGTCTGCACTTATATAAGGCTCGACCTAAGGAGTGCATGATGTCGCACAAGATCACGACCTTCCTCATGTTCGACGGGCAGGCCGAGGAGGCGATGACCTTCTACCGGTCGCTGTTCGCCGACGCCGAGGTACTGTCGCTGACCAAGTACGGCCCGGAGGGTCCCGGCGCCGAGGGCTCGATCACGCACGCGGCCTTCACGCTCGCCGGGCAGCAGTTCATGTGCATGGACAGCTCGGAGAAGCACCCGTTCGGCTTCACGCCCTCGGTCTCGCTGTACGTGACCTGCGTGGACGAGGCCGAGATCGACCGCCTGTACGCGGCGCTGTCGGAAGGTGGCACGGAGCTGATGCCGCTCGGGAACTACGGGTTCAGCACCAAGTTCGGCTGGTGCAGCGACCGCTTCGGCGTGTCCTGGCAGCTCACCCTGGCCTGAGCGGGCGGTGCGCGAGAACGGCCTGACCCCGCACGACGCTGTGCGGGGTCAGGCGTCAGGCGGCCCGCACGGCGTCGTGCGGGACCGAGTTCTCAGACGACGGCAAGTGGCAGGGCCGTCGGGATCACCGGGGCGGGCAGGTCGGAGTGACCGGTGAGGAACGCGTCGACGGCGTTCGCGACCGATCGGCCCTCCGCGATCGCCCACACCACCAGGGAAGCGCCGCGGTGTGCGTCGCCGCAGACGAACACACCCTCGGCCCGTGTCTGCCAGTCCGCACCGCACGAGAGCGTGCCGCGCGGCGAGAGCGACAGGTCGAGGCCGTCGAGCAGCGGCATGTGCTCCACGCCCTCGAAGCCGATCGCCAGCAGCACCAGGTCCGCGGGCAGCTCCTCGACGTGGTCGTTGACCGGCGTGACCTCACGGACACCGGTCACCGGGTCGCGGCGGACCTTCACCTCGCGCAGCCGGATCGCCTTCACGTTGCCGTGGCCGTCGTCGACGAAGGACTCGACCGCGACCGAGAACCGCCGCTCCCCCGCCTCCTCGTGCGCGGGGTAGGTGCGCAGGATCCACGGCCACACCGGCCACGGCGACCGGTCGTCGTCGCGGGCGGTCGGCGGCTGCGGGTACTGGTCGAGCTGCGTCACCGACAGCGCGCCCTGGCGGGTCGCGGTGCCGTAGCAGTCGGCGCCGGTGTCGCCGCCGCCGATCACGATGACGTGCTTGCCCTTGGCGGAGATGGTGGTCGGGCCATCGCCCTCGCACTCCTTGTTGGCGGGCACCAGGTGCTCCATCGCGAGGTGCACGCCGTTCAACGAACGTCCGGGGACGTCCTGCGCGTCGCGGCCACGCAGCGCGCCGACCGCGAGGACCACCGCGTCGTACCTGGCCTTCAGCGTCTCCACCGACAGGTCGCCGGGTCCGGAGCCACCGACCTCGCAGCCGGTCACGAACCGGGTGCCCTCCTCGCGCAGCTGCGCGAGGCGCCGGTCGAGGACCTTCTTCGCCATCTTGAACTCGGGGATGCCGTACCGCAGCAGCCCGCCGAGCCGGTCGTCCCGCTCGTACACGGTGACCTCGTGCCCGGCACGCGTCAGCTGCTGCGCGGCGGCGAGCCCGGCCGGGCCGGAGCCGACGACCGCGACCTTCCTGCCGGAGGACACGGTCGCCTGGCGCGGGCGGATCAGGTCCTTCTCCCACGAGACCTCGGCGATGGTCTCCTCGACCCGTTTGATCGCGACCGCCCCACCGGACAGCGGGCTGATCGCGAGCACGCACGCGGCCTCGCACGGTGCCGGGCACAGCTTCCCGGTGAACTCGGGGAAGTTGTTGGTGGCGTGCAGGCGGTTGCTGGCACCCGGCCAGTCACCGAGCCGCACCAGGTCGTTCCACTCGGGGATCAGGTTGCCGAGCGGGCACCCGGCGGAACCCGAGTGACAGAACGGGATGCCGCAGTCCATGCACCGCGTCGCCTGGGTGCGGACCTGCTTGTCCCGCTCCGCCGCGTCCTGGTCAAGGTACACCTCGTCCCAGTCGGCCAGCCGGTCCTGCTTGGGCCGCTTCGGCGCGTCCGTGCGTTCGTGCGAGAGAAAACCACTGGGGTCAGCCACGCGAAGCCTCCATGACCGCCTCGTCGATGTCGCGCCCCTCGGCCGCTGCGAGTCGCATGGCCTCGAGCACGCGCTGGTAGTCGCGCGGCATGACCTTCGTGAAGGACGCCCCGCGGCGTGTCCAGTCGCCCAGCAGCGACGCTGCTACCGCCGACCCGGTGTGCCTGTGGTGCGCGGCGACGATGTCGCGCAGCCACCTCAGATCCTCTGTGGACGGTCGCTGCAGGTCGACCATCGCCGTGTTGACCAGCTTCTGGTCCAGATCGAGGACGTACGCGATGCCGCCGGACATGCCGGCCGCGAGGTTGCGCCCGGTCGGGCCGAGCACCACCGCCCTGCCGCCGGTCATGTACTCGAACGCGTGGTCGCCGACCCCCTCGGCGACCGCGGTGGCGCCGGAGTTGCGGACGCAGAACCGCTCCCCGACGCGGCCGCGCAGGAAGATCTCCCCGCTCGTCGCGCCGTAGGCGATCACGTTGCCGCCGATCACCTGCTGCTCGGCGGCGAACGCCGAGTCCGGGTGCGGTCGCACGATGATCCGCCCGCCCGACAGGCCCTTGCCGACGTAGTCGTTGGTGTCGCCGATCAGGTCGAGCGTGATGCCGGCCGGGAGGAACGCGCCGAGCGACTGGCCGGCCGAGCCGGTCAGTTCGATGTGGATGGTCCCGTCGGGCAGGCCGTCGCCGCCGTAGCGGCGGGTGACCTCGGCACCCAGCAGCGTGCCGACGGTGCGGTTCACGTTGCGCACCGGCAGTTCCAGCTTCAGCGGGTGCGCGTCCTCGAGCGCCGCCTCGGCGAGCTGGATGAGCGTGCGGTCCAGCGCCTGGTCGAGACCGTGGTCCTGACCGCGCACGCGGCGGCGCGCGCTCGAGTACGTGGTCTCCGGCACCGCGAAGATGGGCGACAGGTCGAGGCCCTTTGCCTTCCAGTGCTCGACGGCGTCGTCGACGTCCAGCAGCTCGGCGTGCCCGATCGCCTCGTCCAGCGTGCGGAAACCAAGCTCCGCCAACAGCTCCCGCACCTCGTTCGCGATGAAGTGGAAGTAGTTGACGATGTGCTCGGCCTGGCCGGTGTACCGCTCGCGCAGCACCGGGTTCTGCGTGGCCACGCCGACCGGGCAGGTGTCGAGGTGGCAGACCCGCATCATGATGCAGCCCGCGACGATCAGCGGCGCGGTCGCGAACCCGTACTCCTCGGCGCCGAGCAGCGCGGCGACCACGACGTCGCGGCCGGTCTTCATCGCGCCGTCCACCTGAACGGTGATCCGGTCGCGCAGACCGTTGAGCATCAGCGTCTGCTGCGTCTCGGCGAGCCCGACCTCCCACGGCGTGCCCGCGTGCTTCAGCGAGTTCAGCGGGGAGGCGCCGGTGCCACCGTCGTGCCCGGAGATCAGCACGACGTCGGCGTGCGCCTTGGAGACACCCGCCGCGACCGTGCCGACACCCAGCTCGCTGACCAGCTTCACGTGCACGCGGGCGTGCTCGTTGGCGTTCTTCAGGTCGTGGATGAGCTGCGCGAGGTCCTCGATCGAGTAGATGTCGTGGTGCGGTGGCGGGGAGATGAGCCCCACGCCCGCGGTCGAGTGCCTGGTGCGCGCGATCCACGGCCACACCTTGTTCGGCGGCAGCTGCCCGCCCTCGCCCGGTTTCGCGCCCTGCGCCATCTTGATCTGCAGGTCGGTGGCGTTGACCAGGTACTCGCTCGTGACGCCGAACCGGCCGGACGCGATCTGCTTGATCGCCGAGCGCCGCTCCGGGTCGTAGAGCCGGTCGGTGTCCTCGCCGCCCTCACCGGTGTTGGACCGGCCGCCGATGCGGTTCATCGCGATGGCGAGGGTTTCGTGTGCCTCCGCGCTGATCGAGCCGTAGGACATCGCGCCGGTGTTGAAGCGCTTCAGGATGCCCTCGACCGGCTCGACCTCCTCGATCGGGATCGGCGCGCGGTCGCCCTTGAACCTGAAGAGGCCGCGCAGCGCCCCGCCTTCGCGGTTGAGGCGCTCGACCTCCGCGACGTACTCGCGGTACACGTCCTCGCGCCGCGTCTTCGTCGCGTGCTGCAACAGGAAGACGGTCTCCGGCGTGAACAGGTGCAGCTCGCCCTCGCGGCGGTAGGCGTACTCGCCGCCGACCTCGAGGCGCCGGTGGACGCGGTCGGTCGGGTTCTCCGGGTGCGCCCGGTGGTGGCGGGTGGCGACCTCGGCGGCGATCACGTCGAGGCCGACACCGCCCAGCTTCGAGCTGGTGCCGGTGAAGTACTCGTCGAGCACGTCGCCCGCGAGACCGAACGCCTCGAACACCTGCGCCGCGGTGTAGGCGCCGACGGTCGAGATGCCCATCTTCGACATGATCTTGAGGACGCCCTTGACCAGCGCGCTCACGTAGTTGCGGACCGCGGTCCTCGGCTCGATGCCCGTGAGCGTGCCGCGCCGGATCAGGTTCTCGATCGTCTCGAACGCCAGGTACGGGTTGACCGCCGCCGCGCCGTAACCCAGTAGCAGCGCCACATGGTGCACCTCGCGGGCGTCGCCGGTCTCGACGACCAGCGCGACCCGCAGGCGTTCCTTGGTGCGCACCAGGTGGTGGTGCACCGCAGACACCAGCAGCAGCGACGGGATCGGCGCCATCCGGTGGTCGGCGTCCCGGTCGGAGAGGACCAGCGTCCGCGCCCCGGCCGCGATGGCCTCGGACGCCTCGCGCCGGACCCGCTCGATGGCGGCCGCGAGCGCGTCGCCGTCACCGTCCACTTCGTACAGACCGGGGATGACGGTGCAGGCGTAGCCGGGCATGTCGCCGTCGTCGTTGACGTGGATGAGCTTGGCCAGCTCGTCGTTGTCGATCACCGGGTACGGCAGCTCGATGTGACGGCACGACGCGGGACCCGGCTCCAGCAGGTTCTGCTCCGGGCCCATGATGCGCTGCACCGAAGTGACGATCTCCTCGCGGATCGCGTCCAGCGGCGGGTTCGTCACCTGGGCGAAGTTCTGCTTGAAGTAGTCGTAGAGCAGCCGTGACCGCTTCGAAAGGGCGGCGGGCGGGGTGTCGCTGCCCATCGACCCGATCGGCTCCGCGCCGTTGATCGCCATCGGCTGGAGCAGGATCTTCAGCTCCTCCTCGGTGTAGCCGAAGGAGAGCTGGCGGCGCAGCACCGACTCGTTGGTCTGCACGACGTGCTCGCGGTCGGGCAGGTTCGCGAGCTTGAGCAGGCCCGCGTGCAGCCACTCCTCGTACGGCCGCTCGACGGCGAGCGCCGCCTTGATCTCGTCGTCGTCGACGATCTTGCCCGCCGCGGTGTCCACCAGGAACATGCGGCCGGGCTGCAACCGTCCCTTCGCGACGACCTGGTCCGGCGGGAGGTCGAGCACCCCGGTCTCACTCGCGAACACGACGCGGTCGTCGGTGGTGCGCCACCACCGGGCGGGACGCAGTCCGTTGCGGTCGAGCACCGCGCCAACGAGCGTGCCGTCGGAGAAGGTCACCGAGGCCGGGCCGTCCCACGGCTCCATCAGACTGGAGTGGAACTTGTAGAACGCACGGCGCTTGGGATCCAAGGTGGCGTTGTTCTCCCACGCCTCCGGGATCATCATCAGCACCGCGTGCGGGAGGCTGCGGCCGCCGAGGTGCAGCAGCTCCAGGACCTCGTCGAAGGAAGCGGAGTCCGACCCGTCCGGGTCGCAGACGGGGTACAGCCTGGTCAGGTCGCCGGGCAGGAGTTCGCTCGCGAGCAGCGCCTCACGGGCGCGCATACGGTTGCGGTTGCCCCGGATCGTGTTGATCTCGCCGTTGTGCGCGACGAAGCGGAACGGGTGCGCGAGCGGCCACGACGGGAACGTGTTGGTGGAGAACCGGCTGTGCACCAGCGCGATCGCGCTCGCCAGGCGCGGGTCGGTGAGGTCGGTGAAGAACGCGGGCAGCTGCGCGGTCGTCAGCATTCCCTTGTAGACGACCGTGCGCGCGGACAGCGACGGGAAGTAGACACCGCAGCCGGAAGCGACACTCTCGTGCTCGGCACGCTTGCGCAGGCAGAACGCCATGCGGTCCAGCTCGAGCCCGCCGATGCGGTTGCCGCTGCCGTCGGTCGGCGCGGCCACGAACGGCATCCCGAAGTGCGGCATGACCGAGCGCGCGGTCGGGCCGACGTCGGCGGCCTCCGGTGCGACCGGCACGTCCCGCCAGCCGAGGACCTCGAGGCCTTCTTCCTTGGCGATGCGCTCGACCAGCGCGACGGCCCTGGCCCGCTCGTCGAGGTCCTGGGGCAGGAAGGCGATGCCCGCCGCGTAGGTGGCGGCACCGTCTGGCGCCGGCGCGGGGAGTTCGAAGTCGACGACCGCGCGCAGCAGTTCGTCGGGGAGCTGAAGCAGGATGCCGGCACCGTCGCCGCTGGTGGGCTCGGCGCCGGCGGCGCCGCGGTGCTCCAGGTTGGCCAGCGCCACGAGGGCGTCGGTCACGATACCGTGTGACCTGCGCCCCCGGATGTCGGCGACCATCGCCACGCCACACGCGTCACGTTCGGTGGTGGGGTCGTAAAGACCTCGTGCGGTGGGTACGGCGGAATAGATCACGCGTCGACCTCCCTCGTCGTCCTCGCGCTCAACTGTCAGCTGGGCGCGGGACGGCGGTGGCCCGCGTGTTGACGTGAGCTTAACAGTCCCGAAACCCAGGAGCCATGCGTCGACGGCGGATTTTCCGCGTTGGATGTAACGATCTGGATGATCCGCGCGATATGCGCCCTTCGCCCTGGTGAGGCCCGTCAGGCACCGGCTGCTTCGCCTACGCCAGCGTAACCGACCGGCCCGCAGGTGGAACAACAGCGAAATGTTGCGACCTGTTGACAATCCGTTGTGAGAGCGCTTCCATGACTAACGGCAACATCTGCGGCCTGCATGCCAGGCACTCGGAACCCTGCCCGAGCGTGACAAGGAGGTCACCGCCCATGCCCACTACACGTGCGCCTGCGCGCCGGAGGTTCGCCTTCGGCGCCGCGGCCGCCGCAGTGCTCGTACTGACACCCCTGACCTACACGGCGCAAGCGTCGGTGCCGCCGCCGGACTCCGGCTGGACACAGGTCTGGGCCGACGACTTCAACGGTTCGGCCGGCAGCCTGCCGTCGTCGGCGAACTGGATCTTCGACATCGGCCACGGCTACCCCGGCGGCCCGGCCAACTGGGGCACCGGCGAGATCGCCTACCACACCAACAACCCGGCCAACGTCAGCCTCGACGGCGGCGGCAACCTGCGCATCACCCCGCTGCGCGACAGCGCGGGCAACTGGACCTCGGCCCGCATCGAGACCCACCGCGGCGACTTCCGGCCACCGTCGGGCGGCACGCTGCGCATCGAGGGCCGCATCCAGATGCCGAACGTCACCGGCAGCAGCGCGCTCGGCTACTGGCCCGCGTTCTGGGCGCTGGGCTCGCCCTACCGCGGCAACTACTGGAACTGGCCGGGCATCGGCGAGTACGACATCATGGAGAACGTCAACGGGATCAACTCCGTGTGGGGCGTGCTCCACTGCGGCGTCGCGCCCGGTGGCCCGTGCAACGAGAACAACGGCATCGGCGCGAGCCGGGCCTGCCCGGGCAGCTCCTGCCAGTCGGCCTTCCACACCTACCGGTTCGAGTGGGACGACGCGGCCGACCAGCTGCGCTGGTACGTCGACGGGCAGCAGTACCACTCGGTGAGCCAGAGCCAGGTCGGCGCGGACACGTGGAACCAGATGACCACGCACGCCGGCTACTTCATCATCCTCAACGTCGCCATGGGCGGCGCCTTCCCCGACGGTGTCGCGGGTCACGTGACGCCGACCGCGGCCACCGTGCCGGGGCGTCCCATGCTGGTCGACTACGTGGCCGTGTGGTCGCGTGGCGGCGGCGGAGGTGGCCCGACCGACCCGCCGCCGGGTGACGGCGGCAGCGCGTACGACCGCATCGAGGCCGAGTCGTTCAACGGCCAGAGCGGTCTGACCGTGGAGGGCACGGCCGACGCGGGCGGCGGCAGTCACGTCGGCTATGTGGGCAACGGCGACTGGGCCCGTTACGACGACATCGACTTCGGCTCGACCGCGGCGACCCAGTTCGTGGCCAGGGTCGCGTCCGGCGCCGGTGGCGGGGTGAGCGGGCTGATCGAGGTGCGCCTCGACTCCCGGTCGAACGCTCCGATCGGCAGCTTCGCGGTCGGCAACACCGGCGGCTGGAACAGCTGGCGGACGATACCGGCGAACATCTCCCGGGTCACCGGCGTGCACGACGTGTTCCTGACGTTTACCAGTGGCCAGCCGGCCGACTTCGTCAACGTGAACTGGTTCAACTTCGGGCGCTAGGGGCGCGTTCGCCGGTCGCCCCGGCAGGGTTGGCCAGAGTTCGCGCCGGGCAACGGAACCTCAGGGGACCGTGCCGGCACCCAGCCACCATCCACCGAACGTCCGCACAGCTCCCCGAAACGAAACCAGTACCTTGGATTCCGGGGAGGCGGACCAGCGATCCGCGCGACCCATAACAGGCCACGTGGAGGCTCGGATCGCACTCGCCGGTCCCCCGTGCCCCGTCCCAGGTGCGGGGGACCGGCTCTTTGTCCCACAACGTCCCGGTTACAGGGTCTTGACACAGCCTGGTCCGCCCGAGATCCTTCGGTAACTCATGAGAGCGCTCTCATGCATCCCACACCGACGTGGCCGCAGGAGGCCAGACATGCGCAACCCAGGGATCGTCGCGTGCGTCGCCGCGACCGCCCTCGTTCTCACGGCCTGTGGCTCAGGTGGTGACGCGAGCGAGGACGGCGGCAACACGCTGACGATCAACGTCTTCGGCGACAGCTTCTCGTTACCGGACAACCGCGCCCTCTACGACGAGTACGAGAAGGCGCACGGCGTCAAGATCGTCGAGAACCGCAGTGACTTCGGCACGCACCACCAGAACCTGCAGGCCCGCCTGACCGCGGGCTCCGGGACGGCGGACCTCGAGGTGATCGAGGTCGGGCAGGTGTCCGGCTTCATCGGGCAGTCCGAGTCGTTCGTGAACTTCAAGGACAAGGACGTCGACACGGGCCAGTGGACCGAGTCCACCGTGCAACGTGCGTCCACTCCGGACGGTGGCGCCCTGATCGGCCTGCCGACCGACATCGGCGGCCTCGCCATGTGCTACCGGACCGACCTGTTCGCACAGGCCGGCCTGCCGACCGACCGCGACGCGGTGTCCGCGCTGTGGTCGACGTGGGAGGACTACGTCGACGTCGGGAACCAGTTCCTGACGGCGATGCCGGAGACCAAGTGGTTCGACGCGGGCGGCCACGTGTTCACCGGCATCCTCGGCAACGAGAAGGAGACCTTCTACAACCCCGAGGGCGACCTGATCGTCGAGGAGAACAAGGCGGTCAAGGACGCGTGGGACCTGACGGTCGACGCGATCAAGGCCGGCCAGTCGGCCGCGCTGCCCGAGTTCTCCCCCGAGTGGAACACCGGTTTCCAGCAGGGCCAGTTCGCCACGATCACCTGCCCCGCGTGGATGATGGGCTACATCCAGGGCAACGCCCCGGACACCAAGGGCAAGTGGGACATCGCGAAGATCCCCGGTGGTTCCGGCAACTGGGGCGGCTCGTACGTGACGGTGCCTGCACAGGGCAAGAACGTCGACAAGGCCGTCGAGCTGGCGAAGTGGCTGACCGCACCCGAGCAGAACATCAAGCTGTTCAAGTCGATCGGCAACTTCCCGAGCCAGGAGTCGACCTGGACTCAGCCGGAGGTCGCGGACTTCACCTCCGAGTTCTTCTCGAACGCCCCCGCGGGCAAGATCTACCCCGAGTCGCTGGAGAACGCGCCGGTGCAGGTGGTCGGGCCACAGAGCGGCGTCATCGGCAACACGTTCGCCGGTGCGCTCAACAGCGTCGAACAGGGCACCGATCCCGAGGAGGCCTGGGAGTCGGCGATGAACGACATCAAAGCCGCCGCGGGTGATGGATGACCGTGCGAACGTCAGGGCAGCTCGACAACCGTGGGGCGCCACCGGACTCACCGGGGCGCCCCTCGGGGCCCTCCGCCCGCAGGCAGGCGTGGCGCTCCCGGCTGTACCGCTTCGACGTCAAGGGCTCGCCGTACCTGTACGTCCTGCCGTTCTTCGGGCTGTTCGCGGTGTTCGGGCTGTTCCCGCTGATCTACACCGCGGTCATCTCGACCACCGCGTGGAGCCCGCGCAAGCCCGGCAGCGAGGACGTCTCGGTCGGGCTCGACAACTACGGCAGGCTGCTGTCGGACGAGAACTTCCACAACTCGCTGCTCAACACGTTCGGCATCGGCATCGTCTCGACCGTGCCGCAGCTGTTGCTGGCGCTGGCGATCGCGCACCTGCTGAACTACCGGCTGCGCGGCAGGCTGTTCCTGCGCATGGGCGTGCTGGTCCCCTACATCACGTCGGTCGCGGCGGTCGCGCTGATCTTCAACCAGATCTTCGCCCGCGACTTCGGGCTGCTGAACTGGTTCCTGCAGCCGTTCATGGACAACCCGCTCGACTGGCGCGCGGACAAGTGGTCGTCGTGGCTCGCGGTGTCCTCGATGGTGATCTGGCACTGGACCGGCTACAACGCGCTGATCTACCTGGCCGCGATGCAGACCATCCCGTACGAGCTGTACGAGTCCGCGTCGATCGACGGGGCGAGCCGCTGGCAGCAGTTCTGGCACATCACGATCCCCAGCCTGCGGCCCACCATCATCTTCACGGTCATCGTGTCCACGATCGGCGCGTTGCAGCTGTTCGCCGAGCCGTTCCTGTTCGACACGACCCGCAACAGCAACGGCGGCCCGGAACGGGAGTTCCAGACCGTGGTCCTCTACCTGTACCAGCAGTTCTGGACCAACGGGCGGTACGGCTACGCCGCCGCGATCGCGTGGACCCTGTTCCTGATCACCGTCGTGATCGCACTGGTCAACTTCCTGCTGGTGCGCCGGATCCGATCGGCGGACGACTGACATGGCACACAGACGCTCCCCTGACCAGGCCCGCTGGGGCACCTACGCGATCCTGTTCGCGATCATCATCGTGTCGATCTTCCCGCTGTACTGGTCGATCGTGGTGTCCTCGCGCGACCAGTCCGCGATCGGCCGCTATCCCCCGCCGCTCGTGCCGGGCGGTTCGCTGTGGGACAACCTGGCGAAGTCGTTCGAGCAGGGCAACTTCGGCCTGGCGCTGACCAACTCGCTGATCGTCGCCGGGACCATCACGGTCGCGGTGGTGTTCACGTCCACGCTCGCGGGTTTCGCGTTCGCCAAGCTGACCTTCCGCGGCAGGGGCGGGCTGTTCGCCGCGGTGGTCGGCACGATGCTGGTGCCGACACAGCTCGCGATCATCCCGCTGTACATCATGGTCACCCAGTGGTTCGGCTGGGCGAACGACCTGCGCGGCGTGATCGTGCCGGCGCTGGTGAGCGCGTTCGGCGTGTTCTTCATGCGCCAGTACCTGTCCACCGCGATGCCGACCGAACTGCTCGAGGCCGGCCGCGTGGACGGTGCCTCGACGCTGCGGATCTACTGGAACGTGGTGCTGCCCATCGCGCGGCCGGGAGCCGCCGTGCTGGGGCTGCTCACGTTCATCACCTACTGGAACGACCTGTTCTGGCCGTTGATCCTGCTGAACACGCAGAACCCGACGGTGCAGGTGGCGATCGCCAACACGCGCAGCGGCATCGAGGTGGACTACTCCCTCGTGCTCGCGGGCACGGTGATCGCGACGTTCCCGATGCTCATCGTGTTCTTGGTGCTTGGCAGGCAGATCATCGGAGGGATCATGCAGGGGGCGGTGAAGGGATGACGGGGATCCAGTTTCCCGAGGGTTTCGTGTGGGGCGCGGCGACCGCGGCGTACCAGATCGAGGGCGCGCACGACGTGGACGGGCGCGGACCGTCCATCTGGGACACGTTCAGCCACACGCCGGGCCGGGTCGCGAACGGCGACACCGGGGACGTGGCGGCCGACCACTACCGCCGTTTCCGCGACGACGTCGCACTGATGGCCGACATGGGGCTGCACGCGTACCGGTTCTCCGTTTCGTGGCCCCGGATCCAGCCGACGGGCAAGGGCCCGGCCAACGCGGCGGGGCTGGACCACTACGAACGCCTGGTGGACGAGCTGGCCGCGCACGGCATCGAGCCGATGCTCACGCTCTACCACTGGGATCTCCCGCAGGAGCTGGAGGACTCCGGCGGGTGGGGGGCGCGGGACACCGCGGCCCGGTTCGCGGAGTACGCCGAGCTCGTAGGGGCACGACTCGGCGACCGGGTCCCGGTGTGGACCACGCTGAACGAGCCGTGGTGTTCCGCCTTCCTCGGATACTCCTCCGGCGAGCACGCGCCGGGGCGCACCGACCCGGCGCTGGCGCTGCGGGCGGCGCACCACCTGCTGCTCGCGCACGGGCTGGGTACGCAGGCGCTGCGTGCCGTGCTGCCGGAGCAGGCGAAGGTGTCGATCACGCTGAACCTGTCCTCGGTGCTGCCCGCGGTCACGTCGGCGGCCGCGACGAACGCGGTACGGCGGATCGACGGGCTCGCCAACCGGCTGTTCCTGGACCCGCTGTTCCGCGGCCACTACCCCGTCGACGTCCTGCGGGACACGGCCCGGCTGACCGACTGGTCGTTCGTGCTGCCAGCGGACCTGGCGGTGATCGCGGCGCCGGTCGACCTGCTGGGCATCAACTACTACACGCCGACGCTGGTCGACAGCGTCGGACCGGCGGGTCTGCCGGTCGACGGCCCGTCGCCGTGGCCGGGGTGCCGCGATGTCCGGTTCGTCCAGCCGCCCGGTCCGCAGACCGCGATGGGCTGGGCGATCGACGCGCAGGGCCTGCGCAACGTGGTGCACCGGGTGCACGACCAGTACCGGCCGGTACCGTTGATGATCACCGAGAACGGCGCCGCGTTCGACGACGAGCTCGGGGTCGACGGGGTGCGTGACGACGAGCGGATCGACTACCTGCGCGACCACTTGGAGGTCGTGCACGAGGCGATCACGCACGGCGTGGACCTTCGGGGATACTTCGTGTGGTCGTTGCTGGACAACTTCGAGTGGGCCTACGGGTACGCGAAGCGGTTCGGCATCGTCCATGTGGACTACCAGACACAGGCCCGCGTGTGGAAGGACAGCGCACACTGGTACCGGAAGGTGATTCAGACGAACGGCATAGACGAGGAATGATCTCGAAGCCCACGCTCGACACCGTCGCCGCCGAGGCGGGGGTGTCGCGGGCGACCGTGTCCAGGGTGATCAACGGGTCGCCGAGGGTGTCCCCCGAGGTGAAGGTGGCGGTCGAGTCGGCCATCGCGGCGCTGGGCTACGTGCCCAACCGGGCGGCCCGCAGCCTCGCCATGCGCAGGACCGACTCGATCGCGCTGGTGATGCGCGAGCCGGACGCCACGGTGCTCAACGACCCGTACCTCGGCAACATCATCATCGCGACGAGCCAGACCCTCATCGGCACCGGTGTGCAGCTGGTGCTGGTGAACGCGCAGAACACCGCGGAGCACGCGCAGCTCGCCGACTACGTCCGAAGTGGACACGTGGACGGCGTGCTGCTGGCCTCGATGCACGACGACGACCCGCTCCCCCGCGTGCTGCTGGAGGCCGGGATCCCCACGGTCGTCGGCGGCCGCCCCTCCCGCCCGATGCCCGGTCTGTCCTATGTGGACGTCGACAACGTGGGCGGCGCCCAGCTGGCGGCCGAACGCCTGCTGGCCGCCGACCGCCACCGCATCGCCACGATCGCCGGCCCGCAGGACATGACGGCGGGCATCGACCGCCTCACGGGTTACCGCCGCGCCCTGTCGGCCACCGGCCGCAAGGCCGACCGGGTGGCGTACGGCGACTTCACGAGGGAGTCGGGACAGCAGGCGATGACGGCCCTGCTCGACCACCACCCGGACCTGGACGCGGTGTTCGTCGCGAACGACCTGATGGCCATCGGCGCACTGCGCGCCCTCCGCGACGCCGGCCGCCAGGTCCCGGCCGACGTGGCGGTGGTCGGCTACGACGACATCGAGATGGCCCGCCACACCGAACCCCCGCTGACCACCATCCACCAGCCCATCGTCGACCAGGCCCGCACGATGACCGAACTGCTCCTGACCCAGATCGGCGGCGACCCGGTCGGCGACCCGGTGGTCCTGCCGACGGAACTGGTGGAACGCGAGTCCGCCTGACCGGTTTCTTCCCTGAATCGGTGTTGTGTCTTGGGTCTTGTCCACGCCGGCCGGACAGATCTCTGGGGTGGAGGGCTGTCGTGTCGGGTTCGGGTCTGCCTGCCATCCCGTCGACCTCCGCGGAGGGCTTGCGGGTTGCGTGAGTACGGGCCGTGCCTCCCAAGCCCCCGCTGCGCGGGCCGGGTGTTTCTCGCCACGCTCGTCCGCCGGGGTCACGACTGTCACGTCGGCCACTGGCCCGCCCCGTTACCGCACCGGGGTGATAGCGTCCCGGTGCTGGTCAGCACACTGACCGGTGACGCGGCGAGGTAGCGAAGTCCGGTGCGATTCCGGCGCTGTCCCGCAACTGTCATAGCCAGGTCGCCTCCCTGTCGCGTCGACGCCAACCGCCCCCGGTGCAGGGACGCGGCGTCCCGGGGCTCCCGGGTCGCGCCCGTGCGCCGGGCCGAAGACCCGAGGTGGTCCGTTGTCCTCCACCGTCAGGCGCCTCACGGCGCTGACCGTCGCCGGTGCGCTGCTCGTCGCCGGGTGCGCCAACCGTGACCAGCCCTCCGACCAGCCGCCCGGTGACTCGGTCGACGCCACCAGCGAGGCGTTCCCCGTCACGGTCTCCGCACCGGGTGGTGAGCCGGTCACCATCGAGCGGCGGCCGGCGCGCATCGTGTCGCTGTCGGCGAGCAACACCGAGACGCTGTTCGCGGTCGGCGCCGGTGAGCAGGTCGTGGCCGTGGACGACCAGTCCGACTACCCCGCCGACGCACCCAGGACCGACCTGTCCGGGCTCACCCCGAACATCGAGGCGATCTCCGAGTACGACCCCGACCTCGTGGTGATCTCCGACGACGCCGAGAACCTGGTCCAGTCCCTGCAGGCGATCGACGTGCCGGTGCTCGCGGTGCCCGCCGCGCAGACGCTGGAGGACGTGTACGTGGGCATGGAAGCCATCGGCAAGGCCACCGGTCACGCCGACGAGGCCGCCGACCTGGTGGAGCGGACCAGGTCCGAGCTGGACAAGATCGTCGCCGACACGCCGAAGCCCGCGACGGCGCTCACCTACTACCACGAGCTGGACACCACGCTGTACAGCGCGACGTCGAAGACGTTCATCGGGCAGGTCTACGACCTGTTCGGGCTGACCAACATCGCCGACGCGGCCGACGTGGACGCGGGCGGCTACCCGCAGCTGTCGAACGAGGCGATCCTGCAGGCCGACCCGGACCTGATCTTCCTCGCGGACGTGCAGTGCTGCGGCCAGAACGCGGGCACCGTCGCCGCGCGGCCGGGCTGGAACACGCTGAAGGCAGTGCGGAACGGCAACGTCGTCGAGTTGGACGACGACCTGGCCTCCCGCTGGGGGCCCCGCGTCGTCGACATGGCCAGGTCCGTGGCCGACGCCGTGACCAAGGCCGGCGAGCAGAACTGACCGCGACCCCCACCCGCCTCCGCCCTGGCGTGCTCGCCGTGGCGGTGGTGGGGCTGGTCGCCGTCGTGTCGGTCTCCACGCTGCTCGGCGCCGCCAACCTGGGCTGGACCCGGGTGGTGCAGGAGGTGTGGGCACAGCTCACCGGCGGCACGTCCCCGCTGTCGGCGACCGAGGCGGCGATCGTGTGGGAGGTGCGGTTCCCCCGCGTCGTGCTGGCCGGGCTGGTCGGCGCGGCGCTCGCCGTGTCCGGTGCCGCGTTCCAGGGCGTGTTCCGCAACCCGCTCGCCGACCCGTACCTGCTCGGTGCGGCCGCGGGTGCCGGGATGGCGGCGACGATCGTGGTGGTCGCCGCGCCGCAGACGGCAGGCTGGGTGATCGGCCCGCTGCCGATCGCCGCGTTCGCCGGGGCCATCGGCGGGGTGTCGCTGACGTGGATGCTCGGCCGGTCCGCGGGTGGTGGCACCGCCGTCCTGTTGCTGGCGGGGGTCGCGGTCGCGTCGTTCCTGACCGCGGTGCAAACGTTCGCGCAGCAGCTGAACACCGACACCATCAAGCAGGTCTACACCTGGATGCTCGGTGGCCTGAACACCTCCGGCTGGCGCGAGGTGCTGGTGACGCTGCCCTACATCGTGCTGGCCGCGACCGTGCTGTGCCTGTGCGGGCGACTGCTCGACGTGCTGGCGGTCGGCGACGACGAGGCCGCGTCGCTCGGCATCAACCCGGGACGGGTGCGGGTGGTGGTGCTGCTGTCGGCGTCGCTCGCGACCGCGGCCGCCGTGTCGGTCAGCGGGCTGATCGGGTTCGTGGGGATCGTGGTGCCGCACGTGGTGCGTCTGCTGGCCGGGGCGAGCTACCGGGTGGTGGTGCCGCTGTCGCTCGCGGGCGGGGCGATGTTCCTGATCGTCGCCGACCACATCGCGCGGACCGCGTTCGCGCCTGCCGAGCTGCCGATCGGCGTGATCACGGCGTTCACCGGCGCGCCGTTCTTCCTGCTGGTGCTGCGGATGAACCGGAGCCAGCTGCGATGACCGCTCTGTCGCTGCGCGCGGTCAGCGCCCGCCACGGCACCAAGGTGGTGGCCGCGGACGTCGACGTGACGCTGGAGAAGGGCGGCTGGCTCGCCATCATCGGCCCGAACGGGGCCGGGAAGTCGTCGCTGCTCAAGGCGATCGTCGGCATCGTGCACCACGACGGCGAGATCCTCGTCGACGACGCGCCGACCTCGGCGCTGTCGAACCGCGAACGCGCGCGGGCGATCGCGTACGCGCCGCAGACCCCGCAGCTGCCGGACCGGCTGACGGTGACGGACTACGTGCTGCTCGGCCGCACCCCGCACCTGTCGCCGCTGGCGCGGGAGCGCAAGTCGGACCTGGCGGTGGTGTCGCAGGTGCTGGAGCGCCTCGACCTCGGCCCGCTGGCGACGCGTGCGCTGCAGACCCTGTCGGGTGGCGAGCGGCAGCGTGCGGTGCTGGCGCGCGTGCTGGCGCAGGAGGCGGGCCTGCTGCTGCTGGACGAGCCGACGACCGGGCTGGACATCGGGCACGCGCAGGCGCTGCTCGACCTGATCGACCGCCTGCGCCACGAGGAGGGCGCGACGGTCGTCAGCACGCTGCACGACCTGACCCTCTCGGCGCAGTACGCGACGCAGCTGTTGTTGCTGGACAAGGGGAACGTGGTCGCGACGGGGTCGCCGGCGGAGGTCATCACCCGCGACACGATCGCCCGCCACTACGACGCCCGCGTGCAGGTGCTGACCACGGAGGACGGTCAGCTGGTCGTGGCCCCCACCAGGTCCCCGGACCGCGCCGAGCAGCTCACCCCGGACAACAACTAGAACGTGTTACAGTTCCATCCGTGATCCTCGACCGGTTCCGGGTTGCCGACCAGGTGGCCGTCGTGACCGGGGCGGGACGCGGGATCGGGGCCGCGACCGCGGTGGCGCTCGCCGAGGCGGGCGCCGACGTGGTGCTCTCCGCACGCACCGCCGGTGACCTCGACGAGGTGGCCGAACGGGTGACCGCCACGGGACGACGCGCGCGGGTCGTGCCGGCCGATCTGTCCGACGTGGACGCGGCGGCCGGGCTGGCGCGGATCGCGCACGAGACGTTCGGGCGCCTGGACATCGTGGTCAACAACGTCGGCGGCACCTACCCGCGCCCGTTCCCCGACACCGGCACCGACTTCCTCGAGCAGGCCTTCCACTTCAACGTGTCCACGGCGCACGCGCTGACCCGCGCGGCCGTGCCGCTCATGACCTCGGGCGCGGTCGTCAACATCTCCTCGATCATGGGCCGGGTCGCCGGGCGTGGCTACCTCGCCTACGGCACCGCCAAGGCCGCCCTCTCCCACTACACGAGGCTGGCCGCCTCCGACCTCGCGCCGAGGGTGCGGGTCAACGCGATCGCGGTCGGCTCGGTCGCGACGTCGGCGCTGGACGTCGTACTGACGAACGACGAGTTGCGCGAGAAGATGACGCGGGTGACACCGTTGCGGCGCATCGGCTCGGCCGATGAGATCGCCGCGACCGTGTTGTTCCTCGTGTCCGCCGCGGGCGGCTACCTGACCGGCAAGGTGCTCGAGGTCGACGGCGGCCTCCAGCAACCGAACCTCGACCTGGGATTGCCTGACCTATGAGAGTCGTGCAGTGGAGTACCGGCAACGTCGGCCGTCACGCGCTGGCCGGCATCGCCGCACACCCGGAGCTGGAGCTGACGGGTGTCTGGGTTTCCACACCGGACAAGGCGGGCCGCGACGCCGGTGAGCTGGCGGGGCTGCACCGCACGCTGGGCGTCGCCGCGACCACCGACGCGGACGCCCTGATCGCCACCCGACCGGACTGCGTCGTGTACACGGCGATGGCCGACGACCGCCTGAACGAGGCACTGGCCGACCTCACGCGGTTCCTGCGGGCCGGTGTGAACGTCGTGGCGAGCGGGCCCGTGTTCCTGCAGTACCCACACGGCGTGGTGCCCGAGGACCTGGTGGCGCCGATCCACGCGGCCGCGGCCGAGGGCGGCGCGTCGCTGTGGGTGAACGGCATCGACCCCGGGTTCGCGAACGACTGGCTGCCGCTGGTGCTGACGTCGGTGTGCGAGCGCATCGACCAGGTGCGCTGCCTGGAGATCCTCGACTACGGGACCTACGACAACGCCAAGATCCTGTTCGACATCATGGGTTTCGGCCGCCCGCTCGACGACACCCCGACGCTGCTGCTGCCCGGTGTGCTGTCGCTGGCGTGGGGCAGCGTGGTGCGCCAGCTGGCGGCGGGGCTCGGTGTGCCGCTCGACCGCGTGGAGGAGTCGGCGACCCGGCTGCCCGCACCGCACCGGATCGAGGTGCCCGCCGGGGTGATCGAGGAGGGCACGGCGGCCGCACTGCGGTTCGAGGTGCGGGGCATGGTGGGCGACCGCGCGGTGTGCGTGCTGGAGCACGTGACGCGCCTGCACCGGGACCTCGCCCCCGACTGGCCGAGGATGTCCGGGCAGGGCGGCTACCGGGTGCAGGTCACCGGCGAACCGAACTACACGCTGGACCTGCACATCGAGGCCACCGACGGCGACCACAACACCGGCGGCCTGAAGGCGACGGCGATGCGCCTGGTGAACGCGGTCCCGGCCGTCGTGGCGGCGAAACCCGGCCTGCTGACGGCGTTGGACCTGCCACTGATCACCGGCAAGGGCCTGGTCGCCCGCTGACCCCCTCGCGGAGCCGCCGCCCTGAAAGACGCTTTCGAGACGCTCAACGTCCCGAAAGCGTCTTTCAGGGCAGGTCGGTGGTCTAGCTGTCCGACTTCGTCGAGGCGTCCGCCTTCTTCTCGGGCTCCCCGCCGGTCTCGTCCGCCTTCTCCCGCTCGGCGTCGTCGTCGGCGGGGTCCGGCTCGGCCTCGGAGTCCGCGTCCCCGTCGCTGTCCGCATCACGGTCCGCATCGGTGTCCGGCTTCGCCTCGTCGTCCGGTTCGTCCTCCGGAGGCGCGTCCTTGCCGCGCAGGCTCGCCGGATCCTCCCGCTCACCACGGGACCGCGCCAGCACGAAGTACACGGCGGCGCCGACGAACACGAGGATCGACACCCAGACGTTGATCCGCACCCCGAACACCTGCGTCGCCTGGTCGGTGCGCATCAGCTCGATCCAGGTGCGGCCCAGCGTGTAGCCCATGACGTACACGGCGAACGCACGGCCGTGGCCGAGCCGGTACTTGCGGTCGACCCACACGACGAGCGCGGCGACGAGCACGTTCCAGATCAGCTCGTACAGGAACGTCGGGTGCACCGGACTGCCGTTGGTCGCGATGTGGTTGACCGCGACGCCGTTGAGGTTGTCGACGTTGCCGAGCGCGTCTTCCCGCCGGTACAGCTCAAGGCCCCACGGCAGGTCGGTCGGCGCGCCGTACAACTCCTGGTTGAAGTAGTTGCCGAGGCGGCCGATGGCCTGCGCTGCGACGATGCCCGGTGCGATGGCGTCCGCGTACGCGGGCAGCGGCACCCCCTTGACGCGGCAGCCGATCCACGCACCGACGGCACCGAACGCGATGGCCCCCCAGATGCCGAGGCCGCCGTCCCAGATCTTCAGCGCGTTCAGCGGGTTGTTGCCCTCGCCGAAGTACAGGTGCCAGTCGGTGGCCACGTGGTACAGGCGGCCGCCGACGAGGCCGAACGGCACCGCGAACACCGCGATGTCGATGACCGTCCCCGCGGTGCCACCTCGGGCGATCCACCGCCGCTCGCCCCACCAGATCGCCAGGATGATGCCTGCGATGATGCAGAGGGCGTACGCACGGATGGGGATGGGCCCGATCTCCCACACGCCCCGGTCCGGGCTCGGGATGTTGGCCAGGATGACACTGGACGCCACAGTCACGCGCGTCACCGTAACGGGCGACGTGTGTGGTGGACGCATCAGGTCCGGAAATCGCGCCGTGGCCGCCGGTTCCGTGAGCTGGTGGGTCAGCCCGCGAACGCGTGCCGTCCGCTCCGAGCGCCCGTTCCCCTAGCTCGTGACGAGCCCTCGGCGCACGCCTTCCGCCAGCTCAGCGGCCAGTTCCTGCACGGAAGCGACGCCGTCCGCGGCCCGGGACACGAAGGCGGAGCCCACGATGACGGCGTCCGCGAAGCCCGCCACCTCGGCGGCCTGGTCGCCCGACCGCACGCCGATCCCGACACCGATCGGCACCGACGTGTGCGCCCGCGCCCGCGCCACCAGTCCCGCGGCGTCCGCGCTCACCGCGTCGCGGGCGCCGGTGACGCCCATGACCGCGGCCGCGTACAGGAACCCGGTGGTGGCGGCGGTGGTCAGCGCCATCCGCTCCTCGGTGGTGGACGGCGCGACGAGGAAGGTCCGGTCGAGACCGTGGGCCTCCGACGCGGCCAGCCAGTCCTCCGCCTCGTCCGGCACCAGGTCCGGGGTGATCAGACCGAGTCCGCCGGCCGCCGCGAAGTCGCGGGCGAACCGGTCGACGCCGTAGCGGAACACCGGGTTCCAGTACGTCATCACGACGGCCTTGCCGCCCGCGGCCGACACCTGCTCGACGACCGTGAACACGTCCCGCAGCCGGAAGCCGCCCGACAGCGCGGCGTTCGCCGCGGCCTGGATCGTGGGGCCGTCCATCACCGGATCGGAGTACGGCACCCCGATCTCGACCAGGTCGCAGCCCGCGTCGATCATGCCCTTGAGCAGGTCGGCCGAGCCGGGCACGGTCGGGTAGCCGGCGGGGAGGTAACCGATGAGCGCGGCCCGGCCCTGTGCCTTCGCCGCCTCGATCGTGGCGGTGACGGTGCTCATGACGTGAAGCCGAAGTACGCCGCCGCGGTGTCCATGTCCTTGTCCCCTCGCCCGGACAGGCACACCACGATGAGCCCGTCCGGTCCCAGTTCCCGGCCCAGCTTCAGCGTGCCCGCCAGCGCGTGCGCGGACTCGATCGCCGGGATGATGCCCTCGGTGCGCGACAGCAACTGGAACGCGTCCATGGCCTCGGCGTCGGTGACCGAGCGGTACTCGGCGCGGCCGGTGTCCTTGAGCCACGCGTGCTCCGGGCCGACGCCCGGGTAGTCGAGGCCCGCGGAGATCGAGTACGCCTCGATGGTCTGACCGTCCTCGTCCTGCAGCAGGTAGGACATGGCGCCGTGCAGCATGCCTGGCGTGCCCTCGGACAGCGTCGCGCCGTGCTCGCCGGAGTCGATGCCGTGGCCGCCGGGTTCGAACCCGACCAGGCGGACGTCCGCGTCGTCGATGAAGCCGTGGAAGACGCCGATGGCGTTGGACCCGCCGCCGACACACGCCGTGACCGCGTCCGGCAGCCTGCCCGCCTTCTCCAGGATCTGCTCGCGCGCCTCCTGGCCGATGACCTTGTGGAAGTTGCGCACCATCATCGGGAACGGGTGCCCGCCCGCGGCGGTCCCGAGCAGGTAATGCGTGGTGTCGACGTTCGCGACCCAGTCCCGCAGCGCCTCGTTGATGGCGTCCTTGAGCGTGCGGGAGCCGGTGGTCACCGGGATGACCTCGGCGCCCAGCAGGCGCATGCGGGCCACGTTCAGCGCCTGCCGCTGCGTGTCGACCTCGCCCATGTAGACCACGCAGTCGAGGCCCATGAGTGCGCACGCGGTGGCGGTCGCGACGCCGTGCTGGCCGGCGCCGGTCTCGGCGATGACCCGCTTCTTGCCCATCCGCTTGGTGAGCAACGCCTGACCGAGCACGTTGTTGATCTTGTGTGAGCCGGTGTGGTTGAGGTCCTCGCGCTTGAGGAAGACCCGTGCGCCACCGGCGTGCTCCGCGAACCGCGGCGCCTCCGTGAGCAGCGAGGGACGGCCGGCGTAGTCGCGGAGCAGGCGGTTGAACTCGTCGACGAAGTCGGGGTCGAGCCGCGCCTTCTCGTAGACGGCGGTCAGCTCGTCCATCGCCGCGATCAGGGCCTCGGGCAGGAACCGGCCGCCGTAGGGCCCGAAATGGCCCCGCTCGTCCGGATCGTGCTGTGTTGCCTCGGTCGCCGCGCTCCTCCGCTCCCTGGTCACCGGCTCGGCCTCGGGCACGCGGGGTGCGACCCCGCGGTCACCAGCTGGACCAGCGCCGCCTTCGGGTCGGGTGCCGCCACCAGACTCTCGCCGACGAGCACCGCGTCGGCGCCCGCGCCCGCGTGGGTCATCAGGTCGCCGGGACCGCGGATGCCGGACTCGGCGATCTTGACTGTCTCGAACGGCAGCCCCGGCGCGAGCCTGCCGAACGCCTCGCGGTCGACCTCGAGGGTGTGCAGGTCACGGGCGTTGATGCCGACCACGGACGCGCCCGCCTCGAGCGCACGGTCGGCCTCCTCGGCCGTGTGCACCTCGACCAGCGCGGTCATACCGAGCGACTCGACCCGGTCGAGCAGTGAAACCAGCGCGTTCTGCTCCAGCGCGGCAACGATCAGCAGCACGATGTCCGCGCCGTGCATGCGCGCCTCGTGCACCTGGTAGGGCGTGACGACGAAGTCCTTGCGCAGCAACGGGATGTCGACGGCGGCGCGCACCGCGTCGAAGTCGGCCAGCGAGCCGCCGAACCGACGCTGCTCGGTGAGCACGCTGATGACGCGGGCCCCCGCGTCGGCGTAGTCCTTGGCGAGCGCGGCAGGCTCCGGGATGTTCGCCAGGTCGCCCTTGGAGGGACTGCGGCGCTTGATCTCCGCGATGACGCCGATGTCCGAGGCGCGGAGCGCGGAGACGGCGTCCCTCGGCGGCGCTGCCTTGGTTGCGCGTTCCTTCACGACATCGAACGGCAGCGCGGCCTCGCGGACCGCGAGGTCCGCCCGCACGCCTTCGATGATTGATTCGAGGACGCTCACTGGCCACACTCGCCGGCGCTCGTCGGTCCCGGCTGTGGTGCGGCCGACTCCGATGTACCGCTCGTGCTATCCGTCACCAGCCATGCCCCTTCCCGCTTAAGGGATGCTAACCCCGTGCCGTCGCGGCACTTTCCACGGGTTCACGTTCGTGGTCCGTCCGCCGTCGGATCCTCGCCGTCCGACAGGCCATCCCACATGTCCTTGTCGAGATCGCCGGAACGTCGGGCGGCGTTAGCGCGCTCGTGACGGGCGCCCATCGTGGGCAGCGTCGCGGCGTACCGCACGATCAGCACGCCGGCCGCCAGGAACAGCAGCCCGCCGAGCAGAGCGAGACCACGGCCGGTGAGCAGGTCGAAGGCACCTTCGGTGCGGAACCCCTGCCAGCACACCCAGCCGCCCGCGACGACGATGACGGCGCCGAGCAGGCGGCGCATCCATCCGCTGACGGCGAACACGCCCGCGAGCGAGGCGAGCCCGAGCCAGGCGACCGCGGTGAAGCTGGGCGAGCCGGGTGCCATGACCACACCGGGGTTCAGGAGGACCGGGCCCCGCGGTTCCGGCGGAGAGGTCCCGGCGAGGTGCCAACTGACGCCGTTCGCACCCCACAGCGCGGCCGCGGCGCCGAGCAACAGCACCGCGATGATCCACAGTGGACGCTTAGCCATCGGCCGCTGGGCGCATGGTCTGGGCGGTGGCGATGGCCGCGAGCACCGCGCCCGCCTTGTTGACGCACTCGTCGTCCTCGGCGACCGGGTTCGAGTCGGCCACGATCCCGCCCCCCGCCTGCACGTACGCGGTGCCGTCCCGCATCAGGGCGGTGCGGATGGCGATGGCGGTGTCGGCGTCACCAGCGAAGTCGAGGTAGCCGACGACGCCGCCGTAGAGCCCGCGCCGGGTCGGCTCCAGCTCCTCGATCAGCTCCATCGCCCTCGGTTTCGGCGCCCCGGAGAGCGTCCCGGCGGGGAAGCAGGCCGCTACGGCGTCGTAGGCAGTCCTCCCGTCGGCGAGCTGCCCGGTCACGGTCGAGACGATGTGCATGACGTGGCTGTACCGCTCGACCCGGAAGAAGTCCACGACGTGCACCGACCCCGGTTCGCACACCCGTCCGAGGTCGTTGCGCCCGAGGTCGACGAGCATGACGTGCTCGGCCCGCTCCTTCTCGTCGGCGAGCAGGTCCTTCTCCAGCAGCGCGTCTTCCTCGGGGTCCGCACCCCGCCACCGAGTACCCGCGATCGGGTGAGTGGTGGCCTGCCCGTCGCGCACAGTCACCAACGACTCGGGACTGGACCCGACGATGTCGAACCCGTCGAGCCGCAGCAGGTACATGTAGGGGCTGGGGTTGGTGGCCCGGAGCACCCGGTAGACGTCGAGCGGGTCGGCGTCGGTGGTTATCTCGAACCGCTGCGAGAGGACGACCTGAAAAGCCTCCCCCGCCCGGATCGCGGCCTTGGCGACCTCGACGGCGGCGGTGTGCTCGGCCTGCGACCGCCGCCGCACGTACTCCGGCTTGGGCCGCTCGTAGACGGCGGCGGTCGGCGGCGCGGGCGTCTGCAGACCCCGGGTCATCCCGTCGAGGTTCCGCACCGCCGCGTCGTAGGCGGCGTCCACCCGCTCAGGGCTGTCGTCCCAGTTCACGGCGTTGGAGATGAGGGTGATGGTCCCCTCGTGGTGATCGAGCGCGGCCAGGTCCGTCGCGAGCAGCATCACGAGTTCCGGCAGGTGCAGGTCGTCGACTGTGAGCTCGGGAAGCCGCTCAAGCCGGCGAACGGCGTCGTACCCGATGAACCCGACCATGCCCCCGGTCAGCGGCGGAAGACCGGGCAGCGGGTCGGTGTGGAGCCGCTGGATGGTCTCCCTGAGCGCGGCCATCGGGTCCCCGCCCGCGGGCAGCCCGACCGGCGGCGTCCCGGTCCAGACGGCTTCCCCGTCACGCTCGGTCAACGCCGCCGCGCTACGCACCCCGACGAACGACCAACGCGACCAGGACCGCCCGTTCTCCGCCGACTCGAAGAGAAAGGTCCCCGCCCGCCCCGCGGCAAGCTTCCGGTACACCCCGACGGGCGTCTCCGCGTCGGCGAGCACCCGCTTGACCACGGGAATGACCCGGCGCCCGGCTGCAAGCCGGTGGAACTCCTCCCGGGTGGGACTGACCACCCCGAGCCCGACAGCAGGAGCGGCGGCTTCGATCACACTGACCATGCCAGCCATTCTGCCCGCCTCCCCGCCCCCCGGGCCCGGTGGCTCAGTCCGGGGCGCCACAAGGCAGCCAACCGAACTGCGGCAGCCCGAACAGGCCCACGACAGAACGAGTGACAGTCGGCCAGCGTGGTGGCGCTGGCAAGTAGCGGCGGGAGCCAACCGCGCGTGCTCGGGAGCGATGTCGCGAAACGAGAACTCGCGGGTCCCGAACGGGGAACTCGCGGGTCCCGAACCGGGGACTCGCCGGTTCCGAACGCGGGACTCGCGGGTTCTGAACCGGGGACTCGCGGGGTAGCGTGGATTTGGGGGGCCGGAGGCCAGGCCGGCGTGGAATTCACTGGTTGTTGAAAAGGTTTGGTGGCTGGCGCATGATGAGGGCGTGACCGAGAAGACGACCGGGGTTCGGCGGCGGGGGCGGCGGCCCGGTGGGGCGGACACTCGGGAGGCGTTGATCAACGCCGCTCGTGAGGTGTTCATCGAGCAGGGGTATGACGGGGCCACTGTCCGGGCCATCGCGGGACGCGCCGGAGTGGACGCGGCCATGGTCAACCACTGGTTCGGCAGCAAGGAGGGCCTCTTCGGCGAGGCTGTGCTGAAGTTGCCCTTCAACCCCCAGGACATCGTCGAGATCCTCGTCGCGTCGCCGGTCGACCAGATCGGGGACACGATGGTGCGTACGTTTCTCAGCCGCTGGGACGCTTCCGGGGGTGGCGTGTTCACGGCGCTGATTCGTAGCGTCGCAAGTCACGACGAGGCTGCCGTGATGCTTCGGGACTTCTTTCTCAAGCTTGTCTTCAAGCAGGTCATCAGCCGGTTTTCGCCTGACCACCAGGAGTTGCGGGCGACCTTGATCGCCACGCAGGTCGTGGGGCTCGGGATGGTGCGGTACGTCGCGCAGTTCGAGCCGCTCGCCTCCGCCGACATCGACACGCTCGCCGCCGCCATCGCGCCCACGATTCAGCGATACATCACCGGACCCATCACCTGATCAGTCCGTCACCTGATCCGTGGCCTGGAGCAGGCGGTCCTCGTCGAAGCAGGTCGCGGCGCCGGTGTGGCACGCAGCGCCCTCCTGGTCCACCACCAGCAGCAGCGTGTCGCCGTCGCAGTCCAGCCGGACTTCGTGCACCAGCTGGGTGTGACCCGACGTCTCACCCTTGACCCACAGCTTGTTCCTGCTGCGGGAGAAGTACGTCGCGCGCCTCGTCTCCAGCGTCATGGCCAGTGCCTCGTCGTCCATCCACGCCACCATCAGCACCTCGCCGGTGCCCCGGCGTTGGACCACCGCGCAGACCAGGCCATCCTCGTTGCGTTTCAGGCGGGCCGCGATGGCCGGGTCCAATGTGGTCATCGGACGACTACTTCCGCTTCACGCAGCGCGTCTTTGACCTCGCCGACGCGCAGCTGCCCGAAGTGGAAAACGCTTGCGGCCAGCACCGCGTCCGCGCCCGCCGCGACCGCGGGGGCGAAGTGCGCGGCCTCGCCCGCGCCGCCCGACGCGATCAGCGGGACGTCCACCTCGGACCGGACCTTCCTGATCAGTTCCAGGTCGAAACCCGCCTTGGTGCCGTCCGCGTCCATGGAGTTCAGCAGGATCTCCCCCACGCCCAGTGCCTGTCCCCTGGCCGCCCATTCCACCGCGTCGATGCCCGTGCCCATGCGGCCGCCGTGCGTGGTCACCTCGAACCCGGACGGGGTGCCCTGTGCGCGCCGCGCGTCGACCGACAGCACCACGCACTGTGCGCCGAACCGTTGGGACGCCTCGGAAAGCAGCTCGGGGCGAAGGATCGCCGCGGTGTTGATCGACACCTTGTCCGCGCCCGCACGCAACAGGCGGTCCACATCGGACGTCTCGCGGACGCCGCCGCCGACCGTGAGCGGGATGAACACCTGCTCCGCGGTGCGCCGCACGACGTCGAAGGTCGTCTCGCGGTCCGAAGAGGACGCCGTGACGTCCAGGAACGTCAACTCGTCGGCGCCCTCCGCGTCATACGCGCGCGCCAGCTCCACCGGGTCGCCCGCGTCGACCAGGTTCGTGAAGTTGACGCCCTTGACGACGCGTCCGGCGTCGACGTCGAGACACGGGATCACCCGAACCGCAACTGCCATGACACCGAGGATACTGACCAGAGCCGAACCCGAAGGAGCCAACGTGGCAGGTCGCCGCCCCGGACAGACGCAGACGCGTGCGGACATCCTCGCCGCTGCCCGCAACCAGTTCGGCCAGCGCGGCTACAACGGTGCGACGATCCGCGGCATCGCGGCCGAGGCCGGGGTCAACCCCGCGCTCGTCCACCACTTCTTCGGGTCGAAGGAGCAGGTGTTCGCGGCGGCGCTGAACCTGCCGATGACCCCCTCCTCGATCGTCGACGCCATCACGCAGGGTCCCCGCGACCAGATCGGCGAGCGGATCATCCGCCTGTTCCTCGGGGTGTGGTCGGCGCCCGACTCGCGACAGACCTTCTTTGCGCTGGTCCGGTCCGTCACGAGCAACGAGCAGATCGCGTCGCTCATGCGCCAGTTCCTCGAGCACACGGTCATCGGCCCGGTGTCGGCCGCGCTCGACCTGCCGCCACTGCGGGTCACCGGTGCCGCCTCCCAGGGCATCGGCCTGGCCATGGTGCGGTACGTGATCCGGGTGGAGCCGCTCGCGTCGGCCACCGACGACGAGGTCGTCGAGCTCGTCGCGCCTGTGCTGCAGCACTACTTCACCCCTTGAGCAATACCTGCTCCCTTCGTCTTGACGGCGTCGCTCATCGCGCGCAAAATTAAACGTGTGACTAATTCCAGCGCGGTGGTCGTCGAGAACCTGCGCGTTCGCCGGGGTGCGCGCACGGTCCTGCACGACCTCAGCTTCGACGTCCCCCGCGGTTCCGTGACCGGCCTGCTCGGCCCGAGCGGCTGCGGCAAGACGACCCTGATGCGCTCGGTCGTCGGCGTGCAGACCGTCGAGTCGGGCACGGTCACCGTGCTCGACCACCCGGCCGGCAGTCCGCAGCTGCGCGACAAGATCGGCTACGCGACCCAGAGCCCGTCCGTCTACGCCGACCTGACGGTCAACGAGGCACTGCGCTACTTCGCGTCGATCCTGCGTGCGCCCGCGAACGACGTGGCCCGCGTGATCGACGAGGTCGGCCTCGGCACGCATGCCGACGACGTCGTGGGCCAGTTGTCCGGCGGCCAGCTTTCCCGGACGAGCCTGGCGGTCGCCCTCCTGGGCAAGCCGGAGCTGCTGGTGCTCGACGAGCCCACGGTCGGGCTCGACCCGGTGCTGCGCGAGGACCTGTGGGCGCTGTTCAACAGGCTCGCCGACCGGGGCGTGACGCTGCTCGTGTCCAGTCACGTGATGGACGAAGCCGCGCGCTGCCAACGCCTGCTGCTCATGCGCGAAGGCCGGATCCTCGCCGACGACACCCCGGCGGCGCTCCGCACGAGCACCGGCGCCGAGGATCTCGAACAGGCCTTCCTCAGCCTCGTGCGCGGACAGGAGACCCCCGCATGAACGTCAGGTTCACGGCGGCCACCGCGCGCCGCATCCTCACGCAACTGCGGCATGACCACCGCACCGTCGCGATGCTGATCCTGGTTCCCTCGCTCCTGTTGATCCTCCTTCGCTACGTGTTCAACACGGAGATGGCGTTCGACGCGGCCGCACCCGCACTGCTCGCCGTCTTCCCCTTCGCGATCATGTTCATCGTCACCTCGGTCACCACGCTGCGGGAGCGCACGAGCGCGACGCTCGAACGCCTGATGACGATGCCGATCGGCAAGTTCGACCTGCTGCTCGGCTATGCCATCGCGTTCGGGCTGGTCGCGATGCTCCAGGTCGGCGTCGCGACCGTGATCTCCTTGACCTGGCTGGGTATGGAGATCAACGGTTCGGTGTTGCTGCTCCTGCTGATCGCCACGCTCGACGCGCTGCTCGGGACCGCACTCGGGTTGTTCGTGAGCGCGTTCGCCCGCACCGAGTTCCAGGCGGTGCAGTTCATGCCGTTGATCGTGATGCCCCAGATCCTCCTCTGCGGGTTGTTCGCGCCGCGCGACACGATGACGCCGGTGCTCGAATGGTTGTCGAACGTGATGCCCCTATCGTATGCCGTCGAGGCGCTCGAATCAGTCACACGTTCGAATGAACTCGACGGGACATTCGTCCGCGATCTGGTGATCGTTGCCGGTAGCGGCGTTCTGGCGCTCGTGCTCGGCGCGGCCACGCTGCGCCGCCGGACCCCGTGAGCGACTGAGAGCGGTCACAGTTACCCGGAAGTAGAGTTTCCGGTATGTCTGATGTCGAGCGGCTCGGTCGCGGTTCCTACCTGCTGGTCACCACGTTCCGGAAGGACGGGACACCGGTGCCCACCCCGGTGTGGGTCGGCAGGGAGGGGGACGAGCTGCTCGTCTGGACGCAGACCACGGCGGGCAAGGTGAAGCGGGTACGGAACAACCCGACGGTGGAGCTCGCCGCCTGCGACCTGCGGGGCAAGCCGCGCGGGGAGACCGTCAAGGGCACCGCGCGGATCCTCGACGCCGAAGGCACCGAGCGGGGACGACGGGTGCTGAGGAAGAAGTACGGCATCGCGGGACGCGCGGTCATCGGGGCGAGCAAGGTCTTCCGCGGGCGCGACGGGACCGTGTGCCTCGCGATCACGCTCGACTGACGGCCGCCAGCGCCTCCGCCATCGTGAAAGCACCCGTGTACAGCGCCTTCCCGACGATCGCGCCCTCGACCGGCAGCGCGGCCAGGGCCTTGAGGTCGGCGATGCTCGACACGCCACCCGACGCCACGACCGGGGCCTTCGCCCGGTCGCAGACCTCGGCCAGGAGCGCGGTGTTCGGGCCCTGCAGCATGCCGTCACGGCCCACGTCGGTGACCACGTAGCGGGCGCAGCCGTCGGCTTCGAGGCGCGCCAGCACGGTCCACAGGTCGCCACCGTCCTCGGTCCAGCCCTTCGTCTTCACCCGCCAGACACCCTGGTCGTCGGCGCGGACGTCCAGACCGACCGCGATCTTCTCGCCGTGCCTGGCGATGACCTCCGCGCACCACGCCGGGTCGGTGACGGCCGCCGTGCCGAGGTTCACCCGCGCGCAGCCGGTGTCCAGTGCGGCGGCGAGGGAGGCGTCGTCCCGGATACCGCCGGTCAGCTCCACCCGCGCGGTCAGCCGCGACACGATGTCGGCCAGTCGTGCGCGGTTGTCACCGGTGCCGAACGCCGCGTCCAGGTCCACGAGGTGGATCCACTCCGCGCCTGCGTCCTGCCACGCCTTCGCCGCGTCGAGCGGGTCACCGTAGGCGGTCTCGGTGCCGGAGCGGCCCTGGACCAGGCGCACGGCCTTGCCGTCGCGGACATCGACTGCGGGGAAGAGCGTGAACGTCACGCCAGGAAGACTAGCTAAAGGTTCTTCAGCCAGTTGGTCAGCAGGTGCGCGCCGGCATCGCCGGACTTCTCCGGGTGGAACTGCGTCGCCGACAGCGGGCCGTTCTCCGCCGCCGCCACGAAGTCGCCGCCGTGGGTCGCCCACGTCACCTTCGGACCTGGCATCGGCGGCTGCTCGGTCAGCTCCCAGTTCCGCACCGCGTACGAATGGACGAAGTAGAAGCGGGTGTCGGCGTCGAGGCCGTCGAACAGCACCGAGTCGGCGGGCGCGCGGACGGTGTTCCAGCCCATGTGCGGCACGATGTCCGCCTCCAGCCGATCGACGGTGCCCGGCCACTCGCCGCAGCCCCGGGTCTGCACGCCGTGCTCGATGCCCTGCTCGAACAGGATCTGCATGCCGACGCACACGCCGAGCACCGGCCGGCCGCCCGCGAGGCGCTGCCCGATGATGCGCTCGCCCGCGACCGCGCGCAGCCCTTCCATGCAGGCCGCGAACGCACCGACACCGGGCACGACGAGCCCGTCGCACTCCAGCGCGGCATGGCGGTCGCTCGTCACCTCGACGTCCGCCCCGACCCGGCGCAACGCGCGCTCGGCCGACCTCAGGTTGCCTGATCCGTAGTCCAGTACGACGACTCGTGCCACGTCTCCAGGTTACGGGGTGCGCTCGCTGACCACGTTGGACATTTCCCCGAAGCGGTAGGCCCGCACCCGATAGGTGTCGGCGCTCTCGCCGAGGAGACCGACGCGGTTGACGTTCGCGTCGACGACGAACGCGACCTCGAAGGTGCCGCCGACCTCGCGTTCGACGAGGTGGCCCGTCTCGTCGGCGGCATTGTCGGTCCAGGTCAGACGCAGTGCGTCGGGGCCGACGGACTCGACGACGAGGTTCGCGGGGGCGCCGCCCCGCTTCGGCGCGGCGCGCTCGTCCGGCACCGTCCGAGGCACCAGCCAGTCCTCGCCCTCGACGCGGTCCGTGGCCGGCACCACGGTCGCGACATCGGACGTGGGTCCCTCCACCGGGCGAACGCGGTAGTAGAACGTGGTCGCCGGCATCAGGTCCGGGTGTTCGAAGCGGGTCTGGGCCCTGGGCACGAAGCCGAGGATCGTGTACCGACCGTCCGGCTCGGTGGCGAACTCGACGGCGACGTCACCCCCGTGCCCCTTCCACGTGAGGGTGACGTCGTCGCCGGTGAGCGACGCGGACAACCGGAGGCCCGTGTCGTTCGCGTCGGCGGACGAGCAGGCCGACGCGAGCACCGCGAGGCAGATCGCCGCTCTACCTGCGCCAGAAGCGAATGCCACTCCACACCACCGAGATGGGCCCCGCGCCGCTGTTGGTGCGGTAGGCGCCGAACTTGTCGTAGAAGCCGCCGGTGCCGCTCGACACCGTGTGCTTGAGCGAGCCGTTGACATAGGTCCGATGTGTGCCGCCGACATCGTGGACGGTGTTGACACGCACGGTGGTGCCGACGGTCGCGCCGGTGGCGAGCGTTGTGCCGCCGTGGACGGCGTAGAGGCGACCGCCGCGCTCCACCGCGAGCATGAAGTACGCGCCGCTGCCGGTCTCGTGGAACGTCTGCTTGAGGCTGATCCTGGTGCCGGTCTGGCTCGCGATCCGGAAGTAGCCCTCGAACTGCCGCGAGCCACCCGTGTAAGTGGCGTAGCGGCGTTCGGCGCGCTGGTCTCCGCTCGCGGTTGAGCAGGTCAGCGTGAAGGTGAGGTTGTCGACGTCGCCGCAGCCGCGCTCCTGCACCGAGAAGCCGGGCGAGTGGGAGGTCCACCCGCCCGGCTCGACCTCGGCGGCCGCCGCCGGCGTCGTGGCGAGCGTGACCACGGCCGCGGTCACGGCGCTCGCGAGCAGGTGACGCTTCATGGCGTACCCCCGATCAGGAAGGCAGGTCAACCAACCGTTTGCACTCGGCCACGCTACGGGAGATTCGCTTTCTGGTCTAGACCACGTTAGCCGCAGGTCACCGATTCATCGGAGGAATTCGCGAACGGTCCTCGCGATTCCCGGCACGTCGAGACCGTGGACGACGTCGTGGTCCTCGGCCGTGCCGTACGCGCGGACCTCCCGGTCGCGGCGGACGCCGATCGCGCGCAACCGGTGCGCGACGTCGTCGAACGCGATCGCGACCTCGTGCGCGGACGTCCCCGCGAGGTACGGCTCGACGAGCACGACGTCGGTGTGGCCCGCGGCACGCAGGCCGCGGTGGTCGAACGGGCGGATGGTCGAGGCGTACAGGACGGTGACGTCCTGGCCTTCCGTCGCGGCGAGCACGTTGTCGAGCGTCGGGCCGACGGCGACCACGGTGCCGCGACTCCCCTCCCGCACCAGCGTGAACCGGCCGGTCGCCGGGTGTGCGGTCGCGTTCTGCCTGGTCGAAAGCCGCAGGTAGACACGCCCCTCACCGGCCAGCGCACCAGGCAGGAGCGCGGCGACCTCCTCCGGGTGTCCGGGGACGTGCACGGTCCAGCCCGGCAGCGTGTCGAGCAGCGCGACGTCGCCGGGCGCCTGGTGGGTGCGGCCCCACACCGGGTCGTCGTAGGAGGCGCCGATGCTGACGAGGACGGCGCCGACGTCCTGGTGGCCGAGGTCGAGCTTGATCTGCTCGAACGGGCGCTCGACGAGGAACGGCGTGTAGCTGTGCACGACCGGGCGCAGGCCGGTGAGCGCCAGTCCCCCCGCGACGCCGACCATGGCCTGCTCGCGGATGCCGACGTTGAGCACACGGTGCGGGTGCCGGGCGCGAGCGGGCGTGAACGCGTCGCGGGAGATGTCGGCCGTGACGACGGCGATCCTCGGGTCGTGGTCGAGGGCGGTGGTCACGGTGTCCACAAAGGTCTCGCGCATTGCTCATGCCTCCCTGATCGTCGCCACGACGGCGTTCGGGCCGTCGTGCCGCGCGGTGAGCGCGGTGTACAGCGCGTCGTGGTCGCGGCCGTCCACTGTGGTCGCGTGCCAGCCCTCGACCGCGAACCGCCGCGCGATGCCACCGGGCCAGCCATGGCTCGCGGAACCGTTGTCGACGGCGATGGCGGTGAGGTTGGCGACGTCCAGGCGGCCCGCGAGCGCGATGGCCTCGTGGTTGCTCCCCTCGTCCAACTCGCCGTCGCCGACGAGGACGAACACTCTCGGCGCGGTCCGGTTCTGCGCACGCAGGCCGAGCGCGGTACCGACGCCGAGGCCGAGCCCGTGGCCGAGCGAGCCGCTGCCGATCTCGGCGCCGGGCACCAGCACGCGGTCGGGGTGCTGGCCGAGCGGGGAGTCGAAGGTGGTCCAGCCGTCGAGGACGGCCGGGTCGAGGAAGCCCTTGGCGGCGAGGACGGCGTAGAACGCCATCGGGCCGTGCCCCTTGGAGAGGAGGAAGCGGTCGCGGTCGGGGTGGTCCACGGTGTCCGGGGAGATGTTCAGCACCCGGTCGTAGAGCACCCAGAGTATGTCCAAAGTGGACGCAGCGGCCCATTCGTGCTTCTCGTCGCCGGTCATCCGCCGGAACAGGGTGGCGAGGTCGAGTGTGGTCGTCATGCCACCGAGCATGCGACCTCGAGTGCGCTGGAAGTCAAGGACTTCGGCTTAGGTGGAGGTCCCCGGTAGTGTGAATCTTGTGCCGAAACTGCCCGACCACCTGACGATCGGCGAGGTCTCGCGGCGTAGTGGTGTGCCGCACACCGCGCTGCGGTTCTACGAGGAGCGGGGGCTCATCTCGTCCGAGCGCACGGCAGGCAACCAGCGAAAATATCCGCGGGCGGTGCTGCGCCGGCTGGCGTTCATCCGGACCGCGCAGCGGGTGGGGCTGAGCCTGGAGGAGATCCGCGACGCGCTCGGCACGCTGCCGGAGGGACGCACGCCGACGAAGGCGGACTGGTCGCGGCTGTCGCACGTGTGGCGGGGTGAACTGGACGCGCGGATCGACGCGATGCAGCGGCTGCGGGACCGGTTGACGGCCTGCATCGGGTGCGGGTGCCTGTCGTTGAAGTCCTGCCACCTCATCAACAAGGACGACCTGCTGGCGGACTACGGGCCGGGCGCGCCGCGGCTCAAGGCGGCCAGCGAAGGCGGGATCTGAGGCCGGGCGCCCCCAGCCGTGGGGGCCGACGGTTTCAGGCGGTGCGGTCCGGGCCGGTGGACGACTCGCGCCACTCGCGGACCACCTCGTCCACGTCCAGTGGACCCAGGCGCAGTGGCGGGCCGACCGGGGGTTGGCGGTGGACGTCCATGATGCGCCTGTTGAGGTCGGCCACGATGTCCCGGACCTCTTGTTCCCTGCGGATCCTTGCCAGGCGGGCCGGGAGTGCGGCCACCTCCTTCGGCAGCGCCAGCGACGGTGGCAGCAGCACCGACGTGTCGTGGTTCTCCTCGCGCAGTTTCTGCGCCACCCACTCGAGTGCGCCGCCCTGGCGTTTCGGGAGGGGTTTGCCCGCGCCGGGGAGGTTGTCCATCTCGCCGCGTTCCTGCGCCATGCGGATCTGGTGTTCGACCCAGTTCTCGGCCGACATGCCGCGGGGTTTCCTGTCGGTCATGTTTTCATAGTACAGCGGTACGATGATCGAGTGCCGAAACGTGTCGACCACGAGGTCCGCAAACGGGAGATGGCAGCCGCGCTCGTGCGGTGTGCGCGGGTGCGGGGACTGCACCAGTGCGGTTTTCGCGAGGTGGCCGCCGAGGCCGGGGTGTCGGTGAACCTCGTGCAGTACTACTTCCCCACCAAGGCGGACCTGCTGCTCGGTGGACTGGTGCATGTGCGGGCGTTGATCACCGCGCGGTTCGCCGGGCTGCCATCCGAACCCCGGGCGCGGGTGCGGGCACTGCTCGAGTCGGTGCTGCCGACCGACGAGGCCGGCACCGACCTGTACCGCGTGCACGCGGCCTACGCGGCACTCGCGTTCACCGATCCGGTGCTCGCCGCGCAGCCGCAGGCGGCCGGACCGGACGAGTTGCAGCCGATGCTCGCCGGGTTGCTCGCGGAGCTCGCGGTCCCCGAGCCGGCACGTACCGCCACGGCGCTGCTCGCGCTGTGCACCGGGCTCAGCGCGTACCTGACCTCGGGGTTCCTGACCGCCGACGACGCCGTGCGGACCTTGCGAGCCGAGCTGGCCCGGGTGCTCTAGATGATTGATTCCGTGAAGTCGGTGTGAGTGGGCGGTCGGTCGTCGTGTGCTGGTCGCGTCGGTATCGGTCGGGTGTGCTGGCTGCGGTTGGTGCCGTGAAAGGCGCGCTGACGGCGTGGTAATGCCCTGAAAGGCGCGTTCAGGGCGCTGGGCGCCCTGAACGGCCCATTGACGGCACTCGTTGTGCCGTGAACACGCCTTCCACGGCATCGGCCCAGATGACGGGTCCGTACGCCAAGCCACTTCACATGACCTTGGCGGAATCAGTCCGTCAGGAGGACATCCAGACGATCGCGCCGCCGACGGCCAGTACCGCGCACACGCCGAGGAGCATCGCGAGGACCTTCGCGGTCTTGTACGTCGAGTAGACGCCGCCGACGAGGAACCCGGCTACCGCGAGCAGGCCGATGACGATGACTTCCTTGGACATGTCGCGGAAGCGTAGTTCGCTAGAGCGTGCCCTTGGTGCTCGGGATGCCCTGCTGTCTCGGGTCGGACTCCGACGCCGCGCGCAGGGCCCGCGCCACCGCCTTGTACTGGGCCTCGGTGATGTGGTGCGGGTCGCGGCCGTGGATGACGCGGACGTGCAGTGCGATGCGCGCGTGGAAGGCCAGCGACTCGAACACGTGCCGGTTGAGCACCGTGGGGTAGTTGTTGCCGACCACGAAGCCCGTCATCATCTCCGGCTCGCCGGTCAGGACGCAGTACGGGCGACCGGACACGTCGACCGCGGCGTGGGCCAGGGTCTCGTCCATCGGGATCCACGCGTCGCCGAAGCGGCGGATGCCGCGCTTGTCGCCCAGCGCCTTGCCGAACGCCTCGCCGAGCACGATGGCCACGTCCTCGACGGTGTGGTGGGCGTCGATCTCGATGTCGCCCTTGGCGTGCACCGTCAGGTCGAACATGCCATGGGCGCCGAACGCCGTCAGCATGTGGTCGTAGAACGGGACACCGGTGGACACGTCCACCTTGCCCGCACCGTCGAGGTCGATCTCCACGACCACCGACGACTCCTTGGTGGTCCGCTCGACGCGGCCGATCCGGTTCACCTGATCTCCTTGCTCGCGGCCAGGAACGCGTCGTTCTCGGCCGGGGTGCCGATGGTCACCCGCAGGTGACCGGGGATGCCGACGTCCCGGATGAGCACCCCGTGGTCGAGGTAGGCCCGCCACGTCGCGGCCGCGTCCTCGAACTGTCCGAAGAGGACGAAGTTGGCGTCGCTCGGGACGACCGTGAAACCCAGGCCGCGCAACGAGTCCATGACACGATCGCGTTCGACGGCCAGCTTGTGCACCGACGCGAGGGTCTCGTCCGCGTGCCGCAGCGCGGCCCGCGCGGCGGCCTGGGTGAGCACCGACAGGTGGTAGGGCAGGCGCACCAGCAGCAGCGCGTCGACCATCGCCGGCGCGGCCGCGAGGTAGCCGAGGCGGCCACCGGCGAACGCGAACGCCTTGCTCATCGTGCGGGACACGATCAGTTTCGCCGGGTAGTCGGCCAGCAGGGTGACCGCGCTGGGCTGCGACGAGAACTCGGCGTACGCCTCGTCGACGACGACGAGACCCGGTGCCGCCTCGATCAGCGCACGCAGCCCGGCCAGCGGGATGGAGCCGCCGGTCGGGTTGTTCGGGCTGGTCACGAACGCGACGTGCGGCGCGCGGTCGGCGAGCACCTTCGCGGCGGCCTCGGCGTCCAGTGTGAAGTCGGCGCGGCGCGGGGTCGGCGTCCACTCCGTGCGGGTGCCCGCGGCGATGATCGGGTGCATCGAGTACGACGGCTCGAACCCCAGCGCCGTGCGGCCGGGACCGCCGAAGGCCTGCAGGATCTGCTGCAGCACCTCGTTGGAACCGTTGGCGGCCCACAGGTTCGCGGTCGTCAGCGGCACACCGGTCGCCGTGGACAGGTACGCGGCCAGGTCGGTCCGCAGCTCGACCGCGTCCCGGTCCGGGTAGCGGTGCAAGTCCTCGGCTGCCGCCGCCACCGCCCGCGTCACGTCCGCGACCAGCGCGGGCGGCGGCGGGTACGGGTTCTCGTTGGTGTTGAGCCGGAACTCGACGTCCAGCTGTGGCGCGCCGTACGGACTGGCACCACGCAGGTCGGCACGCAGCGGCAGGTCTCCCAACTGGACGGACGACCCGATGGCGTCATTCATCCCGGCCTCCGAAACGGGCCGTGACCGCCTGGCCGTGCGCGGGCAGGTCCTCCGCGTTCGCGAGCGCGACCACCTTGTCCGCCACCGACCTCAGTGCGTCGGCCGAGTAGTCGACGACGTGGATGCCGCGCAGGAAGGTCTGCACCGAAAGGCCCGACGAGTGCCGCGCGCAGCCACCGGTGGGCAGCACGTGGTTCGAGCCCGCGCAGTAGTCGCCGAGCGAGACCGGGCTGTGCGCGCCGACGAAGATCGCGCCCGCCGCACGGACCCTGGCCGCCACCTCGGCGGCGTCGACCGTCTGGATCTCCAGGTGCTCGGCGGCGTACGCGTCCACGACGGACAGTCCGGCGTCCACATCGGACACCAGGACGCAGCCGGACTGCGCGCCCTGCAGCGCCGTCGTGATCCGGTCGGTGTGCTTGGTGGTCTTGACCTGGCGGGCCAGCTCGGCGTCGACCGCGTCGGCCAGCTCCGGTGACGGGGTGACCAGCACGCTCGCGGCGAGCGTGTCGTGCTCGGCCTGGCTGATCAGGTCGGCGGCCACGTGCACCGGGTCGGCGGTGTCGTCGGCGAGGATCGCGATCTCGGTCGGGCCCGCCTCGGAGTCGATCCCGATCAGGCCGCGGAGCAGGCGCTTCGCGGCGGTGAGGTAGACGTTGCCAGGGCCGGTGACCATGTCGACCGGGTCCAGCGGCGTGCCGTCGGTGTCGGTGCCGCCGTAGGCCAGCAGCGCGACCGCCTGCGCTCCCCCGACGGCCCACACCTCGGTCACGCCGAGCAGCTCGGCGGCGGCGAGGATCGTCGGGTGCGGGAGGCCGCCGAACTCGGCCTGCGGGGGTGAGCAGACCACCAGCGACTCGACGCCAGCGGTCTGCGCGGGCACCACGTTCATGACCACGCTCGACGGGTAGACGGCCAGGCCACCCGGCGCGTACAGGCCGACCCTGCGGACCGGGACCCACCGCTCGGTGACCGTGCCACCGGGCACGACCTGGGTGGTCACGTCGGTGCGGCGCTGGTCGGCGTGCACGCGGCGGGCGCGGTCGATGGTCTCCTCGAGCGCCTCGCGGACGGGGGCCTCGAGGTAGGCCAGCCCCGAGGTCAGCTCGCGGGCGGGGACGCGGACGGCTGCCGGGCGGACGCCGTCGAAGCGCTCGGACAGCTCGATGGCGGCCTCGGCACCGCGGTCGCGGACGGCCTCGACCAGGGGGCGGACCTGATGCAGCACCGCGTCCACGTCCACATCGGCGCGCGGCAGCAGCGTGCGCAGCTCGGCCGGGGACGGGACTCGACCACGCAGGTCGGTGCGGCTCAGCATCGGGTTCCTCTCCTGGTGCGGGGGTGTGTACGCCACCAGCCTAAGCGGTCGGCGGTGCACCCGATCGGCCCACTACCTTCGTCGGATGATCCAATCCTGACGCACCGTTTCCGACCAATGACGGGTTGTCGCCACGTGGTGCCCGCCGGAGGCTCGGGCGAGCATCACAACAGCCTTCGGGGAGGCGAACATGCACATCACACGTCGCGTGCTCGGGGCGGGCGCCGGCGTCACGGCGGCCGTCCTGGTGCTGGTCACCGGCTGGCAGGCCGGGGCGGCCGAGGAACAGGTGCCCGGTCAGGGCCTGTACCAGGTGCGGGGCGCGGACACCGCCGTCGAGCGGACCGACGTCTCCCGCACGGGCGTCGACGTGCTCGGGGTCCGCGAGGGCGCGATGGAGGTCGTGGCCGGCCCGGCGCAGGCGGCCGCGCTCCGGGCCCAGGGGTTCACCGTGTCGCTGCTGGGCGACTGGGCGGCGATGCTCGACGCGCGCGGCGGCGGGGTGGCGCGCGCCGCCGACTTCCCCGCGGGTGACGAGGGGTACCACACGTACGAGGAGATGGTGGCCGCGCTGCGGTCGGCGGCGTCGGCGCACCCGGCGATCACGGCGGTGTCGAGCATCGGCAGCACGTACGAGGGCCGCGACCTCCCGGTGATCAAGATCAGCGACAACGCGGCGGCCGACGAGGACGAGCCCGAGGTGCTGTTCACGTGCAACATGCACGCGCGCGAGCACCTGACCACGGAGATGTGCCTGCACATCGTGGACCGGTTCACGTCCGGCTACGGGACCGACGACGGGGTCACGGCGAACGTGGACGCCAAGGAGATCTGGGTCGTCCCTTCGCAGAACCCGGACGGCGCCGAGTTCGACATCTCGGGCGGCGAGTACCAGGGCTGGCGCAAGAACCGGCAGCCAGGCGACGACGGCACCGTCGGCACGGACCTCAACCGGAACTTCTCGTACAAGTGGGGTTGCTGCGGCGGGTCGTCCGGCTCGCCGTCCGCGGAGACCTACCGCGGCCCGTCGGCGGCCTCCGCGCCGGAGGTGCGGGCCGTTCAGTCCTTCGTGGACTCGCGGGTGGTCGGCGGCGTGCAGCAGATCAAGGGGCACATCGACTTCCACACGTACTCCGAGCTGGTGCTGTGGCCGTTCGGGTTCACCCACGACACGGTGACCGAGGGCATGACGCAGGAGGAGTACGACCGCTTCACGTCGGTCGGCGAGGAGATGGCTGCCTCGAACGGTTACACGCCGGATCAGTCGTCCGGGCTCTACATCACCGACGGTGACATCACGGACTGGATGTGGGGACAGCACAAGGTGCTCTCGTACTGCTTCGAGATGTACCCCTCGGGCGGCGGCGTCGAGGGCTTCTACCCGCCGGACGAGGACATCGCCCCGCAGACGACCCGCAACGACGGCGCGGTCGACATCCTGCTGTCGAACGCGACCTGACCGCTGGTTCCGCGGTGGCCCGGCGACGCAGCCGCCGGGCCACCGTCACCTGTCAGGGTCAGGTGAGGTCGGCGACCGCCGCGATGGTCTCGTCCAACTGGGTTCGGGTGATGAAGTAGTGCGGGGACGCGCGGACGATCACGTCCAGGCCGCGGCGGGTCATGTCGTACTGGGTCGAGGTCGTTCCCGACAGGGTCACCGTGATGTGCCGGTCCCGCAGCCGGTCGCGGACCGTTGCCGGGGCGACGCCGTCGACGGTGAACGTGACCAGGCCGCACCGCTGCGTACCGAGGTCGTGGACCGTCACGCCCGGCAGTCCTGCCAACCCCGCGCGCAGGTACTCCGCCCCCGCGCGGACCGCGGTCTCGATGTTCGCCAGCCCCAGGTCCAGTGCGTACCGGACCGCGGCGATCAGGCCGAGGCGGTCCGCGACGCTCGACTCCCACAGCTCGAACACGCGCGCGTCGGAACGCAGTGAGAACCGGTCCGGGGCCTCCCACGTGCCGCTGTGCAGGTCGACCTGTCGTGGCCGCAGGCGGTCGCGAACCTCCTTGCGCACCGCGAGGAACCCGGTGCCGCGTGGACCGCGCAGCCACTTGCGGCCCGTGCCCGTGACGATGTCCGCGGCCACGCCCGCCAGGTCGACCTGGCCCGCCGACTGGCACGCGTCCAGCAGCACCAGCGCACCCGCCTCGTGCGCGGCCTCGACGACCGCCGCGGCCGGGTTCACCAGGCCGCCGTTGGTCGGGACGTGGACCAGTGACACCAGGCGGACGCGGTCGTCCAGCATGGCCCGCAGTGCCGCGACGTCCACGGCGCCAGACTCGTCGGACGGGACCGGTTCCACCGTCGCGCCCGCCTCTGCCGCCCTGCGCAGCAGCGGGACGGCGTTGCCCGCGTACTCCACCTCGGTCGACAGGACGCGGTCGCCGGGGGCCAGCGGGATCGCGTCGAACGCGGTCAGCCACGAGCGGGTCGCGCTGTCGGTGAACGCGACCTCGTCCGCGTCGCAGCCCAGTGCCCGCGCCAGCACCTCGTAGCCCGCTTCCAGGTCGTCCTCGCGTTCGGCCGCGGCGCGGTAGCCGCCCACCTCGGCCTCGCGGCGCAGGTGGTTCACCACCTCGTCCAGCACCTGCACGGGCGGCAGCGACGAGCCCGCGCTGTCGAGGAACACGCCCCGGTGGCTGCCGGGGGTGTCGGCCCGCACCGCGTCGAGGTCGATCACCTTGGCTTCCAGTCCTCGAGGTTCCACCATGCCCCCCACGTGAAGTCCGAGTGCGCCGCGTCGACGACCGGCTGGTAGCCCTCCCAGCTCTCCCGCATGACGTAGGTGTGGTTCGGCGCCACCAGTACCACCATGCCAGGTGCGGTCACCCACGACCGCTGGAACTTGCGGTAGGCCGTCGCGCGCTGTGCGGGGTCCGTTGCCGTCCTGCCGGTGTCGAGGGCCTCGTCGACCGTGTCGTTGACGTACCCGCCGAGCGCGGAACCGCTGTGCACCAGCGGGTACAGCTCCGGGTCCGGGTCGAACGGGTCGCCGAATGCCACCACGGACGGGCCGGTCTGGGCGGTGGCCGCGGGCTCGGGTGTCACCTCGACGCCGACCGCGCGCGCGTCGGCCGCGAACGACCGCGCCAGCGCCTCGGACACCGTGTCGCCCGCCGGGTAGTGCAGCGTGAACGACGCGGGCACACCGTTCTTCGTCCGCACCCCGGCCTCCCCCGGCACCCAGCCGCCCGCCGACAGCGCGTCGAGCGCGCTGGTCAGGTCGAACTCGTAGGTGGCGTCCGGGTCGACGAACTCGGCGAGCACGTGCGGCATCGGGGTGTGCGCGGCCCGTGCCTTCGTCGCGACCGCGTCGTCGACCATGTTCTTGCGGTTCACCGCGTGGTTGAGCGCGACCCGCAGGGCGGGGTCGCCGGTGACCGGGTTGCCGGTGGGCAGCACGACGGCCCGCACGTCGGCGGCGCTGTGGTAGGCGACCAGCAGGCCGTCGACGTCCTCGAACCCGGCGGCCAGCGGCGGCGGCAGCGCGGCGCCGTCGAGTTTGCCGTCCCGCAGCCGGGCCGCGCGCGCGTCGTCGTCGGGGATGAACTCGACGGTGACCTTCTCGACGGCGGGCGGGTCGTTCCAGTACGAGGTGTTGGCGGTCAGCACCATCCGCTCACCACGTGCCCACGACTCCAGGCGGTACGGCCCGGTGCCCACCGGTTCCGGTGTGCCGACCGACTCACTGGACACGATGCCGAGCACGAGCAGCGCGGGGAACGGCGCGTACGGCGCGGTCAGGTCGAACCGCACGGTCGACGCGTTGACCGCGGTGACGCTCTTGAGCATCGAGAACCGTTGGCGCACCGGTGACTTTCGTGCCGGGTCGAGCACGGCGCGGTAGGTGGCCACGACGTCCTCCGCCTCGAACGGTGTGCCGTCGGCGAACGTCACCTCTCCCCGGAGGCGGACCGTCCACGAGCGACCGTCGGGCGCGGGCTCGGGCAGGTCGACCGCGAGCGCGGGCCGCAGCGACCGATCGCTCTGGTGCTCGACGAGCCCGTCGAACAGCTTCGCGGCGCCGTTCTCGGCGTACCCGGACAGCGGGTGCACGTCGGCGGGCTCGTCGGCGACGGCGATCACCATCGACGTGCCGTCCGGGTCGCCGGAGGCCGGTGGCGCCGGGTCACCCGTGCAGGCGCCCACGAGCGCGGCCGCGAGCAACGGCACCAGAAGACGCGACTTGTGAGGCACGAGGCCCGACCCTAGCCGGGCGACATATCCTCGCGTGGAGGGATTACGCATTCTCGCGCCTGGAGGTGTTGCCGTGCGTGTCGCGTTGAGCCAGATCACATCATCGCCGTCGCCGTCGTCGAACCTGGACCTGGTGGCGGCACAGGTGAAGGCCGCGGCGGCGGACGGTGCCTCGGTGGTCCTGTTCCCGGAGGCCACGATGGCGTGTTTCGGCACGTCACTGGGCCCGCTGGCGGAGCGGCTCGACGGGCCGTGGGCGTCGGCGGTGCGCGCCATCGCGGCCGAGCACGACGTGCTCGTGGTGGCCGGCATGTTCACCCCGGCGCCGGACGGGCGGGTGTTCAACACGCTGCTGGCCACAGGCCGCGACCGGCATGTGGGCTACGACAAGGTCCACCTGTACGACGCGTTCGGCTTCCAGGAGTCGCGCACCGTCGCGCCGGGTGACGAGCTGGTGGTGCTCGGTGACCTGGGGCTGGCGACGTGTTACGACGTGCGGTTCCCCGGGGTGTTCACCGGGCTCGCGGACAGGGGCGCCGCCGTGGTGCTGCTGGGCGCGTCGTGGGGCGCCGGGCCCGGCAAGAGGGAGCAGTGGGAGCTGCTGGTGCGGGCGCGGGCACTGGACTCGACGTGCTGGGTGGTGGCGTGCGGGCAGGCCGACCCCGGGGTGGCGTCGAAGGCGCCGACCGGGATCGGGCACAGCCTCGTCGCCGCGCCGGACGGGTCGGTGTTCGCGTCACTCGGCGCGGACCCCGAGCTGCTCGTGGTGGACCTCGACCTGGACCTGGTCGCGAAGACCCGCGAGAACATCCCGGTGCTGGCGAACCGCAGAATCTAGACGATTGATTCCGTGAAGCTCATGTGAAGTGGCTTTGGCGTACGGCCCCGTCATCAGCACGTCTCCCACACCCACGCGGTCGCCCGACGGGGGCTGGGCCGATGCCGTGAAAGGCGCGTTGACGGCACAACCGGTGCCGTCAATGGCACATTCACGGCGTTGAGCGCCGTGAACGGCCCATTGACGGCATCCCGGATGCCGTCAACGCGCCTTTCACAGCACCAAACCCCCGGGCGCTACGCGCCCCGGGCCCGCGAAGCGGCCCCGCACAGCAAGCCCGGCACAAGCAAGCCCGCCAAGCCCCGCGAAGCGGCCCTCTACACACCCCGACGGTGGCGCAAGCCCACCCCAAAGGGGCTCCCTGCCATCCCGTCGACCTGGCATAGCCCGATCACACCGTGTCAAGGGGGCCAAAACGGCCGAAGCACAACATGCCAAAGCTGGCCCCCCTTGGCGCGGTGTGATAGCCCGCAGGGGAGGTCGACGGGATGGCAGGCAGACCCGAACCCAACCGCAGCCGACCTCCCCCTCCGCCACCCCGGAGACCTGCCCGTCCGGCGAGGACAAACCACCAACGCCAACCGCAACGCACCCGACCAAAACGACGCGACCAGCACACGACGACCTAGCGCGGGGTGACCACGATCCGGGCACCCCTGGACGGAACCAGGGTGATGTTGCGGGGTTTCGGGAACTCCTCGTGGCCGCTCGCCGCGCGGATGTCGTAGCGGGTCAGGGCTTCCTTCAGGACCGCGCCCGCCTCCTGCAGCGAGAAACCCGCGCCGATGCAGCGGCGCACGCCGCCACCGAACGGGATCCACGTGCCGGCTTCCGGCGTTCTGCCGAGGAAGCGGTCCGGGCGGAAGTCCTTCGGCTCCTCGTGGAGGGTCGCGTCGCGGTGGACGAGGGAGATGCTCGGTGCGACCACCGTGCCGGCGGGCAGTCGGTAGCCGGCCAGCTCGACCGGTTCGGTCAGCATGCGGGCCACGTTCTGGATCACCGGGCGGCGGCGCATGGCCTCCTTCGCCACGGCCTCCAGGTAGCCGTCGTCGCCGTCGTCCGCCGCCTGTTGCGCGCGGCGCTGGATGTCCGGCCGCCGGGACAGTTCGTGGAACGACCAGGCGAGCGCGGTCGCGGTGGTCTCGTGGCCCGCCAGCAGCAGGGTGATCATCTGGTCGCGCAGCTCGACGTCGGACAGCTCGTCGCCCGCCGCGGTGAGCAGGCGGGACAGCACGTCGTCGCGTTCCGACAGGTCACCGGCGGCGCGGCGGTCGGCGATCTCGGCGTACAGCAGGCGGTCGGCGGCGTGCAGGTTGTCCCAGTTGCGTTTCCAGAAGCCGTACCGGCGCAGCTTCGGGTAGCTCCAGCCGAGCACGGTGAGCGGGCCGATGTCGGAGATGCGGCGCAGCCGGGGCCGCAGCTCCGCGAGGCGCGGGCCCTCGGACATGCCGAACACGACGCGCAGGATGATCTCCAGGGTCACCGCGTTCATGCGCGGGTGCACGGCGAACGGCGTGCCCTCGGGCCAGCGCTCGACGTTGGCCACGGCCAGTTCGGTCATGAGGTCGCGGTAGCCGCGCAGTGCGGCGCCGTTGAACGCGGGCATCAGCAGCTTGCGGGCCCGCAGGTGCTCGTCCTCGTCGGTGGTGAGCAACGAGTGCTCGCCCATGACCGGCGCGAGGATCCCGTTGCCCTCACCGGCGTGGAAGACCGTCGGCGCGCCCGCGAAGACCTGCCGGATGTGCTCGGGGCGGCTCAGCGTGACGATCGTGCGGTCACCGGCCACGCGGGTGGTGAACACCTCGCCGTAGCGGCGGCGCCAGCGCGCGTGGACCTGGCGGCGGAACGCGAGGAACAGGATCGTCTGCACGAGCGACGGCAGGGTGGACCCGGGCGGCAGGGCGGTTCCCGGTGTTGCCTCGACCGTGGCCATGCCCAGTTTTATACGCGCGTATAGATCGGCTCACAAGTACGATCGACCGGTGGGCCATCGGGAACAGCTGCTCGCCGCGGCGCGGCAACTGCTGGAGGACAAGGGATACGCGCACATCACCGCGCGTGACCTCGTCGCCGCATCCGGCACGAACCTGGCCTCGATCGGCTACCACTTCGGGTCGAAGGCCGGGTTGCTGAACGCCGCGCTCGGCGAGCTGTTCGAGGAGTGGGCGCGGCAGCTCGCGGAGATCGCGCTGGCGGCCCCGGACGCGTCGCCGGTCGAACGCACGCACCGGATGTGGGCGGCGTTCCTCGAACACGTCGGCGGGCGGCGGGCGCTGCTGGTGTCGTTCGTGGAGGCGATGGCGCAGGCCGACCGCGACCCGGAGCTGCGCGAGCAACTGGCCGGGACGTACCGGAACGTGCGCACGCTGGCGAGCCGAATCGTGGCCGACGCCCTGTCCGTGGCGCCGGAGGACCCGCGCTGCGCCGCGGTGGCGAGCTGGATGATGGCGGTGTGCGACGGCCTGGCCATGCAGTGGCTGCTCGACCCGGCCGCGGCGCCGAGAGGTGCGGACCTGTTGCGGGGACTCGAGGATCTGCGGGCGCTGTCCGGCTGACGTGCGCACCGGCGGCCTCCGGCCCCCGGTCACCGGTGTAGGCGAGGGGACCGACGATTCCGGGCCGTCGCGGCGCTGCTGTGGACAACCGCGGCGGCTGTGGATGGTTCCGGGCGTGCGACCGGGGATCGTCGGTGCCTCGTGGGAGACTGGAAACCGGGGGCCGGCGGCAAGCCCGAGCACGGGCCCGCCGGCTTCAGCGCAGGTCCAGGCCCAGGTCCAGCGCCTTTGCCGAGTGCGTCAGCGCGCCGACCGACAGGTAGTCGACACCGGTCTCCGCGTAGACGCGGGCGTCGGCGATCTTCAGGCCGCCCGACACCTCCAGTTTCGTCCCCGCGCCGAGGTCGGCCACCCGCCGGACCGCGGTCACGCAGTGCTCAGGCGTGAAGTTGTCCAGCAGCACCAGTTCCGCCTTCTCCGCGAGGGCCTCGTCGAGCTGGTCGAGGCTGTCCACCTCCACCTCGCACGGCAGGTCCGGGGCCCGGTCCCGCGCGGCACGCAGCGCCGCGGCCACCGAGCCCGCCGCGGCCACGTGGTTGTCCTTGATGAGGACCGCGTCGCCGAGGCCGAGGCGGTGGTTGACGCCGCCGCCGCAGCGGACCGCGTACTTCTCCAGCAGCCGCAGGCCGGGCAGTGTCTTGCGGGAGTCGCGGATGGCGACGCCGGTGCCCGCGACCGCGTCGACCCACTCGGCCGTCGCGGTCGCCACGCCGGACAGGTGGCACAACAGGTTCAGTGCGGTGCGCTCGGCGGTGAGCAGCCTGCGGACCGGGGCGCGCACCACGAGCACGTCGTCGCCGGGCCGGACCTGCGCGCCGTCCTCCATCGTGGACAGCACGTCGTAGTCGCCGATGACCTCGTCGAAGACCGCCAGCACGGCAGGCAGCCCCGCGACGGTGCCGAACGCGCGCGGGGCGATCGCCGCCGTGGCGACCGCGTCCGCGGGCACCGTCGCCTCGGTGGTCGCGTCCGGGCCGTACCGCAGGTCCTCCTCCAGCGCGGTCCGCACCACGCGGTGGAGGTCGTCCATGTCGATCATGCCGCTCCTCTCGCCATCGCCGGTGCCGCGATCATCGGCTGACCCGACGGGGTCAGGCGCACCGAAAGGCTGCGCGCCCATTCCGTTGCGGTGCCGGGGAAGTCGTCCCGCACGTGACAGCCGCGGGACTCCTCGCGGGCGGCGGCCGCGGCGATCAGCGCCCGCGCCGTGAGCGTCAGCGCCGCGTCCTCGACACGTTCCCGGGTCGTCAGTGGACGGTCCACAGCGGACACGTCGAGCACCGAGCCGACGACCGCGAGCCCTTCGGAGTCCCGGCCGATCGCGGCGTAGCGGCTCATGACGCGCTGCAGCGTGTCCCGGTCGGCGACGGGCGCGGTCGGCACCGGCTGGCACACCGCGAGGCGCCGCTCCTGCGGCACCCCGAGCGCGAGGTCGGCCGCGACGGACTCCGCGGCACGGGTGCCGACGACCAGTCCCTCCAGCAAGCTGTTGGACGCCAGCCGGTTCGCGCCGTGCAGACCGGTCCGCGCCACCTCGCCCGCCGCGTACAGGCCGGGCACCGGGGTCCGTCCGTCCACAGTGGCCACCACGCCACCGCACGAGAAGTGCGCGGCAGGGGCCACCGGGATCGGTGCGGTGGCCGGGTCGACGCCGACGGTGAGGCACGCGGCCAGCACGGTCGGGAACCGGCGCCGGAACTCCGCGGCGGACAGGTGCGTCGCGTCCAGGTACACGTGGTCGTCGCCGAGCGTGGCCGCGCGGCGGGTGATCGCCGCGGACACCACGTCCCTGGGCGCCAGGTCCTCCTGCGGGTGCACCCCGACCATCACGCGGTCCCCGCGCGCGTCGACCAGCACGGCACCCTCGCCGCGCACGGCCTCGGTCACGAGCGGGCACCGCCCCCGCGCACCGGAACCGGTGTACAGCACGGTCGGGTGGAACTGCACGAACTCCAGGTCCGCGACCGGCGCGCCGGAGCGCAGCGCGATCGCGAACCCGTCCGCGGTCGCCACGGACGGGTTGGACGTGGCCTGGTACAGCTGCCCGAGCCCGCCGGTGGCGAGCAGGACCGCGGGTGCCACCAGGATGCCCGGCACGCCCTCGGCGTCGAGCACCAGCAGCCCGTTGACCTCACCTGCCGGGGTGCGCAGCGTGTCGACCGCCGTGTGGTGCTCCAGCATCGGCACGCGCCCGTCCCCGGAGGCGGCGAGCAGTGCCCGCTCGACCTCGGCGCCGGTCGCGTCGCCGCCCGCGTGCACCACGCGGAACGCGGTGTGCCCGCCCTCGCGGGTCCGCGCGAGCCGGTCACCGTCCCCGACGGCCCGGTCGAACTCCGCGCCGAACGCCCGCAGCCGGGCGACCGCGGCGGGGCCCGCGCCGATGATCCGTGACGTGGCGGCGGCGTCACACAGCCCGACGCCCGCGACGAGCGTGTCGTCGACGTGCCGCGCGACCGAGTCGGCCTCGATGTCGCCGAGCACGACCGCGACCCCGCCCTGCGCCCAGCGGGTGTTGCCGCCCTCCGCGGTGTCCTTCGTGACGACCAGGACGTTCAGGCCCAGCTCACGGGCGCGCAGCGCGGCGGTGAGCCCGGCGACCCCGGTGCCGACGACCACGAGGTCCGCGCGTGCCTCCCAGCACGGCGAGGTCACTCGCCACCACCGGGCTTGCCGATCTCGATCATCCGCTGCACGGCGCCCCGCGCCCTGGCCGCGGTCTCGGCGGCCACGTGCACCTCGTCCTTGTTCTCCCGCAGCGAGCGGAGCAGGGCGGCGGGGGTGATCATCTTCATGTACCGGCAGGACGCGCGGTCGTTCACGGCGTTGAACTCGATCTCCGGGGCGGCGCGGCGCAGCTGGTGCAGCATGCCGATCTCGGTCGCCACCAGCACCGACTTCGCCTTGGTGGCGCGGGCCTGCGTCACCATGTCGCCGGTGGAGAGGATCTTGACCTGCTCACTGGGCACGATGCCCTCGCCCGCGAGGTAGAGCGCCGAGGTGGCGCAGCCGCACTCGGGGTGGATGAACAGGTCGGCGTCGGGGTTCGCGGCGGCCCGCTCGGCCAGCTGCGGGCCGTTGATGCCCGCGTGGACGTGGCACTCCCCCGCCCAGATGTGCAGGTTGTCGCGGCCGGTCTCCCGCTTGACGTGCGCGCCGAGGAACTGGTCCGGCAGGAACAGGACCTCCCGGTCGGCGGGGATCGAGCGGACCACGTCGACGGCGTTGGACGACGTGCAGCAGATGTCGGTCTCGGCCTTCACCTCGGCGGTCGTGTTCACGTACGACACCACGACGGCACCGGGGTGCTCGGCCTTCCACGCGCGCAGCTGGGCGGCGTCGATGGAGTCGGCGAGCGAGCAGCCCGCCCGTTCGTCCGGGATGAGAACGGTCTTCTCCGGCGCGAGGATCTTCGCGGTCTCGGCCATGAAGTGGACACCGCAGAAGACGATCGTGGCCGCGTCACTGGCCGCCGCGATGCGGCTCAGCGCGAGCGAGTCGCCGGTGTGGTCGGCGATGTCCTGGATCTCCGGCAGCTGGTAGTTGTGCGCGAGCAGCACGGCGTCGCGTTCCTTCGCGAGCCCGCGCACCTCGTCGCGCCACGCCGCGTCGGGGGCCACCCCGGAGTACGGCGTCAGGTCTTCGGTGATTGGTGCGGCCACTGGTCCCTCCCTGGGCTACGGTCCGCCTGTCCGTTTCCTCTCCCGAGGTTTTCGCCTTAGGATCGAAAACATGCGCAATGTTACCACCGCGTCAACAGTGGCCGACCACGAAGTACTGGCCGCGGTGCTCCAGGTGCGAGCGGGATCACTCCAAGTCCTGCTCTGGGAACGCGCTCGGGAACCACACGCGCACCGTTGGTCACTACCGGGCGGGCGGCTCGGCGCTACCGAGGACGTGGAGACCTCGATCCGCCGCCAGCTGGAGGAGAAGGTCGACGTCCGGCAGTTGTCGCACGTCGAGCAGCTCGCGGTGTTCAGCGCGCCGGACCGGGTGCCTGGCGAGCGGGTGATCGCGTCGGCGTTCCTCGGGCTGGTGCCATCCGACGTCGACCCGGTGCTGCCCTCGGACACGGCCTGGCACCCCGTCGCCGCGCTCCCCCGCACCGCGTTCGACCACGAGTCGATCGTGCGTCGAGCACGGGACCGGCTGCGGGCGAAGCTGTCGTACACGAACCTGGGTTTCGCACTGGCCCCGCCGACGTTCACGATCTCCGCGCTGCGAGCGCTGTACTCGGCGGCGCTCGGGTACCGCGTCTCGGCGACGAACCTGCAGCGGGTGCTGTCGCGCCGCGGTCTGCTCGAACCCACCGGGGACACCGCACCCCCCGGCAGGGCAGGCGGCCGCCCGGCCGCGCTGTTCCGCTTCACCGAACGGGGCATCGAGGTCACGGACCCGTTCGCGGTGCTCCGTCCACCGAACCAAGCGCGCGGCGGCGCGGCGACCTAACCTTGGTCCGTGCCCACGGGTCCGAAACCAACGTCGCCGACGCCGCTGCCGCTGTTCCCGCTGCAGACGGTGTTGCTGCCGGGGTCGACGTTGCCGTTGCACATCTTCGAACCCCGGTACCGGCAGCTGACCGTCGACCTGATGACCGGCACGCTGCCGGAGAAGCGGTTCGGCGTGATCGCGCTCGCGCCGTCGGCAGACGTCGAGGTCACGTGCCTCGAACAGCTGAAGACGATCGGGTGCGCGGCGATCCTGCGGCAGGCGTCACGGCTGCCGGACGGCCGCTTCGACATCGTGACGCTCGGCGAGCGCCGGTTCCGGCTGTTGTCGGTGGACAGCGAAGCCGCGCCGTACCTGATGGGCACGGTGGAGTGGCTGCCGGACGCGCCGACCACGATCCCAGGACAGCGGAGGGTCGACGACGCGGTCGGTGCGCTGGTCGGCTCGGCACGAGAGGCGTACCGGCGCTACTGCCGGGCGGCGTGGCAACAGGATGACTGGACCGAGCCCGACGAGGACGTCGACGTCGCGACGCTCACGCACCTGCTCGCCACGGACTGCCTGCTGCCACTGGAGGACCGGCAGCACATCCTCGAGGAAACCCGGCCACTGCACCGGCTGCGCCTGGTGACCCAGCTGCTGAGCCGGGAGGCAGGCATCCTCGCGACACTGCACGCGATCCCCGCTCCCCCCGCGGACCTGCGCCGCCAGGCGATCGAGAACTGACGCTTCCGGCGTCCGCCCCACAGAGCCCGGGCACGGACCGCTGAGCGTCGGTCCGGTGTAGAGCTGCCGCGTTTCCGGCGCGGGACCCTAGCCCAGGCGGCGGCCCAGGTCGTCCATGCCGCTCATCGCGGCCAGCACGCCGTAGACCAGCGCGGTCCCCAGCGGCCACAGCAGGATGGCCCACGCCGACTCGATCGGGGGCGGCACCGACACGATGTCCAGCGGCTGCACCGTCGCGGGCGCGGGCCAGCGGCCATCCGCCCACGCCTTGCCGACCGACATCGCGAGCCAGCCGCCGAGCGCGCCACCCGCGGTGGCCGCCACCATGACCACCGGACCCCGCCGTTCCCGCAGGTACCAGACGGCGACCGCCGCCACGACACCGGCCGCGAAGCACAGCAGCATGAAGATCACGAGCGCGTCGAAGCGGTGATAGCTCTCGTCGGTGAGGTTCGCGGCCTGGCCGTCCTGCGTGATGACCTTGCGCTGCGGCGGCGCCAGCCGCGACCACAGCCAGCCCACGGCGAGACCGAGCAGCGCGACCGTGGACAGCACGCTCACCGCGGGCAGCAGGTCACGCTTGACCACGACCCTCGGCACCGGCCTGCGCCAGGCGTACTCGGGCGGCGGGTAGATCGGGTACTCGGGCCCCCGGTGCGGCGCTGCCTGCTCCCCGACCGGTTGTTCCGACACGCCGAACCTCCCACTAGTCCCTCGCGGACCGGTACGGCCCCGCAGCAAAGACTAGTCCGCCTCCCCGGATTTTCATGTTTGGGTTGCGGTCCCGGCGCAGGTGCGGACACCGAGGTGGATCGTGGCTGAGTGCCGTCACGTTCCCCTGAGGTAACCGCTGGTCAGGTGCAGACCTTCGCACAGAAGTGAAGCTCAAGTGAAGTGGCTTCGCCGCGCCAAGGGGGGCCGATTCCGCGTGTTGTGATTCGGGTGTTTGGCCCCCTTGACGCGGTGTGATCGGGCTTCGCCAGGTCGACGGGATGGCAGGGAGCCCCTTTTGGGGTGGGCTTGCGCCACCGTCGGGGTTGCGCAGGCAGGCGCCCGCTTCGCGGGCCCAGGGCGCGTGGCGCCCGGGCTTTGGCGCCAAGGCGCGTTGACGGCGTGGCAGTGCCCTGAAAGGCGCGTTCAGGGCGCTGGGCGCCCTGAACGGCCCATTCACGGCACTCGTTGTGCCGTCAACGCGCCTTCACACCACGGCCCACCCCTGCGGGACGACACTTCACATGATCTTCACGGAATCGATCGTCTAGTGCCCAGCGTCCGCCGACAGACGCTCACCGTGGCGGCTGCAGCGCGCGGACCACCCCGACGGCGTCACCTGCACGATCATGCGCCGCGCGCAGTCCGGGCAGAAACGCGGCGGGTCGAGGGCCGCCTGGGCCCCCGAACACCGCGGATGTTCTCCCTCGGCAGAGGGTCTTCCACAATGCACGCAGAACATCAGTGGTTCGCTCCGCAAGCTCCGCTCACAAGTGCTCGCTCAGTGCCTTCACCGGCATCTTCAGGTCCGCCAGCATGTCCAGGTCCTGCTGTGCCGGCCTGCCGAGGTTGGTGAGGTAGTTGCCGACGATGATCGCGTTGATGCCGCCCAGCATGCCCTGCTCGGCACCGAGGTCACCGAGCGTGAGCTCGCGGCCGCCCGCGAACCGCAGGATCGTGCGCGGCAGCGCGAGGCGGAACGCGGCGATGGTGCGCAGCGCGTCCTTGCCCTCGACGATCTCGTAGTTCTCGTACGGCGTGCCGGGCTGCGGGATCAGGAAGTTCATCGGGACCTCGTGCGGGTCCAGCTCACCGAGCTGCGCGGCGAACTCCGCGCGCTGCTCGACGGTCTCCCCCATGCCGATGATGCCGCCGCAGCACACCTCCATGCCCGCCGCGTGGACCATCTTCAGCGTCTCCCAGCGTTCCTCCCACGAGTGCGTGGTGACCACGCTCGGGAAGTGCGAACGGGCGGTCTCGAGGTTGTGGTTGTAGCGGTGCACACCCATCTCGACCAGCTCGTCGACCTGGGCCTGCGTGAGCATGCCGAGCGAGCAGGCGATCTGGATGTCGTTGCCGTCCTCGCGGATGGCCTTGATGCCGTCCCGCACCTGCGACAGCAGCCGCTTGTCCGGCCCACGCACCGCGGCGACGATGCAGAACTCGGTGGCGCCGGTCGCCGCGGTCTCCCGTGCCGCCTTCACCAGACCGGGGATGTCCAGCCACGCCGAACGCACCGGGGACGGGAACTGGCCGGACTGCGAGCAGAAGTGACAGTCCTCCGGGCAGCCGCCGGTCTTGAGGCTCACGATGCCCTCGACCTCGACCTCGGGCCCGCACCAGCGCATCCGCACCTCGTGGGCGAGGGCGAGCAACTCGGGGATGCGGTCGTCGTCGAGCCGGAGGATCTCCAGGAGCTGCTCCTCGCCGAGACCGACGCCGCGTTCGAGGACCTGCTCCCTTGCCGTGGCCAGCGGGTCGGAAACCGACTCTGTCCCGGTCCGTTCGGCAGCTGCGGTCACGGTGCCTCCATGTTCGTCGTCGGACGCGTTTTGGTCCGCCCCAGTCTGCCTGACGCCCCGGACACTCCAACGCGATGTATCTCACGCGTACGAGCGTGCCCTTGGCCCCACGGCGCGGCGGTCACCTCCGACGTGCCTCGGTCGGTGGACCGACCAGCGTCTGGATGATCGATTCCGTGCGGTTGGTGGGCGGGCGGTGGTCGGACTGGCCCGGTTTGGGCCGGGTGGGTTGGCTGCGGTTCGCGTGGTGGGTTTGTCCTCGCCGGACGGGCAGGTCTCCGGGGTGGCATGGGGCATGTCGGCTGCGGTTGGGTTCGGGTCTGCCTGCCATCCCGTCGACCTCCCTGCGGGCTATCACACCGCGCCAAGGGGGGCCAGCTTTGGCATGTTGTGCTTCGGCCGTTTTGGCCCCCTTGACACGGTGTGATCGGGCTACGCCAGGTCGACGGGATGGCAGGGAGCCCCTTTGGGGTGGGCTTACGCCACCGTCGGGGTGTGTAGAGGGCCGCTTCGCGGGGCTTGGCGGGCTTGCTTGTGCCGGGCTTGCTGTGCGGGGCCGCTTCGCGGGCCCGGGGCGCGTAGCGCCCGGGGGTTTGGTGCTGTGAAAGGCGCGTTCACGGCATCCGGGATGCCGTCAATGGGCCGTTCACGGCGCTCAACGCCGTGAATGTGCCATTGACGGCACCTGTTGTGCCGTCAACGCGCCTTTCACGGCATCGGCCCAGCCCCCGTCGGGCGACCGCGTGGGTGTGGGAGACGTGCTGATGACGGGGCCGTACGCCAAAGCCACTTCACATGAGCTTCACGGAATCGATCGTCTAGGCGGCGTACTCGGCCGCGAAACCGTTCGCGTCGAACTCGCCGCCCAGCGACGGGCCGAGCGACCTGGTCGCCATGTCGAGGAACCTCGGCCTGGTCAGCGTGCTCGCACCCGCCGGGATGGCGCCGACGAGCGGCGCGTCGGCGACCACCGGAAGGTCGTCGAGGTTGCAGCGGGCGGCGAGGTCGGGGGCGGCGGGCCACGAGCCGACGACGACGCCGGCGCACTCGATGCCGCGGCGGCGCAACGCCTCGGCGGTCATGGCCGTCTCGTTGAGGGTGCCGAGTCCGGCGTTCGCGACGATCAGCACCGGCGCGGCGGCGGACCACGCGACGTCGGCGAGGGTGCCGCCCTGGTCGTCCATGCGGACCAGCAGCCCACCGGCACCCTCGACCAGCACCAGGTCGTGGCCGCGGGACAGCTCGACGGCGGCCGCGGCGGCCTGCTTGGGGGTGACCGGCATGATCCCGGCGCGGCGCGCGGCCGTCGCGGGGGCGAGCGGGTCGGGGAAGCGGGCCAGCTCCCACGTCGTGACTTCGGGGCCGACGAGGCGCGTGACCTCGTCGACGTCTCCCGGCTCCCCGGGTTCGAGACCGGTCTGCGCCGGTTTCAGCACCGCGACACTGCGTCGCCGCGACAGCGCGAGCGCGGCGACGGCCGCCGTCACGACCGTCTTCCCGACTCCCGTACCGGTTCCCGTGAGCACCATGAAACCCACGAGGCGTCAGGCTAGACCCACCCGCTCACGGCGACCTCAACCGCCCCTGGGGTCTTCCCCCGCGGCCACCCGCGCGCCACCCCGCCGGTCACGCGGCCCTGGCGGCCGCCAGCACACCGGCGGTGATCCGTGCCAGGTCCTCGGGTTCGGTGACGTACGGCGGCATCGTGTAGATCAGGTCCCGGAACGGGCGCAGCCACACACCCTCCGCGACGACGGCGGCGGTCGCCGCTGCCATGTCGACCTCGTGGTCGAGCTGCACGACGCCGATCGCGCCCAGCACCCGCACGTCCCGCACCCCCGGCAGGGTCCGCGCCGGTGCGAGCCCCTCCACCAGACCGGCCTCGATGTTCTTGACCCGCCTCTGCCAGTCCTGCGACAGCAGCAGGTCGACCGACGCGTTCGCCACCGCCGACGAGAGCGGGTTGCCCATGAACGTCGGGCCGTGCGCCAGGACCGGGACGTCGCCCCGCGAGATGCCCTCCGCCACCGCGGGGGTGCACAGCGTCGCGCCCATCGAGAGGTAACCGCCGGTCAGCGCCTTGCCGACGCACATGATGTCCGGCGCAACCGCCGCGTGGTCGGCCGCGAACAGCGTGCCGGTGCGCCCGAAGCCGGTCGCGATCTCGTCGAAGACCAGCAGCACGTCGTGTGCCAGCGTCAGCTCGCGCAGCACGTGCAGGTAGCGCGGGTCGTGGAAGCGCATGCCGCCCGCACCCTGCACCACCGGCTCCACGATCACCGCGGCCAACTCGTCCGCGTTGGCCTCGATCAGCTCCGCGAGGTGCGCGACGTAGTCGTGCTCGAACGTGGGCGGCGGCGCGTCCGCGAACACCTGCGCGGGCAGCACACCCCGCCACAGGCTGTGCATCCCGCCGTCCGGGTCGCACACGCTCATCGGGTGGAACGTGTCGCCGTGGTAGCCCCCGCGCCACGTCAGCAGCCGCCGCTTCTCCGGCCTGCGCAGCGACCGCCAGTGCTGCAGCGCCATCTTCACCGCGACCTCGACCGACACCGAGCCCGAGTCGCACAGGAACACGTGCCGCAGCTCACCGGGGGTGATCTCCGCCAGCGTGGTCGCGAGCCGCACCGCGGGCTCGTGGGTGAGACCGCCGAACATGACGTGGCTCATCCGGCCGGCCTGGTCGGCCAGTGCCCTGTCCAGCACGGGATTGCGGTACCCGTGGATCGCGGCCCACCACGACGACATGCCGTCGACCAGCTCCCGCCCGTCGGCGAGCCGCAGCCGCACCCCCGACGCCGACTCGACCACCAGCGGGTCGACGAGCCCTGGCATCGGGCCGTACGGGTGCCAGACGTGCGCGCGGTCGAGGGCGAGGAGATCTTCGGTCACGTCAGGCAGGCTAACCCGTCCCGGGCCACCCGCAGGACGATCTTGCCCTTCCGACCACAGTGGTCAGGTCACCACCCGCGACGCGGTGGCCTCGTCGGCCCGCGGTCCACAGTGGCCACGTCGGCCTCCGGCCCCCGAATCCAGCCTACGGCCGGGGACCGACAGTGCCGGGCCGCCGCGGGTCGGTTGTCCACAGGGGGCGACGGTCCGCTGGATCGCAGGCGCCGGCGGGCTGAACAGTCCGTCCGGGTCCCGGACGGAAGCGGTCGACCGGTCAGGCGTCGACGGCGACCCCGGGGATCGCCTTGATCTCACCGAGGAACGCCGGGGAGACCTTGATCGGGTAGTCGTCCAGCGCCAAGGTGATGCCGTTCTCCTTGTGCGCGAACTTCAGGTGCACCGGGGTGTCACCGCGGTGCGCGGACAAGGTGTTCTTCAGTTCGCCGACGACCTCGTCGTTCAGCTTGCCCGGGTTGCACAGCAGGATGAACGGGGCCTCCTCGCCGGGGGCGGCCAGGTCGGCGTCGGTGATGTCCAGCGGCACGAGGCCGGAGCCGAACACCGACATCTTGTCCTCGCGCCAGTTCACGCGGCCCTTGACCGCGACCGCCGCGTCCTCGACCAGGTCCTGGGACAGCACCGAGTAGCTCTTCGCGAAGAACAGGACCTCGATCGAGGCGTCCAGGTCCTCGATCGTGCAGATGCACCACGGTTCGCCCTGCTTGTTCACCCGGCGTTCCATCGCCGAGATCATTCCCGACAGGACGATCTCGCCTTCCTTGGGCGGGTTGTCCAGGATGTCGGCGATCGCCTTCGGGGCGTGCTTGCGCAGCAGGCGTTCCGCGCCGTCCAGTGGGTGGGCCGACACGTACAGGCCCAGCATCTCCCGTTCGTAGGCCAGCAGTTGCTTGCGTGGCCACTCGTCCGGCGTGAACTTGAGGTGTGCCAGCGGACTCGAGTCACTCGACGGGGTGGACGACTCGTCGTCGCCGAAGCCGAACAGGTCGAACTGGCCCATCGCCTCCTGGCGTTTCAGGCCGACGACCGCCTCCACCGCCTCCTCGTGCGCCTGCACCAGCGACAGACGGGTGTGGCCGAGCGAGTCGAACGCGCCCGCCTTGACCAGCGACTCGACGACCCGCTTGTTGCAGACCACCAGCTCCGACTTGTCGAGGAAGTCGGTGAAGCTCGTGTAGTTGCCCTTCGCCTCGCGGGTCTTGATGATCGACTCGACCACGTTGGCACCCACGTTGCGGACCGCGCCCATGCCGAAGCGGATGTCGGTGCCGACCGCGGCGAAGCGCAGGCCCGACTCGTTGACATCCGGCGGCAGCACCTTGATGCCGGAGCGGCGGCACTCGGACAGGTACACCGCGGACTTGTCCTTGTTGTCCGCCACCGAGGTGAGCAGCGCCGCCATGTACTCGGCCGGGTAGTTCGCCTTCAGGTACGCCGTCCAGTACGACACCAGGCCGTACGCGGCCGCGTGCGACTTGTTGAACGCGTAGCCGGCGAACGGGAGGATCGTGTCCCACAGCGCCTTGATCGCGGCGGACGAGAAGCCGCCCGGCCGCAGGTCGCTGGCCTTCATACCGGCCTCGAAGCGCTCGAACTCGGCGTCCAGCACCTCCTGCTTCTTCTTGCCCATCGCCTTGCGGAGCACGTCCGCCTGCCCCATGGAGTAGCCCGCGACCTTCTGGGCGATGAACATGATCTGCTCTTGGTAGACGATCAGGCCGTAGGTCTCGGACAGGATGTCCTTGAGCGGTTCTTCCAGCTCCGGGTGGATCGGCTTGATCTGCTGCCGCTTGTTCTTGCGGTCGGCGTAGTCGTTGTGGGCGTTCATGCCCATCGGGCCGGGGCGGTACAGCGCGCCGACCGCGACGATGTCCTCGAACCCGGTCGGCTGCATGCGCCGCAGCAGGTCCCGCATGGGGCCACCGTCCAGCTGGAACACGCCGAGCGTGTCACCACGGGACAGCAGTTTGTAGGTGCTCTCGTCCTCCAGGCCCAGCGTGTCGAGGTCGATGTCCTCGCCGCGGTTGGACTTGATGTTGTCGATCGCGTCGCCGATGACCGTGAGGTTGCGCAGGCCGAGGAAGTCCATCTTCAGCAGGCCGATGGCCTCGCAGGACGGGTAGTCCCAGCCGGTGATGATCGAGCCGTCGTCGCGCTGCCACAGCGGGATGGACTCCATCAGCGGGGTCTTCGAGAGGATGACCGCACAGGCGTGCACACCCGCGTTGCGGATCAGGCCCTCGAGGCCGCGGGCCGTCTCGAAGATCTTGCCGACCTCGGTGTCGGTCTCGATCAGCGTGCGGACCTCGGTGGCCTCGGCGTAGCGCTCGTGCTTCGGGTCGACGATGCCGGCCAGCGGGATGTCCTTCGCCATGATCGGCGGCGGCAGCGCCTTGGAGATCCGGTCGGCGATCGAGAAGCCGGGCTGGCCGTGGATGACGCGGGCCGAGTCCTTGAGCGCGGCCTTCGTCTTGATGGTGCCGAACGTGATGACCTGGGCGACCTTGTCCGAGCCGTACTTGTCGGTGGCGTAGGTGATCATCTCACCGCGCCTGCGGTCGTCGAAGTCGATGTCGATGTCGGGCATGGCGGTGCGCTCGGGGTTGAGGAACCGCTCGAACAGCAGGCCGTGCGGGATCGGGTCCAGGTTCGTGATGCCCAGGGCGTACGCCACGAGCGAGCCAGCGGCCGAACCACGGCCGGGGCCGACCCGGATGCCGACCCTGCGCGCGTAGCTGACCAGGTCGGCGACGACGAGGAAATACGCCGGGAAGCCCTTCTGCGTGATCACGCCCAGCTCGAACTCGGCCCGCTCGACGTACCCGTCGGGGATGCCGCCGGGGAACCGCCAGTTCAGGCCGCGCATGACCTCTTTCTGGAGCCAGCTGGCCTGGGTCTCCCCCTCCGGGACGTCGAACACCGGCATCCGGTCGACGTGTGCCCAGATCTCGTCGTAGGACTCGACGCGCTCGGCGATCAGCAGCGTCGAGTCGGCCGCGCCGGGGACCTCGGAGTCCCAGTACTCGCGCATGTCCTCGGCCGACTTGAGGTAGTAGCCGTCGCCGTCGAACTTGAAGCGGTTCGGGTCCGACAGCGTCTTGCCCGACTGCACGCACAGCAGCGCGGCGTGCGCCTCGGCCTGGTCCTTGGTGACGTAGTGCGAGTCGTTGGTGGCCATCGGTGGCAGGTCGAGCTTGCGGGCGATGTCGAGGAGGCCCTCGCGCACCGAGCGCTCGATCGGCAGCCCGTGGTCCATCAGCTCGAGGAAGAAGTTCTCCTTGCCGAAGATGTCCCGGTAGTCGGACGCGGCCTGGATCGCCTCCGCGGTCTGACCGAGCCGCAGCCTGGTCTGCACCTCGCCGGAGGGGCAGCCGGTGGTGGCGATGATGCCCTCGGCGTACTCGGCGATCAGCTCGCGGTCCATGCGCGGCTTGCGGTAGTAGCCCTCGATGCTCGCGCGGGACGACAGCGTGAACAGGTTGCGCAGGCCGGTGGCGTTGCCCGCGAGCATCGTCATGTGCGTGTACGCGCCGCCACCCGACACGTCGCCGCCCTCGCCGAGCTCGTCGCTGCTGCGCTGCCGCGCCTCACCCCAGAAGATCGGCTTCTTGTGGTAGCGGCTGGCCGGTGCGATGTAGGCCTCGATGCCGATGATCGGCTTGATCCCGGCCTTGCGCGACTCCTGGTAGAACTGGTCGGCGCCGTACATGTTGCCGTGGTCGGTCATCCCCACGGCGGGCATGCCGAGGCGCTTGGCCTCGGCGAACAGCGGCGCGACCTTGGCGGCGCCGTCGAGCATCGAGTACTCGGTGTGCACATGGAGATGAACGAACGAATCAGCCGCCACGAGGCACCACCCTACGACGAGATCTCGGCGGTCCGGCAGAGCCCTCGGCGGCGTGTCTCGTGCTGTGTGTGCATGCGATCGTTCTACCGCGGGCCACCGACAGTTCTCGCGGCGTTGGCATGATCGAGGCATGCGTTTCCGCCCCGTCTCGCCCGACCTGCTGATCACCGAGGTGACCGAGACGATCATCACGCGCGCGGGCGGCGAGTGGACCAGGGTGGGGGTGGACGGCGCGCCACCGGCCGAGCCCGGCGCGTTCGCCGACCGGCTCGCCGACGAGCTGCGGCTGCGCGGACGGCCGGTGCGGCGGGTGTCCACCTCGGACTTCCTGCGGCCGGCGTCGCTGCGGTTCGAACGCGGCAGGACCGACCCCGACGCCCGCCACGACGACTGGCTCGACCTGGGCGGGCTCGTGCGCGAGGTGTTCGACCCGCTCGGCCCCGGCGGCTCCGGGCGGGTCCTGCCCGCCCTGTGGAACACCGGGACCGACCGTGCCACCCGCGCGGAGTACGTGGACCTGCCGCGCGGCGGCGTGCTCGTGCTCGACGGCGAACTGCTGCTCGGCCGCGGCCTTCCGTTCGACTGTTCCGTTCACCTCTGGCTCTCCCCAGCCGCGCTGCGCAGGCGCACCCCGGAGGCAGACGCGTGGTCGCTGCCTGCCTTCGAGCGGTACCACTCGGGCGCGCGCCCCCTGTACGCGGCCGACTTCGCGGTACGGGTGGACGATCCGGCCCACCCCGCCGTGCTCGACGAGTGACAGCCTATCGAACACCTGAGCGAGAATCGAGAGTGGACTGACGGCAGGGTCACACGCCCGCGCGGGCGCCGGTGCCGTGGGGCAGACTCGGCACCGGCACTCAGCAGTCCTGCTCCGAGGAGGAGTTTTCATGGCAACAACCCGCACCGCGAACGCCCACTGGGAGGGCGCGTTGCTCGACGGGTCCGGCACCGTGTCGCTGGACTCGTCCGGCATCGGCACCTACGAGGTGTCGTGGCCGTCCAGGGCGAACGAGGCGAACGGCAAGACCAGCCCGGAGGAGCTCATCGCGGCGGCGCACTCGACGTGCTACTCGATGGCTCTTTCGCACGGGCTGGCCGGCGCGGGCACCCCGCCGCAGTCCGTCGACACCAAGGCGGAGGTGACGTTCCAGCCGGGTGAGGGCATCACGGGCATCCACCTGACCGTCCGGGCCAGCATCCCCGGCCTCTCGGCGGAGGACTTCGCCAAGGCCGCGGAGGACGCCAAGAAGAACTGCCCCGTGTCCGCGGCGCTGACCGGCACGACGATCACACTCGACGCCGAGCTGGTGTGACCGCTCCCCTCGGTCATGCCCGCGTACCGTTCGGGCATGACCGAGGGGACGCGCCTGCGTCCGGTGACCGAACCGGACCTCGACAGGCTCGACGAGATGTTCGCCGACCCGGCCCTGATCGGGGAGTTCAACTGGGGTGGCTTCTCCGACCCCGGCCTGTGGCGGCGCCGGTTCGCGGAGAACGGCCTGCTCACCGACGACAAGAGCGTGCTCATGGTCGAGGCCGAAGGGGCCACGGCCGGGTTCGTGTCGTGGGAGCGGGTGCGGACCGGGCACACCGCGTACGTGCACCAGATCGGGATCAGCCTCCTGCCCGCCGCGCGGGGGCGTGGGCTCGGGGCGGCCGCGCAACTTCTCCTCGCCCGCTACCTGTTCGCGCACTCGCCGGGCAACCGGATCCAGGCGGCCACCGAGGCGGGGAACATCGCCGAGCAGCGGTCCCTGGAGAAGGCCGGGTTCGTGCGGGAGGCGGTGCTGAAGGAGCACACGTTCCGGGACGGCGCATGGCGGGACGAGGTGCTCTACCGGATGCTGCGCAGCGAACTGCCCGCCTGATCACGCAAGGCGGCGCCGCCAGTTCAACGGGGTGATGACTCCTCCGCTCGGTCACGGTCTCCTCGAACACGAGCGGGAACATCCTGGGCGACTACGTCGCGTCGAAACCGAACATCCGAGTCGCCGGGGGATATCGTTGACTCAACTAACGCGCGCTTTCGGGAACCCGATCAGCTTCACCATCGCCCTCTTGCTCGCAGTGGCATTGCTCGGGGCCTGGGTGATCACATCGAGAACCGAACACAACAGGCTGACTCGAACACTGCAAGCCTGCGCGCTGAGCTTGTCCATCATCGCGATCATTTACATCACGCTGGGCACCCGGCTCGGATACAGTTCACGGGAGGCGAAGGTCTCCCTCGTTCCAGCGATCGACACTTTCCATGCGCTTACAGGTCAGACGACTGCGACCGTGACCATAGCCGGCATCATCGGCAACATCGTACTGTTTATCCCCCTTGGTTTCAGCCTATCGCTGATCGCAGCGCGAAAGAATCGAAAAACGACTACGAATCTCATCGGCGCCACCATGTTGTCGATCAGCGTGGAATTCGCCCAGTTCGTACTGGACCAGGGTGTCATGGCCGTCGATGACGTACTACTGAACGTCGCCGGTGCCGCCATGGGCTGGGTTGCCCATGGTTGGGCCGATCGTCTCCGGAACACCGGCCCAACCGTGCCGAAGCGCAACTACGGGTAGTCCCGCGACCGAGGACGGCTGGGCGATGCCGGTCCAGTTCCTGGTCATGGGCGGGATCCTCGTCGTGGTCGGGTTCTGTGTCGACGCGACCGTCGGGATCGCGTCGGGCACCCTGTCGGCGTTGCTGGTACGCGGGCCCGCCGCGCAGCGCTGGCTGAACCGGGTGTCCGCGGCCATCTTCGGTGCGCTGGCGGTGCGGCTGGTCGCCGACCGATAGGCTGCCCGGCCGGGGGTGAGCCGTGGCGCGTCGATCCGGAGTTCTGGCGGTCGCCGGTGCCTGCCTGGTCACGGCGGCCGTGCTGGCCCTGCTCGTCGACTTCCAGAACTTCATGGACCTGCGGGTCTACCGCGCCGGCGGGCAGGCGTGGCTGGACGGGTTCGGCCTGTACACCGACGAGTTCGGCAGCCGGTACGGCACCGGCCTGCCGTTCACCTACCCGCCGGTCGCGGCGATGCTGTTCACCACGCTCGCGGTGGTGCCGGTCGCGGTGGCGGTCGCGGCGCTCACCGCGGTGTCGCTGGCCGCGCTCGCCGCGGTGGCGGTCGTCGTGGTGCGGCGGCCGGTCACGCTCGTGGCCGCCGCGTTCGCGTTCGGGGTCGCGCTCGAACCGGTGCGGCTCACGCTCAGCTTCGGGCAGGTCAACCTGGTGCTGATGGTGCTCGTGGTCGCCGACTGCCTGCTGCCCCGCACCTGGTGGCCGCGCGGCACGCTGATCGGGCTCGCGGCCGCGGTGAAGCTGACCCCGTTCGCGTTCCTGCTGTTCTTCGCCGCGCACCGCCAGTGGCGGCCGGTGTTCACCTCGGTCGCCGCGTTCGCCGCCGTGTCGCTGCTGGTGTGGGCGCTGGCCCCCGCCGACACCGTGGCCTACCTGGGCACCGTGCTCGGCGACCCGACGCGGATCGGCGGGCTGACCTACACCGGCAACCAGTCCCTCAACGGGTTCTGGCACCGTCTCGGGCTCGGCGGCCCGCTCACCACCGCCCTGTGGTTGACCTCCGCGCTGGTGGTGGCCGCGCTGGGCTGGGTCGCCGTGCGCCGCGCCCGGGTGGCCGGGGACGACCTGGCCGCACTGCTCGCCGCCGCCACCGCCGGGCTGCTGGCCTCGCCGGTGTCCTGGTCGCACCACTGGGTGTGGGCGATGCTCGCCGGTGTCTGGCTCGTGCCCCGGCTGCGGGAGTGGCGCTGGCCTGCGCGGGTCGCGGCGGTGGCGGGACTGCTGGTGTTCGTCGCGCCGCCGCACTGGGTGCTGCCCAACCGGTACGACCGCGAGCTGGACTGGTCGTGGTGGCAGCACGTGATCGGCAACGAGTTCACCTGGTGCGGCCTCGCGTTGCTGGTCGTGCTCGCTACGCTGCCAGCAGCCCGGTGGTCTCCGCGTCGTACACCAGCAGCCGGCCCGGCGCCGGAGCCACGGTCATAGCCGTGCCCACCGCCGGCTCCTCGTGTTCGGGCACCGTCAGGCCGACGAGGACCTCGCCAGGGCACTCCAGTGTCACCAGCGAGGTCACGCCCAGGGTCTCGACGATCGACACCGTGCCGGTGATGCCCTCGGCCGCCGGCTGGAGGTACTCGGGCCGGATGCCGACCACCACCTTCGCACCGTCCGCCAGTGCCGGGCCAGGCGGCGGGGGGAGCCGGGCGCCCGCGACCTCCAGGAAGCCGTCGTGCACGGCACCGGTCAGCAGGTTCATCGGCGTGGACCCGATGAAGTTCGCGACGAAGGTGTCCGCGGGCCGCCCGAACACGTCCTTCGGCGTGCCGAGCTGACGGATGCGGCCCTCGGCCATGACCGCGATCCGGTCCGCGAGCGCCAGGGCCTCCGCCTGGTCGTGCGTCACGAACACCGTGGTCAGCCCCAGATCGCGTTGCAGCCGCTTGAGGAAGGTGCGTGCCTCCAGCCGCAGCCGCGCGTCCAGGTTCGACAGCGGTTCGTCCAGCAGCAGCACCTCGGCCGACATGGCCATGGCCCGCGCCAGCGCCACCCGCTGCTGCTGCCCACCGGACAGCTGCCCCGGCCGCCGCTCCAGCAGCCCGGCGAGCCCGAGGCCCGCCGACGTGGACTCCGCCGCGTCCCGCTGTGCCTGCTTGGACGCCCTGCGCACCCGCAGCGGGTACGCGATGTTCTGCGCCACCGTCATGTGCGGGAACAACGCGTAGTCCTGGAACACCATCGCGACGCCGCGCTTGCCGGCCTCGGTGCGGGTCACGTCCCGCTCGCCGAGCGCGACCGTGCCCGACGCCGCCTGCTCCAGCCCGGCGACGGTCCGCAGCAGCGTGGTCTTGCCGCACCCGGACGGGCCGAGCAGCGCGAAGAACTCGCCGTCGTGGATCGACAGGTCCAGCTCGTCCACCGCGCGCACCCCGTTCGGGTACACGGTGGACAGACCGGTCAGCTCGATTGCCGCCATCAGGCCTTGATCCCTCCGTGGAAGCGGAACCCGTACCGCTTGTTGACGAACAAGTACAGCGCCACCACCGGGACGGCGTAGAGCAGCGAGAACACCGGGATGACCGTCAGGTTCGCGCTGCCGCCCTCGTCCTTGAGCGTGCGCAGCAGCACGGCCGCCGGCTGCCCGGAGACGTCGCGCAGCAGCAGGAACGGCAGGAGGAAGTTGCCCCACGCCTGCACGAACGCCCACACCATGATCGTCGCGATGCCCGGCCGCGCCACCGGAAGCACGATGTGGCGCAGCACCTGCCACGGCGACGCGCCGAAGACCCGCGCGGACTCCTCGTAGCTGCGGGGCACCGAGTCGACGAAGTCCTTGAGGATGAAGATCGCCGCGGGCAGCATGCCGCCCGCGAGCACCAGGCCCGTCGCGTACTGCGAGTTGATCAGGCCCAGCTGGAACATCATCACGAAGATCGGCACCATCGCCGCGGTGCCGGTGACCACGCTGGACAGCAGCAACAGCAGGTACAGCAGCGCGTCGCGGCCCGGGATGCGCACCCGCGACAGCGCGTAGGCCGCGAGCGTGCCGAGCGCCGTGGTCACGACCGTCGCCACCGCGCACAGCACGATCGAGTTCAGCAGCGACCCCAGGGCGTAGGGGTGGTCGAAGGTGATGCGCCAGTTGTCGAGCGTCCAGTCCGGCCAGCGCAGGCCGACGCCGGGGTCGCTGTCGAACGGCGCGGACGCCAGCCACAGCATGGGGACCGCGAAGAACGCCAGTAGCGCCGCGATCAGCATCGTGTACAGCGAGCGGCGCAGGATCTGACGGAAGGTCACGCGCGCCTCCTGAGCAGGAGCAGGTACAGCAGCGCCACCACCAGGTTCACGATCAGCAGCAGGAACGAGATCGCCGCCGAGTAGCCGAGTTCGCCGTTCGCGATGGCCTGCTGGTAGATGAACACCGGCAGCGTCTCCGACTCGTGGTTCGGTCCGCCCGCGGTGAGCAGGAACGGTGTGAAGTCGTTGGCCGTCCACAGGGAGATCAGAAGCGTGTTGGTGAGCACGTGGCCGCGGATGTGCGGGAACACGACGTCCCGCACGGTCTGCCAGCCGCTCGCGCCGACCGTCTTCGCGGTCTCCAGCTGCGACGGCGGCACCGCGGCCAGCGCCGAGCTGTACAGCATCATCGAGAACGCGGTGCCGCGCCACGTGTTGAACACGATCAGCGACGCCATCGGGTACTCGACGAGCCACGCCGTCGACTCGTTGCCGAGCAGGGTGTTCAGCGTGCCGCCGTCCCGGTCGAGCACGGCCGTCCACAGATAGGCGACGACCACGCTCGGCAGGATCCACGCGAGCAGCACGCACGCCTCGACCACCCGCCGGACCACGGGTTTCGCCGACCGCAGTACCCACGCGAGCCCGAACCCGAGCAGGTTCTGGCCGAGCACCGCCGACCCGAGGACGAACACCAGCGTCAGCCACAGCGCGTTGCCGAACAGGGCGTCGTCGAGCGCGGCCGTGAAGTTCGACAGCCCCACGAACGACGGCGCGACCGACGCGGGCCCGGTCAGCGTGTAGTTCGTCAGTCCGATGTAGATGGTCCACAGCGCGGGGAAGACGAGGAACAGCCCGATGAGCAGCAGCGCGGGCGACACGAAGCCGATCGCCCGCGCCACGCCCAGACCGGAGGAATCCCGGCTACCCGCGGGCAACCTTGTCCTCCCCCACTGCCTCGACCAGTGCGTCCTCGTACGCCGACGCGGCCTCGTCCGCCGACCTGCCCGCGATGATGTCGGCCGTCGCCTGCTGCAGTGCGCTGGACACCTTCGGGTAGTCCGCGAGGCCGGGACGGAACCGGGTGATCGGCAGGACCTCCTCGGCGACGAAGCTCAGCATCGGGTCGTTCCCCAGCACCTCGTCGTTCACGTCCTCGCGCTGCGTGATCTGGGCCGTGTCGCCCAGCCGCGCCTTGGTGGCCGCCGCCGAGTTCATGAACCGCAGCAGCTCCCACGCCTGCTGCGGGTACTTCGTGTTCGGGTTGAGCACCCGGACCGACCCGCCGGACATGCTGACGAAGTCCTGCCCGTCGACGCCGGAACCGGGGTTCATCGCGGGGATCTTCGCCCAGCCGACGGCGCTGTCCCGGTCGGCCATCTTCGCCACCCCGACGGCCGGGTCGACGACCGAACGCCAGAAGTAGTCGCTCTCGAACAGCATGCCGACCTTGTTCCGCGCGAACAGCTCGAACGACTTGTCGCGGCCCTTGGCCTCCTGAGCGAGCAGCGGGTCACCGAGGTTGCCGCCGTAGACCTGCTGGTAGAAGTCCAGGACCGACTTGACCTCGCTGGTGGCGCCCTGCCACCTGCCGTCCTGGTTGATCTCCGCGCCGGTGCCCGCGAGCAGCGGCAGCACCCCCTGCATGGTGGTCGCCTCTGTCATCGCGGTACCCGCGTTGAGCTGCATCGGGATGACGCCGGGAAGCTGCTTGAGCGAGACGGCCGCTGCGGTGATCTCGTCCCAGCTGGTCGGCTGCCAGTCCGCGGGCAGCCCGACCTGCGCGAACAGCTTCTTGTTGAAGAAGATCACCCGCCCGTCGGTGCCGACGGGGATGCCGTAGCGCTTGTCCTCGAACGCACCGACCGCCTGGACCGCGTCGGGGATCTGCCCCCAGCCGTCCCATGCGTCGACCTCGTCCTTGCCGACCACGTCGTCCAGCGGCCGGACCTGCCCGCCCTGCGCGAACTCACCGAGCCAGATGCCGTCGATCTCGACGACGTCCCCACCGATGTCGGTGTTGAAGTCCAGCGCGATCTTCGCCTTGTAGTCCGCGTCGTCCACCCCGATCCCGTCGTACTCGACGGTCACGTTGACGCCCTTGTCCTTCTGCTGCTTGGTGAACTCGGGAATCACCCATTCGGTGACCCACTTCGCGGTGAGTTCGTTCTTGCCGCCCGCGACCGCGTTGGCGGTGACGGTGAGGGTCACGTCCTTGGCGTCCGCGTTGCGGCCGGTGTCCGACTCCTGCTGCTGCCCGAGACAACCGGTCAGAGCCATGGTGGTGACGGCGGCCGCGGCCAACGCCAGCGTGCGGCGAACTCGCATCTCGGCACCTCTCGTCATCGAGTCCCGTTGGTCTTTCACCAACAGTGGTCCGAACGGGACGGAGATTAGTGCCGAAGACGGGCAGAGCGCGAGCACAGCTTGGTGGCGGTACCTCCCCGGCCAGGCGCCATCAGGCGCGTGCACGGCATGCGGCGTGCCCTGAAAGGCGCTTTCGGGACACTCGACGTCCCGAAAGCGCCTTTCAGGGCATGGCCAGTGGCGCGAAGCGGTCCTGCCCTCTGGACAACCCTCAGAGCGGGGTCCCGGCCAACGCCAGCACCGACCCGTCGTGACCGCACAACACGTGGCCGTGCGGCCCAGGCGGATCGAACGTGTCGCGATCGAACCGCACCTTGTGCGTGACGTCGCGGCCGACCACCAGCGTGCCGGGGGCGTCCAGCGCGAGCACCTTGCCGTCGACCGGCAACAGAACCGGCCCGGTGCGGTCGGCCGACACCGCCGTGCGGCCGGCCCGCATGCCGTCGAGCACCGCGGTCACCAGTTCGTCGGCGTTGCGGGCGTGCGAGTCGACCGCCACCCACGTCGTGGGTGCGCCGAGCCGGACACCGCTGTCACGCACGTGGAAGTCGCTGCCGCCGATCGGGGTTGCCTCGCTGCCCCACGCCTGCCACCACGCGACCGGTCCGCCCCAGTTCGAGGCGTGCCAGCTCGAGTGCCACACCTCCGCGAGCGGTGGGTGTTCCGGCAGCGGGTGGCGCCACGCGCAGTCGCCGCCGAGGGGGTGGTTGACCGACAGGAGGCCGCCGCGTTCGCGGACCGTCTTCACCCAGTTCGCGGCCGGTTCGCGGAAGTCGACCCAGCCGATGTCGCCGTAGGCGTTGGCGTGCCCGAACTCGGTGGTGATCTCCTGCCCCGGGATCAGCGCGATGCCGTAGCGGCGGCCGATCTCGGACAGTTCCGCGTGGTGGCTGACCGTGTTGTGGTCGGTGACGGCCAGCGCGTCGAGCCCGGCCGCGACCGCCTCCGCCGCCAGTTCGGCGATCGTCAGGGAACCGTCAGAATGCAGTGTGTGCGCGTGCAGGTCGACCGCGACCCAGCGCAGGCCTGCCGCCGCCGGCAGGCCGCGTGGCCGCGGTTTCGCCGGTACCGGCGGGTTCGGGCGCGCTGGCGCGGGTTTCGCGTCGGTGTCCGTCTCGATCGTGACCGCCACCTCGACGCCCTTCGCGGGGATGCGGTGCAGGCCGAGCACGACGTGCCACTCCCCCGGTTCCAGCTCGCCGGGGACGTAGCCGGGCGTGGCGGCGTCGGGGGTGATCACGTAGCTCGTGCGTGCGCCGCCCGACCAGCCGCGCCAGCCGTTCGCGCCATCGCAGCCCAGGTCGATCACCGCGCCGGACGCCGGGTCGAACTCCAGCGTGACGGCGATGGACCGGCAGTCGGCGGGCACGTCGAACGGCAGCAGGGGCCAGTGTTTGTCAGCTCGTAGGTCGCGGGTCCAGAAGCCTCTGTGAGTCGTGGGGGCGCCCATGGCTAGATCCTGCCAGTAACGATCCGGACAGCGGAGAGGAGAATGGCCCGGCGTGGGCGCGGCTTCCGCCGCGATGATCGAGTGGACGGGGTAGCGTGCGAGCCGTGACGGATCCGGTTGACGCCCGGCTCCTCGGTGTGGTTGCCGAGATGGGCAGAGCAGCGGTGCACGAGGTCGCCGCCCGTGTGGGAATGGACCCCCGGGAGGTGGCCTCGCGGCTCGTCGCGCTCTCGGCGACCGGGTTGCCCCTGCTCGTGGGCGTCGAGTGCGACCAGGCGCGGCTGGCCCAAGCGGCCGCCGCCGCCGCGATGGCCGCCGCCTCACCCCCCTACGGCGTGCAGAACCCGTACTCGCAGCCGCAACCGCAGCAGCAGTACCCGCCGTCCGGGCCGATGCAGACGCCCTACCCGCAGCAACAACCACAGCAACAGCCCGGTCTGCTCGGGCCGCCGTCCGGGCCGCACTCGGTGCCGCAGCCGATGATGCCGCGCACCGGCCCGCCCAGCGCGCCGTTCCCCGCGCAGCCCCAGACCGGGCCGCCGAGCCAGCCGTTCCCCGCGCCGATGCAACAGCAGGTGCCGCAACTCCAGCCGCAGCAGCAGGCCCAGCCGATGCCGCAGGTCGAGGCGCCGATCAGCATGTGGGGTCCGCCGCAGACCTCGACGTGGGCACGTGGCGACGCGCCACCTCAGGACATGACGCAGCCCACGATCCGGCAGGAGCGGGCGGAACCCGACGTGCGGCAGGGCAAGGTCGGTTCCGCGTTGCAGACCGAAGGGCTCGAGGGCGAGCGGCTGTCGATCACGCTCGTCGAGGTGGTCGACCCGGCGGACTACCTGTTCACGGCGGCCGGTTACCGGCTGCAGGAGGGTGAGCGGTCCGTGGTCGTGCACACCGAGCTGACCAACCGGGGCAGCGTGGCGTTCCAGTCGCTGCCGGACCTGTACCTGGTGCTGGTGACGCCGGAAGGCAAGACGATCTCGAAGGCGCCGGTGTCGCTGTCGTCGCGGCCGCCGCACCGGATCGGCGTCCCGCCGGGCGAGACGCAGGGCGGGCACACGGTGTACGTCGTGCCGGAGCACACGGAGATCACGTCGGTCCGCTGGAGCCCCCGCCCCGACGAGGAGACCCGCACACTCACCTGGACAGTCGAGAACTGATCTACTTGCCGGGTAATCGGAGCATCCTCGCGACCCACGACCTGCGCTTCGGCTCCTCCTGCTCGCGCGGCACGTTGCGCACGACCGGGATCGGTGACGTCGGTGGTTCCTGCCGCTGCGCCCGGTAGCCCGGTTCGTGCTGCTGCCCGTGGCGGCCTTGCGGCTCGGGGTCCGGTTCGATGTCGAACGGCGACTCCGGGGGGCCGCCGCCGATCACCGGTGGCGCGACGCCGTCCTCGAGGAAGTGCTCCACCGGATCGCCATCGGCTCTGTCGCGCACTCGCACCACCCCACCCTCGCTGGTTGCCGACCAAAGTACGCGAAAACGGGCGCGACGTGGAGAACTTCAGCTCTCGGCCGCCAGCCGGTCCAACGCCTTCTGCAGGTCTTCCGGGTACTGGCTGGTGAACTCGACCCACTGCCCGTCCGCCGGGTGGTGGAACCCGAGCCGCCGCGCGTGCAGCCACTGGCGTGCCATGCCCAGCCGCTTGGCCAGCGTCGGATCCGCGCCGTAGGCGATGTCGCCGACGCACGGGTGGCGCAGCGCGGAGAAGTGCACGCGGATCTGGTGTGTGCGCCCGGTCTCCAGCTTGATGTCCACGAGCGACGCGGCGCGGAACGCCTCGATCGTCTCGTAGTGCGTGACGCTCGGCCTGCCACCGGCGACGACGGCGAACTTGTAGTCGTGCTTGGGGTGCCGGTCGATCGGCGCGTCGATGGTGCCCGACGACGGGTCCGGGTGCCCCTGCACGAGCGCGTGGTACCCCTTGTCGACCGTCCGTTCCTTGAACGCCCGCTTGAGCACCGTGTACGCGTGCTCGCTCTTGGCCACCACCATGATGCCGGTGGTGCCGACGTCGAGCCGGTGCACGACACCCTGCCGCTCGGCGGCGCCGGACGTCGACACCCGCACGCCCGCGGCGGCGAGCCCGCCGATCACGGTCGTCCCGGTCCAGCCGGGGCTCGGGTGCGCGGCGACGCCGACCGGCTTGTCCACGACCACGATCTCGTCGTCCTCGTGGATGACCGACATGCCGGGCACCTCGATCGCCGGTGCCGGGCCGCCGTCCTCGCGTTCCGGCTCCGGGATCGTGACCTCCAGCCACGCACCGGCGGTCAGCTTGTCCGACTTGCCGGCGGCGCGGCCGTCGAGCAGCACGTCACCCGACTCGGCGATGGCGGCGACCGCGGTGCGGGACAGGCCGAGGAGCTTCGCGAGCCCGGCGTCCACGCGCATGCCGTCGAGCCCGTCCGGGACGGGCAGAGTACGGGCGGTCATTTGTCGTCCTTGCTCTTGTCGGCGCTCTTGTCGGCGCTCTTCTTGTCGGCCGTGCTGCGGCCGTCGTAGTCGCGGCCCAGCAGCGCCATCAGCACGATCAGTGCGCCGCCGACGCAGATCGCCGCGTCGGCGATGTTGAACACGGGGAACGCCTCCCCGTTCGGCGCGAACGGCGACAGGAAGTCCACGACGTGGCCGTGCATCGCGCCCGGCGCGCGGAAGAACCGGTCGAGGAGGTTGCCGAGCGCACCGGCCAGCACCAGCGCGAGCCCGATGGCCCAGCCCGTGGACCGCAGCTTCGGCAGCACCCAGACGATGCCGATGACCACGGCGAGCGCGATGAGCGTCAGCACCCACGTCATGCCGGTGGCCATGCCCCACGCGGCACCCGGGTTGCGCACGATCTGCAGGTGGAACAGGCCGCCGAGGACCCGGACCGGTGGCTCGTGCTCGAGCCCGGCCAGCGCGAGCTGCTTGGTGACCTGGTCGATGACCAGCACGACCGGCGCGACGGCCGCGACGAGCCACACCTTCCTCGGTGGCAGCGGCGCCGTGGGCGGTTCCGCGGTGTCCGGCTCGGCGCCGGTCTCGTCGGGTTTCACGACTGGTCCTCGAAGGTTCCGACCAGCCGCGGGGTTGAATCGTTCACTCCGCTCACCGGGCCATTGTCCATGGCCTGTTCACAGGCCGGTCAGGAAGGCCGGTAGCGGACGGGTGTCCTCGACCGGCGCGTACCGGCCGTCGACCAGCTCGTACCGGCCGGCCGGGCCGTCGGTGACCAGCCGCCGCAGCGCGGTGAGCAGGCGATCGACGTGCTCGGCGGTGCTGCCCAGACCGAGGCTCGCCCGCAGCGCGCGGTCGCCGGTGAGCCTGCGCACCGCGATGTGCGCGCAGAACGCGCCATCGCGCACACCGATGCCGTACTCGGCCGACAGGTACGCGGCGACCAGGCCGGGGTCGTGGCCCTCGACGGTGAAGCTGACGACGCCGACCCGGGGCGCGTCGGCGCCGAGGATCGACAGCTGCCGCACGCCGGGGATGCTCGCGAGCCCGGTGCGCAGGCGGTCGAGCAGCTCCTCCTCGTGCGCGGTCACCGCGTCCCACGAGCGGCCGATCGTCTGGCAGGCGACCGCCAGCGCGTACGCGCCGACCACGTTCGGCGAACCGGCCTCGTGCCGCTCCGGGCCGTGGTGCCACGAGACGGCGCGCTCGGACACCAGCCTGCTCGCGCCGCCGCCCGCGAGGTACGGGTGGGCAGCACGCAGCCAGTCCGCGCGCCCGACCAGCGCACCGGCGCCGAACGGGGCGTACAGCTTGTGCCCGGACAGCACCACGTAGTCGACGTCGAGGGCCCGCACATCGACCGGGCGGTGCGGCGCGAGCTGGGCGGCGTCGAGCGCGACGCGGGCGCCGTGGCGGCGGGCGACGGCGGCGAGACGAGCGACCGGCCACAGCTCGCCGGTGACGTTCGCGGCGCCGGTGACCACGACGAGGCGGGGCCCGGCCGGGGTCGCGGCAAGGGCCTCGTCGAGGTCGCGCTCGACGTTGGCGGTCGGCGTCACGCGGTACACGTGCGGGCCGCGCCACGGCAGCAGCGCGGCGTGGTGGTCGGTGTCGAACACGACCACCGACGTGTTCGCGGGCAGCGCCCTCGCGAGCAGGTTCAGCGCGTCGGTGGTGTTGCGGGTGAACACGACCTCGTCGGTGCGGCAGGCGCCGACGAACCCGCGGACCACGTGCCGGGCTTTCTCGTAGACCTTCGTGGACACCTGCGAGGCGAACCCGGCGCCGCGGTGGACGCTGGCGTACCAGGGAAGCAGCTCGTTCACCGCGTCCCGCACGGCGTCGAGACACGGCGCGCTGGCGGCGTGGTCGAGGTTGGCGTACTGGACCCACGTGCCGTTCGCGAGGGGCACGGTGAGCCCGCTGCCCGCGACGGACGGCAGGTCCGTGCTCGGCGCTTCGACGGCGGCTCGGGCGTGGGGAATGGCAAGCGTCATGACGGGGTGCCTCCTGGGTCGGGGACCCCGCTCCCAGGGCCCGCGCTTGCCCGTCCGCACCTCGCGGAGGGCCTGGTCCTCACCCGGGGCACCCCACCGCGGTTGGAGGGTTGCCGGCCAGCAAGCCGGGGCTTCGCAGTGTCACCTGCAGCTGGCACTCATGACCTTCGTGAAGAAAAGGTAGCCGATCGACCGTTCGGCTGTCCAACGGATGTGACCCTGCCAGACTGGCCCGCATGGCTGACTACGACGTGCTCGTGCTGGGGTCCGGTCCTGGCGGGCAGAAGGCGGCGATCGCCGCGGCGAAGCTCGGCGCGTCGGTCGCGCTGATCGAACGACGCAACATGATCGGCGGCGTCTGCATCCAGACGGGCACGATCCCGTCGAAGACGTTGCGCGAGGCGGTGCTGTACCTGACGGGCATGTCGCAGCGGGAGCTGTACGGACAGAGCTACCGGGTCAAGGAGGACATCACGATCGGCGACCTGACCGCGCGGACGTCGCACGTGGTCGATCGCGAGGTGGACGTGATCCGCAGCCAGCTGGCCCGCAACGGCGTCGACGTGCTGCCCGGCCTCGGCCGGTTCCTCGACCGGCACACCGTGCAGGTGTCCGACGGCAGCGGGCACGAGCGCAAGGTCACCGCAGAGAAGATCGTGATCGCCACCGGCACCCGCCCGGCCCGGCCATCCACTGTGGACTTCGACGATCACACGATCGTGGACTCGGACGGCATCCTGGGCCTGGAGCGGATCCCCCGGTCCATGGTCGTGGTCGGCGCCGGGGTGATCGGCGTCGAGTACGCGTCGATGTTCGCCGCGCTCGGCACGAAGGTGACGGTGATCGAGCAGCGGACGCGGATGCTCGAGTTCTGCGACACCGAGGTCATCGAGGCGCTCAAGTACCAGCTGCGCGACCTCGCGGTGACGTTCCGGTTCGGCGAGACGGTCACCGCGGTCGAGCGGTACGAGAAGGGCACGGTCGCCGTCCTGGAGAGCGGCAAGAAGATCCCCGCCGACACGGTGATGTACTCGGCGGGACGGCAGGGCATGACCGAGGGGCTGGACCTGGCCGCCGCCGGGCTGACCGCGGACAAACGCGGCCGCATCACCGTCGACTCGGCCTTCCGCACCGAGGTGGACAACATCTACGCGGTCGGCGACGTGATCGGCTTCCCCGCGCTGGCCGCGACGTCGATGGAACAGGGCAGGCTCGCCGCGCACCACGCGTGCGGCGAACCGGCGCACGAGATGCACGCACTGCAGCCGATCGGCATCTACACCATCCCGGAGATCAGCTTCATCGGCCGCACCGAGGACGAGCTGACCGAACAGCGGGTGCCGTTCGAGGTCGGCGTGTCCCGGTACCGGGAGCTGGCCCGCGGCCAGATCATCGGCGACTCGTACGGGGTGCTGAAACTGCTGGTGTCGCCAGAGGACCGCTCCCTGCTCGGCGTGCACGTCTTCGGCACCAACGCGACCGAGCTGGTCCACATCGGACAGGCCGTGATGGGCTGCGGCGGCACCGTCGACTACCTCGTCGACACGGTGTTCAACTACCCGACCCTGGCCGAGTCGTACAAGGTCGCCGCCCTCGACGCGACGAACAAGATGCGCCAGATCAGCATGCTGACCGACTGACCGTAGAAGATTGACGGCATCGGCAATGCCCTGAAGGCCCATTGACGGCGCTGAGCGCCGTGAAGCAAGCCCCCCGAGGCGCGCCTTACGCCACCGTCGGGGTGCGTAGGCGCGGGATTGGTGCCGTGAAAGGCGCGTTCACGGCCTCCGCGATGCCGTCAATGGGCCGTTCACGGCGCTCAGCGCCGTGAACGGCGCGTTCACGGCACCGGTTGTGCCGTGAACGCGCCTTTCACGGCATCGGGGCGCCCACGCGGGCGCCCGCAGGGGTGTGGGGGTCGTGCCTGATGACGGGTTCGTACGCCAAAGCCACTTCACATGATCTTCACGGAAACAAACGGCTAGTCCTCGCCGGTTTCGCCGCGCCAGCGGGCGAAGCGGCCGGCGCGGTCGACGGCGCGGATGCGGCGTTCGGTCGCCGTGCGGACCCCTTCGGTGGCCACGACCAGGAGCTGGTCGAGTTCCTGCACACGCGTCGACAGGCCAGGGGTGTGCCCGACGCCGTCGCGGACGAGCAGGCTCACGGTCGCGCCCACCGGCAGGCGCAGCTCCGACAGGTACACGCCGTGCATCTTCGACCCGGCCGGCACGGTGAACGTGAGCAGGACCGCGCCCAGCTCGTCGAGTGGCGCGGCGTCCACGTCGACCTGTTTGGGCTCCCCCGTCTTCGCGAGCCCGAGCAGCCGCGCCACCAGCGGCAGGGTGCTGCCCTGCACGATCGTCAGCACGATGACCAGCACGAACACCGCGTCCACCAGCTTGTCCGCGCCCGGCCGGCCCTCGGTGATCGGGATCATCGCCAGCACGATCGGCACCGCGCCGCGCAGGCCGGCCCACGAAAGGAACGCCTGTTCGCGCCACGGCACCCGGAACGGGGTCAGCGACACCGCGACCGAGATCGGCCTCGCGAGGAACGTGAGCACGAGGCCGGCGACGAGGCCGGGCACGACCGCGTCCAGCAGCCTGCTCGGCGACATGAACAGCCCGAGCAGGACGAACAGGCCGATCTGCGACAGCCAGCCGAGCCCTTCGGCGAACGACAGTGTGTCGTTGCGGTGCGGCAGCTTCGAGTTGCCCAGCACGAGCGCCGCGAAGTACGCGGCCAGCAGACCGGACGCGTGCACGAACGACCCGGCCGAGAACGCCAGCACCGGCACCGCGACCGTCGCGAGTGGATAGAGACCGGTCGCGGGCAGTGCGGAGCGGCGCAGCGCCTGCCCACCGAGCCAGCCAAGCCCGACGCCGATCAGCCCGCCGACCACCAGCTGGTACCCGGCGATCAGCGGGTCGACCCAGGTCGCGGTGCTGCCGGAGGCCAGCAGCACCACCACGAGATAGGCGGCGGCGTCGTTCATGCCGGACTCGATCTCCAGCGCGCCGACGAGCCGCTTGCCGACGGAGATGTTGCGCAGCACGCTGAACACGGCGGCCGCGTCGGTGGACGCGAGTACCGCGCCCCACAGCAACGCGACCCGCCACTCGAAACCGAAGATCAGGTGCAGCGCGGTGCCGGTGACCGCGATGCTCACCACGACGGCCACGGTGGACAGCACGGCGCCCGGCCAGAACGACGCCCTGACCTCCGGCCACCGGGTGGTCAGGCCACCCTCGGTGAGGATGAGGACCAGTGCGGCCAGCCCGAGCGCCTCGGTGAGCGACGCGCTCTCGAACTCGACGCCGATGCCCGCCTCGCCGAGCAGCACGCCGATCGCGAGGTACAGCACGAGCGAAGGGAAGCCCAGCCGCACCGACACCCGCACCGCGAGCACGGCGAGCAACAGGACCGCGGCGACGGCCCCGAGCACCACCGCGAGCTCCTGGGCCACACCTTCCTCCTGACCGCCGCACCGGAAAGATCCCGACGAACGAACCTACCGGCTCGACCGGTCGGCTGACACGCTGAACAGGGCCTTCGACCCCTGGGAGTAGCCGTGATCACTCGCCGAGTCACCGCCGTCGTGGCACTGCTGTGCGCGACCGCCACCGCGTGTGCCACCGCGGGCGCCGCACCGGAGCGCCGCGCGCCGCTGGACGTCGTCGCGCAGCAGGCGGGTCCGGACATCCCGGTGGCGGACGTGCGGGCGCACCTCGCCGAGCTGTCGCGGATCGCGGACGAGAACGGCGGCAACCGGGCGCACGGGCAGCCCGGTTACCGCGCCGGGCTGGACTACGTCAGGGCGCGGCTCGACGCGGCCGGGTACACCACCGCGCTCCAGGAGTTCAGGGCCGACGGCGCGACCGGCTACAACCTGGTCGCGGACTGGCCGGGTGGCGACGAGAACGCGACGGTGATGTTCGGCGGCCACGCCGACAGCGTCAGCGCGGGCCCGGGCATCAACGACAACGGCTCCGGCTCGGCCGGGCTGCTCGAGGTGGCGCTGACCGTCGCCGAGCAGAACCTGCGGCCCGCGAAGCACCTGCGGTTCGCCTGGTGGGGCGCGGAGGAGCTGGGGCTCGTCGGATCGACCCACTACGTCGAGAGCCTGGCGAGCACCGAGCTCGCGAAGATCACCGGCTACGTCAACTTCGACATGATCGGCTCACCGAACCCCGGCTACTTCGTGTACGCGTCCGCCAGCCAGCCACCCGGTTCCGAGCAGATCGAGAAGGTGCTGGCGGACTACTTCGTCGCGGCAGGCGTGCAGACCGAGCCGGTCGAGGTGGGCGGGCGGTCCGACCACGCAGCGTTCGCACGGGCCGGCATCCCGACCGGCGGCACGTTCACCGGCGCCGAGAAGACGAAGTCCAGCGCCCAGGCGGCCAAGTGGGGCGGCACGGCCGGGGAGGCGTTCGACCCGTGCTACCACCGCGCCTGCGACACGCTCGACAACATCGACGAGACCGCGCTCGACCACAACACCGACGCGATCGCGAACGCCGTGTGGACACTCACCGCGTGACCGCGCTCCCCAGCAGCGGCACCACGCGGCCGGTGACGTCGCCGGGGCCGGTGCGCTCCACACAGGACTGAACGCCCGCGGCCGCGGGCTCAGTCTCTGAGAAGTTCTTCCAGGCGGGCCTGGTCGTCGGGCAGTTCGACGACCTTGTCCCTGCCTTTCTCTCCCGCGACGATCACCACGTCCTGCTTGCGGACACCGAAGGCTTTCGCCAGCGCCCTGCGGACCGCTTCGTTGGCCTTGCCCTCCACCGGCGGCGCCTGGACGGCCACGACCAGCGCTTCACCGTGCCGGCCACCCACGGCTTCCTTCCTGGCACCGGGCTTGACGCGGATGGTGAATCGCACCGTGGCTCCCCAGCCCTGAAGGTCCCTCCGGGACATCGACCGTCCAGAAGGGACCTTCAGGGCATCCGCTCTCAGGCCTTCGTGACCGTGACCGCTACTTCGATGCCCTCGCCCACCGTGCCCTCGAAGCCGGTTGCCGGGCCGTAGGTGACCTCGGTCGCCAGGGTCTCACCTGCCAGGAACTCCTCGTGGGCGCGGACCGCCGCCACCACCTCGTCCGGGGCCTGGATGGTCGCCGTGATGCGGTCTGCCACGTCCAGGTCCGCGTCCCTTCTCGCCTGTTGCACCACCCGGACCATGTCGCGGGCGATGCCTTCCGCTTCCAGGTCCGGGGTGGTTGCCGTGTCCAGCACGACCAGGCCCGACGAGTTCGGCAGCTCGCCCGTCGCGCCCTTGTCGGTCGCCACCAGCCTGCGCTGGAACTCGCCCGGCAGCAGGTCGATGCCCGCCGCCACGACCGTGTCACCCTGGGTGGTCCACTCGCCCGCCTTCACGGCGCGGATGACCTTCTGGGTGTCCGCGCCCAGCCTCGGGCCGCACGCGCGGGCGTTGACGACCAGCTCGAAGTGGCCGTGTGCCGCCACGTCCGTGGTCAGGTCGACGTGCTTGACGTTGACCTCGTCGGCGATCAGGTCGGTGAACGGCTCCAGCGACTCCGCGTCCTCCGCGGCCACCGTCAGGTTCGCCAGTGGCAGGCGGACGCGCAGCTTGTTCGACTTGCGCAGTGCCAGCGCGGCCGAGCACACCTGCCGCACGCGGTCCATCGCCGTCACCAGCGCCGGGTCCGCGGGCAGCAGCGAGTCCGACGGCCAGTCCGCCAGGTGCACCGAACGCTCACCTGTCAGCCCACGCCACACCGCTTCCGCCGTGAGTGGCAGCAGCGGGGCCACGACCCTGGACACGACCTCCAGCACCGTGTGCAGCGTGTCGACGGCGTCCTTGTCGCCAGCCCAGAAGCGGTCCCGCGAGCGGCGGACGTACCAGTTGGTCAGCGCCTCCAGGTACTCGCGCACGCCCGCGCAGGCGCCCGACAGGTCGTACACGTCGAGGGCGGCCCTCGTGTCGACGACCAGCTCCTGCGTCTTCGCCAGCACATAGCGGTCGAGCACGTGCTTCGAGTCCGTGCGGCACGTGCCTTCCACGCCTTCCGCGTTCGCGTACAACGCCAGGAAGTACCACGTGTTCCACAGCGGAAGCACCGCCTGGCGCACCGCGTCGCGGATGCCGCGCTCGGTGACCACCAGGTCACCGCCGCGCAGGATCGGGGAGGCCATCAGGAACCAGCGCATGGCGTCGCTGCCGTCGCGGGAGAAGACCTCGTTGACGTCCGGGTAGTTCTTCCGGCTCTTCGACATCTTCTGGCCGTCGTCGCCAAGGACGATGCCGTGTGCCACGCAGTTGCGGAACGCCGGGCGGTCGAACAGGGCCGTGGCCAGGACGTGCATGGTGTAGAACCAGCCGCGGGTCTGGCCGTTGTACTCGACGATGAAGTCGCCGGGGTAGTGGTGTTCGAACCACTCGCGGTTCTCGAACGGGTAGTGCACCTGGGCGTAGGGCATCGAGCCGGACTCGAACCAGCAGTCCAGGACCTCGGGGGTCCTGCGCATCGTCGACTCGCCCGTCGGGTCGTCCGGGTTCGGCCGGGTCAGCTCGTCGATGTACGGGCGGTGCAGGTCCGTCGGGCGCACGCCGAAGTCGCGCTCCAGCTCGTCCAGCGAGCCGTAGACGTCCACGCGCGGGTACTCGGGGTTGTCCGACACCCACACCGGGATCGGGCTGCCCCAGAACCGGTTGCGGGAGATCGACCAGTCGCGCGCGTTCTCCAGCCACTTGCCGAACTGGCCGTCCCGCACGTGGCCCGGCACCCAGTTGATCTGCTGGTTCAGCTCGACCATCCGGTCGCGGAACTTGGTCACGGCCACGAACCACGACGTCACGGCGCGCTGGATCAGCGGGTTGCCGCAGCGCCAGCAGTGCGGGTACGCGTGGTCGTAGGTCTCCTGCCGCAGCAGCTTCCCCGCCGCCTTCAGGTCCCTGATGATCTGGCCGTTTGCCTCGTTGAGGACGTGCATGCCCTCGTACGGCGGCACGGTGGTGTCGAAGCGGCCGTGCGCGTCGACCGGCGTGACCGGCGTGATGCCCGCCGCGTCGGTGACGACCTTGTCCTCCTCACCGTAGGCGGGGGCGATGTGCACGATGCCCGTGCCGTCCTCGGTGGTGACGTAGTCGGCGGCGAGGATCCGGTGCGCGTTCTCGGCCCCCGCGAAGAAGTCGAACGGCGGCGTGTACCTGCGGCCCAGCAGGTCGGCACCCTTGTGGCGGGCGACGACCGGCGGCTCCTCCCCCAGCTCGCGGGCGTACGCGGCCACGCGTGCCTCGGCAAGCACGTAGCGCTCGCCGTTCGCCTCGACGGTCACGTAGTCGACGTCGGGGTTGACCGCCATCGCCAGGTTCGACGGCAGCGTCCACGGCGTGGTCGTCCAGATGAGCGCCAGCTCGCCGGTCTCGAGCCGGAGACCGACGGTGACCGCCGGGTCCTGCCGGTCGCGGTAGACGTCGTCCATCTTCGTCTCGGTGTTGGACAGCGGCGTCTCGCAGCGCCAGCAGTACCAGAGGACGCGGTGGCCCTCGTACACCAGGCCCTTGTCCCACAGGGACTTGAAGGCCCACATGACGCTTTCCATGAAGTCCAGGTCGAGCGTCTTGTAGTCGTTGTCGAAGTCGACCCAGCGGGCCTGGCGGGTCACGTAGTCGCGCCACTGGTCGGTGTACCGCAGCACCGAGGTGCGGCACGCCTCGTTGAACTCGGCGACACCCATCTCCTCGATCTCGGCCTTGGTCTTGATGCCGAGCTGCTGCTCCGCCTCGAACTCGGCGGGCAGGCCGTGGGTGTCCCAGCCGAACCGGCGCTCGACGTGCTTGCCGCGCATCGTCTGGTAGCGCGGCACGACGTCCTTGACGTAGCCGGTGAGCAGGTGGCCGTAGTGCGGGAGGCCGTTGGCGAAGGGCGGGCCGTCGTAGAAGACGAACTCGTTCGCGCCGTTCTCACCGGTCGGCCGCGCGTCGACCGACGCGACGAACGTGCGGTCGGTCTCCCAGTAGCCGAGCACGGCCAGCTCGAGGTTCGGGAAGGAGGGCTGCGCGGCTACTCCGCGATCAGAGCCGAGCTGCGCCTTGGGGTATGCCATCGGGTCCTCGTGGTCCATCCGTCGTGTGATCGCGTGTGTGCTGCCACACGGGGACGACGTGACGCCGCGGTACCACCCCGCTTGCCGGCGCACGTGCGCGCCGACCTCTCGTTCATCGGCTGTGACGGGCCGGCCCGTCCGGTTCTAGTGAGGCCCAGCGGGCCCGTTCTTCCGGAGGCTCCCCGGTGATGGCCGGTTCGACGCCTGTACTTCAAGGATGCCAGAGCACGCAAGCCGGTTAACGCGCGGCCCGGTGCCGCGCGGCGAGGATCGCGTCCGGACCACAGCGGGCGCACGGGGTGAAGCCGAGCTGGCGGGCCTCGGACACGGCGATCGGGATGGTCGCGCGCGGGCCGAGCCAGGTGCAGGTCGCCAGGTGGTAGCGGGGGTGTTCGTCGACGACACGCACCTCGACGCTCAGGCCCGCGACGACCAGCAGATCGCTCGCGTCGGTCGGCTCCTCGTCCGGCTCCCCGGAGTCGTCCACCGGGTCCCGCACCACGACCGGCTCGAGGTGGCTGGTCGCCTCGGCGTCGGACTCCGGCGGCGCGGCCACCACCGGGGGCGGCGGTCCCTCGTCGAAGGGCGCCGGCTCGGCAGGCGGGCCGATGTGGTCGTCGTCATCGTTGACGACGACGTCGTCGGCAACGTCGTCGGAGTCGTCGACGTCAGTGGGCCGGTCGTCGCGACGGGTGCCACCCACGGTGACGACCGTCGGTTTCGCCGACTCGTTCGCACGCGCCTTGCGTCGGCCGCTCAGCCAGTCGGTGACCAGCAGAGCAGCCGCCACGACGCTCACCACGACGGAGATCCACGCCCACAGCGTGTTGGCCGTGGTCAGCGCGGCGATGAGCAGCCCGAAGGCGGCCACCACCAGCGCCAGGACTATGTACAGCACTGGTCAGTCAGGTCGTTCGGATCCGGTCGCGGGCTCAGCCGGCTTCGGCCCGCGGGCCGAACGCATAGCCCTGCTGCCCGGACGACCGGCTGTTCTCCGAGGACGACGAACCGGTGGTCGGCGCGGCGGAGCCGCGGTCGCCCAGCTCACGCAGGCTCGACTCCAGGAACGTCTTCAGCCTGGTGCGGTACTCGCGCTCGAAGGTGCGCAGTTCGTCGATCTTCTTCTCGAGCGCCGTGCGCTCCGCCTGCACCTGACCGAGCACCTCGGCGTGCTGCCGCTGTGCCTCGCGCTCCAGCGTCGTGGCCTTGTCACGGGCCGAACGCTCGAGGGTCTCGGCACGGGTGCGCGCGTCGTTGAGCATCGTCTCGGCACGGGTGCGTGCCTCGTTGATCATCGTGTCCGACTTGGCACGGGCCTCGGACAGCAACTGCTCGGACTTGGTCCGCGCCTCGGAGAGCATGCCGTCGGACTCCGCCTTGGCCTCACCGGTGAGCCGGTCCGCCATCTCCTGCGCGAGCCCGAGCACCTTCGCGGCCTGGACGTGATGATCGCCACCGGCCGAGCCGGGGGACGTCTGCTCCAGCGCGCTCGGCGGTGGCACGGGCGTGAGCCTGCGCGGCTCCTCGACACGCTGCGGCGCGGGTGTGACCGAGCGCGCGTCCTCGATGTCGGCACGGGCCGACTCGAGCTGTGCGTCGAGCTGCTCGACCTGCGCACGCAGGTCGTTGTTCTCCTCGATCAGGCGGGAGAGCTCAACCTCGACCAGGTCAAGGAAGGCGTCCACCTCGTCCTCGTTGTAGCCCCGCTTGCCAATGGGAGGCTTGCTGAACGCGACGTTATGCACGTCAGCGGGGGTCAACGACATCTGATCACCTCACGCACTCAGGGGCTGCCTTTCCACCCGGGATCCCCAACTACCCGGGATAGGCCAGTCGCATCAGTATGAACACGACCAACAGCAGCACCATAATCGATAGGTCCAGCCCTACGCCTCCGATCCTGACCATCGGTATCAACCGACGGACCAAGCGGACCGGAGGATCGGTCACTGTGTAGATGGTCTCCAGCGTTACCGCAACCCCGCCGGCCGGGCGCCACTCCCTCGAGAACGCTCGGACAAGCTCCACCACGACTCGCGCGGTCAGGAACAGCCAGAAGACGAACAGTACCCAATACAAGACAAGCCGCACGGGATCCACGTGTCAACTCTGCCATCTCTCACTGCCGGTTGAGCAACCCGCCCTCCGCTATGCGCCTTTTGTCCTCGGCAGTCGGGTCCTGATTGGGGGGTGAGATCAAGAACACCTTGTTGGTGACCTTGTCCATCGAGCCGCGCATGGCGAACACCAGACCCGCCGCGAAGTCGACGAGGCGGCGCGCGTCGGCGTCCTCCAGCTCGGTGAGGTTGATGATCACCGGGGTGCCGTCCCGGTAGTGCTCACCGATGGTGCGCGCGTCCGCGAAGCCCGTCGGGTGCACGGTCACGATCCGCCCCATGGGGTACCCCCCGGTACTCGACTTGGCGGCGGGCTCGGGACGCGGCAGCGGCCGAGGCGCCGGGCGTGGCTCCACGGCAAGCGCGCCCTGGGTCGGCGCGTCGGTCGACCAGGCGGGACGACCGCGGCCACCAGCGCGGGCCGGGAAGTCGGCGCGTGCGGAGAGCTCGGTCTCATACCCGTCCTCGTACCGCGCGTCGTCGGCGCGGCGGCCGAACCCACGCCTGCGTGGCGGCTCGGCGTAGGGGTCGTAGTCGTCATCGTCGTTGAGGTACTCGGGACGCCGGTAGCCGCGGCCGTGTGGACCGCGCTCGCCGTAGTCGTCACCGTATTCGTCCAGGTCATCGAGGTCATAGCCGTCGTACTCGTCGGCAGGGACCATGCCGAAGTAGGCCTTCAGCTTCTGCAGCGTGCCCATATCCCTGCCCTCGGATGCGTGCGATTACCGGAACGTGTTATGGCGAGGCTAGGCCACGGGTACCCAGGATCGCGGTTCCGACACGCACGCAGGTAGAACCGTGGGTAACGGCCGATTCAAGATCACCGGTCATCCCCGCGGACAGTTCCGTGGCCGCCGGATGATCTTCACGCAGGCGATCGGCGGCTCGCGCGAGGCGCTCGAATGCCTCGTCCGGCGTCATGGTGAGCGGGGCCACAGCCATCAGGCCACGCAACCGCAATTCACTCGAACGGGCGACGTGATCGGCGAGCGGCATCAGCGTGTCGAGCGGCGCTCCGCCGCGTGCCGGGTCGCTGTCGACGCTCACCTGGACCAGAACGTCGAGGGCCGTGGACCGGTCCCCCGCCTCCCGCGCGTTGCGGACCGCCTTGTCCAGCGCGTCGGCCAGCCGGTCCGAGTCGACGGACTGGATCTCGGCCGCCCAGCGGGCGACGGCACGGGCCTTGTTGCGCTGCAGCCTGCCGAGCATGTGCCACCGCACGGTCGCGTCCGGCCGGAGTTCTCGCAGGTCAGCGACCTTCGGACCGGCTTCCTGCTCGCGGTTCTCGCCGAGGTCGGTGACGCCGAGGTCGGTCAGCAGCACGGCGTCCGAAGCCGGGAACGTCTTCGTGACCGCGATGAGCCGAACGGTGTCGTCCGCGCGCCCGGCGGCCCGGCAGGCAGTCGCGATCCGTTCCCGGACAGCCAGGAGCGCCGACTCGATCTCGTTCCGCCGATCGCTCATGACGCGTCCGCCGGGTCGAGCCACGTGAGCGCGGCCAATCGCCCAGTGGTGCCTTCCCTGCGGTGACTGAACAGGGTTTTGTCCTCGATGGTGCACCGGGGATCGATCCCGATCTTGGCGACCCCCGCGTCGGCGAGCTGCTGCCAGAGCCCGGCGCGGATGTCGAGGCCCGGGGTGCCCTTGCGGGTCTTGGAAGCGCTGCCCGGCAGGTGTGCCTCGACGTCGGCCTGCATGGCGGCCGGGACCTCGTAGCACTCCCCGCACGCGGCCGGGCCGAGCAGCACCTCCACCCGGTCGATGCTCGCGCCCGCCTTCTCCATGGCGGTGAGCGCGGCCGGGATCACGCCGACGCGGGCACCGACCCGGCCCGCGTGGGCCGCGCCGACGACACCCGCCTCCGGGTCGGCGAGCAGGACCGGCACGCAGTCGGCGCACAGCGCGACGAGCGCGAGGTTCGGTTCCGCGGTGACGATCGCGTCGGTGGCCTCGACGGCCGCGGCACGCGGGCCGTCGACGACCTCGGCGTTGCGGCCGTGGACCTGTTCCATCCAGACGAGCCGGTCCCTGCCAAGCCCGAGTTCGTCGGCGAGACGTGCCCGGTTGGCGGCGACCGCCACCGGGTCGTCGCCGACGCCGCCACCGAGGTTGAACGACTCGTACGGCGGCTTCGACCGCCCGCCCGCCCGCGTCGTCACCACTCGCCTGATGTGCAATGTGTCTCCTCCGGGTGGAGTTCGTGACTGCTTGCCCCGCCATCCAACCGGATCGCCGTGACACACGAACCGGGGCCGCCACGCGCTCGGCGTGACGGCCCCGGTTCCGGGTCAACGGTCGGTGCGGCGGAGAACCTACCGCCGCATGAACGGCGGGACGTCCACCCCGTCGTCGTCGGGCTCGTCGGTCACCGGCACCGCACGCGGCGGCAGGCTGCCCGTGGTGCCCGTGGCACGGGGCCGGGGCGACGCCGTGGGCGGGACGCCCGCGCTGCCCATCGGGTTCGAGTAGCCGACCGCGGCCTGCCTGGGTGGCGGGGCCGTCTGCGGCGTGCTCGATGCCGGGTCGCCGGACGTGGCGCCTGCCTGCGGCGGGTTGTTCTGCTGCCCCGGGTACTGCTGCTGCGTGTGGTGCTGCTGCGGCTGCGGGGTCGGCGCCGGGGTGGGCTGCTGCCGCTGCTGCTGTTCCTGTGGCTCCTGGCGCTCCGGTGCCGGCCTGGTCACCTCGCCGGACTGGGCCGAGGCCGTGCCGGTGGTGCGGGAGCCGACCATGGTCGGGTCGAGCTTCTTGTGTGTCGGCGTGCCGCTGTCGAACCCGGCGGCGATGACCGTGACCCGGACCTCGTCGCCGAGGGAGTCGTCGATCACCGTCCCGAAGATGATGTTGGCCTCCGGGTGCGCGGCCTCCTGCACCAGCGAGGCGGACTCGTTGATCTCGAACAGGCCGAGGTCGGAGCCACCCGCGATGGCGAGCAGGACGCCGTGGGCCCCGTCCATGGACGCCTCCAGCAGGGGCGAGTTGATCGCCTTCTGCGCGGCCTGCACCGCGCGGCCCTCGCCGCGTGCCGAGCCGATGCCCATGAGGGCGCTGCCCGCGCCGGACATGACGCTCTTGACGTCGGCGAAGTCCAGGTTGATCAGCCCCGGCGTGGTGATCAGGTCGGTGATGCCCTGGACACCGGACAGCAGCACCTCGTCCGCGGAACGGAACGCGTCCATCAGCGAGACGCCGACGTCGCCGAGCTGCAGCAACCGGTCGTTGGGAATCACGATGAGGGTGTCGCACTCGTTGCGGAGTTCGGTGATCCCGTCCTCTGCCTGCTTCGCGCGCCGCTTGCCCTCGAAGGCGAACGGCCGCGTTACGACCCCTATGGTCAACGCGCCCAGCTTGCGGGCGATCGACGCCACGACCGGCGCGCCGCCGGTGCCGGTGCCACCACCCTCACCCGCGGTGACGAACACCATGTCGGCACCCTTGAGGACTTCCTCGATCTCCTCGCGGTGGTCCTCGGCGGCCTTGTGGCCGACCTCCGGGTTGGCACCCGCGCCGAGGCCACGGGTCAGTTCACGGCCGATGTCGAGTTTCACGTCGGCGTCGGACATCAGCAGTGCCTGTGCGTCGGTGTTGACCGCGATGAACTCGACACCCTTGAGGCCGACCTCGATCATGCGGTTGACAGCGTTGACCCCACCGCCGCCGATTCCGACGACCTTGATCACCGCCAGGTAGTTGTGCGGGGGCGTCATCGGACCGCCTTCCTGATCTGAAGCCTTGTGCTCTGTTCCCCGAGACAGACGCGAGACCTAAACCCTGAACCTCTACGAGAGACTTGGAGTTATGTCAAGCGCTGACGTCGAATCAGGACGGTAGGCATGGACCGTTCCCGTTTCCAGCCGCCACGCCGTGTAGTTGCGGTCTTGTCCGCACCTTTCACCCTTGACTACTCACCGGTGCTGCCGTCCAGCAGCTCGCGGAGCAGGTCCAGATGACCGGCGTGACGCCCGGTCTCCTCAATCATATGGATCAGGACCCAGCGGAGGTTGACGGGTTCGCCCTTGTGCGTCGCGGTCGCGTCGAGGTCGAGCTTCGCGGCGACCGCCCTGCTGCCGGCGCACTCCCGCTCGTAGTTCTCGATCAGCTCGGGCAGCGGGGTCACCATGCCGGCGCTGAACTCGGCGTCCGGGTCCAGCTCGAAGCGGTCGTTCCACTCGTCGGGTCGGCCGTCGAAGAGCACGCCGAACCAGTACTGCTCCACGTAGGTCAGGTGGGCCAGCAGGCCTGCGACCGTGGTCAGCTCGGACGGCACCAGCGCGCGGCGGGCCTGTTCGTCGGTGAGACCGGCGGCCTTCATGACGACGGTGCCGCGGAGGTAGTCGAGGAACCCGCCGAGCTGCTCGCGTTCCGGCGCGACCCTGGGCGGTTCCGTTCTGGTGTCGGTCGATGTCATGTCGCGCAGTGTGCCGCAGCCGGCCGGCGATCCCGACCGGATTACCCGGCCACCGTGGGGAAGTCCGGGGTGGCGACGTCGTAGGTCTTGCCGGGCCGGGTCAGCAGCGGGGCCAGGACGGCGGCCTTGCGTTCGTTGTCGCGGTCGCTGCCCCACCTGACGACCCGGCCGTCGGCGAGGGTGAGGCGCACGTCGCCGGGGGTCGCCGCGCTGACCGCGACGACGTGGGTCCGCAACTGCTTCGGCAGGGAACGCAGAACGGTGACCGCGGCCCTGGTGGCGGGGTTGCCCGGGCGGACGTCGTCCATGGCCAGGGTGGGCAGGCCGGGCGGCGGGGTCTTGACGATCGCGTAGTCGAGGCCGGTCACGTCGATCAGGTGCAGCTCCGCGCCCACCTTGCGGACGGCGACCGGCACCCGCTCGGTGACGATGATCTCGACCGTGCTCGGCCAGGAGCGTTCCACGACGACCTCGAACACCCTGGACAGCTTCGCCACCCGCGCGGCGGCCTCGTCGGCGTCCAGGCGGACCATGGGCGTGCCGTGCTCGATGGCGGCCGCCTCGAGCACGTCGTCCTTCGCGATCTCCCTGGTGCCGACGACCTCGACCGACCGCACACCGAGCAACGACGTGAACATCACCAGGTAGGCGACCGCGACCACGCTGAGCACGACCAGCACGGCCATCCACCGGCGGGCGAGGTAGCGGCTGCGGGTGGGTCCGCCCGCCTCGGTGCGCCTGGTGGTGCGCGGCCGCCGCCTGGTGAGCGTGCGGCTGGAGTCGCGGGTGGCGCGGGCGCCGGGCTCGGCCCGGCCGCGTGCCCGGCGCGCGGCGGCGGCACCGGCCCGTGTGCGGGCCGTGCGGGTGGCGCCCGTCCGTGCCGTGCCCTCGGCGCCACGCGTGCGGGCGGTGCCGGCACGTTCCGTGGCGTCGGTCTCGGCCCGGTCCTCGGCACCACGCCGCCCCCGGCTCCCCGACCCGCCGGTGCCCTCGCCGTCCGAGCGACGGCCACGGGTGTTCCTCGACGTGCCGCGACGGGCGCGGTCGCCACCCCTGGCCGTGCCCGGCATCAGGCCCGGACCCGGCGGTCCAGCTCGGCGATCAGCTCGCGGCCCAGCATGGTCACGTCACCCGCGCCCATCGTCAGCACCAGGTCGCCCTCGCCGGCCAGCGAAGCCACCAGCTCCGGCACCCGCTCGAACGACGACTCGAACCGGACCTGCCCGGCGGGCAGCGGCACGTTGTCCACGACGAGCTGCCCGTTCACCCCCGGCTCCGGCTGTTCGCGGGCGCCGTACACGTCCAGGACGACGACCTCGTCGGCAAGGCCGAGCGCCTCGCCGAACTCCTTCGCGAACAGCCTCGTCCGCGAGTACAGGTGCGGCTGGAAGATCACCACGAGCTTGCCGCCGTGCGCGGCCGGGCGGGCGGCCCTCAGCTGCGCGGCGACCTCGGTCGGGTGGTGGGCGTAGTCGTCGTACACCCGCACACCACCGGCGCGGCCCTTGAACTCGAACCGCCGCCGCACGCCGCCGAAGCTCGCGATGCCCTCCAGCAGGCCATCGAGCGGGGCACCGAGCTCCAGGCCCGCGATGATCGCGCCGAGTGCGTTGAGCGCCATGTGCTCACCCGGCACCGCGACCCGCACCTCGACCTCGGCCCCGTCGAGCAGCACCCTGGCCACCCCCGCGCCGTCGACGGGCTCGTAGGCGGTCATGGTCACGTCCGCGGCCGCGCGACCGTAGCGGCGCACCCGCACGCCCTTGTTCTCCGCCAGCAGGCCCAGCGCGGCGGAACCGGGGTCGTCGGCGCAGACGATCAGCACGCCCTCATCCGGATCGCTGCTGACGAGGCGGTCCACGAAGGCCTCGAACACCGCGTTGTAGGCGTCCACCGTGCCGTGGTGGTCGAGGTGGTCGGCCTCCACGTTGGTCACGACCGCGACCGACGGCGAGAACGCCAGGAACGACCCGTCGCTCTCGTCGGCCTCCGCGACGAAGACGCCACCGGCACCGTGGTGGGCGTTGGCGCCGGACTCGTTGAGGTCGCCGCCGATCGCGAACGAGGGGTCCAGCCTGCAGTGCTGCAACGCGACGGTGAGCATGGACGTGGTGGACGTCTTGCCGTGCGTGCCCGCGACGCAGGCGACGCGGTGCCCCACCATCAGCGCGGCCAGCGCGGCCGACCGGTGCAGCACGTCGAGCCCGCGCGCGTTCGCCTCGACCAGCTCGGGGTTCTCCGGCTTGATGGCGCTGGACACCACGACCGCCGTCGGGCCGCCGTCGAACAGGTCCAGGTTCGCCGCCGCCTGCCCGACCGCGACCCGTGCGCCCTGTGCCCGCAGCGTCATCAGCGTCGAGGACTCCTTGGCGTCGGAGCCCGACACCTGCGCGCCCCGGTCGAGCAGGATCCTGGCGATGCCGCTCATCCCGGCGCCCCCGATACCCACCAGGTGCACCCGCTCGAGATTGCTCACAACCGCTCCTCGCACGCTCCGAGCGACCGCTCGCGGTCGCCCTGCGCTTTCTGGTTCGCTCCGCAAGCTCCGCTCACTTGCCCACCACTTCCAGCACCATGCGCGCCAGCACGTCCGCGGCCTCGCGGTGGCCCGTGCCCTGCGCGGCGGCGCTCATCTTCTTGAGCCGCAACGGGTCGGTCAGCAGCGGCACCACCGTCTCGGCGGTGCGTTCCGGCGTCAGGTCCCCGTCCCTGATCATCAGCGCGGCGCCGGCGTCGACCGACGGCTGCGCGTTGAGCGCCTGCTCGCCGTTGCCGTGCGGCAGCGGCACGTACACCGCGGGCAGCCCGACGGCCGACACCTCGGCGACGGTCATCGCGCCGCACCGGCACAGCACCGCGTCAGCGGCGGCGTACGCGAGGTCCATGCGCTCCAGGTACGGCACCGGGACGTACCGGGGCGCACCGGGAACTTGCTGCACGGCAAGGGATTTCTTGGGTCCATGGGCGTGCAGCACGCCGATGCCGCGCTGGGCGAAGATCCCCGCGCACGCCGACACCGCGTTGTTGATCGACTGCGCGCCCTGCGACCCGCCGAAGGCCAGCAGCGTCGGCGCGGTCGGGTGCAGCCCGAAGAACTGGCGGGCCTGCGCACGCAGCCGGAACCGGTCGAGCCCGACGATCGAAGCACGCAGCGGGATGCCGATGACCTCGGCGTTGGGCAGGCCGGTGTCGGGCACGGCGACGGCGACGCGGGCGGCGTAGCGGGCGCCGACCTTGTTGGCGAGACCGACGCGGGCGTTGGAGTCGTGCACGACGATCGGGGTGCGGCCCCGCGCGGCGAGGTAGGCGGGCAGTGCGACGTAGCCGCCGAACCCGACGACGACGTCGGCGCCGACCCGGTCGAGCACCTCCCGGGTCTGCTTGATCGCGGACCGGACCTTGAGCGGCAGCTTCAGCAGGTCGACGTTCGGCTTGCGGGGCATCGGCACCGGCGGGATCATCTCGAGCTGGTAGCCGCGGGCCGGGATGATCTGTTTCTCCAGGCCACGCTCGGTGCCGAGCGCCACGATGCGGGCGTCCGGCCGGATCCGGCGCACCGCGTCGGCCAGGGCCAGCGCGGGCTCGATGTGCCCGGCGGTCCCTCCCCCGGCGACGACGACGCACAGTCCACGGTTGGCAGGGGTGGTCAAGAACGTCCTCCTAGTCTGCGGCGCGGGGCAGGCGGCCGGCCTCGGGCGGTGGTACGACCGACGGCACGACCGGCGGAGCCTCGCGGCGTGGCGGGTGGCCGGACCGGCTTGCGCCTGACCGGCGGCTGGTAGGGCTCCGGGGCGGGGAGCCGCATCAGCCTGCCGAATCGCCCCGGCCCCTGAGAGCGTAGTGCGGCCACTGCTTCGGGCTCATGCCGCGCACAGTTCGCGAGGACACCGAACACCAGCATGGTCGTCACCACAGAGGTGCCACCGGAGGAGATGAGGGGCAGCGTGATCCCCGTGACCGGCAGCAACCCGACCACGTAGCAGATGTTGATCGCGGCCTGGGCCACCAGCCAGACGGTCAGTGTGGCGGCCACCATCCGGATCCACGGGTCGATGTTGCGGGTGGCGACCCGCATGCCGGTGACCGCGAGCATGCCGAACAGACCGAGCACCAGCGCGCAGCCGAGGAAGCCGAGCTCCTCGCCGATGAGCGCGAAGATGAAGTCGTTGTGGACGTTGGGCAGGTAGTCCCATTTCGACTGCCCCTGCCCGATGCCCTTGCCGAACAGCCCGCCCTCCGCGAGCGCGTACAGGGCCTGGTTCGCCTGGTAGGCGGCACCGAGGTCGTCCTCGCCCCCGTTGAGGAACGACTCCACGCGTTCGAGCCGGTAGCCGCTGCCGATCGCGAGCAGGACCACGCCCGCGAGGGCGCCGAGCGCGAGCGCGCCGAACAGCCGCAGCTGGGCGCCCGCGAACCACAGCAGCGCGATGAGCACTACGCCGAGGGTGACGGTGCCGCCGAGGTCGGGCTGCAGCATGACCAGCGCGAACATGACCAGCGCGGCGGGCACGACCGGGACCAGCAGGTGCCGGTACTGGTGGAGCAGGCCGCGCTTGACCACGAGGATGTGCGCGCCCCACAGCGCGAGCGCGAGCTTGGCGAACTCGACCGGCTGCACGGACAGCGGCCCGAGCCGAAACCAGCTGCGGGTGCCGTTCAGGGTCGTGCCCAGCGGCGTGAGGACGAGCACCAGCAGCAGCACGCACGCCCACAGCGCGATCGGGCTGAACGCCCGGATCCGCCGCAGCGGCACCCGCACCCCCATCCAGAACAGGACCAGCCCGACCAGCACGAACACGACCTGCTTGCCGAACACCGTGTACGCGGAGCTGCCCTGGTTGATGGAGTTGACCGCGGACGCGGACAGCACCATCACCAGACCGATGACGATCAGCAGCACGCAGATGGCGAGCAGCAGGTGGAACGAGGCGAGCGGCCGGCCAAGCCATGCGGTGAGCGCGGTGCGGATGGCGGCGAGGCGGCCGGTGCGCTCCTTGCGCTCGGCCCTGCCCTCGGACTCGCTGGTGGTGTTCTTCGACTCCTCCAGTGCCGTCATCCGCGCTCCGCCAGCACGTCACGCACGGCGTCGGCGAAGGCCGTGCCGCGGTGCGCGTAGCTGGCGAAGAGGTCGTGCGACTTGGCGGCGGGCGCGAGCAGCACCACATCGCCCGGGCAGGCCATCGCGTTCGCCACGCGCACCGCAGTGAGCATGGGCTCATCGTCTCGTGAAGGCACGCGATGGACCGGCACATCCGGCGCGTGTCGCGCGAGTGCGGCCGCGAACACGTCCTTGTCGGCGCCGACCAGGACCACCCCGCGCAGCCGGTGCGCCGCCTCGGCCACCAGGTCGGCTACCTGCGCGCCGTGCAGGAGACCGCCCGCCACCCACACGACCGAGTCGAACGCGCCGAGCGAGCCGTGCGCGGCGTGGGTGTTGGTGGCCTTCGAGTCGTTGACGTACCGGACGCCGTCGCGCTCGGCGACCAGCTCGACCCGGTGCGCCGGCGGCCGGAACGAGTCGAGCCCGGCCCGCACGGCCTCGGCCGAGACCCCGTACGCCCTGGCCAGCGCGGCCGCGGCGAGCGCGTTGGCGACGTTGTGCGGTCCGACCGGCCGGACCTCGGCGACCGGCGCGAGCAGCAGGTCACCGTGCACGAGCCAGCCGTCGGCCACCCCGAACTGGCCGGCGGCGGGGGTGCCGGTCGTGAAGCTCACCCGTTGCGGCGCGGCCGCCGCGAGCCGTTCGGTCTCGACGTCGTCGGCGTTGTAGACCGCGAGCCCCGCGCCGTCGTAGACCTTGCCCTTGGCGCCGACGTAGGCGGCCATCGTGCCGTGCCATTCGAGGTGGTCCTCGGCGATGTTGAGCACGGCGGCGGCGTGCGCGCGCACGGACGACTGCCAGTGCAGCTGGTAGCTGGACAGCTCGACCGCGAGCACGTCGTAGCCGCCGAGGACCGCGTCGACCACCGGCAGTCCGATGTTGCCGCAGGCCACCGCCTTGGCGCCGGACGCGAGCAGCATCGACTCGAGCATGCCGACGGTGGTGGTCTTGCCGTCGGTGCCGGTGACCGCGAGCCAGGCAGGCGGGTGCGCGCGGGTCGCGCCCAACCGCCAGGCCAGCTCGACCTCGCCGATCACCTCGACGCCCGCCTCGGCGGCGGCCACGAGCAGCGGCGCGGTCGGCGGCCAGCCGGGGCTGGTGACGACCAGGCCGGTGCCATCGGGCGGGGCGGTGAGCCCGGCCGCGGTGGTGACCCCGGCCGGCAGGCCGGTCAGCCGGTCTGGCGCCGCGTCGGTGACGGTGACGTGCGCGCCGTCGGCGAGCAGCGCCGCGGCCACCGACTGCCCGGTGACACCGGCGCCCGCGACCAGAACCCGTTCACCGGCGAACATCAGTTGCCGCCGCCGCCCAGCCACTCCGAGTAGAAGAGGCCGAGCCCGAACATCGCGCAGATTCCGGCCAGCAGCCAGAACCTGATGATCACCGTGGTTTCCGCCCACCCGGCAAGCTCGAAGTGATGATGGAAGGGCGCCATGCGGAACAGTCGTCGTCTCGACGTGCGGAAGACCGCGATCTGCAGGACCACCGACAGCATCTCGACCACGAACAGGCCACCGACGATGACCATGAGCAGCTCGGTGCGGGTCGTGATGGACAGGCCGGCGACCAGGCCGCCGAGCGCCAGCGAGCCGGTGTCGCCCATGAAGATCTTCGCCGGTGCCGCGTTCCACCACAGGAAGCCGATGCAGGCACCCATGGCCGCGGCGGCCACGACGGCCAGGTCGAGCGGGTCGCGCACGTCGTAGCAGGCGACGGACGGCTCCGGGGACTCGCAGTTGTAGCGGAACTGCCAGAACGTGATGACCACGTAGGTGCCGAACACCATCGCGGACGCGCCGCCCGCGAGCCCGTCGAGACCGTCGGTGAAGTTCACCGCGTTGGACCAGCCCGACACCAGCAGGTAGCAGAAGACGACGAACCCGATGGTGCCGAACGAGATGATCGTGAGGTCGCGGACGAACGACAGCTGGATCGACGCCGGCGTGAACCCGGCCTCGTCGGCGAAGTTCACCGCGAGGATCGCGAACACCACGGCCACGACGAGCTGGCCGGTCATCTTCGCGGTCTTGTTCAGGCCGAGGTTGCGCTGCTTGCGGATCTTGATGAAGTCGTCGAGGAAGCCGACGAGGCCGAGGCCGACGGTGAGGAACAGCACCAGCAGCCCGGACGCGGTCGGGGCCTCGCTGTCCTCGGAGACGAGCGAGGTCAGCAGGTGGGCGGCGAAGTAGCCGACCACCATGGCGACCAGGATCGCGACACCGCCCATGGTCGGGGTGCCGCGCTTGGACTTGTGCCCCTGCGGTCCCTCCTCGCGGATCTCCTGCCCGAAGCCCTGCCGGGAGAACACCCGGATGAGGTAGGGCGTGAACATGATCGAGACGATGAGGGCGATCGCGGCGGCGATCAGGATGCCGATCACGCGCGGCTCCCCAGCAGCGCGTCGGCGATCCGCCACAGTCGCCGCGCGTTGGCGGCCTTGACCAGCACGACGTCGCCCGCACGCAGCTCGGCGCGCAGCAGGTCGACCGCGGCGTCAACATCGGACACCAGGACAGGCTCCTCTCCACACGAACCGGCAAGGCTCGCACCTCGGTGCATGGGCTGTGCTGCCGCGCCGACCACGACCAGCCGGTGAACGGCCAGGCTCGCGGCGAGGCGGCCGATCTCCTCGTGGACGCGGTCGTGTTCGGCGCCCAGCTCCGCGAGCGGGCCGAGCACGGCCCACGCGCGTCCGTTCCCGGACCTGCTGATGGTCACCAGCGTCTTCAGTGCCTCGCGGGTGGCCTCCGGGCTCGCGTTGTACGCGTCGTTGACGACCGTGACGCCGTCGTCGGTGGTCTCGACCGCCATCCGGCGCGCGGACACGGCCCGCGCCGTGCTCAGGCCGGTGGCCACGTCGGCGAGCGGCATCCCCGCGGCGAGCGCGACCGCGGCCGCGGCCAGCGCGTTCGCGACCTGGTGCGCGCCGTGCAGGCGCAGATCGACCCGCGCCGCGCCTGCCTCGGTGACGAGCGTGAACGACGGGCGGGCCCGCGCGTCCAGCTCGACCTCGGTCCCGCGCACGTCGGCGTGCTCGGCGAGACCGAACGTCAGCACCCGCGCCTTCGTGCGGCCCGCCATCGCGGAGACGTACGGGTCGTCGGCGTTGAGGACCGCGACCCCGTCCTCGGGCAGCGCCTCGACCAGCTCGCCCTTGGCCTGCGCGATGGCCTCCTGGGAGCCGAACTCGTCGACGTGCGAGGTGCCGACGTTCAGCACCGCGCCGATCCTCGGTGGCGCCACGTCGCACAGGGCGGCGATGTGGCCCGCCCCTCTGGCGGACAGTTCGAGCACGAGGTGCCTGGTGTGCTCGTCGGCACGCAGCACGGTCCACGGGTGGCCGATCTCGTTGTTGAACGAGCCGGGCGGGGCGACCGTGGCGCCCCGGGCCGCGAGCAGTGCCGCGATGAGGTCCTTGGTGGAGGTCTTGCCCGCGGACCCGGTGACACCGACGGTCAGCATGCCCGCCGCGGTGAGCCTGCGCGCGACCTCGCGGGCCAGGGCGGCGAGCCCGGCGAGCACGGCCGCGCCGCTGCCGTCGGTGTCCCCGGCCAGTGCGTACACCCGCGACGGCCCGTCGACCGCGACCGGCGGCACGACCACCGCGGGCGCGTCGACCTCGCGTGCGGCGAGCACCGCGACGGCGCCTGCTTCGACCGCCCGCGCGGCGAAGTCGTGGCCGTCGACCCGCGCGCCCGGCACCGCGACGAACAGGCCGCCGGGGCCGACCGCGCGCGAGTCGAACTCGACGGTGCCGGTGACGGTCTCGTCACCCGTTGCCCGGTGCAACCGGCCGCCGGTCACCTCGGCCACTTCCTTGAGCGTCAGAGCGATCACGTGTTCTTCTCCAGCCGCTCCCAGATGGCGGCCCGCAGCTCGTCGTGGTCGGAGAACGGGTGCACCACCCCATCGATCTCCTGTCCGGTCTCGTGGCCCTTGCCCGCGATGACGACGACGTCGCCCGGCTGCGCGCGGTTCACCGCTTCGCCGATCGCGGCACGCCGGTCACCGATGTCCAGCACCTCGCCACGCTCCCCGGGCGGCACCGCCTCGGCGCCCGCGAGGGTCGCGGCACGGATCGCGGCGGGGTCCTCGGTGCGCGGGTTGTCGTCGGTGACTATCAGCAGGTCACCTCGGCGGGCGGCGGCCTCACCCATCATGGGGCGCTTCTCCGCGTCACGGTCGCCGCCGCAGCCGAGCACCACGATCACGCGGCCGTCGGTGCGGGCCCGCATGGCGTCGAGGGCCTGCGCGACCGCGGCCGGCTTGTGCGCGTAGTCGACGACGGCGGTGAAGTCCTGGCCCAGCGCGACCCGCTCCATCCGGCCCGGCACCTCGACCGCGCCGAGCCCGGCCGCGATGTCCGTCGGCGCCACCCCGGTCGCATGCAGGCAGGCGGCGGCGACCAGCGCGTTCGCGACGTTGAACTTGCCGGGCATCGGCAGCGTGACCGGCAGCGTGAGCCCGTCGGGCCCGTGCACGGTGAACGTCTGCTCACCGGCGTAGGACGTGGTCAGGCCGGTCGCGGTCCAGTCACCGGCACCCTGCGTCGACACGGTCACCGTGTGCGGGGTGACGAGGCGCTTGCCCCACTCGCCGTCCACGCACACCACCTCCGTGGTGGACCGGCCGTCGAACAGCAGTGCCTTGGCCTGGAAGTAGTCCTCCATGTCGGAGTGGAAGTCCAGGTGGTCGCGGGACAGGTTGGTGAACGCGCCGACCGTGAACCGGGTGCCGCTGGCCCTGCCGAGCGCGAGCGCGTGGCTGGAGACCTCCATCGGCACGTGCGTGACGCCGCGCTCCACCATCACCGCGAACAACGCCTGCAGGTCGGGGGCCTCCGGCGTGGTGAACGCGCTGGCCAGCCGCTCCCCCGCGATGCGGGTCTCGACGGTGCCGACCAGGCCGGTCCTCATGCCCGCGGCCCGCAGCCCCGCGTCGATCATGTACGTGGTGGTGGTCTTGCCGGAGGTGCCGGTGACGCCGAGGACCGCGAGGTGCAGCGACGGTTCGCCGTAGATCCACGCGGCGACCGACCCGAGCACCTGGCGCGGGTCGTCGTGCACGATGACGGGGATGTCCTTGCGCGCGGCGCGCCGCGCGCCCTCCTCGTCGGTGAGCACGGCCACCGCACCGGCCCGCACGGCTTCCGCCGCGAAGTCGGCGCCGTGCACGCGGGCGCCGGGCAGCGCGGCGAACAGGTCGCCGGGCAGCACGTGCTGTGCACGGAGCGTGGCTCCGGTGACCTGCACGTCGGCGGCCTTGTCCGTGGGGAGGACGCGCGCGTCCGCCCGCGCCACCAACATGGTGAGCGGTACTGGTTCGATCCTGGCAGGGCGAGGCGGTGCCGTGACGGCCTTGCCAACGAGCTTGGCGGGCACGTCGCGGAAGGTTACCTGCGCACGGAGGGCGATCAAGGACACCCTGGTGCGGACGGCCGCGTCACGTTGGGCTAGACGGCTGGCGGCAACCCAGGAAGCGGGCCGCCGGGCGGGTCCGCAACCGGTTTCCTCCTCGGCAGGCGCAAGAACAACGCGGCGGCCATGCCACCCACCAGCCCGGCGACGTGTCCCTGCCACGACACGCCCTCGCGCCCGAAGCCCACCGAGTTCCACATCGCGTAGCCGTAGGCCAGCGCCACCCCGATCGAGATGACGACGTCGGCCGGCCTGCGGTCGACGAACCCGCGCAGCAGCAGGTAACCGAAGTAGCCGAACACCACCCCGCTCGCACCGACCGTGACACTGTCGGCGGGCGAGAACAGCCACACCCCGAACCCGCCGATGACGATCACGACCAACGTCATCATCAGGAACCGCTTCGGGTTCGGGATCGCCGCCATGATGCCGAGGCTGAACAGCGGCAGCGCGTTGCCCGCGAGGTGGTCGAGGTTGCCGTGCAGGAACGGCGAGGTGACGATGTCGAGCAGGCTGCTCACCTGCCGGGGCAGGATCCCGCCGGACTGGGCGAGCGAGTAGCCGGTGCTCGCGTTGATCAGCTGCACGACCCAGAGCAGCGCGAGGAACGCCACCATGAGCGACGCGGCCCGCCCGATCGGGCTGCCGAGCGCTCCTTCCTCGTCCGGTGTCGGTGTCGGCGTACTCGGCAGAGTGCTCACGATCCGAGTATTCGGCACACCGCCGTCCACCGAAACCCCGGAGCGATCACAGTTCGTCTCCCGGCCACGCCGGGGCGTTACCCGGCGGTCCTTTCTCCATGCCGTCCAGCAGTGTGGTCAGGCCGGTCCGGAAGGTTTCGGTCGCTGCCTGTTCCTGGTACGGCACGGTCTCGTCGGTGAGGGCGAACCCGCCCGCTCGTGCGAGCTTCGCGACCGACGGGAAGCGCTGGTCGAAGTCCGGGGCCATCTCGGTGAGCAGCGCGGACCGGGCGTACCACCAGTCCTCGTCGGACGTGCCCGTCGCGGCCGAGGCCGCCCTTGCCTCGGCGACGACCTGCGCCACGGCGCGGACGAACTGGAACAGCGCACCGGTGACCTGCCGCAGCCGCGCCGGGTCCAGACCGGACTCGAACAGGATCCGCACGACCTCGTCCAGCACCACGTACTCGTTGGGTCCCAGCACCGGCCGTGCCTGTGACACCCGCAGCACCCACGGGTGGCGCAGGTAGAACGCCCACATGTCCTCGGCCCACGCGGTGAGCGCCGGGCGCCAGCCATCGTCGAGCGGGTAGGTGCGGTGGGCCTCGGCGAGCACCGTGTCGTACATCAGGTCGACCAGTTCGGCCTTGCTGGGCACATAGGTGTACAGGGCCATGCCGGTGCGGCCGAGGCGCTCACCGACCGCACGCATCGACAGCGCCGCCATGCCGTGCTCGTCGGCGAGCTCGATGGCCGCGGCGACGATCGCCTCGACGGTCAGCCCCTGTTTCGGACCCGGCCTCGGTTCGTCCTTCCGCCGGGCGCGCCACAGGAGCGCCATCGAGCGGCGCGCGTCGCCCTGGCCGGCGAACACCACCACGTTGCAACTCCTTACATCATAAAGTACCGTTGCCGGACATCACTTTACACCATAAAGAAAGGGGTTGCGGTGCGCGACCCGGCCGACAGCCACGACCTGATCGAGGTGCGGGGCGCCAGGGAGAACAACCTGGCGGACATCTCGCTGGACATCCCCAAGCGCAGGCTGACCGTGTTCACCGGGGTGTCCGGCTCCGGCAAGTCGTCGCTGGTGTTCGGCACCATCGCGGCCGAGTCGCAGCGGCTGATCAACGAGACGTACTCGGCGTTCCTGCAGTCGTTCATGCCCGCGCTCGGCAGGCCGGATGTGGACCAGCTGCGCAACCTGTCCGCGGCGATCGTGGTCGACCAGGAGCGGATGGGCGCCAACTCCCGGTCCACCGTCGGCACCGCGACGGACGCGCACACGATGCTGCGGATCGTGTTCTCGCGGCTCGGCGAGCCCTACGTCGGCCCGTCCACGGCGTTCAGCTTCAACCTGCCGGACGGCATGTGCCAGCGCTGCGAGGGCATCGGCAAGGTCAACTCCATCGACGTCGACCAGCTCGTCGACCGGGAGCTGTCGCTGAAGGAGGGCGCCATCACGGTGCCGAACTTCGCGGTCGACTCGTGGTACTGGCAGTCCCTCGCGCACTCCGGGTTCGTCGACCCGGACAAGAAGCTGAAGGACTACACGGAGCAGGAATGGGCGGACTTCCTGCACAAGCCGGCCACGAAGATGAAGTACGGCACCATGAACACGAACTACGAGGGCCTGGTCGTGAAGGTGCAGCGGCTCTACCTGTCCAAGGACAAGGAGGCCGTGCAACCGCACATCCGCGCGTTCATCGACCGGGCGGTGACCTTCAGCCAGTGCCCGTCGTGCGCCGGTGCCCGGCTGAACGAGGCGGCACTGTCGGCACGGATCGCGGGCAGGAACATCGCCGACTGCTGTGCCATGCAGATCTCGGACCTGGCGGAGTTCGTCCGCGGCCTCGACGCCCCGTCCGCCGCCCCACTGCTGCGGACCCTGAGCGAGACGCTCGACTCGCTCGTCGAGATCGGGCTGGGCTACCTGTCGCTGAACCGCGAGTCGGGCACGCTGTCCGGCGGCGAGGCGCAGCGCGTGAAGATGGTGCGGCACCTGGGTTCCAGCCTCACCGACGTCACCTACGTGTTCGACGAGCCGACCGTAGGCCTGCACCCGCACGACATCCAGCGCATGAACGACCTGCTGCTCCGGTTGCGGGACAAGGGGAACACGGTGCTCGTGGTGGAGCACAAGCCGGAGACGATCGAGATCGCCGACCACGTCGTCGACCTCGGGCCCGGCGCGGGCCCGGCGGGCGGCGAGGTCTGCTACACCGGCGACGTGGCCGGCCTGCGCGCGTCGGGCACCCTCACGGGCCGCCACCTGGACCACCGGGTGACGCTGCGCACGCGGGTGCGGCAGCCGGCCGGCCACCTGCCGATCCGCGGCGCGTCACTGCACAACCTGCGCGACGTGAGCGTGGACGTCCCGCTCGGGGTGCTGACGGTGGTGACCGGGGTGGCCGGTTCCGGGAAGTCGTCACTGATCCACGGTTCACTGTCCACACGCGACGACGTGTCGGTGGTGGACCAGTCGGCCATCCGCGGCTCCCGCCGGTCGAACCCGGCGACGTACACCGGCCTGCTCGACCCGATCCGCGCGGCGTTCGCCAAGGCCAACGGCGTGAAGGCGGCACTGTTCAGTGCCAACTCGCAAGGCGCGTGCCCGAACTGCAAGGGCATCGGGCTGGTCTACACGGACCTGGCGATGATGGCGGGCGTCGCGTCGGTGTGCGAGCAGTGCGATGGCAGGCGCTACACCGCGGAGGTGCTCCGGTACACGTTGCGGGGCAGGAACATCAGCGAGGTGCTGGCGATGTCGGTCGCACAGGCACGGGAGTTCTTCCCGACCGGCAACGCGGGCGCGATCCTGAACCGGCTGAACGACGTCGGCCTCGGCTACCTCGGCCTCGGGCAGCCACTCACCACGCTGTCCGGCGGCGAACGCCAGCGGGTGAAGCTGGCGATCCGCATGTCGGAAGGCGCCGGGACCTACGTGCTCGACGAACCGACGACCGGCCTGCACCTCGCCGACGTGGACAACCTGCTGGCGCTGCTCGACCGGTTGGTGGACAAGGGGAACACGGTCATCGTGATCGAACACCACCAGGCGGTGATGGCCCACGCGGACTGGATCGTCGACCTCGGCCCCGGCGCGGGCCACGACGGCGGCTGGGTGGTCTTCGAGGGCACCCCGGCGGCACTGGTCCGTGCTGGGACCTCGCTGACGGCACAGCACCTGAAGCGGTACCTGGAGCGGCCATGAACGGCGTTCGACGCGACGGGTGGGTCGTGAGTGCGGCGGAGCGGGTGGCGGGCGACCGCTTCGTGGCCGACGAGAGCTCAGAACCCGGCCCGGCGTAACTCGTCCAGCAACGCGGGCCGCCGGACGTGCGCCGTCCTCAGCGACGCGACGAACCCGGAAACCGACTCCCCGCACCGTTGTGCACACGCGGCCAGTTCCTTCAACAGGACACCGGCCTCGCGGTAGCACTCCCGCCCGCCCCGCGAAAGGCACTCCGTGACCAGCGCCCGGTACGCGGCCAGCACCTCGGCCGGATGTGTCTCCGCTCGCAGCCGCACGACCTCCACCCCGGCGCAGTCGTGCTTCACCGCGGCGAGCCACGCCTCCTCGACGTCCCCGTCGTCCAGCAACGCCCCCACCAGCTCGTCCGGCGGCAACACGTCCAGCGCCCACGGCCGCAGCCCCGACCACACCTTCGCCGCCACCGCCGTCTCCCGCAGGCGGCCGTAGCAGACCCGGGTCCGCGCCGAACGCAGCTCGGCCTTCCGCAGCTCGACCGCGTCGTCGCCGCGCTGCCCATCCAGGTAGGACTCGACGAGCAGCTCGGTCAGCGACAGGTCCCTGGTCTCCGCGACCCCGCGCTCCGCCCACCGGATCGCCTCCCCGAGACGGCCGGCGTGGCGCAGCACCGACACGATCTCCCGGTACGCCCGCACCGAGGGCAGCCCGTCGGCGAGCACGTCCACCATGGTGTCGACGTCGCCGGACGTCCTCGCCAGCTGCTCACGCATCGCACGCAGCACCGTGTGGTCCTCGTCGTCGTCCAGCGCGTGCCACGCCTCGTCCACCAGCGCGCGGTACGCGGCCATGCCCGCCTCGCCTAGCGGCTCCGCGAAGTCGCCGATGTCGATCGTGGGCCACGTCGGCCAGTCCCTGCGCAGCTGGAACAGCCACCCCGCGAGCTTCGCCGGGTTGGGCCGGGCCACCGCACACGCCCGCGCGTACAGCTTCACCGCGCGCCTGCACACCCCGGCGACCGCGTCGGCCGGGTCGTCGACCGCGCCCATCGCCTCGACCAGCAACTCGACGGCGTGCCGGGCGAGCGGCCGGGCCTCGGCGGCGTGGCCCGCGTCGACCAGGGCGCGAACCGTGTCGATCACGTCCTTCGCCCGGGTGGCGTAGTCGCCGTCCGAGAAGCCGCGCACCCGCAGCGCGGTGTCGAGCTGTCTGCGCAGTACCGCCACCTGCGGCGCGCCCGTGCTGCCCGCACGCAGCGCGAGCTGCCGGTACAACCCCGGGTCCCGCTGCGCCTGCGCCAGCACCAGCTCCACCAGCTCGCGCTGGTCCAGCGACCGCAGGTAGGCCCCGAGGTCGGCGTCCGGGCCCGGTGCGCCGTCGGCCAGCAGGACCAGCCCGACCGCCACGCAGTGCTTGCAGAAGTTGCCCTCGATCCCGAACGGGCAGCCGCACTCACCGGCGAGCGCGTCGTGCTCCCTGCCGAGCCACACCTCGTAGACGTCCTTGCCCCGCACCGCGGCCCGCACGCCGAGCGCGGTGGGCTGCAACTCCCCCACCGCGTCGACGTACTCCCGCCCGCGGCGGAAGGACCCGTCCCCCGCGGCGGCACGCAGATCGTCCTCGGTGAACCACAGCATTCCGCAATCCAAGCGCACACCACCGACAATTCCGGGACTGGGTCGGCCCACCATCCGTTGTGGGTTCGTCCTCGCCGGACGCGCAGGCCGCCGGGCCGGGCGCGTAGCGCCCGGGCTTCGGTGCTGTGAAAGGCGCGTTGACGGCGTGGCAATGCCCTGAAAGGCGCGTTCAGGGCGCTGAGCGCCCTGAATGGCCCATTGACGGCACCGGTTATGTCGTAAACGCACCTTTCACGGCATCGGCCCAGCCCCCGTCTCGGGCGACCGCGCGGGGGTGTGGGTGCCGTGCCTGATGACGGGGCCGTACGCCAAGCCACTTCACAAGATCTTCACGGAATCAATCGTCTAGTCCGTCATGAAGCGGGCGATCTCCTCCCCGAGTCGCTCACCGGCGTCCTCCTGCAGGAAGTGGCCCGCGCCCTCGATGACCGGGTGCTCGCGGCCGGCCGCGCCGGGGATCAGCTTCCGCAGGATCGGCGCCATCGCCCCGGTGATCGGGTCGCTGTCGCTGAACGCGCACAGGAACGGCTTCTCCCACTTCCGCAGCACCCGCCACGCCGCCAGGTTCGCCGGCGCCGCCGGGTCCTCCAGCGACACCGGCACCAGGCCCGGCATCAGCCGGGGCGCGACCTTGTACGACTCGTCCGGGAACGGCGCGTCGTAGGCGGCGCGGACCGCGTCGGACAGCGTCGTCCTGCAGCCGGACTGCACGAACCGGCCGATGTCGAGCGTCTCCGCCTTCTCCACCGCGCGCCGGAACTGCCACCACTGGTCCGGCATGCCGTGCTCGCCGGTGGGCAGGCCGGTGTTCGCGGCGACGATCCGCGCCACCCGGTCCGGGTGCTCCGCGGCGAGCCGCAACCCGATCAGCCCACCCCAGTCCTGGCCGACGACCGTGACGTCCCGCAGGTCCAGCACGTCGAACGCGAGCGAACGCACCCACTCGACGTGCGCGGCGTAGCTGTGCGTGGCCGCGGGCGGCTTGTCCGAGCGGCCGAACCCCACCAGGTCCGGGGCCACGGCACGGATCCCCGCGTCGGCGAGCACCGGCAGCACCGTGCGGTACAGGAACGACCAGCTCGGCTCGCCGTGCAGCAGCAGCGCGACCGGGCCGTCCTGCGGGCCCGCCGTCACGTACGCCATGCGCAACGTGTCGACCATCCCGTACGACGGCTCGTACGGGAAGTCCGGCAGGTCGGCGAACCGTGCATCGTCCGTGCGCAGAGTCATGTCAGCAGACTACGGCTCCACGAGCCGGACGAACGGCGCCTGTTCCTTCGAGAGCGGGATGTTGTACGTCTGTGCGAGGTGCGACGCGATGTCGTGGAACAGCGGCGCCGCGCTCTTGCCCTCCGGCGGGCCGCCGACGTACTCCGGCTGGTCGAGCATGATGCCGACGACGAACCTCGGGTCGTCGGCCGGCAGGATGCCCGCGAACGTGATCCAGTGCTTCACCTTGCTGTACCGGCCGAGCTCCTCGTCGAACTGCTGCGCCGTGCCGGTCTTGCCGGAGATCTGGTAGCCGGTCAGCGCGGCGGGCACGCCGGTGCCGTTGTCGGGGGTGTCCGCGTCCTGCACGGTCGCGCGGAACATGTCGCGCACGGTCTTCGCGGTCTTCGCGTCGACCACCCGCACCGGCTCGGGTCTCGGCTCGGGGATCCGCTCGCCCTCCGGCGTGACCATCGCGGACACCACCCTCGGCGGCACGCGCACCCCGTCGTTGGCGACCGCCTGGTACATCCCGGCCATCTGCAGCACGGTCATCATGAGGCCCTGCCCGATCGGCAGGTTGCCGAACGTCGAGCCCGACCACTGGCCGCGCGGCGGCACCCTGCCAGGGCTCTCCCCGGACAGGCCGACACCCGTTCGGGTACCGATGCCGAGTTTCTTCAGCAGTTCCGAGAACCGCTCCGGGCCGCACTCCTGCGCGAGCATCAGCGTGCCGACGTTCGACGACTTCGCGAAGATGCCGGTCGTGGTGAGCGGCAGCGGCCCGTGGTTCCACGCGTCGTGGACGACGCGGTCGGCGACCGGGATGCTGCCGTTCACCTGGTGCACGTCCAGCGGCGAGGTGATGTTCTGGTCGATCGCGCACAACGCGGTCACGATCTTGTTCACCGAGCCCGGCTCGTACGCGTTGCTGACCGCCGGGTTGCCCATGGCCTCCGGGTCCCAGCCCGCGGTGCTCGGGTCGAAGGTCTTGTCGTTGGCGAGCGCGTACACCTCGCCGTTCCTCGCGTCCATGATCACCGCGCTGCCGCCGCGCGCCCGTGCCCTGCCGACGTAGTCCGCGAGGGCCTGCTGCAGGAAGTACTGCAGGTCCGCGTCGATCGTCAGCTCCAGGTCGTAGCCGTCCACGGCGGGCCGCACGTCCCGTTCGGTGCCCGGGATGACGACACCGTCGTTGCCCTCCTCGGTGGCCACCTCCTGGTGGCCCCGGGTGCCGGCGAGCTCGTTGTCCCGCAACAGTTCCAGGCCCGCGAGCCCGTGCAGGTCGTGCTTGCTGGTGTCGCGGTCGTCCGTGCGCCAGTTGGCGACGCCGATGATGTTGGCCGCGGTCGACTTGCCAGGGTACTCACGCTCGGCGCGGTACTCGGAGATGATCGACGGGTACTCCTCCTGGATCTCCCGTGCCACCGCCGGCTGGACGTTGTCCACCAGGTAGACGAAGTTGGCGTCCTTGCGGAGCAGGCCGAGCAGTTCGCCCTCCGACACCACGCCGTCGAGCTTCCCTGCCATGAACCGCGCCATGTTCTCGGTCTCGGTGTCGAAGTTCAGCGGCTCGCCCTTGACCTTGCCGTCCTTGAGGTTCTTGTTGTAGGTGTCGATCTCCTTGCGCTGGGCCCTCGGCTGGAACGCGAGCGAGCGCGACTCGACGCTGAACGCGAGCGCCATCCCGTTGCGGTCGAGAATCGAGCCGCGGTGCGCGGGCAGGTCGATCCCCGTCATGCGCTGCCGCTCCGCCTTCGCGGCGAGCGCCTCGGCCTCGAAACCCTGGACCTGGATGAGCTTCAGCCCGGCCGCGACCAGCGCCGCGATGAGGAGGAAGCGCACGGCGACCACACGGATGTGGTGGTTCGGGGGCTTGCGCTTCTTGCGCACGAGCCGCCGGGGACCGACCGGCACCTTGCGCGGCGGCGCCACCCGGCGCCCCGCTCCGTGCCCGGCACCCCCGCGCGGCGCACCGCGACCCGGTGTGCCACCCCGCGCGGGCACACCGGACGCGGCGATGCGCTGCACCGGCCGTCGCGCAGGAGTGCCGGGCCGCCGTGCTCGTGGCCTGCCCGGCATCAGCCGGCACCCTCATGGCAGGTGGTGAGGTCGCTCATCAACCGGCTCCCCCACCGTTCGCCGGTGGCGGCTGCTGTCCCTCCGACTGGTTCTGGCCGTTCTCCGGCGGGTTCTCCGATTCGGGCGGGGCCACCGGGGTCGGCTCGCCGACGACCACGACCGTGCCGTCCGGTTGCACGACCAGCCGGGCCGGGTCGCCTGCCGGGACCATGCCCATGGCCTTCGCGCGCTCGGCCAGCGACGCCGCCGACTCCTTCTGCGTCACCTCGCGCTGCAGCACCGCCGCGCGCTCGGCGAGCCGCTCGGACTCCTGCTTCACCTCGTCGAGGCGGTAGGAGTCGGCGATCGCCTGCGTGGACAGCCACAGAGTGGCCGCGACGCCGACCACGAGCAGCACGATGATCAGCACCGCGAACGAGACCCGGCCCGCGCCGCGGTCGAGGTCGTCCTCCACCGCCCGCTGGATCGGCCTGCCCTCGCGCTGGGCCCGCCGCGCGTAGGCGCGCTGCGCCGCCGCGTTCCGTGCCCGGCCCGGCACCGGGGACTTGGCGGGTGCGGGTGCGGTGTCGACCTTGTCCTTCACCCTGGCACGAGTCGGTTCTGCCTGGATCGTCATGCCGCCTCCAGAATCCGCTCGGCCGCACGCAACCGGACCGAGGCCGCCCGCGGGTTGTGTTCGATCTCCTGCTCGTTCGCCTGCTCCGCGCCCCTGGTCAGCAGCTTCAGCTGCGGGCCGTGGCCGGGCAGTTCCACCGGCACGCCCTCGGGCGTGCGCGACTTCGCCAGCCGCGCCAGCGCCTGCTTGACGATGCGGTCCTCCAGCGACTGGTAGGACTCCACGACGATCCGGCCGCCGACCCGCAGCGCGCGCAGCGCGGCGGGCACGGCGGAACGCAACGCGTCCAGCTCGCCGTTGACCTCGATGCGCAGTGCCTGGAACGTGCGCTTCGCCGGGTGGCCGCCCGTGCGCCGCGACGCCGCGGGCACCGCCTCGTACAGCAGCTCCACGAGGCGGCCGCTGGCGGTGAACGGCTCGACGGCCCGCGCGCGCACGACCCGTTCGACGATCCGCTTCGCGAACCGCTCCTCGCCGTACTCGCGCAGGATCCGCACCAGGTCACCCGGCGGGTAGGTGTTCAGCACCCGCGCCGCGGTCAGTTCGGCGGTCGGGTCCATCCGCATGTCCAGCGGGGCGTCCCGCGAGTACGCGAACCCGCGCTCGGCGACGTCCAGCTGCATCGACGAGACCCCGAGGTCCATGAGCACGCCCGCGACGCCGCCGCGGGGCGCGATGCCGAGCCGGGACAGCACGTCCGGCAGCTCGTCGTAGACCGCGTGCACGAGGTGGACCCGGTCGCCGTGGCGCGCGAGGCGCTCGCGGGACCGGTCCAGCGCGTTCGGGTCCCGGTCGAGGCCGACCAGGGTGAGCGCGGGGTGTGCGGACAGAAGCGCGTCGGCGTGGCCGCCGAGGCCGAGGGTGGTGTCCACGAGGACGGCGCCGGGTTGGGTGAGAGCGGGTTCGAACAGCGCGAGCACCCGCTCCAGCAACACCGGGACGTGTGCCGTCGAGTTTTCGCCCATGCCGAATACACCCCCTCTCCCGTAGAAATCAACGGGTGCCGCGAGGTCCCCGCCCGCTCGTCGAACCTGGCGCCGGGGAAGGTGTGCCAGGGTCGAAGGCGAGCGGAACGGAGGCCTCGCGGCACCCGCGCGCGAGTGCTCCTGCCCGATGTCCCGTCTCCCGTCAGAACACGCCGGGCAGAACCTCCTCCCGTGCCTGGGAGTAGTCGTCCTCGTGCTCGTCCAGGTAGGTCTGCCACGCTTGCGCGTCCCAGATCTCCAGGCGGGTGATCGCACCGATGACCACGCACTCCTTGGTCAGCCCCGCGTAGCGGCGGAGCTCCGGTGCGATCGCGATCCGCCCCTGGCCATCGGGTCGCTGCTCGTCGGTGCCGGCGAACAGGTACCGCTGGTAGGCGCGAACCGCCTCGTTCGTCAAGGGAGCGGCGGCCACCTTGCGTGCCATCTCCTCGAACTCCGCTCGCGGGAAGACGTAGAGACAGTGGTCCTGACCCTTTGTCACCATCAGCCCGCCCGCGAGAGCGTCCCGGAACTTGGCAGGCAGCGTGAGCCGCCCCTTGTCGTCCAGCTTCGGGGTGTGCGTACCGAGAAACATCAGGGTCCGCACCTCCCCACCGGTCCATGTGGACCAGCCATGGGGCCCCCTTCCGCCCCACTTGCCGCCACCGTACCCCACTTTTCACCACAGTCAACGGCGAATGACGGGAATATGTGCCGCAGCTCTCGACATTTGCCCAGGTCAAGGCAGGGGGTGCACGGTGGGGCCTGGTGGTGGGACTCCCCCATCCGGGTGCCGGGGAGCGCCGCCGCAGGTGCCCTTCCCGGCGGCCGAACGGACCGATTTCGACCCGGCGGGGTTCGCCGTGGAGCGTCGTGGGGAACCCCGGTGGGGAGAAGTGGGTGACCCTGCTCGCCGGGCATTTGGCCCGACCGGAACACACCCGACCCGAAAGGCGTACAAGATAGAAGGACACCCGCACTCCTCCGGCATGCGGAGGGGTGGGGTACTTCTCGCAGGTTTGACACACTTCGGTGCAGGCTCTGTCGGGCCGACGAAGTTCTCAGGAGGTCGCGTGACGTCGAGTACCCCGCCACCGGCGCTGCCCGGTAATCCCTACGCGGCACCCGGCGGCGACCCCTACGCGCAGCACGCGGGCGGCGTGAACGGCGACCAGTCCTCCCAACAGCACACCAACTACCGGCAGGTCTCGCCACTCGACGAGCTCGGCGCCGCGGCGCAGCGGATCGCGGCCAACGTCGAGCGGGTGCTGGTCGGCAAGCCGGAGGTCGTGCGCATCGCGCTCGTGACGCTGCTCGCCGAGGGCCACCTCCTCGTCGAGGACGTGCCCGGCGTCGGCAAGACCTCGCTCGCCAAGGCCCTCGCCAGGTCCATCGACTGCACGGTGAGCCGCATCCAGTTCACCCCGGACCTGCTGCCCTCCGACGTGACCGGCGTGTCGATCTTCAACCGGCAGAACAACGAGTTCGAGTTCCGGCCGGGCCCGGTGTTCGCGAACATCGTGGTCGGCGACGAGATCAACCGCGCCTCCCCCAAGACACAGTCGGCGCTGCTCGAGTGCATGGAGGAGGAGCAGGTCACCGTCGACGGGCACACCTACCACCTCGAGGCGCCGTTCATGGTCATCGCGACCCAGAACCCGATCGAGATGGAAGGCACCTACGCGCTGCCGGAGGCGCAGCGCGACCGGTTCACCGCGCGCGTGTCGATCGGCTACCCCGACCCGGCCGCCGAGCTGGCGATGGTCGACGAGCACTCCGGCCACAACCCGCTCGCCGAGCTGCAGCCGGTGTCGCACGCCGAACAGGTCAAGCACCTGGTCGAGACGGTGCGCGCGGTCAAGCTCTCCCCCGACATCCGCCGCTACGCCGTCGAGCTGGTGTCCGCGACGCGGCGGCTGCCGGAGATCCGGATCGGTGCCTCGCCGCGCTCGACGCTGCACCTGGTGCGCGCGGCCCGCGCACAGGCCGCGCTGTCCGGCCGTGACTTCGTGGTCCCCGACGACGTGCACGCCGTCGCCGTGCCGGTGCTCGCGCACCGGCTCGTGCTCACCCCGGAGGCCCAGGCCGGCCGCCGCTCCCCCGCCGAGCTGATCCGCGCACTCGTGCAGCGGGTGCCGGTGCCCCAGGCGTTGTCACAGTCGGGGCCGCCTGCCGGTGCCGAGTGGGCCGCGCGCGGGAACAGGTAGCCGGCCGGTGGCACGGCCCCTCCGAGGCGCGCTTTCCGGCCTGACCACGCGTGGGCGGTGCCTGCTCGCGGCCGGGCTCGCGGCGGCGCTGTGTTCGTTCGTGCTGAACGAACGGGACCTGTTGCGCGTCTCCGTCTTCGTGGTGGCCCTGCCGATCCTCGTGTGCCTGCTGACCGCGGTGGCGCGGGTCGGCCTGCACGCGCAGCGGCAGATCAACCCGATCCGCACCCCGGTCGGCGGGCGCGCGGAGGTGACGCTGCACATCACGTCGACGGGCAGGCTGCCGACCGGCGGGCTGCTCGTGTCCGACGGCGTGCCGTACTCGCTCGGCGGCAAGCCGAGGTTCGTGATCGAGCACCTGCCCCGGCACACCGGGACCCGGCTGCGTTACCACGTGCAGCCGATGCTGCGCGGCATCCAGCAGCTCGGCCCGCTGAAGGCGACGATCACCGACCCGTTCGGGCTGGCCGAGTTCGAGCGGGAGCTCGCGCACTCGTCACGGCTGATCGTGGTGCCGCGCGTCGTGAAGCTCGCGGGCGTGCCAGGCGGGTCCGGGCTGGGCTCCGGCGACGACGGCTCGGTGCGGCTCAACGCGGGCCAGGGTGAGGACGACGCGATCGTGCGCCCGTACCGGCAGGGCGACGACCTGCGGAAGGTGCACTGGCGGTCGACCGCCAAGCGCGACGAGATGATGGTGCGCGTCGAGGAACGGCCGTGGCGTGGCGGTACAACCGTGTTGCTCGACCGCCGGGCCGCCGCGCACCGCGGCACCGGCGCGAACTCGAGCCTCGAGTGGGCCGTGTCGTTCGCCGCGAGCGTCTGCCTGCACCTGCACCGCTACGGGCAGCGGATCAAGCTCGTCACCGAGTCCGGCGGCCTGATCGTCCGGGACACCGGCGACGGCTCCCACAACGACACCGCCGTGCTCGACGCGCTGGCCGCGCTGGCCGCCACCCCGACGACGAACATGGACAGCACGAGCGACCCCGGCGGCGGGCAGGAGCTGATCGCGATCCTCGGCGCCACCACCCCGGAGGCGGTGTCGAAGCTGATCGGCCACCGGTCGCGGAGCACCCGCAGCCTCGCCGTGCTGCTGGACACCGCCGCGTGGGCGGCACCGGAGGAAAGCGGTGCCGGCACGGACATCGACGGCACGACCGCGTTGCTGCGCGGCGCGGGCTGGGGTGTCACCGTCGCGCGGCCGAACACCCCGATGGCCGCGACGTGGGCGACGCTCTGCCGGACCCACGGCAGCCACGCCGACGCGGTGATCACGGGATAGGAGTGGCACGACCGTGACGACAGCTTCCCCGACCCGCCCGCCCGCCGGCGGGCCGAGCCGTGGCACGCCCCCACCGCCGCCGCCCGGCGGCGAGCTGACCTCCGCGCAGTGGTCGATGACCGTCACCCCGGTGGTCGCGGCCGTCACGACGCTCTGCGCCGCGCTCGCGCTGTCCGGGGTCATCGAGGGCCTGCGGTGGTGGGGCTACGCGGGGGTCGCCGTCACCGTCGTCACCGCCGTCGGCCTCGGACTGCGGGCCGTGCGGGCCCCGATCCTGCTGGTCGGGCTCGCGCAGATGTTCGCGCTGATGTGCCTGCTCGTCACGCTGTTCACCGACGAGGCGGTACTCGGCGTCCTGCCCGGCCCGGACTCGGTCGCGGAGCTGGGCAGCGTGCTCCAGACGTCGGTCGAGGTGGTGCGGACCGGGGTGCCGCCCGTGCCCGCGACCCAGGCCGTGCTGTGCCTCGTGGTGATCGCGATCGGGCTCGTGGCCGTGCTCGTCGACACGCTCGCCGTGTCCGCGGGCACACCGGCCGCGTGCGGGCTGGTGCTGCTGTGCGTGTACGCGGTGCCCGCGTCGCTCGCCGACGAGATGCTGCCGTGGTGGGCGTTCGTGCTGGGTGCGCTGTCGTTCGCGGCGCTGCTGGCGGTCGACGGCGCGCACCGCCACCAGCTGTGGCGCAACCGGCCGACGGTCCAGGGCACGAACGGCGGACTCGGCGGGCCCGCCGCACTCGTCGCGGGTGCGGTCGCGGTCGCGTTGTTCGCGGGCGCCACGTTCACCTGGGTCGGCACGGTCGGCCAGCTGCCCGGCGGTCAGAACGGCGGCGGCGAGGGCGGTCTTGGCCTCAACCCGTTCACGTCGCTGCGCGGCATGCTCGACCGCGAGGGCAACGTCGAGCTGTTCCGGGTGTCCGGCATGGACGACGACGGCGTCCGCTACCTGCGTGCCATGACGTTGCCCGTGTACGACGAGAACGGCGGCTGGCGGCGGGACAACGAACGCGAGCTGCCCGGCGGTGTCGAGGCGGCCGGGAACCTGCCGCTGCCCGACGGTGTGGTGCGGGCGGATCCGGACAACATCACCGAGATCCAGATCGAGCCGGTCAACTCCAAGGACTACTGGGCGCCGGTGGCCGGTGTGCCGGTCGGGCTGACCGGTCTGCCGAACGACATGCGCTACGACCCCGACAGCGGCATGGTCTACGGCGAGTCGCGCCGCTCACTGCCGGTCTACGTCGAGGAAGCGGACATGTCCGAGCCGTCGGGGGAGCAGCTGGCGGCCGACGGCCTGTTCACCGCCGCCGACCAGGTCCCGTCGATCTACCTGCGTGCCGACGGGCTGCCGCAGTCGGTCGTCGAACTCGCGCGGCGGCTGACCGGCGGCAAGCCAACGACCTTGCAGAAGGTCAAGGCGATCAAGGACTACTTCGACACCTCGAACGGTTTCCAGTACGACACCGAGACCGGGACCGGCGCCGACGAGAGCGCGCTCGAGGACTTCCTGTTCCGCAGCAAGATCGGGTTCTGCGAGCAGTACGCGTCGGCGATGGCGATCCTGTTGCGGGCCGCGGAGATCCCCTCGCGGGTCGCCATGGGCTACACCGGCGGCTACGCGAACGGCAACTACCGGACGATCACCACGCAGAACGCGCACGCGTGGGTCGAGGTGTTCTTCCCATCGGCCGGCTGGGTGACGTTCGACCCGACACCGCTGTCCGACGGCACGAGCTACAACCCGCCGTACGCCTCGGAGACCGGCCCGTCCGGTCCGGAGGACGACCCGGACAACCCGAGCCAGACGTCCGTGGCGCCGACCGCGCCCAGCGCGCCGACCGGCACGCCGGAGGACGAGGAGACCACCGAGGCCGGCGCGGCCGGGAACGACCGGCAGGAGCAGTCGACTGCGCTGTGGGTGTGGGCGGTGATCGGTACGCTCGTGCTGGCCGCGGTCGTGCTGACGGTGCTGGTGGCGGCGGCCCGCGGCATGCCGAGGCGCCGTGGCACGTTGTTGCCGCTGGCACTTCTGGCGTGGACGCTGGCACTGGTGTTCGGCGCTGCGATGGTGACGTGGTGGCTGGCGGTGCTCGTGGTGGTGCTGCTGCTCGCGACGGCCCCCGGCCTGGTCCGGGAACGCAGGCGGCTTTCGCACCGGCACGACGTCCACACCAGCGGTCCCGGTGCGGCGACGTCGGCGTGGCGCGAGTTGCTCGCCGAGTCCCGGGACCGGGGCATCGAGGTCAACAGCACGGAGACGGTGCGCACCGCGGCCCGCCGCATCGCCCGCGAGCACTCCCTCGACGACGGCGGCAGGCGTGCGCTGCGCACCGTGGTCGGCGAGGTGGAACGCTCCTGGTACGGCGGCCAGGACCACCCCGACCCGAACCTGGCCCCCGCCTACGACCACCTGATGGACGGCATCCGCCGCGGCTCCCCCCTCGGCTGGCGCGCCAAACTCCTCCCCCGCTCAGTCCTCCACCGCTAACCCAGCCAACCCCGCGAGTCCCCCATTCAGAACCCGCGAGTCCCCCATTCAGAACCCGCGAGTCCCCCATTCAGAACCCGCGAGTCCCCCATTCAGAACCCGCGAGTCCCCCATTCAGAACCCGCGAGTCCCCTGTTCAGAACCCGCGAGTCCCCTGTTCGGGACGCGCGAGTTCCCTGTTCACGACCCGCAAGCTGACGACTCGCCTCCACCGGCATTGGCACGAAAGGCAGACTCAGCGGTTCTGAACGGGGAACTCGCGGGTTCTGAACGCGGGACTCGCGGGTCTTGAACGGGGGACTCGCGGGGGTTGTCGGTGTTGGGTGGGGTTAGACCGTTGGGTAGCGGTTGTAGCCGGGGAAGTTGCCGTACAGCAGTTCGTCCTCCGGGCCCTGTGTGACCGCGTGCACCAGGTGCTCGCCGCCGACGAAGGCGCCCTTCCACGAACCGCCCCGGCCGCCGAACGGCTCCTCGCGGTCACCACGGGAACGGGGCTTGTTGATGCCGACCTTGAACGCCTGCACGTGCTCGGCCAGCTCGGTCGCCAGCTCCTGGTCGTCGCACGCGATGCTCGCGACGAGCGCGCCGTTGGACGCGTTCATCTGCGCGAGCAGCTCGGCCTTGGTGTCCACCACGACGATCGTGTCCACCGGGCCGAACGGCTCCTCGTGCATGAGCCGGGCGGCGCCGGGCGGGGCGAGCAGCGTGGTCGGCGCGACGTACGCGGACGTGTCCTGCCCCGGCAGGAACCGGCCCTGGTCCAGCGACCCGCGGTAGAGCGGCACGGCGCCGTGGTGCAGTGCCTCGTCGACCCGCTTGGCCAGGTCCCGCGCCTTCGCCGAGGAGATCATCGGCCCGAAGTCCAGCACCGGCAGGTCACCGGTCTCGTCGACGGCGAGCGGGTGCCCGAACCTGATCGACCGCACCACCGGCAGGTACGTCGCGAGGAACGAGTCGACGAGGTCGCGCTGCACCACGAACCTCGGGTAGGCGGTGCATCGCTGCTTCGCGTACTCGAAGCCCTTCTTCAGGTGCGCGGCCAGGCCGTCCCAGTCGGAGAACTCCCAGATGCCCCAGCAGTTCAGGCCTTCCTGCTCGAGCATGTGCCGTTTGCCGGTGTCGACGAGCTGCGCGGCGACCTTGCCGCCGTTGTCGCGGCCGCCGACGAACGCGAGCGCGCCGATCTCCATCGACCGCACCAGCGCGCCCGACAGCTTCGAGCCGTCGCCGGACAGCAGCGTGACCGGCAGGCCCGCGTCGTTCATGAGCGCGTGGGCGACGGTGAGGCACACCGCGCCGCCCTGCGTCGGGGTCTTCGCCACCACCGCGTTGCCCGCCAGCAGCTGCACCAGCTCCGCGTGTACCAGCACCGACATCGGGTAGTTCCAGCTCGCGATGTTGGACACCGGGCCGGGCAGCGGAGCCCGCTCGAACGGACGGCCGTGCGCGTCGGTCGCGAGCATCGCGTCGACGTTCTCGAGGTACCAGCGGACGCCGTCCAGCGCGCGGTCCACGTCGGCGCACGCGAGCTTCCACGGCTTGCCGATCTCCCACGCGAGCAGCAGGGCAAGGTCGTCACGCGCGTCGGTCATCGCGTCGACGGCGGCCGTGACCCTGGCCTTGCGTTCGGCGAGCGGCACACCGGCCCACTCGCGGTGCTGCTGGTGCGCCGCCGCGACCGCCTTGAGCGCGGTGGGCTCATCGACCTTGGACAGCTGACCGATCGTGGACTGGTCGACAGGGGACACCATCGGCGACCGCTCGCCGCCGTCCTGCCACCGTCCCTCGTACAGGTTTCTCAGCCGGTCGCCGGCGAAACCGTCCGGGGCCAACTGGGCGACCCGCTCCACCAGACGTGCCCACTGTGCGTGCTCCGGGATGCGCAAAGCCATGGCCAACCTCCATCGCTGTGACGAGAGCCATGCCGATACTGACCGGTAACCGGCAATAAGTCATCGAAGTTGCGTCGGAGGTCACGCACAGAAGAGCGTCGGGTGCCGCGAGGGCACCCGACGTTCCGTCATGCTCTGGTTACGGTCCGTCTTCGAACCGCTTGCGGAAGCGGTCCTCCATGCGTTGCGAGAACGAGCTTCGGCGCGCCTTCGGCGAGCCTCCGCCGCCATCGCCCTCAGCGCTCTCCTCGCCTTCCGCGCTTCCGTTTCGCATCGCGGAGAGCGTGAGCAGCGCGCCCAAGAACATGACCAGGAAGCCGAGCAAGCTGACTACCGGGACACCGCCAGGCTTCAGCGGCAGGATGACTCCCAGGACCAGAAGCGCGACACCCAGCACAAACAGCGCGATGCCCTGCAGGCGTCGACGCCGCGAGGGGCGGCGAAGACGTGCACCCCGCACGCTGGATGCGAACTTGGGATCCTCGGCGTAAAGCGCACGCTCAATCTGGTCGAGCAGTCGCTGCTCGTGCTCGGAGAGTGGCATTCGTTCCTCCTCCGGCACAGCGGTCGCGAGCGCCGGGCGATCACGGGTCTTGGCCGCCGGACCCGGCGGGCGCCCCGCGGTGGGGGCGTCACGTCCAGGATACGAGCCGCGAGGCTCCGCGACTACCCGATCCGGAATCATGGTCGTATGCATCAGCAAAACCCGGCCTTCCGCGAGTGTGTCACGCGCCCCCGCCGACCCCTTCAGGTGGGTTGAGTGGAACCGGCGACCGCGCTGCGGCAGATCGCGTTCCTGTTGGAGCGGGCGGCCGAGCCGACCCACAAGGTGCAGGCGTTCCGCAAGGCCGCGCTCGTGGTCACCGGGCTGCCGGACGGCGAGCTCGCCTCGCGTCTACGTGCGGGGACGCTGACCGCGCTGCCGGGCATCGGCCGGACCACCGCCGCCGTGATCACCGAGGCGGCGCGCGGCGAGTCCCCCGCGTACCTGCAGCGACTCCTGGCAGGCGGGCTGACGCCCGTGGCGGGCGGCGAGGCCATGCGTGCGGAGCTGCGGGGCGACTGCCACACCCACTCGGACTGGTCGGACGGCGGCAGCCCGATCAGGGAAATGGCGGAGACCGCCATCCTTCTGGGGCACGACTGGATGGTCCTGACGGACCACTCCCCCCGCCTGACGGTCGCGAACGGGTTGAGCGCCGAGCGGTTGCGCAAGCAGTTGGACGTCGTCGCGGGCCTCAACGAGGAGCTGGCGCCGTTCCGGATCCTGACCGGGATCGAGGTCGACATCCTCGACGACGGCGCCCTCGACCAGCTGCCGGAGCTGCTGGCCAGGCTGGACGTGGTGGTCGGCAGCGTGCACTCGAAGCTGCGGATGGCCCGTGCCGAGATGACCGCCCGGATGCTGGCCGCGATCGCCAACCCGCACCTGGACGTCCTCGGTCACTGCACCGGAAGGAGGGTCAAGGGCAGGCAGCGGCCGGAGTCGGAGTTCGAAGCGGAAGCCGTGTTCGCGGCCTGCCAGGCAGGCGACGTGGCCGTGGAGATCAACTCGCGACCCGACCGGCTCGACCCGCCGAGGCGGCTGCTGAGCCTCGCGCTCGAGATCGGCTGCGTGTTCACGATCGACAGCGACGCCCACGCGCCGGGCCAGCTCGACTGGCTGCCGTACGGCTGTGAGCGGGCCGAAGAGTGCGGAATACCACCCGAACGGGTGATCAACACGAGGTCGGCGGACGACGTCCTGGCGTGGGCGGCCGCTCACTAGAGTTCGCGGGCGGCGATACTCGGATGGTGGGGTACTCCCGCGGCGGTGGTGTCTGCGGGGCCGTGGCGGAGAGGTGGCAGCTGGTGAGGGAGCCGGACGAGCTGGCGGACGGCATCGCCGTGGTGTCCGGGGCGCAGCGGATCACGGTGCTGTCCGGCGCCGGCATCTCCACGGACTCGGGGATCCCGGACTTCCGGGGACCCAACGGGCTGTGGACCCGCGACCCGAAGGCGGAGCGGCTGTCGAGCTTCCAGGCCTACCGCGACGACCCGGAGGTGCGGCGCACGTCGTGGCAGGCGCGGCTGACGCACCCGGTGTGGCAGGCGCGGCCCAACGACGCGCACCGGGCGCTGGTGAAGCTGGAACGGGCCGGGCGGCTGGTGTCGCTGGTGACGCAGAACATCGACGGGCTGCACCAGAGCGCGGGTTCGACGTCGGTGCTGGAGCTGCACGGCACGATGCACGAGACCGTGTGCCTGCAGTGCAACGAGCGCAGGCCGATGAGCGAGGCGCTCGAGCGGGTCGCGGACGGCAACCCGGACCCGACGTGCCGGGTGTGCGGCGGGATCCTCAAGTCGGCGACGATCTCGTTCGGCCAGCCGCTGGAGATGACGGTGCTCGAGGCGGCCAGGGACGCCGTGCTGGCGAGCGACCTGATGCTGGCGGTCGGCAGCTCGCTTTCGGTGCAGCCCGCCGCCGGGCTGGTCGGTCTCGCGGCGCGGGCAGGGGCGACCGTGATGATCTGCAACGCGTCGGAGACGCCGTACGACGAGATGGCGGCGATCGTGCTGCGCGAGTCGCTGGGCGACGTACTGCCTGCGCTGGTCGGCTGACGCGGCCCTCTCAGCCGACGCGGACGCCCGCGGAGCGCAGCGCCTCCTCGACGCGGAGGCGTTCGACCTCGCGGTCCACGCCCTCGCCGAGACAGTGGAGCCGGTGCGGCACGTCGACCGCGGCGCATGCCTGCACCAGCAGCGCGTCGTAGGCCGCCCTGGTCGCGCGGCGCCGGACCGCGGGTGTACCCGGCGGGAACTCGGCGAGCGTCCGGTGGACCCTGCGCAGGTCGGCGGCGAGCCGTTCGATGGGCGGGCAGGCTGGTTCCGGTCCCCGGCGGCGCCTGCGGAGGTACGCGCCGACGGCGTCGACGGTCCTCGGCACCCGCGACAGGACCCAGAACAGCAGCGTGGGGGCGATCACCACGACCACCAGCAGGACCAGGTTGCCGACGGGCACCATAACTGGGAATGCTACTCCGTGGAGGATTGACGAAAACTCGATACTGTTGGTGAGTATGCGTCGAGTTCTCGTCATCCTGTTCGTCGTGCTCGCCGGGTTCTGTTCCGGCACCCCGGCACTCGCCTACCCGAACGCGTTCTTCCACACCCAGAGCACCGGCAACCGCGGCGCGGACGTGCTCGCGATCCAGCACCTGCTGACCCACGACGGCCACGCGGTCACGGCCGACGGCGTGTTCGGCCCGGCGACCACCACCGCGGTCCGCGCGTTCCAGTCCGCCAGGGGGCTCGCGGTCGACGGCATCGTCGGCCCGGCCACCTGGGGCGCGCTGGTGCCCCTCCTCCGCGAGGGCGCGAGCGGCGCGGCCGTCCGCGCGCTGCAGGTGGAGCTGAACGAGAAGCGCAGGCTGTCGTTGCCGGTGAACGGCGTGTTCGACGCGTCGGTGACGACGGCGGTCCGCGGCTTCCAGTCCCACGCGGGCATCGGCGTCGACGGCGTGGCCGGTCCGACGACGTGGCGGAACCTCGTGTGGCACTACGGCTATCCCGACCTGGCGGCCGGGCTCTGCGACAAGGACCCGGACGGCAACGGCACCGCGAACTGGGCGACGGCGGCGGCGGTCGCCCAGCTGGAGCGCGCGGCCCGCACGTTCGCCGCGACCGGTCAGGGCCAGGTCCCGTTGGGCGACGCGGGTTTCGAGCACGGCGGCTCGATCCCCGGCCACGGCAGCCACGCGGTCGGCCTGGACGTCGACCTGTGGCCGGTCCGCACCGACAACGCCCAGTGCACGGCGGGCCGGATCACGTGGCAGTCCGCGACCTACGACCGCGCCGCCACCCGCGCACTGGTGCAGGCCATCCGCTCGTCCGCGTCCGGGCACGTACGCCTGATCTTCTTCAACGACCCGGTCCTGATCGGCGAGGGCCTGACCACGCAGTACGCCAACCACGACAACCACCTGCACGTCCGCTACTGCGAACGCGTGCACCCCAACAGCCTCTACACCTGCTGACCGAGCCAGGCGAGCACGCCGGACGCTGCGCCCTTCCCCATCGGTCGCAGGCCGCACGGCGGCGTCACCGCTCGCGGCGGGTCGGCTCGACCGGCTTCTCGCCGCGTGGGGTCAGCAGCGTCGCCGGGCGGATGGCGGCGCCGCCGAACTTGGCACGGGCCTGGTCGGCGGCCTGGTCCGCGTCGCGCCAGCCGCGTTCCGGGGCGTCCAGGAACAGCTGCTGACCACCCGCCGCACCCTCCTCCAGTTGTTCCACCCGCACGCCGATCAGGCGGACCGCACCCGGCGGGGTCTGTTCGTCGAGCAGGCGGCAGGCGGCGCGGTAGAGCTCCTGCGTGACGTCCATGGCCACCGGCAGCGTCCGGGAGCGGGTGATGGTGGTGAAGTCGCCGAAGCGGACCTTGATCGACACCGTGCGGCCGCGCAGACCGCGGCGCCGCAGCGTCGCCGCGGTGCGTTCCGACAGGCGTAGCAGCTCCTGTCTGAGCACCTCGCGGTCGGTCTGGTCGACCTCGAACGTCTCCTCCGCGCCCACCGACTTGTCGACCGACTCGGGCACCACGGCGCGGTCGTCGTGCCCGTTGGCCAGCGCGTGCAGGTGCTCGGCCGCCGCGACGCCGACCGCCCGGCGCAGCCGCGGCAGCGGCATCGCGGCCACGTCGGCCACCCGGTTCAGCCCGATCGCCGACAGCCGCTCCGCCGTCTTCCTGCCCACCCCCCACAGCGCGGACACCGGCAGCGGGTGCAGGAAGTCGAGGAGGTCGGCGTGCGGCACCACGAGCATCCCGTCCGGCTTCGCGAAACCGGACGCGAGCTTCGCGACGAACTTCGTCGACGACACCCCCACCGAGCAGGTGATGCCCCACTCGGCCGCCACCCGCGCACGGACCTGCTCGCCGATCTCCCCCGGCGTCATCCGCAGCCGCCGCAGCGCACCGGCGACGTCGAGGAACGCCTCGTCGAGGCTGAGCGGCTCCACCAGCGGCGTGATCTCCCGGAAGATCGCCATCACACCGGAGGACGCCGCCGTGTACAGCGCGAACGTGGGCGGCAGGAACACCGCGTGCGGGCACAGCCTGCGCGCGTGCGCCGTCGGCATGGCCGACCGCACCCCGTACGTGCGCGCGAGGTAGTTGGCCGAGCTGACCACCCCGCGCCCGCCCGTGCCGCCCACCACGACCGGCTTGTCGGCCAGCTCCGGCCGCTCCCTGATCTCCACGGACGCGAAGAACGCGTCCATGTCCACGTGCAGCACCGGACAGCCGGTGTCGTCCGGCCACCGCCCGTCCCGCGCCTTGTAGCGATCCACCAGCCCCCGTGGCAGATCCCCGCTCCGACCCATGCGGAAAGCTAATCAGAGCCCACCGACAACGGGCGACCGCGCGCCGGCACGAGTCCGGACGAATGTCCCATCCGTTCGGCCCGGTGCTCAGGCGCGGCGGGCGATGACGTGCAGCCGGGCCGCGATGTCCCGCAGTGGCGCCGCCGGGGCCAGCTTCAGCTCCAGCGCCGCCAGCGCGTCCTGCGCCGAGGTGTCCTGCTGCAGCACAGAGCCCGGCACCAGCTCGCTGAGTACCCCGTGCCCCTGCACCAGCTCCACCGTCAGCCCGGCGTCGGTCAGCAGCGAGACCAGGCCGTCGGTGTCGAAGCGGCGCAGCAGCGACTCCTCCGGCAGCCTGCCCGCCGGGTCGTCGGCCAGTGCCGCCGCCTCCCCCAGCCTGCCCGCGATGGCGCGGTGCAGCAGCGCGGCGGTCCGGTTGGCGGCGAGCACCGAGACGATCCCGCCCGGCGCGACCGCGTCGGCCATCGCCGCGACCGTGTTCTTCGGGTCGTCCACCACCTCGAGGAGGCCGTGCGCGAGCACGACGTCCGCCGAGCCCGCCGACACCACCTGCCCGAGGGCGTCGCTGTCGGCCTGTACCGCCGTGATGCGATCGTGCACACCCGCGTCGGCCGCGCGACGGGACAGCGTCGCGAGCGCGTTCGGGTTGGGTTCGACGACGGTCACGGCGCAGCCGGCGGCCGCGAACGGCACCGCGAGCACGCCGCTGCCGCCGCCGACGTCGAGGACACGCGGTGGCTCGCCGTCGCGGCGCCGCCGCGCGGCGGCCAGCTCGGTGTCGAGCGCGAGTCGAACTGCATCCGGTCGCATGAAGCGAAAGGGTAGGCCCCGTAGGGTGCATAGCGTGCAAACGGTGGCGGTGCTCAGCCTCAAGGGTGGTGTCGGCAAGACGACCATCGTGCTCGGCCTTGCCTCGGCGGCGCAGCGCCGCGGCGCGCGCACCCTGGTCGTGGACCTCGACCCGCAGTGCAACGCGACGGCGACCCTCGACCCGGACGACACGGACGCGACCCTCGCCGACGTGCTCGAGACGCCGAGGGCCGCGGTGCTGCGGGACGCGATCGCGCGCAGCGGCTGGGGCGACGAGGTCGACGTCCTGGTCGGCTCGGAGGACCTCGAGCTGCTCAACGACCAGGACCCCGACCCCCGGCGCCTCGAGAAGCTCAGCAGAGCCCTCGAGGAGCTCGGGCACCTGCTGACCGACGACGAGCTGCCCTACCAGCTGGTGCTGCTCGACTGTCCCCCGTCACTGGGCAGGCTGACGAAGTCGGCGTTGATCGCCGCGCACGGTGCCCTGCTGGTCACCGAGCCGACGCTGTTCGCGGTGTCCGGCGCGCAGCGCGCGTTCGAGGCGGTCGAGCAGGTCGCGGCGGAGCACAACCCGGGCCTGTCGCCGCTCGGGGTGGTGGTGAACCGGGTGCGGCCGCAGTCCTACGAGCACCAGTACCGGATCCAGGAGCTGCGGGAGCACTTCGGGAACCTCGTCATGCCGGTCGCGCTGCCCGACCGGCTCGCGGTGCAGCAGGCGCAGGGCGCGTGCCTGCCGATCCACGCGTGGGGAACGCCGGGGTCGCGCGAGGTGGCGCTGGCGCTGAACCTGCTGCTGGCGCGGGTGCTGCGCAGTGTCGGCAGGCCGAGACCACGTCCGGTGATCCGGACCGACGAGGACATCGACGAGGACACCGACACCGAAGTCGACACCGACGAGCGGGTCGTCCAGGACGGCTGAGGACCGGCTCAGTCGACGCAGATCACCCACCGGCAGGTGGTGGTGGTCGTCGGCGGCGGCGGAGCCGTGGTGGTCGTCGTGGTCGTCGTCGTGGTGGTGGTCTGCTCGGGCGTTTCGGCCGTGGTCGTGGTCGTCGTGGTCGTCGTCGTGCTGGTGGTCGTCGTGGTGGTCGTGGTGGTGCTCCGGGCCGACGACGAGGACGAGGACCTGGACACCTTCGTCGTGGTCGCGGTGGAGCCTGCCGACTGCGAGGTGGGCGGGATCGGCTCCACCGCGCCCAACTCGGACGGGTCCTGCTCCGGGCGGTCCGCGTCGTCGAGCGCGCCGAACGTGAAGAGCGTGCAGGTGATCGCCCCCACGACGGCCCCGACGGCCAGCCGACCGTGACCGCTTTGCGGGGTCGACCCCATCTGTGTCCTTTGGGTGAGCGTCCGGCGACCACTGGTAGTTGGCTGACGAATCTACCTCACCCGAACGGGGGAGACGCCGTCGCACCTCGTGCCATTGTTCCCTCGTTCGCCGTGAGTTGAATCGCCGGAAATCTCTTTGCCGGTCCGTGCGAACGGCCGTAATGTCGGCTGTACACGAGAGAGGAGGTGGTCCAACGGTGAATTCCCATAGGACGCGTGAGGTGGCTGTCCGCTAAGGACCACCCAACCGGACATGGTTTGGCCGGCCGCGCTACACGGCATTGACACCGGTTCGCCCGGTGCCGGAGACGCGCGGTGTGGTCGGCGAATACCAGGCAGTCACCCAGCCCCCGGTGCTCTCAGGGACCTCGTCCGCCCCTGGGCCTGCGCGAGCAGGAGAAAGCCCGGGGGCTGTTTTATTTCCCCAGTTCGTCCAGTTTCTGCTCGGCCTGCTGCACGAGCCGCCACGCCTGCCCGGCCCTGCGCTCGGCGTCCTTCACCGACCGGCTCGCCGACCCGACACGGCGCCGCGCCTCCTTCTCCTCGGCCTCCGCGGCGTCCAGCTCCTCGTAGATCCGCCGCACCCGCTCGGTCGCCGCGTCGGCGGCCTTCTGCGTCTCGGCGAGGATCCGTTCCTCCTCCTTGCGGTCGGCCTCGGCCTCCTTGACCGCGGCCCGCGCGTCGTCCAGCGCCTGCTTCGCGGCCGCCCGCCCGCGCTCCAGCTCGGCGTCCTCGCGGGGGGTGCGTTCCTTCTTCTGCTGCTTGGGCGGGCGCCGGGGCACCACCCCTGTCGGCGTCGCGGCCGGGTCGGCCGACGGCCACGCCGCGGCGGCCGCGGCCAGGTCCTTCGCCGACGTCAGCCTGCCCGCGATCAGCACGCGCGCGACCTCGGCGTCGGCGATCGCGGTCGTGAAGATCTCCTCCAGCTCACGGGTGACGCCCTCGGTCAGCGGCGCTCCGTTGAGCTTGCCCGCCCCCTGGACCAGCGAGTTGACGAGCTTGGTGCGCCGCTGCGACAACGTCCGCAGGTCGGCGCCCGCCAGGTTCGCGTGCGCCTCCCGGAACTCGTCGCCCAGCCTGGCGACCTCGTCGACGTCCGCGTCCGGGTCACGGGCGAGCTGGTTCGCGAGGTACGCGGATGTGGTCGGCTTCGCGAGCTTCTCGATGGCGGCCGCCAGCTTCGCGTCCCCGGCGGCCTTGGCTTCCTTCGCCAGCTCCTTGCGACGCGGCGTGAAGTCCTCGCGGGCACCGGCGTACAACTCGTCGGCGGCGGCATCCAGGTCGGCTGGCACACCCCCATCCTGCCGCGTGCCGGGCGGTGAAACGATGTCCGGGTGGTCTACCAGCGGGTTGTGCGGCGGGCGTTGTTCCGGATGGGTGGCGGCGACGCCGAGGTGGCGCACGAGCGCACGGTGCGGATGGCCGCCCGGCTCGGTGCCGTGCCACCGGTCGTGGCGGGGCTGCGCCGGTACTTCGGCGGGGGCGCGCGCAGGACCGTGTTCGGCATCCCGTTCCCCGGCCCGGTCGGCCTGGCGGCGGGGGTGGACAAGGACGGCCGGGCGCTGAAGGCGTGGCCCGCGTTCGGGTTCGGGTTCGTCGAGGTGGGCACGGTGACGTGGCACCCCCAGCCGGGCAACGAGAAGCCGAGGCTGTTCCGGCTGCCGGCGAGCGAGGCCGTGATCAACCGGATGGGCTTCAACAACGACGGCGCGGCGGCGCTCGCGGCGCGGCTGAAGGCGCTGGGGCCGTTGCCGGTGCCGCTGGGCGTGAGCATCGGCAAGTCGAAGGCCACGCCGGTCGAGGACGCCGTCGAGGACTACCGGCGGTCGCTGCGGACACTGGAGCCCTACGCCGACTACTTCGCGGTGAACGTCAGCTCCCCCAACACGCCCGGTCTGCGCGGCCTGCAGGACAAGGCGGCGCTCGACACGCTGCTCGGCGAGCTGACGACGTCGGTGCCGCTGCTGGTGAAGATCGCCCCGGACCTGACGGACGAGGCCATCGGCGAGGTACTGGAGGTGTGCGCGGCGCACCGGGTGGCCGGCCTGATCGCGACGAACACGACGCTGTCCCGCGACGGCCTGGCACCCCGGGACGAGGCCCGCGGCGCCGAGACCGGCGGACTGAGCGGCCGCCCGCTGACCGCGCGTGCGCTGGAGGTGGTGACGTTCGTGGCGAAGGAGACGGGCGGCGACCTGCCGATCATCGGCGTCGGCGGCATCCACACCGCGGCCGACGCGCTCCGCATGCTGGACGCGGGCGCGGCACTGGTACAGGTCTACACGGGCTTCATCTACCGCGGCCCCGGCCTGGTCCGGGAGATCAACCGCCGGACCCGGTGAGTACGGGTCAGCGGGGCTCTGACAACTCGCGGAGTGCGACCGCCAGGCCTGCGAGGTGGTCGGTGGCGTCGGCCAGTTCCTGCTTCGGGCCCGCCGACGAGCTGGCGGCCACGACCCGGCCTGCCGCGGCCACGAGGCTGCGGAAGCCGTTGAGGCCCTCCTCGAGCTGCTCGCGCAGGCTCCGGACGCCCTCGATCAGCGGACCGCGTTCCATCGGCGGTGCGTGGTCACGGGCCAGTTCGACGGCAGCGAGCTGGGCCGCGACGGCCCGCAGCGCCTGCGCGGCCTCGGCACCGGTCTGTTCCGCGTGTGCCACCGACTCGAGCGGGACCGACGCGGGAGTGCCGTCGGTGCCCGCGAGCTGGCGGACCAGCTGGTTCAGTGCGTCCTCCGCCTCACCCAGCCGCTGCATCGGCTCGTAGGCGGCGGAGTCGCGGGGCGGCATCGGCGGTCGCGCCGGTGCCACGGCCGGGGGCCGGTGCTTCCGGTCGAACTCCTCGCGGGCCCGCTTGAGCAGGACCATGCGGCGGGTGGAGCGGACCGACAGCGCGCCGGTCGCGGCCACGGCGGCGACGCCACCGGCGATCATCGCCGCGTCCGGACCGGGGCCGACCATGCCGGTGAACGCCATCGCGACGTACACGACGAGGAACAGGCAGACGAGCGCCCAGGCGAGCGCCCACCGGGACGCCCACATGCGCTTGCGTTCCAGCCTGCGGCGCTGCCGCTCGATGCGGACGGACTCGTCCTGTCGCCGCGCGAGTGCCTCCTGCACCTGCGCGACGACGGACGTCCGCATCTGGTTGTTGTTGAGGTACTTCCCGACCATCTGGGTCAGCTGGTAGATGTCCCGGCCACGCGGCGCCATCGGCGGCCTCCCCTGCTAGTCGAGCACGAACCCTGTCCAGGACGTCAGTTGCCCTGCGGGTTCGCCTTCTGCTCCTGCGCGACCCGCTGCGCGATCTCCGCCTGGATGTTCTGGGGAGCCGGCGTTGCCGCCGACGAGCCACTGGTGACCTGCGGCGTGGCCGCGCCACCACCCATCGAGGCCCGGATCTGGTCGAGGCGCGACTTGCCCGCCATCTCCGTGGTGGAGGCCTGGACCTCCATCATGCGGCCCTGAACCGAGTTCGACGCGAGCTCCGCCGAGCCGAGCGCGGTGGTGTACCGCTTCTCGATCTTGTCGCGGACCTCCTCGAGCGACGGCGTGTTGCCGGGGGCGGCCAGCTCGCTCATCTGGTTGAGCGACTTGGACACCTGCTCCTGCATCTTCGCCTGCTCGAGCTGGCTCAGCAGCTTCGTACGCTCGGCCAGCTTGTTCTGCAGCATCATCGCGTTGCGCTCGACCGCGCTCTTGGCCTGGGTCGCGGCCTGCAGCGCCTGGTCGTGCAGCGTCTTCAGGTCCTCGATGTCCTGCTCGGCGGTGACGAGCTGGGCCGCGAACGACTCGGCGGCCTGCTCGTACTGGGTCGCCTTCGCCTCGTCACCGTTCGCGCGCGCCTCGTCGGCGAGCACCAGCGCCTGCCGTGCGGAGGACTGCAGCTTCTCGACGTTGCCGAGCTGCCGGTTGAGCTTCATCTCCAGCTGGCGCTGGTTGCCGATCACGGCCGCGGCCTGCTGGGAGAGCGCCTGGTGCTGCCGCTGGGCCTCCTCGATGGCCTGCTGGATCTGTACCTTGGGATCGGCGTGCTCGTCGATCTTCGACGAGAAGGCCGCCATGAGGTACTTCCAGAACTTCACGAACGGGTTGGCCATCTCCTCCGCCTGCCTTACTCCGCGCTGGTCGCAGTTCGTAACTCGTATCCCCGGCTGCCGCTCCCACCGTTCACCGGTTGGTATGGCAACGCCCCGTCATCACTGTGGGTTCCATCGTGTCAGGTGCCCGGCGCTCCCCACCACTCAACCCGGCATAAATCAGGAACTGATCAGGGATGGCCCTGACCTTCCGGACCGATCTCGGGGTCGGTGGCCCGTCGCACCTCGACCAGACCCTCCCGCAGGCCGTCGAGCCTACCCGTGAGGTCGGCCGCCGCGTCGGTGTTCACCGACAACGCGCTGGTCGTGCCCGTGATCAGCTCCGCGAGCTCGTCCCTGGCCCGCTCGAACTCCATGACGGTCGCCTGCATCTTCGCGAGCAACGCGTCCCTGGTCTCCCGCTGCCGCGCCGCGGCGGCCAGCCGAGCGGAAACCGCCTGGTGCGCCCGCACCAGATCGGCCTCGGCGAGAGCCCCGTTCGCCTCGGCGATCGAGCCCGCCAGCGAGGCCTGCTCCTCCTCGAGCGACGGCACCGGGATCCGCGCGATGACGTGGTCGAGGTCGGCCACCTGCCCGGCTGTGATCCGCAACTCCATGACCACCTGCTCGGCGTCCGAGGCAAGCGTGGCGAAGCCGGGCTGTTCCCCGAGCGAGGCGGTCAGCTCACGCAACACCCGCTCCCCACGGGACACCCACACCTGGGCGGCGCTCCCGAGCAACGGCTGTCGCCCACCGACGGCAGGCGGGACAGCCAGTCGCTGCTTTCGGGTGCTGACGATCATCAACGGCACCGTGACCAGCGCGAGCAGACCGATCACGACGAGCACGAACACCAGGGCGGCCACCCCCTGAGCCTAGCCACCCAAAGCCAGTGCCCTGAAAGGCGCTTGCGGGACACCCGACGCCCCGTAAGCGTCTCTCAGGGCACGAGAGCCCCTTCGGGCACTGAGTACCTGCGCGGAGATCACGCGGCGAAGATCGCTCCAGCCCCGTGCAACGAGGACTCCATCCGGTGGCTGAGCACCGGCTGCAGCCGCAGGTCCGCGAGGTTCTCCCCGACGACGGCGGGCACGAGCCGTCCGCCTTCCACCGAGCCGACGGACGCGCGCGGAGCCGAGTTGTCCGCCTCTGCCCGCTCCGCGGTCTCCGGCAGCTCCACCGACTCGAGCGCGCCGATGTCGGTCGCCACGTTGGCCAGCAGCACCGACAGCGGCAGGTCCAACGCCTCGCAGATCGCGGCGAGCAGCTCGCTCGACGCCTCCTTGCGGCCGCGTTCGACCTCCGACAGGTAACCCAGGCTCACCCGGGCGGCTCGGGAGACCTCACGCAGCGTGCGTCGCTGGTTGGTGCGGGCGTGCCGGAGCCGATCACCGATCGCCTCGCGCAACAGCACGGTCATCGCGCGCCTCCCTTCAAGATCAATCCGCCGGACCGGGAAGGTCCGGCATGGTGACCACGTTACCGAGACCTCGCGATCATCGGCAGCGACATCACCGTCCGTACGCCAAGGGCGAACGAGTGAACCCGCCCCGGGGTTCCCTCCATTATGACGGCAACACTTGAGCGCCGCCCTAGTCCCGCTGGTCCGCCAGCCTGCTGAGCAGGTCCAACGCGGCCACGACGGCCCCCGCACGGACCTGGTGGCGGTTGCCGTCGATCCCGATCGTGCGCACCTGCGCGACCGCCGGTCCCGACACGCCGATGTGCACCACCCCCGGCTCGATCCCGTCCTGTGGGTCCGGTCCGGCCACGCCGGTGAGCCCGACGCCCCAGGTCGCGCCACACGCGATGCGCGCGCCGTCGGCCAGCTGGGCGGCCACGTCCTGGTGCACCGCGCCCTGTTCGGCGAGCAGCTCGTCGTCCACACCGGCCAGCCCGTGCTTGAGCGAGGTGGCGTACACCACGAGCCCACCGCGGACCACGGCCGACGATCCGGGCACGCTGGTCAGCACCGCGGCGACCAGCCCACCGGTGAGGGACTCGGCGGTGGCCACCGTCTCGTGCCTCTCTTTCAACGCCGCGACCAGGCCCGCCAATTCCACCGGATCGACACCGACGTGCTCGGCGAGGGGATTTCTCGGGCTCGGGGGTCCGGGGGTCGCTCCCCGGAGGTCACTGGCCACGGGCGGCCCGCAGGCGCAGCGCACGCACCACGTAGTCGACGCCGGTCACCACGGTGAGCGCGAGCGCGATGCCCATGCCCGCCCACAGCAGCGGGTCGAGCGCGGCGGGCAGCGGCAGCAGGTACAGCCCGATGGCGATGATCTGCGCGAACGTCTTGACCTTGCCGCCGTAGCTGGCCGCGATCACGCCGTGGCGGATCACCCAGAACCGCAGCAGCGTCACCAGGAGCTCCCGGCCCGCGATCGTCAGCGTCACCCACCACGGCAGCTCGCCGAGCACGGAGAGACCGACGAGCGCGGCACCGGTGAACGCCTTGTCGGCGATGGGGTCGACGACCTTGCCGAAGTCGGTGACGAGCCCGTACTTGCGGGCCAGGTGGCCGTCGACGTAGTCGGTGAGCGAGCCGACGGCGAACACGACGAACGCCACCATCCGCCACCCGTCGGAACCGCCGCCGTCGGCGAACAGCGCCAGCAGGAACACCGGCACCAGTACGAGCCTGGTGACGGTCAGGATGTTCGCGATGTTGACCAGCGGCACCTGCGCGACGGCCGGGCCGAGCGCCTCCGACGGCGTCGTGCCGTCGGCGGGCGTGGCACTCATCGGAGCACCTCTAACGGCCGCACCACCAGGTCGACGCCTTCCGACTCGACGACCTTGCCGACCACGAAGTCACCGACCGCCACGTCCGCGTCGTCGGAGCCGGCGTCGAGCACCAGGCACTCGCCGTCGACCTCGGGCCCCTGGTGCGCGGCCCGGCCGGCGACTCCGTCCTCGTCGTTCCGTTCGACGAGCACCCGCACCTCGTCCCCGATGCGGTCCTCCGCGCGCTGCGCGGTCAGCTGTTCGACCAGGTCGGACACCCGCGCGACCCGGGCGGCGACCTCCTCGGGGGCCAGCTTGCCGCCGAGCCGCTCGGCCTCGGTGCCGTCCTCGTCGGAATAGCCGAACACGCCGACCACGTCCATCCGTGCCTCGGTGAGGAACTGCTCCAGCTCGGCCAGCTCCTCCTCGGTCTCGCCGGGGAAGCCGACGATCACGTTGCTGCGGATGCCCGCGCCGGGGGCGAGCGCGCGGATCTGGTCGATCAGCGCGAGGAACGACTCGGTGCCGCCGAAGCGGCGCATCCTGCGCAGCACGGTCGAGCTGGCGTGCTGGAAGGACATGTCGAAGTAGTCGGCGACGCCGTCCGTGCCCGCGATGGCCTGGAGCAGCGCGGGGCGGGTCTCGGCGGGCTGCAGGTAGGACACGCGCACGCGGGCGATGCCGGGCAGCGCGGCGAGGCGCGGCAGCAGCAGGGACAGCGCGTCCGGGCCGCCGTGCTCGCGGCCGAGGTCCTTGCCGTAGGACGTCGAGTTCTCGCTGACGAGGAACAGCTCACGCACGCCCTGCTCGGCGAGCCACGCGCCCTCGGCGACGATCTCGTCCGGGGTGCGGGACACGAACGCGCCGCGGAAGGAGGGGATCGCGCAGAACGAGCAGCGCCGGTCGCAGCCGGACGCGATCTTCAGCGACGCGACCGGGGCGTCGTCGAGCCGCTTGCGCAGCACGCGCGGGCCCCAGCCGTGCCCGGGCACCGACAGGTCGGCGGGTTTGCGCTCCACCGGGGTGATGGGCAGCAGCGTGCGCCGGTCCACCGGGGCGTGGGATGCGATCGCGCGGCCGGCGACCACGTCGTCGAGCCGCTCCCCCAGGTTCGGGTAGTGGTCGAAGCCGAGCACCGCGGCCGCCTCCGGCAGGCTCTCGGCCAGCTCGGTGCCGTACCGCTGCGCCATGCAGCCGACGGCGACCACCTTCGCGCCGGTCTCGGCGGCGTCGAGCAGCACGTCGACCGAGTCCTTCTTGGCCGACTCGACGAAGCCGCAGGTGTTCACCACGACCACGTCGGCGCCCTCGCTGTCGTCGGTGACCTCCCAGCCGCCCGCCGTGAGACGCCCGGCGAGTTCCTCGGAGTCGACCTCGTTGCGGGCGCACCCGAGGGTGAGCAGGGCGGCACGACGCGACGGTGGTGGTGTTGACACGTGCTTCAGGGTAACCGGCAACCGCGCCACCAGGGCCCGATGTGTCCGCGATGGGTCTCACGTGGCAGGTTGGGTGCTTGTGAGTGAAGACGCGGTGGTGGTGCGCCGGGCGCGGATCAGCGACGTGCGAGGGATCAAGTCCATCATCGACACGTACGTCGGCAAGGTGCTCCTGGCCAAGGAGCTGGTCACCCTGTACGAGGACGTGCAGGAGTTCTGGGTGGCCGAGGTGGACGGCGAGCTGGTCGGCTGCGGCGGCCTGCACGTGCTCTGGGAGGACCTCGCCGAGATCCGGTCGATCGCGGTGCTGCCGAACGTGGCACGGCTGGGCATCGGCGGGCTGCTCGTCGAGCGGCTGGTGGCGGTGGCGAGGGACCTTGGCCTGCAGCGGGTGTTCGTGCTGACCTTCGAGACGAAGTTCTTCGCGCGGTTCGGGTTCGTCGAGATCGACGGCACCCCGGTGAACGCCGAGGTGTACGAGGAGATGCGGCGCTCGGCGGACGAGGGTGTCGCCGAGTTCCTCGACCTGCCCTACGTCAAGCCGAACACCCTCGGGAACACGCGGATGCTCCTCGAACTCCAGACGAGCGATTCCGCGAAGATCATGTGAAGAGGTTCCGGCACACGGGCACGTCCTTCAGGCGTTGAGCGCCGCCAAAGCGCCGTTGACGGCATCGCGGGTACCGCACAGCAAGCCCCGCGCGGCGGGACTTCAACCCCACGCAACCCCGATGGTGGCCCGAGCCCACCCCCAAGGGGCTCCCTGCCCGAACCGGGGCCAAACAGCCCTTCGCCACCCCCCGAGACCTGCCCGCCCAGCGGGGAAACCCACACCAACCTCGCGGATCAATCACCCAGGTGTTCCCCGATCGATACCAGGATTTGAACCGATCAGGGGTTTCCCGATCATCTGGGAACAGGCGTAATTGATCAGACCCTGTTCACAGAACCGCGAGGGAGATCATCCGTGGCCACGTCAACCCTGCGCCGTGCCGCCCGGGCAGCTGTCACCACCGCCGTCGTCGCCGGCACCGTGTTCGCCGGCAGCGCCACCGCGTCCGCCGCGCTCGACCCGGCGAAACTGCGCCAGGTCACCGACAGCTACCTGTACTCCTACAGCCTCAACGGCTTCCAGAACGTGCGTGCGCAGCAGCCGTACGCGAGCCAGCTCGACTGGAGCTCCGACGGCTGCTCCAGCTCGCCGGACAACCCGTTCGGCTTCAACTTCGTGAAGGCCTGCTACCGGCACGACTTCGGGTACCGCAACTACAAGCGGCAGAGCCGGTTCAACGAGTCGACGCGGCTGACGGTCGACAACAACTTCAAGGAAGACCTGTACGAGATCTGTGCCGGCAACTGGTCGTGCAACCGGACCGCGGACGTGTACTACGCCGCCGTCCGGCAGTTCGGCGCCAGCTCGGTCTCGACCGCCCAGGCCCTGGCCAAGGCGAGCTGACCCGCCGGATGCCCTGAAAGACGCTTTCGGGACGTCGAACGTCCCGAAAGCGTCTTTCGGGGCGGTTCAGCAGTTGCCGGTCGTGGCGCGGCCCGCCAGGCGGTCGGCGACCCAGCTCGTCACGCTGGGACTCATGACCGCCGCCGTGACGAAGTGCGGGCCGGTGTTGGTGCGATGGAAGGTCACGTTGCCACCGCCGGCGCACCACGCGGACCGCAGGCTCACGCTGACCCGCACTGGCAGGATCTCGTCGCCGTTCGAGTGGTACAGCAGCACGGGCGCCCTCGGGGTGGTGGCGCCGAGCTTCTGCTCGTCCACCCTCGCCGACCACTCGGGACGGCTGAGCACGTCCTCGGTCGTGTAGTCGGCCATCGAACTGCCCGAGTACTTGGTCTGCAGCTCGTCGGTGCAGTCGTCGCGGATGTCGGTGATCGCCGCACGACCGGTGTCGTTGAGGAACGGTGTGATGTCCAGCTCCGGGTAGGTGACGTCGAGGCCGTAGCCCGCGGCCAGCACCAGGCCCGCGTTGTCGCCGCCGTCGTTGTGGTCGGCGACCACCTTCAGGTCAGCGGGCGGGGCGCCGACGGCGTACGCGGCGATGTTCAGGCCCGGCGCGTACGTCGGCGCGAGCTGCGCGGCCCACCCCGCGGCGTGCCCGCCCTGGGAGTAGCCGACGATCGCGACCTTGGTGTTCGCGGACAGGCCCGTGCCGGGCAGCCGGAGCGCGGCGCGGACGGCGTCGAGCGTGGCGTTGCCCTCGGCGCGGCCGGCCATGTAGGTGTGCTCGCCGGGAGTGCCGATGCCCTCGTAGTCGGTCACCGCGACCGCGAAGCCACGGGTGGCGTACTGGTGGATCAGCAAGCCCTCGGTCTCGTCGCCCGCCTCGAGGTGGCGGGACGGCGCGCACTGGTCGCCGAGGCCGTGGGTGCCGGGCGCGTAGCCGACGACCGGGGTGCTGGCGTTCGCTCCCTTCGGGACGATCACCGTGCCGCTGACCGTGATCGGGGCGCCGGTCGCGGACGTGGACCGGTAGGTGATCGTCCAGACGTTGGCGTAGAAGAAGCCCGGCGCACCGACGGCACGGGCGGAGAGCACGTCACCCGGCGCGGCGACCGCGGCGGGTTCGGCGACTGCTTGTGGGGCAACGGAAAGCGCGGCCGCGAGCAGGGCTCCCGCGAGGGCGCGGCGAAGAAGCATCTTTGCCTCCATTGGTATGGACCTATCCCAATGTAACCGGCCAGTAACCTGTTGTGAAGCCGTACTATCTCGTGGATGCGGCTGCTCGTGGTGCTTCTGGTCCTGGTACTGGCCGGGTGCTCGGCGGCGCCTGCGCCTCCGGCGCCCTCCGGTCCGCCGCCCGACACCACGTCGCTGCGCCAGCTGGACGACCACCCGCTGTGGACCATGCGGTACGACGGCGACTACGACCGGATGAAGAACGTCACCCAGCCGACGCCCACCACCCCGTTCGGCTGCTCGCTGTTCGCCACCAACGACGCGAACGACCCGCTGTTCGCCCGCAACTTCGACTGGGACCCCGCGCCCGCGATGCTGCTGTTCACCGACCCGGACGACGGCTACGCGTCGGCGTCCATGGTCGACCTGTCCTACCTGGGCGTCACCGACCCGGCCGAGGAAGCCGGCAAGCTGGCGGACGCCCCGCTGCTGCCGTTCGACGGCATGAACGAGAAGGGCCTCGCGATCGGACTGGCCGCGGTGGACGACGCGCAGGCGGGCACCCGGCCGGACCGCCCGACGGTCGGCAGCATCCGGATCATCCGGCTGGTGCTGGACACGGCGGCGACGGTCGAGGAGGCCAAGCGCGTGTTCGAGGAGCACAACGTCGACTTCGACGGCGGCCCGCCGCTGCACTACCTGGTGGCCGACGCGACCGGCAAGTCCGTCGCGATCGAGTTCGTCGACGGCGAGGTGGTCGCGCTGCCGACGCGGACGGCGGTCAACTTCACGCTGTCCGGCACGGACGAGGCCACCCGCCGCGCGGACAACCGCTACCGCACCGCGACCGACGGCCTCGCTCCCGGCATGGACTGGCGCGCCGCGATGGACCTGCTGAGCGAGGTGCAGCAGGGGCAAACGCAGTGGTCGGTGGTCTACGGGCTCAAGGACCGCTCAGTGCACGTGGCGACCGGCAAACGGTTCGACCAGGTGCACGAACTGAAGCTCCAGTAGATGATCGGTTCCGTGACGCTCATGTGAAGTAACTCTGGCGTGTGAACACACCATTGAGGACATGACACCCGCCCCGCGCAGCCGGGCGCCGGGCACGCACCCACAGGCCGACCCGGCGCTGTGTATGGCGCGTCGACGGCATAACCAGTGCCGTGAACGGGCCATTCAGGGCGCTCAGCGCCCTGAACGCGCCTTTCAGGGCATTGCCACGCCGTCAACGCGCCTAAGCACCAAAGCCCCGGGCGCTACGTGCCCGACCAGCAGACACCCGACACCAACGACCTCGCGAATCGATCGTCGTGTCCGGTGCTAGTCCTCGTCGAAGTCGTCGTCCGACGGGGCGGGCCCGCCGCCGCGGATCGTGTAGAGGACCGAGTCCAGCTCGTCCGGCTTCACCAGCACGTCGCGGGCCTTCGAGCCCTCCGACGGGCCGACGACGCCCCGGCTCTCGAGGAGGTCCATGAGCCGGCCGGCCTTCGCGAAGCCGACCCGCAGCTTGCGTTGCAGCATCGACGTCGACCCGAACTGCGAGGTCACGATCAGCTCGGCGGCCTGCAGGAGCACGTCGAGGTCGTCGCCGATCTCCTCGTCGATGTCCTTCTTGTCCGCCGCCTTCGCCGCCGTGACACCGTCGGTGTACTCGGGCTGCGCCTGCTCCTTCACGAACGAGACGATCGCGTTGATCTCCTCGTCGGTGATGAACGCGCCCTGGATGCGGATCGGCTTCGACGCGCCCATCGGCAGGTAGAGCCCGTCACCCATGCCGATCAGCTTCTCCGCGCCCGGCTGGTCGAGGATGACCCGCGAGTCGGTGAGCGACGACGTGGCGAACGCGAGCCGCGACGGCACGTTGGTCTTGATCAGGCCGGTGACCACGTCGACCGACGGGCGCTGGGTCGCCAGCACCAGGTGGATGCCCGCGGCACGTGCCTTCTGCGTGATGCGGACGATCGCGTCCTCGACATCGCGCGGCGCGGTCATCATCAGGTCGGCCAGCTCGTCGACGATCGCGAGGATGTACGGGTAGGGCCGGTACTCGCGTTCCGACCCCGGCGGCGCGGTGATCTCGCCGGAGCGCACCTTCTTGTTGAAGTCATCGACGTGCCGGACCCGGTTGGCCTGCATGTCCTGGTAGCGCTGCTCCATCTCCTCGACCAGCCACGTCAGCGCGGCCGCGGCCTTCTTCGGCTGCGTGATGATCGGGGTGATCAGGTGCGGGATGCCCTCGTAGGGCGTCAGCTCCACCATCTTCGGGTCGATCAGGATCATCCTGACCTCGTCCGGGGTGGCCCGCGCCAGCAGTGACACCAGCATCGAGTTGACGAAGCTGGACTTGCCGGAGCCGGTGGAGCCCGCGCACAGCAGGTGCGGCATCTTGGCGAGGTTCGCGGTGACCATGTGGCCCTCGATGTCCTTGCCGAGGCCGATCACCATCGGGTGGGTGTCCTTGACGGCGGTGGCCGAGCGCAGCACGTCGCCGAGGAGGACCATCTCGCGGTCGGAGTTGGGCACCTCGATGCCGACCGCGGACTTGCCGGGGATCGGCGCGAGGAGCCGCACGTTGTCGGTGGCCACCGCGTACGCGATGTTCTTGGTCAGCGCGGTGATCTTCTCGACCTTCACGGCGGGACCGAGCTCGATCTCGTAGCGCGTGACGGTCGGGCCCCTGGTGAAGCCGGTGACCTGCGCGTCGATGGAGAACTGGTCGAGCACCCCGGTGATCGCCTCGATCATGGCGTCGTTGGCGCGGCTGCGGGTCTTGGGCGCGTCGCCTGCCTCGAGGATGTTCGGGTCGGGCAGCGTGTAGTCGCCGTCGACGACCCTCGGGGTGAGCGCGAGCTGGCCCTGGCCGCCCGAGTCCTTGGCCTGCGGGATCTCGGCGACCTCGGCGGGCTTCTTGCGCTTGCGCGGCGGCGTGGCGACGGCGGGGGAGGCGGGCGAGGGCTCCGGCGGGGGCGGGATCGCCTCGCCGACGCCGGTCTCGGCGAGTGGCTCGGCGTCGCCCTCGGACATCGCGGCCTGACGGCGGCGCGACGGGCGGCGCAGCCGGACGGGCTCCGGTTCGGCCGCCTGCTCCTCCTCCTGGCCGGGCAGGTCGAGGCCGTCGTCCTCGTAGCCTTCGCGGTCCTCCGGGTCCATGCCCAGCTCACGCAGCCGGTTCGGGATGTCGCGGAAGCGGGTGCCGGTGAACACCAGCACGCCGAAGCCGAGCACGAGCGCCAGTAGCGGCAGCGCGACCCACGCGGTGACGCCCTTGGCGAGCAGCCCGCCGGAGGTGTACCCGAGCGCACCGCCCGCGTACATGCGGCCGAGGTTGTCGGCAGGCTGGTCGGCGAAGATGTGCAGCACGCCGAGGATCGCGAGTACGAACAGCAGCGAGCCGATGACCAGGCGGGGCCGTTTCTCCGGCTGCGGGTCGGACCGCATGAGCGTGATGCCGACGACGAGCAGCGTCAGCGGCAGCGCCATGGCGGCGGCGCCGACCACGGACCGCGCGCCGACCTCCAGGTAGTGGCCGACCGGGCCCGCGGCGCGCCACCAGATGCCCGCGCCCGCGATGACGCCGACGGCGAGGAGCCCGAACGCGAGGCCGTCCCTGCGGTGCGCCGGGTCGAGCTCCTTGGTGCGGCCGACGGTGCGTGCGATGCCGCCGACGCCCTTGGCCAGCAGGTTCCAGCCGCCGCGCAGGCCACGGCCGAGCGCGTGGGTGACCGAACCCTTGCTCGCCGGTTTGCGTGCCGGTGGGCGGCGGCCCGCGGGCCGGGTGGCCGGTTTGGCCGAGGACCTGGTGGCGGGTTTGGCCGAGGACTTGGCTGGTGGCCGCGACGACCGGGCCGCCGTGCCCTTCGAGCGGGCAGCGCTTCCGGAGCCGCCACTGGAGGCGCGGCCCTTCGGGCTTCTGGAAGCTGATGTCCGGTTCGCCACAACCCCCCAAGGTAGTCGCATCAGCCACAGGAGTCACTCTCGGCACACGGACACCGTCATCGTGAGATCCGCTGCCCGACCCCGGCGGAGGCCGTGCGATGCTCCGCTCATGGTCGCGCTGTCACGCCGTTCTTCCGAGTCGACACGCCGGTGGCCCCGCCGCGGGCCGTTCGCACGACGACCGGGGCCGCAGCGGGTCTCGCCGCTCTGGCGGGCGATGACGTGGTTGGACGTGCGGCTCGTCCGGCTGGTCGGGAAGATCGAGATCACCGGCTCGCTGCCCGCGGAACTGCGCCACCGGCCCATGCTGATCGCGGCGAACCACATCGGCATGTTCGACCCGTTCGTGCTCACTGCCGCGCTGCGGCTGGCCGGGGTGAACCCCAGGTTCATGCTCACCGGCGGGCTGCTGGACGCGCCGGTGGTCGGGTGGGGGCTCCGTCAGGGCGGCAGCCTGCGGGTGGACCGGGGCAAGGCGAACGTCATCGAGGCGTTCGACCGGGCCACGACCGCTCTGCGCGAGAACCCCGGCCCCGTGCTGGTCTACCCGGAGGGCCGGGTGAGCCGGGACCCGGGGCTGTGGCCGGAGCGCGGGAAGAGCGGCGTGGCGCGGATGGCGCTGACCGGTGACGTGCCGGTGCTGACGATCAGCCAGTGGGGCGCGCACGAGGCCGTGTACTGGGGCACCGAGGTCGTGACCGGCTGGCGGGACCTCGTGCCGGGGCTGACGTCGTTGCTGCGCGCGATCCGCGACCGGCCGACGTTCAAGGTCCACTTCGGGCCGGTCGTGGACCTGTCCGACCTGTCGGCCGCGAAGCCGGGCGACGCGATCCGCGCCCACAAGCGGATCATGCAGACCATCTCGGACAACCTCGTGCCGCTGCGCGCCGACGAGCTGGACGAGCCGAGGTTCCACGACCCGACCCGGCCGACGGACAGCAAGAGCCCATGGAAACCCACGTCGTAGCTACAGCTTCAGCGCGCGGGTCGGGATGGCCGAGCCCGTGCGGATGGGGTCGAGCACGAACAGCGTCGAGTACCGGCGGACGTTGGGCGCGCCGGTGAGCAGCCGCGCGGCCACCTCGTTGTGGTGGGCCATGCCCGAGGTGGCCAGGACCACCACGTAGTCCCACTCGCCGTACACCGAGTAGAGCTGTTGCACCTCGGGCGCGGCGAGCAGCCTGCGCTGGAACGCGTCGTGCAGGCGGACCGACTCGCGTTCCACCGCGACCAGGCACACGGCGAACACCAGGTCGTGGCTGACCTTCGGGTCCAGCACGGCGGCGGTGCGGGCCAGCAGCCCGCTCGCGCGGTAGCGCTCCATCCGCCGCTGCACCGCGCTCGGCGACAGCCCGACGACCTCCCCGAGCTCGCGGAGGGTGCGGTTCGCGTCGGTCTGCAGCTCGTCCAGCAGGAGGTGATCGATCTCGTCCAGCTTCACGCAAAAATATTGCGTGATCGCGGGAAAGAATTCAATTGCGGTCCGCGCCCCCTGACATACCGTGCAGGCAGTGCCAGGGAAGGGAAAGAGCCACGATGACGAGTACCGCCGCGACCGGGTCGACCGGGTCGGTCACCGGTGAACCGAACACGATGGTTACGCGCGGCACGGTGCTCATCGTGCTGGCGTCGTTCTGCTTCGGCACGTCCGGTCCGCTGGTGAAGCCGACGATGGACGCCGGGTTGTCGCCACAGCAGGTGGCGAGCTTCCGCATCGGGCTCGCCGCGGTGCTGCTGCTGGTGTTCGTGGCGGCCACCCGGCCGCGGCTGCTGCGCGTGCGCCGCTCGGACCTGCCGCTGCTCGTCGGTTACGGCCTGGTCGGGGTCGCGGCGGTGCAGTTGCTGTACTTCGCCGCGGTGTCCCGCATCCCGATCGGTGTCGCGATGCTGCTGGAGTTCACCTCGCCGGTGCTGGTGGCGCTGTGGGTGCGGTTCGTGCGGCGGGTCGTCCTGCCCGCCCGCATGTGGGTCGGCACCGCGCTGGCGATGCTGGGCCTGGCGATGGTCGCGCAGGTGTGGCAGGGGCTGCGGCTCGACGCGCTCGGCATGCTGTTCGGCGTGGCGGCGGCGCTGTGCGCGGCCGCCTACTTCCTCATCGGCGAGCGCGGGGTCCACACGCTGCCCGCGCTGGGCCTCGTCACGTGGGGCATGGTCATCGGCGCGGTGGCGATCGCCGTGATCGCGCCGCCGTGGGGCCTGCCCGGCGAGATCATGGCGAGTGGCGCGGAGTTCGGCGGGCTGATCGTGCCGGTGTGGACACTGCTGGTCACGTGCGCGGTGGTCAGCACCGCCATGGCGTACCTCCTGTCGATCAGCGCCATGCGGTACCTGCCCGCGAACGTCGTCAGCGTGATCGCGGTGTGCGAGCCGATCGTGGCGACCACACTCGCGTGGCTGGCGCTGGGCCAGGTGCTCACCGTCGCGCAGGTGATCGGCGCGGCGGTGCTGCTCGCCGGGGCGACCGTCGTGCAGCTCGCGTCCCGCCGGCCCAAGGTCGTACCGACAGGGGACCTGGTTCACCCTCAGGTCTGATGACGTGGCACCCGTCACAGCGAGACGCTTCTGGCGATACAACAGCCAAACGAGCGGGTGGAGCGGGTGAGCGACATGAGGCCGACGAGGCGAGAACAACGACAGGCGCGGCGGGCACTGCTGCGGCAGGTCTTCACCGTGGGCTGCGCCCTGGTCGTCGCGCTCGCGAAGCGCTGACTCACGCACCGAGCGCGGCGACCTCGCGGACCGCGGGCGGGATGCCCTTGGCCGGAGTGAACACGCCGTCGGGGTCGTGTTCCGCCTTGACCGCGCGCAGCCGCGCGTAGTCGGCGGCGGTGTACGCGGTGTGGGTGCGGGCCGGGTCGTGCAGCCAGTTGAGGAACGAGCCGCCGGTGGCGTGCGCGACGACCGGTGCGGCGGCCTCGCCCGCGCCGTCGACGACCACGGAGAACGGCACGTCGCGGTGGCCTGCCGGTCCTGCGTCGGCGGCGGGCCGGGCGATGGCGCCGCCCCACCTGCGCACCTCGACGGTGTTCGCACCGAGGCGCACCGCGTCGAGCACGGCCCCGACGGGCAGGTCGCGCTGCAGGGTGAAGTGGCGGGGCGCGGTGCCGCCGACCGTGCCGCTCCCGGTGTAGGACATCGTGCGCCAGCCGTCGGTGAGCGGCTCGCCCGCCGCCCGCCACAGCGGCGCCAGCGCACGCCGGGCGTCCTGTGCGGCACCGGCGTACATGCCGCGGATCGCGAGCGAGTCGCCGGTGAGCACGATGTTCGCGGTCAGCTCGTCCGGCAGGTCGGTGTCGCGGTAGGCGGCGAGCACGTCGGCGGCCCTGGCGGGGTCGAACGTGGCGGTGCCCGCGTGGACCGAGGCGACCGGGTGCAGCCGGAACTCGAGGCCGGTCACGACACCGAAGCTCGCGCCGCCGCCGCGGATGGCCCAGAACAGGTCCGGTTCCCGGTCGGCCGACACGGCGCGCGGCTCGCCGTCGGCGGTGACGATCTCGGCCCGCAGCACACTGTCCGCGGCGAGACCGAACCGGCGGGACAACCAGCCCATGCCGCCGCCGAGCGTGTAGCCGACGACCCCGACCGTCGGCGAGGTGCCGGACAGCGGCGCCAGCCCGAACGGCGCCGCCGCGGCGATGACCTCACCCCAGCGAACCCCGGCCCCGACGCGGGCGACGCGCCGCTCCGGGTCGACCAGCACCCCGGTCATCCCGGCGGTCGTGATGACGACGGAGTCGTCGCCGGCGGGCATCGGCCCGCCGTGCCCGGTCGCGTACACCGCGACCGGCAGGTTCGTCTCCCGCGCGCTGCACACGGCGGCACGCACGTCGGCGGGGGTGGCGGCGTTCACGATCATCGCCGGGCTCCTTCTGTGGTTTCCGTAGCGGTCAACCACACGTCGGACGCGCCTGCGCGAAATCGACACGGAGCCGAAAAGAATCCTGGACCTGTCTCCAGGCGGCGGCTCAGACCGGGATCACCGTCGGGACGATCATCGGGCGACGGCGGTAGGTGTCGGCCACCCAGCGGCCGACTACCCGGCGCACGGACTGTGCGATGCGGTGGGTGTCGGTGATGCCCTCCGACTCGGTGTGCGACAGCTCCATCTCCACCAGCGACACGACCTCGTCGAGCGCCTTCGGGTCGTCGGAGAAGCCGCGGCCCGAGACGGTCGGCGGCGCCACGGCCCGGCCCGTGGTCGAGTCGACGGCGACCGTGATCGCGATGAAGCCGCCCTCGCCAAGGATGAGGCGGTCGGACAGGGTGGACTCGCCGACGTCGCCGACGGACAGGCCATCCACGTAGACGTGACCGACCTCGACGCGGCCGCTGATCGTCGCGCGCCCGTCGACCAGGTCGACGACGACGCCGTCCTCGGCGATCACCACGTGGTCGGCGGGCACCCCGGTCGCCACGGCCAGCGCCGCGTTGGCCCGCAGGTGCCGCCACTCGCCGTGCACCGGCATGACGTTCGACGGGCGGACCGCGTTGTACAGGAACAACAGCTCCCCCGCCGACGCGTGCCCGGACACGTGCACGCGCGCGTTCCCCTGGTGCACGACGGAAGCACCGAGCCGCGCGAGCCCGTTCACGACCCCGAACACGGCGGTCTCGTTGCCGGGGATCAGGGAGCTGGCCAGCACCACCGTGTCACCCGCGAGGATCTGGATCTGCCGGTGCTCGCCCCGCGCCATCCGCGACAACGCCGACAGCGGCTCGCCCTGCGACCCCGTCGACACGAACAGCACCTCGTGCTCGGGCAGCTCCAGCGCCTCGTTCAGGTCCACGAGCAGACCCGCCGGCACGTGCAGCAGGCCGAGGTCGACCGCGATGCCCATGTTCCGCACCATCGACCGGCCGACCAGCGCGACCCGCCGTCCGGACCGGGCGGCCACGTCGAACACCTGCTGCACGCGGTGCACGTGGCTCGCGAAGCACGCCACGATCACCCGCTGCCTCGCCCGCGAGATCACGCCCTCGAGCACCGGCCCGATCTCGCGCTCGGCCATCACGAACCCGGGGACCTCCGCGTTCGTCGAGTCCACGAGGAACAGGTCCACACCCTCGTCGCCGAGCCGGGAGAACCCGGCCAGGTCGGTGAGCCGCCCGTCGAGCGGCAGCTGGTCCAGCTTGATGTCACCGGTGTGCAGCACCAGCCCCGCCGGGGTGCGGATGCCGACCGCCAGCGCGTCCGGAATGGAGTGGTTGACCGCGAAGAACTCGCACTCGAAGTCGCCGTATGAGACCCGGCCGCCCTCGGCGACCTCGGCGAGCTTCGGGTTGAGCCGGTGCTCCTTGCACTTCGCGGCGACCAGCGCGAGCGTGAACCGCGAGCCGACCACCGGCAGGTCCGGCCGGTGGCGCAGCAGGAACGGCACCGCCCCGATGTGGTCCTCGTGGCCGTGCGTCAGCACGACCGCCTCGATGTCGTCCATCCGGGACTCGATCGCACGGAAGTCCGGCAGGATCAGGTCCACGCCGGGTTGCTGGTCCTCGGGGAAGAGCACGCCGCAGTCGACGACGAGCAGGCGGCCGCCGTACTCGAAGACCGTCATGTTGCGGCCGACTTCGCCGATCCCGCCCAGCGCGACGACGCGCAGCCCCCCGTCGGCGAGCGGGCCTGGTGCGGCCAATGGCTTCACTGATGAACCTGCCCGGCGCTGGTGTGGGTGGTGGTGGCGATGTAGGCGGCGGCCGCGTCGGCCTGCGCCACCCGCGCGGCGGCGACGTCCGATGGCGCGGCGTCGGACAGCGGCACCCCGGCGTCGCCGAGGTCGGAGGCGATCAGCGCGACCTGTTCCCGCGTCGCGGGCGGCAGCGGAAGCCTGGGGTTACCGGCCTCGTAGCCGCGCAGCCGCAGCGCGGCCTTCGAGAAGATCACGCCGCCGACCCGGCCCATGGCCCGGTAGACCGGCAGCAGTCCACGGTGGACGGTACGGGCGGTGCTGACGTCGCCGTTCTCGTACGTCTCGACCATGCGGCGCAGCCTGCCCGCCACTACGTGCCCGATGACGGAGACGAAGCCGACGCCGCCGACCGACAGCCACGGCAGGTTCAGCGCGTCGTCGCCCGAGTAGTAGGCGAGGTCCGTGCTCGCGATGACCTCACTGCCCGCGAGCAGGTCGCCCTTGGCGTCCTTCACCGCGGCGATCCTGGGATGCTCCGCGAGCCTGCGCAGCGTGTCGACCTCGATCGGCACGACCGAGCGCGGCGGGATGTCGTAGAGCATGTTCGGCAGGCCGGACGCGTCGGCGACGGCCGTGAAGTGGGCGATCAGGCCGGCCTGCGGCGGCCGCGAGTAGTACGGGGTGACCACGAGGAGCCCGTGTGCGCCCGCCTGCTCGGCCTGCTGCGCCAGGTGCACGGAGTGCGCGGTGTCGTACGTGCCGACCGACGCCACCACCGTGGCCCGGTCCCCCACCGCGTCCACGACCGCGCGCACCAGCTCGGCCTTCTCGGTGTCCGAGGTGGTCGGTGACTCGCCGGTGGTCCCGCTGACCACCAGACCGTCGTTGCCGAGGTCGACGAGGTGGTTCGCGAGGCTCTGCGCGGCGACGAGGTCGAGCTTGCCGCTCGAGTCGAATGGGGTCACCATCGCGGTGAGCACCTGGCCGAACGGCCGTCCTGGCTTGGCGGTCGGGCACGCGTTCATGACGAAGACGCTACTCCACGACGCGGTACGACTTGTCGAGCTGGTGGTTGTCCGCGGAGTAGAGCACACAATGGGAGGCACGGTGTTCCCGCCATGTGTCCTCTGTGGGCACCACGGCGCGGTAGCGCAGCCCGGACGTGGTGGTCTCCGGCAGCATCGCCGCCGACTCGAAGATCATCCGGCAGACCGCCTCGGTGTACTGGACCAGCCCGTCGTGGCCGGGGTAGTCGATGTCCGGCCACGTCTCGTGGTCGGCGGGCGGGCTGTAGAAGGTGCGGCTCTGGAAGACCTCGAACACGTGCGGCTGGTCGCACTCGACGTGCGCGCTCTGCGTGATGCGCCTGCCCTCGGTCAGGTCGCTGGTCATGCAGCCGCCCTCGGGGTAGCGGTCCCAGGACAGCTCGGGGAAGTAGCCGCCCTCGCCGTAGGTGAGCGCAGACGCCATGTTCGCGGGGCGGTCGTCCCCCGGCGCGGGCTCGGTGGCGACGCGGGTGCCGAAACCGGCCGCGAACAGGCCGGCCGCGAGCACCAGTACGACCGCCGTGACCGCGCCCCACCGTCTGCGGGGCGCGGCCGGGGGTGCGTGGTGCGCGGTCGCATGGGACGCCAGGTGCGCGGTCTGTGCCGCGAAGCCGTTCGCGGGGGTCATGGTGACCTGCGAGAGCAGCCCGGCGACCTGGTCCGCCCTCGGCCTGGCCTCGGGGTGCGCGTTGAGCAGGCCCATGATCACCGACGCGAGCGGGCCCTGGCAGCGGGTGAGGAACGGGACCTCGTTGAGGATCGCGTGCATGGTCGCGGCGGTGGACGCCCGCTCGAACGCCGCGTACCCCTCGACCGCGAAGAACAGGACCGCGCCGAGCGACCACAGGTCCGAACCCGCGTCGGCGTCCTGGCCGCGCAGCCGCTCCGGTGCCATGTAGACCGGTGAGCCGACGAGGACACCGCTCGTGGTCAGGCGCGGGTCGTCGGTGGACTGCGCGATGCCGAAGTCGGTCAGCTTCACCCGCCCGTTGGCCTGCACCATGATGTTCGACGGCTTCACGTCCCGGTGCACCACGCCCGCCGCGTGCGCGGCGCGCAGCGCCGACAGCAGCTGCTCGGCCAGCCTGGCGACGACCTCCTGCGGCAGCGGCCCCCGGTCGCGGACCAGGTCGGTCAGCGTGGTGGCCTCGATCAGCTCCATCACGATGAACGTGGTGTCCTGGTCGCGGACCACGTCGTAGACGGTGACGACGCCGGGGTCGTTCAGCCGTCCGGCCGCGCGGGCCTCGCGGAGCACCCGCTCCTCGAACACCTCGCGCTCGGCCGGCGCCACCCCGTCCGGCAGGTGCAGCTCCTTGATCGCGACCCGGCGCCCGATCGTGCGGTCCTCCGACAGCCACACGACACCCATGCCGCCGCGGCCGATCTCCCGCAGCAGGGCGTACCGGCCGGCGACCACCCGTTCGAGTTGCTCTGTCACCTCGGTCTCCTCCCACCCCTGCCCGGTCACTCGGACCGGTGGAGAGGATCCCAGGTTCCGTCGAAAGGGAGACGGGCGGTCAGAGACCGCGGTTGAGACCGCGCACGGCGGCGATCGCGGGCTGGTCGCCATCGAACTCGACCACGGCCGCGTCCCGGCCGAACGCGAAGAGCAGCAGCTCGCCGGGCTCACCGGTGATCGTCACGGTGTCCGGGCCGCGTTTGACCACGACCGAGTCGCCGCCGGGCGGGCCATGCGAAGCGGGCGTCGACTCGGGCCGCCGCAGGACCAGCCCGACGGGTGAGCGGCGCAGCGTCATCCGCCCGGCCCGCTTCAGCCCGGTCCACACGGCGGCGTCCCGCTTCGCGTCCGGGTCGCGCGGGGCCCAGCCCTCCTGGCCGCGGCGCACGTCCTCGTGGTGGACGAACATCTCGACGCTGTTGACCAGCTCGCCCACCGCCGGGACGCGGGTCGGCCACCACACCGGTGGGCCGCCGCGGACCTGGGCCACCAGCTCGGGCCACGGCCTGCGCGCGTAGCTGTCCTGCACGCGCTTGGTGTGCCCGGCGAACACGGGGAGCAGGATGCCGGGCGCCGCGTCCGGCCGGTGCTCCCGCACGACGAGGTGCGCGGCGAGGTCCCGCGTGCGCCAGCCCGCGCACAGCGTCGGCTGGTCGGGGCCCAGTTCCTCGAGCAGGTCGCACAGCGCGGCGCGCTCGTCAGCGGCAACAGACATGCCCAGAGCCTACCGACGAGTAGCTCATTCCTCCGGGCCAACCGGGGCGGTCAACTGCCTGCGGTCGGCGTCGCGGACCGCGCAGAGCGTGCTCTGCACCGGGTTCTCGGAGTCGGTCCACGCCGCCGGGGAGGGGATGAGCGTGACGTAGACCAGGCCGGCGCGCTCCTCGTCGAGGACGTAGGCGGGGTCGTTGAACGCGGTCGCGCACGTGGCCTCACCCACCGCGGCGAGCCGCTCGACACCCGGGTACGCCATGGCGTCCGACTGGTACAGGTCGCTGCCGTAGACGACCTCGAAGTCGTGGGTCTCGTCGCAGCCGACGCTCGACGGGACACTCCGGCCCTTCTGGAGCGGCGACCCACCGCAGGTGCCGGCGCGGACCTCGAACTCCTCGATGTCGCCGCCGTCGCCGTAGGTGAACGTCTCGCCCTTCGCCGGGTCGACGACCGGCTCGACCAGACCGGCGCGGCCGGAGAACCAGCCACCCGCGAACGCGCAGGCCAACACCAGCGCGGCCACGGCGACGAACGGCCAGACCTTGCGCCTGGGCCGTGGCCCGGGTGCGAGCCGGGTCGCGTGCGGGCCCGGGTACATCGCGGTCGCGGCGTGGGCCACGGTGTGTTCCCCGGTCGGCGTCCCGACCTGCGCGAGCAGCCCGCGCACCTGCTGCGCGGACAGCCTCGCCTGCGGTGTCGCGTTGAGCAGGCCCATGATCGCCGACGCCAGGGGGCCGTGGCCGCGGGTCAGGTACGGCACCTCGCTGATGATCGCGTGCATGGTGGCCGCCGTGGACGAACGCCCGAACGCCGCGTTGCCCTCGACCGCGAAGAACAGCGACGCGCCGAGCGCCCACAGGTCGGAACCCGCGTCGGCCTGCTGGCCGCGGATCACCTCGGGCGCGAGGTAGGTCGGCGAGCCCAGCAGCACTCCGCTGCTGGTCAGGCGCGGGTCGTCGGTGGTCTGCGCGATGCCGAAGTCGGTCAGCTTCACCCGCCCGTTGGCCTGCACCATGATGTTCGACGGCTTCACGTCCCGGTGCACCACGCCCGCCGCGTGCGCGGCCTCCAGCGCGGAAAGCAGCTGCTCGGCGATCCGCGCGACCGCCTCCTGGGGCAGCGGGCCCTGGCGGGCGACGATGTCGGACAGCGTCGGCGCCTGGATCAGCTCCATGACGATGTAGGTCGTGCCCGCTTCCTGCAGCACGTCGAACACCGTGACCACGCCGGGGTCGTTGAGCCGCCCGGCCGCCCGCGCCTCGCGGAGCACCCGCTCCTCCAGCACCCGCCGCTCCTCGGTCGGCACGCCGGCCGGCAGGTGCAGCTCCTTGATGGCGACCCGCCTGCCGATCGTGCGGTCCTCGGCGAGCCACACGACGCCCATGCCACCCCGGCCTATCTCGTCGAGGATGGCGTACCGGCCTGCGATCACCCGCCGGTGGGTCAGTTCGGGCTGCTGTGTCACCCGCAGGATGTTAGATGGCGGTATGGCGGCATGGGTGCTCCACGTCGACCTCGACCAGTTCATCGCGGCGGTCGAGGTCCTGCGGGACCCGTCGCTGGCCGGGAAACCGGTGGTCGTCGGCGGGCGTGGCGACCCGGCCGAGCGCGCGGTCGTGGCCACCGCGTCGTACGAGGCGCGGGAGTTCGGCGTGCATTCGGGCATCCCGCTGCGGCTGGCGGCCAAACGCTGCCCCGACGCGATCTTCCTGCCGCACGACCCACCCGCGTACGACGCGGCGTCGGCCGAGGTCTACGCGGTGCTGCGGTCCTTCGACGACGTCGTGGTCGAGGCGCTCGGGTGGGACGAGGCGTTCCTCGGTGTCACCACCGACGACCCGGTCGCGTTGGCCCGCACCGTGCAGGGCGCGGTCAGCGAACACACCCGGCTGTCCTGCTCGGTCGGGATCGGGGACAACAAGCTGCGCGCCAAGCTCGCCACCGGCTTCGCGAAACCGGCCGGGGTGTTCCAGTTGACCAGGGACAACTGGTTCGCGGTGATGGCGGACCGGCCGACCACCGCGCTGTGGGGAATCGGCACCAAGACCGCCCGCAAGCTCGCCGAGCTGGGGTGCACGACCGTCGCCGAACTGGCCCGCGCCGAACCGGAGGTGCTGGCCTCGCGGCTGGGTCCGAGGATGGGCCCGTGGTACCGGGGGCTGGCGCGCGGCGCGGGCAGCGCGGAGGTCACCGCGACGCCGTGGGTGGCGAAGTCCCGCAGCCGCGAGACCACGTTCCAGTCGGACCTGACCGACGGCACGGAGATCGCGGCGGAGGTGGCGGCACTGGCCGGACGGGTCGCGGCGGACGTGGTCGACGAGGGCCGCCCCGCCGCGAGGGTGGCGGTGAAGGTGCGGTTCGCGCCGTTCTTCACCCACACCCACAGCATGACGCTGCCGTCACCGACCGACGACGCCGCGGCGCTGACGGCGGCCGCGCTCGAGGTGCTGGCGATGTTCGAGCTGGACCGCCCGATCCGCCTACTGGGGGTGCGGGCGGAGTTCTAGATGATTGATTCCGTGAAGTCGGTGTGAGTGGGTGGCCGGTCGTCGTGTGCCGGTCGCGTCGGACCGGCCCGGGTTCGGTTCGCGTTGTGGCCCAGCCTGGGCCCGCTGCCCGGGTCCGGGGCGCGTAGCGCCCGGGCTTTGGCGCTAAGGCGCGTTGACGGCGTGGCAATGCCCTGAAAGGCGCGTTCAGGGCGCTGGGCGCCCTGAACGGCCCATTCACGGCATTCGTCTAGCCGGTTTCGTGCCCCGCCTCGCGGAGCGCCTGCACCGCACGTTGCAGGTCGGTCGCCTTCACGAGTACGTGATCGGTGTCGTAGGCGGAGACCGCGAACAGGCTGACCCCCGCCGCGGCCAGCTCACCCGCGAGGGCCGCCATCACACCGGTCAGGTCGAACTCGAGCGGACCGCGGACGGTGAGGAGGCGCCAGCCGGGGTGGGCGTGCTCGGTCTCCGGCGCGACGTCGCTCGGGCAGACGACCGACACCCCGGTCGGCGTGCTGGTCACCGACACCAGCCCCGCCCCCTCGATGCGGGGCGGCTCGGTGCCGGCGGGCAGACGGCAGACGGTGTAGTCCCCCGGCACGATGTCGATGGTGAGCCGCTTCACCCGCGTCAGCCCTCGGTGACGAACGGGCTCGACGCGACCTCGGTGCCGTCCGGCAGCGTGGAGATGACGAAGTCGTCGAACACGTTCGTGGCCGCCTTCTGCAGCTGGCGCAGGCATTCGACGGCCAGCTCGCGGATCTCGACGTCGGCGTGCTCGCTCGCGCGCATGGCGACGAAGTGCCGCCACGCGCGGTAGTTGCCGGTGACGACGATGCGGGTCTCGGTCGCGTTGGGCAGGACCGCGCGGGCGGCCTGGCGGGCCTGCTTGCGGCGCAGGGTCGCGTTCGGCACGTCGGCGAAGCGCTCCTCGAGGCCCTCGAGCAGCTCGGTGTACGCGGCGACGCTCGCCTCGGCGGCCTTGAGGAACTTCTCGTGCAGCACCGGGTCGTCCGCGATGACGGCCGGCTCGACCATGGCGGCCGTGCGCTCCGGCACGTAACGCTGCGAGAGCTGCGAGTACGAGAAGTGCCGGTGGCGGATCAGCTCGTGGGTCAGCGAGCGGGAGATGCCGGAGATGTAGAAGCTCACGGAGCCGTGCTCCAGCACCGAGAGGTGGCCAACCTCGAGGATGTGACGCAGGTAGCCGGCGTTGGTCGCGGTGGCCGGGTTGGGCTTCTTCCACGACTGGTAGCAGGCGCGCCCCGCGAACTCGGCCAGCGCCTCACCGCCCTCGGCATCGGTCGACCACGGGACGTCTTCCGGCGAGAAGAACTCCGTCTTCGCGATGAGCTGAACCTTGGGCGACACCGTCTCCGTCATGCCGAAAAGAGTAACCGCCGCCCGTCGCGGGCCAGCGCATCGACGCGTGCTGTCAGCGGTGACACTTGCTTGATGTCATATGTGGTGTCATAGTGACATCATGGATCTCACACCGTATATCGCCTCGCTGCGGGAGGACCTCGCCACGGCCGCGTCGGCCGGCGACGAGTCCACCCGGCGCACGGCGGAGGTGCTGGCGGCGGCGCTGGAGCCGGCGGCACGCCTCGCGATCATGAACGCGCTGTCCGACCTGGCCGCCGAGGTGACCGCCGCGCAGGAGGACCACGTCGTCGACGTGCGCCTGTCCGGCCGCGACGTCCAGGTCGTGGTCACGTCGAGGGCGCAGCCGCACGACGACCCGCGCGCGGACAACGTCCCGCCGGTCGACGACACGGCCGGCGGCGACATGAGCCGCATGACGCTGCGGCTCTTCGAACAGCTGAAGTCGAAGGCCGAGCAGGCGGCGGCGGCGCAGGGGGTGTCGCTGAACACGTTCGTGCAGCAGGCGGTGCAAGGGGCACTGCACGGCAGGAACAAGGCGTTCGGCGGCAAGGAGTGGGGCGGCGGCCAGCGTGGCTTCGGCGGCCCCGAGCGCGGGCAGAGCGGCTCCCGCGTACACGGCTGGTACGAGGGGTGACGGGGATGACTGACGAGAACGTGGTGCGCAGACAGAGTTTCGACGCCGAGGGCCCGGTCGAGCTGGACCTGGGCACCGGAGGCGGCGGGGTCACCGTGCGCCTGGCCGACGAGCCGGGCGTGCACGTGGAGATCCGCCACGACCCGAATGCCGCGAGCCCGTGGGCCCAGGGCGTGACGAACCTGATGAGCTGGGTCAGCACCCAGTTCGGCAGCCAGCTTGGTGGCCAGTTCGGCGAGACGGTGCCCGAGGGCTCGAACGCCGAGGCCGAGGCGGTGCGCCAGACCCGGGTCGACTTCACCGCGGGCCGCCTGGTGGTGCGCACGCCGAAGGAGATCCAGCTGAGGAACGTGCCGATCCTGGTGTCGGTCCAGGCACCGGCCGGCTCCCACGTCGAGGCCCGCACCGGTTCCGGGGACGTCACGGTCACCGGCGCCGCGGGCAGGCTGAACCTCAACACGGGTTCGGGCCGGATCAGCGCCGACCAGGCCGAGGGCACCGTCCACATCGACACCGGCTCCGGCACGGTCCGCCTCGGCCCGATGGCCGCCGGCCTGCGCGCGAAGACCGGCAGCGGCGATGTCGAGGTGACCGCCATCGGCGCCGCGAGCACGGTGGTGACCGGCAGCGGTGACGTCTGGCTCGGCGCGGTGGCCGGCGACGTCCTGGCCCGCACCGGCAGCGGCCGGGTCACCGTCGCGAACGCCGCGGCTGGCGAGCTGGAACTCCACACCGGTTCCGGCGCCATCCACGTCGGGGTCCGCAAGGGCAGCCCGGCGGAGGTCGACCTGTCCTCCGGCTCCGGCGAGGCCCGCAGCGACCTGGACCTGACGACGAACCCGCCGGAGTCCAAGCCACCGCTGCGCATCCGCGGCCGCACCGGCTCGGGCAACGCACTGGTCACCCCCGCCGCGACGGAGTAGGCCACTTCCACAGGGGGAAGAAACCTGAGCGGCGCCTCCGCTCCCGCACAAGAGGCGCCGCTCAGGCCTGCCCGGTCCGACTCGGCTCGGCCTGATCTCGCCGGCCGCCAGGCTCAGGACTTCAACGCCCTCGCCAGGGGCCTGGCCAGGTTTCCCCTGTCGCCCACCGCGACCGAGTCCAGGCCAAGCCACCCGGCCATCGTGCGCAGTTCGGCTGCCAACTCGCCCGCCACGCGGGCCTGGTCCGTGCCTGGTTCCGCGTACACGCCCCGTGCCCGCAGGACGCCCGCGACGCGGTCGGTCTTCAGGTCCACCCGGCCCACCAACTCGCCGTCCAGCAGGAACGGGAAGACGTAGTAGCCGTAGATCCGTTTCGGTTCTGGGACGTAGATCTCGATGCGGTAGTGGAAGCCGAAGATCCGTTCCGTGCGTTCGCGGCGCCAGATCAGCGGGTCGAACGGGCACAGCAGCGCGCGGCCGGTCACCTTGCGCGGGGTCCTCGCCGCCGTGTGCCGGTACGCGGGGTGCGACCAGCCCGGTACCGCCACCCGTTCCACCAGGCCGTCGGCCACCAGCCCGGCCAGCGCGGCCTGGCTGCGGGCCGGTTTCAGGCGGTAGTAGTCACGCAGGTCGGGCTCGGTGCCGATGCCGTGCGCCGTGGCCGCGCGCAGCATCAGCTCGCGGGCCGCTTCCTCGTCCGGCACCGGCGGGGCCGCCAGCACCTCCGGGGGCAGCACCCGTTCCGGCAGGTCGTACAGCCGCTGGAAACCGCGGCGGGTCCCCGTCGTCAGCTCGCCGGTCGCGAACAGCCACTCGCACGCGTGTTTCACCGACGAGCGGTTCCACCAGCCACCCGGCGCCTTCTTCGCGCGGCCCTCCCCCAGGCCCAGCTCGTCCTCCAGCGGGCCGGCGCCGATCGGGCCCAGTTCCTTCACCGCCGCGAGGACGTCGTCGAACAGGCCCGGCGCGTTCTTCAGCAGGGCGGCGTAGCGGGTGGCGTACTTCGCCTCGTACTCGCGCATGCGCCAGCGGAACAGGGGCCAGTCCGCGACCGGCAACAGGCTCGCCTCGTGTGCCCAGTACTCCACCAGCAGCCGAGGCCTGCGGGCGTGGTGCGTCCACGCCGCGTCGTCGACGAGGTCCATCGGGTAGGCCCCCAGCCGGGAGAACAACGGCATGTAGTGCGCGCGCACGGCCACGTTCACCGAGTCGAGCTGGATCAGCCGTACCCGGTCCAGCACCCGTTTCAGGTGCCGCCGCGACACCGCGCCACTGGCGCCGTCCCCCGCCCTGGGCTCGGTGAAACCCTGCGCTCCCAACGCGATCCGCCGCGCGGCGTCCGCACCGAGCACGGTCATCGTGGACTTCCCTCCGTCACGCTCGACAACTCCTCCTTCACCCGCTGTTCGCCGCGCACCACCAGCACCACCGCGCACAGCACCACCAGACCGCCCGCGAACTGCGCCGGGCCGAACCGCTCCGCGGCGAACAGCACCCCGAGCAGCACGGCGATCACCGGGTTCACGTACGCGTACGTGGCCACGGTGGACACCGGCAGCCGCCCGAGCGCGTACACGTACGAGCTGAACGCCAGCGCCCCGAACAGCACGCAGTACCCCCACGCGAGCCACGACGCCGTCGACACCTCGGCGAACACGACCTGCTCGGCACGCACCGCGCCGAGGGCCGTCAGCACCGCGCCGCCGACGAGCATGCCCACCGCGGAGAACGTCACCGGGTTCGGCGGTGTCGGCAGCCGCGACCCCGCGACCGTGCCCGCCGCCCAGCCCAGCGCCGCGAGCACCACCAGCCACGGCCCCCACCACGCCGTGCCGTGGGCGCCCGCGACCGGACCGCCGAGCAGCAGCACCGCCAGCCCGACCAGCCCGAGCGCCACCCCGGCGACCGTCACGAGCGGCGGCCGCTGCCCGGTCAACCGCCGGAACACCACCACGAACAGCGGCACGCACGCGACCAGCAGCGCCGCGAGCCCGGACGCCACCTGCTGCTCCGCCACCACGACCAGCCCGTTGCCCCACGCGGGCAGCAGCAGCCCCACCAGCGCCGCCGTGCCGAACTGCGGCCGCGTCATCCGGAACGCGGCCGGGCCCGCGAACGCCAGCACGGCGAGGCACAGCAGCGCACCGGACACCAGGAACCGCGAACCGGCGGACAGCAGCGGCGGCATGGTCTCGACGCTGACCCGGATCGCCAGGTAGGTCGAGCCCCACACCACGTAGACCACGCCGAGCGCGGCCCAGGCCAGCCAGGCCCGGGCACGGGGCGGCGCCGTCACACCGGTCGCGGAAGTGGTCACGGCGACACCATGGCACGGACCACCGACAGAACCGGCGCGGAGTGTCCGGCGGCACGGGACTCAGCGCGGGCGGAAGGCCGACCCCGTGGTGCCGGTGATGTCGGCGATCCTGCCCACACACCGGTAGACGCCCAGGTCACGGGACACGTCGTCGCTCGAGGGCGGCAGCACCTCGAACTCCCAGCGCTCCGGCCCGTACCGCAGCGCGTCCCCGAACCGCGACGCCAGCAGGGTGTCCATCGAGCACACCTGCTTGACGACCGGGTGCTCGGCCAGCACGTCCTGGTAGGGGTCCGCCACGTCGCCGGGCACCACCGCGATCGCGAAGACCTCCCAGATGTGTCCCTGCTCACAAGGGAGCTTCCGGATGCTGTTGATCTCCCCGTTGATCATGACCCACCCGGACCAGCACTCGGCCTTCCGCACGCACTGGGCCTGCCCGTCCGGCACCGCGGCCGCCGGGCAGTCCGCCGTCACGGTCGCGACGCCGTAGATGTCGGTCGACGACGGCGCCGGACTGGTCGTCGTCCCGGCACCGCCGGGCGACCCGGCCGCCTGCTGTGCGCCGTCGGTGTCCCGCAGCGCGAAGTACCAGACCCCGGCCAGCACCAGCACGGCGGCGAGCGCGGCGCCCAGCCAGATCGCGGCCCGGTTCCGCTCCGGCGGCGCGGTCGGCTGCCCGAACGGCGGCGGCCCCGACCGCGGCCCGGGCGGCCCGGGTTGCGGGAAGCCGGGCGGCGGCGTCGAACGGGGGTTGGCGACCGTGACCACCGGTGTGGTCGCCACGTGGCGGGGCCCGCTGAAGCCGGCCACGGTGAGCTGTGACAGGTCCGCCCGCAGCGCGGCCGCCTCCGGGTACCGGTGCGCCGGGTCCCTCGCCAGCCCGCGCCGCAGCACCGCCATGAACTCCGGCGGCACGTCCGGGATGTCCTCGACCGGAAGGTCGTGGCGGCGGATGATCTCCGGCACGCTCAGCTCGCCGTCGTCGGGGTACCGCGGCGGCCGCCCGGCGAGCAGCGTGTAGAGCGTGGCGCACAGCGCGTACACGTCCGACTGCGGCGTCGGCGGCGCGAGGTGGAACTGCTCCGGCGCCGCGTAGGCGGGTGTCAGCGCGGCGAGGGTGACCGACGTGTCCCGGCCGGTCTCCATCAGCGCGGCGAGCCCGAAGTCGGCCAGCCCGACCGTCCCGTACCGCTTGACCAGGATGTTCGCCGGTTTGATGTCGCGGTGCAGCACACCGAGGTCGTGCGCAGCGGCGAGCGCGTCGGCGATCTTCTGGCCGATCTCGGCGACCTCGCGGGGTGCCGCCGGTGCGCGCCGGTCGGCGAGCGAGCCGCCGGGACACAGCTCCATCACCAGGTAGGGCCGGTGGTCGGGCAGCACACCGGCGTCGTAGATCTCGACCACGTGCGGGTGCCCGGACAGCCGTCCCGCGGCACGCACCTCGCGCAGGAACCGGCGCTGGTCACGGTCGTCGAGGATGACGCGGGTGTCGACCTTGAGGGCGACCTCGCGGTCGATCGTGAGCTGCCGGGCGCGGTACACCACGCCGAAACCGCCGCGTCCCACCGCGTCGACGATCTCGTACCCGGGGACGGAGACGGTCACGGTCGGAGAGCGTAGCCGAGCACTGTCCGGGAACGGTGCCTGCCGGAGCACCCCGGCAGGACACCGTCTAGTTTTCTGTGCATGGCCGAAGCCACCGTCCGCCCAGCCGAGCCGTCCGACGCGGCCGGGATCGCCGGGATCCAGCTCGCCACGTGGCGCGCCGCGTACACCGGCCTGCTGCCTGCGGAGGTCCTCGACGGACTGGACGCCGACGAGGCCGCCGCGACCTGGCTGCACACCATCGAACAGGGCCCGGCCAGGGTGTTCGTGGCGTTCGAGGGCCAGTGGTGCGTGGGGTTCTGCGCTGCCGGGCTCGCGCCGCAGGACGATTCCGCCGACGCGAACGGCGTGCCGGTGCCCGACGCCGAGCGGGTCGCGCTGGTCAGCACGCTGCTCGTGGAACCGCGATGGGGCCGCAGGGGCCACGGCGGACGGCTGCTCGCCACGGCGGGCAGTGCGATGCTGGCGGCGGGTCTGGCCCGCGGGATCACGTGGGTCGCCGAGGCGGACAAGGCGTCGCTGGGGTTCTGGGAGCGAGCGGGATGGGTCGTCGACGGAACTGTGCGTACATTGGACGCAGGTGGCACACCGTTGCGTGAGGTGCGCCTGACGGGCACGCTCCGCTTCGAACTGGAGGACTGAGCGTCACCGCCGGAAGAAATCCGATACAACCGTCCGGGCTCGCGCGACGTCTCAGTGGTGGGCGACCGTTCGCCCCGAGTCCGCTCCGGATCCCCCGGCGGCTCAGGTACGCTGCATGCCGTTTCTCGACCTCGGCTGGAGGTTTGCTGGTGATCGCTTGGCTCGGACTGGCGCTCGGCGTCGCCTTCGGGTCCGCGCTCCTGCCGCTCGTGAGCATCGAGATCTTCCTGGTCGGGCTTGCCATGCAGCAGCCGCACATCCCGTGGCTGTGCCTCGGCGCGACCGTCGCGGTCGGCCAGGTCGCGGGCAAGCTGCTGTACTACTACGCGGCGAAGGGCACGCTGCGGCTGCCCGCGTTCATGCACCGCAAGGACAAGGTGGAGACCCCGCGCAAGGTCGCTTGGCGGCGGCGCACGAAGCGGTTCCGCATGTGGGTCGAGTTCCTGCGGGAGAAGTGCCACCGCCACCCGCGCTGGATGGTCGGGACCTACGGGATCAGCTCGGTGATCGGCCTGCCGCCGTTCATGGCCACCTCGGTGCTGGCCGGCATGGTGCGGATGAGCCTGTCCGCCTTCCTGAGCGCGGGCCTGATCGGGCGCTTCATCCGGTTCAGCATCGTCGCCGCGTCACCGGCCGTGTGCGCGAACTGGATCCTCTGACGGGATGGGGCGACGAGGTCTCCCCCGCCGCCCCACCGTTCACACCAGTGCCTCCTGTTCCTCCGGCACCATCGCCAGCCGCACGTCGTCGGGCCGGTAGTCCAGGCGCGGCACCGCGAACACCGCGGTCGCCGGCCCGGACGGGGTGCGGGCCGCGTACACCAGGAGCCGCCACTCGCCCTCGTCCCAGTGGTCCAGCAGGTCCGAACTGAGCTGCTTGACCACCGACTGGTGGACGGCGCTCTTCAACAGCTGCTGCACGGTCGACTCCAGCGGGACCACGACCTCACCACCCGCCAGCGGGTGGCTCATCCGCAGCCGCCAGCGCCGCAGCGGGAACAGCCAGCGGTGGTCCAGTTCCGGTGACAACGCCGCGAAGACGGCCAGCTCGGCGACGACCAACCCGGCCGTCGCGAGTGGACGTTCGGTCGGCCACCACACGGCACCCGCCGCGGCCGACAGGGAAAGCGCCACCAGCAGCCCGGCACGGACGAAACCGCGGGCCGTGATCGGCGCCTCCTTGTCCCCGAGGCAACCGCACGAGGCGTCCGGCACCTTCACCTTCCCGTAGGCCAGATAACCGAGCATGCCAACGGAAAGCGCCGCCGCCGCGTACGCCTCGACGGCCAGCACGGGCGGCGCCAGCAGGAGCAACCCGATGAGCCCCTCCACCGCGCCGACCGCACGGTACGCGCCGACGGCCCGTTCCTTGCCGGTGAGCCGCGCCAGCACCGACCGCCGCGCCGCGGCGGAAGCGTTGCGGTGCACCAGTTTGAACGCACTCGCCCACAGCAGCACGCCGCCGACCACGGCCTGTTGCGCACTCGCCAACCACTCGATCACGATGTCGGTCCCTTCTAGGCGGCCGCGTAGACCGTGGCGAGGTCGACCTCGTTCGTGTCCGGCCGCCACGCACCGATCACCTGCGCGTGCCTGCCCACCTGCAGCAGCGACAGGTCGCTGACCGCGGGCGTGCTGTTGTAGACGGCAGCGGTGGTGCCGGACACGACGTGGCCGACGATCCGGTCGCCGCGGTGGTCCATGTGCAGCACGCTCCGGCCGATGGAGGTGATGTGCACCTGCAGGTTCACGATGTTCAGCCAGATCGCGTCGGCCGCGAGGGTGCCGTCGGGCATCCGCACGCCGCGCGCGTAGAGGCCGTCACCGACCGTCGCCGCGTCCGATGTGGTCGGTCGCAGCTTCCACACGCTCGTCGCCTTGGTCAGGTGGATCTGGTTGATCGCGCGGTCGGAGTCGGTCACGATCAGCAGCCCGCCCGCGATGCCGGTGATGCGGCCCTCGACGAAGTTCGGGTCGGGGGCACCTGCCTCCACGTCGAGTTTCGTGCTGAGCAGCGGATCGGCGACGGCCTCGGGGGCGACCGTGCCGATCGTCGTCGCGGTGATCACCGTCGCGGTGGTGCCGAGCACCGCACCGGACAGGAAACGCCTACGTCCCAGGATGTCTGACACGGCTCAGCTCCGAATCGTCACGGGCATGACGCCACTGGACAGGTTGCCGATCGCGCTGTACGCCGCGGGCGTCAGGTCGATCAGCCGGTTGGTGGCGCAGTTGCCGCTGCAGCAGGAGCGCTCGCCGCACCACAGGTCGGTCTGCGGCCCGCAGTCGGTGATCCGCACGCCGATCTCCGTGTTGCCGCACAGGTTCTTGACGTAGAACGTGTGCCCGCACGTCCTGCGCAACAGCGTGTCGCCACACTTGTCGGGGCGCGTGATGGCGAAGCAGTTGTCGGACGTGTTCGGCCACGCGCAGTGGCGGCTGCCGGAGCGGCAGTCGCCGCACGCGCCACCGCCGGCGGAGCCACACGGGCCCCAGGCGGCGCCGCAGCAGAACCACGACGCCTCGGCGGTCGTAGGTGCCCTCGGCTCCAGCTGAGCTGAGCTTGCGTAGCGAACATCTGGTTGTGCCATGGTCATTCCCTTCGGGGGATGCCCTGGCCTCCCAGCGATCCGCACACGATGTCGGACCAGTAGGCGAGCAGGGGTGAGCTCGCGCGGGAGCGCGAGCTCACCCTCGTCTCTCGTCTGGCCCTCATCGCGCGACGATCCCGGCAGGGAAGGCAGGGTGGGACTTTCGCACGAACAGACAAGAGTTGGTTAGCTACTGACAGCTCTCGACGCTACTGCGTGATTCCTTGATCACGTACCGGCCAACCGGAGCAGACTCGTGGAGCAAGTGGACCAATCCGGTCACAGTTGGCGTCCACAAGACTGTGATCTGGGACAACACGACGCGACGCGACCGGTTCGCGCAACATTGGTTGATCTTGCTGCGCGAACGGCCGGTGCTCAGAGCGTCAGCACGTTCTCCAGGCCCACCGTCAGGCCGGTGCGGTCGACGACCGCACGCACGCCGAGCAGCACGCCGGGCATGAACGACTTCCGGTCCAGCGAGTCGTGGCGGATGGTCAGCGTCTCACCCTCGCCACCGAACAGGACCTCCTGGTGCGCCACCAGGCCCGCGAGCCGCACCGAGTGCACGCGCACGTCGTCGACCAACGCCCCGCGGGCGCCATCGAGTGCCGACGTGGTCGCGTCCGGGGCTTTGTCCAGCCCCGCCGACGTACGTGCCCCGGCGATCAGCGACGCCGTGTGCGCCGCGGTGCCCGACGGCGCGTCCGCCTTGCCGGGGTGGTGCAGCTCGATGATCTCGGCCGACGGGTAGTACCGCGCCGCGAGCTGCGCGAACTTCATCGACAGGACCGCGCCGAGCGCGAAGTTCGGGGCGATCAGCACACCGGCGGACGGCCTGTCCGCCAGCCACCCGCGCACCGTGTCCTGGCGCTCCGGCGTGAAGCCCGACGTGCCGACCACGCTGCGGATGTCGTGCTCGACGCAGAACCGCAGGTTGTCCATGACGACGTCGGGGTGGGTGAAGTCCACGACCACCTCGGCGCCGACCTGCGTGAGGTCGTGCACCGACTCGTCGGCGTCGATCCGCGCGACGATCTCCATGTCCGGCGCCGCCTCGACGGCCTGGCACACCTCGGCACCCATGCGCCCGCGCGCGCCGAGCACACCCACCCGGATCGTCACAAGATCACCTTACCTCTGAGCGGAGCTTGCGGAGCGCACATCCCTCTGAGCGGAGCTTGCGGAGCGCGCATCGAGCACTTCGGCAGGCACGTCGTCCGGGCCCTCGTAGGGACCCACGAGCGCGGTCGCGACGGGCCGGTCCAGCAGCACGGCCGCGAGCGACGCCACCTCGTCGGCGGTCACCGACTCGATCTTCTCGAGGGTCTGCTCGACGGTCAGGTACTCGCCGAAGCTCAGCTCGCCCTTCCCGATCCGGGACATGCGCGAGCTGGTGTCCTCCAGGCCCAGCACGAGACTCCCCCGCAGCTGACCCTTCGCCCGCGCCACCTCGGCGTCCGAGAAACCTTCCTTGGCCACATCCGCCAGCACCGTGTGCACGACCTCCGCGACCGAACCAAGCCGGTCCGGTTGACAGCCCGCGTACACCGAGAGGTGCCCGGTGTCCGCATAGGACGCGACCGACGAGTACACCTGGTAGGCCAGGCCCCGCCGCTCCCGCACCTCCTGGAACAGCCGCGAGCTCATCCCGCCACCCAGCGCGGCGTTGAGGACTCCGAGCGTCCACCGGCGCGGGTCGTGCCGGTCCAGCGCACGGACACCCAGCATCAGGTGCGCCTGCTCGGTGTCGTCGGTGTGCAGCGCCAGCTCCTGCGGCGCCGCCACCCGCGCCCGGCCCGACCGGGGCGGGACGGGCGTGTGCTCACCGGTGAGCCGGTTTCGCAGCAGACGCCGCGCGTGCCGCAGCACGGTCGCGTGGTCGATGTTGCCCGCCGCGGCCAGCACCATCCTCGGCATCGAGTACCGGCGCCGGTAGAACCCGTTCAGCGCGGTACGGCTCATGCCGGTGATCGACTCCTCGGTGCCGAGCACCGGCCGCCCGAGCGGGTGGTCGTTCAGCAGCGCCGCGCAGAAGTTGTCGTGCAGCAGGTCCTCGGGGTCGTCGTCGCGCATGGCGATCTCCTCGAGGACCACGCTGCGCTCGATCTCCATGTCGCGCTCGGCGAGCCGCGCGTCGAAGACCACGTCGCACACCAGGTCCATGGCCAGCGGCAGGTCGCTGTCCAGGACGTGCGCGTAGTAGCAGGTGTGCTCCTTGGCGGTGAACGCGTTGAGCTCACCGCCGACCGCGTCGATCTCCTCGGCGATCGACACGGCGGAACGTTTCGCGGTGCCCTTGAACAGCAGGTGTTCGAGGTAGTGGGCGGCCCCCGCGACGGACTGCTGTTCGTCGCGGGAACCCACACCCACCCAGATGCCGACCGAGGCCGACCGCACACCCGGCACGTGCTCGGTGATCACCCGGAGGCCACCCGGCAGCACGGTGCGCTTGACCTCGCACCCGCTGTCGGTCCGTTCGAGAACCCGGGTGCCGGAGCTAGCAGCCAACGTGCTTACGCCTCGGCCGGTGCGTCGGTCTTCGGCGCGTCGGCGGACTCGTCCGCCGGCTTCTCGGCGCCCTTGTCGGCGTCCTCCTTGACCGGCACGAGGCTGATCTTGCCGCGCTGGTCGATGTCGGCGATCTCCACGCGGAGCTTGTCACCGACCTTGACGACGTCCTCGACCTTGCCGATGCGCTTGCCGTTGCCCAGCTTCGAGATGTGGACGAGGCCGTCCTTGCCCGGCAGCAGCGAGACGAACGCGCCGAACGCGGCCGTCTTCACCACGGTGCCGAGGAAGCGCTCGCCGATCTTCGGCAGCTGCGGGTTGGCGATGGCGTTGATCAGGTCGATCGCGGCCTCCGCGGACGGGCCGTCCGAGGCGCCGACGTAGATGGTGCCGTCGTCCTCGATGGAGATGTCGGCACCGGTCTGCTCGGTGATCGAGTTGATCATCTTGCCCTTGGGGCCGATGACCTCGCCGATCTTGTCGACCGGGATCTTCACGCTGGTGACGCGCGGCGAGTACGGGCTCATCTCGTCCGGCGTGGCGATGGCCTCGGCCATCACCTCGAGGATCGTGAACCGCGCGTCCTTCGCCTGGTTCAGGGCAGCGCCCAGCACCTCGGACGGGATGCCGTCGAGCTTCGTGTCCAGCTGCAGCGCGGTCACGAACTCCTTGGTGCCCGCCACCTTGAAGTCCATGTCGCCGAACGCGTCCTCGGCGCCGAGGATGTCGGTCAGCGCGACGTAGCGGGTCTCGCCGTCGACCTCGTCGGACACCAGGCCCATGGCGATGCCCGAGACCGGTGCCTTCAGCGGCACACCGGCGTTGAGCAGCGACATGGTGGAGGCGCACACCGAGCCCATGGACGTCGAGCCGTTGGAGCCCAGCGCCTCGGAGACCTGGCGGATCGCGTACGGGAACTCGTCCCGCTTCGGCAGCACCGGCACCAGCGCCCGCTCGGCGAGCGCGCCGTGGCCGATCTCGCGCCGCTTCGGCGAGCCGACGCGGCCGGTCTCACCGGTGGAGAACGGCGGGAAGTTGTAGTGGTGCAGGTAGCGCTTGTGCGTCTCCGGCGACAGCGAGTCGATCTGCTGCTCCATGCGCAGCATGTTCAGCGTGGTGACACCCAGGATCTGGGTCTCGCCGCGCTCGAACAGCGCCGAGCCGTGTGCCCTCGGGATCAGCGCGACCTCGGCGGACAGCTGCCGGATGTCGGTAAGGCCGCGGCCGTCGATGCGCACCTTGTCGCGGAGGATCCGCTGGCGGACCAGGTTCTTGTTCAGCGACCGGAACGCGGCACCGATCTCCTTCTCGCGGCCTTCGAACGTGCCGCCCTCGACCGCGCCCACCTTCTCCAGGGTGGCGGCCTTGAGCTCGTCGATCTTCGCCTCGCGCTCCTGCTTGCCCGCGATGGTCAGCGCCTGGGCGAGCTCGGCGGACACGGCGGCCGTGACGGCCTCCATCGCGTCCGGCTGGTAGGCGGGGTAGGTCGGGTACTCGCGGGTCTCCTTCGCGGCGACCTCCGCCAGGCGCGACTGCGCCTCGCACAGCACCTTGATGAACGGCTTCGCGGCTTCGAGACCGGCCGCGACGACCTCCTCGGTCGGTGCCTTCTGGCCCTCGGCGATCAGGTCGAGCACGTTCTCGGTGGCCTCGGCCTCGACCATCATGATCGCGACGTCGCCGGAGGCGACCACGCGGCCGGCGACGACCATGTCGAAGGCGGCCTTCTCGAGCTGCTCGTGGGTCGGGAACGCGACCCACTGCTCACCGATGAGCGCGACGCGCACGCCACCGACCGGGCCGGAGAACGGCAGGCCGGCGAGCTGGGTCGACGCGGACGCGGCGTTGATCGCCACCACGTCGTACAGGTCCTGCGGGTTGAGCGACTGGACGGTGATGACGACCTGGATCTCGTTGCGCAGGCCGTCCACGAAGGACGGGCGCAGCGGCCGGTCGATCAGGCGGCAGGTCAGGATCGCGTCGGTCGACGGGCGACCCTCACGGCGGAAGAACGAGCCGGGGATCCGGCCCGCCGCGTACATGCGCTCCTCGACGTCCACGGTCAGCGGGAAGAAGTCGAAGTGCTCCTTCGGGTGCTTGGACGCCGTGGTGGCGGACAGCAGCATGGTCTCCTCGTCGAGGTAGGCCACGACGCTGCCGGCGGCCTGCCGGGCGAACCGGCCGGTCTCGAAGCGGATGCTCCGCTTGCCGAAGTTGCCGTTGTCGATCACGGCTGTCGTCTCGTGCACTCCAGCTTGGCTGAAGTCGGTCATGTAGTTGACTCCTCGTTACTCACGGGCGCGTGCACACCCCAGCGGGGGCGACAGGGCACGGAATCGCGGCTACGACGATGCGCGCTCCGCAAGCTCCGCTCATACGAGGCCGGTCTTCGATCGAAGCCCCCGGGGTTCGTATCACCCGGGAACCACTACCGAGGACCGGCGATCTGATCCCCGCACGTGGCGAGCGTCCGCCCTCTTTGTTGTTTCTGTCCGAACAGACGCGGGGGGAGCGGTCAGGTGACCACTCCCCCACGGGGTCCTATCGGCGCAGGCCGAGTCGCTGGATCAGCGACCGGTAGCGTTCGATGTCCACCTTCGTCAGGTAGTTGAGCAGCCGGCGGCGACGGCCGACCAGCAGCAACAGGCCACGACGAGAGTGGTGGTCGTGCTTGTGCACCTTCAGGTGCTCGGTCAGGTCACTGATGCGCTTGGTCAGCATCGCGACCTGGGCCTCCGGCGACCCGGTGTCCTTCTCGTGGACGCCGTAGTCGGCCAGGATGGTCTTCTTCTGCTCGGTGGACAGCGCCACGCGTCGTTCTCCTCGGGTTTGAGATGTGCCGTGTTCGGTGTTCCCCGCTGAGCGGGAGACGGGTGCCGGCCACCACGGACCGCAGCCGGACCCAAAGGACGAGGTTAGCAGGTGGTTCGTTAGCGCTGCGTACCGGGCGCGCCGGACAGCACGACCCGGTCGAGGGCCGTGTACACCGGGCCGTCCGGTGTCGGGTCGCTCCGGTACAGCACCACCTCGCTGGTCAGCCACCACTGACCACGATACCCGTCGAGTGCGGCGGCGGCCCTGGTCGCGACCTCGTTGCCGGCGCGGCCCCGCCGCCACCGCGCGACCGTGACGTGCGGGACGAACGCCAACTGGTCGAGCTGTTGGTCACCGAGCGTGCCGGCCAGCCTGCGCAGCACCGCCGCGTTGTCGCCGTCGAGCGCGTTGACGCCGACCCACAGCACGCCGGGGAACCGGCCCGCCGCCCGCAGCCGCACCCGCGCGGACCGCAGCGACCGCGCGCGTTCCCGGAACCAGGCACCACGCCGGTCGGCGTGCTCGCGGTCGCCGTAGAAGCCGAGGGTGATGTGCCACTGCTCCGGCGGGATCCACCGCAGGTCGGAGTTGGCGGCGCGAACCGCCGCGAGCCGGTCCGCCAGGTCGGCGCGGACCGGGTCCGGCAGTTCGATGGCCGAGAAGAGCCGCACCATGTCTTCTACTGCGGTTGGCCCGCCCTCCGCAGCAGGTCGGCCAGTTCGGGGAACCGCCCGTTCAGCATGGTCGCGGCCGCGGTCAGGTCGTTGGCCTCCGCCACCCGCCGCAGCGCGGCGACGGCCACCCGGTCGTTGCGCCCGATGTCGACGGGCAGATTGTCCCTGGTCACGGACGGACGCGAGGACCGCACCTCCTCCAGGGCACGCATGAGGGCTTCCTTCTTGCCCGCCGCCACGTCCGGCACGAGGATCTTGCGCTCGAGCATGATCAGCCGGGCCAGCACGGCCGGGTTGCCGATCTTCGCCCGGCGACCGCTCATGACCTGGCTCAACATGGGCGCGCTGATGCCCAGCACGTCGGCGAGGAAAGCCTGGGAGATGTCGAAGGCGACGACGAGACGACGGACCCGGTCGCCGAGCGGCTCTCCGTACCACTCCCGCTGCAGCGCGAGGTTGCGCTGGACGATCTTGTGGTCCTCCACGTTGGCTCTCCCCTGGTCCCGCTCACCCTTGACGCTCCGTGGTCGATCCCCGACCTCAGAGCATCTTGCCAGCCAGGAACGCCAAGCGCGGCAAATCCGGACAGCTGTTCGCATCTGCACGGATCACAGGGGGATCACGAGAGCAGGTCGCGAGTCCTCGCCACGTCCCGGTGCATTTCCTCGACCAGGGCCTCGGTCGTGTCGAACCGCGCCATGTCCCGCAGCTTCGCGACGAAGTCGACCGCGACCCGCTGGCCGTAGAAGTCCTCGTCGACGTCCAGGACGAAGGCCTCGACCCGCCGCTCCCGCCCCGAGAAGGTCGGGTTGGTCCCCACGCTGACCGCCGCGACCAACGGTGCCCGCCCCGGTGAGTTCAGCAGGGAGAAGCGCGCCGCGTACACCCCGTCGGCCGGGATGGCCGCGTACCGCGGCGTAGACAGGTTCGCGGTGGGAAAGCCCAGCTCATGGCCTCGCCGGTCACCCCGGACCACGATGCCTTCGAGCCGGTGCGGCCGCCCGAGGGCGGCCTCGGCGGCGGTCACGTCCCCGGCGTTGATGCAGGCGCGGATGTAGGTGGAGGAGAACGTGATCTCCTCCCCCGCGGCGTGGTTGGGCACCGTGACGAGCTTGGCGCCCTCGACGGAGAACCCGAACCGCTGCCCGAGGTGGTGCAGTGTCTCCACCTTGCCCGCGGCCTTGTGCCCGAACCGGAAGTTCTCCCCCACGACCACAGCGGCGACGTGCAGCTTCTCGACGAGGATCTCGTGCACGAACTCGTCGGGTGGCATCTTCGACAGCTCCGGCGTGAACGGCAACACACAGAACGCGTCCACGCCCAGTCTCTCGACCAGCTCGGCCTTGCGCCGAAGCGTGGTCAGCTGCGCCGGATGGCTCCCGGGCCGCACGACTTCGGACGGATGCGGGTCGAAGGTGACCACCACGCTCTTCACACCGCGTTCCTCGGCGAGCGTCACAGTCCGGTGGATGAGTTCCTGATGGCCGAGATGCACCCCGTCAAAGGTCCCGATGGTGACGACACACCGTCCCCACCCACCCGGCAGGTCCTCCAGCCCACGCCAGCGTTGCACAGCCCCAGCCTACGCAGCCGCGAACACCAGCCGACGGCAACTCACCCACCTGTGAGCGCGGCACACCACCACGATCCGCACCACCGCGCCACCCGGCGACACACCACCCGATCCCTGGAAGCCCGGACCCACTGATCAGCAGGATCTGAGCACCAAACGACCACCTCCCATCGGTCTTCCCCCTCGGCCCCACCGCTGGAAGCCGCGGGACGCTACCCGAACCAGGGCAAGGCAACAGCAGTCCCCTCGGCGCCCCGGCCCACCTCACTCCATCCCGGCCCCGGCCGACGGCCCCGACCCGCCGACCTGCCCCTGCCCGGCCTGGCCCCGTGCACCGACCCGCTCACCCGCGATGACAAGCGCAACCAGCAGCCACCGCCTCCCCCTCCGCAGCCGCCGCCGTCCTCTTCACCTCGGCAAGAACCCGCACCCGTTCCTCCGCGTCGATGTAACGTCCGCGAACCACCACGCCGGACAACCTCTGGGTGTTGCGGATCTCGTGCAGCGGGTTGGCGTCGAGAATCGCCAGGTCGGCCGCGTAGCCAGGAGCGACCCGCCCCGTTCGGGCCCCGAGGAAGGCCGCCGGTTCCGCTGTCGAGGCATATAACGCGGCCATCGGCGGGATGCCAGCCGCCACGAACAGTGCCAGCTCGTCGTGCACCGAGAACCCGGGCCACAGCGCCACGGCGCCGGTGTCCGTGCCGGTCATCAGCGGCACCCCGGCCTCGTGCAGGCGGCGCACGGTCCGCAGCCGGTGGTCGAACATCGCGGCCCATGCCGCGTCCTCGGCCGGGGCACGGTCCTTCAGGTAGAACTCCTGCCTCGCCATCTCCTGGCTCGCCAGTGCGGAGGCGGGCAGGTACTTGTTGCGTGGGTCGTTCATGTCGATCGTGCGCGCGAAGTCCAGCCCGCGGTGCATCGCCAGCGTCGGGACCTGGCGGACGCGGCGGCGGGCGAGCTTGCTGTGGAGGTGGCGGCCCTTCACCGGGCTGTAGGTGTGCGCCGCGGCCCACTCCAGCGGATGCAACGCGGCGAACCAGCCCGAATACTCCCCGAGCCCCAGGCGGATCCTCCGGATCTCCGCGCGGATCCACGCCTCCTTCGTGGACGTCTCGAACGGGGTCCAGAACAGGTGCTCGACGCTCGCCTGCCCCAGGTCCGCGGCTTCCTCCAGCGGCACCACGTCCGGGCAGTGGCCCACGAACGGCGCGTCGTGGCGGCGCGCTTCCGCCGCCAGCGCGCGGTAGGCGTCTCGCGGCACCCGCGAGTACACCTTGATGAAGTCGGCACCGCGGGCAATCTCCTCGCGCACCGCCGCGCGGGCCGCCACCGGGTCGCCCACCTGCACGATGTCGACCCAGTCGGGGTTCCAGATGGTCGGTGCGCCGTCGATCATCCTGCTGCCGACCGTGTACCGCGGGCCCAGCAAGGTGCCCGCCTCGATGCGGGTCCGCCATTCACGGGCCAGCGGCGAGCCCGCCATCTCGCGGACGGTCGTCACGCCGTTCGCGACGTACAGACCGCAGTCGATGCCTTCCGCCAGTGCGTGCGTGTGCATGTCCGCCAGGCCCGGGATGACGAACCGGCCGCGCAGATCCACCGCCCGCGCGCCATCGAGCCGCACGTGCCTGCCCACGTCGACGATCGTGTCGCCGTGGACCAGCACCGTCACGTCCGGGAGGACGCGACCCGAGGCCGGGTCGATCACGGTCACGTGCGTGAAAGCGGTGCCGCCTCCACGTCGTTCCGCCATCGCGGGCCGGGCCATGACCACCGTGGCGCCCGCGATGCCGGTGGCGCCCGCGACGAGCATGCCGCGTCGGGAGATGTTCCTTGTCATGCCGGAAATGCTGCCGAAATCCGGCGGCTCGCACACTGCGGAGCACCACCCAGTTCAGGTGGGGATTACCCCACCCTCGAACGGGTTACGAGGTGATCAGGACCACTACCGAGCGTGCCGCGGGGCCCTCGTCGATGGCGAGTGCGATCGCCCTGCCCCCGGGGTCGAAGACCCCGTACGTGCCCTCGATGCCCGCGGCGGGCAGGCGCTGGCCCATCAGCAGCGACTTGGCCTGCCGGTAGGGCACGTCGTGGCGCGGGAAGGCGGCGGCCACCGCCTCGTCGAGCGGCAGCGACAGCACCGGGTTCTCGGCGAGTTTCTCCAGCGTCGTCACCACCCGCAGGTCGAACGGGCCGACGCGGGTGCGGCGCAACGCGGCCAGGTGACCGCCGACGCCGAGGTCCGCGCCCAGGTCCCTCGCCAGGGCGCGCACGTAGGTGCCGGAACTGCACTCGACCATCACGTCCAGCTCCAGACCGTCCTCGCGGCGGGCCGAGAGCAGGTCGAACCGGGACACCTCCACCGGCCGTGCGGCGAGCTCAACCTGCTCGCCCGCGCGGACCCGCGCATAGGCCCGCTTGCCGTCCACCTTGACCGCGCTGACCGCACTGGGCACCTGCTGGATGTGCCCGGTCAGCTTCGCGATGCCGGCCAGCACCGCCTCGTCGGCGACCGCGGACACGTCCGAGGTGGACAGCGTCTCGCCCTGCGCGTCGTCGGTCGTCGTGGCCGAGCCGAGACGGATGGTCGCGAGGTACGCCTTGGTGTCCAGGGCCAGGTGCCCCAGCAGCTTCGTGGCGCGCTCGATGCCGAGCACCAGCACACCCGTCGCCATCGGGTCGAGGGTGCCCGCGTGGCCGACCTTCCTCGTGCCCATGATCCGCCGCACCTTCGCGACGACGTCATGGGAGGTCATCCCGTCCGGCTTGTCGACGACGACGAGCCCTGGCGGGACGGTGACACGTTGTTTGGCGGCTGCGGGTGACACGGTCGAACATCCTGACACGCCGCCACCACCGGCAGTCCGCCCACCCGGCAGTGCTTTCGCCCACCCCTGGCGGTCCGTGTACCTTGTACACATTGATGTACTACGTACACATCTTGATAATCTGCGTCCAACATGAACATGGATGTGGTGTGGTCCGAGGAACCCGCGTCGCGACACCGGGAGCCGCTGAGCCGCGAGCGGATCGTGGCGGCGGCGACCGAGCTCGCGGACGAGGAAGCGAGCGGCGAGGTCACCATGCGCACGCTCGCCAGCAGGCTTGGCGTGCGCAGCCCGATGGCGCTGTACCGCTATGTCGGCAGCAAGGACGGCTTGGCCGACCTCATGGCCGACCACGTGTACGGCCTGTTCGCGGTGACCCGCGGTGAGGGCTGGCGGCCGGCACTGCGCTCACTGGGCGGCTCCGGCTGGGCCGCGGTGCGCAGGCACCCGTGGTTCGCGCGGCTCGCGTTCAGCCGCCCGCCGCTGGGCCCGAACGCGCTGACGGTCCAGGACGCGGCCCTGGCCGAACTGGCGCCACTGGGCCTCCCGGCCGCGACCCGGATGGGCTTCGTCAACACCGTGCTGGGCCACGTACTGGGCTCCGGGCTCACACTGCTCGAGGAGCAGACGATGCGGGTGCGCGCGGGCATCACATCCGAGGCGGACATGGCGGTCACAACAGAGCCCTATCTGCCGCGGATCGCGGAGTCGGGCAAGTACCCGCACTTCAGCGAGTGGGCCGCCGACCCGGACCGGCTCGCCGCACAGCCCCAGGACTTCGACACCATTCTCGAGTGGCTGTTGTCGGGTCTTGCGACGATGACGAATGGCTGACCTGGCCTACCCGGCCGACCTCACGGACGGCACGGTCCGCCTGCGCCCATGGACACCCGGCGACCTCCCCTGTATCGAGCAGGCGGCGACGGATCCGCGCATCCCCGAGAACACCTCGGTGCCCGCCCGCTACTCGCCAGAGGAAGGGCTGGCGTTCATCCACCGGCAGCACCAACGGCTCACGTCTGGACAAGGCGTGTCTTTGGCCATCTCGCACCACGCCACGGGTGAAGCGCTCGGGCTGGTGATCCTCCAACCCCGTCCGCAATCGGGAGTGGCGGGGCTCGGCTACTGGGTCGTACCCGCGGCCCGGCGGCACGGCCTGGCAAGCCGCGCGGTCGGGCTCATGACGGAATGGGCGCTGGGCCGGTACGCGCGGATCGAGGCGTGGGTCGAGCCGGGCAACGACGCCTCGCGGTACGTGTTGGCGGAGAACGGCTTCCAGTGCGAGGGGGTGTTGCGCAGCTTCCTGGTGATCGGCCCACGGCGAGCCGACATGCTGGTCTACTCGAGGATTCGCGACTAGTTGGTGTTGGTGGGCGACTCACCTTCGCGGCACCACGCTCCGTGAAGCCAGTCAACACAGACTCTGCCGGACCCTGACTCGCGGATTGGCTGCCTTGCCGGAGTTTGCGGATCAATCACCTAGGCCGACGCCAGGTCCCACGAACGGCGGCGGATCTGCACGGGAACCTCCTCGCCGCGGGACGCCGCGTCGAAGACCGCCGCGCGGGCGCGGCGCCACCAGACCGACGTCCGCCACAGGCCCAGCACCAGCACCGCCACCACGGACAGGAACGCGATCCGGAACGCGGTCGCCGGGGCGGCCGTCCCGGCCACGTCCAGCAGCAGGCCGACGGCCAGCGCCGACACCGTGATCGCCACGAAACCGCCGACGTTCACCACACCCGTCGCGGTGCTCACGCGGCGCAGCGGGTTGTAGTCGCGGGCCAGCGCGAACCCGATGGTCGACGCCGGTCCGCCAACGGAAAGGAGACCGAAGCCCGCCACCAGCAACCACAGCGGCACCTGCCCACCGGGCCAGCCCAGCAGGACCGCCCACACCCCGAGCGCGGCGACGAGGTAGCCGACCACCATCGGGATGCGCCACTCCGGGTGGCTGCTGACCACCGTGCCCACCACGGGTCCGGTCAGGATCGCGCCCACCACCAGCAGCGACAGCAGCAGGCCCGCCGTCGCCGCGCCAAGGCCCTGTGCCCGCACCAGGTACGGGAAACCCCAGAGGAGGCCGAGCATCGCGGGAGCGAACATGGTCGAGAAGTGCACCCAGAATCCCAGGCGGGTGCCCGGGGTCCGCCACGCCTGGCTCACCTGGGTGAGCACCGTGCGGAGCGACTCGGTGCGGTCGACCGGTTCGGGGACGACGCCGACCGGGTTGTCGCGCACGCGCAGCACCAGCACGACCGAGTACAGGGCGGTCGCCGCGCCCGCGACGGCGAACGTGGCGGTCCAGCCCGCGTTCGCGAGCAGCAGCGACAGCGGGACGGTCGAGATCAGGTTGCCGAGCGCGCCGAGCGCGGTGGTGAACGAGGCGACCGCGGCGTACCGCCGTGCCGGGAAGTGCGCGGCGACCAGGCGGAGCACGCTGACGAACGTCATCGCGTCGCCGACGCCGAGCACGGCGCGGGCGACCAGACCGAGTGGATAGGAGGCGGCGAACGCGAACAACAGCTGCCCGAGACCCATCAGCACCGCGGCGACCGTGAGCACGCGGCGCGCACCGTAGCGGTCGACCAGCATGCCGGTCGGCACCTGCATCAGCGCGTACACCCCGACCTGCAGCACCGTGAACGTGCCAAGCGCGGCCGGGCCGAGACCGAACCGCTGGCTCGCCTCCAGGCTCGCGACGCCGAGCGAGGTGCGGTGGAACACCGCGGCCAGGTAGACCAGGACCGCGGTCCCCCAGATGATCATTGCCCTTCGGTGGTGCTGCGGGGCCAAAACTCTCCGTTCGCGTGGTCGGCGGGGTGTGTCCACCCAGGTACAGCGCCGCCGGCCAGGAAATCGTTAGCCAGGCTAAGCGTGCCCTTCACCACACCGTTACACGCGGACGGCACCCACCACTGCCCACCGGCCGGACCGGGCCCGCCAAACCACGGTGCCCAACCGCACCACCATGAACACCGACAGTCCGGTCCAGATGCCGGCGAGGCCCCAGTCGAACGCGAACGAGAGCCACACGAACGGCAGGAACCCCGTGACAGCGGCGAAAATCGTCGCCGTGCGCAGGAACGCCGCGTCGCCCGCGCCCAGCAGCACACCGTCCAAAGCGAACACGACGCCCGCGATCGGTTGCAGCGCGACGAAGAACCACCACGCGTGCGGTATCTCGCCGAGCACTGCGGCGTCCGAGGTGAACACGTGCGGCAGCACGCCGGCGAGTGCGGCGAACACCACGCCGAGGGCGCACCCGAACACCAGCCCGTACCCGGTGACCTGCCAGGCGAGGCCACGGGCCCGCCGGTCGTCTGCCGCGCCGAGCGCCGCGCCGACGAGCGACTGCGCCGCGATCGCCAGCGAGTCGAGCACCAGCGCGAGGAACGTCCACAGCTGCAGCACGATCTGGTGCGCCCCGACGGCGGCCGTCGAGTGGTGCGCCGCGACGGTGGTCGCGGACACGAAGCACGCCTGGAACGCGAGGCTGCGCAGGACGAGGTCCCGGCCGAGCGCGAGCTGCGCGCGCATCTTCGCCGGTTCCGGCCGCAGCGGCACGCGTTCGGCCCGCAACGCGCCGAGGAACAGCGAGGCGCTGATCACCTGTGCGGTGACGTTGGCGATCGCGGAACCCTCGAGCCCCCAGCCGAACTCGTACACGAAGAGTGGACACAGCAACGCCGAGATCCCGTTGCCCGCCAGCACATAACGCAATGGGCGACGGGCGTCCTGTACGCCGCGCATCCACCCGTTGCCCGCCATCGTGACGAGGATGAACGGCGTGCCGAACAAGGCGATGCGCAGCCAGCTCACCGCGGCGTCGGCCACCTCCCCCTGCCCGGCGAGGAGCTCCGCGATCGGTATCGCGAGCGCCTGGCCGGCGGCCACGAGCACGAGCCCTACCGCGAGCGCGAGCCAGGTCGCCTGCACACCCTCGGCCACCGCCTCTGCTCGGCGGCCCGCGCCGTGCAGGCGGGCGGTACGGGCCGTGGTGCCGTAGGACAGGAAGGTCAGCTGCGTCGAGACCTGCGCAAGCACGATCGCACCGACGGACAGCGCACCGAGCGGCACCGCCCCGAGGTGACCGACGACGGCGGTGTCGACCAGCAGGTACAGCGGCTCGGCCGCGAGCACCCCGAGAGCGGGCACGGCGAGGCCGAGCACCTGCCGCGGGCTCGCCCGATCCACCACCACAACTCCAGTAAGGTGTGCTTCAGATTTTCGCCCCTGACGGTAGCCGTAAGGACCGCCGATGGACAACGCCGATTACCTGGATGTGGCGCTCAGGTTGACCAACGCCACACTCGACGACGTGGCGGACCTGCGTGCGGCCCTGCACGAGGAGCCGTGGTGGTCCTCCCGCGCGGGTGAGGACGACCTCGTCGCGCTGCGCCCGGTCGCCGAAAGGCTGCGCAGAACGCTGGCGTGCGCGGTGGCGGGCGACAACGACGGCGTGCTGACCGAGATCAACGCGCTGCTGGTCACCCACCCGCCGGGCCCCCGCCTGTCGGCGGGACACACGGCCGAGCCGAACTGGCACATCCACATGGCCGACCCGGACGCCTCCCCGGCGACAGAGGTGGCGGCCGCGGCGGCGTGGGGCATCGCACACGGCGTCGTCCACCACGGGCTGAGCCGGTGGGGCCACTGCGGCGCGGCGGACTGCGACAACTACTACCTGGACACGTCGACCAACCGCGCCAAGCGGTTCTGCTCGCCGCGCTGCGCGAACCGCGTGCACGTGGCCGCGTTCCGCTCCCGCAGGAAGGCGGACTAGCGACCGGCCCCGGACACGGCGCGTGCCCATGAGGCGCGCGCCTGCCGGACACCCGACTGCGCCGCCCGACCGCCGCTCGACCCGAGACCGATGCCCTGAAAGGCGCGTTCAGGACGCTGAGCGCCCTGAACGGCCCATTCGCGACACCCCCTGACGGTGGCGCAAGCCCGGCCCCAAAGGGGCTCCCCGCCACCCCCGAGACCTGCCCGTCCGGCGAGGACAACCCACAACGCGAACCGGAGCCAGGCAACGCACCCGACCGAAAACCGGGTGGATCGGCAACGCGGCCAGCGGGAAGCTGGGCCGTCGAATCATGTGCCGGATTTCCGGCGCGGGACATTAGGTCAGGATGACCGAGCGGTCCAGGTTGCGTGGCCGGTCCGGGTTCAGGCCGCGGGCCGCCGCGACCGCCTCGGCCACGCGGTGGGCGCGGACCAGGGACACCAGTGGGTCGCCGTTCGACAGTTCCATGTGGGCTCCGGTGCGCCGCACCTCGTCGACCAGGCCCGGCGGCGGGGCGCCGAAGACCCACACGACCCGGCCGGGGGCGGCGATGGAGATCGGGCCGTGGCGGTACTCCATCGCGTAGTACGACTCGGTCCACGACTGGGTGGCTTCGCGCAGCTTCAGTGCTGCCTCGTTGGCCAGGCCGATGGTCCAGCCGGTGCCCAGGAACGTCCACTGGGTCGCGGCGGGCAACTCCTGCGGCAGCGGCGTCGCCAGTTCGGTGGTCGCCTCGGCGGGCAGGCCGTTGAGCTGCTCCCCCAGCGCCGTGCGCAGCAGGACCAGCGCCGCCGTGGCGAAGCGGGTCTGCACCACCGACTTCTCGTCGGCGAACTCCAGCGCCACCACCTCGTCGGCGGCGTCGGAGATCGGGGTCGCCGGGTCGGCGGTCACCGCCACCGTCGGCGCCTGCGTGCTGGCCAGCGCGGCCAGGACCTCAGTCGTCGTGCCGGACCTGGTCAGTGCGACCACCCGGTCGTACCCGCGGGCGGCGGGGAACTCGGAGGCCGCGAACGCGTCGGTTTCGCCGTGGCCCGCCGCCTCGCGCAGCGCCGCGTACGCCTGTGCCATGTAGTACGACGTCCCACAGCCGATGACCGCCACCCGCTCCCCCGAGGCCGGCAGCGCCGTGGTGGACACGGTCAGTGCGCGCTCCCACACGGAGGGCTGGCTGGCGATCTCGTCCCGCAGGTACGTCATGAACCACTCCCCTGTTGCGTGAATTTGCTCGTTTCATCATATCTTCGCGCATCTTCACGCAACGCCTTGTGGCGGCAAAAGCCCGGGACCAGCGATGGCCCCGGGCTTTCGCGGAAGACTGGCTCAGTCAGGCAGCCGGTCGCCGGTCTCGGCGTCGAACAGGTGCACCGCACCCGACTCCGGGACCAGGCCGACCTTGTCGCCGCGCTGGAACGCGGACATGCCCGGCGCGCGGACGGTGATCGAGGGCGGCGCGGTGTCGGTGTCGGCGGTCTCGTCCGTCGCCAGCTGCGGCGCCGAGGTGGAGCAGTACAGGAACTGCTCGGAGCCCAGCTCCTCGACGACCTCGATCGTCGCGGAGACGCCCTCGCCCGCCGGCTTCAGCGTCCAGCCTTCCGGACGGATGCCGACGACCACGTTCTTGCTGGTCAGCGCGGACCGCTGTGCCGGGGTCAGCGGGATGGCCTGCCCGCCGATGACCGCGCCGTCGCCTTCGACGGTCGCCGCGATCAGGTTCATGGCAGGCGAGCCGATGAAGCCAGCGACGAACAGGTTCTTCGGCTTGCCGAACAAGCCCATCGGGGTGTCGCACTGCTGCAGGAGGCCGTCCTTCAGCACCGCGACCCGGTCGCCCATGGTCATGGCCTCGATCTGGTCGTGCGTCACGTAGATCGTGGTGACGCCGAGCCGCCGCTGCAGCGAGGCGATCTGGGTACGGGTCTGCACCCGCAGCTTCGCGTCGAGGTTCGACAGCGGCTCGTCCATGCAGAACACCTGCGGGCGGCGCACGATCGCGCGGCCCATCGCGACGCGCTGGCGCTGACCACCGGAGAGCTTGGCCGGCTTGCGGTCCAGGTACGGCTCCAGGTCCAGCAGCTTCGCGGCCTCGAGCACGCGCTCCGCCCGCTCCGCCTTCGGCATCTTCTTGATCTTGAGGTGGAAGCCGATGTTGTCGGCCACCGTCATGTGCGGGTACAGCGCGTAGTTCTGGAACACCATGGCGATGTCCCGGTCCTTCGGCGGGAGGTCGGTGACCTCGCGCTCACCGATGCGGATCGCGCCCTCGTCGACGCCCTCCAGGCCGGCGAGCATGCGCAGCGTGGTCGACTTGCCGCAGCCGGAGGGTCCGACCAGCACGAGGAACTCGCCGTCCTCCACCTCGAGGTCGAGCTGGTCGACCGCGGGCCGCTCCGTGCCCGCGTAGTAACGGCTCGCGCCGTCGAAGGTCACTGTCGCCATGGTGATCCTTTCCATCCGCCGGTCAAGAGACCGCACCACGTTGTCGGCCCGGTCGACTGTGTCTGATGCTCGCTCCGCGAGCTCCGCGAAACCGGCGCGCGAGCATAATCTAGAGCAACAAACAACTGAACACCACGATTCAGAATCACGAATTCACTTCACCCCGCCCGCGGTGAGGCCGGAGACGAGATGCTTCTCGATCATCGCGAACAACGCGACGACCGGGAGGATCCCGATGATCGAGACGGCGAACACGTACTGCCACGCCGACTCGTACTGCCCGATGAACCTGGTCAGCGCCACGGTGAGTGGCTGGTTGGTGTCCGTCGGCAACAGGATCAGGCTCGCCGCGAACTCGTTCCAGCACGCGATGAACGTGAAGATGATCGCCGTGACGATGCCCGGCCACACCAGCGGCAGCATGATCTGCCGCATGGACTGGCCGCGCGAGCAGCCGTCCAGCCAGGCCGCCTCCTCGATCTCCTTCGGCACGGTCGCGAAGAAGCTGTGCATGATCCACACCGCGAACGACAGGTTGAACGCCGCGTTCACGAGGATCATCGCGAGCCACGTGTCGTTGATCTCCAGCGAGACGAACTCGCGGAAGAGTCCCGACGCGAGGACGGTCGGCTGCAGCATCTGCGTGACCAGCACGAGCAGCATGAACGGCAGCTTGAGCCGGAAGTTGTGCCGCGCGGTGTAGTAGGCGGCCGGCAGGGCGGCCAGCAACGCGAGCACGGTGCCGCAGAGCGAGATCACGACCGTGGACAGCAGGTTGTGCGGCAGCGGCGTCTCCGGCGTGCCCCACATGGTGACGAAGTTGTCGAACTTCCAGTCCGTCGGCAGGTACTCCGGAGGCACCTTCAGGATCTCCTGGCGCGACTTGAACGCACCGGAGAGCATGATCAGATACGGGGCGAGGAACACCAGCGCGACGATCCCGCCGACGATCGTGAGCCCCCAGCGCCTGCGGTCCCGCTTGCGTGGCGCGGTGGCGCGCCCGGTGCCCGCGATCGTCGTGGGCGGATCGAGCACCGCGCCCTTCGTGGCGACCTCACCCCGCGTCGATGGTTCGCTCGCGAGCTCACTCACGCCGACACCTCCCGCATGGGTTTGACCACCTTGAGGTAGACACCGATCACCACGATGATCACGGCGAAGTTGACCACCGACAGAGCGCTGGCCGTGTCGATCTGCCGGTCGTTCTGGATGAGCTTGAACATGAACGTGGTGGTGGTGTCCGCGTCGTTGCCGGGTATCGAGCCGGTCATCGTCTTGAGGATCGGCAGCGAGTTGAACACGTTGATGATGTTGATGATCGCGGCGACCGCGAGCGCGGGCCGCAGCATCGGGAACACCACCCGCCAGTACGTCTGGACCTTGCCCGCGCCGTCGATGGCGGCGGCCTCCAGCACGTCGTGCGGGATGGTCTGCAGCCCGGAGAGCACCACGAACGTCGTGAACGGCACCGAGACGAACACCGCGACCGCCATGGCGGACAGGAAACCGGACGTCGCGTTCTTGAGGAACCCGTACGGTTCGTCGATCAACCCGACGTCCACGAGAAGGCGGTTGATGATCCCGTAGAACGGGTCGAGGCCGTAGACGAACACCGTCGAGGTCATCACGACCGACGCGGCCCACGGCACGATGATGACCATCCGCAGGACTTTGCGGCCGGGGAAGCGCTTGTTCAGGAACTGGGCGAGGACCAGCGAGACCAGCACGGTCGCCAGGACCACCCCGACGGTCCACACCACGGTGTTCGTGAGCACCGTCGACAGCGGGTCGAGCCCGAACACGCGGACGTAGTTGTCGAGCCCGGCCCACCCGCGGTCCTTGCCGAACCGGGACAGGTCGCGGAACGACGTGTAGATCATGTAGCCGGCGGGGAAGATCACCACCCCGACGATCAGGACCAGCGCAGGCGCCAGCCAGGGAAGTGCCTGCAGCGTCGACTGCTTGCGCGCCTGCCGCCGCAACGCCTTGTTACGTGCTGTTGCCACCCGAGCGTCCTCCTGGGTACCGGTGCGGGGCCCTGATCAGCAGGGCCCCGCGCCGGGCGTTTCTTCGTGGTACGCCGCTCAGCCCTCGGCGTCCGCCTTGGCCTGGATCGACTTGATGACCTCGTCCACCGACTTGGTCTCGATCTGGCCGACATCGGACTTGAACGCACCGGAGGTCTGGCCCCACGCCGGGTTGGTGGCCGGGTAGAACTTCGCGTCCGGCAGCGACTCGAGGAAGATCTTCAGCTCCGGCTTGGCCGCGGCCGCCTCGGCACCCGACTTGGTGGCCGGGATGAAGCCCTCGTTGTCGTTGAACTTGACGTAGTTCTCCTGCTGGTAGAAGAAGTCCAGGAACTTGGCGATCGACTCCTGCTTGTCCTCGTCCTTGTCGAAGCCGACGAAGTAGTCCGCGACACCTAGGGTGACCGGCTCACCGTCCTTGGTGGGGCTCGGCGCGATCTCCCAGTCCAGGTCCGGGTTCTTCTCGTTGATCTGGCCGACGATCGGCGGCAGGCCCTCGATCATGCCGATCTTGCCCTGGATGAACACGTCCAGCAGCGGGGTGCGGTCGGTCGCGCCGGGGTTCGGCTGGGTGGCACCCTCGTCGATCATCTTCTTCATGAAGGTGAGGGCTTCCCTGGCCTCCGGCGTGTCGATCGTCATCTTGCCGTCCTGCTCCCAGGACGCGCCCGCGCCGTAGGCCCAGATGGACGTCTCGGCCTGCGCCTCCTCGGAGCCGAGCGGCATGCCGTAGCCGTAGACGCCACCGCCGAGCGCGGAGATCTTCTTGGCGGCTTCGAGCAACTCGTCCCACGTCTTCGGCGGCTCGCTGATGCCTGCCTGCTGGAAGAGCGTCTTGTTGTAGAACAGCGCGCGTGTGGAGGCGACCGTCGGCACGCCGTAGGCCTGACCGTCGATCTTGGCGCTGTCGATGAACGCCGGCTCGATGTCGTCGTAGGTCTCCGGGGAGACGATCTCCTCGGCCTTGTACAGCAGGTCGTCGGAGGCATACGCCGGGCCCGCGGCATCCAGCTCCAGGATGTCCGGCGCCTTGTTGTTCTGGATCTTCGTCGTCATGACGGTATAGATGTCGTCCCAGCTCTGGGTCTCGAGCTTGACGTCGATGTTCGAGTTCTCCGCCTCGAAGTCCTCGACCAACTGCTCCCAGTACGGCTTGGTCTTGTCGCCGTAGATGGGTACCAGCAGCTCCAGGCTGACGTTCTCGCCGTCGCCGCCGCCGGAGTCGCTGCCGCAGCCGGCGAGTCCGAGTGCCGCCGCGGTCGCCACCGCGACTGCCATTGTGACGCGCCTCAAGATGTCCTCCGTTTCCGCCTGGCCGGTCCGGTCCGCCTGGCTGGGTCGCTGTCCCGGTCGTTGGGACCCGGAACAGCGATTGGTTTATACCACTTGTTCACCCGAACGCCGCTCATCGTCCCCAAGTGGTTACGAGCGGGATCGGGTCCGCGGAGCTTGCGAAGCGATCACCGGCGGCTGTCGCAACATCTCCCGCACCCGGTTCACGACGTCCTCCGCCGTCCCGGTCGTCGTGAACCCGGCCGCGAGCCGGTGCCCGCCACCACCCATGCCGGCCGCGACGACCCGCACGTCGACCGCGCTCTTCGCCCGCAGCGACCCAGACCACTCGCCGGGTGCCATCTCCTTGATGACGAGCGCGACCTCGGCCTCGCTCGTCGCTCGCAGTATGTCCACGACGGACTCGACCTCCTCCAGCCGCACTCCGGTCATGTCGGCCATGGTCACCGCGGTGTGCACGAGCCCGCGCCCACCCACGGCGGCCTGTTCCAGCTCGGCCCGGCCGAGTACCCGTGCGAGCATCGGCAGCCACGCGAACGGGTGCGCGTCCATCAACTCCCGTGCGAGTACGGCGGGCTCGGCGCCCGCCTCGACCAGGCGGGCCGCGGTCCGGTGGGTGGCCGATGTGGCGCGGCGGAACGAACCGGTGTCGGTCATCAGTCCCGCGTACAGGCAGCGGGCGATGTCCGGATCGAGCGGAATGCCCAGTTCGTCGATCAACGCGAGCACGAGCACGGCCGTCGCCTCCGCCGTGTCGTCGACGACGTGGTGCGTGCCGTACCGGGTGTTGGAGGCGTGGTGGTCGACGACCAGCACCTGCCCGCTCGTGCCGACGCGGTCCGCGAGCCACCCCAGCCGGGCCGCGCTGCCTGCGTCGAGCGCGACCAGCAGCTCCGGGGCAGCCGGCACGTCGGCAGCGGGCACGACCAGCCCGGCGGGGTCGAGGCAGCGCAGCGAGTCGGGCACCTCGGCGGGCGGCCCGAACGACACCCGCACGGTCGCGCCCCGCTTCCGCAGCGCCAGCCCGAGCGCGAGCGCACTGCCCAGGGCGTCCGCGTCCGGGTTGACATGTCCCAGCAGGGTCACGTCGGCCGCGGTCCTGAGCAGGTCCGCGGCCGCGTGAAGATCGGCGGTCAGCACCCGCACAGCCTCACGCAACCTGGCGGTGACGTAAAGAGGTGATGTCATGGCGCTGCGCGGCGAGGAAGTCGACAACCGCACGCGTCACATGCAGGTGGTAGGCGGCCGCCCGCGCGACCTCCCCGCTCCGCAACCCGGTCACGATCCCACCCGCGCCGCGAGCGCGGTCAGGACCTCGATGTGCGGCTCCGCCACCGACACCGCGAGCGTCAGCTCCTCGGCCGACACGGTGCGGGTGAACGTGAAGAACGAGCAGCACGCGGTCTCCCGCGCGGCCAGCGTCGCCGCGGCGCCCGCCAGCTCGGGGGACGCGGGGAACGCGAACGCCAGCTCGCCGTCGGCGGGCCGCTCCACGCGCACGGCCTTCGCGAACAGGTCGTCGAACTCGGCCACCCGCAGCGGCTGTTCCACCGTCGGCAGTGTGCACGCCGAGGGCACCCACTCCAGCTCCATGACGCCACGGTAAGCCCGTACCCGGGTACCGGATGCAAGTCTCAGTCGCCGAACAGGGTGCGTGCCACGCCGCGGGCCGACGCCGTCAGGTCGTCGCCGAGGCGGGCGGGCAGCGCACCGGTCAGCCACAACGTCGCGAACCCGTGCATCAGCGACCACGCCGCCACGTCCGCGTACTCGCCGGCACGCTGCCGCGCGCCCTGCGCGAGGACCGCCCCGGCCCGCCCGCGCGCGGCGGCCAGCGCCGGGTCGTCGCGGTGGTGGGTGTCGGGGCGGAACATCACCTCGAAGTGCGCCGGGTGCGTGACCGCGAACCGGACGTACGCGACGCCCACCTCCGCGAAGTCGTCACCGGCCGAGGACAGCTCCCGCGCGAGCAGGTCGAAGCCTTCCTCGGCGAGCGCGGTCAGCACTCCAGCCTTGTCCCCGAAGTGGTGGACCGGCGCGGCGTGCGAGACCCCGGCACGACGAGCGACGTCTCGCAGGCTCAGGTTGGCCGATCCGACGGCCGTGATCGCCTCGACCGCCGCGGTCAGGATCGCGCGCCGCAGATCTCCGTGGTGGTAGGGCATACCGACGATCTTAACGCCGACAAGATCAGCGGCTCTGGTCGTCGTCTTCCTCGGCGTCGTCCTCGTCGTCGCGCGGTGCCCGGTACGGGTCCGGGTCACCCGCGGGCTTCGCGCCGTTGGCGAGCCGCGCCACCTCGGCGTCGGCGGCCGCCGCGCGGGCCAGCAGGTCCTCGATGTTCTTGGCGTCCTCCGGCACGGTGTCGGCCACGAACGTGAGCGTCGGCGTGAACCGGACACCGGTGCCCGCGCCGACCATCGACCGCAGCACACCCTTCGCGGACTCCAGCGCCGCTGCCGCGCCCTGCATGTCCGGCGTCGCGTCCAGCTTGTCGCCGAGCACGGTGTAGTACACCGTCGCGTCGTGCAGGTCCGCGGTCACCTTGGTGTCCGTGATCGTCACGCGGGCGAGCCGAGGGTCCTTCACCTCGTGCTCCAGTGCGGACGCGACGATCTGCGCGATCCGCTTGGCGAGCTTGCGGGCGCGTGGTGCGTCAGCCACGACGGTCTCCTTCTACAAGTCAGTCCTCGGGACCCAGCCACCGGCGGCGCGCCGACAGCAGGTCCAGCTCCGGCCGTCCCGCGACCATCCGCTCGCACGCGTCCAGCACGTCGTCCACGTGCGACGCCTCGGCGGCGACCACAGCGACGCCGATCAGCGTTCGCCGGTGCTTGTCCAGATGCCCGGCCTCGGCCACGGTCACCTCGAACCGCTTGCGCAGTTCGGCGATGACCGGACGGACGGCCGAACGCTTCTCCTTCAACGAGCGGATGTCACCGAGCAGCACATCCAGCTCGAGAGCCCCCACATACAAGGGAAATCCTCGAAAAGAGTAGGTCCCGGCGCCGCCGCACTCGACGGCGCCGGGAACGTCGACTCAGTCGCGCGGCTTCTCGCGCAGCTCGTAGGTCTCGATGATGTCCTCGACCTTGATGTCACCGTACGAGCCGAGCGTCAGACCACACTCGAAGCCCTCGCGGACCTCGACGGCGTCGTCCTTGAACCGCCGCAGCGAGCTGATCGGCAGGCCCTCCTGGATGACCGTGCCGTCGCGCATGAGCCGCGCCTTGGCGTTGCGCCGGATCTCGCCGGAGAGCACCATGCAGCCCGCGATCGTGCCGACCTTCGAGGACTTGAACACGTCGCGCACCTCGGCGCGGCCGAGCTCGACCTCTTCGTAGACCGGCTTGAGCATGCCCTTCAGGGCCTGCTCGATCTCGTCGATCGCCTGGTAGATGACCGAGTAGTACCGGACGTCGATGCCTTCGCGGTTCGCCTGCTCGGTGACCTTGCCCTCGGCGCGGACGTTGAACCCGAGGATGATCGCGTCGGACGCGATCGCCAGGTCCACGTTGGCCTTGGTGATGCCACCGACACCGCGGTCGATGACCCGCAGCTCGACCTCTTCGCCCACGTCGATCTTCGTGAGCGCGTCCTCGAGTGCCTCGACGGTACCCGAGTTGTCGCCCTTGATGATCAGGTTGAGCTGGCTGGTCTCCTTGAGCGCGGAGTCCAGGTCCTCGAGGCTGATCCGCTTGCGCCGCGAGGCGTTCGCCGCGTTGCGCATCCTGGCCGCCCGGCGTTCGGCGATCTGCCGGGCCGTGCGGTCCTCGTCGACCACCAGGAAGGTGTCGCCCGCGCCGGGCACCGACGTGAAGCCGATGACCTGGACGGGCCGCGACGGGGTCGCCTCGGTGATGTCCTCGTTGAACTCGTCGACCATCCGGCGCACGCGACCGTAGGCGTCGCCCGCCACGATCGAGTCGCCGACGCGGAGCGTGCCGCGCTGCACCAGCACCGTGGCGACCGGGCCGCGACCGCGGTCCAGGTGCGCCTCGATGGCGACGCCCTGCGCCTCCATCTCCGGGTTGGCCCGCAGGTCGAGCGCCGCGTCCGCGGTGAGCACGACCGCCTCGAGCAGCCCGCCGATGTTGATGTTCTGGCGCGCGGAGATGTCGACGAACATGGTCTCGCCGCCGTACTCCTCGGCCACGAGCCCGTACTCGGTGAGCTGCTGGCGCACCTTCTGCGGGTTCGCGCCCTCCTTGTCGATCTTGTTCACCGCAACCACGATCGGCAGCTCGGCGGCCTGCGCGTGGTTGATGGCCTCCACCGTCTGCGGCATGACGCCGTCGTCGGCGGCGACCACGATGATCGCGATGTCCGTGGAGTTCGCACCACGGGCACGCATGGCGGTGAACGCCTCGTGACCGGGGGTGTCGATGAAGGTGATCAGCCGCTCGTTGCCGTCGACGTCGACCGCGACCTGGTAGGCGCCGATGTGCTGGGTGATGCCGCCGGCCTCGCCCTCGTGCACGGTCGTCTTCCGGATGGTGTCCAGAAGTCGCGTCTTACCGTGGTCGACGTGACCCATGACGGTCACGACCGGCGGCCGTGCCTGCAGCTCCTCCTCGCCACCGGCGTTCTCGCCGTAGGAGATGTCGAAGGAGTCGAGCAGCTCGCGGTCCTCCTCCTCCGGGGAGACGACCTGCACCTTGTAGTTCATCTCGGTGCCGAGCAGCTCGAGCACGTCGTCGGAGACCGACTGCGTCGCGGTGACCATCTCACCGAGGTGGAACAGCACCTGCACCAGCGAGGCCGGGTTGGCGTTGATCTTCTCGGCGAAGTCGGTCAGCGAGGCGCCACGCGGGAGACGGATCGACTCGCCGTTGCCCTTGGGCAGGCGAACACCGCCGACGCTGGGCGCCTGCATGTTCTCCATGTACTCCTGGCGCTTCTGCCGCTTCGACTTGCGGCCACGCCGGGAAGGCCCACCGGGCCTGCCGAACGCACCCGCGGCGCCACCGCGACCGCCACCGGAGCCGGGACGGCCACCGCCGCCACCGCGGAAACCACCGCCGCCACCGGCCGGGGCACCACCGCCACCGCCGGGGCGGTAGCCACCGCCGCCGCCACCGCCGCCACCGGGACCGCCGCGGAAACCGCCGCCACCACCACCGGGACCGCCGCGTGCGCCGCCACCGGGACCGCCACGCGCGCCGCCACCAGGGCCGCCGCGTGCGCCGCCACCGGGACCGCCACGGCCGCCACCGGCCGGACGAGCCGGCCGAGGAGGCATCATGCCCGGGTTCGGGCGCGGCGGCATCGAGCCGGGCGAGGGCCGGGGACCGGCGGGTGCGTTGCCGCCACCGCCGCCACGCGGGCCGGGCGCGGGCCGGTCACCACCGGGCCGGGCGGCACGCTCGCCGCCAGGGGCGCCCTGGTTGCCGGGCCGGGGGCCGGGAGCAGGCCGGGCCGGAGGCGCACCGGCGCCGACACCGAACGGGTTGTTGCCCACCCTCGGCGCGCGCGGGCCGGGCTTGGGCGACTGCCGCTTGGGCGGCACGACCTGGCCACCCTGGTTGCCCTGGTTGCCGCCGGGCTGGTTGTTCTGCGCCGCCGCGGGCTGCTGCTGGGCGGGCTGCTGCGGTGCGGGTTGCTGCTGCGCAGGCTGCTGCTGCTCCTGCTTCGGAGCAGGCTTCGGAGCCGGACGCGGCGCCTCGGTCTCCACGTTCGCCGCCGGTGCGGGCGCGGGTGCGGGCGGCTTCGGCGCCGCCGGACCCGGCTTGGCCGCCGGCTTCGGGACAACGGTCTGTGCCACCGGTTCGGTGACCTCCGGCTTGCTCGGCCTCGGCGCCGGCTTGGGCTGCGCTGGGGTTGGGCCTGGGGTGGATGTCCTGCGCGAGTCGGACTTCCCCGACCCACCTGCCTTGGGGTACGCGTCCCGCAACCTGCGTGCGACCGGAGCCTCCACGGTGGAGGACGCGGACTTCACGAACTCGCCGAGCTCCTTGAGCTTCGCGAGAACGTCCTTGCTGGTGACACCGAGCTCCTTGGCGAGCTCATGTACTCGGGCCTTGCCTGCCACTGCTCTCCTCGTCTGAGTGAGGCCGGCGGCACTAGACCCGCGCGACCTCGTCCTATCGTCTGACGTTCATGGCTTCAGCTTCACGGCTGACTCATGACGGGTCGACCTGCTTTCGTTCGTCCAGCCCGGCCCGGGAATGTCCCGTGCCGGTCGTGCGGTGAACCAGTGCCTCCAGCTGGCCTCGGAGGCCACCGGTGTCGGGCGGCTGCCGCACGCGTAGCGCTCTCGCGAACGCGCGCCGCCGCTCGGCCTTGCTCAGACAACCGAGATCGGGATGTATCCACGCCCCGCGACCCGGAAGTGATCTTCGCAGATCGAGGGCGAGTTCCCCATCCGAAATCACGATCCGGAGCAACTCACCGGACAACGCCCTGGTCCGGCAGCCGATACAGGTGCGCACCGGGCCAGTGGCCAGTGCGGACGCGTGCGAGGTCGCCGGTCCAGATCGATGAACCACTGATGAGTCTATCCCGTCCGTGTCAGTCCGCCGAACCCGACGCCGGTGCGACCTGTCCCACTCCGCCGGGAGCGTCGTCGGGATCGGCCGGTGCGGCGTCGCTACGGATGTCGATCCGCCAGCCCGTCAGACGTGCGGCGAGGCGGGCGTTCTGGCCCTCCTTGCCGATCGCCAGCGACAGCTGGAAGTCCGGCACGACGACCCGAGCGGTCTTCGCTCGTTCGTCGACCACGCGGACAGAGATCACCTTCGCGGGTGACAGCGCGTTGCCGACGAAGGTGGCCGGGTCGTCCGAGTGGTCGATGATGTCGATCTTCTCACCGAGCAGCTCGCTCATCACGTTGCGCACCCGCGCACCCATCGGCCCGATGCACGCGCCCTTGGCGTTCACGCCGGGGACCGTGGACCGGACCGCGATCTTGGAGCGGTGACCGGCCTCACGCGCGACGGCCGGGATCTCGACGGTGCCGTCGGCGATCTCCGGGACCTCAAGCGCGAACAGCCGCCGCACCAGGTTCGGGTGCGACCTGGACAACGTGATCTGGGGTCCCCTTGTTCCCCTGCTCACCCCGAGCACGTAGCACTTGATGCGCGTGCCGTGCTCGTAGCGCTCGCCGGGCACCTGTTCGACCTGCGGCAGGACACCCTCGGTGTCGCCGACCTGGACCACGACCATGTTGCGGGCGTTGGCGCGCGCGTCCCGCTGCACCACGCCTGCGACGATCTCGCCCTCCTTGGCGGAGAACTCGCCGAACGTCTTCTCGTTCTCGGCGTCCCGCAGGCGCTGCAGGATGACCTGGCGTGCGGTGGTGGCGGCGATCCGGCCGAAGCCCTCCGGCGTGTCGTCCCACTCGGCGCCGGGCTCGCCGTCCTGGCCGACCTCGAACGCGATCACGCGGACGAGGCCCGTGCGCCGGTCGATGTCGATGCGGGCGTGCGGCTGGTGGCCGTCGGTGTGCTTGTACGCGGTGAGCAGCGCCGTCTCGATCGCCTCGATCACCGTGTCGAAGGGGATGTCCTTGTCACGCTCGATGGCACGCAGTGCCGCGATGTCGACATTCACCTCGACCCCTCCTCTTCATGTGTCAGTTTGGCGATCTCGGCCGCTGGTGGCTCTTTGAACTCCACCTCGATGACGGCGTGTTCGATCTCGGTGTATGGCACGTGGCGTAACCGTCCGTCGACCAGCAGCTCGACGCCGTCGTCACCGGCGTCGCCGACACGGGCGAGGAAGTTCACGTCCGCCTGCTTCACCGCGACCCTGCGCAGCCGTGCGCGGCGCCAGTGTCTCGGCTTGGTCAGCGGGCGGTCCAGGCCCGGCGAGGTGACCTCGAGGGTGTAGGCCCCGGCCAGGACGTCGTCGCGCGCGTCCAGTGCCGCCGACACCGCCCTGGACACCTCGGCGGTCTCGTCGAGGCTGATACCCCGGCCGTCCGCTCCCTCGCCGTCGACGACGACCTTGACGAGCTGTTTGCGGCCCGCCTGCTGGACGACCAGTTCCTCGAGCTCGAACCCGGCTCGTGCCACGGCGTCCGCGACGACCGGCTCCAGCTCCTCGCCGGCGCCGCCTGCGCGTTGTCGCTCACTTGGCACGTGCCGCTCCCTGCTGTTGTGGACGTTCACCTTGCGTGGTTGCCAAGCGTATCTCGTCTGCCCGGACGCCCTGGCCCCGAGCAGGCATGGTGCGTCCGACCGGGTGGCGGGACGGCCTGGCAGTATGACCGCCCGTGATGTTCACCCGTCGTGCCGCGCTGCGGTTGGGCACGCTGGCCGCCGTGGCGCCGCTGGTGGCGGCGTGTACGGAGGAGCCGTCCGCCCCGCCGCCACCCGACCCGCTCGCCGACCTCGCGGCGAAGGCCCGCGCCGACGCCGCGCTGGCGGAGGCGATCGCGACCGCGCAGCCCGCGCTGGCCGCCGCGGCGGGCGAGATCGCCAAGGCGCGGACCGAGCACGCGACGGCCCTGCAGGCGGAGGTGGACCGGGAGCGGCCGCCCGCGTCCTCGTCGTCGACCCGCCCGCCCTCGGCACCGGACGTGCCCTCGGACGCGGTCGCCGCGCTCGCCGACGCCCTCACGACGGCCGAGAAGCAGGCCGCCGACCTGGTCCCGTCCGTGTCGCGCTACCGGGCCGGGCTGCTCGGCTCGGTCGCCGCGTGCTGCGCGAGCCTGCGGGTGGTGCTCTCATGACCTCGCCGACGCCACCGCCTTCCCGGGGCCCGTCTTCGCTGCCGGACGAGGCGGCGCGGGCCACGCAGGACGCGCTGAGTGCCGAGCACGCCGCGCTGTGGGTGTACGGGCTGGTCAGCGCGTTCCTGCCCGACGACTACGGTGCCGCGCTGCGGGAGGGCTCGAACGCGCACCGCGCACGCAGGGACGCGACCGAGCTGCTGCTCAACGGCGCCGGGCAGGACCCGAGGTCCGCGGAGGCCGCGTACGTGCTGCCGCAGGAGGTGACCGACCAGCCATCGGCGCTCGCCGTGCTGGTGGTGGCGGAGACCGACGTGACCGTCGCCTGGCGCGCGGTCCTGGAACGCACGGACGACAGGACGCTGCGCGCCGGTGCGCTCGGCGGGCTCACCGACGCGGCCGTGCGGGCCACGCGGTGGCGGCGTGCCGCGGGTCAGACGCCCGCGACGCCACCGCTCCCGGGTACACCGGCCTGAGGCTCAACCGCTCTTGGTGTCGACCTGCTTCGCGAGCCGCAGCGCGTCATCGCAGACGGGGTCGAGGATCTCGTCCTCGTCCTTCTTCTTGGCCGCCTCGCCCTCGCTCTGGTCCTTCGGGTCCAGGTCGGCCTCGACGATGACGACCTCGCGGCCGTTCTGCTTCGCGGCGTAGCCGCCGCCAGCGCTGAGCCGGTCCATGCCCTCGACCGTGACGCCGCCGTCCCGCAGCACGTCGTTGACGTTGCCGGAGCCGTCCTCGTCGGTGAGGAGCCGCAGCTCGGCGGCCTTGTCCTCGTCGGGCATGGTGACCACCGAGACCGACGCGTACACGGTGCGCCCGTCGACCTCCGTGACGAACAGCTGCTGCGACAGGTGGTCGCACGGGTTGGCCTGCAGGTGCTCCTCGATACGGCCGTACGCGTGCTTCGCGCAGTTCTCGTCGGTCGCGGGCGAGGTCATGTCGGGGTGCGGCGAGAAGTCGAACCTGCCCTCGGTCTCCTGCTCGGTGCCGCTCTCGTCCGCCGCCGTGTTCGGCTGCTGACCGTCGTCGGTGATGTAGTACCAGACCACACCGGAGATGACCGCGACCGCGACGAGCCCGACTATCCGCAGTGCCCACTGCAGGGCGGGGTTGCCGGGCGGCCGGGGCGGCTCGTCCTGGCGGAACTGGATCGGCGGCGGCCGGTCGGGCCGCTGCGGGCCGTTGGCGGGCCACTGGGGTTGCCCTGGGCGGTAAGGAGCCGACACGGGAGGCACCGTAACCGGACATACGTTTGCCAACCAGGGCGAGGTGCCATTCCGGGCGCCGTCAGGATCTGGTAGCCAGTGCGCCGAGTACCCGGTCGACGTCGTCCTCGGTGTTGTAGAGGTGGAACGAGAGCCGGGTCCTGCCCGCCCGCTCCGCGCTCACGACGTCGGCCGCCGCGAGCCGTCCCCGCTGGTCAGCGGTGAGTTCGAGGGAGATGATCGCGGAACCGGCCGGTTCGCGGCCCACCTGCGCGAGCACGGTGTCGGCGAGGTGCGTGCAGTGGTCGCGGACGCTGGCCATGTCCAGTGCGGCGAGCCACTCCGTGGAAACGGCCGCGCCCAGTTGCGCGAACCAGACCGGCGAGAGGTCGAGGGCCCGCGCGCCGTCCGCGAGCCGCAGCGGCAGGCCGTAGACGCCGTCCCACGGGTCCTGTGCGGCGTACCAGTTGGCGGCCTGCGGGACCAGCGGCCGCGCGTCCGGGTGGACGGCGAGCCAGGCCGCGCCGCGGGGCGCGAACAGCCATTTGTAGCTGCCGCCGACCACGTAGTCGGCCCAGTCCAGCCGCAACGGCAGCCAGCCGGCCGCCTGTGTCGCGTCGAGGAGGACGGGGGTGCCCGCCGCCCGGAGCGCGGCCAGGTCGGCGAGCGCGCCGTCGGCGGACTGCACCACGCTCACTGCCACCAGGTCGGCGTCTGCGGCGGCCTCCGCGAGGTGGTCCGGCGGCACCTCGGTGACGGTCACGCCCCGCTTGTCCTGCGCCGCGAACGGGAAGGTGACGCTGGTGAACTCGCTGGCCACGGTCACGACCCGGGTGCGATCCGGCACGCTCGCGGCGACCAGGCCGACCAGCTGCGACACGCTCGCGCCGCTCGCCACGTGCTCCGGCGCGACCCCGGTGAGCCGGGCCCACGCCCGCCGCGCCGCGGCGACGTACCGGTCGTAGTGCGGTGGCCGCGCCGCGCCGGTGCGCCAGCCGGTGACCGCGTCGGCCACCGCGTCGGCGACCGCCGCCGACGGGATGCCGATGCTCGCGGTGTTCACATACCCGGCCGGCACCTCGAAGTGTGCCCCGAAAGCCTCTCGCACCGTTTCGAACCTACCGCGCCTCGGGATCGTGGCGGTCGGCGTGGCGTGAGGTAATGGGCGGCATGGAGACCACCGAGATCGAGGTGCGGACCGGCGGCAGCGAGGTCGTGCGCGACCTCACCGGGGAGTGCGCCGACTTCCTGTCGTCCGTCGGCGCAGAGGACGGGTTGCTGAACGTGTGGGTGCCGCACGCCACCGCGGGCATCGCGGTCATCGAGACCGGCGCGGGCAGCGACGACGACCTGCTCGCCGCGCTGCGTGACCTGCTCCCCGCCGACGACCGCTGGCGCCACAAGCACGGCTCGCACGGCCATGGGCGGGACCACGTGCTGCCCGCACTGGTCCCGCCGTCGACCACGGTCCCGGTCGTCGGCGGCAGGCTCGCGCTCGGCACCTGGCAGTCGATCTGCCTGGTGGACACGAACGTCGACAACCACACGCGGAAGGTGCGGCTCAGCTACCTGAGCTGACCAGCTCCCGCGTCCCGGCGGGGGCTTCCTGTTCCGGCCGCCGCCCCGGCCAGACCATCACGACGAGACCGGCGACCGCCATCGACGTGAGGACGATCAGCCCGGTCCGCACGTCCGGCGCGTCCGGCACGCCCTGCATGAGGCTGCGGAGTCCCTCCGTGGAGAAGCGGAACGGGGTCCAGGACCACAGCAGTGTGCGGTACGCCGGGTCGAGCATCTCCGGGACGGTGCCCGCGACCGCGGGGGCGAGCAGGTACAGCGGGCCCAGGATCGCGGCGGCACGCAGGTGGAGCAGGCGCAGCAGCGCGCCCTGGACGGACGCGAACGCGACGGCGGTCAGCAGCAGGAAGCCGAGGACGTCCCATCCGAGGTCCAGTGAGGAGTCCCACAGCTTCGTCAGCCCGGCGACCGCGCCGGTGGCGAGCACGCTGACCGACACGACCAGCGTCAGGCGCGCGCCGGTACGGGTACGCGTGCCGGGCTTGGCGACGAGCAGGCCGAACGCCATGGCCGCGACGAGGCCGCCGACCCACAGGAGCGCGCTGGCGGCCAGCGGCGCCGTCCGGCCCGCGGTGCTGGCGGCGTGCAGTGTCTCCACCTCCGGCGGTGCCACCCGCACGTTCTGCTGGGCGAGCGCGCCGGCGAGGCCCTGCGCGGCTCCGGTGAGCACCTGCTGGGCGACCTGTGTGCCCTGCGGGTTGACGGCGCCGGAGGTGACGATCGTGAGCGCGGGGCCCCCACCGAGCTCCAGGATCCCGTAGATCTCCTTGTCCGCCAGGAGCTCCCTGGCGTGCGCGGGGTCGGTGACCTGCCAGTCGACGGTGTCGCCGCCCTGGCTCGCGATCCGGTCGGCGGCCGCGCCGAGCTGGGGCGGGCCGTCCCGCGGGACGGCGATCGCCACCGGCAGGTGGTCGGGCGCGACTGTCGCCTGCACGCCGAAGGTGAGGAAGCCGAGCACCGTGGCGACCACCGCCCCCACAAGGCCCAGCCCCACCGCGACAGTGGTCGGGTTGCGCATCTCTCCTCGATTCATCGGACGTTGAATTCAAGGAGGAAGGTACGCCCGCTCCGGAAGATTGGTCAACTGGTGTTGAATTTCTTTTCACTGTCGGTGGTCCGTGTCACGATGGCCGGGTGAGGACGCTCGTGCTGTGGGACATCGACCTGACCCTCGTCGACTACTCGGGGGTCGGCAGGCGCTGGTACGCGGACGCGCTGGCCGAGGTGGCCGGCGTGCCGATCGCGCACCTGCCGTCGTTCCCCGGCCGGACCGAACGCTCACTCGCGCGCGAGTTCCTGGCGGCACACGGCTTCGAGCACTCGGACGAGCGGGTCGAGCAGTTCTTCGCCGCGCTCACCGCGCTGGCGGAGCAGGACCGCGCGGCACTGCCCACCCTCGGCCGCGCGCTGGCAGGCGCGCGGGAGATCCTGGCGGAGCTGTCGACCCGCGAGCACGTGGTGCAGTCGCTGGTGACGGGCAACCTGCCGGTGCTGGCGTCGTACAAGCTGGAGGCGTTCGACCTGCACCACCACATCGACTTCGAGATCGGTGGCTACGGTTCGCTGTCCGAGCACCGCCACGACCTGGTCGCGGCCGCGATCACGCAGGCGCAGACCAAGCACGGCACCGGTTTCGACTCGGTGGTCGTCATCGGCGACACGCCACACGACGTGGCCGCGGGCCTGCACCACGGCACGACGACCGTCGGCGTGGCCACGGGCCGCCACACGATGGCGGAGCTGACGGAGTCCGGCGCACACGTGACACTGCCGGACCTGTCCGACACGCCTGCGGTAGTCAAAACCCTTCTGACGTAAGGGTTCTCTGGCCTCCGGCCCCCCGATTCCCAGCCTACCGGAGACCACCGACGACGACGCGCGGCGCACAGCGAGTTGTCCACAGGGGAGCCGGTTGTCCCCAACCTGCCCGCACACCAACGGTTCCTGCCGACCCTGCCCCGTAGGCCGGCAGCCGGGGGCCGGAGGCCAAGCCGTGGAACGCGAACGGCCGCCGGACGCGGAACGTCCGGCGGCCGAACCCCAGCTCCGTCAGCCACGAACCAGCTCGGTCAGGTGCGCCACGATGTCGCCGACGGCGACCTCGGTCCGCTCCCCCGACCTGCGGTCCTTGACCTCGACGACCCCGTTCGCGAGCCCGCGCCCGACCACCACGATCGTCGGCACCCCGACGAGGTCCGCGTCCGCGAACTTCACCCCGGGCATCGCCGTCCGGTCGTCCAGCAGCACCGTCAGGCCCGCCGCGTCGAGGTCCGCCGCGACCTGCTCGCCGCCGGCGCGGATCTCCTCGCTCTTGCCCGCGATCACGACGTGGACGTCCGCCGGCGCGACCCCACGCGGCCACACCAGCCCGTGCTCGTCGTGCGACTGCTCGGCGATCACGGCGACGAGCCGCGAAACCCCGATGCCGTAGGACCCCATGGTGATCCGGATCGGCTTGCTGTCGGCACCGAGCGCGTCCAGCGAGAACGCGTTCGTGTACTTGCGGCCCAGCTGGAAGATGTGCCCGATCTCGATGCCCCGCGCGGCGACCAGCGTGCCGTGCCCGTCGGGCGACGCGTCGCCCGCACGCACCTCGGCGGCCTCGATCGTCCCGTCTGGGGTGAAGTCCCGCCCGCACACCAGGTCCACCACGTGGTGGTCGGTCTTGTCCGCGCCCGTCACCCACGCGGTGCCGGTGACGACGCGGGGGTCCACGAGGTAGCGAACCCCGTTGTCCTGCAGTGCCTTCGGCCCGATGTACCCCTTGACGAGGAAGGGGTTGGCGGCGAAGTCGGCCTCGTCGAGGATCTCGACCGCCCGCGGCTCCAGCGCGGCCTCGAGACGCTTCATGTCGACCTCGCGGTCACCCGGCAGGCCGACGGCGAGCAGCTCCCACTTGTCCTCACCGGGCGCACGCGTCTTCAGCAGGACGTTCTTGAGCGTGTCCGCCGCGGTGAACTCCCGGCCGAGCCCCGCCTTGTCGAGGAACGCGACGAGCGTCTCGATCGTGGGCGTGTCCGGCGTGTGGTGCACCTGCGCCGCGGGCTTGTCGTCGATCGGCTGCGCGGGCGGCGCGGGCGTCACCACGGCCTCGACGTTGGCCGCGTAGCCGGACCCGGTGCTGCGCACGAACGTGTCCTCACCGGTCTCCGCCTCGGCGAGGAACTCCTCGGACGCCGACCCGCCCATCGCGCCGGACATGGCCGACACGATCACGTACTTGAGGCCGAGCCGGTCGAAGATCCTGATGTAGGCGTCCCGGTGCTTGCGGTAGCTCGCCGCGAGGCCGTCGTCGTCCAGGTCGAACGAGTAGGAGTCCTTCATGAGGAACTCGCGGCCACGCAGGATGCCCGCCCTGGGCCGCGCCTCGTCCCGGTACTTCGTCTGCACCTGGTACAGCACGACCGGGTAGTCCTTGTACGAGCTGTACTCACCCTTCACGGTGAGCGTGAACAGCTCCTCGTGGGTGGGGCCGAGCAGGTAGTCCGCCTTCTTGCGGTCCTTGAGCCGGAACAGGTTGTCGCCGTACTCGGTCCAGCGGCCGGAGGTCTCGTAGGGCTCGCGGGGCAACAGGGCGGGGAACTGGATCTCCTGCCCGCCCATCGCGTCCATCTCCTCGCGGACGACGCGCTCGATGTTCCGCAGCACCCTCAGGCCGAGCGGCAGCCAGGAGTAGCCGCCCGGTGCCACGCGGCGGACGTACCCGGCGCGCACCAGCAGCTTGTGGCTGGGCACCTCGGCGTCCGCCGGATCCTCACGCAGCGTGCGCAGGAACAGCGACGACATCCTGGTGATCACGGCAGTTCTCCTTGTGCTGGAAACGTGCGGCAAAGGGTAGTGAACGACCCCCTGCCAGCGCAGGCGGGTTACGCGGGCCGTTCACCGGCCGCCGGCGCCACGAGCCGGTCCTCGGTCACGATCGCGGTGACGAGGTCGGCCGGGGTGACGTCGAACGCGAGGTTGAGCGTCGGGGTGTCCGGCAGGCCACCCAGTATCTCCCTGCCGTCCCGCACCTCGATCTCCACCTCCGCGCCGGACGCCAGCGCCGGGTCGATCGTCGACTCCGGCGCCGCCACGAGGAACGGCACACCGGCCCGTGCGGCCGCCAGTGCCAACGGGTAGGTGCCGATCTTGTTGACCACGTCGCCGTTCGCCGTGATGCGGTCCGCACCGACCACCACCGCCTGCGCGAGCCCCCTGGCCAGCACCGTCGCCCCGGCCGAGTCGACGACGAGCGTGTGGTCGACGCCCATCTCGGCCAGCTCCCAGGCGGTGAGCCGCGCGCCCTGCAGCAGCGGGCGGGTCTCGTCGACATAGACGTGGCGCAGGCGGTTCCTCAGGTGCAGGGACCGGACGACGCCGAGGGCGGTGCCCCATTCGACACAGGCGAGCGCACCCGCGTTGCAGTGCGTCTGCACCGCGATGGGGCCCTCGACCCGCGTGGTCAGCCAGTCCGCGCCGCGCTCCCCCAGCGCACGGTTGCGTGCGGCGTCGGACTCGAGGAGGGCCAGCGCGGCGGCGAGCACGGCCTCCTCGCCGTCCGGCAGCCGCGCCAGGACGTGGCCGACGCCCCACGCGAGGTTCACCGCGGTCGGCCGGGCGGCGCGGAGGGCGGCGAGGTCGCGGTCCCGGTGACGGGGCGCGCCGACGACCGCCATGGCCGCCCCCAGCGCACCGGCTACTCCCAGTGCCGGCGCGCCCCGGATCGCGAGTCGCTGGATCGCGTCAACCAGGTCCTCGACGGTGAAGATCTCCAGGACCACGACTTCACCGGGTAGCTTCGTCTGGTCGATCGCCACGATGTGGTCATCCTGCCAGTCAATGGTTCGCACGAGCCCCATTTTGTCGGTGGTCGCCCGTACCGTCCGCGCCATGAACCTCGATCTCGGCGGCATCACCATCGACAGCACCGACCCGCGCAAGCTCGCGGAGTTCTGGACACAGGCGCTCGGCCTGGCGGTCGTGTTCGACGCGGACGGCGAGTTCCTGCAGCTCTCCTCCTCCGGCAACCCGCGGCAGCCCTACCTCGGCCTGCAGAAGGTGCCGGAGAGGCGCACCGGCAAGAACCGCGTGCACGTCGACCTCGCGACCGACGACAGGGAAGGCGAACTCAAGCGCCTGGAGTCCCTCGGCGCGACGATCGGCGAGACACACGAGATGCCCGGCCTCACCTGGACGGTCTTACAGGACCCGGAAGGCAACGAGTTCTGCGTGGGTTCGGCGCACGACTGAAAACCGGTTGCGACACGGCCGCGGGGCCTGAGATCCTGTGAGCCGTCGTTGAAGCGCGCCGGTCGGTGACCGGTGGACGAGAAGGAGGTGCCCGATGACCAGCAAGGTCGCCTGGACGCGGCACGCCCTCGTCCGCCCGTCCCACTGAGAGTCGTCGCGACGCGCGCCTTGGTGGGGCGCTCACACCCTTTCCCAAGGAGAACCCACCAGTGCGCACGCACGACTTCGAAGACTTCCTGGACGACGAGAACCCCTACGAGGAACGCCGGTCCCGCCCACGCAGGGCCAGGCGCGACGACGCCGAGTTCGACCCGGTGCAGGCCCGAGCGGGCCGCCTGACCGAACAGGAACGCGTCCGGCTGGCCGCGGTACGCGAGAGCGCACTGGCAGGCCCGCCCCTGCCCGACGGCGCCGACCGCTGGTCCACCTGGGGCGACGGCGAACAGGGTCCACTGCCGAGGCCGGACTGGGTGGTGACGGAACTGGCCGCTGCCGACAGCGAGTTGGGAGTACTGAAGACAGGCAAGGAAGCGGATGTCCACCTGATACAGCGGGCGGTGCCGGACACCGGGCGAGGCTGTCTCATGGCCGCGAAACGCTACCGCTCGAACGAACACCGCATGTTCCACCGCGACGCGGGCTACCTGGAAGGACGCAGAATGCGCCGCAGCCGCGAAATGCGCGCGATGGCCAACAGGACGGCCTTCGGCCGCAACCTGATCGCGGAACAGTGGGCGGTGGCCGAGTTCGCGGCACTGTCACGCCTGTGGTCCATCGGTGCTCCGGTCCCGTACCCGGTACAACGCAGCGGCACCGAACTGCTGATGGAGTACCTGGGCGACGAGGACGGCACGGCGGCTCCGCGCCTGGCGGAGCTACGCCCGACAGGCGCGGAGCTGGAAGACCTGTGGCACCAGCTGACAGACGTGCTGACCCTGCTGGCGTCGGAAGGCGTGGCCCACGGCGACCTGTCGTCCTACAACCTCCTGGTCCACGACGGCAGGCTCATGCTGATCGACCTACCGCAGATCGTCGACCTGGTGGCGAACCCGCGAGGCCTGGAGTTCCTGGCAAGGGACGTGGCGAACGTGTCGGACTGGTTCAGGTCGAAGGGCCTCCCGGAAGACAAGGCAGACCCCACGGCGATGACAGAACACCTGACAGAGGCGGCGGGCCTGGACTGACCCCTGCCCTGGGGTGTCCCGCCGACACGGGCCGGCGGGACACCCCAGCACGCAGTCCCGCCCGCGCTGCTTGACCTCGCCCCTTGCCCGTCGCACCGGTTCCCGGTCCACGCGTGTGGCGAACCTCATGCTCCGGATCTCGACACGCGTCCCGGGAATCAAATCGGCGGTATGACGGTTCGTTCAGGAGGCGGGCCGCCAGATCCCATGGCCCGTCCAGGCAGGCGGTACGTCATGCCGCGTGCCGCGCGACAACGGGATCGAGTAGACTGAAGATCGCACCGCGAGCGGACCCTGTGCCGCTCCCCTAGCCCGGCGAGATGCGCCGGTTCGGCAAGCGGTGAACAGCACCCACTTTGGCGCAACGTGCGCCGGGCTCGTCCGTGCCCCTGAACACCAGGGTTCTCTGGGACGCGCCAAGTCCCGAGAGGACCTTTGTGACCGCAATGCACAACCGGTCGGCGTCTGCCGGCCGTAGCTCACGCAAGCCGCGCAGCCGAGTGAGCAAGACCCAGTTCGACCGCCGACCGCGGGTGAGTCACGCGCAGGCACTCGACGAGATCCCCCTCAGCCCCATCGCCGACGTCGACACGTTCGACGAGCTGGGCGTGTCCGCGAAGCTCTCCGCGGAGCTGGGACGTGCAGGGATCACCAAGCCCTTCCCCATCCAGATCGCGACGCTTCCCGACGCACTCGCCGGCCGCGACGTGCTCGGCCGCGCCCAGACCGGTTCCGGCAAGACGCTCGCGTTCGGGCTCGCGCTCCTATCCCGTCTCGACGGTGGCAAGGCCCGCCCGAAGCACCCCCGCGCGATCGTCCTCGTGCCGACGCGTGAGCTCGCGATGCAGGTCAGCGACGCGTTGACGCCGCTCGCGAAGGCACTCGGCCTGTGGTGCCGGACGGTCGTCGGCGGCATGTCGTTCTCGAAGCAGTCGGACGCGCTGCGCCGCGGTGTCGACCTGCTGATCGCCACGCCCGGCCGGTTGTCCGACCACGTCCGCCAGGGCACGTGCGTCCTGGACGAGGTCGCGTTCACCGCGCTCGACGAGGCCGACCAGATGGCGGACATGGGCTTCATGCCGCAGGTCCGCGCGATCCTCGACCTGACGCCCGTCGGCCAGCGCATGCTGTTCTCGGCCACCCTGGACGGTGACGTGCAGCAACTCGTCACCCGCTACCTGCACGACCCGGTGACGCACTCGGTGCAGTCCGCGAAGGCCAGCGTGACCACGATGGACCACCACGTGCTGCTGGTGTCCAAGGAGGACAAGGCGGCGGTGGTCGCGGAGATGGCCGCCCGTGAGGGCCGCACCATCATGTTCCTGCGCACCAAGCACCACGTGGACCGCCTGACCGCGAAGCTCCGTTCGATGGGCGTCCGCGCGGGCGCACTCCACGGCGGCAAGACCCAGGGCGCCCGCAACCGTGTCCTCGGCGACTTCAAGGAGGGCTCGCTCCCGGTGCTGGTCGCGACGGACGTCGCGGCCCGGGGCATCCACGTCGACGGCGTGAGCCTCGTCGTGCACGTCGACCCGCCCGCGGACTCGAAGGCGTACCTGCACCGCGCGGGCCGCACCGCCCGCGCAGGCGAGTCGGGCACGGTCGTCACGGTGGTGACACACCAGGAGCGCCGGACGGTGTCCCGCATGACCGATCAGGCAGGCGTCAGCCCGACGAGCACCAAGGTGACCCCGGGCGACGACGACCTGGTCCGCATCACGGGCGCCCGGGTTCCGACCGGTGAGCCGATCATCGAGCAGGAGCAGGCGAAGCGCCCGCCGCGTGCCCGCCATGCAGGCGCAGGCGGCTACCGCGGACAGGGCAACCGCAACCGCGAGCGCTTCAACCCGCGCCGCAGCCGCTCGGACCGCAACCGAGACCGCTGACCTAGTGTCCCGCGCCGGAAATTCGGTGCGTGAGTCGGCGGATCCAGGTTTCTGATCGCAAGGCACTCGCTGGGCCGTCGAATCATGTGCCGGATTTCCGGCGCGGGGCACTAGCACACCTTCGGCCCCCGGCATCCCAGCCGGGGGCCGAAGGTGTCTCAGCACCCTTGCGCCGAGGCCGCGGCCTCCGGCCCCCGTGCACCATTTTGCTCGGTGGGACCGACAGTTCCGGTGCGTGCGCGGGGGCGCTGTGGACAACTGGGGTCTGTGGACAGAAACTCCGGAACTGTCGGTCCTCGTCGGTACGCCCGAAATCGGGGGCCGGAGGCCACCGTCCTCAGTCGCCCAGTGCGGTCACCTCGCCGATCACCACGATCGCCGGGGGGCGGATGGCTTGCGCGGCAACGTCGTCCGCCAGCTTGTCCAAAGTAGACTTCAGGACGCGCTGGCCGGCTGTCGTGCCTTCCTGGATCACCGTTGCCGGTGTGTCCGGGGCCCGGCCGCCCTCGCGCAGGGCCTTGGTGATCGGGGTGATGCGTTCCACCGCCATCAGGAGGACCAGTGTTCCCCTGAGAGCAGCCAGTGCGGGCCAGTCGACCAGGGACGTGGGGTGTCCTGGCGGGACGTGGCCCGACACGACCACCACCTCGTGCGCGACCCCTCGGTGTGTCACCGGGACGCCGGCCATGGCGGGTACGCCGAAGGCCGAGGTGACGCCCGGGACCACCGTCACCGGGATGTCGGCCGCCGCGCAGGCCAGCAGCTCCTCGAAGCCCCGGCCGAAGACGTAGGGGTCGCCACCCTTCAGGCGGACCACGAAACGGCCGTCGCGGGCGTGTGTGACGAGCAGGTCGTTGATCGCTTCCTGGGCCGCCGCCCTGCCGTACGGGAGCTTGGCCGCGTCGATCACCGTCACCGAGGGGTCCAGTTCCTCCAGCAGCGCCGCCGGGGCCAGGTGGTCGGCCACGACGACGTCCGCCAGGCCCAGGAGCCTTCTGCCGCGGACGGTGATCAGGTCGGGGTCACCTGGGCCACCACCCACCAGGGCGACGCCGTGGGGGCGGGAGCCCGCCACCGGGACCGTGCCCGCCCGCAACGCCGACAGGAGGCCGTCGCGGACCGTTGCCGATCGGCGGAACACACCACCCGCGAGGACGCCCACCAGCAGGCCGTCGTGGTTGCCGGTCGCGGGCGTGACCGCGGTGCCCGCGGCGCCGTCGTCGGCCCGGACACAGAAGACCCCGCGTCGTTCGGCTTCCGCCGACACCGCCTCGTTCACCTGCCGGGACGAGGTGCAGCACAGCACGTACCAGGCACCATCGAGGTCACCGTCGGCGTAGGGGCGTTCGTGCCACACGACGGCACCGGAGGTCGCCATGGCCTCCACCGACGGGGTGACCGACGGGGAGATCACCTCCACCCGCGCCCCGGACGACACCAGCCTCGGCAGCCTGCGCTGCGCCACCGTCCCGCCGCCGACGACCACGACGCGGCGGCCTGCCAGGTCCAGTCCGGCCAGGTAGTGCGACTCACTCATGGCCGACAGCATGCCCGACGCACGTCGGTATCGTCGGGTCATGGTCGCCACACCCTCGACGATGGTCCCGCTCGGCACCACCGCCCCCGCGTTCGAACTCGCCGAGCCGGACGGCACGACCTGGACCTTCGACCGGATCGCCGGGCAGCGCGGCACGCTGGTCGCGTTCGTCTGCAACCACTGCCCGTACGTGCGGCTCATCGCACCCCGCCTTGGGGCGCTCGCGGCGCGGTGGCGGCAGCAGGGCCTCGGTGTCGTCGGTATCAACCCCAACCCGGACCGCGCGGACGAGGCGCCGGAGCACATGTCGGCGTACGCGAGCGCCTGGCGGTGGACCTTCCCGTACGTCATCGACACCGAACAGACCGCCGCGCGGGACTACCACGCCGCCTGCACACCCGACTTCTTCCTGTACGACGCCGCGAGACGGCTCGTCTACCGGGGACGGTTCGACGCCGCGCGGCCCGGCAACGGGGTGCCGGTGACCGGGGACGAGCTGGACGCGGCAGTCGGCTCGGTGCTCGCCGGCGAGGAGATCGAGATCGGGCAGCTGCCGAGCATCGGCTGCTCCATCAAGTGGAAGGACCGCCCCTGACCAGCAGGAGCGGCCCTCTCCGGCAGTAAAAGGTGACTCAGCGAAGCTGCCCCGACAGCTCGTCGTGGAACGCGGAGACGCGGCCGTAGACGCCGTAGTAACCCGGCTCGGCGCACCCCTGGCCCCACGACACGATGCCGATCAGCTTGCGGGTGCCGTCGGCGGCGACACCGACCAGCGGGCCACCGGAGTCGCCCTGGCAGCTGTCCTTGCCACCCTCGGCCAGGCCGGCGCACACCATGGAGGCGGCGTCGTACTGGTCGGCGTAGGAGCCGGTGCACGTCGCGTCCGACACGACCGGGACGTCGACCTTGCGCAGCGTGTCCGAAGTGGACCCGCTCTCGGTCGTGCCCCAGCCGAGCACCGTGCTGTTGGCGCCCTCGGCGTACAGGTCCGCGTCGTCCGGCGACGCCGGCGCGAGCGGTGCCTCGGTGAGCTCCACGTCGAGCGTGAGCACCGACGCGTCGTTCCGCAACGCGCTGGAGTTCCACTCGGGGTGGATCCAGACGTCCGTGACGCCCGCGGTGGTGCCGCCACCGGCGGACAGCGCGGTCCGGCCCGCGACCACCTGGATGTCCGATGGCGCGGTGCCCTCGGTGCAGTGGGCGGCGGTCAGAACCTTGTCCGGCGCGACGATCGTGCCGCCGCAGAACTGGAAGCCGTCCGGCGTGGTCAGCGCCACCGCGAACGGGTTCTCCTCGATGGTGGTCTCCTCGCCACCAATGATCATCGGTGTGACGTCGTCGGCGGCCGCGGTGGCCGTGCCCGCGACACCGACGGTTGCGAGAGCCGCTGCGGCAACCCCGATCAGGCGTAGCAGGCGCCTTGCCTCAGCCATGCCTCTTCTCCCTTGTTCAGGCTCGTTGTGCCCACGAGCTGACTCATGGCTACAAGGCGATCACCGTCGGCCACAACGGGAGAAGGTCGTAGGCCGGATGGGTGAACAAGCCCGAAAACTGGGCACTGACCAGTGGATTCGTCGCGCGAGATGGCGACCCGACGATCGGATGGACTTACCGCCGGGCCCGCTGCCTGCCCGCTGTCAGAGATCGGCCTTCTTGAACTCGAACTCCTTCGCGGCGTCGGACGAGAAGTTGTACTTGACCTTCTTCAGGCCGAACGGCTTGCTCGGGTCGACCCCGAAGATCGTGCTCGACCTTGGTGGGTTCCGGTCCTCGGGAGCGCCGTACCGGTAGTCGCCGGTGAGCCCGTCGAACGTCACGGTGCCCACTTCCCGCGACGCGCGCAGAATCCCCTCACGGGACAGGTCGCCCAGTTCCACCGCCTTCTCCAGGACGGCGGTCATCGCCCGCGCCTGGTTGTAGCCGAACGCGAAGTAGTAGTCCGGTTCCTGGTCGGCCGCGTACTCCTCCGCGTCGGCCACCATCTGCGTCATGCCGGACACCGACGAGTCACCCCATTCGGTGCCTTCGGACACGATCAGCACCGACTGCTGCATGTACGGGGCCACCGCGGACTTCGCGAGCGCGCCGGTGTAGCTCGGCGACTGCCCGAACCACTGCGGCGCGAACCTGGCCTGCGCAGCGGTGCCCCAGATCTTCGCCGCGTCCGACGGCGTGGCCACGAGGAACACCACCTGGCAGCTCGCACCCGCGAGCGCGCCGATCTGGCCCGCGTAGTTCTCGGTGCCCACCTTGAACTTCTGCGTGTTGGTGACCGTGAAACCGTACTTCTCGGCCGCGAAGTCGATGCCCTGCTGGCCCGCCTCGCCGTACACGTCGTCCTGGATCATCGTGCAGATCCGGTCGCTCGTGGTGCCGCCGCCGTCGTTGAAGTAGTACTCCATCGCGTTGATGGCCTGCACCTGGTACGGGCCGCCGACCGGAAGCAGGTTCTCCTCCCGCACCCACAGCGCGTCCAGCGACGCGGGCGCCGCGAGGATCTTGTCGGTCCGCAGCTGCGGCAGCACGGCCAGCGTCGGCGCGGTGCCCAGCACCTGGGTGAACGCGACGACGTCGCCCTTGACCTTGTTGTACTTCTGTACCGCGATGTCCGTCTTGTACTGGGTGTCCTCCTGGACCAGCTCGACCGGGTACTTGCCCGCGACGCCGCCCTCGGCGTTGAGCGCCTCGAACCACACCTCGTTGCCCGCGGTCAGCGGCTGCCCGATCACCGCGACCGTGCCCGACAACGGCGTGAGCACGCCGAGTTTGATGGTCTTGCCGTCGAATCCGGCGGTGTTGCCCGGCGCGCCTGCCGAGCCGCCGCCACCGTCGTCGTCCTCCCCCGCACCACCGCAGGCCGTGAGGACCAGTGTCAGGCCCAGTGCCAGCGCGGCAACCTTGCGTGTCATGACGCCTCCTTGCGTCAGTAGGAAAAGGGCCAGGCCTTGAAGTACGCCTTGACCCGGAACCAGATGCCCGCCAGGCCTCTGGGTTCGAAGACGAGGAACAACACGATCAACAGGCCGAAGATGGCCTGGTTGAGCGCGAACACGGAGATGAACCCGTCACCGCCCGCCTCGGTGGCGACACCGGGGATGGCCGACGAGTACTGGTCGATGAGCGCGGGCAGCGCCCCGACGAAGACCGCGCCGAGGATCGACCCGAAGATCGTGCCGAGACCGCCGACGATGATGATCGCGATGTACTGGATGGACAGCAGCAACGTCCAGTCGTCGGGACTGACGTGCTGCTGGTAGGACCCGAAGAGCGCACCCGCCATCGCGGCGATCGCGCTCGACACCACGAACGCGCCGATCTTGTAGCGGCCCGCGCGCACGCCGATGACCTCGGCGGCCTGGTCGTGGTCGCGGACCGCGCGCAGTGCCCGGCCCGGCCGGGTGCGCACGAGGTTCTTCGCCAGCAACGCGATGATCGCGACCAGTGCCCACACGAGCCAGAAGTAGCCCTGGTTGCGGGAGTAGTTCTCGCCTGCCAGCTCGAGCGCGCCGAGGTCGACGGGCCCGATCGTGGGCTGCGCACCGACGGACGTGCCGTTGTTGCCGCCGGTGACGTCCCGCAGGTTCCGCCACAGGTGCTCGCCGATGAAGATCAGCCCGAGGGTGACGATCGCGAGGTAGTGGCCGCGCAGCCGCAGCGTGAACGGGCCGATGAGCCCGCCGAGCACGGCGCCGACCGCCGCGGAGACCAGCAGCCACACGGGCAGCGGCAGCCCGAGGTCGCCACCGACGACGGCGGCCGCGTAAGCGCCCGCACCGATGAAGAACGCGTGGCCGAGCGAGATCTGACCGCAGTAGCCGGTGAGGAGGTTGAGGCCGATCGCACCGATCGCGGTGACGCCGGAGTAGATGAGCACCGACAGCCAGAAGTCGTCCCGCACCACGGTCGGCAGCACCAGCAGCGTCACGAGCATGAGCGCGAGACCGGCTTTGGACAGCGGTGAACCGAACAGGCGCAGGTCCTGCTCGTAGCTGCGGACGAGGTTGCGGTGCGGCCTGCTCATATGCGCCTCACGTCCTTGGTGCCGAGCAGCCCGTAGGGCCGGATCAGCAGGATCACGATCATGAGCAGGTACGGGACGATCAGCGACACGTTCGCGCCCGCCCACGAGAACAGCTGGTCCTGGTAGCCGCGGGTGAGCGCCTCGGCGAGGCCGATGATCACGCCGCCGAGCACGGCACCCGCCGGTGAGTCGAGACCGCCGAGGATCATCGCCGGGAACGCGGCGAGCGCGATGAAGCTGATCGACGGCGACAGCCCGCCCGGCCCGGCGGCGAGGGTGATGCCCGCGAGCGCCGCCAACGCGGCCGCGATGGCCCAGGAGGTCGCGTACACGCGGCGCGCGCTGATCCCCTGCGCGAGCGCGGCTTCCGGGTCGAACGCGGTGGCGCGCATGGCCAGCCCCATCCGCGTGTACCGGAAGAACAGGAAGAACGCGACGACGACAGCGGCGGTGATGCCGATGGTCCACAGGTCGCGCACGCCGAACACGAGCCCGCCCGCCTCGACGGTCCGGATGTTCCACGGGTTCGTCAGCGGCAGGTTGTCGAAGCCCCAGATGGCGGTGATGAGCGGCTCGATGACGAACAACAGGCCGATGGTGATCATGATGACGGCGAACGGCGGCTGGCCGACCATGCGCCGCAGCACCAGGCGTTCGACGCTCGCGCCGACGAGCGCGGCCGCCGCGCACGCGAGGAGGATCGCGAACCCGAACGCGATGGCGAGGTTGTCGGCGAACGTGTAGCCGAGGTAAGCGCCGAGCGCCAGCAGGCCGCCCTGTGCGAAGTTGATGACGCCGGTCGACTTGTAGATCACGACGAACCCGAGCGCGACGAGCGCGTAGGTGGACCCGAGCGCGAGACCGGCGAACACGTTGGTGAGAAAGGTGGTCACGGGTACATCGCCTCGATCTCGGGTTCGAAGCGGTGTTCCAGCGCTCTGCGCTTCACCTTCTGCGTCGCGGTCAGCTCGCCGTCCTCGTGATCCAGCTCCTTGGCGATCAACGTGAAACGCTTGATGCGTTCGACCTGCGCCAGGTCCTCGTTGGCCGCCGTGACCACCGCGTCGATCAAGCCGCGCACCTCGTGCTTGGTGGTCAGGTCGGCGTAGGTGGTGTACGGGATGCCCTTGCGGGACGCCCAGTTGCCGACAGTGTCCAGCTCGATGCCGATCAGCGCGGTCAGGTACCTGCGGCGGTCGCCGATCACGACCGCTTCCCGGACGTACGGCGAGACCTTCAGGCGGTTCTCGATCTCGGACGGGGAGACGTTCTTGCCGCCCGCCGTGATGATGATGTCCTTCTTGCGGTCGGTGATGCGCAGGAAACCGTCCTCGGTCAGCTCGCCGACGTCACCCGTGTGCAGCCAGCCGTCGTCGTCGACCGCCGCCCTGGTCGCCCCCGGGTCGTTCAGGTAGCCCTGGAACACCCCCGCCGAACGGGTCAGGATCTCGCCGTCCGCCGCCAGCCGCACCTCCACGCCGGGCAACGCCGTGCCGACCGCGCCGAGGCGGATGTCGTCTGCCGGGGTCAGCGTGCAGATCGCCGTGTTCTCGGTCTGCCCGTAGCCCTCGCGCACGGGAATGCCGATGGCCCACAGGTATTCCAGCACCTGCGGCGCGATCGGCGCGGCCCCGCTCAGCGGGACCCGCACCCTGGACATGCCGAGTTTCTCCCGCAGGGCACGGAAGACCAGCAACTCGCACAGCGCGAGCACCAGCCGGTCGGGCACCGGCAGCCGCCCCGCCATCCGCCGTGGCGCCACCCGGCGGCCCTGGCGCAGACACGCCCGGTACAGCAGGCGTTTGAGCCGCGACGCGTCCGCCATCCGGATCTCGACCGTCGCCAGCATCTTCTCCCAGACCCTTGGCACGCCGAGGAAAACGGTGGGCTGCACGTCACGCAGGTCGTTCGCGAACGACGGGCCGCCCTCGCCGAAGTTGACCACCGCGGGCACCCACACGCCGTCGATCACCGAGATCAGCCGCTCCGCGACGTGACACAGCGGCAGGTAGCTCAGCACCTCGTCGCCCTGCCGCGTGCCGAGCGCGACGGCCGTCTCCCCCGCCGCCACCAGGTTCGCGTGCGAGATCATCGCGCCCTTCGGCGGGCCGGTCGTGCCGGACGTGTACACGAGGATCGCCGTGGCCGCCGGATCCAGCGCGGTGACCGACTTCTCGTACGCGGCAAGGGAGTCCGGTGTGTCCTTCTCGAGGTCGGCGAACGTGCCGACCTCCGCGCGCACGCCACGCGGGTCCATCACCACCACGTGCCGCAGCAACGGGAGCCGCGAGCGCACCTCCAGTGCCTTGTCGAGCTGTTCCTCGTCCTCGGCGATCAGCACCGACGTCGCCGAGTGCGCCAGCACGTACTCCACCTCGGCCGGGGGTGAGGTCGGGTAGACACCCACCGAGCACGCGCCAAGGCCCTGCACGGCGAGGTCGGCGATCACCCACTCCGGCCGGTTCTCCGCGTGGATCGCGACCCGGTCTCCCGGGCCGACACCGAGGTCACGCAGGCCCGCCGCCACGTTCGCGACCCGGCGCGCGTACTCCGCCCACGTCCACTGGCGCCAGATGCCGCGGTGCTTCTCGCGGATCGCGGGTTGCTCCGCCCGCTCCCGCGCGTGCTCCAGCAGCCGTGCGCACAGTGTCGGCGTCCGGGTGGCCGTCACGCCGCACCACCGAGGTAGGCCTCGACCACCTTCGGGTCGCGCTGGATCTCCTCCGGTGAGCCCGTCGCGATCGGGGTGCCGAAATCCAGTGCCAGCACGCGGTCCGCGAGGTCCATCACGAGCCGGGTGTCGTGCTCGACGAGGATCATCGCGAGGTCCAGCTCGCGGCGGACCTCGATCAGGTAGCGGGCCATGTCCTCGGTCTCCTCGACGTTCATGCCGGCCACCGGCTCGTCGAGCAGCAGCAGCGTCGGCGACATCGCCAGCGCCCGGCCCAGCTCGGCGCGTTTCGCCACGCCGTAGGGCAACAGGCCGGCCGGGGTGCGGCGGTAGGGCTCCAGCTCCAGCAGCTCGACGATCTCCTCGCACGCGGCCCGGTGGTCGACCTCCTCGCGCTTGGCCCGGCCCCACCACGCCATGCCGGCGAGCATCCCGGTGCGCATCAGGTGGTGGCGGCCGAGCATCAGGTTCTCGATCAGCGTGAGCTGCTCGAACAGCCCGAGGTTCTGGAACGTCCGCGCGACGCCCATCCCGGCGATGGCCGCCGGCGCGCGGCCGTTGACCCGCCTGCCGTCGAGGGTGATCGTGCCGCGCTGCGGGCGGTAGACACCGTTGAGGCAGTTGAAGATCGACGTCTTGCCCGCGCCGTTCGGGCCGATGACGGCGAACAGCTCGCCGCGGCCGACGGTGAAACCCACCCCGTTCAGGGCCGTGACGCCACCGAAGCGCAACGTCAGGTCCCGCACCTCGAGCAGGGGCGTCACGCGCTCCATCGCTTCTTCCTCCGGTAGCTCTTGACCTCGGCGAACGAGCGCCTGCCGGTTCTGTCCGCGCCGTCGGCCGCCGACCCGAGGTAGAACTCGCGGATGTCCTCGTCGTCGAGCAGTTCGGCGGCCGGGCCGTCCCGCACGACCTTCCCGACTTCGAGGACGTAGCCATAGCTCGCGATGGACAGCGCCATCACCGCGTTCTGCTCGACCAGCAGCACGCTCGTGCCCTGGCCGTTGATCTGCACGACGATGTCGCGGACCTGCTCGACGAGCTTTGGCGCGAGCCCCAGCGACGGCTCGTCGAGCAGCAGCAGCTTCGGGCGGGCCATGAGCGCGCGGCCGATCGCGAGCATCTGCTGCTCGCCGCCGGACAGGTAGCCCGCCGTGCCCCGGCGGCGTTGCGCGAGCACCGGGAACAGGTCGAACACCCGCGTCACGTCCTCGCGGTACTCGGCCTTCCGCCTGGAATGCCCACCCGCGCGCAGGTTGTCCTCGACCGACATCTCGGCGAAGATCCGCCGCCCCTCCATGACCTGCGCGACGCCCCTGCGCACCACGTCGGCTGGGTCCGCGCCGGTCAGGTCCGCGCCCGCGACGGACACCGTGCCCTTGGTGATCTTGCCTCGGTGCGCGACGAGCAGGCCGGTGACCGCGCGCAGCAGGGTGGTCTTGCCCGCGCCGTTCGCGCCGAGGAGCGCCACGACCGCGCCGTCCGGCACGTCGAGGGACAGGCCGCGGAGGACGAGGACCACATCGTCGTACACGACCTCGAGGTTGTTCACCGACAAGACCGGCACCGTTGTCATCGCCACTCCGTGGTTGTGACGTCGATCACGCCAGAACCGGACGGTAACCGCCCAGATCGGTGCGGGCAAGGATCATGCCGAACCGTTACCAGCCGGGCCTGCCCGCGTTGCCGGGCCACGGGCCGACCACGATCAACGGGGTGTCAGACTCGACGCCGTGACCTCGGTTTTCGACTGGCTCGACACCCGCGCGGACGAGCGCCGCCGCGCCGGGCTCGCGCGGCAGGTGCGTCCCCGCCGGGCCGACTCCGACCTGCTGGACCTCGCGGGCAACGACTACCTCGGCCTGTCCCGCGACAAGCGGGTGACCGGCGCCTCGGCGGCCGCCACCCTGCGCTGGGGTGCGGGCTCGACCGGGTCGCGGCTGGTCACGGGCACCATCGAGATGCACACCGAGCTGGAGCACGAGCTGGCGAAGTTCTGCGGCGCGCAGGCGGCGCTGGTGTTCTCGTCCGGTTTCACCGCCAACCTCGGCGCGGTGACCTCGCTGTCCGGCAAGGGCTCGGCCATCGTCACCGACGCCTACCTGCACGCCTCGCTGATCGACGGCTGCCGCCTGTCCGGGGCGGACGTGGCGGTCATGAAACACGGCGACGTGGCGGCCGTCACCCACGCGCTGAAGACCCGCAGGACCGAACGGGCACTGATGGTGACCGACTCGGTGTTCTCCGTCGACGGTGACCTCGCACCACTGCGTGAACTGCACGACGCGTGCCGAGCACACGGTGCCGCGCTGGTGGTCGACGACGCGCACGGCCTCGGGGTGCTCGGCGATGGCGGCCGGGGCGCGGTCGCGGAGGCGGGCCTGGTCGGCGAACCGGACGTGGTGACGACCATGACGCTGTCGAAGGCACTCGGTGCGCAGGGCGGCGCGGTGCTCGGGCCCCGGCGGGTGATCAAGCACCTGGTCGACTCGGCCCGCAGCTTCATCTTCGACACCGGCCTTGCCCCGGCGAGCACGGCGGCCGCGCTGGCGGCGCTGAACATCCTCAAGGAGGAGCCGACGCTGCCCGAGCGGGTGCGCGAGGTGGCGCTGACCTTCTCGGCCCGGCTGCGGGAGGCGGGGCTGCGCGTGACCGACCCGGCGGCGGCGGTCGTTTCGGTGCTCGCACCCACTCCCGAACAGGCCGTCCAGTGGGCGGACGACTGCCGCGCGGCCGGCGTGTGGGTGGGCTGCTTCCGCCCGCCGTCGGTCCCGGACGGCGTCTCCCGGCTACGCCTGACCGCCCGCGCGGACCTGTCGGAAGCCGACATCGACCGCGCGGTCGAGATCATCGTCAGGCACGCGCCCCGCTGACGGCGCCACGGCGCATCGTCTGGTGTTCGATGCCGTCCTCCAGGTAGCGCTCGCCTTCGGGAACGAAGCCGAAGCGGGCGTAGAAGTCCAGGGCGTACGTCTGTGCCTCCAGCACGGCCGCCTCGTCGCCGACGTGTTCCATCGCCGACTTCATCAGCAGTGCGCCGAGGCCGCTGCCCCTGGCGGACAGGGCCGTGCAGACGCGGCCGATGCGGTGCGCACCGTCCTGGTCACGCAGTAGACGCAGGCAGCCGAGCACCTCCTCGCCCGGCTGCCACCACACGTGCACGGTCGTCGGCAGCAGGTCACGACCGTCCAGTTCGGGGTACGGGCACTCCTGCTCGACCACGAACACGTCCACCCGCAGCCGCAGCAGCGGGTACAGCTCGGCGACGGTGATCTCGTCGCCCTTCGCGGAGTACAGCACGACCCCTGGATATCAGATCCACTCACCGTCCCGCATGACGTCCCGGTCCTTGATCTCGTTGACCTCGCGCCACGCCTGGATCACCGTCGGCACCACCCGGAAGTACGGGTAGCGAGCCAGACGGCTCGGGTCGAACCCGGTGCGGGCCGCGAACGCGGTCACCACCGACGGCGACGGGGCCACCTCGGTCGCGGTGCCCTCGACCAGCACGACGTCCCTGGTCTCGCCGAGCGAGAGGCGCACCCGGCCGTTCGCCGCGAGGTTCCGCGCCGTCGGGTTCGTCTCCAGGGTCGACAAGTACAGCGCTTCCCCGTCCCAGTGAAACGACAGCGGCACGAGATACGGCACGTCGCCCGACGCGGTCGCCACCCAGGCGTCGACGTCGTTCTCGAGCCTGCGCAGGGTGTCCGCGCGGCGCTGGTCGCGGGTTCTCGCTTCGTCCATGGCCAGAGAATCTAGGGCGTGTCCTTTGATCTTCGTGCAAGGTCCCGGCCTGAGCAGCGGTTACCTCAGGGGAACGTGACGGCACCGGGCCAACGACTGCCCGCGGGTCACTGGGTCGGGACCGACACTTTTGACTCCAGGGCGGGCTCCTCGATGACATCGCGGTAGACCGCCACCCTGGTGTACACGCCCGGTTTGCCCGGCGCCGCGCAGCCCTCGCCCCACGACGTGATGCCCGCCAGCTTGCCGGCCACGATCAGCGGGCCGCCGGAGTCGCCCTGGCAGGTGTCCACACCGCCCTCGGGGAGACCGGCGCAGACCATGGTCTCCGGCTTGTACCCGGTGTAGGACTCGGCGCAGTCCGCGTCGGCCACGACCGGCACGGTCGCCTGCAGGAGGTACCGCGACGGCTGCCCGTCCGCCGCGACGCGGCCCCAGCCCAGGATCACGCCGGGGGCACCGGCCGCGTACAGGCCCTCCTCGTCCTTGTTCGGCAGCGGGAGCGGCCGGTAGGGCAGCGGCTTCGTGAGCGTCAGCACGGACACGTCGTTGCCGGAGCGGACGTTGGTGTACTCCGGGTGCACCCAGATCTTCTGGACCGGGGCGCTGACGCCCGCGCCGCTCTCCTTGTCCTCCCGGCCCGCGACCACGGCGATGTCGGCGGGCTGCTTGCCGACGGTGCAGTGGGCGGCGGTGACCACCTTCTTGTCGTCGACGAGCGTGCCCCCGCAGAACTGGAAGCCCTCCGCGGTCGCGAGGTACACGACGTAGGGGTGGTCGGCGATGCTGGCCCGGCTGCCGCCGACGATCCGCTGGTTGTCCTGGTCGGCGTTCGCCTGCGTGAGTCCGACCGCGACGGCGGCCGCGGCCAGTGCCGTCGCGAGCAGAAGCCGAGTGACCCTGGAGGTCGCCCCCATGTGTCGTCTCCTCAGTGTTGGGTTCCCTCGACCCTTCCGTCGGGTGCCGCGGTGGTCAACTTGACCATGTAGCTGGACCGGGTGAACTTCGGCATGAGGCATGCTGGGGCACGTGGTTCGTCTGCGCAGGCTCGTGGTGTTCGCCGCCGTGGTGCTGGCGGGGTGCACCGGTACGCCGGCGGCCACCTCGCCGCCGGGCTCGTCCTCGCCGTCCGTTTCGTCCGTGCCGCCGACGACTTCGCCGCCCGCGGCGGCCACGACACCGCCGGGTCCGGAGTGGACGGTCGGTGCGCGGCCGCTGCCGCCGCGGCCCGACGGGTTCGGTCAGGTGCTGCCGACGCCGCCGGAACTGGTGCACCGGCGCCTGCCGACCACCGACCTGCTGCCACCGCCCGGTGAGCACCGGTACGCCTCGACCGTCGCGCCGGTGCCCACCGTCGTACTGGCGCGCAGCACGTGGCAGCCGTCGTGTCCGGTCGCTGCGACGGATCTGCGGTACCTCACGCTGTCGTTCGTCGGCTACGACGGCAAGGCGCACACCGGTGAGATGATCGTCGGCGCCCGCGTCGCCGACGCCGTCACCCGCGTGTTCGGGCACCTCTTCGCGGCCCGCTTCCCGATCGAGGAGATGCGGATCGTGACAGCCGCCGAGCTGACCGCGCCACCGACCGGCGACGGCAACAACACGACCGCGTTCGTGTGCCGTCCCGCGGTGGGGAAGACACGCTGGTCGGCGCACGCGTACGGGCTCGCGATCGACCTGAACCCGTTCTGCAACCCGTACGTACGCGGTGACCTGGTGCTGCCGGAGCTCGCGTCGTCCTACGTGGACCGGGCGAACGTGCGGCCGGGCATGATCGAGCCGGGTGACGTCGCGGTCCGCGCGTTCGCGGCCATCGGCTGGTCGTGGGGCGGCGAGTGGACCACGCCGAGGGACATCCAGCACTTCACCGCGACCGGCGATTAGGACCCGAGCCCGCGCAGCACGACCGCCAGCCCCTTGGCGAACTCCGCGTCCCCGGCCAGGTTCCTGGCCGCTGCCGCGGTTTCGGCCAGCAGCGGGAACTGTTCCTGCGCCGCCATGAGCGCGGTGCCGTCGCCGGAGAGCGGACCGTGGTGCTCGTTCTGCAGCATGCCGAACAGGAACGCGACGATGGTCCGCTGCGCGATCACCCGCTGCTGCCCGGCGAAGCCCGCGTCGGTGAGGATCGCGAGCGTCGCCTCGATCAGCACCAGTGACGACGGCACGGAATGCCGGTGCCGCAACAACAGTGGCACGACCGCGGCGTGCGCGAGCACCGCGGAGCGCATGCGCGACAACAACTCCGTGATCCGCTCCTGCCAGTCGCCGGGCGGGACGGTCAGGTTGACGGTGGACAGGACGTGGTCCGCGACGAGCCGCTCCAGCTCGTCGCGGTCCGTGACGTAGCGGTACAGCGACATCGTCGCCATGCCCAGCTCCTTGGCGACCGCACGCATGGTGAGCGCGTCGAGGCCGTCGCGGTCGATCACCGCGAGGGTGGCGGTGGCGAGGCGGTCCGGGGTGAGGGAGCGAGGCCGGGGCACGAGTTGACAGCGTACGCGATACGCGCATACTCGTAGATGTACGATGTACGCCTACGTTGAGGAGGTCCGCATGGACCACGTGCCGGCCAGGCAGCTCCACGCGGTCGGCGGCGCACCGGTGCGCCTGCCCGACCCCGATCGCCTGGTACACCTGCAGTTCCGCCGCTTCGCGGGCTGCCCCGTGTGCAACCTGCACCTACGGTCGTTCGTCACCCGCCACCACGAGGTCGAGGCGGCGGGCGTCCACGAGGTGGTGCTGTTCCACTCCAGCGTCGACGACCTGGCGCCGCACGTCGCCGACCTGCCGTTCGACGTGGTCGCCGACCCGGGCAAGACGCTGTACCGCGAGTTCGGCGTCGAGGCCACGCCCAGGGCGCTGCTGCACCCGAAGGCGTGGCCCGCGATCGTGCGGGCGATCGCGGTCGCGCTGCCGGACGTCGTGCGCAGGCGCAGGCCCGCACCACCGAACAAGCCGGAAGGCGGCCGGTTCGGCCTGCCCGCCGACTTCCTGATCGCGCCCGACGGGCGCGTGCTCGCGAGCCACCACGGCACGCACGTCTACGACCAGTGGTCGGTCGACGAGCTGCTGAACCTGTTGCCGGCGAAGGAGAACAAGCCGTGATCACCATCGAGGTGCACGTACGGAAGGGCACGCTGACCGCGGCACGGCGGGAGGAGCTGGGCCGCGCGCTGCTCGGCAGCGTGACCGGTGGCGCCGGGGAGGAGGACGCCCCGGCCGTCGTGCTCGACACGGCCAGGACGTTGACGAACGTGCTGGTGCGCGAGGAGGAGACCTGGGTGACGCACGGCGACCAGCCGCGCTACCTCGTCCGCGTGACCGTGCCGGGTTCCTGGCACGGCAAGGAGTTCAACACGTACATGATCACCGCCGTCACCGAGGCGATCGCGGCGACGGAGGACGATCCGGGTCGCCTGTACCGCGAACCGCACTGCCAGGTGCAGGTCGTCGGCCTGAAGGAGCACGCGGTCGGCACACTCGGCAAGGCGATGACGGCGACCGGGATCACCCGCCTCATCACCGACGGCTACCGCACCGCTGGCGACCGGCGGGAAGCCGCCCCCGGCACGGCGATCGACCCGGTGTGCGGGATGACCGTCGACCTCGCGACCGCCACGATCACCCTCGAGCACGACGACACGCTGTACGCGTTCTGCGCACCGGTGTGCAAAAAGGTGTTCACCGAGGAACTGGCGGCGGGCTGACCGCCCCGGTCGGGTAGCGGTCCCGCGCACCGCGACGGCCCAGCTCGATCGCCGCGTCCGTCCGCCGTGCCGGTCGGCGTGCGGCGCGCCGAGCTGTGCCGTCGTCAGGTCACCGGTCCTCGGTGGCGTTCGAGCCGTTCGACCCGGTGCCGTTCGGCTCGTTGTCGTCCTGCTCGTTGCGGTTGCCCCCGCCGAACCGGCTGAACAGGTTGCCCGCCGCGCCCGAGACGGCCTCGCCGACGTCGCTCAGCACCTTGGCGAGCGGGTCGGTGGAGGCCGACCACGACTCCTTGTACGACCGGCCCGCCGCCTTGATGTCGTCCATCATCGACGAGGACCCCTGGTCGTCGGCGCGGCGCAGGTAGTCGCCTGCCAGGATCGCGCGGTACTCCTCCGACGCGGCCCAGCGCTGCAGCTGCGCGGCACGCACCACCGCGAACGGGTGGCTCATGTTCTCGACCGTCATCAGCTTCAGGATGCTGTCGCGGATGTCGTCGACCTCTTCGTACTCCTTGGCCTGCTGCATGAACTCGGGGATGTCGATGTCGGACATCGACGTGCCACCGGCCATGTAGACGTGCTGGCGCAGCGCGGCAGCCGGGTCCTGCGAGCACAGCAGTCCCGCGCGGTCGGCGGTCAGCTCCGCCTTGCGGTACCACTCCAGGAGCGCCGCGATCACCGCGCGCAGCCCCAGCGCGCCGATCGGCACCCACTGCACGGTGGCCTGCAGGCGCAGCAACCGCATGAGCAGCGTCCGCAGCACGTTGTGCCCGGACAGCACGTGCCCGGTCTCGTGCCCGATCACCACCCGCATGCTCTCGAGGTCGAGTGCCTCGACCAGCCCGGTCGTGACCACGATGAACGGCTTGTCGATGCCGATCGCGTACGCGTTGGCGACCGGGTGCCTGGTGACGAACAGGTCGGGCGTGGTGTCCAGGTCCAGCGTCTCCGCGCAGTCGAGCCGCAGCGCGTTGAGCTTCGGGTACTGCTTGTCCCCCACCCGGATCGCCGACGCGACCGTGTACAGCCGCTCGGCCCGCTCGTTCCACATGCCCGCCACGGCCTTCAGCACCGACGAGACTCCCGGCACGGCCCGCAGCGTCGCCATGGCGCCGCGGTCGGCGGGATGCTCGTAGGCCCTCGGGCTGATCCCCCGGAAGCGCACCCGCGTCGACGCACTGCGCTCGATGTCGTTGTTCTCGGTGTCGTTGTTCTCAGTCACCCTCGACCCCTTTGTCTCCCTCGGTCCGTGACGCCACCATAGGCCGCCCGGCGTGAACGGCGAGTCGGTTCGCGCGGGACTAGGGTGGACGCCGCCCCCGACGTGATCATCGAACGGAGACCCGATGAGCCTCGAGCGTCCCACCGCACCGGACCCGTACGAGCTGCTGCCCGCGGCCGGTTCGTTCACGGTGACGTCCAGCGACGTGACCGACGGGCAGCAGCTGCCCATGAGCGCCGTGCACGACAGCGCGGGTGGCGAGAACACCTCGCCCGCACTGTCGTGGGAGGGCGCGCCGGAGCAGACGAAGAGCTACGTGGTGACGTGCTTCGACCCGGACGCGCCGGTGCCCGGCGGTTTCTGGCACTGGATCGCGGTGAACATCCCGGCGAACACCGGCGAGCTGCCCGCCGGGGCCGGCGCCGACGACGCGAGCCTGCCCGGCGACGCGTTCCACGTGCGCAACGACTTCTCCACCAGGAACTACGGCGGCGCCGCGCCGCCGCAGGGCGACGTGCCGCACCGCTACTACTTCGTGGTGCACGCGGTCGACGTGGAGAAACTGGACGTCGACGAGAACGTCTCCGCCGCGGTGGTGAGCTTCAACCTGGCGTTCCACACGCTGGCCAGGGCGGTCATCACGCCCACGTACCAGCACTAGGGCGAATCCGCCGGAGGCGGTGCGGGTTGAATGACCATGTGACGAACTTCGACCTGGTCATCATCGGCACCGGCTCCGGCAACTCCATCCTCGACGAGCGGTTCCGCGACTGGCGTGTCGCGATCGTCGAGAAGGGCACCTTCGGCGGCACCTGCCTCAACGTCGGCTGCATCCCGACGAAGATGTTCGTGCACCCCGCGGACCTGGCCGCCATGCCCGCCGCGGCGGGACGGCTCGGGGTGGACGCCACGCTCGACGGTGTTCGCTGGGCCGACATCCGGGACCGGGTCTTCGGCCGGATCGACCCGATCGCCGCCGGTGGCCGGGAGTACCGGGCCAACCACACCGACAACGCGAACGTGACCGTGTACGAGGGCACGGCGCGGTTCACCGGGCCGCGCACCCTCGACGTCGACGGCGAGACCATCACCGCAGACCGGATCGTGCTGGCGGCGGGCGGGCGCGCACTGGTGCCGGCGGTGCCTGGCCTCGAGGAGGTCGGTTACCACACCAGCGACACCGTCATGCGGCTCGAGAAGCTGCCCAGGCGCATGACGATCATCGGCAGCGGGTTCGTCTCGGCGGAGTTCGCGCACGTGTTCTCGTCGTTCGGTGTCGAGGTCACCGTCGTCGCCCGCTCCGGTGCGCTGCTGCGGCGCCAGGACGGCGACATCAGCGCGCGGTTCACCGAACTGGCGGCCGGCAGGTGGGACGTGCGGCTGAACCGGAAGGTGCTCGGCGCGTCCCGTGACGCGGACGGCATCCGGCTCGACCTGGACGGCGAGTCGCTCTCGACCGACCTGGTGCTGGTCGCGATCGGCCGGGTCCCGAACTCGGACCTGCTCGACCTGCCAGCCGCCGGGATCGACGTGGCGCCGTCCGGGCACGTGGTGGTGGACGAGTTCCAGCGCACGACCGCGGCCGGGGTGTGGGCGCTCGGGGACCTCAGCTCACCGTTCGAGCTGAAGCACGTCGCGAACCACGAGGCCCGCGTCGTGCAGCACAACCTGCTGAACCCGGCGGCGCCGATCGAGGCCGACCACCGGTTCGTCCCGCACGCGGTGTTCACGTCGCCGCAGATCGCTTCGGTCGGGATCACCGAGGAACAGGCCCGTGCGCGCGGGCTCCGGTACGTCACGGCGAAGCAGGACTACGCGGGCATCGCGTACGGCTGGGCGATGGAGGACAACACCGGCTTCGCGAAGGTGCTCGCCGACCCGGCGTCCGGCCAGCTGCTCGGCGCGCACATCATCGGCCCGCAGGCCTCGACGCTGATCCAGCCGCTGATCCAGGCGATGAGCTTCGGCCTCGACGCCCGGTCCATGGCCCGCGGGCAGTACTGGATCCACCCGGCGATGCCGGAACTGATCGAGAACGCGCTGCTGAACCTCCCCCTGGACTGACGCTCTTTAGCAGAGCGGTTTCTTCACCATTCCCCGACCCCGGCCTTTCTTGTCGATTCAGAAGAATTCACCGTGATACGCATCACGGGTATCGAACACTTTCGTGATCGGCATGGTCACTCGTCCGAGTGAGACAGACGCCTGGTTGGCCCAGCGAGATGACAGGGGCAGCAGAGTCACATTCCGCGTTGTCGCAGGACATCGCGCAAAGATCACGAGTTGATAACGGCAACTGGAAATTGTGGGTGACACTTCCGAGCCGACGCTCACTCCTGTCCGCGAATTGACTTCACCGACGGTAATCACAATTCTGAGTGCCTTCCGTCGGGGAACCCATCCGCAGAAGAAACTGGAGATGACCTTGCGTCGTACCCGCATGCTCGCGTCCGGATGCAGCCTCGTGGGCGTCGCCGCGCTGGCAGCGGTCCTCACCGCGCCGCCGGCAGTCGCCGAAAGGGGACCGTCGGGCTCCGCCTACGCGCTGTCCGTCGCGACCACCCTGCTCAACCAGCCGCTGGTGAAGATCGACCCCCGCCCGACCGCGGTCTACCCGCGCGGCGGCAGCGACTCGCTGGTCGAGGTCGGCCCCGACGCGGCGGGCCTGGTGACCGCGAACGCGCTCAACGCCTCGTCCGTCCTCAGGGGGCGCACACTCATCAGCGAGGCCGGCATCGCCGACGTGACGGTGAAGAACATCCTGAGCGCGTCGCTGATCAGCGCGGACTGTGAAGCCGGTCCGTCCGGCGTCACCGGCACGTCGGCCGTCGCCGGGCTCACCGTGCTGGGCCAGCGGATCGACGTCACGCTGTCTGGCGAGATCGACGTGCTCGGCGTCGCGAAGGTCCGCGTCAACGAGCAGATCCGCACCGGCAGCACGCTGACCGTGAACGCCGTGCACGTGATCATCGGCGGCCCGGTCGGCAACATCACGAGCGCCGACATCGTGCTGGCGCAGGCGAAGTGCGCCTGGACGGGCGGCACGGCGCCGACCACGACACCATCCACCACGACCACCACGACCTCGGTGGGCGGCACCACCAGCCCGAGCGAACCACCGGTCACCGGCCCGAGCGAACCGACCTCGGGCACGACGACCGACCGCGCCGACGCCACCACTACCAGGCAGGGTGTCTCGAACGCGTCGAACGACGAGGACCTGGCCGACACCGGTGCGAGCGGCATCCTGCCGATCTCGCTGACGGGTCTGGCCCTGCTGGCCGGCGGCGGCGCCACGATGTTCGTCGCGAAGCGCAGGCGCGCCGCGAACCAGGACTGACCGCGCGATCCCGATGACTGCCGCGGCGGTGGGCCCGGTCCCCACGAACCCGCCGCCGCGGCATCGTCGTCGAGGCTCAGGTCGTTGTCACGACAAGATGTGGAAGGTCGCGTTCCGGGCCGCGCTCGATGAGCCGCACCAGCTCACCGGTGTCGAGGTGCGCGGCGACGAGGTCACCGAGCACGTCGAGTTGCGCGGCACGGGCGGCGGCGACCGACGTGTCCGGTGCGGGAACGAACCCGGCGCGCCCCGCGCGGGCAGCCGCCCAGCGCAGCACGTGCCTGCGGAAGGCGTCGTTGTCGAGGAGCCCGTGCCAGTGCGTGCCCATCACCCGGTCGGTGACCGCCCCTTCGAACGACCCGTCCGGCCGCTCGACGAGGCCGGGCGCGGCCTGCCGGACGACCCGGCCGTGGTGGATCTCGTAGCCGCTGACCGGGTGGCCGAACGCGGTCCCCACCGGACGGGCGAGGGTCTTCTCCTGCTCGAACTCGACGTCGAGGTCGAGCAGCCCGAGCCCGGCGGCCGCACCCGCGCCGGACTCGACATGGTCCACGATCCGGGTGCCCAGCATCTGGAACCCGCCGCAGATGCCGACGACGGGCACGTCCGAGCGGACGAGCGCGTCGGCGAACCCCCGCTCCCGCAACCACCTCAGATCGTCCACAGTGGATTTTGAGCCGGGGACGACGACCAGGTCCGCGTCCGTCAGCCGGGACGGCTCGGTGACGAACCGGACCGCGACACCGGGTTCGCAGGCGAGTGCTTCGACGTCGGTGGCGTTGGAGATGCGCGGCAGGCGGACGACCGCGACCCGCAGCCACTGGTCGCCGTGCGGGGGCGGCGGCCGGCCGATGACGCCGTCGGCCGCGTAGGACAGGGAGTCCTCCGTGTCGAGCCACAGTTCCTCGCGCCACGGCAGGACCCCGAGCACCGGGCGCCCGGTCGCGCCGGTGAGCCAGTCGAGCCCCGGCTGCAGCAGGCCGCGGTCGCCGCGGAACTTGTTGACCACGAACGCCTGGATCATGGCCTGGTCGGCGGGACCGAGGACGGCGAGCGTGCCGAAGAGGTGCGCGAGGACACCACCCCGGTCGATGTCACCGACGACGAGCACCGGCAGGTCGGCGGCACGGGCGAGCCCCATGTTGGCGACGTCGCCGTCCCGGAGGTTGACCTCGGCCGGCGAGCCCGCGCCTTCGCACACCACGACGTCGAAGTCCCGCCGCAGTCCGTCCAAAGTGGACAACACGGTGGCGCCGAAGTCGCGCTGCCGGTAGTCGCGGAGCGTGCCGACGGGCTTGCCGAGGAGCACGACCTGCGAACTGCGGTCCGACCCGGGTTTGAGCAGCACCGGGTTGAACCGGACACTGGGTTCGAGCCCGGCCGCGCGCGCCTGCGTGGCCTGCGCCCGCCCGATCTCACCGCCCTCGACCGTGACCGCCGAGTTGTTGGACATGTTCTGGGCCTTGAACGGCGCGACACGCACCCCCTGCCGCGCCAGCCACCGGCAGATCCCGGCGACCAGCACGCTCTTGCCCGCGTCCGACGACGTCCCGGCGACCAGCAACGCTCCCCGCATCCCCGTCCTCTCGTCCACCTGCCATCATCGCGGTCATGCCCGCCTCCCCGGTCACCGCCGTACTGGTGCACAGCCCGTTCCTCGGCCCGGCGAGCCTACGTCCGCTGGCCGACGCACTCGCGTCGCTGGGGCACCCGGCGGTGCTGCTGGACCTGCGCCCGTCGGTGGTGACCCCGCCCGTGCACCAGGTGCTGCTCGGCGCGTTCGCCGACGCCATGAGCGAGGAGCTGCTCGACGGATCCGTTGTGCTGATCGGCCACAGCGGCGCCGGGCCCTTGCTGCCCGGGTTCGCCGACGCGCTGGAGGAGGGGGTGGCGGGGCTGGTGTTCGTGGACGCCGGGCTGCCGACACCGGGCCGCGCGTGGCGGGACACGGTGCCTGCGTCGCTGTACTCGGAGCTGCGGGCGATGTCGCGGGAGGGGCAGCTACCGCGCTGGCAGCGATGGTTCTCGCCGGACCCGTTGTCGGTGGTGGCGGACCCCGCGTTGCGCGCGGAGATCGCGGACGAGGCACCTGAGGTGCCGGTCGCGTTCCTGAAGGAGGAGCGTCCGGAGGTGGAATGGACCGGGCCTGCGGGATACGTGCAACTGTCGCCGCCCTACGACGCGGACGCGGCCGCCGCGCAGGCGCAGGGGTGGCCGATCCGCCGCCTTGCCACGCACCACCTCGCCCCGGCGACCGATCCCGCTCCCGTGGCGCGAGCCATCCTCGAAGTGCTGGCGCAACTGCTCTAGATGAATTGATTCCGTGAAGTCGGTGTGAGTGGGCGGTCGGTCGTCGTGTGCTGGTCGCGTCGTTTCGGTTTTCGGTTGGGTGGGTTGCCTGCGGACGGCGTGGCTATGCCCTGAAAGGCGCGTTCAGGGCGCTGGGCGCCCTGAACGGCCCATTCACGGCATCGGCCCTGACGACGGGTCCGTACGCCAAGCCACTTCACATGATCTTCACGGAATGCTCGTTCAGGGCACGGCAACCGGCACCGGAAGCGAGCGCGGGCGCACAGCGCCCGGCGGGCACCCGCAGAGCGGGCCGGTGCTGCGAAAGGCGCTACGTCCCCACCCACCAACACCGACTTCACGGAGCAATCGTCTAGCCTCCCGCCATGATCACCCTCGACGGGCTGTCCGTCGCGCTGCCCCCTGGCCGGATCGTGCGCGCGAAGGAGGGCGACGGGCGCCCCGCCTTCTGGCTCAGCGACGGGCCGCTGCCGCCCCGGATGTGGGCGACGTTGCGGGCCGACCACCCGCGCTCGGGCCTGTGGCCGCTGCTGCTGACCGCGCTCGACCCCCACGACGAGTTCCGGCCGTGGGGCGACGGCGACGTCGACCCCGATGCCATGACGTCCCCTGCCTCGCACGACGTCGATGCGGTGCTGGCGCACTGGTGGGCGGGGCAGCAGCCGGTCGACGGATCGGAGTCGGACGTGATCGCTCCGTACGGCACGTCGTGGCCGGGCCGCTCCCCCCGGCTGGAGCCGTCGACCGACCCGGACGCGACGGCCGCCGAGCTGGTCGAAGTGCTGGCGTCGTTCGACGACGACACCAGGTTCGGACTCGTTCCCGCGGAGCGCGGCGCGGACGCGATCACGTCGGCGGGCTGGCTGGGCCCGGTCAACCACACCGGCGACACGGCGAAGCTGTCCGCGGTCCTGCGTGACTGGGAGGACCGGTTCGGGGCAAGGCTGATCGGAGCCGGCTTCGCGACGTTGCAGGTCAGTGTGGCTGCGCCGCCTGGTTCACGTGAGGAGGCGCTGTCGGTGGCGGCGGAGCATTTCGCGTTCTGCCCGGACAACGTGTGGCAGGGGCCGGAGGGGACGCTGGCCGGGTACGCGGAGCGGCTGGTCGGCGAGGACACCTGGTACTTCTGGTGGGATTAGGGCCGCTTACCAGCTCTGGCTGAAACGCCAGCTCGGGCTCCTGCGTCCAGCGGGTGCGGTGACCGCACCCGCACGGTGCCCGGCGCTCACGGCAGCGTCAGGATTTCCGCGCCGTTGTCCGTGACCACCAGTGTGTGTTCGAACTGGGCGGTCCAGCTCTTGTCCTTGGTGGTGACGGTCCAGCCGTCGTCCCAGATGTCGTAGTCGATGCCGCCCAGGGTGATCATCGGTTCGATGGTGAAGGTCATGCCCTTCTCGATGACCGTGTCGACCTTGGGCTCGTCGTAGTGCAGGATCACCAGGCCGCTGTGGAAGGACCGGGCGATGCCGTGGCCGGTGAAGTCCCGCACCACGCCGTAGTCGAAGCGTTTGGCGTACGCCTCGATCACGCGGCCGATGACGTTCAGCGCGCGGCCCGGCTTGACCGCCCTGATCGCGCGCATGGTCGCCTCGTGGGTGCGTTCCACCAGCAGGCGCACGTCCTGCTCGACCTCACCGGCCAGGAACGTCGCGTTGGTGTCGCCGTGCACGCCGCCGAGGTAGGCCGTCACGTCGATGTTGACGATGTCGCCGTCCTCGATGCGGGTGGTGTCCGGGATGCCGTGGCAGATCACCTCGTTGAGGGACGTGCAGCACGACTTCGGGAAGCGGCGATAGCCCAGGGTCGACGGGTACGCGTGGTGGTCGAGCAGGAACTCGTGCACCACCGCGTCGATGTCGTCGGTCGTCGCGCCCGGCTTGACGGCCTTGCCGCCCTCCTGCAGTGCCTGTGCCGCGATCCGGCCCGCCACCCGCATGGCCTCGATCGTCTCGTCGGTCTGCACCCACGGGTCGGTGTTCTTCGCGGGCGCGGGCTTGTCGACGTACTCCGGCCGCGGGATGGACGACGGAACAGGACGACGCGGTGACTGGACACCGGACTTCAGCGGCGTGCGAACGGGCATGCGTCCCAGCCTAAGTGGTCAGAATCGGAAGTCCTTCGTGGGTATCGGCGGATCCAGGTTTTCGCTGGGCGTGCGGCCGGAAGGTCCTCGTACTGGTTGTACTCGGGCCTTTCGGCCGTGCGTCCAGCGGGAAGCTGGGCCGTCGAGACCCCGAAGGACTTCCGATTCTGACCACTAAGACAGGCCCGACAGGAACCTGGCCGCGGCTGCCACCGCCTTGCTCGACACCTCCGCGCCCGTGAGCAGCACCGCGAACGCCAGGTCGCCGCGGTAGCCGACGAACCAGCCGTGCGCGTGCGTCCCGTCGCCGAACTGGGCCGTGCCGGTCTTGCCGCGCAGGTCGGGGAACGCCGCCAGCGCGGGCGTGATCGCCACCATCTCCCGCATCATCGCCCGCACGCCGGCCAGGACCTGCGGGGACACCGGCTCCACTGTCGAGTCGGCCTCGGTCGTGGCGTCATCCAGCAGTTTCGGCGTCGGCATCGTGCCCGTCGCGACCGTCGACACCAGCAGCGCCATGCCGAACGGGCTCGCCACCACCTTTCCCTGCCCGAAGCCGTCCTCGGCCCGCTCCACCACGTTCGAGGCCGGGGGCACCGAGCCGGTCACCGTGGTCGCGCCGGGCATGACGAAGTCGACGCCGAGGCCGAACCGCTTCGCGGTCTCCGTCAGCTCCGACGGGCCCATCTGCGTCGCGAGCTGCGCGAACGTCGTGTTGCACGAGAACGCGAACGCGCTCGACAGCGGGATGGTGCCCTTGTCGAACTTGCCGGAGTTCGGGATCTCGCGGCCCTCGACGGTGATCGTCGGCGGGCAGCCGACCGGGGTCGCTCCGGTGACCTTGCCGCCGGCCAGCGCCGCGGCCGCGGTGACGATCTTGAACGTGGAGCCCGGCGGGTACCGGCCCATCAGCGCGACCGGCCCCTCCTTGTCGGCGACGGGGTTCTGCGCGACCGCGAGCAGCTCCCCCGTCGACGGCTGCATCGCCACGATCATCGACGGGGCCGGCTCCGCGTCCACCGCGGCCTGCGCCGCGTTCTGCACCCCGACGCTCAGCGTGGTCCTCGCCGCCTTCGCCGGCTCGGCCGCCTTCGCGTGCAGCTCCTCGACCTCCGCGCCCGCCGGGTCGGTCGTGATGACCCGCCAGCCCGCCTTGCCGGTCAGATCGGCCTCGACGACCTTGCGGATGCCGGGCAGCAGCGTCGGCGCGAACGCCTTGTCGTTCGCGAGCAGCCTCGGCGCGGACGTGAACCGGACGCCGGGCAGGTCGTAGATGGCGGGCTTCACCACGTCGTAGTCGGTCTGCCGCAGCGCGGCCACCTGGTAGGGCTGCCCAGCGGGGGTCTTGTTCACGCCGTCGAGGATCGACGCCTGCGTGATCGTGCGGTCGAACCGGCCCAGTGCCGTGGCGAGCGCACCGGCGACCGCCCGCACGTTCCCGGCCTTCTCCTTCTCCAGCAGCACGGAGATCACCCGGCTGGGCGCGAGCACCAGGTTGCCGTCGCGGTCCAGCACCGGAGCCAGCTCCGGCTGCTGCCCCTGCACGGCGATCGCCTGCTGCCGCGCGAGCCTGGGGTGGATGACCGTGGGACTCCAGTGGACCTGCCACTGCTCGTCCGACTCACGCAGCTCGATGTGGTTCTCGTAGGTCCACGTCCGGCCGGGGCCGAGGTCCCAGGTGACCGTGTAGGAGACGTTCGCGGTCGACGCACCCTCGGCCTGGTTGACCTCCTCGACCTTCGTCCTCACCGACTTCGGTTCGAGGGCCTCGCGGACCGCGGCCATCTGGCTCTTCGCGGTGTCCGGCGAGTCGGTCTCCCCGGCCGCCGCGGCGAGGTCGCCCTTGGCGAACGCGGCGAGGAACGCGTTCGCCGTGTCGCCCGGTTGCGGGCCGGACACGCTGCAGCCGACGAGTGGGGCGACGAGGACGAGAACAGTCGCTAGCCGGGTGACACGCACGCCGGCGAGTATGCCGGAAGATCAGAACAGCACGGTGGCGTACTGGCCCACCCTGGTGAACCCGATCCGCTTGTACGCCGACTGGGCGACCACGTTGTACGCGTTCACGTAGAGGCTCGCGGTGCGTCCCAGCCCGCGCACGAGCCGGTCCACGACGGCGGCCGTGCCGGTCGAGCCGAGGCCGTGCCCGCGCCGGTCCGGGTGCACCCACACGCCCTGGATCTGCCCGACCGCCGACGACAGCGCGCCGATCTCCGCCTTGAACACGACCTCGCCGCTCTCGAACCGGGCGAACGCGCGACCGGCGGCGATCAGCTCGGCGACCCTCGCGCGGTAACTGGCGCCGCCGTCCCCGGCACGGGGGTCGACGCCGACCTCCTCGATGAACATGGCGATCGCGGCGGGCAGGTAGCGGTCCAGCTCGTCCGGGCGGACCGGCCGCACCAGCGGGTCGGGCGGGACGTCGGACACCTTGCCGGTCGACATCAGCGGCTGGTCGTCCCGAACCTCACGGGCCGGTCCCCAGTCCAGCTCCAGCTCCGACCAGAGCCCCATGACCTGCTCGGCGGGCCCGACGACCGACGAGCACACGCGCCGCCGCCGCAACGCCCGGTCGGCGAACGCACGCAGCGCGGACCGGTTGCCCTGCAACGGGATCAGGTTCGAACCGGCGAAGCACAGCGAGTCGAGACGGCCGGCGCGCAGCCCGCGCGGCTCGCAGCCCCACAGCTCACCGCCCAGCCGCCACGGGTCCATACCGAGGTTCTCGATCCTGGACGCGACCATGCAGGACGCGACGGGATCCGCCGTGAGCATCGCGCGCACGGCCAACCGATCCCGCTCGTCCAGCAGCCGTGCTCCTGCAAGCCGCAACACAAGCACAAGCGTGCCAGATGAACGGTCGCCAAGACAGTCGAGGTGCGATGAGTTCCGCTCGGCGCGGCAGTCTGACCACCATGGGCAAACTCATCTTTGGCATGAACGTGTCGGTGGACGGCTACATCGCCGACGCGAAGGGCGACATCGGCTGGTCCGACCCGGACGACGAGCTGCACCAGTACTGGAACGACGCGGCCCGCGAGATCGCGCTGTCGCTGTACGGACGACGGCTCTACGAGCTGATGTCGGCGTACTGGCCGACTGCCGACAAGGACCCGGACGCCTCCCGGGTCACCATCGACTACGCACGCGTCTGGCTCGCGACCCCCAGGGTGGTGTTCTCGAAGACGCTGGAGTCGGTCGGCTGGAACTCCCGGCTGGAACGCGGGGACGTCGTCGAGGTCGCGACCCGGCTCAAGGCCGAGACCGACGGGGTGCTGGAGGTGGCAGGCGCGACGCTGGCGGCTCCGCTCGTCCAGGCCGGGCTGGTGGACGAGTACCGGATCGTGTTGGGGCCCACCGCCGTCGGTGGCGGCACGCCGTACTTCCCGGCGCTGCCGTCGTGGCTCTCGCTGCGGCTGGTGGAGAACCGCGCCTTCCCGGGCGGCGAGGTGCTCCTGCGCTACGAGGCGAAGCGCGACTGATCGGACATACTGCCGTCCATGACCGGAACCACTGACCCGCGAACGGGCTACGCCGAGCTCGGTGACCTGCGGATGTACTACGAGGTCCACGGCGAGGGCGGGACACCCCTGCTCCTGCTGCACGGGGGCCTGTTCGACATCGACCAGCAGTTCGGCCCGCTGCTGCCGGGGCTCGCCCGCGACCGCCAGGTCGTCGCGGCCGACTTCCAGGCGCACGGCCGCACCAACGACATCGACCGGCCGCTGCGCACCGCGGACCTGGCCGAGGACGTGGTCGGGCTGCTGGCACACCTCGGGCTTTCCCGGGTGGACGTGTTCGGGTTCAGCGTGGGCGGCGCCGTGGCGCTGCACCTGGCCGTCCGCCACCCCGAGCTGGTGCGCAGGGCGGTGATCTCGTCGGTCTCGTTCCACCCGGACGGCCAGCGCCCCGAGAACAGCGAGGCGGTCGGGCAGATGACCGTCGACATGATCGCCGGGACGCCGATGGCGGAGGCGTACCTCGCCAAGTCGCCGCACCCGGACTCCGAGCACCTGCAGACGCTGCTCGACAAGCTGGGCGGCTACGACGATCCCGGGTGGTCCGACGACGAGATCGCGGGCATCGCCGCGCCGACCCTCATCACGGTCGGCGACTGCGACGCGGTGAAGCTGGAGCACGCCGTGCAGTTCCTGCGGCTGCGCGGCGGCGACGTCAACGGCGACTTCGTCGGCGTGCCGGCCTCGCAGCTGGCCGTGTTCCCCGGCACCACGCACTTCTTCGGCCTCGCCAGGACCGATCTGGTGCTGGACGTGGTGCGCACGTTCCTCGACGCGCCGGAGCCGGAGACGAGCGACTAGGAGACGGTGACGGTCGGGGTGCCCGCTTCAGCGGTCTCCCCGGCCTCCTCCGCGATGCGCATGGCCTCCTCGATCAGGGTCTCCACGATCTGGTGCTCGGGCACGGTCTTGATGACCTGGCCCTTCACGAAGATCTGGCCCTTGCCGTTGCCGGAGGCAACCCCGAGATCAGCCTCACGAGCCTCGCCAGGACCGTTCACGACGCAGCCCATCACGGCCACGCGCAGCGGGACCTCCATGCCCTCCAGCCCCGCGGTGACCTCGTCGGCCAGCTTGTAGACGTCCACCTGCGCCCGCCCGCAGGACGGGCAGGACACGATCTCCAGTTTGCGGGGCCGCAGGTTCAGCGACTGCAGGATCTGCGTGCCGACCTTGACCTCCTCGACCGGCGGCGCGGACAACGAAACCCGGATCGTGTCGCCGATGCCCTGGCGCAGCAGCGCACCGAAGGCCACCGCCGACTTGATCGTGCCCTGGAACGCCGGGCCCGCCTCGGTGACGCCGAGGTGCAGCGGGTAGTCGCACTGCTCGGCCAGGAGCTCGTAGGCCCGCACCATGACCACCGGGTCGTTGTGCTTCACCGAGATCTTGATGTCGTGGAAGTCGTGCTCGGCGAACAGAGACGCCTCCCACAGCGCCGACTCGGCCAGCGCCTCCGGGGTGGCCTTGCCGTACTTGCGCAGCAGCCGGGGGTCGAGCGAACCGGCGTTGACGCCGATGCGGATGGGGGTGCCGTGGTCACGCGCGGCGGCCGCGATCTCGGCGACCTTGTCGTCGAACTTCTTGATGTTGCCCGGGTTCACGCGCACCGCGGCACAGCCCGCCTCGATCGCCGCGAAGACGTACCTCGGCTGGAAGTGGATGTCCGCGATGACCGGGATCTGCGACTTCGCGGCGATCGCGGGCAGCGCGTCGGCGTCGTCCTGTGACGGGCACGCCACCCGGACGATGTCGCAGCCCGCCGCGGTCAGCTCGGCGATCTGCTGCAACGTCGCGTTGACGTCCGCGGTCAGCGTGGTGGTCATCGACTGCACGGAGATCGGGAACTCGCTGCCGACACCGACCTTGCCGACCATCAGCTGCCTGGTCTTGCGCCGCTCCGCCAGCACGGGCGGCGGGGTGGCCGGCATGCCCAGCATGATGCCTTCGGTCATGGGTTCAGCCTACTGGCCTATTCGGATGGGGTTGACGATGTCCGCTGTGATGGTCAGCAACATGACGGCGCCCCCGATGAAGATGAACACCATGGTGACCGCCGAGAGCTTGGTGTAGTCGACCGGGCCGCCGGCCGGCTTGCCGCGGAGTTTGCGCAGCCAGTCACGGATCTTCTCGTAGAACAGCACCGCGATGTGGCCGCCGTCCAGCGGCAGCAGCGGGAGCAGGTTGAACACGCCGACGAAGAAGTTCAGCGTGGCCAGGAGCAGCAGGAACAGCTCCCACACGCCGGCCTCGACCGCGTCACCGCCGATGATGCTCGCGCCGACGACGCTGACCGGGGTGTCGGGGTCGCGCTCACCGCCGCCGATGGCCTCGATGACCTTCGGGATCTTCTCCGGGAACGCCAGCAGCCCCTGCCAGACGCGGACGAACATCTCGCCGGTGAACTCGATCGAGCCGCCGACCGCCGAGGCCGCCGTGTAGGTGTAGATCGGGGTGCTGGTGACGCCGATCGCGCCGACCTCGACGAGCTTGTTGTCGTCGTTGTCGTTCGGTGTGTCGTCCGGCGCGATGCGCTGGACGGTCGCGATGTCGATGGTGACCGTGCGCTCGACGCCGTCGCGGAGGACGACGAACTCGTGCGTGCCGGAGAGCGTCTGCACCCGCGCCACCACGTCCGACCAGGTCGGGGTGGCCTTGCCGTCGATGCTGATGATCTCGTCGCCCTCGCGCAGGCCCGCGTCGCGCGCCGGGGCCGGGTCGTTCGGGCCGCAGTCGGCGTACTCCCCGGTCCTCGGGTCCTGGGTCGGCGCCGCGCAGTCGGTGCCGCTGATGACCGGGGTGCCCGCCACGTTCGGCAGGCCCATCGTCGCGGCCAGCAGGTACAGGATGATGAAGCCGAGGATGAAGTGGGTCACCGAGCCCGCGACCATCACCACGAAGCGCTTCCACGTCGGGTAGCGCCACATCGCGCGGGGCGCCTCGTCCGGGGTGACCTCGTCGAGCGCGGTCATGCCGGCGATGTCGCAGAAGCCGCCCGCGGGGATCGCCTTCAGGCCGTACTCGGTCTCACCGCGCCGGAAGGACCAGATCTTCGGGCCGAACCCGATGAAGTACCGCCGCACCTTCATGCCGAAGGCCTTGGCGGCCCACATGTGCCCGGCCTCGTGCAGTGCCACCGACACGCAGATCCCGAGTGCGAACAGCACGACCCCAAAGAGCCATGTGAGCAAGTTCCGTCAGTCCTTTCCTACCCCGCCGCGAGCCAGCAGCTCACGGGCGCGGGCGCGGGCCCAGTCCTCAGCCGCGAGCACCTCGTCGACGCTGCCCGGCTCACGGTGCCAGTCGTGCGCGTCGTCGAGGACGTGCTCGACAGTGTCCACAATCGTGGTGAAGGCCGTGTGTCCTTCCACGAAGGTCGCGACGGCTTCCTCGTTCGCGGCGTTGTAGACCGCGGGCAGACAGCCGCCGGCCGTGCCTGCCCGGCGGGCGAGCCGCACGGCCGGGAAGGTGTCCTCGTCCAGCGGTTCGAACGTCCACGCGGTCGGCTCGGCGAACGTGGCGGGCCGGGCCGCGGCGGGCACCCGGTCCGGCCAGCCGAGCGCCAGTGAGATCGGCAACTTCATGTCCGGCGGGCTGGCCTGCGCGAGGGTGGAGCCGTCGGTGAACGTCACCATCGAGTGGATCATCGACTGCGGGTGGACGACCACGTCGATGCGGTCGTACGGGACGCCGAACAGCAGGTGCGCCTCGATCAGTTCGAGGCCCTTGTTGACGAGCGTGGCCGAGTTGATCGTGATGACCGGGCCCATGGCCCACGTCGGGTGCGCCATCGCGTCGGACACCCCGACACCGGCGAGGTCCGCGCGCTTCCTGCCGCGGAACGGGCCGCCGGACGCGGTCAGCACCAGCCGCGCCACCTCGTGCGCCTGCCCGCCGCGCAGGCACTGCGCGATGGCCGAGTGCTCCGAGTCGACCGGCACGAGCTGTCCGGGCTTGGCGGCCTTCAGCACCAGCGGACCGCCCGCGATCAGCGACTCCTTGTTCGCGAGCGCGAGCGTGGCGCCGGTGCCCAGGGCGCGCAGCGTCGGCGCGAGACCGCGGGACCCGGTGATGGCGTTGAGGACGATGTCGGCAGGCGTGCCCGCGATCAGGTCGGTCATGGCGTCCGGGCCCGCGAGGATGCGCGGCATCTCGAACTCGCCCCGGTCGTAGCCCCGCTTCTGCGCCTCGGCGTAGATCGCGAGCTGCACGTCCTCGGCGGCGGTCGCCCGCGACACGGCGACGGTGCGGACCCGGTGGGTGAGCGCCTGGGCGGCCAGTGCGGCGGGGTCGGCGCCCCCGGCCGCGACGCCGACGACGTCGAAGCGATCCGGGTTGGCCGCGATCACGTCCAGGGCCTGGACGCCGACCGAACCCGTGGACCCCAGTACGAGCACGGTGCGTTCGTTCATCACCGCCATTGTTCCCGATGCCCTCGAACGCGCCGGTGCGGGGCGTTGTGGGAGCATGAGCGCGCACGAAACGAACGCTGAGGAGGGGACGTGGCAGGCTCACAGCTGGAGAAGCGGGCCAAGAACGCGGTCGACCCGCACGAGGAGCCCTCCGCGGAGTGGGGCTGGCACGGCCGCTTCCCGCGTGGTCGCGAGATCGGCGGCTGGATCACCGCGATCGCCATGTTCGCGATGGCCTTCATCGGCAACCACATCGCCGAGACCGAGCGCCTGTGGCTGCTCGGCATCGGCGCGTTCCTCGTGATCTACCTGATCTGGGCCCGCGTGCGGCAGCGCACGGCCTGGCGCCATTGATCCGAGCACTTCGTCAAGGAGCACGTCCCTCGTCGGGCGTGCTCCTTGTCGTATGTCCGGAAAAGGCTCTGGCGTCAATTTCTACCACCTGGTAGAAAACCTCTGAGAGCGCTTCCATAGCCGCGGGCACAGTCCAGGGGAGAGTGGTCATGAGCAAGCTTTCTGTACAGCTTTACTCCGTCCGTGAGGCGTTCGCCGCCGATCCCGGCGGCACGCTCGCCAGGCTGGCGGGCATCGGGTTCACCCAGGTCGAGCCGTTCGGGCTGGCCGAGCACGCGGCCGTGCTGCGCACCGCGCTGGCCGACCACGGGCTGACCGCGCCCACCGCCCACGCCAAACTCGTCGGTACCGACCAGGACGCGGTGTTCGCCGCCGCGCAGGCCTGCGGGGTGCGGGTCGTCATCGACCCGTTCGTGCCGGACGAGCAGTGGCGCACCGAGGCCGACGTGGCGGCGACGGCCGCCGCGCTCAACGCCGCCGCCAAGCGCGCCGCCGACCTGGGCCTGGTCGTCGGCTACCACAACCACTGGTGGGAGCTGCGGAACAAGATCGGCGACCGCACCGCGTTCGAGGTGTTCGCCGACCAGCTCGACCCCGAGCTGGTGCTCGAGGTCGACACGTACTGGGCCGCGGCGGGCGGCGCCGACGTGCCCGCCCTCCTGACCGGCCTTGGCGCACGGGTCCACGCGCTGCACGTCAAGGACGGCGACCTCGCCACCGACGCGTCCGGTCAGGTGCCTGCCGGGCAGGGCCGGGCCCCGGTCGCCGACATCCTCGCCGCCGCACCGGACGCCCTGCGGGTCATCGAGTTCGACGCCTACGCCGGCGACATCTTCGACGGCCTCGCCGCGAGCCACGCCTACGTCACCGGCCTAGCCTGATGGCCGGCGGACCGGTCGGCGTCGGCATTGTCGGCGCCGGCGTCATCAGCGACACCTACCTCGAGAACCTCACGTCGTTCCCGGACGTCCGGGTGCTGCGGATCGCCGACCTCGACCCGGCCAGGGCGGCCGCGCAGGCGGACAAGCACGGCGTCCCCAGGTCCGGCACGACGGCCGAGCTGCTCGCCGACGCGGACGTCGAGCTGGTCGTGAACCTCACGATCCCGGTCGCGCACGTGGAGATCGGCCTCGCCGCACTCGACGCCGGCAAGCACGTGTGGGCCGAGAAACCGCTCGCACTCGACCGGGCGTCGGGCCGCAAGCTGCTCGACCGGGCCCGCGAGAAGGGCCTGCGGGTCGCGAGCGCACCCGACACGGTGCTCGGCGCGGGCCTGCAGACCGCGCGCCGTGCCGTCGACGACGGCCGCATCGGCGAGCCGAGGACCGCGCTCGCGATGTTCCAGACACCCGGTCCGGAGAGCTGGCACCCGGCGCCGGAGTTCCTGTTCCAGACCGGCGGCGGGCCGCTGCTCGACATGGGCCCGTACTACCTGACCGAGCTGGTGCAGCTGCTCGGCCCGATCCGCCGGGTCACCGGCGCGGGCGGGCGCAACCGCGAGACCAGGGTCATCGGCTCGGGTCCGCGCGCGGGCACCGAGTTCGCGGTGACGGTGCCGACGACGGTCACCGCGCTGGTCGACTTCGAACGCGGCGGGTCCGCGCAGGTCGTGCTGAGCTTCGACTCGGCGCTGCACCGCACGCTGCTGGAGGTCACCGGCACGCTCGGCGCGGTGGTGGTCCCGGACCCGAACCGGTTCGACGGCCCGACGCTCGTCCACACGCTGGGCAGCACCGACCTGACGGAGCTGCCCGCGGCCGGCCACAGCGCCTCCCGCGGCACCGGTGCGCTGGAGCTGGCACGCGCGATCCGCGCCGGGGTGCCGGAGCGGGCGTCCGGTGAGCTGGCCTACCACGTGCTCGACGCGATGCTGGCCATCGAGGAGTCGATCGCCTCCGGCGAGCCGGCACCGGTGGAGAGCACGGTGGAGGTGCCACCCGCGCTTCCCGCGGACTGGGACCCGCATGCCAGGACGCTCTAGGTGATTTCCGTGAAGTTGGTGTGAGTGGGTCGTCGTGTGCTGGTCGCGTCGGACCGGTTTCGGTCGGGTGTGCTGGCTGCGGTTGACGTTGTGGGTTTGTCCTCGCCGGACGGGCAGGTCGACGGGATGGCAGGGAGCCCTTGCTGGTGGGCTTACGCCACCGTCAGGGTTGCGTGGGCTGGCCCCGCTTCGCGGGCCCTGGGCGCGCAGCGCCCGGGCTTCGGTGCGCGTTGACGGCGCGGGTAATGCCCTGAAAGGCGCGTTCAGGGCGCTGGGCGCCCTGAACGGCCCATTCACGGCACCGGCCCGTCGGGCGACCGCAGGGGGGTCGTGCCTGATGACGGGTTCGTACGCCAAGCCACTTCACATGATCTTCATGTGCCGGTTTCCGGCGCGGGGCACTAAAGCGGTTTGGCGAGCACGCTGCCGAGGAAGTGGCGCAGCGTCCCGACGAGGTCCACCTCGTCCGGGACGGTGAGCCACTGCACCTGCAGCCCGTCCATCAGTGCGACGAACATGAGCGCCGCGGCGGCGGGGTCGACGCCGTCGCGGAGTTCGCCCTGCTCGGCGAGCACCCGGAACGACTCGGACGTGGACTCGCGGGCGAGCCGGTAGTGCCGCACGAAGTAGTCGTGCGCCGGGTGGTCGGGCGCGACGGCCTCTGCCGCGAGCCGTGAGTAGAGGTCGACGATGCCGGGGTGGGTGACGTTGTGCTCGGCGAGCGCGACGAAATGGGCCAGCACCTCCCGGCCGGGGGGCGCGTCCAGCTGCTCCCGTTCCGAGTCCTCCGCGTCGCGCCGCTCCAGGACGGCCGCGAGCAGGGCCTCCTTGGTGGGGAAGTAGTACAGCAGACCCGCGTGCGTGATCCCGGCCCGCTTGGCCACCTCCCGCAGCGACGAGCCGTGGTACCCGGCCTCCCCGTACACGGCCACGGCCGCCGTGAGGATGTCCTCACGGCGGATCCGGCCCTTGGGGTAACCCCCGCCCTCCGCGGCGCGCACCCGCCCATCATGCCCGTCAGGGCAGCACCGAGCGCACTGTCTCCTCGGTGCGCCCCACCACGGTGGTGCCGTCGTCGGCGGTGATGATCGGCCGCTGGATCAGCTTCGGGTGCTCCGACAGCGTCGTGATCCACCGCGCGCGGTCGGCCGGCGTGCGCGGCCACGACCTGAGGCCCAGCTCCTTGGCGACGGGCTCGGTCATGCGTGCGAGGTCCCACGGCTCCATCCCGAGGCGCTCCAGCACCGCCTCGATCTCGGCGGCGGACGGCGGGTCCTCCAGGTAGCGGCGCACGGTGTAGTCGGCGCCCGCCCCGTCCAGCACGGACAGCGCGGACCGGCACTTCGAACAGGCGGGGTTGACCCAGATCTCCATCGACGTCTCCAGCCGTCAGGCGTCTACCGGGCATGAAGGTATACGCGGAGCGTTTCTGCTCGATCCCCGAGGACCGGGGACAGCCGTGGTGACGGTCGGCGCGCGGGGTAGCGACCATCCGGACGGAGCGGTTTCGGCCGAGCGGGGGATGACGTGTTCATCGACGGCAACGGCAGCTTCCGGCCAGATGAGTATCGTGTTAGTGAACTTTAAGGGCGCACCACTACCGTCCTTGCAGTGACAAGGATCGTGGTCGCGGCGGCGCTCATGCTGACCGGACTGGCCATCGTGCTGGGGGCCGTCGTGCTGGCCCGCCCCAGCTACACCGAGGTCGAGGTGGGCGGGTCCGCCATGGCGCCGACGCTGGAGGACGGCGACCTGGTCGCCGTCGAAAGCGGGGTCACACCGCGCCGGGGGGACCTGGTCGTCATCGACGGGGCCGCGCTGCCTGGCCAGGAGCCGGGACCACGCGTGCTGCGCGTCATGGGCGTCGGCGGCGACCGGCTCGAGTACCGGGATGGCAGGCTGACCGTCGACGGCGAACCGGTCGTCGAGGCTTCCGCGAACGGGACCCCGCCCAACGACTTCACCGTGACCGTGCCTGCCGACACCGTCTTCCTCGCGGGCGACGCGCGGGACGACGCCGTCGACTCCCGCATGTTCGTCGAGCACGACGGTCACGGCGCGGTGCCACTGACCGCCGTCGAGGGCCGTGTCGTCGGGGTCAACGGCACGCTGCTGGACAGCAGCGCCCGGCCGTGGCTCCTCTGGGTGGCGGGCGGGGCGGTCGTCACGCTCTGCGGGCTCGGCTGGCTCATCGTCGGCCTGCACCGGCGGACGGCGATCCCCTCGACACCGGCCGGCTGAGCACTCACTCACCGCAGGACCGGCGGGCCACCAGTGTCGGTGCGAACACCCTGCGCACCGGCTCGGCGGGCGCCTCCACCACCAGCGACGCCGCCTGCCTGCCCATGTCGTACGACGGCTGCGCCACCACCGTGATCCCCAGCGCGGCCGCCCACGTGAACTCGTCCATCGTCAGGAACGCGACGTCCTCGGGCACCGCGCGGCCCGCCGCGGTCAGCGCCTGGTACGTCGCGACCGTCAGCCTGCCGGTCATGCACACCACGGCGTCCGGCCGCCCTTCGAGCAACCCGGCGACGGCCGTCGGGACCTCCTCCTCCGTCGCCGCCTCGACCACCGCGGGCGACGGCAGGCCGGCGTCGACGAGACCGGCACCCAGCCCCGCGGTGCGCTCGACCTGCGACTGACGCTGCCCGGAACGCACAACGCCCACCGCCGACCGGCCGCACGCGGCCAGGTGCCCAGCCATCAGTCTGCCTGCCGCGACGTTGTCGAGGCTGACCGAGTGCAGTCCGGGCGGCGGGTCTGCGACCGTGCGCGCCACGACCACGCACGGGGTGCCGTTGGCGGTCATGCCGCGGGTGCGGCTGTCGGCGGGCTCGCCGGTGGTGACGATCAGCCCGCGCACCCGCTGTTCGTCCATCGTGCGCACGTGCGCGACCTCGCGGTCGGGCAGGCGGTAGGAGTTGGCGAACATGACGAGGCTGTCGTTCGCGCTCGCCACCTCGTCGATGCCGCGCATCAGGTCGAGGTAGAACGGGCTGCTCAGGTCGCGGATCACGACGCCGATCGTGGTGGAGCGCCCCGAGAAGATGCTCCTCGTCAGCGCGTTCGGCGTGTACTCGAGGGAGGTGACCGCCGCCAGCACCCGCGCCGCGGTGTCCTCCCTCACGGCACCGCCGTTGAGGACCCGAGACACCGTAGCCACGGACACACCGGCAGCGCTGGCGACGTCGCCGATCGTTGTTCGCTTGCCCATGTCCCCCTCAGACGCGTCGGCCGTCGCGGACCACCACCTCGCCACCGATCATGACGACCCCGACCCGGTCCAGCCGCGCCGGGTCGGTCACGACGAGGTCGGCGACCGCGCCCGGCACGATACGGCCCCGGCCCGGTGCGATGCCGGGGATGGCGTCCGCGACGTTCGCGGTGGCCATCGCGATCGCGGCGGGAAGGGTGACCACCCCGGCCCTGGTGGCCTCGTCGATCGCCAGCAGGATCGGGTCGTGGTGCCCGCCCGCGTAGTCGGTGGAGATCGTGTCGACCAGCCCCGCCTCGAACATCGCGTACAGCAGCTCCGGACCGGTGGTGAGCCGCCGCGCCCCGAACGTGTCCAAAGTGGACACATCGACGACGGCGCCGAGTTCCTTGAGCTGTTCCGCGTGCTCCAGCGCTTCCCTCGGCTCGAAGCTGGAATGGTTGGAGTGCCCGGCGATCAGCCGCACATCGGTCCTGGCGATACCGGCGACCTGCGTCATCGACGCGGCCGCGTTGTGCACCAGCACCGGCACCCCCGCGGCGCGCGCCTGCTCCGCGGCCTCCGCGAGCCCGGACAACGCGATGTCGAACGCGGGGAGGATGACGTCCGAGACGATCCCGCGGGTGTCCTCGACCGACAGCTTCCCGGCCAGTCCCGCCGCCGCCAACGCCTCCTCGACGGCGTCCCGGTCGAAGGCCGACGGCGAGATGTGCCTGCCGAGCACCGCGACCTTGAGCGCGTTCGACTGCCGGGGCGTGATCGTCACCCCGGTCCGCCGCGCCACCTCGGCGGGGATGTACAGGTAGCTCGCGCCACCGCCGCCGAGCGTGTGCCCCGCGCCGATCTCCCCCAGCGCGACCGCACCCGCCCGGACCGCCCGGTGCGCGGTGAACGCCCGGTTCTCGTCGGTGAGCCCGCCGCCGTCGGCGATCGTCGCCGCCGCGAGGCACGCGGGTGTGTTGCAGGACGCGAGCCGCACGTTGACCGGGTGCGCCTCGCCGGTGCGCGCGAGTGCCTCCTCGGTGACGAAACCGTCCACGCACAGGACCGTCGTCGTGCCTTCGAGCAGGTGCCGGTCGAGGTTGGCCAGTACCTGCTCGTGCGGAAGGCCTTCGTGCCCGCTGGGGAAGAGCGGACCGAACGCGGTGCCGTGCGTGTGGTTGTTGATCAGGCCGGGGACGACCAGCCCGTCCGCCGCGTCGACGAGGTCGGCCGCGGCGTAGTCCCCGGCAGGGCGGGTCGGCACGATCTCGCGGATCGCCCCGCCTGACACGACGACATCGACTCCGCACCGGTCGACGAGGTCGCCACCGTGCAGCACCGTGGTGGTCATCGGAACCTCTCGAACCGGAACGGGGCCAGCGCGTCGGCCACGTCCGCGCCCATGACCTCGGCGGCGACCAGGTCACCGGCGTGCACGCACAACGTCGCGGCGCTGTGCGACACCGCGAAGTGGAAGCCGGGCAGCGCCGCCACCCGCCCCAGGACCGGCCGCCCGTCGCCGGGGACCGGCCGCTCCCCCACCCGGACACTTTCCACCGCCCCGGCCCGGATCCCCGGGTAGAGCTCGCAGGCCGCGGCGAACACCGAGTCGGCGGCGGCCTCGTCGTGGCCGTGGAGCAGCAACCGCCCGGCACCGTCGGGCCGCACGTGGACACGCGGCGCGTGGATCACCCGCGAGACGGCCACCGCGACCGGAGACGTGTAGACGAGCCTGCCCTGTGTGTTGCGCATGGGCAGTGTCAGCCCGGCCAGTGCCGCGACCTCCGCGGCCCGCGGACCGGCGCAGTTCACCACGGCGTCCGCGGCCAGCCGACGCCCCGACGCGAGCCGCACCCCGCGAACCCGCTCACCGCCGACGTCGATGCCGACGACCGCGTCGTTGCGCACCACCTCCGCCCCCGCCAGCAGGAAGCCGATCATGCGGACCGGTTCGAGCCAGCCCTCCCTCGGGAAGAAGGCGATCTCGTCATCGGGCAGGGCCGTGGGGTCGAGGTCCGGTTCGAGGCGCAGCGCTTCGGCCCTGACGAGCCAGCGCGCCTCGTAGCCGTAACCGAGCACGCGCCGCACCTTGTCCCGCAGCCGCACACGGTCGGTCTCCTTGGCGGCCCACTCCAGGTTGCCGCCCTCGTGGTACCAGTCACCCGACAGCTTCTCGGCCAACTCCCGGTGCGCGACCATCCCCGCGACGTTGAGGTCGTGGTAGGCCCGCGGTTCCTTGCCGCAGGAGTTGAGCCAGGAGAACGTCACCCCGGACGTGCCGTCGCCGGGCGCTCCCGAGTCGACGACGGTGGCCCGGGCACCCCGCCGCCGCAGTGCGGCGCTCACGGCAGCCCCGTACACCCCCGCACCGATGACGACCACGTGACCGGCCATGACCACCCCCGCCATGCAACTGGTTTCTGTAACTAGTTACTGTAACTAGTTACGTGGCACCACGCCGGGCTTTCCGGGTCAATGCCGTCATTCGTCCGGCGGCTACCCCTCCGCGGCGAGCTGGCCGCAGGCGGCCGCGATCTCCTGGCCGCGGGTGTCGCGCACGGTGCAGGCGACGCCACCCTCGTTGACCCGGCGCACGAACTCGCGCTCCACGGCCTTGGGCGACGCGTCCCACTTCGACCCCGGCGTCGGGTTCAGCGGAATCACGTTCACGTGCACCAGCTGTGACAGGTGCTTCCGCAGACGCTTCGCCAGCAGGTCCGCTCGCCACGGCTGGTCGTTCACGTCCCGGATCAGCGCGTACTCGATCGACACCCGGCGCCCGGACGTGTCCGCGTAGTACCGCGCAGCCTCGAGGACCTCGTCCACCGACCACCTGGTGTTCACCGGCACCAGCGTGTCCCGCAGCTCGTCGTCGGGGGTGTGCAGCGACACCGCCAGCCGCACCTGCATCTTCTCGTCAGCGAGCTTGCGGATCGCGGGCGCGAGGCCGACCGTCGACACGGTCACCGAGCGCTGCGAGATGCCGAGTCCCGACGGCGCCGGCTCGGTGATCCGGCGGACGGCGGCCACGACCCGCTTGTAGTTGGCGAGCGGCTCGCCCATGCCCATGAACACGATGTTCGACAGCCGCCCCGGCTCGCCCAGCTCACCGTCACGCATGGCGGCGGCCGCGGCGCGGACCTGGTCGACGATCTCCGCCGTCGACAGGTTGCGCATCAGGCCGCCCTGGCCGGTGGCGCAGAACGGGCACGCCATGCCGCAGCCGGCCTGGCTCGACACGCACAGCGTGGTGCGGTCCGGGTACCGCATGAGGACGCTCTCGACCAGCGTGCCGTCGTGTGCGCGCCACAGCGTCTTGCGGGTGGTGTCGTCGTCGCAGCTCACATGCTTGACGACGGACAGCAGCGGCGGCAGCAGGGCGTCGGCGAGCTGGGTGCGGGACGCCGCGGGGATGTCGGTCATCGCGGCCGGGTCGGCGGTCAGGCGACCGAAGTAGTGGTTCGACAGCTGGTTCGCGCGAAACGGCTTCTCCCCCAGCTCGGACACGGCGGCACGCCGCTCCTCGGTGGAGAGGTCGGCGAGATGACGGGGAGGCAGGCCGCGCTTGGGAGCGTCGAAGACCAGAGGCAATGCGGTCATAACCACTCCAGTGTCCCATGGCCGGGGAGCTGCCCTGGTCAGCGGCCTGTTTCCGTTCGAACGTTGCATCGCGATACTTTCCGATATATCGTAAACCTATCGCGATACCACGCGATACATCCACAGGAGGAACTTGATCATGCGACACGAACACCACTTCAGAGGTGACCCGGGCGTCTTCGGCGACCCGCGCACCCACTTCCACGCCGAGGCACGCGGGGGTGTGCCCTTCCCCCCGTTCCCACCCGGCCCGCCAGGCCCCGGTGGTCCGTTCGGCCCCGGCTTCCCCAGTGGCTTCCCGGGTTTCCCCGGCTTCGGCCAGGAGCGGGGCAGGCGGCGCGGCAGGGGCCCTGAGCGGCACGGCAGGGGCAGGCGCTCCCGTCGCGGCGACATCCGCACGGCGATCCTCGCGCTGCTCCTCGAACGGTCCATGCACGGCTACGAGATGATCCAGGAGATCAAGGAGCGCAGCGCGGACCTGTGGCGGCCGAGCCCCGGCTCGGTCTACCCGACGCTCCAGCTCCTCGCCGACGAGGGCCTGATCAACGACGAGGGCCAGGGCTCCCGTCGCCTGTACGCGCTCACCGAGGAGGGCCGCACGGCCGCGGAGGCGATCGAGACCCCGCCGTGGGAGGAGATCGCACGCGACGCGGACCCCAGGGACGTCAACCTGCGCGACGCGATCGGCCAGCTCATGGGCGCGACGATGCAGGTCGTGCAGGCCGCGAACGACGAGCAGAAGAAGCGGGCCGCCGAGGTGCTCAACACCGCGCGACGCGAGCTGTACGCGATCCTGGGCGAGGCCCCGTCGACGGACGAGGACGAGTCCGACGAGGACTGAGTCTCGTCGCCGCCTCGGGGAACGTGACGGCGCTCAGCCACCGACCGCCCGCGATCGCGCACCGGCGCTGGGACGCGCCCTCAGGTACGGGGTGCGGTGGACTGGGTGATCAGCAATCCGGTCGGCTTCTGCCTGGTCAGCACCCGGTAGCCGACCGGGAACTCGAGCCCTGGCACGTCCCGGGCCGCCCGCTCCGCCACGCGTGCCGAGAACTCGATCCGCAGCACGGACTCCAGGCTCGCCCGGTCCGCGAAACGCCACCGCGTCTCGACGGACCGGCGATCGAACCCCATCCGCTCGAAGAACCGGTCGACCTCGACCGGGTCGTAGTCCGGCAGGTCGGCGCGCATCCAGTCGCCGTAGGGCCGGTGCCGCACATCGAGGTCCACGATCACCAGCACACCGCCGGGGCGGAGCACCCGCTCCGCCTCGGCGAGCCCCTGCTCACAGCCAGGACCGAAGAAGTACGCGGTCCGCGCGTGCGCCACGTCCACACTCGCGTCCGGAAGCGGCAGCCGCTGCGCCGACCCGGTCAGCACCTCGACCGTCGGCAGCATGGTCACCCGGTCCTTCGCGAGCCCGACCAGCGGCTCGTGCGGCTCCACCCCGGTGACGTGCCGCGCGGTCGCCGCGAACCTCGGCAGGTGGAAACCGGACCCGCAGCCGATGTCCAGCACGTCGCGGCCCGCCCAGTCGGCCACCGACCCCAGGACGCGCCAGAGGTCGTCGTGCACGTCCTGTGCCCGGTTCTCGACCTCGTAGACGTCCGGCCAGTGCCAGATGTTCGGGCTAGGCAACGTCTCGACACCGCGGCGCACCGCGGCAAGGCGCTCACGAGCGCGCGACACCAGTCCCACACCGTCCAGCAATACCACGTCAGCCGGTGATGAACAGGCTCAACAGCAACCAGGACACCACCGCGGACGGCAGCAGCGAGTCGAGCCGGTCCATCAGCCCGCCGTGGCCGGGCAGCAGCGTGCCCATGTCCTTGATGCCCAGGTCCCGCTTGATCAGCGACTCCACCAGGTCGCCAACGGTCGCGGTGCACACGATCGCGGCGCCGAACAACGCGCCCTGCCACCACTGGCCGTCCAGCGTGAAGGTGACGGCGAGCGTTCCCGCGACGACGCCGAAGACCATCGAGCCGATGAAGCCCTCCCAGGACTTCTTCGGGCTGATCGTCGGCGCCATCGGGTGCCTGCCGAGCTTCGCGCCGGTCGTGTAGCCGCCGACGTCGTTGCACACCACCACGATCAGGAAGCACAGCACCCGCGCGACGCCGTCCTCGGCGACCACCAGCATCGCCGCGAACGACGCGAACAGCGGCACGTACGCGGCGGTCAGGATCGACGAGCTCACGTCCCGCAGGTAGTTCTCCGCGCCGCCGCGGAACCGCCACACCAGGCAGGCGAGGATCGTCACGACGAACGCCGCCAGCAACCCCTCGCGGCCGAACGGCCACGACAGCCAGACCATCGCCTGGCCGCCGATGAGCACCGGCCACAGCGTGACGCGGAGGTCGGCGCCGCGTTTCAGCGCACCCGCCAGCTCGTAGGTGCCGACCGCGACCGCGACCGCGACGATCCCGACGAAGATCTGCCGCACGGTCAGGAGCGACACCAGGACCGTGGCGCCGAGCAGCACCCCGACGGCGATCGCGGCGGGCAGGTTGCGCCCGGCCTTCGGGGCTGGCGCCGGCTCGGCCACGTCGCCGGTCGTCACACGGTTCTCCTCGGCGGGTCCTGACCCGGTGGGTGCGCTGATCATGTCGATACCGGGGCTCAGACTTCGAGCAGTTCCGTTTCCTTGTGCTTCACGAGCTCGTCGACCTGGGCGACGTACTTGTCGGTGAGGTTCTGCAGCTCCTTCTCGGCGCGGTTCACGTCGTCCTCGCCTGCCTCGCCGTCCTTGGCGATGCGGTGGAGCTCCTCGTTGGCCTTGCGGCGGACGTTGCGGATGGCGACCTTGGCGTCCTCGCCCTTGGCCTTCGCCACCTTCACCATTTCCCTGCGGCGCTCCTCGGTCAGCTGAGGGATGACCACACGGATGAGCGCACCGTCGTTGCTCGGGTTGACCCCGAGGTCCGAGTCGCGGATCGCCTTCTCGATGGCGGCGAGCTGGCTGGCGTCGTAGGGCTTGATCACCGCCATCCGCGCTTCTGGCACGTTCACACCCGCGAGCTGGTTCAGCGGCGTCGGCGAACCGTAGTAGTCGACGACGATCCGGGAGAACATCCCGGAGCTGGCGCGGCCCGTGCGCACGGAGGCGAGCTCCTCCTTCGCGTGCGACACCGCCCTCTCCATCTTCTCCTCGGCGTCGAAGAGTGTTTCGTCGATCAAAGCCTGCTCCTGTTTCTCAGAGTCCCTGTCTTCCACCGGTGTCGATCAGGGAGTGCTGACCACAGTGCCGATCCTCTCACCACGCACCGCGCGGGCGATGTTCCCCTCGGTGAGCAGATTGAACACGATGATCGGCATGTTGTTGTCCATGCACAGGCTGAACGCGGTGGCGTCCGCGACCGCGAGTCCCTGTTCGAGTACCTCGCGGTGGGTGATGTGCTCGTACATCTTGGCGTCGGGGTCGGTCTTGGGGTCAGCGGTGTAGACGCCGTCGACCGACTTGGCCATCAGCACGACCTCGCAGCCGATCTCCAGCGCGCGCTGCGCGGCCGCGGTGTCGGTGGAGAAGTACGGCATGCCGACACCGCCCGCGAAGATCACCACGCGGCCCTTCTCCAGGTGCCGCTCGGCGCGGCGCGGGATGTAGGGCTCTGCGACCTGGCCCATCGTGATGGCGGTCTGCACGCGGGTGTCGATGCCGAGCTTCTCCAGGAAGTCCTGCAGGGCGAGGCAGTTCATGACGGTGCCCAGCATCGCCATGTAGTCGGCGCGGTCGCGGTCCATGCCGCGCTGCGACAGTTCCGCGCCGCGGAAGAAGTTGCCGCCGCCGATCACCACGGAGACCTGGACGCCGTCGCGCACGACCTCGGCGATCTGCTTGGCCACCGTCGCCACCACATCGGGGTCGACACCGACCTCACCGCCGCCGAACATCTCGCCGCCCAGCTTGAGCAGCACTCTGCGGAAACCGTGTCGCGACAGTTCCATGGGTCTCCCCTCAGTGGTGGGTCTTTCTACAGGCGAGTGCCCCGCCCTCAGTGATTCGTCGAGGGCGGGGCACCGCCTGGGGTCCAGGCTCCCGGGATCAGGACTGGCCGATCTCGAAGCGGGCGAACCGGGTGACCGTCACGCCCGCCGCGTCGAGGAGCGCCTTCACGGTCTTCTTGGAGTCCTGCACCGAGGACTGCTCGGTGAGCACGACGTCCTTGTAGAAGCCGTTGACGCGACCCTCCGTGATCTTGGGGAGGGCGGCCTCCGGCTTGCCCTCCTCACGGGCGGTCTCCTCGGCGATGCGCCGCTCGTTGGCCACGACGTCCTCGGGGATCTCGTCCCTGGTGACGTAGCGCGGCTTCATCGCGGCGACCTGCATGGCGGCGCCGCGGGCGGCCTCCGTGTCGTCACCGGTGTACTCGACCACGACGCCGACGGTCGGCGGCAGGTCGGGGTCCCGGCGGTGCAGGTACGTCGTGACGGAGCCGTCGAACACCGCGAGCCTGCGCAGCTCCAGCTTCTCGCCGATCTTGGCGGACAGCTCCTGCACGGCGTCGGCGACGGTCTTGCCGTCGAGGTCCGCCTTGAGCAGCGTGTCCAGGTCGGCGGGCTTGGTGGCCTTGGCGACGTTCACGATGCTGTCGGCGAGGCCGGTGAAGTCGGCGTTCTTCGCGACGAAGTCCGTCTCGCAGTTCAGCTCGATCATCACGCCGCCGTCGGCTGCGACCAGGCCGTTGGCGGTGGTGCGCTCGGCACGCTTGCCGACGTCCTTCGCACCCTTGATGCGCAGGAGCTCGACAGCCTTGTCGAAGTCGCCGTCGGACTCGTCGAGGGCCTTCTTGCAGGCCATCATGCCCGCGCCGGTGAGCTCACGGAGCCGCTTGAGGTCAGCCGTGGTGTAGTTAGCCATTGTGGCTCTGTCCATCCTTCTTTCGGGTAGGTCGCTTACTCGGAGTCAGCAGGCTTCTCCGCCGCCGCGGGCGCGGCGTCGCCGCCACCCGCCGGAGCGGCCTGGCCGACGAGGAGCTCCTGCTCCCACTCCGGCAGCGGCTCGTCCGAAACGCCCGGCTGCGGCTTGTCCTCGCCGTCCGGCACACCGTTGCGCACACCCGAGCGGGCCATGAGACCAGCGGCCGCGGCCTCGGCGACGACCTTGGTCAGCAGCGCGGCGGAGCGGATCGCGTCGTCGTTGCCCGGAATCGGGTAGTCGACCTCGTCGGGGTCGCAGTTGGTGTCGAGGATCGCGACGACGGGGATGTGCAGCTTGCGCGCCTCACCGACCGCGATGTGCTCCTTCTTGGTGTCGACGATCCACACCGCGCTGGGCACCTTGGCCATGTCGCGGATACCGCCGAGGGTCCGCTCCAGCTTGTCCTTCTCGCGGGTCAGCATCAGGATCTCTTTCTTGGTGCGACCCTGGAAGCCACCGGTCTGCTCCATCGTCTCCAGCTCCTTGAGGCGCTGGAGGCGCTTGTGCACGGTCTGGAAGTTGGTGAGCATGCCGCCCAGCCAGCGCTGGTTCACGAAGGGCATGCCCACGCGGAGCGCCTCGTTCGCGATCGCTTCCTGCGCCTGCTTCTTCGTGCCGACGAACAGGATCGTCCCGCCGTGCGCGACGGTCTCCTTGATGAACTCGTAGGCGCGGTCGATGTAGGACAGCGTCTGCTGCAGGTCGATGATGTAGATGCCGTTGCGCTCGGTGAAGATGTAGCGCTTCATCTTCGGGTTCCAGCGGCGGGTCTGGTGCCCGAAGTGCACGCCGGAATCGAGCAGCTGCTTCATGGTGACGACGGCCATGGCCTGGTTCGCACCTTCTTCTTCTCTTGCGCGTCGGGGTGTCGTGCCGGCGCGATGTCGGTTGCCGCGGGACGGCGTTTGCCTCCCGCCCTGGTGCCGGTGCCGGCAGCCGGACCCTCGACTGTGCTCCTACGTCGTCTCGGGACCGCCGGATGCCGCCTGCCGCGAGGCAGGCGCACTGGCACGCGAAGTCGACCCGCGTTGCCACGGGGCGCGAAAGAAGTGTACGCGCTCCACCCGACCGGGGCCGACACCGGTCGGCCGTTTGCGGGCAGTTGTCCACAGCCCGACCAGTTGTCCACAGCCAGCGCCCCACCACCCCCTCCCCGTCGGTCCCCCGGTGCATCGTTGACCCCATGCCCACCCTCCTGCTCCTCCTCGCCCTCCTCACCACCGCCCTCACGGTCCCCGTGGCCGCCTCGGCGACGGCGGGCGCCGCACCGCCGGCGCAGGCCCGGCAGTACGGCTGGCCACTGGCGCCGCCGCACCCGGTGATCCGGCCGTTCGTCGCGCCCGCCACCCCGTACGGCCCCGGTCACCGCGGCGCCGACCTGGGCGGACAACCCGGCGCCCCGGTGTCCGCGGCGGGCGAGGGCGTGGTGGTGCACGCCGGTCCGGTCGCGGACCGGGGCGTGGTGTCGATCGACCACGGCGACGGTCTGCGCACCACGTACGAGCCGGTCACGGCTCGGGTGGTCACGGGTCAGCGGGTCGCGCGCGGCACGGTCGTCGGCCGGTTGGTGCCCGGCCATCCGGGGTGCGCGGAGGCGGTCTGCCTGCACTGGGGCGCTCGCCGCGGCACGGAGTACCTCGACCCGCTCGGACTGCTGTCGGCGGGCCGGGTGCGATTACTGCCGTGGGAAGGTCTGGCGCCACGGCCGTGAACGTGCCGCGCCAGGTCAAGTCGGGCGGTCGGTGGTCGTGTGCCGGTCGTGTCGGATCGGCTCGGTTTTCGGTCGGGTGGGTTGCCTGGTTTCGGGTTTGGTGCTGTAAGGCGCGTTGACGGCGTGGCAGTGCCCTGAAAGGCGCGTTCAGGGCGCTGGGCGCCCTGAACGGCCCATTCACGGCACTCGTTGTGCAGTGAGCGCGTCTACGGCATCGGCCCAGCCCCGTCGGGCGACCGCAGGGGTGTGGGGGTCGTGCCTGATCACGGGGGCCATACGCCAAGCCACTTCACATGATCTTCACGGAATCAATCGTCTAGACCTCGGTCTTCTCCAGCAGCTTCGCCCGCAACCGCAGCACGGCGCGGGTGTGGAGCTGGCAGACCCGGGACTCGGTGACCCCGAGGACCCGGCCGATCTCCGCGAGAGTGAGGTTCTCGAAGTAGTACAGGGTGACGACGACCCGGTCCCGCTCCGCGAGGTGCGCGATGGCCTGCGCGAGCTGCCGCCGGTTGTCCTGGTCGACCAGCAGCGCGACGGGATCGAGGGCCTCCTGGTCCTCGAGGATGTCGGCGAGCGGCGTGGTCCCACGCCCTGCGGCGGCGAGCTCGTCGAGCGCGACGACGCTGGTCAGCTGCAGCTGGGCGTAGACGTCCCGCAGCTCGTGCACGGAGAGCCCCAGCTCCTCGGCCAGCTCGGCGTCGGTGGGCGTGCGGCGCAGCTGCGCCCCGAGCCGCTCGAGCGCGCGCTCCACCTCGCGGGCGCGGCCACGCACCGAGCGGGGCACCCAGTCCTGCGCGCGCAGGTCGTCGAGGATCGCGCCGCGGATCCGCTGCATCGCGTACGTCTCGAACTTCAGCCCACGCTCCGGCTCGAACTTCTCGATGGCGTCGACCAGCCCGAAGATCCCGGACTGGATCAGGTCGGCCACCTCGACGTGCGCGGGCAGCCCGGTCCCGACCCGCCCGGCGACGTACTTCACGAGCGGCGCGTAGTGCAACACGAGCCGGTCCCGCAGCGGCTGCTCCCGCTGCTCCCCGAACTGCCGCCACAGTGCGACGATGCCCGCCTCGACGTCGTCGAAGGTCCGCTGGTCACCAGGCAGGACCCCGGCGGTCTCCCCGAAGCCGAAGGGCATCGAGTGCCCGTTGGCCACAGTCACGTCCTGCCCAGCGGCACCGTTCACCACGGCACCCCCCACATCGTCGGCACCAGCGCCTCCCCCGGAGACCCGCGCACCGCCGAATCCGCCCTCGACGACGGCGCGCTCGTCAGCCCCCTGACGCCCCTCACCGACGACCGTACCGCCACGCGCAGCGGCCGCACCCGCGCCGTCGTTACCGGAGACACGCCCACCAGCGGAAATCCCGTCACCGTCCGCCCCAGCAACCCCCCATGAGGCAGTCGTACCGTTCGCGGCCACCTCCCCGTCGAATGCCTCGTGCCCCACAGCGGACCCACCGCCAGAACGTGCCGCCCGCTCGCCGCTGGCGGCGGGCTGGTCGGTCGCGGCCGTGCCGCAGGGTGTGCCGGGAGCACCGTTGGGCGTGTTGGCCGCGGCCGAGGGCCGGTCGGTGTGGCGTGCTTCCGTCTCGTCCCTGCCGGTGGGTGCGGGTCGGCCGTTGGTGGTCGTGCCGTCCTGCCCGGCGCGGGGGTGGTTGCCGTTCGGCGGGGCGGGCTTTGCGGTGCCGTTCGTTCGTGGGTGGTGGGAGCGGGCGCCGTTGGTTCGGCGGGTGTCGTCACGCTGCGTGTTCGTCGGCTGACCGTCGCTTTGTTCGCGGGGAGCCGGGGGATGTGGGTCGAGTGCGACAGCGGTGCGGGCACCGCTGTGCCGGGCGCTGTCGACCCGCGCCCTGGTGCTGGGCGCAGCCGACGCTCGCGAACCTTCCCCTGGCTCATCGGGAACGGGGGTGCGTTCGGTCATGGATTGCCTTCAGCCGTTCGACGGTCACATGGGTGTAAAGCTGCGTTGTTGCGAGCGTAGCGTGACCAAGTAGCTCCTGGACGCTACGAAGATCAGCACCACCTTCGAGCAAATGTGTCGCAGCAGAGTGACGCAGACCATGCGGTCCCATGACGGGAACACCCGGAATTGCGTCCAACGCCTCGTGCACGATACGTCGAACGCTGGCCGGTTGGAACCGGCCGCCGCGTACACCCAGTAACAACGCGGGCGGCGACTTGGGCCTCGCGAGAGCATGCCTGCCATGGCTCAGCCACTCGGTGACGGCGCGGAGCGCGGGCTCGCCGAACGGCACGGTGCGCTCCTTGCCGCCCTTGCCGAACACCACGACCAGGCGCTTTTCGAGATCGACATCGTCGACGTCCAGGCCGCACAGCTCGGACACCCGGATGCCCGTCGCGTACAGGAGCTCCAGGAGAGCGTGATCACGGAGAGCTACCGCATCCAGCTCGGCGGCGCCCGTCTTCGACGCCGCCAGCACCTCGCCCGCCTGGTCCTGTCGCAGCACCGACGGCAGCTTGCGGTGCGGCCTCGGTGACGCGAGCCGGGCGCCGGGATCGGTGGCCAGGTGCCCGCGCCGGTGCGCCCACGCGGTGAACGTCCGCGCGCTGGCCGACCGCCGCGCCATCGTCGTGCGGCTCACCCCCGCGGTCCGCTGCGCCGCGAGCCACGCACGCAGTGCCCTCAGGTCCAGCGCCGCGACGCCCTTGCCCCGGCTCCGGTCGATGCTGCGGGTACCGCCGACCGCCGGCAGGCCGTGCAGGAACCCGAGCAGGGACACCACGTCCGTGAGGTAGGCCCGGACGGTGTGCGCCGACAGGCCGCGCTCGAGGCCGAGGTGCCGTTCGTAGGCCGCGACGACCTCACCGACATCCTGGGGCAGCTCGTCCCGGATCCGGTGCAGATCGACTCTCGCGCGTGACTCTGACACCCATTTCACGCTCCGCCATCACGTCTGCCCGGTCAAGTACCGCCACGCACGTTCAGGCGTGCCGGTCACCTCCCTTCTGCTGCCGCCAGCCGTCGTCGTGCCGGGTGGCATGGCCGGTGAACTCCAGTTCCGACAGCAGCGCGCGGACCCTGGCCGGCGGCACCCCGGACTCCACCGCGAGTTGCTCTGCGTCCCTGCTCTCCTCCCTGAGCAGCGCGTCGTGGACGCGTAGTGCCTGCTCGCCGAGCCCGTCGGTGGCACGCCTGCGGTCCCGGCGGGCCGGGTCGAGGTTCTCGCCGACCGGCCCGACGGCCTCGATGATCTCCGGCACGGACCCCGCGACCATGGCACCACCGGTCCGCAGCAGGTCGTGGCAGCCGACGGACATCGCCGACGTGATCGGTCCCGGCACCGCCAGCACGACCTTGCCCAGCGCCCCCGCGGTGGTCGCGGTGTTGCGGGCGCCGCTGCGGATACCGGCCTCGACGACCACCGTCGCGGACGACAACGCGGCGATCAGCCGGTTCCGGACGAGGAAGCGGTGCCGCGCCGGGGTGGTGCCGGGCGGGTACTCGCTGACGACGAGCCCGGCCGCGGCGATGCCGTCGAGGAGGCCGCTGTGCCCGGCCGGGTAGGCGATGTCGACGCCACACGCGAGCACGGCGACGGTCGGGCCGCCCGCGCTGAGGGCACCCCGGTGCGCGGCGCCGTCGATCCCGTAGGCCGCTCCGGACACGACGGTCATGCCTGCCCGGGCCAGGCCGTACCCCAGCTCGGCGGCGACGTGCTCGCCGTAGCCGGTGGCCGCGCGCGCCCCGACGACGGAGACCGCCCGGTCGAACACGTTCGCCACCGGAACCGCGCCCCGCACCCACAGGCCGAGCGGCGGGCCCGCGCCGCGCAGGCCGCGGTCGGTGGGCGGGGCCAGGCACAGGAGCTGCCAGGCTGGCCAGTCGGGATCCTCCGGCACGACGAGCCGGGCGCCGGCCTTCTCCGCGTTGCCGAGGTCCTCGCCTGCCAGATCGAGGTCGCGCCGGGCCTCGGTCTCGCTCTGGACGGCCTCGGGGACGTCGCCGTGCCGTACCCGGTCCGCCGCCTCGACCGGGCCGACGACGTCGACGAACGCGTGGAGCGCGAAGGCGGGCGGCTCGGCGACGCGCATGAGGTAGGCGCGGGCAAGGACGACCTCCTCGTCCGGCGGTGCGCTCATGCCGCCCTCCGCACGTCCGCCGTGGCCGAGGCGGCGCAGCAGCCGGGTCCCCTGGTGAGGCAGGTGAGGGTGTCGGGTGGCGGCAGGGACGGGTTCATCAAACGCCAGTACATGCGCGGGCAGACAGCCGTCGTGGTCGTAGCGTCGGTGAGGCGTGCGGGCTGCCAGTTGTCCTGGGTACGCATCGGGAATGGGTCCTTTCTTGGCTTTCGGCAAAGGGCGTTGCGACGCCCGGCGAGATCGAGCCGGCCGTTCCTCGTGGCGGTGTGGCTGGTGGTCAGGCGACTCTTCGGTCACGGAATTCCAGGGCTGCCGCCACGTGGTCCGAGGTGGGGAGGTCCTCGTCGGCCAGGTCCGCCAGGGTCCAGGAGACGCGCAGGCAGCGGTCGGCGCCTCGTGCGGTCACCGCGCCGATGTCCAGGCCGCGGTCGAGGATCGCCGTTGCCTTTCTCGGCAGGGTGAACTCCCGGCGCAGCGTCGGGCCCGGGGCCTGGGCGTTGGTCAGCCAACCGTGTTTCTTCCAGCGCTCCACCGCACGTTCCCTCGCCTTCAGGACTCGGGCCCGCACCGCCGCCGTCGGTTCCGGTTGCGCCAGGTCGGCCCTGGCCATCGCGGTGATCGGGCGCATCCGGACTCTCAGGTCGACCCGGTCCAGGAGTGGGCCCGACAACCTGGACAGGTACCTGCGTTTGGCGATCGGGGTGCAGGTGCAGTCGAACTCGCGGGGTGGGGCGCACGGGCACGGGTTCGTCGCCATGACCAGTTGGAAGCGGGCCGGGTAGCGGACCACGCCGTCTCGCCTCGCGAGCCGCACCTCTCCTTCCTCCAGCGCGGTCCTCAGCGCTTCCAGTCGGTCCGCCACGAACTCGCATGCCTCGTCCAGCAACAGGACGCCGTTGTGGGCGGCGCTGATCGCACCCGGTTTCGCCAGACCCACCCCGCCGCCCACCAGCGCCGGGACCGAGCTCGAGTGGTGCGGGGCGATGAACGGGGGCGTGACCACCAGCGGCGCCTCCGGGGTCAGCAGACCGGCTATCGAGTGGATCGCCGTGACCTCCAGTGCCTGGTCGTCCGTCAGCGGAGGCAGCAGGCCGGGAAGCCGTTGTGCCAGCATCGTCTTGCCGGTGCCCGGTGGACCGGTCAGCAGCAGGTGGTGGCCGCCCGCCGCCGCCACCTCCAGCGCCCAGCGGGCCTCCGGCTGGCCGATCACGTCCGCCAGGTCCGGGACGTCCGCCGGTGTCCGCGGTGGCTGCGCGGCCGCTTCGCGCAGCGTGTCCGGTTCGCCGCGCAGCCAGTCGAGGATCTCCGTCAGGTGTTCCGCGCCCAGGATCTCCAGGTCGGTGACCAGTGCCGCCTCCGCGAGCGCCGCGGCCGGGACGATGGCCCGGCGCAGCCCTGCCTTTCGTGCCGCCAGGAGACCCGGCAGCACGCCCCGGACGGTGCGGACCCGGCCGTCCAGCGCCAATTCGCCGAGCAGGACCGTCTTCTCCAGGCGCTCTCCCGGTTCCAGACCCGCGGCGACCAGGACCGCGCAGGCCAGGGCCACGTCGTAGCTCGAACCGCCCTTCGGGAGGGCCGCCGGGGACAGGGCCAGGGTGATGAGCTCGTCCGGCCACTTGCGTTGGCTGTTGCGGACCGCGGCCCGGACACGTTCCTTCGCCTCGTTCAGGGAGGCGTCCGGAAGGCCGACTATCTGGGTTCGCGGACGGCCGCCGCCGATGTCGGCCTCGATCTCGACCACCACGCCGTCAACGCCGAACAGGGCCACTGAGAAGGCTCGTGCCAGCGGCATCAGAACACGCCCCTCAGGTGGCTGACCTTCGGGGTTTCGCCCGGCGGCCACAGGATCGCCAGGATGTCGTAGCGCGTCGGGACGTGCGGGACGCCGTGGTCGGCGCGCCATCGACGGGTCAGCCTGCGTATTCGGGCGGCCTTCCGGTCGTCCACCGCTTCCGCGGGCGGGCCGTAGTTGTCGGTGGTCCTGGTCTTGACCTCGCAGACCACCAGGGTCTTGCCGTCGGTCAGGACGAGGTCCAGCTCGCCCTCTGGGCAGCGCCAGTTCTTCGACAGGACCGTCAGGCCCTGTTCCTCCAGGTAGCGGGCGGCCAGGGCCTCTCCGCGTTCGCCGGTACGCAGGTGCGCCGGCCTCGGACGTGTCGCCTCAGTCGTCATGACCACGACCATGCCCCGCGGGCAAGGTCACGGCCACGGCTCGAAGATCAACTGTGGACAACCTGACCGGCTGTGGACAACCCGGTCTTCCCGCGGTCTTCCACGGACTTCTCGTCGGTGCTCTGTGCTAGGAGCCGAACGGGCCCTCTTCGGGGAGCCGCAGGTCCGGCTTGTCCAGTTCCTCGACGTTGACGTCCTTGAAGGTGATGACCCGGACGTTCTTCACGAACCGGGCAGGCCGGTACATGTCCCACACCCAGGCGTCGGACATCCTGACCTCGAAATACACCTCGCCGTCCGAGTCCCTGACCTGCACGTCGACACCATTGGCCAGGTAGAAACGCCGTTCTGTCTCCACCACGTACGAGAACTGGCCGACGATGTCGCGGTACTCCCGGTAGAGCTGCAGCTCCATCTCGGTCTCGTACTTCTCGAGATCCTCCGCGCTCATGCGGTCTCGCGCTCCTCCTGGTCGACGGACGTCGGCGGCTGGCCCGGCAGACTCCCAATCTGACCATTCTGGACCACGGCGGCCGCCGCCACACTCAAGGCCACCGGGTGTGGCGCGCGCAGGCCGTGCGCGAGGCCCGCCGACGCCACGTTCACGAACGACCACCGGTGGGCCCTGCTCGGCCCGTGGACGGTCAGCGCGGCGCTGTGGGTGCCGGTGCAGTAGCCCTTGTGCTCGTCGAAGCCGTACTCGGGGAACTCCTCGTGCAGCTCGGTCATCATCCGGTCCCTGGTGACCTTCGCGAGGATCGACGCCGCCGCCACACAGGCCACGGCCTGGTCACCCTTGATGACCGGCATCGACGGCGCGGTCAGGCCAGGCACCCGGAAACCGTCCACCAGCACGTAGCCGGGGTGGGTGCGCAGCCTGGCGATCGCCCTGCGCATGCCCTCGATGTTGCTGACGTGAACGCCCTTGAGGTCGACCTCCTCGACCGGGATGACCACGACCGCGTAGTCGACGGCACGGCGGACGACCTGTTCGTACATCCGCTCGCGGGACGCCGCGGTCAGGAGTTTCGAGTCGGTCAGGCCGTCGAGACGCGCAGAATCACCCGGTCGGAGGACGCACGACGCCACGACCAGCGGGCCGGCACACGCTCCCCTGCCCGCCTCGTCGACCCCTGCCACGGGCCCCAGTCCGCGCCGGTCCAGCGCGGACTGCAGTGCCCAGTTCCCTGACTCACGCCTCAGCACGGGCCGGGGCGGGCCGGACTCCAGCCACCCCGGACGCCCCCGTCGGGCCACTGTCACTTGCTGACTCCACCGGATCGGATCGCCGTGCGCACCCGCTTGCCCAGCCACACGGTCGGGACCGCGGCAGCGAAACCCAGACCGAGCGGCACGAACGGCATCGCGTTGTTCGTCGCGGCGCTCTGCGGGTTGTGGTCGCCGACGCCGCGCCACCGCGACGGGGGCAGCACGATGTAGCGCACCTTGCCGATGACATTGTCCACCGGCACGAGACCGTTCTTGCCGCCACCGCCCTGGCAGCGCGAGTCACACGAGTTGTTGCGGTTGTCGCCGAGCACCCAGAGCATGCCCGCCGGCACCTTGATGGGCGGGAACGACTCCTGCGTGTTGTTGCCGGGAAGCCAGTAGATGTACGGCTCGTCGAGCGGCTCGCCGTCGACGAGGACCCGGTTCTCCTCGTCGCAGCACTCGACGGTCTGGCCGCCGACCGCGACGATCCGCTTCACCACGTCGTCCTCGTTGGGGGACGCCAGGCCGAACGCGGCGCCGACGTCCTGCAGCCATGCCACGAAGCCGTTGCTGGAGCGCTCTGCGGTGAACTCCGACTGGTTCCACGTGTTCGGCCGCTCGAACACCACGACCTCGCCCGGCTCCGGCTCGCCGAAGGTGTAGACGAGCTTGTCGACCAGCACCCGGTCGCCGTAGCAGCCGGGGCAGCCGTGCAGGGTCTGCTCCATCGACTCGGACGGGATGACGAACACCCGCGCGAGGAACGTCTGGATGAGCAGGGTGAGCAGCAGCGCGACCCCGATGAGGATCGGGAGTTCCTTCCAGAACGAGCGCGGCTTCTTCTTGCCACTGGCTTTTCTGCCCGACGTGGCTGGGTCGCCGGGTTTGTCCTGGTCAGCCGGGCCGTCCCCCTCGTCCTCGTTGTCCCTGCTGTTACCGGAGCGTGCGACATCGACCACTAGGGCAGAGTACCGGTGCCCGCGCGAGGGCTGCGGAGCGCACGGAAGTGCCGGCTACCCGCGCCGTTCGCGGATCTTGCGTCCCAGCCACAGAGTCGGCCACGCGACGAGCAGACCAAGGCCAAGCGGTGCGCCCTGCTGCCAGGCCGGGGCGCCCAGCGCGGCCGCGTCGGCCTCCTGCGGGTTGTGGTCGCCAACGCCGCGCCAGCGGGACGGGGGCAGCACGATGTAGCGGGCCTTGCCGATCACCTTGTCGATCGGGACCACGCCGCGGACCCCGCCGCCGCCCTGGAAGCGGGAGTCGGACGAGTCGCTGCGGTTGTCGCCCATGACCCAGAGCGTGCCCTGCGGGACCGTGACCGGGTCGAAGCGCTGGCGGGCGTCCGGGGCGCCGTTCTGCCAGTGGACGTACGGCTCGTCGAGGGGTTCGCCGTCGACCAGGACGCGCCACTCCTCGTCGCAGCACTCGACGGTCTGGCCGCCGACCGCGATGACCCGCTTCACGAAGTCGCGCTCGTCGGGTGGGGCGAGGCCGATCAGGGAGCCGACGTACTGGATGCCGCGGACCAGGACGTTGCCGGACCTTGGCGTCGCGACGTCGTTCTCGGTCCAGGAGGCCGGACCCTCGAAGACGATCACGTCGCCGGGTTCGGGGTCCGAGAAGTCGTAGACGAGCTTGTCCACCAGCACACGGTCACCCGTGCAGCCGGGGCAGCCGTGCAGGGTCTGCTCCATCGAGCCGGACGGGATGGAGTACACGCGCCCCAGGAACTGCTGGATCAGGAACGTGAGCACGAGCGCGACGGCCAGCAAGGTGAGCAGCTCACGCCACAGCGGTTGCTTCTTGGGCGGCTTGCGGTGCTTGCCGTGCCTGGTATCGCTGCGGTCCTCCGTGCCGCCCTCGGCCCGCGACACCGGCGTCGAGTCGGCGTCGCGGACCTCGGGGATCAGGTCTGTGCGCTCCGGGTCGTCCTCTGGCGTCGGAGCGTGCACGGGGTTTACCACACAGCCCAGGTTACCGGGCTACGCGAAAAAAGCAGGTCAGGCTGTCGGCGCCGGCTCGCGCTTCTCCTTGATCTTGGCGGCCTTGCCGCGCAGCTCACGGAGGTAGTACAGCTTGGCGCGGCGCACGTCACCGCGGCGGTCGACCTCGACCTTGGCGATGTTCGGGGAGTGCATCGGGAAGGTGCGCTCGACACCGACACCGAAGGAGATCTTGCGGACCGTGAAGGTCTCGCGGATGCCACCGCCCTGGCGACGGATCACGACGCCCTTGAACACCTGGACCCGCTCACGGGAGCCCTCGATGACGCGGACGTGGACCTTCAGCGTGTCGCCCGGGCGGAAAGCCGGGATGTCGGAACGCAGCGACTTGGCGTCCAGAGCGTCCAGGGTGTTCATCGGTGTATCCGTCCTCAACTGTTGTTTCGTTCATCCCAAGGCGCGAGGCGAGTCCCTAGTCAACATCTTGGGGAGTCCGTGTGAGTGCGCCAGGCGTCACCCGGTCGCAACAACCGGTCCAGTATGTCAGACCGATTTCCCCGGGTCGAAATCGGGATCTCGGACGCGGGCCAGCTGGGCGCGGTCGTGCTTGTCGAACGCCTCGTCCGGCAGGGCGGCCAGCAGGTCGGGGCGGCGCCGATACGTCCTGGCCAGGGCCTGGTCACGGCGCCAGCGGGCGATGGCGCCGTGGTTGCCGGAGCGGAGCACGTCCGGCACCGCCAGGTCGCGCCACACCTCCGGCCGGGTGTAGCTGGGGCCCTCCAGCAGGCCGTCGGAGAACGAGTCCTGTTCCGCCGACGCCGGGTTGCCGAGCACGCCGGGCAGGAGCCGGGCGACGGCCTCGACGATGGTCATCACGGCGACCTCGCCGCCGACCAGCACGTAGTCGCCGATGGAGACCTCGTCGACCGGCATGCGACGGGCGGCGTCGTCGAGGACCCGCTGGTCGATGCCCTCGTAGCGGCCGCACGCGAACACCAGCCAGTCCTCCCGCGCGTACTCGCGGGCCATGGCCTGCGTGAACGGGCGGCCCGCCGGGGTCGGGACGACCAGGCGGGGGGTGCCTCCTGCGCACACCTCGTCGAGCGCCTCGCCCCACACCTGCGGCTTCATCACCATGCCGGGGCCGCCGCCGTACGGGCTGTCGTCGACGGCCTTGTGCACGTCGTGGGTCCAGCGGCGCAGGTCGTGGACCTCGACACTCAGCAGGCCGCGCTCGATGGCCCGGCCAAGCAACGCCTGGCGGAGCGGGTCGAGATACTCGGGAAAGATGGTGACGACGTCGATACGCACTAGTCCACCTCCCCGGGTTTCACAGTGTTGGTCCCGTCCCGACGAACCGGCGCGAATGGCGGGTGGATGGTGGCTGGGTGCCGTCACGGTCCCCTTAAAGCAGACCCTCCGGTGGGTCGATGACCACGCGGCCGCCCTCGACGTCCACCTCGGGGACGATCGCGCGGACGAACGGGACGAGGCCCTCCGTGCCGTCCTTCATCGTGAGCACGAGCAGTTCGCCGCCCGGACCGCGTGCGATCTCGGTGACCGTGCCGACCTCGGTGCCGTCGGTGAGCACCGCGGCGAGGCCCTCCAGCTCGTGGTCGTAGAAGGCGTCCGGGTCGTCCGACAGCGGCAGCTCGTTCACGTCGACCAGCAGCTGCGCGCCACGCATCGTCTCGGCGGCGTTGCGGTCGGGGACCTCGTCGAACCGCACGAGCAGACGGCCCGAGTGGTGACGGACCGTCGAGACGGTCACCGGGCGAACGGAACGGTCCCGGAGCCGCGCGGTGAGCACGGCTCCGGGAGCGAAGCGTTCGTCGGGCTCGTCGGTGTGGATGTCGACGGCCAGCTCGCCGGCGATGCCGTGAGCCTTGGCCACCCTGCCGACCAGGAGAAGTTCAGCCTGCGTCATCTGTTCGCTCCGCAAGCTCCGCTCACTGGTCGGTGTCGACGACGTCCACTCGGATGCCCCGGCCGCCGATCCCGGCCATGACGGTTCGCAGCGCGGTGGCGGTGCGGCCGCCGCGGCCGATCACCTTGCCGAGGTCGTCCGGGTTCACGTGCAGTTCGAGCGTGCGGCCACGGCGGGTGGTCACCAGCTCGACACGCACGTCGTCCGGGTTGTCGACGATGCCGCGCACCAGGTGCTCAAGAGCGTCCGCGAGGAAACTCACGAGGCGTCCTTGGCACCCTCATCCGACTTCGCGTCGGCCTTCTCGTCGACCTTCTCGTCGGCCTTCTTCGGCTCGGCCTTCTTCGCGCCACCCTTCTTCTTCGGGGTGGTGGCGTCGGTGGTCGGCTCGGAGCCGGCCTCCTTCAGTGCCTGCTCGAACAGCTCCTGCTTGGAGGTCTTCGCCTCCTTGACCTTCAGCGTCCCCTCGGTGCCCGGGAGACCCTTGAACTTCTGCCAGTCACCGGTGATCTCGAGGATCCGCTGCACCGACTCGGTCGGCTGCGCGCCGACACCCAGCCAGTACTGGGCGCGCTCGGAGTCGACCTGGATGAAGCTCGGCTCCTCCTTCGGCCGGTACTGGCCGATCGTCTCGATGGCCTTGCCACTGCGCCGAGTGCGGGCATCCGAGACGATGACGCGGTAGTACGGCGCCCGGATCTTGCCGAGACGCTGCAGCTTGATCTTGACTGCCACGGGTTGTGGTGCTCCTGTCGAATCATGGTTGGACCTCGGCGGACCGCGTGGGGTTGCGGCCCGCTGATGCCCCAAGTTGATGGCGCCATGGCACGGTGAGAGGGTCCGGCCACGACGGACAGCTAGCCATTCTGCCAGACGGCCCCGCTCAGGCGGGCATCGCCCCGAGCGCGACGAGCAACGTGGCGACCGCGGGCAGGAAGTTGTTGACCTGGTGGGCGATGATGCTGGCCCCCAGACGGCCGGTGAACAGGCGTGCAAGGCCGATCGGGATGCCGATGACCAGCAGCAACGACGTGCGCAGCGGTTCGAGGTGGCTGACCGCGAAGATGATGGTGGTGAGGAAGAACACGGCCCAGCGGCCCCACTTGAGCCGTTCGAGGGCGCCCCACAGCAGGCCGCGGTAGATGATCTCCTCGCACAACGGGCCGATCAGCCACACGAACAGGAACATCGCGATCGCCGGCCCGACCGGCATGAGCTGGTTGTCCACGAGCGCGCCGACCGCGGACTGCGCGTTCTGGTCGCCGACGACGTTCGTCCACACGAACGCGGCCACCGTCGTGCAGATCAGGCCGATGAGACCCCACTTGATCCCGACCTTGACGTCCTCGGCGCGCATGGACCAGCGCAGGTCGATCCGCGGGCCGTTGCCGCGGATCTTGGTGACGAGCAGGGCCACACCGGCGGCGAGCAGCGTGGGCACCATCGTGCCGATGACGATGACCGACGGCGAGCCACCCGAACCGGGCGCGATGATGCCGACGAGCGCGCCGATGACGACGGCGGAGAGCACGAAGACCGCGAAGACGAACAGGAACGCGCCGAAACCCCATTTGTGGGTGCGCGTTTCCGAGGGGTCGTCGACGTCCTGGGTGGGCGTCGCTTCCCGCTCGGTCGTCACCTAGCTCAGCGTAGTGCGTCCGGGACGGGCGATCCGGTCGGAGCGGGTCGTCAACATCAGTGCCTAGTGAATGACACGACCCCGGAGCACGACGCGGCTCGGAGCGCGCAACGCCGCGAGGTCGGTCCTCGGGTCGGTGTCGTAGGCGATGACGTCGGCGGCCGCGCCCTCTTCGATGCCGCGGAAACCGAGCCACTCACGGGCGGTCCACGACGCGACGCCCAGCGCGTCCGCACGGGACAGTCCCAGCTCGTGCAGTGCCACGATCTCGTCGACGATCCGGCCGTGGGCGATGCCGCCGCCCGCGTCGGTGCCCGCGTAGACCGGCACCCCGGCCTCGACCGCGGCGCCGACGGTCTGGCGGACGCGGCCGTACAGGTCCAGCATGTGGCTCGCGTACACCGGATACTTCGAGGCACCCGCCGCGAGGTCGGGGAACGTCTCGATGTTGATCAGGGTGGGGACCAGCGCCGTGCCGTGGTCGGCCATCAGGTCGATCGTGTCGGCGGTGAGGCCGGTGCCGTGCTCGATGCAGTCGATGCCGGCACGGATCAGGCCGGGCAGCGCGTCCTCGCCGAACACGTGGGCGGTGACGCGCGCGCCCGCGTCGTGGGCGACCTTGATCGCCTCGGCCAGCACGTCGTCCGGCCACAGCGGGGCCAGGTCACCTGCCTCGCGGTCGATCCAGTCGCCGACCAGCTTGACCCAGCCGTCGCCGACCGCGGCCTGCTCGGCGACCACGGCGGGCAGCTCCGCCGGGTCCTCCACCTCTTCGCTGATGTAGCGGATGTACCGCTTCGGCCGCGCGATGTGCCTGCCCGCGCGGATGATCCTCGGCAGCTCGAGCTTCTCCTGCAGCGGCCGGGTGTCCAGCGGGGCGCCGCAGTCGCGGACCAGGAGCGTGCCTGCGTCCCGGTCGGCGAGCGCGTGCCGCTCGGCCTCGGCCAGGTCCTCGGCGGCGAGGCCGATGTGGCAGTGCGCGTCGACGAGACCGGGCACGAGGAAACCGCCGTCGGAGATCGTGTCCGCGTACGGGACCGGCGTCAGGCGGATGCGGCCGTTGACGATCCACAGGTCACGGGGCTCCCCCTCGGGGAGCACCACGCCCCGCATGTGGAGCGCCGGCATGCGCTACTTGTCCTTCTTCGGGAACTTGAGCTTCGACGGGTCGAAGCCGGGCGGGAGACCCTGGTCGAGTCCGGCCAGGCCCGGAGGCAGCTCGCCCCGGCCGGGCGGCATCTTCGACAGGTCGGGCACGCCGCCGGGGAACGCAGGCAGGCCGCCGCGCACCTTCGGCTGGGTCGGGCCCCGCCCCTTGCCCTTCTTGCCCTTCTTGCCCTTGCGTGACTTGCTGCCGCCGCGGTTGGCGCCCGGGAAGCCGAAGCGGCCCGCCATCTGCTGCATCATCTTGCGGGCCTCGTAGAAGCGGTTCACGAGGTCGTTGACCTCGCGGATCGCGACGCCGGAGCCGCGGGCGATGCGGGCGCGACGGGACGCGTTGATGATCTTCGGGTTGTCGCGCTCCGCCGGGGTCATGCCGCGGATGATCGCCTGCAGGCGGTCGAGGTGCTTGTCGTCGACCTGCGCCAGCTGGTCCTTCATCTGTCCCGCGCCGGGGAGCATGCCGAGCAGGTTCGCGATCGGGCCCATCTTGCGGACCGCGAGCATCTGCTCCAGGAAGTCCTCCAGCGTCAGCTCGCCGGTGCCGATCTTGGCGGCGGTGGCCTCGGCCTGGTCCTTGTCGAACGCCTGCTCGGCCTGCTCGATGAGGGTGAGGACGTCGCCCATGCCGAGGATGCGCGAGGCCATCCGGTCGGGATGGAAGGCGTCGAAGTCCTCGAGCTTCTCGCCGTTGGAGGCGAAGAGGATCGGCTGGCCGGTGACCTCACGGACCGACAGGGCGGCGCCACCCCGGGCGTCGCCGTCGAGCTTGGTGAGGACGACACCGGTGAAGCCGACGCCGTCGCGGAAGGCCTCCGCGGTGGTGACGGCGTCCTGACCGATCATCGCGTCGACGACGAACAGCACCTCGTCGGGCTGTACGGCCTCGCGGATGTCGGCGGCCTGCCGCATCATCTCCTCGTCGACACCCAGCCGGCCCGCGGTGTCGACGATCACGATGTCGTGTTGTGCGCGCTTGGCCTCGTCGATCGAGCGGCGGGCCACGTCGACCGGATCGCCGACGCCGTTGCCCGGCTCCGGCGCGTAGGTCGGGACACCGGCGCGCTCACCGACGACCTGCAGCTGGTTCACCGCGTTCGGGCGCTGCAGGTCACAGGCCACGAGCAGCGGGGTGTGCCCCTGCGAGGTCAGCCACCTGGCGAGCTTGCCCGCGAGCGTGGTCTTACCGGAACCCTGCAGGCCGGCGAGCATGATCACCGACGGTGGGGTCTTGGCCAGGTTCAGCCTGCGGGTCTCGCCGCCGAGGATCTTGACCAGTTCCTCGTTGACGATCTTGACGACCTGCTGGGCCGGGTTCAGCGCGCCGGAGACCTCCGCGCCCTTGGCGCGCTCCTTGACGTTGGCGATGAACGTCCGGACCACCGGAAGCGCGACGTCTGCCTCCAGCAACGCGATCCTGATCTCGCGCGCGGTGGCATCGACGTCGGCCTCGGACAGCCGGCCGCGGCCGCGGAGGTTCTGCAGGACCGACGTAAGCCGATCGGAGAGAGTGTCGAACACCCTGTCGAGGGTAGCCGGTTGCGAAAGCCGGTCGCCGGGATGGGCCCGACCCCTCGACGGGCCCAACCCCGGCCTACCCAGTTGCGCTCCCTCCCGGTGCGCAGGAACAGCCTCTCCCCTCCACCCCCCAAAGGGCAGCGCGAACTCCCCCGGTTCGCCCTAGGGGTAACTACTCAACCCGCGAGTCCCCGGTTCAGAACCCGCGAGTCCCGCGTTCAGGACCCGCGAGTCCCGCGTTCAGGACCCGCGAGTCCCGCGTTCAGGACCCGCGAGTCTCCCGTTCAGAACCCGCGAGTCCCCTGTTCCGGACCGGCGAGTCGGCCGTTCGGGTGTGCCGGTGTCCCGACGCGAACTGCCGACTCGGCGGTCCCGAACGCGGAACACGCGAGTTCTGAACCGGGGACTCGCGAGTCCCGAACGCGGAACACGCGGGTTCTGAACCGGGGACTCGCGGGTTCTGAACGGGGGACTCGCGGGGGTTGGTGGGGTTTGGGGGCGGGGGGGTGGGTTAGCAGGTGGAGAGGATGGCTTTTTCTATTTGGGTTCGCCAGGGTTTGCTTTTTGTGTCGCCGTTGGTGGGGCTTGTGGCGGCCAGGCTGAAGCTTGCGATCGCGGTGCCGCCCACCTGCATGGCACGTGCCCACAGGACGTCGGCGCCGCAGCGTTCCAGGGCCTCCGCGACGCCGTGCAGCAGGCCGAGGCGGTCGGCCGCGCGGAGTTCCAGGACCACGTCCTTCGACTCGGCACCGCCGTCGGCCTCGTCGTCGAACCACAGGACGCGGGCCGCGGGCGGGTCGTCCTGTTCCTCGGCGTAGTCACGTTCCTTCGCCGCGAGTTTCTCCGCCAGCGGCAGTGAGCCCGACACCGCGCGGGTGAACTGTTCGCGGAGCAGGCCCGCGTCCGGCAGGGAACCGAAGCGCGGAGACACCGAGAACACGTCCACCGCCGCGCCCGCGTGGGAGCGCAACTCGGCCGCGTTGACCTTCAGCGAGTGCAGCGCGAGCACACCCGCCGCCCTGGACAGCAGGCCGGGCCGGTCCGGTGCCACGAGCGTGATCGTCGCGTAGGACCGGTCCCGCGCGACGATGATGTCCGGTTTGCCGGACGCGGCGACGGCCTCCGCCAGCGCGCGCTGCTCGGCGGTCAGCGGAGCCGGCGGCTCGTGCCGCTCCCCCGCCATGAGCCGCCCGCACCGCACCACCAGGTCCCCGACCAGCGACGCCTTCCAGTCCGACCACACTCCCGGCCCGGTCGCGAGCGAGTCGACCTTGGCGAGGGCGTGGAGCAGCTCCAGCAGCACCGGGTCGCCGTCGAGGGTGTCGACGACGCGCTGCACGGTCGCCTCGTCCTCGATGTTGCGGCGGGTCGCGGTGTGCGGGAGCAGCAGGTGGTGGCGGATCATCGCCGACAGCGTCGCCACGTCCGGCGCCGGCAGGCCGAGGCGCTCCCCCACCTGCTTGGCGAGCGCGGCGCCCACCACGGAGTGGTCCTGGTCGCGGCCCTTGCCGATGTCGTGCAGCACGCTGCCGATCAGCAGCAGGTCCGGCCGCGACACCCTGGTCAGGAGCTTCGCGGCGTTGGCGGTGGCCTGCACGAGGTGCCGGTCCACCGTCCACACGTGCGCGGCGTCGCGGGGCGGCAGGTCGCGCACGGCGCCCCACTCGGGGAACAGCCGCGCCCACAGCCCGGTCCGGTCCAGCGCCTCGACCACGTCGATGAGCCCCTCACCGGCACCGAGCAGCGACACCAGCTCCTGCCGCACCTCCTCCGGCCACGGCGCGCGTGGCTCCGGCGCGGACTCCCCCAGCCGGGACAGCGTCCCCGGCGCGATCGGGCGGCCCGTGCGGGCGGCCGCCGCCGCGACACGCAGCAGGAGCGCCGGGTCCTTGCCGGGGTCGACGTCACGGGCGAGCATGATCTCGTCCCCGTTGAGCACGACCCCCTCCGCCAGCGGTCGCCGCTGCGGCTGCCTGCGCAGGACGCCGAGCACCTTGCGGCTCTGGCGGGCGGGCTGGATCGCGCGGAACGCGACGTCCAGCGCGTACGCGACCGCGCGGCCCGCCCCGGACAGGGCTCTGGCCAGTGTGAACCGGTCACCGATGCCGAGCACGGCGGCGATCTCGTCGCCGTCCTGTGGCATGAGCACGTCCCGGGGCCTGCCCGCGATGCGGCGCAGTTCGGTACGGGTGTCCAGGAGCAGCCTGCGTGCCGCCGACACCTCGCCGGAGGGCCGGTCGACCAGCTGTGCGAGGGCGAGCGCGTCGAGCATCGCCAGGTCGCGCAGGCCGCCGCGGCCGTGTTTGAGATCGGGTTCCACCCAGTGGGCGACCTCGCCGCTGCGCTGCCACCTGGCGCGTGCCGATTCGACGATGTCGCCAACCCGCCGCCGCACGCCGGTGCGCCACGCGGCACGCGCGGCCTCGGCGAGCCCGCGGGAGAGTTCGGGGTCACCCGCGAGGTGCCGTGCGTCGAGCAGCCCCATCGCGGTGCGCAGGTCGGCGGCGGCCACGTCGATGGCCTCGGACACGGTCCGCACCGAGTGGTCGAGGCCGACACCGGAGTTCCACAGCGGGTACCACAGCCGCTCGGCGACCTTCTCGACGCGGCCGTCGCGTCTGGTGTCGTGGACCAGGACGAGGTCGAGGTCCGAGTACGGCACGAGTTCGCGCCGCCCGAGCCCGCCGACGGCGACCAGTGCGATCCCCTCGGCGGCCGAGCCGATGCCCGCCTGCGCGGCGTGCACGGTGAGCCAGAACTCGTGCAGGTCGGTCAGGGCCTCCCGCAGGACGTCCGGGCCGAGCCGGCCGGTCTGGTGCGCGGCGCCCCGGCCGAGGAGCCGGTCACGAGCCAGCACCAGGTCGGCGGCAGTGGGGGCGGCCGGGACCTCACGGCCGGCCGCCCCCTCCCCCTGGGATGTCATCAGAGCGCGTCGGTGCCGCGCTCTCCGGTGCGCACCCTGACCACGGTGTCCACCGGCGTGACCCAGACCTTGCCGTCACCGATCTTGCCGGTCCGCGCGGCCTCGACCACGGCCTCTACCACCTTGTCGCCCAGCGTGTCGTCGACCAGGACCTCGACCCGCACCTTCGGCACGAAGTCGACCGAGTACTCCGCGCCGCGGTAGACCTCGGTGTGGCCCTTCTGCCTGCCGTAGCCCTGCACCTCGCTGACGGTCATGCCCAGCACACCGACCTGTTCCAGTGCGGCCTTGACGTCGTCGAGCGTGAACGGCTTGATGATCGCCGTCACCAGCTTCATGGTTCAGCCTTCCTTGCTCGCGTTTGCCGAGACCTTGTTACCGGACAACGCGTCCGCGGCCTTGGAGATCGGCGACGACCCGCTGCGCAGACCGGAGAACTCGTAGGCGCTCTCCGCGTGCTCCGCCTCGTCGATGCCGGTGGCCTCCTCCTCGTCGGTGACCCGCCAGCCCATCGTGACCTTGATGGCGAAGGCGATGATCGCGGTGACCACGAACGAGTACGCGAGCACGGCGAACGCGCCGAGCGCCTGCTTGCCCAGTTGCGACACCCCACCGCCGTAGAACAGGCCGTTGACGCCCGTGTCGTTGACGTAGGTGGTCTGGAACAGGCCGATCGCCAGCGTGCCCCACAGGCCACCGACCAGGTGGACGCCGACGACGTCGAGCGAGTCGTCGAAGCCGAGCCGGTACTTGAGGCCGACCGCGAGTGCGCAGATCGCACCGGCGATCACACCGATTGCCAGCGCGCCCCAGGTGTCGACGAACGCACAGGCCGGGGTGATGGCGACCAGGCCGGCGACGACACCGGACGCCGCACCGAGGCTCGTCGCGTGCCCGTCGCGGATGCGCTCGATGACGAGCCAGCCGATGATCGCCGCGGCGGTCGCGGTGAAGGTGTTGATGAACGCGACACCGGCGAGGCCGTTGGCGGCCAGCGCCGAACCGGCGTTGAACCCGAACCAGCCGAACCACAGGATCGCGGCGCCGAGCATCACGAACGGCAGGTTGTGCGGCTTCATCGGCTCCTTGGGCCAGCCGCGCCGCTTGCCGACGACGATGGCGAGCGCGAGTGCCGCCGCACCGGCGTTGATGTGCACCGCGGTGCCACCTGCGAAGTCGAACGCCACGAGGTCGTTGGCGATCCAGCCGCCGACGTGCCCCGAGTCGTTGCTGAAGTCGAACACCCAGTGGGCGACCGGGAAGTACACGATCGTGGCCCAGATACCGGCGAACAGCAGCCAGGCGCCGAACCGCACGCGGTCGGCGATCGCACCGGCGATGAGCGCGACGGTGATGACCGCGAACATCCCCTGGAACGCGACGAAGCCCGTGGTCGCGAGTGCGTCCTCGTTGCCGATCAGGCCGGAGAGGCCCAGGTACTGGGTGATGTCACCGACGAGCCCGCCACCGACGTCGTCACCGAAGGTGAGCGAGTAGCCGTAGATGACCCACAGCACACCGACGACGGCGATCGCACCGAAGCACATCATCAGCATGTTGAGCACGCTCTTGGTACGCACCATGCCGCCGTAGAAGAACGCCAACCCCGGCGTCATCAAGAGCACCAGGGCGGCACTGGTGAGCAACCAGGCCGTGTTCCCTTCCACGCTTTCCTCCTCTGCCTTCGCCATCGACTTGCGGAGGAGCATTCAAAAACCACGTTTCGCAGGATCGCGTGCTGTGTTTCACACCGGTGAACTGTCCGAGTGTTCGTGTTACGAGCAGGTTTCCGCCTCCTCGCCGCTACCCTCGCGGCATCACCGTTCTGCAGCCGGTGCCCGCCGAGGCGGTCACCGATCCGGGCTGGCTCGGCGGCGCGCTTTCCGCGACGGCGAGCCGGTTCCGGCTGGCCAGACAGGCCGCGACGGGCGTGCTGTGGTGGTACTCGGCCAGCTCGGTGCTGCTCGGTCCGGTGGCCGAGACGTACGTCCGGGGCGGCCCGGCGGCTGATCCGGAGCTGGCCGCCATGACGCTGTACGTGCACCGCGACGGCAGGGTGCTCGACGCGCGTTCTTCGTCCACTGTGGACCGCATGGCGGCGGCGGCCCGCGTCGCGGACGTGGTCGCGACGTGTGTGTCGGCCGTGGTGGCGGCTTCGGGTGCGGCGGAGCGGTCGTTGTGGGCGATCGCGACGGACTCGCTGGCGAACCGGGTGCTGTGGGCCGGTGGCACCGACGCCGACGCGGTCGAGCTGGCGGCCGACGGGCGGTTCCCCGTGCCGCGTTACGTCACGGTCGGCGGGCAGCGCGCGGTGCGGCGGGCGTCGTGCTGTCTCGTGTACGAGGCGCCGGGACAGCAGAAGTGCGTCAGCTGCCCACGCCAGAGCCCAGACGATCGGTCACGACGGTTGCGGGCGGCGCTGCGCGGTCAGGCGACGTAGACCGGCAGCGCGCGTTCCCGGACACGGAACGAGAACCGGCGGCCGAGCGGGCCGACCTCGCCGTCCAGCGCGATCCTGCGGTGCCCGTCGAGGAACAGCACGTCCACCCTCGCCACCTCAGCGTGCCGGTACACGTGCGAGGTGCTCAGCGTGCCGGTGAGCAACGCGAGCAGGAACCGTGCGCGGGAGTACGGCAGGTCGGCGCGTAGGTACCGCACGTCGAGCAGCCCGGACGCGAGCGAGGAGCGGCGGGCCGCGCCGAAGCCCTTCGGCTCGTACGGGCCGTTGCCGACGAACAGCATCCACACCAGCCGCTCGTGCCCGTTCAGCATGATCCTCATCGGCCGCGCGCTGCGCAGGGTGCGGGTGGTCGCGAGCAGCACGGCCGCCCACTTGGGCCAGCGCGTCTCCAGCTTCTCCCGCAGCCGCACCGTTTCCGGGTAGCCCCCGAGGCTCGCGGTGTTCACGAACGGCACCCGTTCGGTGTCGTCGTCGCGGTAGGACACCTCGACCTCGGCGATGTCGCAGACCACCACCGAACCCGCGCGGGACGCCGCCTGCGCCTCGTCGAGGTTCTGGACGCCGACGTCGCGGGCGAAGTGGTCGAGCGTGCCGGCCGGGACCAGCACCAGCGGCAGCCCGTACTCGGCGGCGACCCTGGCCACGCACGAGACCGTGCCGTCGCCGCCGACCGCGCCGAGCGCCCTGACCTCGTCGTTCTCGACCTTCTTGGTCAGCTCGGCGACCACGTCGACGTCCGGGAGGAACTCGATGACCGCCGCGCGGGGCCACGCCTTGCGGACCTCCGCACCGGCCTCCCCGCTGGCGCCCGCGCCGGGGTTCACCACGAGTACGAGCCCCTCGCCGTCCCCCAGCTCCGGCGCGGTGTCGCGCCGCTGCGGACCGGGCGGCAGGTCCCGCTGGTGCGGCCACCAGTGGCGGGTCGCGTAGGCGGCGCCGACGCCGATGGCCGCGCCCGCGACGACGTCCGAGGGCCAGTGCACCCCGGTGTGGACGCGGCTGTAGCCGACCGCGGCGGCCAGCGGGAACACGGCGGCCGCGGCGCCCCGGTGTTCCATGGCGAGTGCCGAGGCGAACGCGAACGCGGACGCCGCGTGCCCGGACGGGAAGGACGACGAGGTGGGCCGTTTCGCGATGCGCCGGTACAGCGGCAACAGGTCGGCGGCGGGACGGCGGCGCGGGAACAGGCGCTTGCCGACGCCACTCGCGGCGAAGCTCGCGAAGCCGATGGCCGCGATCCCGCGCAGCCCCGCCCTGCGCGGCGCGCCCTTCCTGGCCAGAAGCAGCGCCGCGATGGCGAACCAGAGCTTGCTGTGGTCACCCGCGCGGCCGAGCAGCCGGATGCCCCGGTCGGCCCGCGAGGGCGGGAGCTTTCCGCTGCGCCGGACGAGTTCGGCGTCGAACCGACCCACCCGGCCGAATCGGCGCCTGAACTGTCTCCGCACCGGCGAGGTGTACCGCACGCCGGGGCGGCCGAAACATCATCAGCCGGTCGAGGTGGGCCGCGGGGGCGGTCGTGGTGTCGACACCCCTGGCGAAGGCGGCGTGCCCTGTGCGGTCAGTGCGCCGACGGGATCTCGGTGAACGGACGGGTCGCCACCAGCTCCGCCGCCGCCTGTTCCGACAGGCCTGCCTCGATCAGCGCCGCCTCCGCCTTGGCCGCCGGGAGGGTGTTGAGCCACCGGCACACCAGGTCGTTCTGGCCCGCTTCGGTCAGCGCGCCGTGCAGGCGCAAACGGGCCATGCCGCCGTCCGGGTAGACGTCCATGCGGACGTGGGTCACGGCGGGACCGTTCAGGCGGAAACGGTGCCGGGTGTCCGGCTGCAGGCGGGTCCTCTGCAGCAGCTCGAACCACTCGTCACCGACGCGGCCCGCGAGCGACGCCCAACCCGGCGCGTTTCCCTTGAAGTGACTGGTGTCCAGCTCGGCCATGCGCACGGTGCCCTCGGCCGCGAGCGCGACGGTCACCCAGTCGTTGTCGTCGTCGCGGCGGCGGGCGGTCTCCCAGCCCTCCCCCATCACCCGCGCGAAACCGGGCGAGATGAGGTTCGCGGGCGAGGAGTAGAACATGTTGCTGCAACCGTCGATCGACGCGCCGTGCTCCAGTGCCGCGAGGTCCAGCGACGCCAGGTCGAGGAACCTCGGGTCGGCCACCGGGGTGCCGTGCACCCGCAGCCGCGCGACGCCGCCGTCCGGGTCGATGGTCAGCCGCACGTGCGTGAACCGCCGCCCGTCGGTCACCTCGAACGGGTTCTTCGTGTTGCCCAGCAAGGGAGAACGCGGCACGAGCGGCTGCCAGTCGAGTTCGGCCAGCTCGTCGGGCGACGGGTAGCCGTCCACCGCGGCGCCCTCGATCCAGCAGAACGGCGGGTAGTTTCCGGTGAAGAACGCCGTGTCCACGATGACACCCTCGACCACGCCGGGCAGCCCGAGCCGGAGCACGGCCCGGTCCACCCCCGGTTCGCGGCGCCGCCGCGTCTCCCAGCCGTCGTAGACCTGTCCCTTGTGGCCGAACGTGGCGGCCTGGAACACCGGTGCCTCCGGCCGGATCAGGTTCTCCCGCTCGGCGAACAGCTCGTCGTTCGCCCACAGCACGCTGCCACCCAGCCCTCGGGAGGCGAGATCCGGCAGTCCCGTGAAGTCCATCAGCGCTCCAGCAGTTTCCCGTGCGGTGCCGCACCCGTCACCTCGCGGCCACGCAACCACGTGCGGCGCACGACGCCTGTCAACCTCCGGCCGTGGTAGGCCGAGACCGCGTTGCGGTGGAACAGTTCCGCCGCGTCCACGGTGAACTCGCCGTCCGGGGCGAACACGCACAGGTCCGCGTCCCGGCCGACCTCGATGGCGCCCTTGCCCGCCAGCCCGGCCAGTTCCGATGGCGCCCGCGCCATCCACCGCACCACCTCGGTCAGCGGCACACCGCGCCGCCGTGCCGCCGTCCACACCGCGGGCAGGCCCAGCTGAAGACCCGCGATGCCGCCCCACGCCGCGCCGAAGTCGCCGGTGTCGGAGCATTTCAGGTCGGCGGTGCACGGCGAGTGGTCGCTCACCACGCAGTCGATGACGCCGTCGGCGAGGCCCTGCCACAGCACGTCCTGGTTGGCCGCGTCGCGGATCGGCGGGCAGCACTTGAACTGCGTGGCGCCGTCCGCGATCTCCTCCGCGGTCAGCGTGAGGTAGTGCGGGCAGGTCTCCGCGGTGATCGCCACCCCGTCGCGGCGCGCGGCCGCGATCATCGGCAGCGCGCCCGCCGACGACAGGTGCAGCACGTGCACCCGCGCACCGGTGCGCCTGGCGAGGTCGACGAGCGTCGCGATCGCGCGGTGCTCGGCCTCCTCGGGCCGGGACGCGAGGAAGTCGCGGTAGGCGCGGCCGTGCGGGTCCGGCGCCCGCTCGATGAGGTCCGGGTCCTCGGCGTGGACGATCAGCAGCGCGCCGATGCGGGCCAGTACCGCCATCGCGGGGGCCAGCTCACCGGTCGACAGGTGCCCGAACTCGTCGACACCCGAGTGCAGCAGGAAGCACTTGAAGCCGAACACGCCCGCCTCGTGCAGCGCGGGCAGCTCCGCCAGGTTGCCGGGCACGGCGCCGCCCCAGAACCCGACGTCGACGTGGGTCCGGCCGAACGCGGTGGCGCGCTTGAGGTCCAGCGCCGCGACGTCGGTGGTGGGCGGCACGCTGTTGAGCGGCATGTCGACGATCGTGGTGACCCCGCCCGCGGCGGCCGCGCGGGTGGCGGACGCGAAGCCCTCCCACTCGGTGCGGCCGGGGTCGTTGACGTGCACGTGGGTGTCGACCAGGCCCGGCAGCAGCACCTCGTCGTCGGCGAGGTCGACGAACGCCGGGCCGTCCAGCTCGGGCTCGACCGCGACGATCACGCCGTCGGCGATCCCCACCGCGCCCGCCCGCTCGCCCTCCGGGGTGATCATCCGGCGGGCGCGGACGACGAGCTGCGGTCGCGTCACAGGGACTCCCTGCGGACCAGCCTGCCGAGACCCGCCTCGGACAGCCCGCACAGCTCCTCGACGTCGGCGGCGGACAGCGCGCCGCAGTCCATCGCCCGCCGCATCGACATGGCAAGCGCTTGCGCGGTCGCTGGTTCGTCCAGCACCCCGGCCTCGACCTTGTCCACATAAGCGCGCAAACGTTTGGCATCGGCCGCCGCGTTGCCGAGGTAGAACGCGTAGTTGGCGGCGTAGCGCGTGACGAGCTGTGCCGGGTGCATGTCCCAGCCCTGGTGGAAGCCGTGCGTCAACGACCGCAGTGTGTACCCGAAGTGCGTGCGCCACGCCGCGTGCACGGCGTCCCGGTCGCCGACCGGCAGCACGTTCGTCGAGCCGTCCGAGAGCCGCACGCCCGTGCCCGCGGCGCTGACCTGCATGACGTGCCGGGCGAAGTCGCACGCCGGGTGCCCGAGGTGCTGCTCGGACGCGGACAGCCCGCACGCGGCCGTGTAGTCGTAGGTGCCGAAGTGCAGCCCCGAGACCCGGCCCCTGCCCGCCGTGATGAACCCGGGGATGGCGAACCGGCCCGTCGCGTCCACTACCGACTGCGTGGTCTCGATCTGGATCTCGAACCGCAGCCGCCCAGCGGGCAGGTCGAGCCGGTCCTCGATCAGCTCCAGCAGCTCCACGAGCGCGGTCACCTGTTCGACCGCGGTGACCTTCGGGAACGTCAGCACGAGCCCGGCGGGGATCTCGGGCAGCTGGGTCAGGAACAGGTCGAGGGTGCGGACGCCGCGCTCGAACGACTCGAACGACTTGAACCGCAGGCCCGCCCACGGCACGGCGAGCGTGGGCGTCAGACCGGCGCACCGGACCGCGTCGGCGTCCTCGTCGGCGTCGGACCGCGGCCCGTAGCCGTCCTCGAAGTCCATCCGCAGGTCCTCGACCGGCTCCCGGCGCAGCTTCGCGACCACCTTCTCGTGCACGGGCTCGGCCAGTTCGGCGGGCAGGCCGAGCACCTGGGTGAACGCGTGCGGGCCAGGCGCGTACTCGGCCAGCGCGGCGAGCGCTGCCTGTCCCCACCGCTGCGGCAGGTCGCCGGTGACCTGGTCCGCCGGGATGTAACACGTGTGCACGGGCTGCCTGCCGCCCGCGTCACCGGGGTACCGCGCCGACCGCGCGGCGTCCACGGCGGACAACCGGCGGGCCACCGAGGCGAGCAGCGACCCGTCGAGGGACGTCCGCACCTCAGATCCGCTCGTAGGCTGGCAACGTCAGGAAGTCGGGGAAGTCGTCGGCCAGCGCGACCTGCTCGAACAGCTCGACGGCCGGGCCGAGGTGTTCGGCGGGGACCACGCCGGTGAGCGCCTCGCGCACGTCGGACAGCAGCCCGCGCACCAGGTCGGCGGTGACGGTGGCGCCGGTGTCGAGCTTGACCTCGTTGCGCACCCACTGCCACACCTGCGAACGGGAGATCTCGGCGGTCGCGGCGTCCTCCATGAGGTTGTGGATCGCGGCCGCGCCGTTGCCGCCCAGCCAGGACGCGAGGTAGCGGACGCCGACGTCGACCGCGCCGCGCAGCCCGGCCGCGGTGGCGTTGCCCGGCGTGGACCTGATGTCCAGCAGCTGCGCGGCGGTCACCGAGACGTCCGCGCGGAGCCTGCCGAGCTGGTTGGGCTCGGCGCCGAGGACGGCGGTGAACTCCTCGTCGCAGATCGCCACCAGGTCCGGGTGCGCGACCCAGGAGCCGTCGAACCCGTCGCCTGCCTCGCGCCGCTTGTCGTCGTGCACCTTGGCGAGGGCGGACTCGGTGACCTCGGGGTCGCGGCGGTTGGGGATGAACGCGGCCATGCCACCCATCGCGAACGCGCCCCGCTTGTGGCAGGTGCGGACGAGCAACTCGGTGTAGGCCCGCATGAACGGCGCGGTCATCGTGACGTCGTTGCGGTCGGGCAGCACGAAGTCGGCGCCCGCGTCGCGGAAGTACTTGATGATGCTGAACAGGTAGTCCCAGCGGCCCGCGTTGAGACCGGACGCGTGGTCGCGCAGCTCGTGGAGGATCTCCTCCATCTCGAACGCGGCCGGGATGGTCTCGATCAGGACGGTGGCGCGGACCGTGCCGTGCGGGATGCCCAGTGCTTCCTGCGCGTGGGTGAAGACGTCGTTCCAGAGGCGGGCCTCGAGGTGGCTCTCCATCTTGGGGAGGTAGAAGTACGGCCCGCTGCCGCGTTCGAGGAGCGCCTTCGCGTTGTGGAAGAAGTAGAGCCCGAAGTCGACGAGGGCACCGACCGCGCGGCGGCCGCCGACGGTGATGTGCCGCTCGTCCAGGTGCCAGCCGCGGGGGCGCATCACGATGACCGCGTGCCTGCCTGGCTTCAGCGCGTACTCCTTGCCTTCCGGCGAGGTGAACGCGATGGTCCCGCGGACCGCGTCGGCGAGGTTGACCTGCCCGCCGACGACGTTGTGCCAGTGCGGGGTGTTGGCGTCCTCCAGGTCGGCGAGCCACACCCTGGCACCGGAGTTGAGCGCGTTGATCGCCATCTTGCGCTCGGTCGGCCCGGTGATCTCGACGCGGCGGTCGACGAGGTCCTCTGGCGCACCGGCGACCCGCCAGTCGGACTCCCGCACCTCCCGGGTCTCGGCGAGGAAGTCCAGCCTGCCGGTCCTGGACGCCTCCTCCCGCCGCGCGGCCCGCGCCGCGAGCAACTCGTCACGCCTGCCCGCGAACCGCTCGTGCAGACCCGCGAGGAACTCGAGGGCCTCGGGGGTGAGGATCTCCTCGCTTCGCTCGACGGCACCGCCGAGCACCTGGATGTCGACCATGGGTTACACCCTAGGTTCACCACCGGTCACAGCGCACGGTCCCTCGGCGGTCGGGTCGTCTGCTCGGCCATGGCGGCGCTCCACAACCGCCGCACGATCGCCGCGCCGCCCACCGCGACCAGCGCCACTCCGCAGTAGATCCCGGCCACCAGATCGATGGTCAGGTGCGGCGCGTCGAGGATGTAGCCGTTGGTGAACCGCCAGTCGTAAGCGCCGCCCGCCACCAGGCTCAGGCCGGCGAACAGCAGGTCCAACGCGAGTGACAGGGCCGCGATCGACACGCTGCCGAACAGCAGCAACCAGAACGGCGTGGTGATGAGCAACCACAGACCGGGCGTCGCCGCGTTCTTCCGGTACGCGCGCAGCAGGGCGACGATCGTCACCAGCACGTAGGAGACGGAGAAGGCGTCGGTGGCCAGGAACTGGGCGAGGAAGACCGGGTCGACGAACAGGAGCGGCGACGCGCCGTAGGCGTCGTCCAGCGCCTGCCACCGCACGGGATCGAACGGGGTCGCCACGATGCTGCCGCCCACGTAGCTGAGGCGGACCATGAGGACCTGCGCGACCAGCACGGTGACGGAGGTGGCGATCGCGACGGCGATCCGCACAGGCCGCTGCCCGGTGAGCCAGCCACCCCCGCGTGCGACCGCACCGCCCACCACGGTCGCGGTGCGGGCCACCCGCTTTCCGTTGGAGTACCAGGACTCGAGCGCGAACGCGAGCAGCACCGCACCGATGAGCACCGGGTCGACGCCGATGAACTCGAGCACGGCCTGGAGTGCGACCGTGAAGTCGGGGACGGGAGAGGTCACCTGCTGGGCGGTCACACGCCCTTCATCGCCGGGTCCGACCGCCTTGTTTCGACGGCGGCCCCGTCACCAGCGGCCGTAGTGCACCACGTCGTCGGCAGAGCGGCGGCCACGCTTCTTCGGGGAGCCGGACTGCTCCGGTTCGTCGGAGTAGCCGATGGCGATCGCGCCGATGGGCTCGTGGTCGTCGGGGACGCCGTACAGCTCCCGGAACGGGGGCACGTCGTCGGGCTGGATGCCGAAGTACAGCGCGCCGAGGCCCTCGTCGACGACGGTCTGCAGGATCAGCAGCGCCGCCATGCCGGTGTCGATGTGCCAGAACGGGACCGGCCAGCGGGACTCGTCGCGGTCGGTCCAGCCCTTGTCCGGTTCGGCGTAGCGGTCCAGGTACACCCGCTTGCACGAGAACGGCACGATCAGCAGCGGCGCGGTCGACAGGCCGTTGTCGTGCGGGCGCAGCGCCCAGAACTTCGCCAGGTCCTCGCCTTCCAGCACGAGGAACGCCTGCCCCTGCGAGAAGCCCGCCGACGGGCCGCGGGTCGCGTTGTGCAGGATCCGGTCGACGATCTCCTTCGGCACCGGCCGGTCGGCCTGGAACCGGCGGACCATCCTGCGTTTGCGGACGACGTCCTGGAACTCCATCGAAACCCCCCTCAGTTCAGCAGCGCGTCGACGAACGCGCCCGGCTCGAACGGTGCCAGGTCGTCGGCGCCCTCGCCGAGCCCGACCAGCTTGACCGGCACCCCCAGCTCGCGCTGCACCTGGAAGACGATGCCGCCCTTCGCGGTGCCGTCGAGCTTGGTGAGCACGATGCCGGTGATGTCGACGACCTCGCCGAACACGCGGGCCTGGGTGAGCCCGTTCTGCCCGGTGGTGGCGTCGAGGACCAGCAGGACCTCGTCGACCTTCGTCTGCTTCTCGATCACCCGCTTGACCTTGCCCAGCTCGTCCATCAGGCCGGTCTTGGTGTGCAGACGGCCCGCGGTGTCGACGAGGACCGCGTCCACGCCTGCCTCGACGCCGCGCCTGACCGAGTCGAACGCCACCGCCGCCGGGTCGGCGCCCTCCTTGCCGCGCACGACCTCGGCACCGACCCGCTCGGCCCAGGTGGCGAGCTGCTCGACGGCGGCGGCGCGGAACGTGTCGGCGGCACCGAGCATGACGGTCCGCCCTTCCGCGACGAGCACGCGGGCGAGCTTGCCGGTCGTGGTGGTCTTCCCGGTGCCGTTGACGCCGGTGACCAGCACGACCGCGGGGAGCTTGGTGCCGTCGACCTCGTGCGGGAGCGCGCGGACGGCCCGGTCCATGTCGGGATGGAGCGCGTCGACGAGCACGTCGCGGAGCAGCGCGCGGGCCGCGTCGGCGGTGCGGACCTTGCGGGAGACCAGCTCGGCGCGGAGCCGCTCGACGATCTCCGTGGTGGTGGCGGCGCCCAGGTCGGCGAGCAGGAGGGTGTCCTCGACGTCGGTCCAGGAGTCCTCGTCGAGGTCACCGGCGCCCAGCAGGCCGAGCAGCCCCTGACCGAAGGTGGACCGGGAACGGGACAGGCGGCCGCGGAGCCGCTCCAGCCGCCCGGCGGCGGGATCGATCTCCTCGACCGGTGCGGGCGGTTCGGTCGGCGCGACCTCGTCGACCACCGCGGGTTCGGCGGGGACGACCTCGGGCCCCGCCTCGACGGCGGCCTCGGCCTCCGCCGGTGCGGCCTCCTCGACCGGCTCCGGCTCCGGCTCTGGCTCCGGCTCCTTGGGTGGGGCGACGGTCCTGGGGCCGCCCTGTGTGAGGCTGATGCCGCCGCCGGTCTGGTAGCCGCCCTTGGCGGGCTTCTCCTCGACCCGCGGCTTCTCCGTCAGGTTGATCCGCCGCCTGCGGTTCAGCACGACGCCCGCGACAACCACGAGCGCGAGCAGCACGACTACGGCGACGATGATCACTATCACGGTGCTCGACACGCCGCCATCCTCGCATCACCCACCGACCGCGTCGTCAGCGGTCGAGACGGCCCGCCTTCACCACGGCCACCAGCGCCGACACGTCGACGGCCAGGGCCGATGCCGGGTTCTTGGAGTCCCGCACCCGGGCCGCACCGTCGGACAAGCGCACCTCGACGCAGTTGTCGTTCGCCGTGCCGCTGAACGTGCTCTTGAACCACCCGGTGTCACGCATGCTCAGTCCTCCTCGTCGATGCGGCGGATCAGCCGGACCGACTCGTCCGGGTCGAGCGCCAGCTCTTGCAGCCGCTGGAACACCCGCAACAGATCCGCGATGTCGGCTTCCTGGTCCAGATACGTGGACGGTCCGAACACTGTCGGAGTGAACCCGATCGGTGAGCCCCGGCCACCGAAGCCCAGGATCGTCATCCCGCCACCACGGGCAGGGTTGCCGTAGGTGTCCGACCGCAGCACCTGAACTGTCAGATTGTCGTTGCTCTCCAACAACTTCAGGATATGCCGCCGTTGCTCGCGCATGACGTCCGGACTGCCGACCGCTCCGGTGAGCGCGTCCTCGGTGAGCACGAAGCGCAGCGTCTTCGCCTCGGCGGAGCCGAAGGTCCGCTCCTGGCGGTCGAGACGGAACGCGATCCGCTCGCTCAGCTCCGCGTGCGATGGCTGCCACCAGACGCCGTCACCGTCGTCGATCATGGCGCGCACATAGCCGAGCGACTGCAGGAGGCCGGGGACGATGCCGAACTCGTAGCAGTTGATCTCGGTGGCGTTCGCCTCGAGATCGGCGAAGCGCTGGAAGGAGCCGGGCAGCAGGTCGGTGTGGGCGCGGCGCTTCGCCCGTGCCCGCGCGAGGGCTCCGAGCTCGATGACGGTGGCCCGCTCGTCGTCGGTGACGCCGTAGAGGTCGAGCAGGTTCTCGAGGACGTCGGCCGCGAGTGTGCCCCGCCCGTCCTCCAGCTCCACGAACTGGGAGCGGGCCTTGCCGATCCACGCGGCCGCCGCCTGCTGCGACTTGCCCGCCTCCTCGCGGAGCCGCCGCAGCGTGAGCCCGAGCTGCCGCCGCTCGAACGTCTGGCGCGCCTTGCCCACGGAACGACCTCGACTTTCACCCGATTGAACGCAACATGAAACACCGACGATCGAGTACATTCAGCTCGACAGTCGAGACTCGACGATCGGTGTGCGACAACCTTATCCAGGGGAAAGAGAGCGATCATGAGCATGGCCCTGAACTCGGCGCCGGACGTCTACCACTCCTCGTGGATCGAGTTCCGGACCGGGATCGCGATGCGCTACGAGGTCGAGCACGAGAGCGGGTCGGCGACCCTGTACTTCGGCCACCGGGACGACTACGTGCTCGCCCTCGACCGCGAGAGCCTGGCACAACTCGTCGAACTGGGCACGGCCGCGCAGCGGGAACTCGCGGCGACAGCCCGAAAGCGGACATGAACCGGCAGATCTGTCGATCCCGTTGAATTATTTCCACTCTCGCAAATCTGGCGACCACGCCGAGAAGGACCCGGCGGCAACGAGTGGGTCGACAAATTCACACACCGCGGCGACAACCTCGGTCAGAGTCGCGGGCAACTCCAACCCATCCGGACCAAGGCGTCTGCGGAACGCGCCGTAGGCGGACTGGCGGATCGACCCGAAGCCGCCAAGCGCCTGGGACAACGGCCTGAGCGACACACCCCGGTGCGACATGGTCGCGTTCAGCGCCGCGCACATCGTGTAATACGAAACAGGATGCCTGCCAGTGAGGGTATACAGGTCCGCATAGTCGCGAACACGCGTGTTGGCCTCACCGAGGGCGATCGCGGTGCTCGTCTTTTCCGCGAGAACGGTTTCGATGGGATAGCCGAGAATGCGCACCGCCGTGAGATCGGCGCGTTGGGACTTCATGTCGATCAGCCGCGGAGCCGGCGTGACCGGATCGCCGATATTGATGTCCAGTTTCAGCTTCACCGTGGCCGTAGCGAGGTGGCAATCCATCGTGATGCGCACGCCTGCGTAATCGGCGTCGTCCCGGATCGTCTGCGCTGTGATCGTGTCCGGAAGGTAGATGACGCCGTCGTCCTCATCGAAAGTCACCGCCGTGATCTCACGGACCCGGCGGATCACCGTCTCCTGGTCGTTGGCCAGGTTTCGGGCCAGCAGGTCGGCGTCAGCGGTCGGGCGGCGGGCGTCGAACACGGACAGCAGCAGGCCACCCTTCAGCACAAAGGCCTGGACGTGACGCGACGCCGCCAGCCGGGCCAGCCAGCGCTCCAGGACGTAGAGGGTGAGCAGTTCCTGGGTGGTGCGCTTTTCTCGCCGGGCGCGGTTCTGGAGATCGAGGTACGCCCGGCCTCCGGCGGTCTGCCTGGTTGGTCGGTTCACTCCGCGCTCGCTACATCGACGGCGGCGCGCACCGGCCCGAACACGCCGAGATCGCGTGCGAGCGCGAGGAGTTGACCAGGGCGTGCGTCCCCGCGCCGCAGGTAACGGCGCAGTGCGCCGAGCGCGAGCGGCTCACCCAATCGATGACGGAGGCGCATGACATCGATGACAGTCCGCTCACGACCATAGACACGGACGCTCTCACCTGGGGCGACCTCGACGGCGGAGACCCCCAGCTCGAAGGTGGCATCAGCGAATCGGAAGACCTCCGTCGGCGGATGGTCGATGCGTGGCGGTCGACTCGATCGCCGCACAGCGAGCTGCACAGCCGACGGGATCTCATCGGTCAGGTCGTGCACAGCCAGTGCGGACACACAGCACACGACGGCGGCCGGGGCACGGTAGGCGACCGCGAGCAGGTCCGGCCAGTGCGGTGCGGCGGCGTCAGCCTGCCGGAACACTCCGCGGGACAGCTCGACAAGATCCCCATCGTCACGGAGCCGGTAGAGGTCACGCGGATGCAACCCGAACTCGCGCGCGGTTCGCGTGGTGAAGGTCAGGGGCAGCTCGCTCACCTCGACAGCCATGGATAGAAGTGTCTCCACCAGAGTAGTAGATGGCAACACTTCTATCCAATCGACCGCCTGAGCTACTTCAGCACGCCTGCCGTGAGGCCCGCCTGTACCTGTCGCTGGAACAGGACGTACACGATCAGCACCGGAAGCAGAGCGATCACCAGACCGGCGAACAGCGCCGTCCAGTCACCGCGGTAGCCCTGACTGATCGCCAGTGACGCCAGGCCCTGCGCGAGGACCTTCTTGTCCGTCTCGTTCATCAGTACCACCGGCAGCACGTACTGGTTCCAGTGTCCCAGCACGTTGAACAGGCCGATGCTGATCAGTCCCGGCTTGGCCATCGGCAGCATGACCCGGAAGAACAGCCCGAAGTGCGAGCAGCCGTCGACGATCGCCGCCTCGGCGATGGACGTCGGCTGGGTGCGGAAGAACGCGGTCAGGAAGAACACCGTGAACGGCATGGAGAACGCGGCGTACACCAGCGCGAGCGACAACAGGCTGTTGAGTCCAAGGAACTCGCCGATCACCGGGATGGTCCCGAGGTTGCGCACCACGAAGAACAGCGGCACGAGCGCCAGGAACACCGGGAAGATCATCCCGCCGACGAACACGAAGTAGATGGTCCGGTTGCCGGGGAAGGTGTACCTGGACAGCACGTACGCGGCCATGGCGCCGAGCATCATGGTGAGCGGCACCGAGATGACCACCACGATGATGCTGTTCACGAAGTACTGCCCGATGTTCGCCACGGTCCACGCCCGCGCGAAGTTGTCGAACCGCGCCACCGCGGGCAGGCCCCACGGGTCGGACAGGAACTCCGTGTTCGTCTTGAACGACGACACGATGGCCCACAACAACGGCAGCACCGTCAGCAGGCCCCAGAACAGCAGGAACCCGCCGTTGAGCAGGTTCAGCGCACCCGTTCCCGCCCCGATTCCCTGGCGCCGGGGCGCCGGGGCCGGGGCGACCGGACGTTCGACAGTCGTCGTCATGACAGCTCCACCCGTTCCCGCCGGGCCACTCGCAGGAACAGCACCGCGACCACCAGTGTCAGTACCAGCAGGACCACGCCGAGCGCGGAGGCGTAGCCGAACCGGTAGTCGTTGAAAGCGCTGCGATACAGCGCGACGCCGAGCACGTCACCCGCGCGGGACGGGCCACCCGAGATGCCGAGCATGATGTGCACGAAGGCGAACGCGTCCATGGCCTGGATCGCGAGGTACACCCAGCCGACCTGCACGGTGTCCCACACCAGCGGCAGTGTCACGTGCCGGAAGGTGGTGTACCGGTTCGCGCCGTCGAGCAGCGCCGCCTCGTAGATCTCCTTCGGGATCGACTGCATCGCCGCCGAGAACAGCACGACGTAGAAGCCGACGAACGACCAGATCATGACCACGACGACGCACCAGAACGCGAAGTCGGGGTCGCCGAGCCACGGGATCGCCAGCGCGTCGAGGCCGATCGCGCGCAGGAAGCCGTTGAGGATGCCGCCCGCCTCGGTCGGGGCGAAGACGTACTTGAACAGCACGCCGACGATCGCGACCGACAGCACCTGCGGGAAGAAGTAGACGATCTTGTAGACGCCCGACCCGCGCACGCCCTGGATGCCGGACCTGCCGCGCCGCCCGACGTTCAGCATCGACGCGAAGAACAGCCCGAGCACCACGGTCACGGCGGGCACGACGAGCAGCAGGATGGCGTTGTTCTTCAGTGCCACCAGGAACTGGTCGTCGCTGAACAGCTTCACGTAGTTGTCGAAGCCGACCCACTTCTGGCTCGCGGTCAGGCCGGTCCAGTCCGTCATCGAGATGAAGATGGCCTGCACGTACGGGGAGACCACGAACAACCCGTAGATCCCGACCGGGAGCGCCAGGAACGCCACGATGAAGAGGAACTTGCCGTGCTGCAGGGCGGGCCCCGGTTTCGAGACCCGCCCACGCACGGCCTGCTTGCCCGCCACCGCTAACGCGTGTACTTCGTGATCGAGTCGTCGTCGCGGACCTTCTTGGCCTCGCCGTCGCACGCGGCGGTGAACTCGTCGACCGACGTGCGGCCGGCGAGCAGGTCGCCGATGTGCGCGTTGATGCCCGGGTTCCACATCTTCGCGTACCAGGTCTGGTACATCCAGCTGACGACGTCGTCGCCCGCCGCATCCAGTGCCGTCTTCGCGGAGGTGAGACCGGCGGGCAGGTCGACGCCCTCGGCGGAGCCGTTCACGACGGTGAGGCTGGAGGTCTCCTTGGTGAAGCCCTTCGCGCCCTCCTGGGAGAGCATGATCCGCATGTACTCCAGGCCACCACGCGGGTTCTTCGCCTGCTTGGGCACGATGTAGGGCTCACCGGGCGCGGCGTAGATCGTCTCGAACGGCATCGCGGCGTCGTCGGACAGCAGCGGCTCCGGCGTGAACGCGAACTCGAAGCCCTCCGGCGTGACGTCCTTCTGCTCGCTCTCCAGCCAGGAACCACACGGGATGAACGCGGCTTTGCCCTCGCTCCACGCGTTCTGGGACTGGATGTGGTCCATGCCCTCGGTGCCGGCGAGGTAGTACCCGGCCGAGCGCAGACCGGCGAGCGCGTTGGCGGACTCCTTGACCGCCTCGTGCTGCCAGGCACCGTCCTCCAGGTTGTCGATCGCCTTGAGGACGTCCTGGCCGCCGAGCTTGGCGGCCATGGTGAGCAGCGGCCAGGTCATGTACCTGGCGTGGACGCCCTGGTAGGCCCACGGTGCGATGCCCGCGGTCTTGATCTCCTTGCACAGGGCCGTCATCTCGGCCCACGTCTTCGGCGGGGTCCAGCCCTTCTCGTCGAAGAGCGTCTTGTTGTACCAGAGGCCGAAGACCGTCAGCGCCATGTGCATCGCGTACGGCTTGTCCCCGAACGTGCCGGACAGGGCCGCGTTCGGGACCAGCGTGTCCCGCACCTTCTTGTTCGGGTCGTCCCAGCTCGGGGCGTCGTACAGGTCGGTGAGGTCGTACAGCTGGTCGTCGGACACCAGCTGGCCGAGCGGGATCTGGCCGTCCCCGGAGTCGTTCACGAAGTCCGGCGGGTTGCCGCCGACGAAGCGGGACTGCAGCGCACCCGCGATGTCCACCTCGGCCTTGTGGTTGATCGTGGCGTCGGGGTACCGCTCCTTGTACATCGGCTGGTGGACGTCGGTGGCGTACTTGTCACCGAACCCGCCGTTGAAGATGTAGATCTCGAGGGGCTGATCGGTCGGCACACCGAGCGGGTTGTCGGCGGTCTTCTCACCCTCGGTCTGTTCCTGACCACCGCCGGAGGTGGCGCACCCGGCGAGGAACCCGGTCCCCGGCAGCACGAGCGCGCCGGTGGCGAGTGCCCCCCGCAGGAAGGCCCTCCTGCTCCAATCTGCCGAAAATCTGGTCATGCTCGCTCCTCGTGTTTCGTGGCAACGCCGTCGCCGGCGAACACCGCCGGCGACGGCAGGGTCACACATTATCGCCCTGGTCTATACCTTCAACCGCCAACACTCAACCACTCTGGACATCGATTTGGTCAAGAACTAACCTGGCGTCTTGCGTGGTCCGGCGGTGTCCATTAGCCACAGAACCGTGACTTCGTGCCGGGTGATCGGGCTCCTGTCCGGAACGTCCATGGACGGTGTGGACGCGAGCGTCGCCGAACTGCGGCTGATCGGCGACACCGTCGAGTTGTTGCCCGTCGGGCACATCGAACTGCCCTACCCCACCGAGCTCCGCACGGCGCTGCTGGACGTGCTGCCGCCCGGCGAGACCAGCGCGGCGCAGGTGTGCAGACTCGACACCGCGGTCGGGCAGGCGTTCGCGGCCGCCGCGGCCCACGCGTACGCCACGATCGCCGACGGGCGCGCCGACCTGGTCGCCTCACTCGGGCAGACCGTCTACCACTGGGTCGAGCGCGACCGCGCGCTCGGCACGCTGCAACTGGGCCAGCCCGCGTGGATCGCGGAGGCGACCGGGCTGCCCGTGGTGTCGGACCTGCGGGCCCGCGACATCGCGGCGGGCGGGCACGGCGCACCGCTCGCCGGTGTCCTGGACCGGCTGTGGCTGCGGGACAGCACCGAGACCACGGCCGCGCTCAACATCGGCGGGATCGCCAACATCACCGTCGTCGCCCCGGACGCACCGGCGCTCGCGTTCGACACGGGCCCGGGCAACGCGCTGCTCGACGCGGCGGCGCGGATGATCTCCGGCGGGGTGTGGCACCAGGACGTCGATGGCGACCTCGCCGCGCAGGGCACGGTCGTGCCGGAGCTACTCGACGTCCTGCTGGCCGACCCGTTCTACGCGCTCGCCCCGCCGAAGTCGACCGGCAAGGAGCACTTCCACGCCGGGCACCTCACCGCCGCGCTCGACGAGGTTGGGCACGTGGCGGGCGACGACCTGCTCGCCACGCTCGTGGAGCTGACCGCGGTCACGGTCGCCGACGCGTGCCGCGCGCACGGCGTGACCAGGGTCGTCGCGTCCGGTGGCGGCGTGCGCAACCCGACGCTGATGGCCGCGCTGCGCGGCAGGCTCGCCCCGGCCACGCTCGACACGAGCGACGCGCTCGGCCTGCCATCGGCCGCCAAGGAGGCGTACCTGACCGCACTGCTCGGGTTCCTGACCTGGGCGGGCTCCCCCGCCGACACGACCGGCACCACGGGCGCACGCGGCCCCCGGCTGCTGGGCGCCATCACCCCGGGCAGCGTTCCGCTGCGGCTGCCCGTGCCCGCGACGACCCAGGTCACGCGCGTGCGTGTGCGTGCGAACGTGACCGAGAAGGTGGGAGAGACCAGTGCGCGCGCTTGACATCGCGATCATCGTGATCTTCCTGATCGGGATGCCGCTGCTCGGCGTCCTGATCGGCGGCCGGCAGAAGTCCGCGACCGACTACTTCGTCAGCGAGAAGAAGATCTCGTGGTGGGTCGTGTGCCTGTCGGTCGTCTCGGCGGAGACGTCGACGCTCACCGTGCTGTCGGTGCCGGTGGTGGCCTACCTCGCGCCACCCGCCGCCGGTGGCATGACGTACCTGACGCTGGCGCTGGGCTACATCGCCGGGCGGATCATCGTGTCGTTCGTGCTGCTGCCCCGCTACGTCGCGGGCGACCTCGTGACCGCGTACGCGTTCCTCGGCAAGCGGTACGGCGACGGCATGCGCGCGACCGCGTCGGTGACGTTCCAGTTCACGCGGCTGCTCGCCGACGGCATCCGGCTGTTCGCCACCGCCATCCCGATCAAGGTGGTGCTGGCCGCGTACGGCGTGAACGCGTCGTACTGGGCGATCGTGATCGTGCTCGGCATCGCGATGGTGTTCTACACGTTCGTCGGCGGTGTGCGCGCGGTCGTGTGGGTCGACGCGATCCAGATGCTCTGGTACGTCCTCGGCGGTGCCATCGTGATGGTCGCGCTGGCGCGGGCGCTGCCGTCCGGGTGGTTCGGCGACGCCGTGGACGCGTCGAAGTTCCAGCTGTTCGACTTCTCGTCCGACCCGCTGACCGGCGGCTTCCCGTTCCTGGCCGCGTTCTTCGGCGGCACGCTGCTCGCGATGGCCTCCCACGGCGTCGACCAGCTGATCGTGCAGCGGCTGATGTCGACCGGCGATGTCCGCGCGGCGCAGAAGGCGCTGATCGCGAGCGGTGTCGTCGTCTTCCTGCAGTTCGCGTTCTTCCTGGTCATCGGCGTGATGATGTGGGCGTTCTACCAGGCCGCGGTGCCGACCGACCCGGTCGCCGACGGCGGTCTCGGGCTCGGCAACAAGGACGAGCTGTTCGCGAACTTCATCGTGACCGAGCTGCCGTCCGGACTGTCCGGGTTCGTGATCGCGGGCATCCTGGCGGCCGCGCTGTCCTCGTCGCTGGGCGCGCTGGCGTCGGCGACCGTGACCGACGTGTACGAGCGGGTCTCCCGCCGGACGCTGTCGGAGACCGACCGGCTGCGGCTGGGCCGGATCTGGACCGTCGTGTGGGCGGGTTTGCTGATCGTGTGCGCCGGCCTGTTCGCGACGGCCAACCGGACGACCGCGGACCCGATCGTCGTGCAGGCGCTGGGGATCACCGGGTACACCTACGGCGCGCTGCTCGGCGCGTTCCTGCTCGGGCTGATCTTCAAGCGCGCCAGGCAGTTCGACGGACTGGTCGCGTTCCTGACGACGGTCGCGGCGATGACGTTCGTCATCCTCGGCGTGAAGTTCGTCGGCCCGTCGGCGGCGGCGGACCCGGTCGCCAACGGCTACGCGGAGTGGACCTCGATCCGGATCGACTTCTCCTCGGCGGTGCCCGCGGAGGGCGTGCGCACGCTGACGGCCTGGTGGTACACCCCGCTCGGCGTCATGGTGACGCTGGTGGTCGGCGGGCTGCTGTCGCTGCGCCACCCCCGCCGACCGGAACCGAACACCAAGGAGCCAGCCGCCACGAAGGCCGCGTAACCACCGCCAGGACCTGGAGCCCCCATGAGAGGTGGCTCCAGGTCCTTGATCTTTGTGCGAAGTCCCGGCCCGATCAGCAGTTACCTCAGGGGAACGTGACGGCGCCCAGCCACGAACCACCCACGGTCCGCGGGTGCCGCCGGGTCGAGACCAACACTTCAAATTCCGGGGAGGCGGGCTAGTTCGCGGAGCGGGCCTTGTGTGCGGCGGTGCGGGCGGTCTTCGCGACCTGCTTGTCCGGGTGGTGGGCACCGATGAGGCCGAGGACCTCGTAGGTCTCCGGGTGCGGGAGGCGCCAGGCAGCGTCCAGGACCTCCTGTTCGGCCCCGGCGGGCACGATCGCGCCGAACAGGTCGGGCACCGCGGCCGGGTCGTAGGTGCCGAGCTGGTCGGCGGTCGACGCCAGCAGGTCCACCACGAGCCACGCGAGCTCCGCCGGTTCGAGCTCGCGGTCCAGCGCCGCCAGTGCGTACGGGCGCAGCGCCACGTTGTCCAGCGCCGACTCCCACGGCGTGCCGGACACGTCGCCCAGCACCGTCGTCGCGTGGACCCGTGCCTCCGGGTGCGCCTCCGCCGCGGCGGCGAGCAGTTCGGCGGCGGCCTGCTCACCTGCATGCGCGAGCCACGCGTCGGTCAGTTCGGTCAGCTCGTCCTCGGTCAGACCACCCACCGCGGACAGGAGGTCCGCGGCCGTCATGTCCGGCAGCGGCGGCACGAGCGGGATCTCGATGCCGCCCTCCACCAGCTCCTCACGCATCGCCAGCAGGCCCAGCGGCGTCAGCAGGGCCACCTCGTCGTCCATCCCGACCGCGCGGTGCTGGACCAGGCGGGTCAGCAGGGCGTCGGCCGGGTCGCCGTGGGCGGCCACCCACGCGTCCCAGACGGCGTCGTCCTCCAGGTGCTCGGTCGCGATGTCGTGTGCCATGCCGCGCAGCTCCGCGACCGGCACGCCGAGGGAGCGGGCGAGGAACATCGGCAGCACCAGCGACCCGAGCGCGGCGAAGTCGAGGTCCACCTCGCCGACCAGCTCGGCGTCGATCTCCAGGCTCGGCAGGGTCTGGGTGAACGCGGCGATCCACGTGCCGACGTCCTCCCGGTCGTCGCCGGTCGGCCACAGGTCCGGGTTCGCGTCGGCCTCACCCTCGTCGGCGGACACCACGACGAGGTCCGTCGCCAGCGCGGCCTCCCAGCACAGCAGCAGCTCGGCCGGGGTGACGCCGAGGAGCTCCGCCGCCTCCGCCGCGTCCGGCTCGGTGAGGTCGCCCTCCTCCGTGACCGCCCGCCGCTCCCCCACCCACGTGGCGAGCGCACCGGCGCGACGCAGCAGCTCACTCTCCCGCGCGGCCGCGGCCAGCTCGGCGATCGGCGGCACCCGCAGGGCAGGCAGCCGGTCCGGCAGGCCGAGCAGCTCGGCCAGGTCCTCGGCGTCCTCGAAGTCGTCCAGCTCGACGGTCATCCGCCCAACCTAGTGCCTGGCCTACACGGCGGGTCGGTGCGCGGTCGTGCTGTCCGCCCGGTAGCTCACCAACTCCTCCGTCAGCTCGAAACCCAGCTTCGTGAACATCCGCTCCGACGGGTCGTTCCCCGACCGGATCAGCGCGGCCGCCCGGTCCCGGACCCCGTCGGCGGCGGCCAGCTCACCGAGCAGCCGCCGCACGAGCGACCTGCCGACCCCGCACGAACGCGCGTCCTCCGCGACGCCCACCACGTCCACGTAGTACTCCTCCGCCTGCGTGTACCCGCCGGCGTAGCCGAGCAGCCCGTTGTCCCCGGACAGCACCACCACCGTGTGCCGTTCCCCGGCCACCAGCTGGGCGCCGGTCGTCGGCGCGCCGGGGAAACACCGGTCGTGCAGCGCGGCGACCGCCGCGCGGACCGCCGGTTCGGCGGGCAGCGGGACGACGCGGTCGTCGGGGGTGTGGCGGACGAGCAGGCTGCGCAGCGGCGCGGCCGTGAGCGTGAAGCACCGGGTGGTGATGGCCGGGCGGATGCCGTGCCGGTCGGCGAAGCCGGCGAGCAGCCGGTTCTCGCGGTGGGCGAACAGTTCGAGAACGTGCACACCCGCGAGCGCGGGCAGCGCTCGCGCCTCGTGGAACATCGCGTCGGCGGTGGCCTGCCACAGGTTGCCTGCCGCCGGGTGGTTGGCCGGGACGTCCACGAACGGGCCGTACAGGTAGGCGCGGCGCTGCCCGGTGTCGACCTCGACGGACAGGACGCCCCGCAGACGACCGTTGCGGTCCTCCGCGACCACGGCGGCGGCGGGCCATTCCGGTTCGATGGCGGCCAGCTCCTCGGCCACCTCCTGCGGTGTCTCGCCGTGGAAGGCGATCCGGTGTGCCGGCTCCTGCTGCAGCCGCGTCACCAGAGCGATCACGGCCTCCCGGTCGGCCGGGTTCGCGGTACGAACGTCATACATGTCCGAAATCCTGAACCGCCGCACCCACTGCGCGCCAACCATTTCCTGCCCGCTCGGGCGACACCCCGTGACCGACCGGGCACACCTGCGCATTCGATGCCCATCCGTTACTTCACCAGGCGAAAGTTGCCCCATACTTGCTCGTCGTCATCGTCCACGTCGGACGGTCACTTTCACCAGACGAAAACCGGAGTTGTGTGATGGCTGAATTCGATGTCAAGCGGGTTACGACCCTGGAGTGGGCAGGCATCGGCGCCGGCCTCGCAGCGTTCATCTTCAGTTTCCTGCCGTGGCACTCAGTGAGCGCAGGAATCGTCAGTGCCAGCGCGAACGCTTGGAGCACCGGGTTCTTCTCCTTGTTCGCTGTGTTGCTCCTGATGGCCGCTGGCGGTCTTGTCCTGGCTCCGCACCTCGGCGTCGAAGTAGCCCGCCTGCCACTGATCTGGCTCGCGTTGTCCGGGGTGGCCGTCCTGTTCATCCTGCTCCAGTGGCTGATCATCCCCAACGACGGCGTCGCCGAGTACGGTTTACTCGGTGCCGGCATCGAGTCCGGTGCCGGGTTCGGCCTGATCCTGGGCCTGATCGCCGCGATCGTGTCGACCGTGGGCGCGGTCCTCACCTTCCGCGCGGCACCGAAGAGCGTCGGCGGCGCACACCCGTCGGCTGCCTGACCCCCTGACGCCGGGAAGGGCACCTTCGCGAAGGTGCCCTTCCCGGCGTTTCACGCCTGTGGCTGGGGTTGTGGCTCCGGTGCCGCCACCGGCCCGGGCTTCGGGCTGTCCTCGCCGTGCATGCGCTGCGAGATCACCTGTGTGATGCCGTCGCCGCGCATGCTGACGCCGTACAGGGCGTCGGCGATGTCCATCGTCGGCTTCTGGTGGGTGATGATGATCAGCTGCGAGTTGTGCCGCAGCTCCTGCAGCAGACCGATCAGGCGGCGCATGTTCACGTCGTCCAGCGCCGCCTCCACCTCGTCCATCACGTAGAACGGCGAGGGGCGGGCGCGGAAGATCGCGACCAGCATGCCCACCGCCACCAGCGACTTCTCACCACCGGACAGCAGCGACAGCCGCTTGATCTTCTTGCCGGGCGGGCGGGCCTCGACGTCGACGCCGGTGGTCAGCATGTCCTCCGGCTCGGTCAGGATCATGCGGCCCTCGCCGCCGGGGAACAGTGTCGAGAACACGGTCTCGAACTCGCGGGCCACGTCGTGGTAAGCGGACGTGAAGACCTCGAGGATCTTGTCGTCGACCTCCTTGACGACCGTCAGCAGGTCGCGCCGCGTCGCCTTCAGGTCCTCCAGCTGCGTGGACAGGAACTTGTAACGCTCCTCCAGCGCCGCGAACTCCTCCAGCGCGAGCGGGTTCACCTTGCCGAGCAACGTCAGGTCGCGCTCGGCCCGCTTCGCGCGGCGTTCCTGCGCGGCCCGCTGGTACGGGATCGGCTGCGGCTCGCTGACGGCGTCGCCCGCCTCCTTGGCGGCCTCGTACTCGGCGATCTCGGCCGGGCTCGGCGGCACCGGCACGTCCGGGCCGTACTCGGCGACCAGGTCGTCCAGGCCGATGCCGAAGGACTCCGCGATCTTGGTCTCGAGCTGTTCGAGGCGCATCCGCTGCTCGGCGCGCAGCACCTCGTCGCGGTGCACGGCGTCGGTCAGCTTCTCCAGCTCGGTCGACAGCTCACGGACCCGGTTGCGGACCTCCTGCAGCACCCGCTCACGGTCGTACCGCTCCGACTGCACGGTGTCGCGCTCACGAGCGGCCGCCGTCAGCGACTGCGCGATCCGCTCCAGTGCCAGCTCGCCGTTCTCCACCACCGCACGCGCCACCGCGGCGCCGTGCGCCCGCTGCGCCATGGCCCGCGCCGCCCGCTCCCTGGCCTCCCGCTCGGCACGGGCGGCGCGGCGCAGCTCCTCGGCCTTGCCGTACAGCGCGCGGTGCCGCTCCTCCGCGGTGCGCAGCGAAAGCCGGGCGTCCATCTCCTGCTGGCGGGCGGTGGCCAGTGCGACGGTCGCCTCGTCCCGCTCCGCGGTGTCCGGCTCGTCGTCGAGCACGGTCTCGTCCTCGGCCACGGCCAGGCGCTCCTCCAGCTCGGCCAGCTTGACCAGCGCCTGCTCGCGCGCCTGCTCGACCTGGGTTCGCTGGTTCTGCACGCGCTCGGCCTCGGCCTGCGCGGACCGCACCGCGGTCTGCATACGCGACAGCCGCTCCGCGGACCGGGCGGCGCGGACCTTCGCCTCGTTCTTGGCCTCCGCGGAAGCCTGCGCGTCCTGGAGCCTGGCCGTCGCCTCGGCGCGGGCACCGGCCAGCGCGGCGGACGCCCGCTCGGCGGCGCTCTCGGCGGCGGCGAGCTTCTCGTTGGCCTCGTCGACCGCGGCCTGCACCTCGATCACGCTCTGCGCGCGGGAGGTGCCGCCGACCGCCCAGTGCGCGCCAAGCACGTCACCCTCGTGGGTGACGGCCCGGACCGAAGGGTGGGCGTCGACGATCAGCCGCGCGATCGGCAGCGACTCCACGACCGCGACCCGGTCGAGTGCCGTCGCGACCGATGGCCGCAACGCCTCCGGCGCCCGCACCAGGTCGACGGCCCAGCGCGCGCCCTGCGGGAGGGCCGGCCAGCCGGACCGGTCGTACTGGCCGTGACCGCCGACGACGATCCCCGCGCGGCCCGCGTCGGAACCACGCAGCAGCTCGAGTGCCGCCACGGCGTCGTCACCGGAGGCCACCGCCACCGCGTCGGCGACCGGGCCGAGCGCGGCGGCCAGCGCCGCCTCGGCACCGGGCTCGACGGTCAGCAGCGCGGCGACCGAACCGAGCAGACCCGGCAGCCGGTCCCCGGCGGCGAGCAGCACACCGGCACCGTCCTTGCGGTTCAGGCCCATCGACAGCGCGTCGACCCTGGCCTTCCACGACGCGATGTCCTTCTCCGCGGTCCGCTCGGCCCGCACCAGCTCCTCGACGCGGGCCTGCGCGGCCTTCTGCGCCTCGACGGCCCGCTGGTGCCGCTCGGCCAGCCCGGCGTCGTCGGAGTCCTCGATGCCGGTCTCCTCCTGCGCCTCGGCCAGCTCGGTGGCGGCCAGCTCGGCCCGCTCGGTGGCCTCGGCGAGGGAGACGGAAAGGCGCTCGATCTCCTCCGCGGTCGCGTTGGTCTTGCTGCGCAGCGCCTCGACCTGCCCCGCGAGGCGCGCGAGGCCCTCACGGCGGTCGGCGACCGCCCGGACGGCGGCCATGTGCGCCCGCTCGGCGGCCTGGACCTGCTGTTCCAGCTCGGCCCGGCGCTCAGCGGTCTCGCCGAGCATGCCGCGGGCCACCTCGACGTGCTCGCCGAGCTCGGCCTCGCGGACGGCGGTCTCCTCGGCCTCGAACTCCAGCTCCTCGGGGTCACGCCCGGAGGACTGCATGTCGACGGCCGAGGACAGGTGCCGCTCACGTTCGACGGCGAGCCGGACCGTGCCGCGCAGCCGCTCCTCCAGCGCCGAGAGCCGGTACCAGGTGTCCTGTGCGGCGGCGAGCCGGGGCGCGTCGGCCGCGAGCTGGTCCTCCAGGGAGGTCTGCTTGGCGTCGGCGACCTCCAGCAGCTGTTCGACGTCGTGGCGGCGGGCGCGGGCGGCGGCCTCGTCGGCCTGCTCCTTCGCGATCTCCGCGCGCTGCGTGACCAGGTCGTCGGCGTGCAGGCGCAGCCGGGCGTCGCGCAGGTCGGCCTGCACGGCCTGGGCCTTGCGGGCGATCTCGGCCTGCTTGCCCAGCGGCTTGAGCTGGCGGCGCAGCTCGGCGGTCAGGTCGGTCAGGCGGGTCAGGTTGGCCTGCATCGCGTCGAGCTTCCGCAGCGCCTTCTCCTTGCGCTTGCGGTGCTTCAGAACGCCGGCGGCCTCCTCGATGAACGCGCGGCGGTCCTCCGGCTTCGACTCGAGGATCTGCGACAGCTGACCCTGACCGACGATGACGTGCATCTCCCGGCCGATGCCGGAGTCGGAGAGCAACTCCTGGATGTCCATCAGGCGGCAGGAGTTGCCGTTGATCTCGTACTCGCTCGCGCCGTCGCGGAACATGCGGCGGGTGATCGACACCTCGGTGTACTCGATGGGCAGCGCGCCGTCGGTGTTGTCGATGGTGAGGCTGACCTCGGCACGGCCCAGTGGGGCGCGGCCCGCCGTGCCGGCGAAGATGACGTCTTCCATCTTGCCGCCGCGCAGGTCCTTGGCGCCCTGGGTGCCCATGACCCAGCGCAGCGCGTCGAGCACGTTGGACTTGCCGGAGCCGTTCGGGCCGACGACACACGTGATCCCGGGTTCGAAACGCAGCGTGGTCGCCGAGGCGAACGACTTGAAGCCCTTGAGCGTGAGGCTCTTCAAATGCACGAGACCCTGGACCTCTCAGGTAGCCAATAGTGGCCGCTCTATCCGCCCGAGGGTACCCGTGGGTCGTTCGTGGACGTGGGAGGTGCCGCCGAGTCCGCTCAGCGGCCGGGTGCCTGGATGGTCGCGACCACCGTCTCCCTGTCGTCGAGCAGGTACTCCAGCTTGGCGATCTTGCCGCGCTGTATGGAGGTGCTCGACGGGATCTCCACGTTCGGGTCGTGGTCGGTGCCCCACCAGCCCGCGATCTCCCACTTGCCGTAGTGGTCGTACACCTTCAGGTAGCACCCGCGACCTGGCGGAGCGCCGTGGATCTCGGACTGGATCTCGGTGCCCCAGTCGTGGTCGATGAGCCGCGCCTGCACACTCGTGGCACCGGCCTCGTAACTCCACGTGACCCCGGCCGCGGCCGGCGGCGCCTCCTCCTCGCGCACCGCCCCCCAGCCGAAGACGCCGGCCACCGCGAGGACCACGACCGCGGCGGCCGCGGCGGCGACCCGCCAGTACCGCCGCTTCCCCTGCGGCTCCGGCAGCACGTGCACCGGCGCGTCGCGTGGCTCCTGGACCGGCGGCAGCGGCACCGGCTCGGTGACCGGCTGCGCCCGCGTGGCGACCGCTCCGGCGGCCACCTCCGTCGACGGGAGATCGTCGGCGAAGTCCTCCGGCGTGACCTGGTTGAGCAGGCCGGGCAGCGGCGAGAGACGGACCAGCTCGCGGCGGCAGACGTCGCAGGAGGACAGGTGCGCCTCGAACGCGAAGCGCTCCGCCGGGTCGAGGGCACCGAGCAGGTAGACGCCCAGGGTCATCGTGTGCTGACAGGTCACGGCTCGGTCACCCCTCTCTCCTCCAGCGCGTCGCGCAGCGCACGCAACGCGTAGAACGACCTCGACTTGACGGTGCCCGGCGGGACCCCGAGGACCTTGGCGGTCTCCGCGATGGTCCGCCTGCGGTAGAACAGCTCGCCGATCACCGCGCGGTGGTCGGCGGACAGCGCCCGCATGGCCTCGGCCACCTGCCAGCCCTGCAGGACACGGTCGAAGTCGTCGGTGGGGCGCGGCCAGTCCCGCTCCAGGATCGGCACCTCGTCGACCCGCGCGCTCTGCTTGCGGTAGCCGGAGACCACGAGGTTGCGCGCGACCGTGTACAGCCACGGCCCCGCGTGCTCGGGGTTCAGCGCGTCGCTGTTGCGCCACGCGCGGAGCAGCGTCTCCTGCACGACGTCCTCGGCGTACTGGTGGTCGCCACCGACCGCACGCAGCACGTAGCCGTAGAGCGGCCGGCGGTACCGGCTGTAGAGCTCGCGGATGAGCTCGTCTTCCTGGTCCGGGGTGTTCCCCACGCACCAGTCATACGCGAAGGTCGCCGGAAAGGTTCAGGTGGTGTGGGCACTAGCGCTCTGCGAACCCGGTCACATTGCCCTTGGCGTCCGACCAGCGCTCGACGACGAGTGCGACGTGCCCGGGCGTGGTACCGCCGCGCAACAGCTCGAGCAGCTGTTCGCAGTCCTGCCTCGGGCCCTCCGCGACGACCTCGACCCGGCCGTCGGCGAGGTTGCTCGCGTAACCCTGGAGGGCCAGCTCGGAGGCGCGGCTGCGGGTCCACCAGCGGAACCCGACACCTTGTACTCGGCCGTGTACCCAGGCCGTCAACCGGACGTGTTCGTCAACCACGGAACGTGAGATTCCTGCTCGTCTGATGTTGCGTTCGGTAAGGCTGCTAAGTTACCCCGCTGTGATGCGCTGCCTGCGGTGACCGAACGGTCGCGCAGCGATTCTAGGAGGGCTTCGGGGATGCTCGGACCAGAGGACCGCATGGACGACGCACCGCCCGCGGAAGAGGGAGGCGGCTTGCGCCGCACGCCCTACCTGGCTCTGAGCGCCGCGGGACTCGTCGTGTCGACCGCGTTCGCGACCGTGGCCATGCTCGCGGGAGGGCAGACCGACGAGGCGCAGCCGGAGCGCACGAGCGACTCCATCGAGGTGCGGGACACGACGTCGACGGACGGCAGCACGTCCGTGACCACGACGTCGTCGACCACCACGTCGGCCACGACCACGTCGACCACCACGACCACGACGACGACCACCACGAAGAAGCGCACCACCACCGAGGACGACCCGACGGACGACAACCCGTCGCCGGACCCGACAACACCGCGCCCCACGACACCAAAGCCGACCACCCCAAAACCCACGACACCAAAACCGACGACCACCACCACGACGACGACCCCGACCACACCGCCCACGACCACGGAACCCAGCATCCCGCCGGGCGACAGCAGTTCAGGCGGCTCGACAACCCCCTGACCACAAACACGCAACGGCCCGCCAACCCCCGGCGGGCCGTTCTGCTACCCCCACCCACCCCAACCGCACACCCCCCGTAGAGAACCCGCGAGTCCCCCGTTCAGAACTCGCGAGTCCCCCGTTCAGAACTCGCGAGTCCCCCGTTCAGGACTCGCGAGTTCCCCGTTCGGGACCGGCGAGTTGACGGTTCGAGCACTGACGCAGTCCGTCGCGACCGCCAGCTCGGGGGATCCCGAACGGGAGACTCACCGGTCCCGAACGGGAGACTTGCGAGTCCCGAACAGGGGACTCGCGGGTTCCGAACGGGAGACTCGCGAGTCCTGAACGGGGGACTCGCGGGTTCTGGACGGGGGACTCGCGGGGTTTGGTGGGGGTGGGGGTTCTGGTGGTTGTTTTGTGGGGGGATTGTCATTCTTCTGTTATCGAGTTCGCTCGATCGTGGTACGTTTTCGCGCCGTGGCCTTGTCCCGTGCACGGAGACCCGTGCTGCCGACCCTGACGGCTGTGCTCGCGGGTGCGCTCGTCGCCGGTACCGCGACGATGCTCGCGAACCCCGCAGCCGGGTCGTCCGCCGACCAGGACGACCTGAGCATCGGGCTCACCGACGAGCAGGTCGTCGCCGACTCCCCCGGTGACCTGGTCCGGCCGACGCCCGGCAGCGCGCGTCCCTCCGGTTCCACCGCCCCGACCAGCACACCGACCACGTCGTCCGCCCCGTCGACGACGTCGTCGACCACCACCGAGCCCCCCGCGCCACCGCCCCCGCCCACCACCTCAGAGGAGCCGCCCGCCCCGCCGCCCACCGCCACCGGCGGCACCGCGCAGGACCAGGTCGTGAGCCTCGTGAACACCTTCCGCGGGGAGGCGGGCTGCGGGCCCGTCAGCGTCGACGCCCAGCTCACCGCGGCCGCCCAGGGGCACGCCGAGGACATGTCGGAGCGTGACTACTTCTCCCACACCTCCCTCGACGGCAGGACCTTCGACCAGCGGATCCGTAACGCCGGGTATCCAAGCCCCGGTGCGGAGAACATCGCCCGCGGCGCGCGCACCGCGGAGCGGGTCATGCAGATGTGGATGGAGTCCGACGGCCACCGCCGCAACATCCTCAACTGCGACCTGGCGACCATCGGCGTCGGCCTCGAACGCGACGGCTTCTACTGGGTCCAGAACTTCGGCTTCTGACCCCGGGAGCACGACCGGCACGAGCAATCCCGCACGGTCAAACGCCAGGAGGCGGACCGGCCGCACGCACCAGGCAGAACGGGTGCCCCGCCGGGTCCGCGTACACCCCGCCACCCCGCGCTCCGAGTCGTCCAGCGGCACAGCACCCGCCGCCAGCGCCTCCTCGTGCGCGGCGTCGAGGTCCGGCACGCCCAGATCCAGGTGCGACTGCTGCGAATCTCCCGGGTCCGGCCAGCGGGGCGGGCGGTGGTCGGCGACCCGCTGGAAGCACAGCACGAACCCGGTCGGCAGGTGCGGCGTCGACCACCCGTCACCCAGCGACCACCCGCGGTCCGGCCGGTTCACCTCGCCGCCGGGCAGCGCGTGGTGGAACCGCACCAGCTCCTCGTCGTCGGGACCCGTCGAGCACCACGCACTGCAAGGTCATCCTCATGCCTCGAACCGGTAGCCCATCCCGGCCTCGGTGAGCAGATGGCGCGGCCGCGACGGCTGCGGCTCCAGCTTGCGCCGCAGCTGCGCCAGGTACACCCGCAGGTAGTGCGTCTCCGACGCGTACGACGGGCCCCACACCTCCTGCAGCAGCTGCTTCTGCCCGACGAGCTTGCCCCGGTTGCGCACCAGCAGCTCCAGCACGCCCCACTCGGTCGGCGTCAGGTGCACCTCGGCGCCGTCGCGGATCACCTTCTTCGCCGCCAGGTCCACGGTGAACGCCTGCGTCTCGACCACGGCCTCCTCACCGGCCTGCCCGGTCGCCGCGCGCCGGACCGCGGCCCGCAGCCGGGCGAGCAGCTCGTCCATGCCGAACGGTTTCGTCACGTAGTCGTCGGCACCGGCGTCCAGCGCGGCCACCTTGTCACCGGAGTCGGTGCGCGCCGACAGCACGATGATCGGCGTGCTCGTCCACCCGCGCAGCCCCGCGATGACCGTCGCGCCGTCGATGTCGGGCAACCCGAGGTCCAGCACCACGACGTCCGGGTGCACGGCGGCGGCGACCCGCAGCGCCTCCTGCCCGGTCGCGGCCGTCGACACCTCGTAGCCCCGCGCGGTGAGGTTGATCCGCAACGCCCGCACGATCTGCGGCTCGTCGTCGACCACCAGAACCTTCGTCACGCCTGCACGCTCCCGTCCACCGGCAGTGACAGCACGACCGTGAGCCCACCGCCCGGGGTGTCCTCGGTGCCGATCGTCCCATCCATCGCGTCCATGAAACCCTTCGCCACCGACATGCCGAGCCCGATCCCGCTCGTGCTGTCCCCGAGCCGCTGGAACGGCGCGAACAACTTCTCCGCGGCCCCCTTCGGCAGGCCGCGGCCGTGGTCGACCACGCGCAGCTCGACCCGGTCGTCGTGGGCGCTCGCCCGGATCGCGATCGGCGGCTCGGCAGGCGGCACCGCGTCGGTGCGGCCGGGCCACCCGTGCCGCAGCGCGTTGTCGACGACGTTCGCGACGACCCGCTCCAGCAGCCCGACGTCGGCACGCACCGCGGGCAGCGCCTCGTCGACGTCGACCGCCACCGCGGCCTGGCCGTCGAGCCCGGCGAGCGCCCGGGCAACGACCTCGTCGTAGGTGACGGCCCGCAGCCGGGGCCGCACCGCGCCGGTCGCGAGCCGCGACGAGTCGAGCAGGTTGTCGATGATCGCGGACAGCCGGTCCGCGGACTCCTCGATGTCGGCCAGCAGCTCGGCACTGTCCTGCGCGGACAGCGACAGGTCGGGCGCACGCAGGCTGCCTGCCGCCGCCTTGACCGCCGTCAGCGGCGTGCGCAGGTCGTGGCCGACCGCGGACAGCAGCGCGGTGCGCAGCTCGTTGGTCGCGGCGGTGCGCCTGGCCTCGGCCGTCTCGGCCGCCATCCGCTGCTGGCGCAACGCGAGGAGTGCCTGCCCCGCGACGGTTTCCAGCACGCCCCTGGCGTCGGCGGGCAGGGCCCGCCCCCGCAGCGCCAGGTGCACGTCCGGGGTCACGGCCACGTCGGTGTCGGCGTCGTCCGGCCCGTCGCACGGGGACGCCCCGGCGCAGGCGACCCGGTGCCACTCGCCGTCGCGCCGCTCCAGCAGCGCCACCGACAACAGCCCGAAGTTCTCCCGCACCTTCTCCAGCAGCCGGTCGACCGGCCGGGACGACGTCAGAACCGTGCGGGCGTACGAGGTGAGCAGCGCCGCCTCGGTGCGTGCCTCCGTGGCCTGCACGGTGCGCCGCGCCGCGCGGTCGACCACCAGCGCCACGAGCACGGCCACGAACACCATCACGACGAGCGTGACCATGTTCTCCGTCTCGTCGACCGAGAGCGTGTGCAGCGGCGGGGTGAAGAAGAAGTTCAGCAGCACGCCGCAGAACACCGCGGCGAACAACGCGGGCCCGAGCCCGCCGATGAGCGTCACCGTCACGATCACGAGGAAGAAGCCGACCGCGTCGGTCGACAGCGAAAGGTGCGGCGCGAGCAGCACCCCGGCGACGGTCACGAGCACCGGAAGGACCACCGCCGCGACCCACCCGGTGACCCGTCTCGACAGCACGAGCGCGCTGCGTTCGGCCCGCAGCCGCCACCGCCGGTTCGCCTCGGCGTGGGTGACCATGTGCACGTCGATCGGCCCGGACCGCTGCACGACGGTCGCGCCGATGCCCTCGTCGAACAGCCGCGCGAACCGCGACCGCCGCGACGTGCCGACGACGAGCTGTGTCGCGTTCACGCCGCGGGCGAAGTCCAGCATCGCGTCCGGCACGTCGTCGCCGACGACCGTGTGGAACGTCGCGCCGAGGTGGCGGGCGAGGCCGCGGATCTCGGCCACCGCGTGCGGCGACGCGCCGGCCAGCCCGTCGCCGCGCAGGATGTGCAGCACGAGCAGCTCGGCACCGGCCCGCACGGCGATGCGGCTGGCGCGGCGGATCAGTGTCTCGGTCTCCAGCCCGCCGGTGACCGCGACGACCACCCGCTCACGAGCCTCCCAGGTGTCGGTGATCTGCTGCTCGGCCCGGTACCGCTGCAGGGCGACGTCGACCTGGTCGGCGACCCACAGCAGCGCCAGCTCGCGCAGCGCGGTCAGGTTGCCCGGCCGGAAGTAGTTGCCGAGCGCGGCGTCGATGCGCCGCGCCGGGTAGACGTTGCCGTGCGCGAGGCGGCGGCGCAGCGCCTCCGGCGTGATGTCGATCAGCTCGAGCTGCTGCGCGGACCGCACCACCTCGTCGGGCACGGTCTCCTGCTGCCGCACACCGGTGATCCGCTCGACCACGTCGTTGACGCTCTCCAGGTGCTGGACGTTGAGCGTGGACACCACCTCGATGCCGGCGTCGAGCAGGACCTGGATGTCCTGCCAGCGCTTGGCGTTGGCCGAGCCCGGGGCGTTGGTGTGCGCGAGCTCGTCGACCAGCACGACCTCGGGTGCGCGGGCGAGCACGGCGTCGAGGTCCATCTCCTCGAACACGCGGCCCTGGTGGGTCACGGACCGGCGCGGCACGACCTCCAGGCCATCGAGCAGCTGGTCGGTCCTGGCGCGCTCGTGGGTCTCGACGAAACCGACGACCACATCGGTGCCTCGTTCGAGCCTCCTGTGCGCTTCGCCGAGCATCGCGTAGGTCTTGCCGACCCCCGGTGCCGCGCCGAAGTAGATGCGCAGTTCGCTCACGGACACCAGCCTGCTCCCCCCTGGCCGGAAGCGGTGGGACGTTGACGACTTCTTCACACGTGCGGTGATGCGGCCGACATCTGGACAAGAAGCCGACAACCTGTCGAATATGTGACTTCCGACTCGGCATTCGTTGCTTCGGCAACCAGTACCGCTGGACAGCTCACATTACGGTGACAACCGAAGGAACGGCCTCCGGGCAAGGCATCATGAACGATCTTCCGAAGCCCCGCCGGACTCGCGCGGACGCGGTCCGGAACCGCGAGCAGATCCTTCGCGCCGCCGTCGACCTGATCGTCGAGCAAGGTGCGGCCATCCCGCTCGAGATGATCGCGCGCCGGGCAGGGGTCGGCATCGCGACGCTGTACCGCCATTTCCCGGACCGGACGGTCCTGCTACGCCAGGTCGCGCTGGACGTGCTGGCCCAGTCGGTGGCCGCGGCGAAAGCGGCGCTCGAGGAGGAACCGGACGCGTTCACCGCGCTCGCCCGCTACCTGCACGACACGATCGACCTGCGCAGCGGGGTCGTGCTGCCGATGCTGGCCGAGCGGGTCATGGCGGACGAGGAGCTGCTGGCCGCCCGCGAGGCGGCACAGGACGCGCTCGCCGAGGTGGTGCGGGCCGCGCACGACGAGGGCTCACTGCGGCCGGACGTCGGGTCCGGTGACATCGGTCTGCTGATGATCAGGATGACCCCGCCGCTGCCGGTCGCCATCGCGGCGGAGGACAACCACCGGCTCAGCCACCGCCACCTGGAGCTGGTGCTCGACGGGCTGGTGCGGTTCCTCGCCGTCGACTCGCTGCCGGGCAGGGCGCTGGACATCGAGGAGCTCTGCGCCATCCCGCGCGACGAGGACGGCAACCACCTGCCCGTGATGGAGGACGGCGGGTCCCGCTGCAGGCAGGGCGGTGTCAGGAACGGGAACGGCGCTGACAGCGCGGACAGAAGAACGACGAACGATTCATGAACGGCTCACGCCGGATCGCCGTGCCGCATCGCGTACAGGGCAGGCCTTCCTGGCCGTAGACGGCGAGTGACCGGTCGAAGTAGCCGGACTGGCCGTTCACGTTGACGTACAACGCGTCGAACGAGGTGCCGCCCTGACCCAGCGCCTCTCGCATGACGTCGGTGGCCGCCGCGAGCACCTCGGTCGCCTTGGCCGGGGAGAGCCGCTCGGTCGGCCGCGTCCAGTGCAGCTTCGCCCGCCACAGCGCCTCGTCGGCGTAGATGTTGCCGATGCCGGACACCAGCGTCTGGTCCAGCAGCGCCCGCTTCAGCTCGGTCTTCTTCCTGCGCAGCGCGGCGACCGCGGCGGGCACCGAGAAGGCGGGGTCCATCGGGTCGCGGCCGATGTGCGCGATCGCGGCCGGCAGCCGGGCACCGTCGACGGTCACGAGGTCGTCGACGAGGAAACCGCCGAACGTGCGCTGGTCGACGAACCGCAGTTCCGGCCCGTCGTCGGTGAAGTCGAAGCGGACACGCAGGTGCTTCTCGTCGGGTGCGCCCTCCGGCTGGACCAGCAGCTGCCCGCTCATGCCGAGGTGCGCGATCAGCGCGATGTCCGGGTTGGCCGGGTCATCGGCCGCGGACAGCTCCAGCCACAGGTACTTGCCGCGCCGCCGGGCGGCCACGATCGTGCGGCCCGCGAGCCTGCCGGAGAAGTCGGCGGGCCCGGGCAGGTGCCGCCGGATGGCTCTCGGGTGCAGTACGTCGACCGTGGCGATCGTGCGGCCGGTGACGTGCCCGTCGAGGCCCGCCCGCACCACCTCGACCTCGGGTAGCTCAGGCACCCTTGCCGCGCTGCTGCTCGCCGCCGGCCTTCTCCGCGCCGGCCTTGATGATCTCGGTCAGCGTGCGCCAGGCCGCCTCGGCGGCCTTCTGCTCGGCTTCCTTCTTCGTGGTGCCGTCGCCGCTGCCCCGGTCCTGACCCGCGACGATCACCGTGGCGGTGAACTCCTTGCGGTGGTCGGGACCTTCCTCCTGCACGCGGTACTCGGGCACGCCGAGGCTCGCCGACGCCGTCAGCTCCTGCAGCGACGTCTTCCAGTCCAGCCCGGCACCGAGCAGCGGCGCCTCCGTCAGCAACGGGTCGAACAGCCGGTGCACGAGCTCGCGCGCGACCTCGATGCCGTGCGCGAGGTACACCGCGCCGATCACGGCCTCCATGCCGTCGGCGAGGATGCTCGCCTTGTCCCGGCCGCCGGTCAGCTCCTCGCCCTTGCCGAGCAGCAGGTGCGCGCCGAGCCCCTCGTCGCCGAGGCCGCGGGCGACGCCCGCGAGCGCGTGCATGTTCACCACGCTCGCCCGCAGCTTCGCGAGGTGTCCCTCCGGCATGTCGGGGTGCGTCCGGTACAGGTGGTCGGTGACCACCAGCCCCAGCACCGCGTCGCCGAGGAACTCCAGCCGCTCGTTCGGTGGCAGGCCACCGTTCTCGTACGCGTACGAGCGGTGCGTCATGGCGAGCTTCAGCAGCTCGGCATCCATCTCGACGCCCAGCGCCTCGAGCAGCTTCCTCGGGTCGGCCGTCGGACCCCTCGCCGCTCTACCCCCCACAGTGGCCCACCACCCTCACCGTTGTGGATCAGGCTGGCTCGGTGACCTGACGGCCGCCGTACTGACCGCACTCGGGGCAGACGACGTGCTGGGGCTTGGGCTTGCGGCAGGCGCGGTTCGAGCACTCCACCAGGTGGACGGCGCTGGTCTTCCACTGCGACCTGCGCGCGCGCGTGTTCGAACGCGACATCTTCCGCTTGGGGACGGCCACGACTAGTTCTCCTTCAATGCTGCTGGTGGCGGGACCGGACAGCCCTGGGCTGCACGAGCTCAGGCGTCACGATCCGTGCGGAACCGCTCCGTTAGCGCGGCCCACCGAGGGTCAATCGTCTCATGCCGGTGATCGGGACCGAGATCGGCCCACCTACCACCGCAGTCCGGGCACAGTCCCGCGCAGTCCTCCTGGCACAGCGGCGCGGCGGGCAACGCCAGCACGATCGCGTCCCGCACCACCGGTTCAAGATCAACCTTGTCGTCGACCAGGCGATGGATCTCGTCCTCGTCGGTGGTCTCCTCGGTGATGCTGTCCGGGTAGGCGAACAGCTCGGTGAACTCCACCTCGACGTCGTGGCCGGCCGCCGAGATCGGGTCGAGGCAGCGCGAGCACTCCCCCTCGGTCGGCGCGACGGCCGTGCCGGAGACGAGCACCCCCTCCACGACGGACTCGAGGAGCACGTCAAGCTCGACCCGCGCGCCCTTGGGCACGGTGATGACGCCCTCGACCCCGAGGGCGTGCCGGGTCTCCACGGTCCGCTCGAACTTGCGGGAGACACCGGGCCTGCGGGCCAGCTCCCGCGTGTCCATGGTCCATGGGCTGTTGCGCTGTTCGGACATGACGAACTTCAACGTCCCTGTGTTCGGAAGGATTCCCGCGACTCGCGGGTGCCCGACCAGCGTACGCGGGTCAGGCGGAGTAATCGAACGGGACCGCTGGAGCGGGCTCCGGGGCGGGCGGCGCGGACGGGGGCATGCCGATGCCGCCGCCACGCAGGTGCGCGCGCCCCTTGCTGACCGTGCGCAGCGTGTGGGACAGCAGGTCGGCGAACTCGGCCAGCTTGCCGTCCACGTACTCGTCGCACTCCCCGCGCTGGCGGGTCACCTCGTCGGCGGTCGCGTCCAGGATCCTGGCCGACTCGAGGTGCGCGGCCTGCACGACCTCGGTCTCGGACACGAGCCGGGCCTGTTCGATGCTGCCGTCCTCGACCGAGCGCTCGTAGGACTCGCGGCCGGCCTGCATCATCCGGTCGGCCTCGACCTGCGAGCGGCCCACCAGGTCGTCGTACTTGGCCTGACCCGCGGCGATCGTGCGGTCGGCCTCGTTGCGGGCGTCCTGCACGAGCCGGTCCGCGTGCGCCTGCGCCTCCGCGACGAGCCGCTCGGCCTCGGCGCGCGCCTCGGCGATCGTCTGCTCGGCCTCCAGGTTCGCCTTGCTGATGGTCTGTTCCGCCTGGTGCTCGGCCTGGCCGACGATCTCGTCCTTGCGGTCGAGCACGTCCTGCGCGTCGTCGACCTCACCGGGCAGCGCGTCGCGGACCTCGTCGAGCAGCTCGAGGATGTCACCCCGCGGCACGACGCAACTCGAGGTCATCGGAACGCCACGCGCCTCCTCGAGGATCGTGACGAGCTCGTCGAGGGCCTCGAAAACCTTGTACACGCCTTTGCTCCCTCCAGCACCCCGGCACACGCCATGCGGAACTCCAGTCTGCCGGGTGTGCCCGGGTGATGTGTGGAGGTCGGCGGAGATCGGTGTGTCAGCTGTTTGAATGCGGTCGTGACCAACATCGAGATCAGGCGCGCGGTCGCGGAGGACGTGCCCGCGATCGTGGCGATGCTCGCCGACGACCCGCTCGGCGCCGAGCGGGAACAGCCGGGCGCCCCCGCCTACGCCGAGGCGTTCGCCGAGATCGACGCCGACCCGCGGCAGTTCCTGGCGGTCGCCGTCGCGGACACGGAGGTCGTCGGCACGCTGCAGCTCACGTTCATCCCCGGCCTGTCCCGGCTCGGCGCGACGCGGGCACAGATCGAGGCCGTGCGGGTGCGGTCGGACCAGCGCGGCGGCGGCCTCGGCAGGCGGCTGTGCGAGTGGGCGATCGACACCGCGCGCGAACGCGGCGCCGCCATGGTCCAGCTGACCACGGACGCCAGCCGCGAAGACGCCCACCGCTTCTACGAACGCCTCGGTTTCGCCGCCTCGCACGTGGGCATGAAGCTGCCACTGCGTTAGGACGAGGGCCGTGAATGGGCCGTTCAGGGCGCTCAGCGCCCTGAACGCGCCTTTCAGGGCATTGCCATGCCTTTCGCAGCACCAAGGCCAGGGCGCTACGCGCCCGGCCCGCGCAACAGGCCCCACGAAGCCGCACCCCTGCCCCGGCGCAGCGGGGCCCTGCCCACGCGAACCGGAACCAGCACACGACGACCGGCCGCCCACTCACACCGACTTCACGGATAAATCGTCTAGGGCTCGCGACCCGTACGGCGCACGACGTCCTTCACGAACTCGACCGTCGGTCTGCCCGCGTCGACGATGCCCTTCTCCTCGTTGAAGCTCCACGCGAACAGGCCGTCGGTGGCCAGCGCGGCGATCGAGGCGTCGGTGAGCAGCGTGCGCATGTCCTTGTCGATGACGTCGGGTGGCACGTCGTCGTTGGCATGGGCCGCGACCATGACCGGGCCGTACTCGCCGAGGATGCGCACGGCGCGCCGGATCTGTTCGACGTTGCCGGCCTTCTGCCAGCTCAGCACGGCGTTGTAGTCGGAGGCCGCCAGCACGTCGGCGAAGTTCTCGAACATGGACGGACCGCCACCCGCCTCGGGATGGTCGTCCAGGGTGGCCTGCCACCCCTGCCAGCCGAGGCCGACCCGCGCGTTGGGCGCCTGGGCGTGGAAGATGTCCCTGATCTCCAGGTACCGGTCCTTCAGCGCGCGGAAGTACGCCCGCGTCGCCGGGGTGTTCTCGTAGTACCCGTCGTCACCGCACGCGAACGCGCTGACCTCGTGGAACACGGTGACGTACAGCGGTGGCCCCTCGGCCCGGCCCGCGAAGGTGCGGGCGAGCGTGCGCATGTCGTCGCGGAAGGTGTCGGTGAACGGCTCCTTGCGTCCGCAGGCGTGCCCGTAGCCCGTCCTGAACGGCACCTCGGGGTTGTCGTCGTCCCGCCAGCTCGGGATGAGCAGGTGGAGCGCGAACCCCTTGTCGTAGGCGTCGGGCACCACGTTGTGGCGCCAGCCGGACAGCGTCGCCAGCTCGCTCGACTGGTGGAACGTGGTGGTGAGCATCCTGGTCGGCGCGTCGCGCACCAGCTCGCTCGCCTGCGCCAGATTGGCCCCGCCGCTCAGGCCGTACAGCAGCCTGGCCGCAGCGCCCGCGCCGGGCACGTCGCGCTTCGGGGCCGGGTCGGCCGGCGCCTCGGCCGTGGCGCCGCCCGACTTGTCACCGGCCGCGTCCGGCAGGATCTTCGGCACGACGATCAGCCCCGCGGTGACCACCACGGCCGCGCCGAGCGCCAGGAGCACCCGGCGGGAGACCCGGCGGCGGGGTGCCGCCGTGCCACCGGCGGCCTTACGGAGCCTGCCCGCCGCCACCTCCGCCGACAGCCGCCGCGACGGGGTGTCGTCGGTCAGTCTGGACAGCACGTCGTGCAGCCCGGTCCCGTGCTCGCCGCCCTCGACGGCCGCCGCCAGCGTCACCCCGAGCGCGTACAGGTCGGCGGCCGGGGTGGCGGCCGAGCCCCGCGCCACCTCGGGCGCCAGGAAACCTGGGGTGCCGGGGGTCTGTGCCGAACCGGTCAGGGTGACCTCGGACCACATCGCGATGCCGAGGTCGGCGAGCTTCGCCGTCCCGTCCTCGGCGACGAGGACGTTGGCCGGGGTGACGTCCCGGTGCACCATGCCCTTGGCGTGCATCGCGGCCAGCGCGGTGGCGACCTGCGCACCGACGTGCGCGGCGCCGGCCGGGGTCAGCGGGCCGTCGGTCCGCAGGATCTCGGCGAGGCTGCGCGCGGGCAGGTACTCCATGATCAGCCAGCGCTCGCCGTCCTCGACCACGACGTCGAACACGGAGATCACGTTGGGGTGCTGCAACCCCGCGCCGATCCTGGCCTCTCTGCGCAACTGCTCGCCGTCGCCGGTGCTGGTCCGTTTGACCGCCACCACCCTGCGGAGTTCGAGGTCGGTGGCGCGCCACACCACGCCCATGCCACCCGCCCCGACGGTGTCGTCGAGGCGGTACCGGCCGGCGATGACGTCCCCACTACGCACCGCTCCAGCGTAGTTACCGAGCGCCGCCGTCCGTAAGGCGTTCGACCAAACGGCGGTGCACGGTCGCCGGCAGCAGGTGCGACACGTCGCCGCCGTAGGTCGCCACCTCCTTGACCAGGGAGCTGGAGAGGAAGCTGTTGAGCGGCTTCGTGGGCATGAAGAGGGTCTCCACGCCGGAGAGCTGCTGGTTCATCTGCGCCATCTGCAGCTCGTAGTCGAAGTCACTGATCGCGCGCAGGCCCTTCACGATGGCCTGGATGTCGTGCTGGCGGCAGTAGTCGACGAGCAGGCCGTGCCACGAGTCGATCCGCACGTTGCCGAGGTGGCTGACGGACTCGGCGAGCAGTTCGATCCGCTCCTCGACCGTGAAGAGACCCTTCTTGCTCTTGTTGATGAGCACGGCGACGACGACCTCGTCGAACAGGCCTGCCGCTCTCTCCAGGATGTCCAGATGCCCGTTGGTCGGTGGGTCGTAGGAACCGGGGCAGACGGCGCGCCTCATGCGCGGAAGGTATCAGCCCTCACCTGCGATGACCTGCCGACGGTGGCCTTGGTCACGCCCACCTCGCCCAGTGCAGCGACGTCTCGCCGTAGTGCTTGACACGCATGGGTTCCAGTGGTTCGGACCACACGACGTCGGGTGCGCGCCGCGACCGTTCGACGATCACCACGGAGTCCTCGGCGACCCAGCCCCCGGACACGAGCAGGCCAAGCTCGCCGCTCAGGTCCTCGACCGCGTAGGGCGGGTCGGCGAGGACCAGGTCGAACGGCGCGTCGGTGCCCGCCGCGAGCACGGTCGCCACCTTGCCCGCCCGGACCACACCGGGCAGCCCGACGGCGGCGACGTTCTTGCGCAGCACGGCGAGCGCCCCGGCGGACGACTCGACGAACACGGCCTGCTCAGCACCCCTGGACAGGGCCTCCAGCCCCAGCGCACCGCTGCCCGCGTACAGGTCGAGGACCCGGGCGCCGTCGAGGTCCACAGCGGACTCCACGGCGCTGAACAGGGCCTCCCGCACCCGGTCGGACGTCGGCCGGGTGCCCTTCCGCGGCACCGCCAGCCGCCGCCCGCCTGCCCTGCCCGCCACGATCCTCGTCACAGTGCCATCGTCCCAGGGCTTGTCGATCGAGGTGGCCGCCACCTCGTCCGCGCATTTCGCGTAGGCTCGCTCTTCCACCCAATCGCTGGCACTCACAGGAGCGGTGCGTGTCGCAGACCTCCGACAGGCAGACCGAGATCGCGGTCGAACAAGCCCACGTCGACATCGTCTACAAGCGTGTCGATGAGATGCGCACCGAGGCGCAGGCCATGCGCAGACGTGGCGACCAGCTCGCCCACGGCGCGCGCAACGAAGCCATCTTCGAGCAGGCCGCGATGCTGTTCGAACGAGACGTGATGGTGCGGCACGCCACACAGATCCTGCGCACCCTCGACGCGGAACACGAGGGTCTCGTCTTCGGCCGCCTCGATGACACCGACGGCGAGACCATGTACGTCGGCAGGCTCGGCATCCGGGATGTGAACTTCGACAACCTGGTCACCGACTGGCGGGCGCCCGCCGCCGCCGCCTTCTACCAGGCGACGGCGGAGCAGCCGATGAACGTCGTGCGGCGCCGCGTCATCCGCTCCACCGGCCAGTCCGTTGTGGACATCGACGACGACCTGCTCGCGCCCGAGAAACGACCGGCCGGCATGGCGGTCGTCGGCGAGGGCGCGCTGATGGCGTCGCTGACCCGGGCCCGCGGCGACAGGATGCGGGACATCGTCGCCACCATCCAGCGCGAGCAGGACGAGGCGATCCGCGCGCCGTGGAAGGGCGTCACCGAGATCACCGGCGGCCCCGGCACCGGCAAGACGGCCGTGGCACTGCACCGGGTCGCGTACCTCCTGTACCGGGACCGGCGCCGCATGGGCGGGGCCGGTGTGCTGGTGATCGGGCCCTCACCGGCGTTCACCTCCTACATCTCCCGGGTCCTGCCGTCCATGGGCGAGGACACGGTCGAGCTGCGGTCGCTCGGCGAGGTGCTCGACGGGGTCCGCGCGGCAGGCGTCGACCCGGCGGAGGTGGCCAGGGTCAAGGGCTCGCTGCGGATGCGCAGAGTGCTCAAGCGGGCACTGCGCGAACCGCCACCGGACGCGCCGACCGAGCTGCGCACCACCTACAAGGGTGAGGTGCTGAAGCTCGACGCGCGGGACCTCGCGAAGGTGCGGCGCGTGGTGCAGGGCATCAACCGGCCGCCGAACCAGTCGCGGGTGGACGCGGCGGAGGCACTGCTGGAGGCGCTGTGGCGCAAGGCGGACTCCTACGAGCTCGGCTTCGACCGCAACGAGCTGATCACCGAGCTCGGTGAGCGGATCGAGTTCCACCGGTTCGTGGTGGTGTGGTGGCCGATCCTCACCGAGCAGGAGGCGTTGCGGCTGCTCGCCGACCGCGACCGGCTGCGCCGCGCCGCTGGCCGGTCGTTGAGCCCGGCCGAGGTCGACGCGCTGGTCGGCTCGTGGGCCGACCCGTCGGCACCGCCGACGGTCGCGGACGTGGCACTGCTCGACGAGCTGCGGGTGCTGCTGGGTCCGCCGCCGAAACGGCACCGCCGCCGGACCCGCGCGGAGAACCCGAACTGGTCGCCGTCGCCCCGGCGCGGCGAGCACTACGACGAGTACTCGCACATCGTGGTCGACGAGGCGCAGGACCTGTCCCCCATGCAGTGGCGGATGATCGGGCGCCGCGGCAAGTACGCGAGCTGGACGGTCGTCGGCGATCCCGTGCAGTCGTCGTGGCCGGACCCGGCGGAGGCCGAGCAGGCCAGGGTGTCGGCGGTGGGCGCGCGTGCGCAGCGGCGGCAGTTCCGGCTGCGCACGAACTACCGCAACTCGGCGGAGATCTTCGAGCTGGCCGCACAGGTGGTGACCGACGTGTCGACACCGGACCAGCTGCCACACGCGGTGCGCACCACGGGTGTGAAGCCGTCGGTCCGCGTGGTCGACCCCTCGGAGCTGGCAGAGGCGCTGCGGGTCGCGACCAGGCAACTGCTCGCCGAGATGGACGGCACGGTCGGCGTGATCACCGCGGCGAGCAGGCTCACCGAGGCACGCACGATGCTGGCGGAGATCACCGACGACCGCCTCTCCGTCGTGGACGGCATCGAGGCGAAGGGCCTCGAGTACGACGCGGTGGTGCTGGTCGAACCGACGGAGCTGGTGACCGAGTCGACGACCGGCCCGCGCACGCTGTACGTGGCGCTGACCAGGGCCACCCAGCGCCTGACCGTGCTGACCAGCGACCCCGACTGGCCGTGATGCCCTGAAAGACGCTTTCGGGACGTTGAACGTCCCGAAAGCGTCTTTCAGGGCATGGCCGCTCGCCCGGGGTCAGCGGACCCGGATCAGCCCCCAGATGCCTTCCGTCAACGCCCACCGCAGCACACCGGTCCGGTACGCGTAGTCACCGGAGGGCCCGGCCGTGAACCGCAGCGAGCGGACGCTGCCCACCGACAGCGCACCGATCGCGCCGACCCTCGGCTGGTCGAGGTGCTCCTCCATCGGCCAGGTGCGGCCGTGCACCAGGAACCCGTGGTTGCGGGCGCGGTCCGTGCCGAGCACCAGGTGCAGCCGCACCGTGTCACCCTCGCGGCACTCCAGCAGCGGCGTGTGGGGCACCCCCGCGAGCGATGGGTCGCGGGGCAACAGGTGCGCACTGCGGAAGTTGAGCGCCTTCTGGCCGGTGTCGGCGGGTTCGTCCGCCAGGTCCCGCACGGGCTGGGTCGGGTCGCCGTCGTGGTACAGCCGGACCCCGTCCTGCACCAGCAGCACCAGCTCGTGCTCGCGGGTGCCGTCGCGGCGCCACAGCTCGACCCGCTCCCCCGTCCACTTCGGACGCCGGTGCACCATCGGGGTCACGTCGGCGGGCTCCACCACGAGCGCACCGATCAGGCCGCGGTGGCGGTGGGTGCGGATGTCGGCGCGGTCCTGCAGCAGCACCACGCCCTCGCGGTCGGCGTACCAGCGCTGGGTGATCGTGTCGCCCGGCTTGATCGTCGTGTCCGGGTTGCGGCCGACCCACGAGCCGTCCGCGGTGCGGACGTCGGACCGCAGCAGCGCACCGGCGTGCAGTGACACCCGTGCCGAGATCTCCCGGTTCGCCGGGTCGTCCTTCGCCGAGAACACCGGGTCGAACGGGGTCGCCTCCGCTGGGCCGGGGAGTTCGTTGCGCAGCACGATCTCCACCCACTCGCCGACGCGGCAGCGCAGCACCAGCGGGCCGCGTTCACCGTTCACTGTGTACACCACGCCGAACGGGTCGGTGCGCTGCCTGCTGTAGCGCAGCTCCCTCGGCTCGACCAGCACCTCGTACCGGCGTGCGGTCCCCGGATCGAAGGGCGGCAACGGGTTCGTGAACGCGCCCGGCAGCGGCGGCAGGTCCGGTTGTTCCGACTCGTGCAGCCGGAACAGCCCCCACGCGCCCATCCACGTGTCGTCCGCGGTGGTCAGCGACCACAGGTGGTCGCCGGGGCTCGCGACCGGGTCGACGTGGAAGCTGAACGCCTCGGAGATGCCCAGCGTCTGCTGGTCCCGCAACGGTGACGCCGGGTCGTCGCGCCAGGCGTGCCAGCGCATGCCGTGCACCCCGAAGCTGTGCTGTTCCTCGTGCGAGCCCTGGTACAGCCGGATGCGGACGTCCTCACCCGGATACGCCGACAGCAACGGGGTTCGCGGGTCGCCGTGCACCGCCGAGGCGAACCAGTCGGCCGGGTCGCCCGGCCGTTCGTGCAGCGGCTGGCACCGGTAGCCGACACCGATCGCGCCGTGGTCGGCCAGCGAGCCGGGGAACGCGGGCGGGTTGATCGGCTCGCCTTCCTCGCCGTGACCGTGCTCGACGAGCGGCACGAAGTCGGCGATGCCGAGCACCTGCTCCCGGAAAGCGCTGCCGTCCGGCAGTTTCACGACGGCCTGGTTGTCGTTGCGGACCTCGCGGTCGTGGTCGTGCTGGTCCACCCAGACCGCGCCCTCCGGTTCGGCGATCATCGCGCCGAACAGGCCGTGCCGCTGCCGTTCGTTGGCGAGGAGGTGGTCGTGGAAGAAGACGACCCCGAACTCCTCGTCGCAGTACCAGCGGTACACCCAGGACTTGTACCGTTCGCGGATCTCCGCGCCCTGGTCGAGGGTCGCGGTGCCGGACAGGTAGTTCCAGCCGACGCTGGCGCCGTCGGCGACGAGCGGGTCGAACTTCACGAGGTGGACGTGCAGCCCGCACTCCGGCTGGAACGGCAGCACCGGGTCGAACGCGGTGGCCTCGTGGCAGCCGACGGGCAGTTCGTTGGTGAGCGTCAGCTCGACGACCTCGCCCTTGCGGGCCCGGATCGCGATCGGCCGCACCTCGCGCGTGCCCGCCGCCAGCTGCCGCTGGAACTCCGCGACATCACCGGCCTCGTCGATCTCCTCACGCAGCACGTAGAACACGCCGCGGTGGTCGTGCCAGCTGTTCTCATGGCCGCCGCTGTGGCCCTCGTAGTAGTCGACGGTGCCCTGCAGCACCACGAGGTCGTAGTGGCGGACCGGCGCGGCCGGGTCCGTCGTGGTCTTCGTGAACGCCTCCCCGGGTTGCGGGTCCTGGCAGAACGCGTTGCGCTCCAGCTCGGTCGGCTCGCGGCCCATGCCCGCAGGCAGGTGCGGGGTGCGTGGCGGGCGCGGCGACTTCTGCGGGAACTCGCCGGGGATGAACACCGGAAACCCCGGCCGTTCCAGTGTCGGCGCGGGTGGCGGTTCGTGGCCGGGAAGCGACCGCAGCGCACGGATCCGTGACCCGTCCGGATAGGACCCGGTGCCGTCCTGGTGCACGTCGAACACCCGCCACATGCCCCACATGCCGGAGTGGAAGTGCGGATAGAGGTGGCAGTGCCAGATGATGTCGCCGGTCGCGCGCTGCGTCGAGCCCGCGCCGTCGATCGGCTCGATCGTGAACGCCTGCTGCGGCGTGATGGAGATCGAGTCGATGATCGGCGACGCGTCAGCCCCGTCGCCACTGCCCGGCACCGCGCGCCACTGGTGCAGGTGCAGGTGGAAGACGTGGGTCTCCTTGACCCCGGCGTGGACGAGCCGGATCTTCGCGCGGTCTCCCCGGTACGCCTTGAGGACCGGCGTCTCCGGGTCACCGAAGAGCCACGAGCTGTGGTGCTGCTCCTCACCGACGATCGCGTCCCGCGCCGGGTCGATCCGCCCGGACTCGAGCAGCCGCTCGTAGGCGAGCGATCGCCAGCCCATCGGCTCGGTGCGGTAGCTCATGAGCATCATCGAGTGGGCCGCCTCGCCGGGCCCGTGCCCGGCGTCGCCGTGGTCGGGGAAGATCACCGGCGGGAGCCGCTCCTCGCCGCGGGCGACGGAGTGGCCGTGCGGGCGCGGCAGTTCGCACTCGTAGGCCGGGTGCGGCGGCTGCACCGGGTTGTCGTTGGGTGTCTCGTCCTGCATGAACACCACGTACTCGCGGAAGCTCGGCTCGCCGGGCACGTGGATGTCGGCATAGAGCCCGTCGGTGACGGGTTCGCCGGTCTCCTGGTCGGTCCAGGTGGAGCCGGGCGGCTCGACGACCAGCGCGCCGAAGAGGCCGTGTGCGTTCGATCCCTGCTCGCCGCCGCGCAGGTCGGCGATGTCGGAGAGCAGGAAGACGCCCTCGTCGCCGCACTCCCAGACATACCGGCGGCGGCCGCCGTTCGGGGCGGCCGACGAGTCCGGGTTCTTCCCGACCATGCCACCGTCGGCGGTGTGCACGTCGTATCCGGCACCCTGCGGATGAATGCCGGCCCGCCGGTCCAGCTCGTTGCGGAAACGGACCACCACGCGGTCGCCGACGTGTGCGCGCAGCACCAGCGGGCGGACGAGCGGGTGGGTCCTGGGGAGCAGGCCGGGCTGCTCCACCGGGTCGGGGAACGGCGATGGCCAGGTCGCACGGATCCGGTCGAGCGTGTCCTCGTGCTCGGCCAGCGTGTAGACGGTGCCGTTCCGGTCATGGTCGCCGTAGTTGTCGTACGCGATGGGCACACGCACAGCTACGACATCATAAGTACGCACGGTCATCTGAATCCCCCCAGATTCCCCGGCTGGCCCCCAGCCAACCGAACCGAGTGACTTACCGTAACCACATAGCGGCCATGATCGCCATAACCATCCGCGGAATTCCCGCCGGACCGGCACTGTTCATGCGGTTATGGACGACGTGGAAGCGACCGGGGAAGCGCCGGTTCTGGTGACGGTCGGGGACGAGAACGTGCCGGTGTGCGAGGACGGGGGCTGCGCACTGTGAAGATCGAGGTCTGGTCCGACATCGTGTGCCCGTGGTGCTACATCGGCAAGCGGCGGCTGGAGACCGCGCTCGCCGGTTTCGACCACCCGGTGGACGTGGAGTGGCGCAGCTTCCAGCTCGACCCGGCGTTCCCGCGCGACCAGGCGATCCCCGTGTACGAGGGGCTGGCGCAGAAGTTCGGCGCGGCTGACGTGCGCGAGATGACCGAGCGCGTGACCGAGCTGGCCGCGGTGGAGGGCCTGCACTACGACTACGACCACGCGGTCATGGTCAACACGTTCGACGCGCACCGCCTCACCCACCACGCGAAGGCACAGGACCTCGGCGGCGAGATGCACGAACGGCTGATGCGCGCCCAGCTCGTCGAGGGCGAGACGGTCAACGACGTCGACACGCTGGTGCGGCTGAGCGAGGACATCGGCGTCGAGGGTGCGCGGGCCGTGCTGACCGGCGACCGGTACACGTCCGAGGTGGAGGCCGACATCCGCGAGGCTCGCCTGCTCGGCGCGACCGGGGTGCCGTTCTTCGTGCTGGACCGCAGGTACGGCGTGTCGGGCGCACAACCGGTGGAGGTCTTCGAGTCGGCGCTGCAGCAGGCTCTCGGCTGATGCCCGCGGCCCGCGCGTTCGGCACGCGCGGGCCGCGGACCGCCTCAGCTCAGCACGACCAGCAGGTCGCCGCCTTCGACCTGCTGCACGGCCCCGATCGCGACGCGTTCCACCGTGCCCGCCCTGGGCGCGGTGATCGACGCCTCCATCTTCATGGCCTCGATCGTCGCGACCGTGTCCCCCACCTCGACGGTGTCGCCCTCGGCGACCGCCAGCGTCACCACCCCAGCGAACGGGGCGCCGACGTGGCCGGGGTTGGCCCGGTCCGCGCGCTCGGCCACCGGCACGTCCGACGCCACCGACCGGTCCCGCACCTGGGTCGCGCGCAGCTGGCCGTTCAGCTTGGCCATGACGGTGCGCACGCCGCGCTCGTCCGCCTCGCCGATCGCCTCCAGCTCGATCAGCATCCGGACGCCCTTCTCCAGGTCGACCGGGTACTCGATGCGCGGCCGCAGCCCGTAGAAGAAGTCCTTGCTCGCCAGCACCGACGTGTCGCTGAACTGCTCGCGATGCGTCATGAACTCCTTGGCCGGCGCCGGGAACAGCAGCCGGTTCAGCGTCGCGCGCCGGTCGGACACCAGCCCTGACCGGTCCTGTTCGGACAGGCCGGGTGGCTCGGGCGCCGGTGCGCGCCCCTGCAACGCCTTGGTGCGGAACGGTTCCGGCCACCCACCGGCCGGGTCGCCGAGCTCGCCGCGCAGGAAGCCGATCACCGAGCCGGGCACGTCGAACCGGCCGGGGTCGGCCTCGAACTCCTTCGGGTCCACCCCGGCGCCGACCAGGTGCAGCGCCAGGTCGCCGACCACCTTGGACGACGGGGTCACCTTGATCAGGTGGCCCAGCATGCGGTCGGCCGCCGCGTAGGTCGACTCGATCTCCTCGAACCGGTCCGCGAGGCCCAGCGCCGCCGCCTGCGTGCGCAGGTTCGACAACTGTCCACCCGGGATCTCGTGGGTGTACACGCGACCGGTCGGCCCCGGCAGCCCGGCCTCGAACGGCGAGTAGATCTTCCGCACGATCTCCCAGTACGGTTCGAGGTCGCACACCTTCCGCAGGTCCAGCCCGGTCTCCCGCTCACCGTGGTCGGTGGCGGCGACGATCGCCGACAGCGACGGCTGCGACGTGGTGCCCGCCATCGACGCCGACGCGCCGTCCACCGCGTCCACCCCGGCCTGGATCGCGGCGAGGTAGGTCGCGAGCTGGCCGCCCGCGGTGTCGTGCGTGTGCAGGTGGACCGGCAGGTCGAACTCCTTGCGCAGCGCGGTGACCAGCCGGTGCGCGGCGGGCGGGCGCAGCAGGCCCGCCATGTCCTTGACGCACAGCACCTGCGCGCCCGCGCCGACGATCTGCTCGGCCAGCTTCAGGTAGTAGTCCAGTGTGTACAGCCGCTCGTTCGGGTCGGACAGGTCGGCCGTGTAACACAGGGCCACCTCGGCGACGGCCTTCCCGTTCGACAGCACGGCCTCGATGGCCGGGCGCATCTGCTCGACGTCGTTGAGCGCGTCGAAGATGCGGAAGATGTCGATGCCGGTGGCCGCCGCCTCGTCCACGAACGCGGCCGTCACCTCGGTCGGGTACGGCGTGTACCCGACGGTGTTGCGGCCGCGCAGCAGCATCTGCAGGCACAGGTTGGGCATCGTCTCGCGGAGCTTGGCGAGCCGCTCCCACGGGTCCTCGGCGAGGAACCGCAGCGCCACGTCGTAGGTCGCGCCGCCCCAGCACTCGACGGACAACAGCTCCGGGGTCATCTGCGCGACGTACGGCGCGACCGTCACCAGGTCCTTCGTGCGCACGCGGGTCGCGAGCAGCGACTGGTGCGCGTCGCGGAACGTCGTGTCGGTGACCCCGACCGCCTTCGACTCCCGCAGCCAGCGCGCGAAGCCCTCCGGGCCGAGCTCGTCGAGCTTCTGCTTCGACCCGGCAGGCGGGTTGGCCAGCTCGATGTCCGGCAGCTTCTCGGCCGGGTCGATGATGTCCGGCCGCTCGCCGTGCGGCTTGTTGACGGTGACGTCCACCAGGTAGGACAGCAGCCGGGTGCCGCGGTCGGCGGAGCTGCGCGCGGTCAGCAGGTGCGGCCGCTCCTCGATGAACGACGTGGTGACGTTGCCCGCGATGAAGTCCGGGTCGTCCAGCACGGCCTGCAGGAACGGGATGTTCGTCGAGACACCGCGGATGCGGAACTCGGCGACCGCGCGGCGGGCGCGGGCCACGGCGGCCGGGAAGTCACGGCCCCGGCAGGACAGCTTCACCAGCATCGAGTCGAAGTGCGCGCTGATCTCGGTGCCCGGCGAGGTCGTGCCGCCGTCGAGCCGGATGCCCGCGCCGCCCGGCGAGCGGTAGGCGCTGATCTTCCCGGTGTCCGGCCGGAACCCGTTGGCGGGGTCCTCCGTGGTGATGCGGCACTGCAGCGCGGCGCCACGCAGCCGGACCGTGTCCTGCGACAGGCCGAGGTCGACGAGGGTCTCACCACTCGCGATCCGCAGCTGCGACTGCACGAGGTCGACGTCGGTGACCTCCTCGGTGACCGTGTGCTCGACCTGGATGCGCGGGTTCATCTCGATGAACACGTGCTGCCCGTCCCGGGACAGCAGGAACTCGACGGTGCCCGCGTTGCGGTAGCCGATGTGCCGCGCGAACTTCACCGCGTCCTCGCAGATCCGCTCGCGCAGCGCGGGGTCGAGGTTCGGCGCAGGCGCGATCTCGATGACCTTCTGGTGGCGGCGCTGCACCGAGCAGTCGCGCTCGAACAGGTGCATCACGTTGCCGTCGCCGTCGGCGAGGATCTGCACCTCGATGTGCCTCGGGTCGACCACGGCCTGTTCGAGGAACACCGTCGGGTCGCCGAACGCGGACTCGGCCTCGCGCATGGCCGCCTCGAGCGACTCACGCAGCACCCTGGCCTCCAGGACGCGCCGCATGCCGCGCCCGCCACCGCCCGCGACGGCCTTGACGAACAGCGGGTAGCCGAGCTCCTCACCCGCGGTGAGCAGCTCGTCCAGATCGGATGAGGGCGGCGACGACCGCAGCACCGGGATCCCCGCCTCGCGTGCCGCGGCGACCGCGCGGGCCTTGTTGCCGGTCAGCTCGAGGATCTCGGTGGACGGGCCGACGAACGTGATGCCCGCGGCCTCGCACGCCCGCGCCAGCTCCGGGTTCTCCGACAGAAAGCCGTAGCCGGGATACACCGCGTCGGCCTCGGCCTTCCGCGCCGCCTTGATGATCTCCTCCACGGAGAGGTAGGCGCGGACCGGATGGCCGGGTTCGCCGATCTCGTAGGCCTCGTCGGCCTTCATGCGGTGTGCTGAGTTGCGGTCCTCGTGCGGGAACACGGCGACCGTGCCGGCTCCCAGCTCGTATCCGGCGCGAAATGCCCGGACGGCGATCTCGCCACGGTTGGCGACGAGCACCTTGCGGAACATGCCGTACCTCCTGCCAGGGGGTCGGGAACTGCCGGGAACGTTACCGGTGGCTCCCGCCTGTCGGGAGAGATGTCCCACGTGACGGGCCTGACTGTTTGACGACCAATCATCCGGAAGGGTGATGTCCACGATGGCCTCGCCGGCCGGGCGGCGCGGCCGCCGCACCTCTTCATACCCCGTCCGGCCCGGCGCCGAACCCGCCCGGCAGAAGCCCGGCCGACGACAGAAGCGCGCCCAACGGGCGAGTGCCGCCCCGCCGAAGAGACGCAGGCTTCGCCGCGCGGCCCTGCTCGTCGTCGCGCTCCTCCTGACGAGCACCCGCGGGGCAGCCCGGTGCCGTGAAAGGCGCGTTGACGGCACAACCACTGCCGTCAATGGGCCGTTCACGGCGCCCAACGCCCTGAACGCGCCTTTCACGGCACCACCCACGCCGTCAATGCGCCTTTCACAGCACCGAAGCCCCGGGCGCCACGCGCCCGACCCACGCAGCGGCCCCCCTTGGCGCGGTGTGATAGCCCCTGGGAGGTCGACGGGGTGGCAGGCAGACCCGTCCAAACCGCAGCCGACCTGCCCCTCCGCCACCCCCGAGACCTGCCCGTCCGGCGAGGACAAACCCGCCGAACAGGAAGCCTTCACGGAAGAGACCGGCTAGCCCACGTACAGCAACCGGTTCGCCGTCCCGGGTGGGACGTTGCACAGCCGGTTCTTCGTCGACGCCGCGACGAGCGCCGCGTGCACGTCCGCCGCCGTGGCGGCCGGGTTGGCCTGCAGGTGGATGCCGGCGGCGCCGGCCACGTGTGGTGCCGACATCGAGGAGCCGGACAGCGTCGCGGTGGCCGTGTCGTTGGTCGGCCACGGGCCCACGATGCTCACGCCCGGCGCGAACATGTCCACGACGGAGCCGCGGTTGGTGCTCGACGAGATGCAGTCGTTCGGGCCGCTCGCCCCGATCGTCAGCGCCTCGGTCACCCTGGCGGGCGAGGAGTTCCCCGCGTCCGTCGCCGACCCGCCCGCCGCGACCGCGTAGCTGATGCCGGACGCGATCGAGTTGCGCACCGCGGTGTCCAGCGCGACGTTCGCCGCGCCGCCGATGCTCATGTTCGCCACCGCGGGCTTCACGGCGTTGGCGGTCACCCAGTCGACGCCCGCGATCACGTCGGAGATCGAACCGGCACCCGAGTCGTTCAGCACCTTCACCGGCACGATCCTGATCTTCTTCGCGACCCCGTACTTCGTGCCGCCGATGATGCCCGCGACGAACGTCCCGTGCCCGTTGCCGTCGCTCGCGTCGGTGTCGTCGTCGGTGAAATCGTAGCCCGGCAGCACCCGGCCGCCGAAGTCCGTGTGCGTCGCCCGCACCCCGGTGTCGAGTACGTAGGCGTGCACGCCCTGCGCCTCGTTCGGGTAGCGGTACCGGCGGTCCAGTGGCAGGTCGCGCTGGTCGATCCGGTCGAGTCCCCAGGACGGCGGGTTGTACTGCACGCCCATGGCGCGCACCGGCGTGTCCGGCACCACGGCGTCCACACCGGACTCACGCGCGAGTGCCGCCGCCTGCTTCTCGCTCAGCCGGGCCGAGAACCCGGACAGCGCGGAGGAGTAGACGTGTTCGACCGACGCGAACCGGTGGGTGAAGGCACCGACTCCCGCGTCCTGGTCCAGCACCACGATGTAGTCGCCGTACCGTTCGGGCTCCGCGTTCGCCGGGGCCGCCCACAACGTCCCGAGCAGGCACGCGACCCCGACTTCCGCCATCAGCTTGCGCAGGTTCATACCTCTGTCGGTACGCGACGCGACATATGTGAGCAAGCTTCACCATTTGCCATGCGGGGGGTAGGGCTGCCCCCACCCCCGGTCCGGGGGCGCACCCCCGTGTGCGGCACCACCGGTTCCGAAACGATCGGACCTGTTGGGACACAGGGGAAAGGACATCGCATGCGCAGGCAGCCGGCAACGGTTCGGGTGGCCAGGTGGAGCGCGACCCATCCGTGGCGCGCGATCGGGATGTGGGTCGTGTTCGTGGCCGTGTGCTTCGCGGCGGGCGGGTGGGCCGGCACGAACGAGGCGACCGGCGCGGACATGGCCATCGGGGAGTCCGGCCGCGCCGCCACCATCGTCGCCGAGGGGGACTTCGCGGAACACGCGAAGGAGAACGTGCTCATCACGGCCCGCTCCGGGTCGCTCGACCAGGCCGCGGCGCGGGCGGCCGCGGACGAGGCCGCCCGCAGGCTGTCCGGCCTGGCCGAGGTCGAGGCGGTCGGCGACCCGGTGCCGTCGCGGGACGGCTCCGCCCTGCTCGTGCCGGTCACCATGGCCGGCGAGCCGGACGCCGCGAGCGATCACGTCGGCACGCTCGTCGACGAGACCGCGGCCGTGCAGCGCGACCACCCGGACGTCCGTGTCGAGCAGGTCGGCGGCGCGTCGATCGACAAGGGGATCAACGACCAGGTCGCGGACGACCTGTTGAAGGCAGAGCTGATCAGCGTGCCGGTCACGCTCCTGATCATGCTGATCGCGTTCGGCGCGATCATCGCGGCGGGCGTGCCGGTGCTGCTCGCGATGTCCGCGGTCGGCGCCGCGTTCGGGCTCGCCGGGCTGGTGTCGCACTTCGTGCCCGCCGTCGAGTCGGCGAGCAGCATGATCGTCCTGATGGGCATGGCGGTCGGCGTCGACTACTCGCTCTTCTACCTCAAGCGGGAGCGGGAGGAACGGCAGAAGGGCGCGTCGCACACCCGTGCCGTGGAGATCGCGGCGGCCACGTCCGGCCACTCGGTCGTGGTGTCCGGGGTCGCGGTGATCGTCTCGATGGCCGGGCTGTACCTGACGAACGACGCCGTGTTCGCCTCGCTCGCGACCGGCTCGGTGATCGTGGTCGCGGTTGCGGTGCTCGGGTCGCTGACCGTGCTGCCCGCACTGCTCGCGAAGCTCGGCAGGCGGGTCGACCGGCCGCGCGTGCCGCTGCTGTGGCGGCTCACCAACCGCACCGGCCCGCCCCGCGTGTGGCCGAAGCTGCTGCGGCCCGCGCTGCGGTTCCCGCTGGTCACGCTGCTGCTGTCGGTCGCGGCGCTCGGCGCGCTCGCGCTGCCCGCGCTGGACATGAAGCTGAAGTCGACCAGCGAGTCCGACCTGCCGCGCGGCATGCCGGTCATGCAGACCTACGACCGGCTGACCACTGCGTTCCCGAGCGAGGGCACGAACCACGTGATCGCGGTGAAGGCGGCTCCCGCGCAGGCCGACGAGGTGCGGGCGGCGCTGACCGCCCTGTCCGGCCGCACCCAGGACGACCCGTTGTTCACGAGGGTCGACGCGCCGGCGATCACGGTGTCGGCCGACGGGCGGGTCACCACGCTCGACCTTCCGACCACGGCCGAGGTCGGCACCGACGATGGCGCGCGGTCGCTCGACGCGCTGCGCACGACCCTGGTGCCCGCGACGATCGGAGCCGTCGGCGGCGCCGAGTACGCGGTCGGCGGGGGCATCGCGGAGAACGAGGACTACACCGGCAACCTCGCCGACCGGATGCCGGTCGTGATCGGTTTCGTCCTGCTGCTGACGTTCCTGGTCATGGCGGTCACGTTCCGCTCGCTGGTGGTGGCGCTCACCGCGCTGCTGCTGAACTCGCTGTCGGCGGCGGCCGCGTTCGGCACGCTCACGCTCGTGTTCCAGCACACCTGGGCGGAGGGCGTCCTGGACTTCCGGTCCAACGGCGCGCTCGTCGCGTGGATCCCGCTGTTCCTGTTCGCGGTCCTGTTCGGACTGTCCATGGACTACCACGTGTTCGTGGTGAGCCGGATCCGGGAGGCGGCGCGGGCCGGGATGTCCACCAGGGACGCGGTGGCGCACGGCATCAGCCGGTCGGCCGGGGTGGTGACGTCCGCGGCGGTCCTCATGGTGTCGGTGTTCGCGATCTTCGCGACGCTGTCGTTGAACGAGATGAAGCAGATGGGTGTCGGGCTCGCGGTCGCCGTGTTCGTCGACGCCATGATCATCCGGGTGCTGGTGCTCCCGTCGATCATGACGCTGCTCGGCAGGGCGAACTGGTGGCCGGGCCGAATCCAGCGTGACACCGGGTCACCGATATCCCCAATTGATGATCACTCGACCGGGCAGCAGCCCACGGTGGTAATGCAGCGCGGCTGATTAGTCCCGCCGAAGACCATCCCGCCGCTCGACGAGACGGGATGGTCTTCGGCGGCTTATCACCCGCCTGCCGGAGTGACCCGGCGGAGGGACCATCTAAAGTGTGGCAACATGCCCGATGGCGAGTCCGACGCGAATCTCCGCGTTCCACGTTTTGACACTGTCCTCCGCGGCTACAACCCGCGACAGGTCAACGAGCGGGTCACGCGCCTCTCGTTCGACCTGAGCCACGTGACGAAGAGCCGCGACGAAGCGGTGGCCAAGGTCGCCGAGCTGACCAAGGCTCTCGGCAGCGCCCAGCAGCAGCTGCTGGACGCCAAGGAGCAGCTGCACCGCATCACCGTGAACCCGACGTCCACCGAGGCGATGTCGGAGCGGCAGCGGCTGATGTGGCAGCTCGCCGAGGAGGAGATCGCCGAGTTCAAGCGCGACGCCGACAACTACGACCGGTCGACGAGAGCCGACGCGGACGAGTACTCGCACTCCACGCGCGCCAAGGCGGACGCCCACGCCTCGACGACGCGGGAGGAGGCGGACGCCTACTCGGCGAAGACCAGGCACGATGCCGACGAGCACGCGGCGGCGACCCGCCAGAACGCGGACACCTACGTCGCGCAGACGAAGACGGCGGCGGACGAGTACGCGGCGAGTGTCAAGGCCGACGTGCAGAAGTACGCAGGCGAGCAGAAGGTCAAGCAGGACGGCATCACCGCGGAGCTGGCGGAGCGGCGCAAGACGCTCGAGGCCGAGTACGCGAAGAACCACGCGACGCTCGAGAACGAGTACGAGCAGCTCAGGGCCCGCAACGCCACCGAGCACGAGCAGTTGATGGCCGAGGCGCGCGGCGAGATCGAGCGGGCGACGAAGGCCAACGAGACCCGGATCGCGCAGCTGGACGCGGAGGCGAAGCAGCGTCGCGACCAGCGCGACGCGGACGCCCTCAAACAGCGTGAGCTGCTCGACCAGAAGGCCGCCGAGAAGCGGGCCTCGCTGGAGCAGGAGACGGAGGCGGCCCTCAACCAGCGCCGGGCGGAGCTGGAGCGGGAGCTGTCCGAGCGCGCCGCGGTCGCGAAGGACCGTGCGGCGAAGATCATCGGCGACGCGGAGCGCGAGGCCGTGAAGCTCCGCGAGACGATCGCCGCCGAGCGCGCCGAGGCCGACCAGCAGATCGCCCAGCGCGAGTCCGCGGCGAAGGCCAGGGCGGCCAAGATCGTCGGCGACGCGGAGGTCGAGGCAGGCAAGATCCGCGAGACGGTCGCGAGCGAGCAGGCGGAGGCGGAGAAGCAGATCGCCGCACGTCAGCAGGCCGCGCAGCAGCAGGCCGCCAAGATCATCGAGGAGGCGAAGCGCCGCACCGACGAGCAGGAGCGCACGCTGGCCGAGAAGAAGGCCTCGGTGGAGAAGAACCTGGCCGAACTCGAGTCGATGGCACAGCAGCAGGCGGACAAGACCGTCGCCGACGCGGAGGCCCGCGCCAAGGCGTCGGACAAGGCGCTGACCGCCAAGCGCACCGAGGTCGAGAAGGAGCTCAACGAACAGCAGGCGAACGCGAAGATCCGCGCGGCCAAGATCGTCGAGGACGCGGAACAGCGCCTCGCCGAGGCCGCGGACCGCATCCGCCAGGCCGACGAGTTCGAGCGCCGGGTGTCCGACCACGTCAACACGACGTTCTCGATCCTGGAGGACGCGAAACGGCACTTCGCGGCCGCCCAGAAGGCAACGGCCCGCCAGGCGCCCACCCCGCAACCGCAGCCGCAGCCCAAGGCGGCTCAGGTGAACGGCAACAGCAAGTAGGACAGCGGAAAGCCCCCGTCAGACGCGAGTCTGACGGGGGCTTTCGGCTATTCGGGAACCCTCGAATCCCCGCTCGGGCAACGCGGTCACGCACGTCGACGAACAGAAGGTCGCGCCGACAAGGGCCCAAACCAGCCCCAGAAGACACCCCCGGGTCCGTCGGCGAATCAACTCCGGCAACCACCGGCCAACTTGCGCAAAAGGGGGGAAACAAACCGGCTTGAATCAAGCCTGCCGTGAATCCATCCCCGCGCACCTGACCCGAAACCCGGCGAAAAAGAATCACGCCTTCTCGAGATACTCGGCCTTCGTCCCGGAAACCAGCGAAGCCACCATGGCGGCCAATCCGGGATACAAGGACAGGTCCGGTGTCCGAGCCACCAGCTCCTGCGCCTCCGTCCGCGCTTCGGCGATCAACTCCTCGTCCCGGAGCAGGGAAAGCAACTTCAACGCCGACCGCTTCCCCGACTGGGTGGCACCGAGGATGTCGCCTTCCCTGCGCATCTCCAGGTCCACCCTGGCCAGCTCGAAACCGTCCAGGGTGGACGCCACAGCGTCGAGACGTTCCCTGGTCGCGGTGCCCCCGAGGGCTTCGGTGACCAGGAGGCACACCCCCGGCGCCTTGCCCCGGCCCACACGGCCACGCAGCTGGTGCAGCTGCGACACCCCGAACCGGTCGGCGTCCATGATCACCATGGCCGTCGAGTTGGGGACGTCGACCCCCACCTCGACCACCGTCGTCGCCACCAGTACGTCGATCTCACCGGCGGCGAAGGCACGCATCACGGCGTCCTTGTCGTCCGCAGGCAGCCTGCCGTGCAGCAGCGCGAGGCGCAGGCCCTTCAGCGGGCCCTCCGCCAGCATCTCCGCGACCTCGACCACCGACAGCGGCGGACGGCGGCCGTCGTCGTCGGTGCTCACGTCCTCGGCGGCGTCCTGGTCGCCGATCCGCGGGCACACCACGTAGGCCTGGTGCCCGCCCGCGACCTCCTCGCGGATCCGCTGCCACGCCCGGTCCAGCCACGTCGGCTTCTCCGCCGCGGGCACCACCGCCGTGCTGATCGGCGAGCGGCCCGCCGGCAGCTCCCGCAGCGACGACGTCTCCAGGTCGCCGTACACGGTCATGGCGACCGTGCGCGGGATGGGTGTCGCCGTCATCACCAGCACGTGCGGGCTGCTGTTCTCCCCGGCCCTCGTGCGCAGCGCGTCCCGCTGCTCGACACCGAACCGGTGCTGCTCGTCGACCACCACGAACCCGAGGTCCGCGAACTGCACGGTGTCCTGGATCAGCGCGTGCGTGCCGACAACGATGCCCGCCGCCCCGCTCGCCGCGTCCAGCAGCGCCTGCTTGCGCAGCGCCGCCGGCAGCGAACCGGTCAGCAGCGCGATGCGCGTCGACTCCTCCGCCGCGCCCAGCTCGCCCGCCATCGCCAGGTCACCGAGCATGTTCCGCAGCGACCGGGCGTGCTGCGCGGCCAGCACCTCGGTCGGCGCCAGCAAGGCCGCCTGCCTGCCCGCGTCCACGACCTGCAGCATCGCCCGCAGCGCCACGATCGTCTTGCCGGAACCGACCTCGCCCTGCAGCAGCCGGTTCATCGGGTGCGCCACCTCGAGGTCGGCGGCGATCATCTCGCCCACCTCCTGCTGGCCCGCGGTGAGCGTGAACGGCAGCCGCCTGTCGAACGCCGCCCGCAGCCCGTCGTCGCGCCGCTTGCACTCCGGCGCGGGCCGGGACACCGCACCGTGCCGCCGCTGCGCCAGCGCGAGCTGGACCGCCATCGCCTCGTCCCACTTCAGGCGAGCGCGGGCGACCTGCACCCCCGCCCAGTCGGTGGCCGTGTGGATCTTGCGGATGGCCTCGTCGTAGTTGTCGAAGCCCCGGCGCAGGCGGAGCTCCGGCGGCATCGGGTCCTCGATCTCGTCGAGCATCGACAGTGCCTGCCGCACGCACTTCGCGATCTGCCACGACTGGATCGACGCCGCGGCCGCGTACACCGGGATGAGGCCGGTGAACTTCTCGACCGTCTCCGCGGTCTCGCTCGCGTCGCCCTCGGTCTCCTCGGTGAGCAGCTGGTAGTCGGGGTTGGTGAGCTGCAGCTTGTTCCGGTACCGCGACACCTTGCCGGCGAACAGCGCGTTCGTGCCCGGCGTCAGCGCCCGCTTGTGGTGCCGCTGGTTGAAGAACGTGCACTCCAGCGTGCGGCTGCCGTCGGTGATCACGACCTCGCTGATCCAGCCGGACCGCTGCCGCATCCGCCGCTCGTTGAACGACTGCACACGCGCCATCACGGTCGCGTGCTCGCCGATCTCCAGCCCCGCGATGTCGGTGAGCTCCCCGCGTTCGGCGTACCGCCGCGGGAAGTAGCGGACCAGGTCACCGACGGTGTGCAGGTCCAACGCGCCGGCCAGCGCCTTGGCCGACTTGGCGCCCACCGCCGCCTCGAGTTTGCTGTCCATGGAGAGCATCGAGGCGATTATGTCGCGCCCCACCGACAATCGCGGGGCGGCCGGGCCGTCACCGCCAGGACAACGCCTCGTCCAGCTCGCGCAGCAGCGTCGCCTTCGGTTTCGCACCCACGATCGACCGCACCGGCTCACCACCCGCGAACAGCAGCATCGTCGGCAGACCCAGCACGCCGTACCGCTGCCCGATGGCCGGTTCCTCGTCGTAGTTCACCTTCACCACGTCCAGACCGGGCCGCTCCACCGCGATCTGCTCCAGGACGGGCGCGACCATGCGGCACGGCCCGCACCACGTCGCCCAGAACTCCACCAGCACCGGCCTGTCGTGCCCGAGCACCCGGCCCTCGAACGTCGACTCCGTCACCGCGTCCATGTCAGTTCCCCTCTCCCCTGCGCGAGCGCGCGTCCGCGAGCTTGGCCCGCAGCTCGTCACGCACCACGTTCAGCTGTGCCAGGTACGCCTCGACCTCGGCGATCTTGCGGCGGTACACGGCGATCGCGTCCGGGCACGAGTCACCCTCCTCGTACCCGGCACGCAGACACTCGACGAACGGCCGGGTGTCCTCGAGCGCGAAGCCGACCTCCTGCAACGTCTGGATCTCCCGCACGACCCGCAGGTGCGACTCGTCGTAGTCCCGGTACCCGTTGGTGCGCCGCGGGGCGTCGAGCAGCCCCCGCTCCTCGTAGTAGCGCAGCGCCTTCGTGGAGATGCCCGCACTGCTCGCGAGCTCACCGATCCGCATGCGACCGACTGTAGACATTCCCCCCGACAGGAACGCCAGCCCGCTTTTCGGGGCGGCCGACCGTCACTCCACGCCGAGCACCAGCACCGCGTCACGCTGTCCGCCCTGGTAGACCACCAGCTCGGTCTCCGGGTGGACACGCCGGAGGTAGTCCTCGAGCTCCGTGGCCAGCTCGTCGGACGCTTCCGCGCCGAGCAGCGCGGTGACCAGCTCGCCACCCATGGTCAGCATCCGTGACACCACACCCGTGGCGGCGCGGTCCAGTGCCGCGACGTCCGCCGGGCCGGGCTCGATCAGCACGACCTCGCCGTCGGCGAAGCCGAGCACGTCGCCCGCCTCGCACGCCCCGATCCAGGTGATCGCGTCCTCGGTCGCCACCACGACCTCGCCGCGCCTGGTGGCCGCGGCCGCCTCGGCCATGGCCACGACGTCGTCACTCGCGCGGCGGCGCGGGTCGTGCACGGCGACGGCGGCCAGCACCTGCACCGCCGACGCACCCGGCACGACGACGACGTCCTGGCCGGCGGCCACCGCGCGGATGGCCGCCTCGTCGGCGGCCTCGACCAGCGCGGGGTCGGCTGGCAGCACGGTCACGTGCGCGGCCGAGGTGCCGGTGATGGTCGCGAGCAGGCGGTGGGCGGCACCGTCGCCGTCGTCGTCGCCGACCCGGCAGACGGTGACGCCCTCGCTGATCAGCAGGTCGGTGAACTCGGTGCTGCGGGACGGCACGACCACGGCCCGGTCCTTGGCGAACCGGTTCGACTCCGCCGACGGCGCGTCGGCGAACCGGGCCACCCGGATCTGCCTCGGCCTGCCGGCGTCGACCCCCGCCTCGATGGCGGCGCCGATGTCGTTGCAGTGGACGTGCACGGTCCACAGCCCGTCGCCGTCGCCGACGACGGAGACGGAGTCGCCGAGACCGACGAGGGTGTCGCGCAGCCCGTCGGCGGCGTGCTCGTCGGCGACCTGTTCCAGCAGGTACATGACCTCGTAGGCGAACGCGTCCGAGCCGGACTCACGGGAGGTGTACAGCGAGCTCTCCTGCGGGCGGACCACCCGCTCCTCGGTCGCGCGCTGCGCGGCGGCGAGCGCGGCCGGCTGCCCGGTCAACACCGCGAGCAACGCGTCGAACAGCACCACGACCCCGCGCCCGCCCGCGTCGACGACCCCGGCTTCGGCGAGAACGGCGAGCTGGCGGGGGGTTTCGGCCAGCGCGGCCGCGGCGGCGGTGGCGGCCGCGGCGGCCACGTCCTGCAACGCGTCGGACGACTCGTCCCGCGCGGCACGCGCGGCGGCCTCGAAGACGGTGATCATCGTGCCGGGGACCGGCTCGGCCATGGCGGCCCGCGCCCGTTCAGCGCCCGAGGTGAGTGCGGCACGCAGGCCAGGCCCGAGCACCGCGCCGACGTCGGCCAGTGCGTCGGCGGAGCCACGCAGGAACTGGGAGACGATCACCCCGGAGTTGCCGCGCGCCCCGGTCAGCGCACCGCGGGCGAGCACCGAAACGGCGGCCCCGGCGTCGGTGCGTGCCCTCGCGGGGGCCCGCAGCAGCGCGTCGAGCGCCGCGCGCATGGTGTGCAGCAGGTTGGAGCCGGTGTCGCCGTCGGCCACCGGGTAGACGTTGATGCTGTCGATGGCCTCGCGGTGCGCGTCCAGCGCCTGCACACAGGCCACGGCCCAGCGACGGACCTGGGCAGCGTCGAGCGCCTGCAGCATCACGCCTCCCAGCGTTGGGTCTGGCCGGACATCCAGCAGACTAGTGGGGCGGTTTGGTGGCCCGGATCGTGAGCCGTTACCCTGGTCAAGCCTGCCCGGCGTGAGCCGGGCCGCGAGCTTGCTGGCCAGTCGGCCAGTTTCCACTGTTGAAAGGAGTGCCTGACGTGGCTGCCGTCTGCGACGTCTGTGGCAAGGGGCCAGGCTTCGGCAAGTCGGTCTCGCACTCGCACCGGCGTACGAGCCGCCGGTGGAACCCGAACATTCAGACCGTGCACGCGAAGATCGGCATCTCGCAGCGCAAGCGTCTGAACGTGTGCACCTCCTGCCTGAAGGCAGGCAAGGTCACGCGCGGGTAGAACCCGAGCGCCACTGGATCACAGAACCGGGCCCTGGCGATGCCAGGGCCCGGTTTGCTGTGCCCGCCCGACCACGATGCGGGTTGGCGCCATCATCGGGGTTACGCGGGCAGGTTCCCGCTTCCGGCTTTGGTGCCGTGAATGGGCCGTTCAGGGCGCTGAGCGCCCTGAACGCGCCTTTCGCGGCACCATCTGGCGCCGGAGGCCTACGGGAGCTTCCAGTCGATGGCCGTGGCGCCCTGCTTCTCCAGCAGTTCGTTCGCGCGGCTGAACGGGCGGGAGCCGAAGAAGCCGTTGTGCGCGGACAGCGGGCTGGGGTGGGCCGACTCGATGCACGGCACCGGGTCCAGCAGTGGCTTGAGGTTGCGTGCGTTGCGGCCCCAGAGGATCGCCACCAGCGGGCCACCACGGGCGGCCAGCGCGCGGATCGCCTGCTCGGTGACGTCCTCCCACCCCTTGCCCTGGTGGGAGTTCGGGCGGCCGGGCTGCACGGTCAGCGCCCTGTTCAGCAGGAGCACGCCGCGTTCGGTCCACGGGCCCAGGTCGCCGTTGGACGGCAGCGGGTGGCCGAGGTCCTCGCTGTACTCCTTGAAGATGTTCACCAGGCTCTTCGGGAGCGGGCGGACGTCGGGGGCCACCGAGAAGCACAGGCCGATGGGGTGGCCCGGCGTGGGGTACGGGTCCTGGCCGACGATGAGCACGCGCACGTCCGCGAACGGCTGGTTGAACGCCCGCAGCACGTTCTCCCCCGACGGCAGGTACTCGCGGCCCGCGGCGATCTCCGCGCGCAGGAACTCCCCCATGGCGGTGATGCGGTCGGCGGCGGGCGCGAGCGCTTCCGCCCAGCCTGCTTCGACGATCTCGTGCAGTGGTCGTGCGGTCACCGCGCGACCTTATCCCCTCGCCTACGACAGCCTGCGCAGCCCCGCCTTGTACTCGGAAATCCGCTGGACGTAGTTCTCCACGATGCCCGACACCATGTCGGCGGGGACCTCGTAGCCCTCGCGGACCTTCGCCGGGACGCCCAGCGCCATGCGGCCCGCCGGCAGGTGGCCGTTGAACGACATCACCGCTCCGGCCCCGAGGACGGCACCGTCCTCGACCACGGATCCGTTGAGCAGCACCGAACCCGACGCGATCATGCACCGTTCGCCGACCGTGGCGCCCTCGATGTGCGCGTTGTGGCCGACCACCGAGTCCGCGCCGATGACGGTGGGGTGCCAGCCGGTGCAGTGGACGACCGTGCCGTCCTGCACCGAGGTCCGCGCGCCGACCGTGATCGAGCCCGCGTCGCCACGCAGCACCGCTCCCGGCCACACCGACGCGAACGCGCCGATGGTCACGTCGCCGATCACCGTCGCGTCCGGGTGCACGTAGGCGTCCGGGTGGATCGCGGGTTCCTTGTCGCCTAGGGCGTAGATGGGCATGCCGCCTCCAGTTCCTTGCCGAGGTGCACGGCTTCCGGCGCGTCGGCGTAGGTCCCGAACCGGGTCACCGGTGTGTAGCCGGCCGACGCGTACAGCGCGAGTGCCTCCGGCTGCTTCTGCCCGGACTCCAGGATCACCCGCTCGTACCCGGCGCCGGCCGCCGTCCGCTCCAGTTCGGCGAGGACGGCCCGCGCGAGTCCGCGGCCGCGGAACGAGGGGCGCACGTACATCCGCTTCAGTTCCGCGTCCGTGTCGTGGGCGCGCCAGCCACCGCAGGCGGCCGGCTCGTCACCGACGTAGGCGACGAGGAACAACCCCTTGGGCGGCGAGAACTGGGCCGGGTCGACCGGCGTCCGGTCCTGCTGGCCGTACCGCACGACGTACTCCTGCTGCACGTCGGCGATCAACGCCATCGCGTCGGGGTGGTCGTAGGTCCGCACTTCGATCCGCACGCCGGGATTCTGACCTACGCACCGCCCTCACCGGAAATGCTGCCAGCCGGCCCCGCCCGAGTACTTCCCGCCATCGACGGTCACCGCACCTCCCCTGGTCACGGTGCCGATGGTGCGCCAGCCGGCGGGCACGGCGGCCGGTTCGGGGAACGTCGCGGCCAGCGCGTGATCCTCGCCACCGGTCAGCACCCAGTGCACGGGGTCGGCGCCGAGCGCGGTCGCGACGTCCACCAGCCGTTGCGGCACCTCGACCAGGTCGGTCCGCACGTCGATGGCCACATTGGACTCCTCGCAGATGTGGCCGAGGTCGGCGAGCAGCCCGTCCGAGACGTCGATCATCGCCGTCGCGCCGGCGAGCGCGGCCTGCGGACCGGCCTCGTACGGCGGTTCCGGCACCCGGTAGGCGCCGACCACCTGCACCGGGGAACGGAACCCGCGGCCCAGTACGGCGAGCCCGGCGGCGGACCAGCCGAGGCGGCCTGCCACCGCGACCACGTCGCCCGGCATGGCGCCACCTCTCGTGACCGGTTCACGGCCCTGCAGGTCGCCCAGTGCGGTGACAGAGATCACGATCTCGCTCGCGGTGACCACATCGCCGCCCACGAGTCCCGCCCCCGCGGCGGCCGCCTCCTCCCACATGCCCGCGGCGAGCGCCTGTGCCACGTCGGCGCGGGTCGACCTCGGGCAGGCGAGGCCGACGAGCAGCGCGGTGGGCACCGCGCCCATCGCCGCGATGTCGGCCATGTTGACCGCGATCGCTTTGCGCCCAACGTGTTCCGGGGTCGACCAGTCCAGTCTGAAGTGGACGCCCTCGACCAGCACGTCGGTGCTCGCGACCACCCTGGCGTCCGGCGCGGCGACGAGCGCGGCGTCGTCACCCGGCCCGATCAGCGTGGTCGGCGGCTGCCTGCGCCCCGCCGTCACGCGCCCGATCAACCCGAACTCGCCCACGTCCGCGACGGTCTCGGGTGGATCATGAGCTGGGCCTCCTCTATTGTCGGCCACGACACCTCCGATAGTCGGATCCCCAAACGATCCGGAACTGCGGTACCTTTTGCTGCTCACGTTCCTACCTCTTGAGTCCGGCTAGACACGAAGGGGCGCGCCGTGGTCCACGCATACATCCTCATCCAGACCGAGGTCGGTCAAGCCGCCGCGGTCGCAGCGAAGATCGCACAGATCGACGGTGTGACGACCGCAGAGGATGTCACCGGGCCCTACGACGTGATCGTGCGGGCGGAGGCCGACAACGTCGACCTGCTCGGCCAGCTCGTCGTGGCCCGCATCCAGAACGTGGACGGGATCACCCGAACCCTCACCTGCCCGGTGGTCCACCTCTGAGCCGTGCTGTAGTTGTGGCGTGTCCGAGCAACCTCTGTCCCGTGTGACGTTGTTCGTCGCGGCCGGACTGGCCGCGGTGCTCGTGGTGGGTGTGATCGTCGCGAGCCAGGTCCTCGGTGGCGGGACCGACGAGACCGCGCCACCCTCGACGTCGTCCGGGTCGTCCACCCGCAACGGCCCGCTCGCGCTGGCCGGGGTGGACGCGCCGGACGCGGACGCACCCGAGTGCGCGAAGCTCGTCGACTCGCTGCCCGCGAAGCTGCCCAGCAAGGGCAAGGAGCTGGCACGGCTGCCGCTCGCCGACCCCGCTCCCCCCGGCGCGGCCGCGTGGGCCGGTGACCGGGGCGAGCCGGTCGTACTGCGCTGCGGGCTGCCCAAGCCGGCCCAGTACGCGCCGACGGCACAGCTGCGGCTGGTCTCGAAGGTGAACTGGCTGCCGGTCGAGGGCGCCGGCGCGAGCACCTGGTACACGGTCGACCGCCCGGTGTACGTCGCGCTGACGATCCCCGAGGACGCCGGAACCGGCGTGGTGCAGGAGATGTCGGAGACGATCGCGAAGGTCCTGCCCGCTACCTGAGGCCGGTGCCGCGGGCGATGGCCGTGTCGACCAGTGTCGACAGGAGCGTGCGGTAGTCCAGGCCCGTGACCGACCACATCTTCGGGTACGCCGACACCGGGGTGAAGCCGGGCATGGTGTTCAGCTCGTTGATGATCAGCGTGCCGTCGGTGCCGAGGAAGAAGTCGACGCGGGCCAGGCCCTGGCACTCGAGTGCGTGGAAGGCCCGCACCGCCATGGTGCGCAGGCGTTCGGTGACCGCGTCGTCGAGCTTGGCCGGGATGTCCAGTTCCGCGGCGTCGTCGAGGTACTTGGTCTCGAAGTCGTAGAACTCGGGCGAGTCGTCGACGATGCGGATCTCCGCGGGCAGGGACGCCTCGACGTGGCCGTCGGGGAACTCCAGCACGCCGCACTCGATCTCGCGGCCGACGATCATCGCCTCGACCAGCACCTTCGGGTCGATCGTGCGGGCCGTCGCGATGGCCTCGTCGAGCTTGGCCCAGTCCGAGACCTTCGTGATGCCGGTCGACGAACCCGCACGCGCCGGCTTGACGAACACCGGCAGGCCGAGGTCGTCCTTCTGTTCCTCGGTGAGGGTGGCCTCGCCGCGGTGCAGCACCGCGTACGGGCCGACCGGCAGGCCCTCGACCATCAGGACCTTCTTCGTGAACTCCTTGTCCATGGCCACGGCACTCGCGAGCACGCCGGGCCCCACGTAGGGCAGGCCGACCATCTCGAGCAGGCCCTGGATGGTGCCGTCCTCGCCGTACGCGCCGTGCAGCACCGGGAACACCACGTCCACACCGGACAGAACCTCGCCCTCCCGGCCGCGTTCGAGCACGACGAGGTTCGCGGCCGTCGGGTCGGCGGGCAGGGTCAGCGGGGTGCCGGACGTGACCGTCGGCAGCGTGCGGCCCTCGATCGCGAGCGTCGCGGGGTCGGCCGGGCCGAGCACCCACGAGCCCTCCGGCGTGATGCCGACCGGCAGGACCTCGAACCGCTCCTGGTCAAGGTTCCTGAGCACGCTCGCGGCGGACACACAGGACACCGCGTGCTCCGTGCTCTGCCCACCGAACACCACTGCGACGCGGACGCGTTCTTGGCTGGCCATGGCTCGCGACCCTACCCGGCTCCCGGTCCCACCAACTCGACGAGCACCGGCAGTGCTCGTTTGAGCTGGTCGCGGGAACAGGCCGCGTAGCCGAGCGCCACGCCGAACCAGCGGGCGCGGCCGACGTGGTGGCGGGCGAGGCCGTCGAGCAGCAGCCCGCGCTCCAGCGCGGCGTGCACGAGCGCGCGTTCGTCGTCGGCGGTCGGCACCGGGACCACGACGTGCGCGCCCGCGTCGTCGCCGAGCACCCGGACCCCGCCGCGCACCAACGTCTCCACGACCAGCGTCCGGCGCTCCGACAGCTCGCGCCGCAGCCTGCGCAGGTGCCTGCCGAGGTCACCGCCGCGCGCGAGCTCCACGACCACGAGCTGACCGGCGGGGGCCGGCCCGATGCCGGTGGCGTCGCGGTGCGCGAGCACGGCCGAGACCACCGGCGGCGGCGCCACCAGCCAGCCGATGCCGAGCGTCGGGGTGAGGATCTTGCTGGTGGTGCCGAGGTGCACGACGACGTCCGGGGCGAGCGCGGCCAGCAGCGGCAGCGGCGCCACGTCGTAGCGCAGCTCGCCGTCGTAGTCGTCCTCGACCACGAGCCAGCCCTGGTCGCGGGCCCGTTCCACCAGCGCGACCCGGCGGGCGGCGGACATGCGGCCGCCGAGCGGGTACTGGTGTGCCGGCGAGCAGTACACCGCCCGCACGTTCGCCGGGATCGCGTCGACGAGCAGCCCGTCGGCGTCGACGGTCGCGGGCACGACCCGCAGGCCCGCGGTGCGCAGGGCGCCGACCGCCCGCTGGTAGCCGGGTTCCTCGACGGCCACCACGTCACCGGGCCGCAGCACGGCACGGCCCAGCTCCGCGACCGCCGAGCTGGTGCCCGAGGTCGCCAACAGCACGTCGCTGTCACCGACACGCAGACCGCGGTGGCGCAGCAGGTGCTCGGCGACCGCCGCCCGGTACTCCGGCAGTCCTGCCCGCTGGGGCCGCACCATCGGCGTCACGTGCGAGGCCGCGCGCCACGCCCGCCGCCACGCCGCCTGCTCGATGCCCTCCGCCCACGGCGAACCGGGGGTGAGGTCGACGACGTCGTCGCGCCCGGTCTCGCGGCGCGGCGGTTTGCGGTCGGCACGCAGGGTGCCCGGCGGCGAGGTGGTGACGTACGTGCCCGACCCGTGCCTGCCCGCGATCCAGCCCTCCGCGTGCAGCTGCTCGTAGGCCGCCGCGGTGACGGTGCGGCTGACGCCCAGCTCGCCGGCGAGCGCGCGGGTCGACGGGAGCCGGTCGCCGCTGCGGAGCCTGCCGTCGCCCGCCGCCGCGCGGAGCTGTTCGGCCAGCTGCACGGCCAGCGGCGTCGGCGACCCGCGGTCCAGCGTCACCGGGAGGACGGGTGTCTCGGCCATGAAAGTGGCCTTCCAGAATCAGGGGGTCGTGGCCCTTCAATGATGCCACTCGGCTCGGCACAGTAGGGGACGTGACGCTCTCACCGACACCACGCAGCACCATCCGCCGCGGCAAGGACCGCGCGGTGACCGACCGCGCCGCACTCGAGCAGGTGCTCGACGCGGGGATGGTCTGCCACCTCGCGTTCGTCACACCGGACGGCCACCCGATGGTCGTGCCGACCGGGTACGGCCACGAGGACGGCACCCTGTACGTGCACGGCTCGACCGGCGCGTCGAGCCTGCGCGCGGGTGCCGGAACGCAGGTGTGCGTGAACGTGACGATGCTCGACGGGATCGTCTACAGCCGCTCGGTGTTCCACCACTCGGTCAACTACCGGTCCGCCACCGTCCACGGCGAGGCGAGGCAGGTCACCGACCCGGACGCGAAGCTGCACGCGCTGCGCGTGATCACCGACCACATCGCCCCCGGCGCGTGGGACCACGCGCGCGGCCCGAGCCCGCAGGAGTTCGCGAAGACCGCCGTGCTGGCGCTGGACCTGCACGAGGCCGCCGTGAAGATCCGCACCGGCGGACCTGGCGAGGACCCGGACGACCTCACCCCCGACCGCGTCGGCGCGACCTGGGCCGGGGTGCTGCCGCTCGTGCGCACCTGGGGCACACCGCAACCGTGCGAACTCCTGCCCGCCGACGTGGCCGTCCCGGACTACGTCACCCGGCGAGCCCGGCAGGACGGTCCGCGGTGGTGACCGGACGGTTGGTGCGCACCGCCCGGTAGACGTGCAGGCTCACCGCCGGGTCCTGGCCGTCGTTGCGCACGTGGTGCGCGTAGCCAGGCCCGAACACCCGTGACTGCCCGGCGGACAGGGACAGCGTCTCCCCTCGGTGCAGCACGTGTTCGGTGAGGACGCCCGACACGACCGTGAACGCGCCGGTGGCGCCGCCGTGGTCGTGGCGGTCGGTCTCCTGGCCGGGCAACCAGCTCATGAGCCAGATCTCCTGCTCGTCGGTCGCCTCGACGAGCACGGCGAACCGTTCGTCCGGGTCGTAGCGGAGCAAGTGGGCCCACGTCGCGCGCTCGTCGGCGTAGGCGCGGGCGATCAGCGCGGGGTGGACGGTCGGGGCGATGGCGCAGGACGCGATGGTGTTGGCCGGCACGGCGAACATAGGGGAAGAACCTTCTCGGGAGTGCGGGAGAGGACGCGACAACTCACCGAGGTTGACACAGCGCGCTGGCGGCACGACGGAGCGCGACATAACCCCGCCTGTGGTTCAGCACACTCGTCAGCACACGAACAGTGAAACAGCCGCCGTCCGGGGCGGCAAACCGGTCCACTCCGTGGGATCGTCGTGGGCAATCCGGCCTCGCACCGGCTCCGAAAGCCGTACGAGACGAGAGCGGGTGGTCATGGCCGAACGGGTGCGCAGGGTGCGGGAAGCACGCACCGAACCGGTGAACGAGATCGGCGCCGAGCTGCTGCAGCGCGTCGCACGCGGCGACGAGCCCGCGTTCGAGCAGCTGTACGACCTGCTGGCGGGACCGGTCTTCGGGCTGGTGCGCCGGATCGTGCGCGATCCGGCCCAGTCGGAGGAGGTCGTGCAGGAGGTCATGGTCGAGCTGTGGCGCACCGCCGCCCGGTACTCGCCGGACCGCGGCAGCGCGACCACGTGGGCGATGACGCTGGCGCACCGCCGTGCCGTGGACCGGGTCCGGTCCGCACAGGCCGCCGCCGACCGCGACGAGACCATCGGCAGACGCGACGTGGACAGGCCGTTCGACGAGGTGGCCGAGCAGGTGACGACGCGGCTGGAACAGGAACAGGTGCGCAGGTGCCTGCGCACGCTGACCGACCTGCAGCGCGAGTCGGTGCTGCTCGCCTACTACGGCGGCCGCACGTACCGGGAGGTCGGTGAGCTGCTGGACACGCCGCTGGGGACCATCAAGACCAGACTGCGGGACGGCCTCATCCGGCTGCGTGACTGCTTGGGGGTGGCCTGATGACGACGGCGGACATCCACGCGCTGACCGGTGCGTACGCGCTGGACGCGGTGTCCGGCGCGGAGCGGGAGGCGTTCGAACAGCACCTGTCCGAGTGCGACTCGTGCGCGCAGGAGGTGCGGGAGCTGCGGGAGACCGCGACCCGGCTGGGGCTCGCCGCGGCGAGCGACCCGCCAGCCGAGCTGAGGGCCAGGGTCCTCGGCCAGGTCAGGACGGTGCGGCAGGAGCCCCCCAGGACCACGGTGACGCCGCTGCGGCGCCGGGACCGCGGCGGCCTCGCGCTGCGGCTCACGAGCGTGGCGGCCGCGGTGCTGTTCGCGGCCGCGGTCGCGCTCGGCGTGATCGTGGTGCGGCAGAACGACGAGCTGGACCAGACCAGGGCGCGGGCGGCGGAGATGTCGGAGATCCTGCGCGCAGGCGACGCGCGGGTGGTGACCGTGGACAAGGGCGAAGACGGCCGCATGACCGTGGCCATGTCCCGGTCGGCGAACCGGATGCTGCTGCTGACCGACGGTCTGCCGGACCCGCCTGCCGGCAAGGATTTCCAGGTGTGGACGGGCCACGGCGGCACGATGGTCTCCGCCGGTGTCCTCGATCCGAGCGACGGCGAGGCGCTGCTGGAGATCTCGGACTTCGGTGACGCCGACGCGATCGGGGTGACCCTGGAACCGGAGGGCGGCTCCGAGGAACCGACACTGCCCCCGGTCATGGAGGTCCCGCTCCCCGCATGACCCCCGCCCCTGCCATGAACGACGCTCCCGGGACGTCGCGTGTCCCGAGCGCGTCGTTCATGGCACCCGGCGGTCAGCGTTCCGGTTTGGTCTTGCGGCCGATCAGTTCGTTCGCCATCTCGCGGGGGTCGAAGCCGTCGTGGCACACCCGGTGCACCACCTCGGTGATCGGCATCTCGACGCCGTTGCGCAGCGCCAGCTCACGGATCGACGAACAGGACTTCACGCCCTCGGCGACCTGGCCGTGCATCGCCGCCTGCGCCTGCGCGACGGTCTCACCACGACCGAGCCGCTCGCCGAAGGACCGGTTGCGCGCGATCGGCGACGAGCAGGACGCCACCAGGTCGCCGAGCCCCGCGAGACCGGCGAACGTCATCGGGTCCGCCCCCAGCTTCGCACCGAGGCGCGCGGTCTCCGCGAGCCCTCTGGTGATGAGCGTGGCGAGCGTGTTGTCGCCGAACCCCAGCCCACCGGCCATGCCACAGGACAGCGCGATCACGTTCTTGCACGCACCGCCCAGCTCGCAGCCGACCACGTCGGTGTTGGTGTACGGGCGGAAGTAGCCGGTGGTGCACGCCTTCTGCACGGCGACCGCCCGGTCGTGGTCGGTGCACGCGACCACCGACGCGGTCGGCTGTTCCGCCGCGATCTCCGGCGCCAGGTTGGGGCCGGTCACCACGGCCACCTGGTCGTCCGGCACGCCCATCACCTCGGTGATGACCTCGCTCATCCGCTTCAGCGTGCCGAGCTCCACGCCCTTCGCGAGGCTGATCAGCGTGCAGGACGGGTCGATCAGGCCGCGCCACGCCGTGAGGTTGTGCCGCAGGCTCTGGCTCGGCACGGCGAGCACCACGTCGGTCGCACCGTCCAGCGCCACCCTCGGATCCGATGTGGACTCGAGGTTCGCGGGCAGCGGCACGCCCGGCAGGTAGTCCGGGTTCTCCCCGCGCTGCGCGACCGCCTCGGCCACCTCGCGGCGCCGCGCCCACAGGACCACGCTCGTGCCGGCGTCGGCGAGCACCTTCGCGAACGTCGTGCCCCACGACCCCGCGCCGAACACCGCGAACCGCATCTCACCCATCGGTGCCTGCGCTCTTCTTCTTGGCCCTGGCCGGGCTGTAGAACCCGTCGGGCGCCGGCTCGTCCCGCAACCCGGCGAGCTGTTCGCGGACCCGCGTCATGAGGAAGTCGGTCACCTCGCGCAGCAGGTCGTTGTCCAGCTCGCGGCCCTTGAACCGGGACAGGTCGACCGGCTCCGACACGTCGAAGGTGACCTTCTTGCGCGGGAACGGCCGGAACTTCTTCGTGTAGCTGTGGAGGATGTCCCTGGTGCCCCAGCGCGCCGCGGTGATCACCGGTACGTCGTTCTCGAGGCAGTGCACGGCCAGGCGCGCGACCCCGGTCCGCGACCGCATGGGCCAGCCGTCGGGGTCCTTGGTGATCGTCCCCTCCGGGTAGATCACGATGAGCTTGCCGTTGTCCAGGGCCTCCCGCGCCGCGACGAGGCTGTCACCCGCGCTGGCGCTCTCCCGGTACACCGGGATGCTGCCCGCACCGGAGATCATGCGCTTGAAGACAGGCACGCGGAACAGGCTCGCCTTGGCGAGGAACCTCGGCACCCGTCCGTTGCGGTGCACGAACACCGCGTCCATCGGCGGATCGAGGTGGGAGATGTGGTTCATCACCAGCAGGATGCCACCCGAACGCCGGATGTTCTCCGCGCCGTTCATGGTCGTCTTGCCAAGCCAGGCGATCGGGTAGAAGACCACCGCCGTCATCCACACCCAGAAGCCGCTCTTCTCCAGTCGCGCCGGCACCCGTCCTCCTCATCAGCAACACATTCCCGCCCCGCAGCACCGCTCGGAGTTTCCGATGAGTATGCCCCGGCGTCGGCGAAGGGCCGCCGGGTCCTGCACGATGGGCAGGTGGAGCGTGGAGCAGACCTGGTCGTGCCGATCAAGCGGCTCGACCGCGCGAAGTCCCGGCTGCGTGGCGCCGTGTCCGATGTCGAGCACGCCGAGTTGGTGCTCGCGCTGCTCCTGGACACGGTGACGGCCGCGCTGTCCGCCGAGGGCGTGCGCCGGGTGCTGGTGGTGTGCGAGGACGAACGGGTCCCCGCCGCGCTGCGCGGCACCGGCGTCGAGTGCGTCGACGAGCGCGGGCTGCCAGGGCTCAACGCGGCGCTGACGTTCGGCGCGGAGTCGCTGCGCACTCCCTCGGGCACTGTCGGTGCGCTGCAGGCCGACCTGCCCGCGCTGCGCCCCGCCGACCTGTCCGCCGCCATCGAGGAGGCCGGCGGGCGGCGCGCCTTCTGCGCGGACCGGCAGGGCACCGGGACCACACTGCTGCTCGCCGCGCGCGGCGAGCAGCTCGACCCGCGTTTCGGACCGGGTTCGGCCGGCGCGCACGCGGCCACCGGCGCGGTCCGCGTCGGCGCGTCCCGCCCGTCGCTGCGCTGCGATGTGGACACCGGACACGATCTCGGCGTCGCCGCCGAACTCGGTCTTGGTGTGGCCACGGGAAAGTTCACCGGCTCGTTCGACCTGCGGTGCACCACGTCGCCATAAATGCTGGACAATGGCACTGTGAGCACCGAGACCAGCCCTGAGCAGTCGTCCGAGCCGGAGCAGGCGGAGCACGTGCCGGAAACCCGCCCGGTGCCGTCCTCGCCACCCGCCGTGACACCGGCCGAGGCGATCACGGACCTGCCGGACGACCGGTACCTCAACCGGGAGCTGTCCTGGCTGGACTTCAACGCCAGGGTGCTCGCACTCGCGGAGGACGCGTCGCAGCCGCTGCTGGAGCGCGCGAAGTTCCTGGCGATCTTCGCGTCCAACCTCGACGAGTTCTACATGGTGCGGGTCGCGGGGCTGAAGCGGCGCGACGAAACCGGCCTTTCCGTGCGCAGCGCGGACGGCCTGACCCCGAGGGAACAGCTCGCCTACATCGCCAAGCGCAACCAGGAGCTCGTCGCGCAGCACGCGAGCGCGTGGGAGAAGCGGCTGCGGCCTGCGCTCGCCGAACAGAACATCCGGATCGCGGGCTGGGCCGACCTGACCGACGACCAGCGGGAGCGGCTCGCCAGGTACTTCCGCGAGCAGATCTTCCCCGTGCTCACCCCGCTCGCGGTCGACCCGGCGCACCCGTTCCCCTACATCTCCGGGTTGTCGCTGAACCTCGCGGTGACCGTGCGGGACCCGAACGGCGGCGGCGAACGGTTCGCCCGCGTCAAGGTGCCGGACAACGTGTCCCGGCTCGTGCCGGTCGACCTGAGGCGCGAGGAGCGCAGCGCGCTGTTCCTGCCACTGGAGACGCTGATCGCGGCACACCTCGACAACCTCTTCGCGGGCATGCAGGTCACCGAGGTGCACGCCTTCCGCGTCACCCGCAACGCCGACCTGGAGGTCGAGGAGGACCAGGACGAGGACCTGTTGAAGGCACTCGAACGTGAGCTGGCGCAGCGCCGGTTCGGCCCGCCGGTGCGGCTCGAGGTCGCCGACGACATGAGCGAGCACATGATGGAGCTCCTGCTGCGGGAGCTGGAGGTCGACCCGCACGACGTGGTCGTCGTGCCAGGGCTGCTGGACCTGTCGTGCCTGTGGCAGCTCCACGGTGTCGATCGGACAGACCTCAAGGACCCGCCGTTCGTGCCGGCGACGCACCCCGCGTTCGGTGAGCGGGAGACGCCCAAGAGCGTGTTCGCGACGCTGCGCGAGGGCGACGTGCTGGTGCACCACCCGTACGACTCGTTCTCCACGAGCGTGCAACGGTTCATCGAGCAGGCCGCCGCGGATCCACGCGTGCTCGCGATCAAACAGACGCTGTACCGGACCTCCGGCGACTCCCCCATCGTCGAGGCGCTCATCGACGCGGCCGAGGCAGGCAAGCAGGTCGTGGCGCTGGTGGAGATCAAGGCGCGGTTCGACGAGCAGGCGAACATCAAGTGGGCGCGGGCGCTGGAGAAGGCGGGCGTGCACGTCGTGTACGGCATGGTGGGGTTGAAGACCCACTGCAAGACCGCGCTGGTGGTGCGGCAGGAGGGGTCGGTGATCAGGCGTTACTGCCACATCGGCACCGGCAACTACAACCCGAAGACCGCGCGCCTGTACGAGGACGTCGGCCTGCTGACGGCGGAACCGTCGATCGGCGCGGACCTCACGGACCTGTTCAACGTGCTGACCGGGTACGCGCGGCAGGACACATACCGCTCGCTGATGGTGGCGCCCTACGGGATCCGGCGCGGCATCGTGGACCTGATCGAGCGGGAGACCGAGCACCTGCGGGCGGGCCGCCCGGCCGGGATCCGCGTGAAAATCAACAGCCTGGTGGACGAGCAGGTCATCGACGCGCTGTACCGGGCGTCGCAGACCGGGGTGCGGGTCGACATCGTCGTGCGCGGCATCTGCGCGCTGAAGCCGGGCATCGAGGGGCTGTCGGACAACATCCGCGTCCGGTCGATCCTGGGGCGGTTCCTCGAGCACTCCAGGGTGTTCCACTTCCTCGGCTCGGACGAGCACTGGTTCGGCAGCGCGGACCTGATGCACCGCAACCTGGACCGGCGCGTCGAGGTGCAGGTGCGGATCACCGACCCGAAGCTCACCGCGCAGCTGGACGGCATGTTCGAGTCCGCACTGGACCCCGCGACCCGCTGCTGGGTCCTCGAGCAGAACGGCGACTGGACCGCGTCACCGGCGGAAGGATCGTCCGTGAGAGACCACCAGGCGCAGATGCTCGCCCGGCACCGTGCGCTTGGCTAGTCGCATGCCGGGAAACGTGGCCGCGGCGGGCGCCGTCGTGTGGCGACCGCGGGACGGGGCCGTCGAGGTCGCGCTGGTGCACCGGCTGCGGTACGACGACTGGACGCTCCCCAAGGGAAAGCTCGAAGCCGGTGAGTCCGTGCGGGCCGCCGCGTACCGGGAGGTGCGGGAGGAGACCGGTGCGCGGGTGTCGCTGGGCCGGTTCCTGGGCCGCACGCGGTACCGCGTGGGGACCGACCACAAGGTGGTGGACTACTTCGCCGCCCGCTACCTCGACGGTGCGTTCGTGCCTTCGGAGGAAGTGGCGGAGCTGCGGTGGATGCCGGTGGCGGACGCGGCCGGGCAGCTGTCCCACGACCGCGACCGCCCGGTCCTGGCGGCGTTCTCCGCGCTGCCTGCCGACCTGACCACGTTGTTGCTGGTGCGGCACGCGAAGGCGGGCAGCAGGGCGCAGTGGGAGGACGCGGACGAGCTGCGCCCGCTGTCCCGCAACGGGGAGAAGCAGTTGCCGCCGCTGCGCGCGCTGGCGGCGATGTACGGGGCGGAACGGGTGCACTCGGCACCGCTGGTGCGGTGTGTGGAGACGGTGCGGCCGATGGCGGTCGACGCCGGTGTGCCCGTGGTGGAGGAGGAACTGCTGACGGAGCGGAAGTACGAGGGCATGGCGGAGGCCGCGCGGGACCGCCTCGCGGAGATCGCGGCGGCGGGCGGGGTTTCCGTGTTGTGCAGCCAGGGCGGGGTCATCCCGGACCTGGTGTCGCGCGTCGCGGCCGGATCAGGGCTGGCCGTGCCCCGGCGGGTGGAAAGCAAGAAGGGCAGCGTATGGGCCCTCTTCTTTACCGGAACCCGCCTCGTGGCCGCGGACTACATCCGGGTCCCGTAAATCCACCCCAAGCAACGCTTTCGCACACCTGTCCGATGTGGCCAAACCGTTTCCCCCTCCGCGAGTCCCCCTTTCAGAACCCGCGAGTCCCCGGTTCAGAACCCGCGAGTCCCCGGTTCAGAACCCGCGAGTTCCCCTTTCGGGACCCGTGAGTTCCCCTTTCGGGACCCATGAGTCGCCGTTTCGAGATCGTCACGAACGGGTTCCGAAAGGGCTACGTCGAACCGTTCTGTTCCCGCCCCGGAACGGCGAACCAGGCGGCCGAACGGGGTGATTCGCGCTCTCGCACGCGACGGGACCGACGGGGGTGCCGCCGCCACACGCGGCGCGAAAGTCCTGCTCACGCCCACCTCAGGGCGTTCAAGCGATCCTGTGTGTCCGGTCCGGAACGGCCGAAGGCCGCCACCCACGGATGGGCGGCGGCCTTCGGCTTCTTGCTCTGTCGTTACTTCTTCTTCGCGGCGGTGGTCCGCTTGGCGGCCGTGGTCTTCTTCGCGGCAGTCGCCTTCGCCGGGGTCGCCTTGGCAGCCGTGGTCCGCTTGGCAGCCGTCGCCTTGGCCGGAGCGGCCTTCTTGGCGGTGGTGGCCTTCGCGGTCGACTTGGCAGCCGTCGCCTTCGCAGGCGCCTTGGCCGTCGTCTTGGCGGCGGCGGCGCGAGTGGCCGGCTTGGCGGCGGCGGTCCGCGTGCTGCGCGTGGTGGTGGCAGCGGCGCGGGACGCCGGGCGGGAAGCCGCGGTACGCGTGGTGGCAGCAGCGCTACGCGCGGTGGACGCCGCGGCGGTCTTGCGCGGTGCGGCCACCTTCGGCAGCTTCTTCGCGCCGCTCACCACGTCCTTGAAGGTCGTGCCGGCACGGAAGGCAGGCACGTTGGTCTTCTTGACCTTCACCGTCTCACCCGTGCGCGGGTTGCGCGCGGTCCGAGCGGCGCGGGCACGCTTCTCGAACACACCGAAGCCGGTGATGTTCACCTTCTCGCCCTTGTTGACCGTGCGGACGATCACATCGACGAGACCATCGACCGCAGCGCCTGCGGCCTTCTTGTCGCCGAGGCGATCCGAGAGCGCCTCGATGAGTTGGGCCTTGTTCACCCTTCAGTCCTCCGTTGACCACAGTTGCGTTCTCGGCCAAACCGGCCGACTTCTGGCCACCGTATGCCTAACTCGGCACAATTTCCACGCGACTCGCCCATTTTCCCCATCCGGGGGGTCGGATTTCGTTGCGTGGCTGCTTATTCGACGGCCTCAGGACGGGAGTGTAGAGGTGGTCGGCTTCCACGGTTCCCTTGACTCCTCGAAAGACCCGATCTCCCCTTCGTGCCGCAGCGTGAGGGCGATGTCGTCGAGCCCTTCCAGCAGGCGCCAGCGGGTGTAGTCGTCGATCTGGAACGGGGCCGTGAAGTCCTTGGCGCGCACCGTCTTGTCCCGCAGATCGACGGTCACCTCGGTGCCCGGCTCGTTCTCCAGGAGCTTCCACAGCAGCTCCACGTCCGCCTGTTCGCACTCGGCCGCGACCAGCCCCTGCTTGCCGGCGTTGCCGCGGAAGATGTCCGCGAACCGGGAGGAGACCACCGCCCGGAACCCGTAGTCGGACAAGGCCCAGACGGCGTGCTCCCTGGAGGACCCGGTGCCGAAGTCCGGCCCGGCCACCAGGACGCTGCCGGCCCGGAAGGGTTCCAGGTTGAGCACGAACTGGTCGTCCTGGCGCCAGGCTGAGAACAGACCGTCCTCGAAACCGGTCCGGCTCACCCGCTTGAGGTACACGGCGGGGATGATCTGGTCGGTGTCCACGTTGGACCTGCGCAGCGGCACCCCGACCCCGGTGTGCGTGATGAACGGTTCCATCGTCGTTTGCCCCTTTCAGGCCAGGTCTTCGGGCGAGGAGAGGGTGCCGCGGACCGCCGTGGCGGCGGCGACGAGCGGCGAGACCAGGTGGGTCCGCCCGCCCTTGCCCTGCCGTCCCTCGAAGTTGCGGTTCGATGTGGACGCGCTGCGTTCACCGGGCTTGAGCTGGTCGGGGTTCATGCCAAGGCACATGGAGCAACCGGCCTGCCGCCACTCGGCCCCCGCGTCGAGGAAGACCTGGTGCAGACCCTCGGACTCGGCGGCCGCGCGCACCCGCATCGACCCCGGCACCACGAGCATCCGCACGCTGTCGGCGACCTTGCGGCCCCGCAACACGTCCGCGGCGGCCCGCAGGTCCTCGATCCGGCCGTTGGTGCACGAGCCGAGGAAGACCGTGTCGACGTGGATGTCGCGCAGCGGCGTGCCCGGCTCCAGGTCCATGTACGAGAGCGCCTTCTCCGCGGCGAACCGCTCGTTCTCGTCGCCGATCGCCGCCGGGTCGGGCACCCGCCCGGAAAGCGGGAGGCCCTGACCGGGGTTGGTGCCCCACGTCACGTAGGGGGTCAGCGCGCTCGCGTCGATGCGCACCTCGGCGTCGAACTCCGCGTCGTCGTCGGTGCGCAGCGCGCGCCACGCCCGCACCGCGGCGTCCCACAGCTCCCCCTCCGGCGCGTGCGGGCGGTCCTTCAGGTAGGCGAACGTGGTCTCGTCCGGTGCGATCATCCCGGCGCGGGCGCCTGCCTCGATGGACATGTTGCACACGGTCATCCGCGCTTCCATCGACAGCTTCTCGATCGCCGCGCCCCGGTACTCGAGCACGTAGCCCTGCCCGCCGCCGGTGCCGATCCTCGCGATGACCGCGAGGATCACGTCCTTCGCGGTGACGCCGGGGCGCAGTTCCCCGTCCACGGTGATCGCCATCGTCCTGAAGGGCCGCAGCGGCAGCGTCTGGGTGGCGAGCACGTGCTCGACCTCCGAGGTGCCGATGCCGAACGCCAGCGCGCCGAACGCGCCGTGGGTGGAGGTGTGGCTGTCACCGCACACCACCGTCGTCCCCGGCTGCGTCAGGCCGAGCTGCGGGCCCACGACGTGCACGATGCCCTGCTCCGCGTCGCCCATCGGGTGCAGCCGGACGCCGAACTCCGCGCAGTTCTTGCGGAGTGTGTCGACCTGCGTGCGGGACACCGGGTCCGCGATCGGCAGGTCGATGTCGATCGTCGGGACGTTGTGGTCCTCCGTGGCGATGGTGAGATCGGGCCTGCGCACGCGACGACCGGACAGCCGCAGACCGTCGAACGCCTGCGGGCTCGTCACCTCGTGGACGAGGTGGAGGTCGATGTACAGCAGGTCCGGCTCCGCGCCGCTGCCCCGCCGTACGACGTGTTGATCCCATACCTTCTCGGCAAGCGTCTTTCCCATGCCTTCTCACCCATCGAGTTCACAAGTTGGGTTCCCACGTTCTGAAATACTGGACATCCCATATAGCGGGAACATAATATCGAGACGTGGGACAGCATAGCGGCATCGGCGTACTGGACAAGGCAATGGCGGTCCTGCAGGCGGTCGCCAAGGAGCCTTGTGGACTGGCCGAACTCTGCACGCGCACCGGCCTCCCCCGCGCGACCGCGCACCGGCTCGCGGTGGGCCTGGAGGTGCATCGCTTGCTGCGCAGAGGAAGCGACGGCCGGTGGCGGCCGGGTGCCGCACTGGCCGAACTGGCGGGCGGCGCGGTGGACCCGTTGCTGGACGCGGCGAGCAGCGTCCTGCCGAGGCTCCGCGACCGCACGGGCGAGAGCGTGCAGCTCTACCGCCGCGACGGCGTGCACCGGATCTGCATCTCCACCGCGGAGCCGCCGAGTGGCCTGCGCGACACCGTTCCCGTCGGCGCCAGGCTCCCGATGACCGCGGGCTCCGGCGCGAAGGTCCTTGCGGCGTGGACGGACCCGGCCACCCAGCGCGCGCTGCTCGCGGAGGCGGTGTTCGGCGAGCGCGCGCTGCTCGAGGTGCGGCGGCGCGGCTGGGCGCAGAGCGTGGCGGAGCGGGAACCAGGCGTGGCAAGCGTGTCCGCGCCGGTACGCGACGCGGCGGGCCAGGTCGTGGCCGCGGTGTCGGTGTCCGGTCCCATCGACCGCATGGGCAGGCGCCCCGGCGCGCGCTGGGCCGCCGACCTCCTCGCCGCCGCGGACGCGCTGCAGACCCGCCTCTAGATCGTCCACACCGATCATCTCCAGTGGACGGTCCGGCGCCGCGCTGCGCGACCGTCCGGGCACGGTACGCGACGTACCGCCCGTTCTTTCGTCAAGCAGCAAGAGTCTCTGTTGGTGGTTCGTCCTCGCCGCCGGGCAGGTCTCGGGGTGGCAGGGAACCCCTTGTGATGGGCTTGCGCCACCATCGGGGTTGCGAAGGGCTCGGCGTTGACGAAGAACGTCACGACGGGGCGGAACCCGGGGAACTCCTCGGCCCCGCTGCGCGGGCCAGGGCGCGTAGCGCCCTGGCTTTGGCGGGACATCAGCGACGTCTTGGACCGTGGCCCAGGCTCCGCGGGGCAGACCGCAAGACCAGTGCTACTGCTGGCGGCGGGCGAAGGCGGGGGCGTGTTCCGGGCGGAAGCCGCGGCCGACGACGTAGGCCGGGATCCGGCGCAGCTTCGGGAAGCGGGTCAGCATCCGTATCGGCAGTGGGAGCTTCGTAGCGCGGGCGATCTCGATCTCGCCCGCAAGGGCAGGCTTGAGCACCCGCGCGTGCAGGAACCGCTGCCCGCCCTGTGTGATGACCGTCGGCAGGAACCTGCGGCGCTGCACCTTCGCCAGGTCGCCGGTCGCCACCGTGCCCTCGCGAAGAGGTGTGGCCAACAGGGTGGCCGCCGCGACCGCGTCCTGGACCGCCAGATTGATACCGACGCCACCGACGGGTGACATCGCGTGTGCGGCGTCACCGATGCACAGCAGGCCCTCGGTGTACCAGCGGGTGAGCCGGTCGACGCGGACGTCGAGGAGCTTCACGTCGTCCCAGGAGGACACCGCGTCCACCCGGTCGGTCAGCCACGGCGCCACCGCCGCGATGCTCTCGACCATCGCCGACACCGGCACGGTGCGCTCCTGCGCGTCGGTGCCCTTGCGGATCAACACCGCGGTCTGCCAGTAGTCGTTGCGGTCCAACATGACCACCGCGCGCTGTCTGCTCATCACGCCGACGCCGCCGCGGGGGTCGTCGTCGTGCCTCGGCAGCCGGAACCACCAGACGTCCAGTGGTGTCGGGTAGTCCCTGACCTTCATGCCCGCCGCGGAGCGCAGCACCGAGCGGCGGCCGTCGGCCGCGACGGTGAGGTCCGCGAGGATCCGGCCGGTCTCGCCGGCCGCCGTGCGGTACTCGACGCCTGCCACCCGTCCGTGTTCCCGTACGAGGTCGACAGCCTCGGTCTCCATGCGGAGCGTGAACCCCGGTTCCTGCTTCGCCGCGTCCGCCAGCAGGTCCAGCAGGTCCCACTGCGGCACCATCGCGATGTAGTTGTGCTTGCCGGGCAGCTGGGTGAAGTCGCCGAACTGCACCATCCCCCGCGGTGTCGGCAGCTGCGCCTGCTCCAGCTTGCTGTACGGCAGCTTCGCGAACTCCTCCCCCAGCCCGAGTTCGTCGAGCAGGTCGAGTGTCGTCGGGTGGACGGTGTCGCCCCGGAAGTCGCGCAGGAAGTCGGCGTGCTTCTCCAGCACGGTCACCGCGATGCCCGCGCGGGCGAGCAGGAGGCCCAGCACCATCCCCGCGGGGCCGCCACCGACGACCAGGCACGTGGTCCGTTCGGTCTTCGTCATGACCCCTCCCAGCTCAATTCATCTCATGTTGAATAACTTCAGGATGCACCCGTCGGCACCGGACGTCAAGGCGGATACGCTGATCGGGCCATGGCTACCGCAAACGCCGAGGTCCGTGTCCGCTTCTGCCCGTCACCGACAGGCACGCCGCACGTTGGCCTGATCCGCACCGTCCTGTTCAACTGGGCCTTCGCCCGCCACCACGGCGGCAAGCTGGTGTTCCGCATCGAGGACACCGACGCCGCGCGCGACAGCGAGGAGAGCTACCACGCGCTGCTGGACGCGTTGCGGTGGCTGAACATCGACTGGGACGAGGGCCCCGAGGCCGGCGGCCCCGACGGCCCGTACCGCCAGAGCGAGCGCGGCGACATCTACCGCGACGTCGCACGCAGGCTCCTCGATGCGGGCGAGCTGTACGAGTCCTTCTCCTCCAACGAAGAGGTGGAGGCGCGGCGCAGGACCGCGGAACAGGACCCCAAGCTCGGCTACGACAACGCCGACCGCGACCTGACCGGCGAACAGAAGGCCGCGTTCCGTGCGCAGGGCCGCGAACCGGTGCTGCGCCTGCGGATGCCCGACCACGACATCGCGTTCGAGGATCTGGTGCGCGGCGAGATCGTGTTCAAGGTCGGCAGCGTGCCCGATCCGGTGCTGGTGCGCGCCAACGGCGCCCCGCTGTACACGCTCACCAACCCGGTCGACGACGCGCTGATGCGCATCACCCACGTGCTGCGTGGTGAGGACCTGCTCCCGTCGACGCCGAGGCAGATCGCGTTGTACGAAGCGCTGCGGCGGATCGGCGTCGCCTCGTTCACGCCCGCGTTCGGACACCTGCCGCTGGTGCGCGGCGACGGCAACAAGAAGCTGTCGAAGCGCGACCCGGAGTCGAACCTCTTCCACCACCGCGAGCGTGGCTTCGTGCCGGAGGGCATGCTGAACTACCTCGCGCTGCTCGGCTGGTCGATCGCCGAGGACCGGGACATCTTCACGATGGACGAGATGATCGCCGCGTTCGACATCTCGAAGGTCAACGCGAACTCGGCGCGCTTCGACGCGAAGAAGGCGGAGTCGATCAACGGCGAGCACATCCGCCGGCTGGCGCCCGAGGTCTTCGTCGAGCGCGTCATTCCCCACCTGGTGTCCGCGAAGCTCCTACCGGAGAATCCGTCGAGTGCCGAACTGGACGCGCTGCGCGCCATTTCCCCACTGGTCCAGGAACGTGTCACCGTGCTGTCCGAGGTGGTGACGATGGTCCGGTTCCTCTTCCTTCCGGAAGAGGAGTTCGCGGTGGAACCGGAGTCGGCGGCGAAGGCACTCGGCCCTGCGGCGGCACCGGTGCTCGAGGCGAGTATCACCGCGCTCGACGGTGTCGCGGAGTGGTCGACGGCCGCGATCGAGGAGGCGCTGAAGGCTGCGCTGATCGACGGGCTGGGCCTCAAACCACGCAAGGCGTTCGCACCGGTGCGGGTCGCGGCCACGGGCCGGACGGTGTCCCCGCCGCTGTACGAGTCGCTCGAACTGCTCGGCCGCGATCGGTCACTCTCGAGGTTGCGTGCGGCACTTACCGACACTCCGGTAACGCCAGGGTGATGAACAGCGATACAGCCTAATCGTCGCTGACTCGGACCTCACTGACTTAATCGAGTCAGAGTCCACACAATCACCTTTATAGCCGAATCGAAGGGTGCCCCGGGCGGCCTAATCTCTGCTGATGACCTTTGGGCTCGTGCCGTTTCCTGCTGCCTCCGACCGCCACGCGACCGGACTGGTGGCCGGGCACGAGCCACCGAGGATCCAGGCAGTGTGCCTGGACATCGACGACACGCTGGTCGATTTCACGAGCTCCGCCCGGCGCGCCCTTTTCGATCTCATCGGCCGCGACGACATGTGGCCCTGCTGGCAGCGCACCACCGACGAGCACGTGGCCAGGGTGGTGGCGGGCGAACTGTCCTACGACGCCATGCACCGGGCGCGCACGAAGGCGTTCTTCGCCGACCTCGGCGCGCTGCTCGACGACGACCTCGTCGCGACCCTCGAGGAACGGCGCCGCACCCAGCTGTGGACGACGTGGCAGCTCTTCTCCGACGCGATCCCGTGCCTCGACTGGCTGCGCGCCGCCGGCTTCAAGCTCGCCGCCGTCACCAACGCCTCCGGTGACCACCAGCGCGCCAAGCTCGCGGGCCTCGGCATCGCCCGGTTCTTCGACACCCTCGTCATCGCGGGCGAACTGGGCGCCGCGAAACCCGATCCGGTGATTTTCCACACAGCCTGCGCACGGATGGGTGTCAGCCCCGCCGAGACCGTCCACGTGGGCGACCTCCTCGACACCGACGCCGTCGGCGCACGGGACGCGGGACTGCACGGCGTGTGGCTGGCCAGGACACCCGCCCGCCCGGCGGCCGAACCAGGCGTCCAGACCATCGAGACCCTCGCCGACCTGCCGGAACTGCTGGTCAGCGAGTACCGGACCCCCGACCTGACCGCAACAGCCGGGGCCGATTTCCGATGCCGGGAGGGCGTGGTCTAACATCTTCTCCGGTGCTGGTCGAGCGGCCGCGAGGCCACGGACGACCAGCAGCAATGGGGTATGGTGTAATTGGCAGCACGACTGATTCTGGTTCAGTTAGTCTAGGTTCGAGTCCTGGTACCCCAGCAGAGAGAACAAAATCGCTTCTGATAGAGTTCCCTCTGGTTCAAGGCCCCGTCGTCTAGCGGCCTAGGACGCCGCCCTCTCAAGGCGGTAGCGCGGGTTCAAATCCCGTCGGGGCTACATAGGTTGACCGGGTCGTTTCCATTGGAAGCGGCCCGGTCTTCTGTTTGTGGCATGGGTTCGTGTCATAGCGGACTCAGGGAGCGATTTACTGCGACATATCGGTTCGTGTTTCCCGTTGTTGTTGATCAGAGACAGATATATCGCGGCACGTCCCTGGGCGAAAACGTGACTTGTTCGCCCGTGAGCACGACCTGTCGACGCTCTCTCCCAACAACGCTGAGGGCAATTCCCAGCCGGAACGCAGGTCTTCGTCGAATCGGCCGCAGGAATGCCGACCGGTCCGTCGTGTGGTTCCCTTTGTCAGTCCGTCAGACGGTGCCGGGCCTTGGTTAGGTAGTGGTCCACCAGCGTGGTGTTGGGCTGGCCGGTGCGTAGTTCCTTGGCTCGTTCCAGCAGGTGGAGCGCGACCGCGGCCGCGTCCCGGCTCGACAGTGCGACGGGGCGTCCGTCGCGCTGCAGGCCCGCCATGCGGGCGTCCTCCACCGCGGTCGAGCCGAGGTGCTGGAGGCAGCGTGCCTCGCCGATGTCCTCGCCGACGCGGGCGAACATCGTGCGGGCGCGCTGCCAGCAGCGGACCGCGTCGGCGAGGTGGCCGCGCTTGGCGTGGGCGATGCCCTGCAGCTCGACGCTGTGTGCCTCGCCGCCCGCGTCACGGGCGTCCCTGGCGACCTTCTCCGCCTCCCGCAGGCAGTCCAGCGCGTCGTCGACGTGGTCGTCGAGGATGGCGAGCCCGCCGAGGGTGACCAGCCGTGCCGCGTGCCCGGGCAGGGCGGGGCCCGCGGCGCGGAGCTTCGTCAGCTCGGCCGTCGCCGCGGCGACGGCTTCGGGCTCCACCGTCTTGTTCGCGGTGGTGAGCAGTGCACGTTCGACCTGTACGCGTGCGTCCAGCTCGGCACGGAGGCGGTCCTCGGTGGACTTCGCGTCGGATGCGGCGATGTCCAGCCACGGGCCCGCCTCGCCGAACCGCTCCGCCAGCCGGTGCGCGGCGGCGATCCGGCACGCGGCGAGCGCGGCGACATCGTCGCGCTTCACACGCCGAGCGAGGCGGTGCATACCGTCGTTGACCTCCAGCAGGCCGCGTGACTGCTGTTCACGCGTGTACCAGAAGTCCAGCCCGTCCGCGATGGCGCACAGGTCGGCGAAGGTGCGGCTCAGCAGTTCGTGGTCGTGGAAGTGGTCCTCGGTGAACAGTGGCAGCAGTGAGGGCTCCGAGTCGCGGAACCAGGCCCCGGCGGCCGCGGCGTCGACCTCCAGCCTGGTCGCCCACTCCACGACGAAGCCCGCGAAGTAACGCACCAGCGCGGGCACCGCGGCCATGGTCACGGAGCGCCGTCGCTCCGGTGGGCTCGTGCGCACGATCGGCCCGCGGATCTCCTGGGGGAGCCGGTACCGCCCACCCGCGTGTCGCACCAGTTTGCGCAGGCGCAGTTCCTCCAGCGGGGCGATCACCTCGCCGGTGACCGGCATCCCGGTGCCCGCGTCGAGGATCGCGGCGACCGCGCCCCGGGTCAGGCCCGTGACCGGCAGCTCGGCCAGAGCGTGCAGCAACCACGCCGCCTCCTCCGTCAGGCCCTCCTGCAGGTTGGCGAGTGTCACCGTCCACACGTGCTCCAGTGGGCCGGTCACCCGGCCTCCCGCACGCAGCTCCTCGATGACGTCTTCCACCGGCTTCTCGGCCGTCTCCGCACCACTGAGCCGCTTGATCTGCCGCGCGAGCACCTTCACCGCGCCGGGCCGCCCGACACACGCGAGCAACAACTCGTCGACGGGATCGTCGGTCACCGTCCCGCGCGCCCGATGGAACAGGTCCTTGATCCGCTGCCGCGCAGCGGGTTCGGGCACGGCCAGCTCCGTGTCCCAGATCTCGCGCAGATGCCTGGGCGCGAGCTCGTGCACATGAACGGTGCGCTCCGGGTCGGCGTCGCCGACCGCCGTCTCGCCGGCGACCACCAGGCGGTGCGGGCCGTCGGCGGGCCACTCCTGGAGCAGCCACGCCACCTGTTCCGGCGTGGACACGTTGTCCAGGAACAAGGTCGCGCCCTTTCCGGGAAGCTTGGCGAGCAGTTCGGCCGCGGCCCTGGCGAGCACCTCACCGGTGCCGTCGGACGGCTCGTCGACGCCGAACGCGACCACGATCCGCCCCGCGGTCGCGGCCGCGTCGTACGGTTCGCTGGTCGACCTGCTCCGCAGGTCGAAACGGTGGGTCCGGTCCTGGGCACTGCCGCGCCGGTCGATCAGCCCCTGCGTCACCTGTTCCGCGACCGCGGAGGTGCCGATGTCCCGGACCCCGGCCAGCACGACCGCGCCCGTCCGCACCACCTGGTCACTCGCCTTCTCGACCTCGTCGCCCCTACCGCAGAACAGCTTCTCCGGCCTGCGCCAGACCGGCGGCGTGCTCGGCAGCGGCATGCGCTCCTCGCGCTCCCCCGGCCGCGACGGCGAGCGGTGGAGCACCGCCAGCACCAGCCACCCGATGCCCGCCGCCACGACGACGACGGTGGTGATCGTCAGCAGCCGAGGCCCGAACGTCCTGCCGAACCACGACTCGTCCACCCGGTTGCCGAGTATCCCGGAGCTCAGGGTGGCCACGAACCAGCAGACCGCGCCGAACAGCCCGAGTTTGACGCGGTTGACAAACTTCGGCTCGTCTCTGCCCATCGTGTCTACCCGACCGTCCTGCCGGTCAGGCCGGCGACCACGGTCCGCCACGTGCCGAGCAGGAGCACCACGGGGATGAGCGCGGACAGGACGGCGCCTGCCGCGACCGTGCCCGCCGAGGTGGCGAACTGGCGCGCCTCACCCCACAGCAGCAGCGCGAGCGGGCTGTCGGCGGGCCCGCCGATCAGGAAGCCGACGATGAAGTCGTTCCACACCAGCACGAACTCGAGCACGCTCACCGCGACCAGCGCCGGCCGGTAGCGGCCGCGCCGCCACACCGCGTCCAGCGCCGGCCGCGTGTCGGTGACCGTCCTCGGCGCCGCCGCGAACGCCGCGCGCAGCACCAGCGTCGCGAACGGCAGCCCCGCCGCCGCGTGCACGAGCGAGATCAGTGCCGGGGTCCCGGCGAGCAGGTTGCTGAGCGGACCCGCGTACATCTGCACCGGCGCCACCGCGAGCACGCCGAGCAGCACCGTCAGCGCACCGGCGGTTCGGTGCGGCAGCCGCCAGGTCAGCAGGTAGGCGGCGGGGACAGCGCACGCCACCACGAGCACGGTGGCGGGCACCGCGATGGACAGGCTCCTCGTGAGCGCGGGCCACAGCCAGGTGTCGGCGACGGAGGCGAACGAGGCGAACCCGAACCCGTCCAGCCGCCACCAGCCACCGGTGCCCGCCGCGGCGGGCGTGTGCAGCGCGGTGCCGACGAGCACCACCAACGGCAGTGTCCACATCAGGCACACGAGCACGCCGATCCCGCGGCTCCACCACCGAGTGCGCGGCGAAACGGGCTCCGGCATCGGCACCGCCACGGGCTGGGTGCCCCGCCCCACCCACCGCGTGCCGAACAGGCTCAGCGCGCCCACGACCGCGAACAGCAGCACCGCGAGTGCCGCCGGTCCGCCGGTCTCGGTCGATCCCGTCGTCATCCGCCACCAGAGCAGCCCGATGACGTCGACGTCGTCGGAGATCGAGGCGGGCGCCGCGATCAGCACCAGGTCGAACACCCTGATGGCGGCCACCAGCACGGTCAGTACGACGATCGCGCTCACCGGACCGACGCGCGGCAGGCGCAGTTTCCCGAACCGGCGGCCGAGGCCGGTGTTGGCGTCGAGACCCGCGCGGAACAGCACGACGACGAACCCCAGCCAGGACCAGGCGAACGCGGACCCGAGCACCCACCAGATCAGGTCGGGGCCAAGCCAGGTGATCCCGCCGACGAGCGCACTCGCCGTGCCCCGTTCCCGGTTCGGGTCGAAGATCATCCGGAACACCGCGCCGGAGACCATCGCGGACACCCCGAACGGCAGGATCATGAGGTAGAGCAGTACCCGCCACAGCGTGCTGACCACTCGGCTGAGGACCGCGATCGCATACCCGGCGACGAGCAGCACGGCCCCGATCACCACCCACAGCACGCTGTGCCAGATCGACCGCAGCGCGTCGGGGTCGGTGAGGATGTCGACGAAGTTGCCCACGCCCCACGGCGCGGACAGCGCCAGCACCAGCGTCCATGCCATCGGCGTCATCAGCAGGACCAGCAGCACGACCGCGGGCAGGCCGAGCAGGTAGTTCCAGCCGCCACGCGTTCCGGGTGACCGGAGACCGCCCGCCACCCCGCGCCCGGAGACCTCCAGCCACAGGCCGCCGTCGACCCGGATGTCCGGGCTCACTCCCCGGCCCCCGCCATGGCCGAGGACGCTGCCGTGGCCGCGGCGGCCGGCTCGGTGCCCGCGGCGAGCGCACGCAGCAGGTCCTGCAGCACCTTCTGCAGCATGGCACCGAGCGGCACCTTGTCGGTCAGGCCGAAGTGCAGTTCATGGGTGGTGAGCTGTCGCGCCAGCACCCGCAGGGCCGGGCTGTAGTCGCCAAGGCCGGTGCCGGGGTTGGCCGCGATGAACCCGCCGGTGTCCCTGATCCACGGCACGGGCGCGGCGGGGTCGGCCAGGTGACGGAGGACGTTCTCCGCCTCCTCGCTCGCCGGCGCGGTCAGCACCAGCAGGTCACCGGAGACCACCAGCCGTCTCCCGAGGCCGGGTGCGGCCGGGAAGGCGAACGTGCCGACGTCGTCGTCGAGCACGTCGAACGCGCGGATCACGGACTCCGCGAAGTCCGGCGCGGGAACCATCGCCGCCCGGTGGTACCGGAACACCTCGAGGACGGCTTCCGGGTACTGCGCGACCAGCGCCCGCTCCGCGCCCCCCGCGAGCACCCTCCGGCCGCCCCACATCCGCGCCACCTGCGCGAACGCGGTCCGCACGTCCGCGCTGCCCCACGCGCCACGTTCCCCCGCCACGAGCGCGGCGTAGACGCCGTCGAACTGGCGGAGCAGCACGTTCTCGAAGAACCGCGCGAGGAACCAGCCGTCGGCGCCGCCGAGCGCGAGCGCGGCCGTCCCGGTCCGCTCGACGATCCGCTCGTTCAGCTCCAGCCACTCGGCCCATGTCGTGGGCGGGGCCAGCCCGTGCTCGGCGAAGAACCGCTTGCGGTACCAGACGATCGACGAGTGGCCGACCTTGAACGGCAGCGCGTAGTGCCTGCCGTCCCGCGACGGCAGCTGCCCGCTCCAGAACCCGTCGTAGCCCCGGTCCCACACCTCCGGCGGCAGCGGCGCCAGCGATTCCAGTTTGCCGCTGACCAGTTTCGGCTTCGGCAACGCGACGATGTCCGGCCGCCCGGCGACGTTGGCGCCGAACGCGGCGTCGATGTCGTCGCCGAGCGGCACAAGCTGGCAGTCATCCAGGCGCGGCCCCAGCACCCGCTGGAACGCCGCGAGCTCGGTCGCGCTCCAGCTCACGGCCACCCGGACGAACCCACCGAGCCCCAGCGGACGGTAGACGCCCGCGCACCCGGCGGCGGCTCCGGCCAACGGGCCGACGACAGCGGCGCGCAGCAGCGCACGCCTGCGAAACCCTCGCGACGGCATGACTCCCCAGTTGAGACGTGACAGACCTCTCACGCAGAGTGTATCCCGGATCTTGACACACCCTCCCCAGGGTCACTAAAGGCACGCAAGGCAGGAACGCGTCATCACGATCGTCCGCTGTCCGCGAAGATGCCCTGAAAGGCGCGTTCAGGGCGCTCAGCGCCCTGAACGGCCCATTCATGGCACTCGTACGCCGTGGTGGCGCTGGTCACACGCTGCCCGTACCACTCCCGACCCGGTCCCCATGAGACGGTGGCCCGCGGGGCGGGCACTCCCGTCACCAGCGAGGAGAGGAGCACGTGTGTCAGGTCTGAACGAGAAGCTGGGCGAGATCTACGCCGAGGTGCTGCGGCGCAACCCGGGCGAGACCGAGTTCCACCAGGCTGTGCGCGAAGTGCTCGAATCCCTCGGCCCGGTGATCACCAAGCATCCGGAGTACACCGACAGCGCGGTCATCCGGCGGCTGTGCGAACCGGAGCGGCAGATCATCTTCCGGGTGCCGTGGGTCGACGACACCGGCACCGTGCGGATCAACCGCGGCTTCCGGGTGGAGTTCAACTCCGCGCTCGGTCCCTACAAGGGCGGTCTGCGCTTCCACCCGAGCGTCTACCTCGGCATCGTGAAGTTCCTCGGCTTCGAGCAGATCTTCAAGAACGCGCTCACCGGGCTGCCCATCGGCGGCGGCAAGGGCGGCTCGGACTTCGACCCGAAGGGTTGCTCCGACGGCGAGATCATGCGGTTCTGCCAGGCACTGATGACCGAGCTGTACCGGCATCTCGGTGAGTACACCGACGTGCCGGCCGGCGACATCGGCGTCGGCGGGCGGGAGATCGGCTACCTGTTCGGCCAGTACAAGCGGATCACCAACCGCTACGAGTCCGGCGTGCTCACCGGCAAGGGCCTGGCGTGGGGTGGGTCGCAGGTACGCACCGAGGCCACCGGTTACGGCACCGTCTTCTTCGTCGAGGAGATCCTCAAGACCCGCCACGACTCGTTCGAGGGCAAGCAGGTCGTCGTGTCCGGCTCGGGCAACGTTGCCGTCTACGCGATCGAGAAGGTCCAGCAACTCGGCGGCACCGTCGTCGCGTGCTCGGACTCCGCCGGGTACGTGGTCGACGAGAAGGGCATCGACCTCGACCTGCTCAAGGAGATCAAGGAGGTGCGCCGCGCCCGCATCGACACCTACCCCGGGGAACGCCGAGGTGCCGCCCGGTACATCCCGGGCCGTCCGGTGTGGGAGGTCCCCTGCGACATCGCCCTCCCGTGCGCGACGCAGAACGAGCTGGACGGCGCCGGTGCGGCCACGCTGATCGCGAACGGCTGCACCGTCGTGGCCGAGGGCGCCAACATGCCCTGCACACCGGAGGCCGTCCGGCTGTTCACCGACGCCGGTGTGACCTTCGCCCCTGGCAAGGCCGCCAACGCGGGTGGCGTGGCGACCAGCGCACTGGAAATGCAGCAGAACGCATCCCGCGACACCTGGACCTTCGACCACACCGAACAGCGCTTGGCCGAGATCATGCACAGCATCCACGATCGCTGCCTGGCCACCGCCGACGAGTACGGCGCCCCCGGCAACTACGTCACCGGTGCCAACATCGCCGGCTTCACCCACGTCGCCGACGCGATGCTCGCGCTCGGCGTCATCTAGTCGGCCGGAACGCGGTGTGACCGCGAACCAACTCCCCTGATCCGCTACCGCACAACCAGAACCTCTGTGGCAGCAACGAATCCGGCTTGTCGAACCAGGCGAGGTCGCCGTACCCGGCCTGGGGGTCAAGCACGAGCGCGGTCAGGGAGAACCGTTGCCGGGGAAGGTGACCCGGACGGTGGTGCCCTGCCCTGGCGTCGAGGTGACGCCGACGGTGCCGCCGTGTGCGGTCACGATCGCCTCGACGATGGCCAGGCCCAGACCCGACGAGCCACCGCTGTCGCGACTGCGGCTCGGGTCGGCGCGGTAGAAGCGTTCGAAGACGTGCGGCAGGTGCTCCGGCGCGATCCCGTCACCGTCGTCGCGTACCGCGATCGCCACCTCCCCGTTCCGGGAGCCGACGGTGACCGTGACCGGTGTGCCGGGCCGGGTGTGCCCCACCGCGTTGCCCACGAGGTTGCGCAGCACCTGCTGGATGCGCGGGCCGTCCCCGTCGACGACCGCTTCCGCCACCCCTTCCAGGGTGATCGCCCGGTCGGCACTGACGACCCTGGCGTCCTCCACCACCTCCCCGGCCAGCGCCACCACGTCCACCGGCTCGCGGTTCAGCGCACGGGCCGCGTCGAGGTGGGCCAGCAGCGCCAGTTCGTCGACGAGCAGCCGCATCCGGCCCACCTCGGCCTGCATCCGTGCCATCGCGTGGTCGAGCTGGCCGGGGTCGCGCAGGCCGCCCTGGACGTACAGGTCGATCCAGCCGTGCAGGGTCGCGAGCGGCGTGCGCAGCTCGTGGCCGGCGTCGGCGACGAAGCTGCGCAGCCGGTCCTGGGCGCGTCGCTGAGCGTCGAACGCCTGCTTGACCGCGGTGGCGACCGCGGCTTCCGGCCCGGCGAGCAACGCGATGCGGATCAGCCGCCACCGGGAGGACCGCTTCACCGCGGCACCGGCCGCAGGCTGTACCCGAAGCCGCGCACGGTGTGTACCAGTGACGGCCCGCCGAAGTCGATCTTGCGGCGCAGGTTGGAGACGAACCGCTCGACCACGCCCCCGTCGCCGCCGAAGTCGTACTGCCAGACGTGGTCGAGGATCTGCGCCTTGGACACCACCCGCCCGGAGTTGACCAACAGGTAGCGCAGCAGCCGGAACTCGGTCGGGGACAGCTCGACCGGCCGCCCACCCCTGGTCACCACATGCCGGGCCTCGTCCATCTCCAGGTCGTCGCAGCGCAACACGCCCTCCGGCACCGTCGGCGGCACGCGCCGGGAACGCCGCAGCAGCGCCTCCAACCGGGCGGCGACCTCCACCACGTCGAACGGTTTGGTGAGGTAGTCGTCGCCGCCCATGCGCAGCCCGCGCACCCGGTCGTCCAACTCGTCGCGGGCGGTCAGGAACATCACCGGCACACCGACGTCCCGTGAGCGCAGCAGGTGCAGCAGGTCGAACCCGTTGGTGCCGGGCAACATCACGTCCAGCACGATCGCGTCGGGCAGGCGCGCCTCGATCGCGGCCAGCGCGGCAGGCACGCTGCCGACCGCCTCGACCTCGAAACCCGCGAACCTCAGCGCGGACAGCAACAGCTCCCGCAGGCCCGGGTCGTCGTCCACCACCAGAATGCGGTCCACGTCCCCATCACACCATCCGCACGGGGCAGGCCGATGCCCCGCCGCGCCGGGGAGCGCGCGAAGCTGACGGTTCGCTGATGATTGCCTGACAGTCGCGCTCCGCGGATGGTGTCCCCGGCCGGCTGCTCCTAGCGTTTTCCCCGGCACATCGACACACAGATCGGGAAACGAATGTCTGGTCCCACCCGTCGTGGATTCATCGCCGGTACCGCAGCGCTGGGAGGTGCGGCGCTGACCGGAGGTCCGGCGACCGCGGACGTGACGGTGGCGGAAGGCGTAGGCGAGCCGGCCGTGATCCTGCCGGATGACGCTCGCTATGCGGACCTCGTGTTGCGCCGCACGAGCGAGCGGTTCTTCCCGCGTCCCGACTTCTTCCGGCTGCCCACCACGACCGAGCAGGTCGTGCGGGCGGTAACCGGCGCTGTCCGTGCGGGCAGGCGGGTCACCGTCCGCAGTGGCGGGCACTGTTACGAGAACTTCGTCGGCGACGGCGCAGAGGTGATCATCGACATGTCCGCGATGCGGCAGGTCACGTTCGACCGGCGCCGCAACGCGTTCGTGATCGAGCCGGGCGCCACCCTGTGGGACGTGTTCGAGCGGCTCTATCTCGGCTGGGGTGTCACGATCCCCGGCGGCCAGTGTGGCGGCGTGGCCGCGGGCGGGCACATCCAGGGCGGCGGCTACGGTCCTTTGTCCCGGCAGTTCGGTTCGGTGGTGGACTACCTGTACGCCGTGGAAGTCGTCGTGGTGGACCGTTCGGGCCGGGCGCGGGCGGTGGTCGCGACCCGGGAGCCAGGCGACGAGAACCGGGACCTGTGGTGGGCGCACACCGGGGGCGGGGGCGGGAACTTCGGCGTGGTCACCCGGTACTGGCTGCGCACGCCAGGCGCCACCGGCAACGATCCGGCCCGCCTCCTGCCGAGGCCACCCGCCGTGACACTCGGCTCGACGATCGCGTGGAGTTGGCGAGACGTCACCGAGGAGTCGTTCCACCGCCTGCTGCGCAACTACGGCGAATGGCACGAGCGCAACAGCGCGCCCGGCTCCCGCTACGCCAGCCTCTTCAGCCCGCTGCTGATCACCCGGCGCAACACGGGTGCCGACCCCGGCGCGTTCGCCATGGTGACCACAATGGACGGAAACCTGCCCGACGCCGACCGGCTGCTGCGCGACTACCTCGCGGCGGTCACCGAGGGCGTCCCCGGATCGATCACGGTACGACCGCCCCACCGGCTGCCGTGGCTGGCGGCGGTGAAGGCCGGGTCACTGAGCCAGACCGACGAATCCGGGATGTTCAAAGCGAAAGCGGCCTACCTGCGGAAGCGGTTCACCGACGAGCAGATCAGGACCGCCTACACCTACCTGACCAGCACGGACCACGACAACGAGCGCGCACTGCTGCTGTTGGTGTCCTACGGCGGCAAGGTCAACACCGTGGCGCCGGACGCGACCGCCCTGTCCCAGCGGGACAGCGTCATGAAGGTGATCTACACGGTCACCTGGACCGACCCGGACGGCGAGCAGGCGAACCTGGACTGGATCCGGCGCTGGTACAGCGCGATGTACCAGGACACCGGCGGCGTGCCGGTCCCGAACAGCGTGAACGACGGCTCCTACATCAACTACCCGGACATCGACACCACCGATCCGAAGTGGAACGAGTCCGGAGTCCCGTGGCACGCCCTGTATTACAAGGAGAACTACCGGAAGCTTCAGCAGGCGAAGGCACGCTGGGACCCGCGTGACGTGTTCCACCACGCCATGTCGGTCGAACTGCCGCACCGGACGACCGCGATCTCTCCGGCATCGAACAACTGAGGGCGGATGCCGCGGATGCCCGCCGTCCGCTGAGTGCGGACACGTCATCGACGACCACGTCGGGGCAGGTCGATTCGCAGGAGAGCCAACGTGATGAGCGGTATGGCCATGCCGGTTCGGCGCGTCTAGGATGAGCAGTACGTGGTTGCCCGGTCACGACCAGTTCATGCGGGCGTGCGCCGTGGCGGCCCACTCCTGAACGCACCGGGCACGTTTGCCCCATCGGGTGTCGAAAAGGAGCACGATGATGCGCAGAAGCGGCCGGCGACCGACGTCGGGCGGTGTGGCCATACTGATCGCGGCGTTGATGCTGTTCCTGTTGCCGGGTGGAACTGTTTCCGCGGCCCCGGCTCCGGCAAACGGGCCATCGTGGCAGGAAGCTTCGCCGAGTTCGACCGGCATCGTGCCGGACGTGACGGGGTGGGACGTCAGCAGCGCGGTTGCCGCGGTCCAGGCCGCCGGCTTCGTCGCCAGAACTTCTCCGGGGTTCGTCGACTGCGGGCCCCCGTACGTGCAACTGCAGAATCCCGGTGGTGGGGCATCTGCGGTACTCGGATCGACCGTCACTCTGCGAGTCAACCGGCAACCCGGCCCCGGACAACCGTGTCCGTAGGGAGTCGTGACACCGACGTGCTTCGACGACTCGTCGACCGTCTCGTTGTCCGCACGTAACACGGAGCGGCGACGCACGATGTAGGTGATGAACCCTGTGGCGCTGTCGGACCCCCGACCTGATGGCGCCGCAGGGTTCGTCGTGTCGGGCTCCGCGCGGCACAGCGCGCTTTCGCCGCCATCCGCGGCATGACGCCGAACGGTACCTGAGCCCGGACCGCTGTCACGGAGGTCGCCGTCTCGCCGGGGCTCACGTTTCTCCGCGTGCGAGTTGGGCTTTCGTGAGTGGCGGGCGATGATTCCCGGGTGGGTCCGGGCGGGTGCCCGGACGGAAGTGGAGGGCGGCGATGGCGGCCGTGAGGTGCGCCCGGCGGGTGGTCAGCCAGGACCAGGTCGTCCGCGGCGGCTGCCGGTTCTTCCTCGACCACGGCATGGTCGACATGGACCGGCTGGCGGCGAGCCTGGCCGTCAGCCGGGCCACGCTCTACCGCGTCGCGCACAGCCGCGACCGGCTGCTGGGTGAGGTGCTGTGGCGGTTCGCGGAGCGGCTGCTGGCGCGGGCCCGGCAGCGGCGCAGGCACGCGGGTGCCGACGGTGTTCTCGAGGTCACCCGGTCCTTCGTCGGGCAGGTGCGCTCCGCCGTGCCGTTCCACGCCTTCCTGCACCGCGAGCCGGACACCGCGGCGCGAGTGTTGTTCACCGCGTCGAGCGTGGTGCACCGGCGGGTCGTGGCGGCGCAGCGGGAGATCCTGCGGGAGGCCCACGGCGACCGGCCGTGGTCGCCGGACGCGCTCGACCAGACCGCCTACCTGTACGTGCGGATCGTCGAGTCCGGGCTGTACGCGGAGCTGCTCGGCGCCGCGGCGCCCGACCCCGAACTGGTGGAACGGGCCGCGCTGGCGGTCCTGCGGCCACCTTGCTGAGACGGCGGTCTCACGCTTTCCCCTGTGCTGGCACGGATCGTGGTGTGCCGGTTACGTTCGGCGTGCCCTTCCCCCATCGCAGCGGGAGTCACCATGTCGATCTCCACGTGGGGTCGTGCCGGGCTGGTCGCCGTCGTCCTCGGCCTGCTCGTCCCGACCACCCTGCCCGCGTCCGCCGAGCCCGGCAGGCGCGGCACCGCCGACGTGCCCGCTGTCGTCGGCCCGCTGCCCGGCACCGTGCCCGGTGACCCCCTCGCCGAACGGATCGAGGACACCTACCCGTTCTTCTCCACCCCGGTCGACCTGGCCGCCAGGGGTTACGTCGAGGAGGAGTTCCACGTCTCCGGCCTGGCCGACGGCTGGGCGGTCGACGGGACCCCGGTGGCCACCGACGTCGCGTACACGACGCGTGTCGTCGTGCGGCGGCCCGCCCGCGCCCGCGACTTCAGCGGGACGGCACTCGTCGAGTGGCAGAACGTCACGGCCGGGTACGACCTGGACGCGCTCTGGAACGCGGACTCGGTGACCCGTGCCGGGCACGCGTGGGTCGGTGTGTCGGCCCAGCGGGTCGGCGTCGACCAGCTCCGCACGTGGAGCCCCGCGCGCTACGGCGGGCTCGACGTGACCGGCGGCGGCCGCTTCCCGGCCGACGAGCTGTCCTACGACATCTTCACGCAGGCGGGCCGTGCCGTCGACAACGGCGCGGTGATGGGCGGGCTGCGCCCGAGGACCGTGCTGGCGATCGGCGCCTCCCAGTCCGCGGGCCGGATGACGGTGCTGTACGACAACGTCCTGCCGCAGATGCGGCCGGTGTTCGACGGCTACGCGTTCGTGGTCGGCTCCGCACCCACCCGCGCCGGCACCGAACCCGTCTTGCAGCTGTTGTCCGAGACCGACGTCCGCACCGCGCGCCGACCGGCCGACACCGACGGGTTCCGCCGCTGGGAGGTCGCGGGCACGGCCCACTCCGGCCACGAGGGACAGGTCTACCGCGCCCCGATCTCCGAACGCGACCTCGGTGGCGCACCCCAGTACAACTGCGACCAGCCGCCGTTCAGCCGCGTTCCCATGCACCACGTCACCGCCGCCGGGTACGAGCACCTGCGGCGGTGGGCCGAGCGCGGGACACCGCCGCCGACGGCCCCGCCGCTGGAGTTCGAGGCGGACGGTGTCACCAAGAAGCGCGACGAGCTGGGCCTCGCCGTGGGTGGCATCCGCCTGTCCCAGGTCGCCGCACCGACCGCGCTCAACACCGGTGACAACAGCGGCGAGACGTTCTGCCGCCTGTTCGGCACCCACGTGCCGTTCGACCAGCAGACCCTCGCGCGGCTCTACCCCGGCCACGCCGCCTACGTGCGGCAGGTCGTCGCCGCCGACGTGGCCGCCGTCCGCGCCGGGTACCTGCTGCCCGCCGACGCGAAGCGGAACCTGGCGGACACCAGGGGCCGCACGCCGGTGATCTTCGTGCACGGGCAGCAGGGCTCGGCGCACCAGTGGCAGTCGACCGCGAAACGCCTCTCCGCCAACGGCTACGACGAGGACCTGCTGTACGCCTACGAGTACGACACGACCGTCCCCACCAACGACCAGGCCGTCGCGGGACTCGACACGTTCGTCGCGGACGTCCGCGCCCGCACCGGCGCGTCCACAGTGGACATCGTCGCGCACTCGCGTGGCACCACGGTCATGCACTCCTACCTGGCCACGCCCGCGCGAGCGGCACTGGTGCGCAGGTACGTCAACGTCGACGGCCGCTCCAGCGCCACCCTGCCCGGCGGGGTGCCGACGCTCGCGTTGTGGGGCAGCCTGCAACCCGGCGGCGGCATCGGCGGCGCGACCAACGTCCGCCTGCCGCACCTGGGCCACACCGAGACGGCCACGGCGGCGGAGAGCTTCGCGCACATCCACCGGTTCCTGCGCGACCTGCCACCCGTGACGACCGAGGTGACACCCGAACCACCCGGCCTGGTCGAGATCGCGGGCCGCGCGGTGTCGTTCCCGCAGAACAGCGGGATCGCGGGCCGCCTGCAGGTGTGGGAGCTCGACGGCCGCACCGGCGCGCGCCGCGGCCGCCCCGTCCACGACGTGCGCACCGGGCAGGACGGCGCGTTCGGACCGCTGAAGGTCAACGGCCGCAAGCACTACGAGCTGGTGCTGCTGCGTGGAGGAGAGCAGACCTACCACTACTACTTCGAGCGGTTCGAACGCAGCGACCGGTTCCTGCGGTTGCAGGTCTCCGGCCCTGGCGGCATCGCCGACCACGTCGACAAGTGCCCAACGCACACGGCCGTCACCGTTCTGCGTGGCCGCGAGTGGTGGTCGGACCAGGCCGACAACGACCGCCTGGAGTTCGACGGCGTCAACGTCCTCGACCCGGCCGTCGCACCACGCGCACGGCAGGTGCTGGCCGCGTTCGCCTTCGACGACGGCTGCGACCAGACCTCCGCCCTCGGTGCCGCGCTGCCCCCGTTCAACGCGCTGCCGTTCCTGACCGCGGTGGACGCCTACCTGCCGGCCCAGCCTGCCTCGTCCGTCCAGGTCACCGAGACGGTGCGCGGTGCCGACGGCCGGTCCCGCACGATCGCCGTGCCGAACTGGCCGTCGGACGGGCACTCGGTGACCGTGCAGTTCAAGGACTACCTGGACCGGACGTTCAGCACGAGGTGACGGTCAGCGTGATCAGCCGGTCACGTTGTCGCAAACCTCCCTGGTGAGCGTCGTGATCGTGTGATGATGCGGGTCATGCGATGGGTGACGGCGACGGTCCTGGTGTGTGTGCTCGCAGGATGCTCCACGTCGGTGACCGGCGCCGCGGTCGGTGACAGCGCAGCGACGACCACGACCGAGACCACCGAGACCACCGAGACCACCACGACGACGACAACGACCACCACGACTGAACACACGCCGTTGCCCCCGCCGCCGACGTCCGTCGACCAGAACGCCGCCCAGCGGTACTGCGCCGGAACGATCACGGGTGCGCTCGCCAAGCCGATGAACGTGGTCGTCGTGGCCACCGCGGGTGGGCGGGTGAACTGCGAGGAGGCGTCCGCGGTACTGGTCCACTACTACGAGGAGCGACCCGAGCCCGATCCCGCTTCCGCCCCCATCGAGGTGGACGGGTACGCGTGCAACCAGGTTCCGGAGCCCGACCTGCCGCAGGTCATCTGCGCCGACGACGTCTCGCTGTTCTACTCGATGTGGGTGCAGGGCGGCTGACGTGGCCTCGGCGACCGGCGGCGGTCACGGCGTCACCGCGATCCCCTCGGGGCCCTGGCCGACGGGGACCGTCGCCACCGGCGTGATGGTGGCCGTGTCGATCACCGACATCGTGTTGGCGGCGTTGTTGGTGATGTAGACGAAGCCCTCGTCGGTCGAGGTGGCCGCACCCTCCGGGCGCTGTTGCACCGGGACCGTCGCGCTGACGACAGCGGACTCGCCGTGGATGACGGACACGGCGTCGGAACCGGTGTTGGCCACGTACACGACGTCCTGCGGGGTGACCGACAGCCCGATGGGTGCCTGGCCGACGGGCACCGTGGCCACCGGCACGGCGAGCGGGGCGGCGATGACGGTGACGCTGTCGTCGCCGGTGTTGGCCACGTAGAGCCGTTCCCCGCCGGGACCGACCGCGATCCCCGCCGGGAAGCGACCGACGGGGATCGTGCCGGCCACCGTGTTCGTGGTCGCGTCGATGACGGTCACGGAGCTCGCGCCGTTGTTGGTGACGTATACCCGCGTCCCGTCCGGGCTGACCACGGGGGTGTGCGGGGACCGGCCGACCGCGATGTCGGCCACCGGCTGCTGGGTGGCGACCTCGATCACGGTCACGGTGTCGGCGCCGTAGTTGGTGACGTAGGCGTGCGTGGCGGTGGCGTCGACGCCGTACGGGTCCGCGCCGACCGGCACGGTGGCCGTCACCTCATGGGTCAGCGCGTCGATGACCGAGACCGAGTCGGCCCGTTCGTTGGTGACGTAGACCAGGTCCCCGTCGGGGGTGCCGCCGACTCCCACCGGTCCGTCGCCGACCGGCACGGTCGCCGTCACCTCCGCCAGTTCGGTGTCGTAGACGGTGACGTCGTCCGAATCCGTGTTGGCCACGAACACCTGGAGACGAGGCGGGTAGGCATCGGCGGCCGCGGGAACGAGCGGACCCACAGTGAGCACGACCAGCAGCGCCGACAAGGTGACATGACACCATCCCGGTGAACGGGAGGCCCACTGAGAGTTGGACGCGCGCCTCCTCAATAGAGCAGGCATCGATTTCTCCTCTGCCACGAGATGAGCTGCGAAACGCACAGAAAGACCAGTTGACGGCGTTGTGGGGTCGGCTGTAGCCGTCCCCGATCGAGCCCGGAGCGCTGTGAGGCGTCCGGACGTGCCGAACCTGATATCACCCTAACGGCCTAGTCACCGGTGCCACTGTGTCAAAAGCACTGTTCAGACGCCTCAGGTGATCTTGCCCGACGAAAGTGTGACGCTCCCGAACGTTGCGTAGCACCGCGGACCGCGGCGGCAGCCCGTGGCCCGGGAACTGGATCAACCGATCGTGCCCGTCCCGTTCGGACTGTTACGTCTCGATGACGCTGCGTGCAGGACCCACATACGGCGGTGACGTCTCGGCCGTCGCGCCCGACGGCCAGGTGGTCCGCGCCCGGCCGGAACGCGGTCGTCGCGGGCCGGATCAGGTTCCCGCGACCCGTGCCAGCGCGCGTTCGGCGGCCAGTCGCTGGGCGATCGCGCCCCGGACGTGCGGGACGTCGCGGATACCGATGTCCGAGGACTGCACCGTGTGCTGCCGGGACCAGCGACGGTAGGTGGCGGCGACCCGGTCCACCCAGACACCCGGCCACCGCGTGGAGAACGCGGCCAGCAGCACGGCGTCGGTGGAGCGGGCCACGGCGGGCCAGCCGCCGTGTGCGAGGAGGTGCGGGCGCCGGTAGACGGTGATCGACGCAGGGAACGGGAAGTCGTCGGTGCGCACGAAGGTGTCGGCGATGGTGCCCGGCTCGACCCGGCCCGGCGGGTAGACGTCCGGTTTCACCCAGGTGCTCCCGTCGGGGTTGCGCCACCGCATCCGCGCACACGACCACGCCACCGCCGGGTCGTCGGTGAGGGGCTCGACGAGCGCGGTCAGCCCGTCCGGCTCGTAGTAGTCGTCGTGGTCCATCCCCGCGACCAGATCGCCGCGAGCGCGGGCCACCGCCGTGTTGCGGGTCGCCGCGCCGCCGATCTGCACGCCGAGCGCGTCGTAGCGGATCCGTGGGTCATCGGGCAGCGACTCGCGCACGCCAGGCTGTGTCCCGTCCTCCTGGACCAGCCACTCCCACTCCCAGCCCGGCGGCAGCACCTGGCTCTCCAGCGAACGCCACAGCGCCTCGATGTGGATCGCGTTGTGCGCCTGCGTCGGCGTGATGATCGAGACCAAAGGCACCGGGCCACCCTGCCACGTGCCCGCCAGGACCACCAGGCTGACCATCTCGCCGCGAACCGGCGTTGCCGGTCACCAGCGCGACACGGTAGCGCCCGTATTGTCCGGTCTTGTCGGTCCGTGCCACCATTCCGTACGCGAGTTCTCGCGTTCGGTGCTACGGAAGGGATCTCTGTTGTTCAAGCGAATGCTCTCCGCCTTCGGGGTGGGCGGGCCGTCGGTCGATACCGTGCTGGACTCGGCTACCGCCTCCGCCGGGGAGGTGATCCGGGGGCAGGTCAAGATCCAGGGCGGCTCGAACGACGCCGTCATCGACCAGGTGGTGCTCTCGCTCGTGACCCGGGTGGAGGTCGAGCACGGCGGCGGCGAGGCACACGGCACCGGGGAGTTCTTCCGGCTCGTCGTGCAGCGGGATGTCCGGGTGCCCGCCGGTGAGCGCCTCGACATCCCCTTCCAGCTCTCGCTGCCGTGGGAGACGCCGGTGACCGCGGTCGGCGACGTCGCGCTGCCGGGCATGGTCGTCGGTGTGCGCACCGAACTGGTGATCAAGGGCGCGCCGGACAAGGGCGACCTCGACCCCGTGCTGGTGCGGCCGCTGCCGTCGCAGGACCGGGTGCTCGAGGCGTTCGGGGAGCTGGGCGCGACGTTCCGCTCCGCCGACGTCGAGATCGGCCGGATCGCGGCCGTGCCGCAGGAACTCGGCTTCTACCAGGAGATCGAGTTCTTCCCGCCGCCGCAGTTCGCCGGGCGGCTCAACCAGGTCGAGCTGACCTTCGTCACCAGCCACTCCGACCTGTGGGTCGTGCTCGAGGCCGACAAGCGCGGCGGGCTGCTGCGGGCTGGCGGCGACTCGTTCGGCCGGTTCCACATGTCCCACGAGGAGGCCGAGCAGGCCGACTGGACCTCGATCATCGGCGGCTGGCTCGCCGACGTCGCCGACCGCGCGCCGCGGGGCAACCCGGCCTTCGGCGGCGGCCACCACGGCCACCACGGGCACCACGGCCACGGCCGCCGTGGGCCCGGCATGGGCGCCGTGGTCGGTGGCGCCGCCGCCGGTCTCGTCGGCGGGATGATCATCGGCGACATGATGGACGGCGAGCTGTTCGACGGCGGCGAGGACTTCGGCGGCGGCGAGGAATAGGCCTTTCGTGCGGCGGCCTCTCGGGGGCCGCCGCACGTCCCGCCTCCTCGTCGGCCTACGTCCGGCCACAGACGAGGAGCACCAGTTCCTGTGCCGGCCGGGTCACCGGCTCGCCGTCGCCGTTGCTCCAGTCGAGGTCGGTCGCCACCAGGCGTTTCCCGGTGAGGTCGACGCCGAAGAACGCGGCCCGGTCCGGCACGATGGTGTCGAGCACGATCCGCAGGCGGTCGAGCGGCACCTGCCTGCCCAGCCCGAGCGCGACGGTGATGTCGAGACCGTGGATGACGTCGTGGCACAGCGCGCCGGTGAACCCGTCCGGCTGCCACGGGTGGCGGGCGTTGTCCCGCACCGCGGCGGTCAGCTCGGTGCTGGTGAGCTGCCCGGCGTCGAGGCGGGCCAGCTCGTCGGCGGCCCGGTTGAGCTCGTCGGCGTCCTCGGCCCGCAGGAACTCGGCGTCGGGGTGGCGGTAGGGCGCCGTCATGTGCGCCACCACCTCGCGGACCCGCCAGCCTTCGCACAGGCTGGGCGCGTCCCACGCCTTCGCGGGCAGCCCGACCAGGATCTCGGCCAGCTCGAGACGCTCGGCGGCGATGACGTCACGGATGTCGGTCATGGGTGGTCCCTCTCGTCGATGGTCTCCTCACCCCACCGACGGACGAGGACCGCCCGGATCGACCTCAGCACTCGATGACGTTCACGGCGAGTCCGCCGCGTGCCGTCTCCTTGTACTTGACCTTCATGTCGGCGCCGGTCTCCCGCATGGTCTTGATGACCTTGTCGAGCGTGACGACGTGGGTGCCGTCGCCACGCAGCGCCATGCGCGCGGCGTTGATGGCCTTCACCGACGCCATCGCGTTGCGCTCGATGCACGGGATCTGCACCAGCCCGCCGACGGGGTCGCAGGTGAGGCCGAGGTTGTGCTCCATGCCGATCTCGGCGGCGTTCTCGACCTGCTCCGGTGTGCCGCCGAGCACCTCGCACAGCGCACCGGCGGCCATCGAGCAGGCGGAACCGACCTCGCCCTGGCATCCCACCTCGGCACCGGAGATCGACGCGGTCTCCTTGTAGATCACGCCGATCGCCCCGGCGGTGAGCAGGAACCGGACCACGCCCTCGTCGGTCGCGCCGGGCACGAACCGCGCGTAGTAGTGCAGGACGGCGGGGATGATGCCCGCGGCGCCGTTGGTCGGCGCGGTGACGACCCGGCCACCGGACGCGTTCTCCTCGTTCACGGCCAGCGCGAACAGGTTCACCCAGTCCATGACCCGCAGCGGGTCGGTGGAGAACGGGTCGGACGAGAGGTGCTCGTACATCTCGCGGGCGCGGCGCCGGACCTTCAGGCCGCCGGGCAGGGTCCCGTCCTGGGTGTGACCGCGGCGGACGCACTCCTGCATGACGTCCCAGATGTGGGTGAGCCCGGCGTGGACGTCGGTGACCGACCGCCACGCGGTCTCGTTGGCGAGCATGATCTCGCTGACGGGCAGCCCCGTGCGGCGGCAGTGGGCGAGCAGCTCGGCGCCGGTGCGGAACGGGTGGGCGACCTCGGTGTCGTCGACCTTGATCCGGTCCGCGCCCTGGGCGGCCTCGTCGACGACGAAGCCGCCGCCGACCGAGTAGTACGTGCGGGCCCGCAGCGACCGGCCCGCGGTGTCGAACGCCTCGAACGTCATGCCGTTGGGGTGGAACGGCAGGCTGCGGCGCCGGTGCAGCACCAGCGCCCCGTCACCGAACGCGATCTCGTGCGTGCCGAGGAGCCGGAGCCGCCCGGTGACCCGGATCCGCTCGACCCGCTCGTGCACGGCGTCGGTGTCGACGGTCTCCGGCTGCTCCCCTTCGAGTCCGAGCAGTACGGCGGGCCCGCTGCCGTGCCCGTGGCCGGTGGCGCCGAGCGAACCGAACAGCTCGGCCTTCACGGTGTGCGCCGAGGTCAGCAGCCCGTCGTCGGCGAGCCCGGTGACGAACGTGCGAGCGGCCCGCATCGGTCCGACCGTGTGCGAGCTGGAGGGCCCGATCCCGATCGAGAACAGGTCGAACACACTGATCGCCATTGAACCTCCGTGGAAACCGCCGCTACCAGTTCATGGTAGGTCGGGTTTCCCGGGGTGACGTCGCCGGACCGGCCGGCCGCCTGCGCGAGCCGGCCGGTCCGCCCCCGAACCCATCCGCGTGCCCACCTGTCGTACCGCCCCGCCGCCCCCTCGGCAACTCGAAGGTCCGGCCGGTGACCGAGCGTCAGCGAGTGGTGCGACGAGGCGGCCGCGGGCAGCTCATGCCAGTGCTTCCGCCGCCACCCCGGCCGCCGCGGCCAGTGCCGCGTTGTCGTACTCGGCGCCCTCGACCTCCTTGGTGGTCAGCACCGCGATGACGATCGGTGTGCCGTCCGGGGTCCAGGTGACCGCGACGTCGTTGGCCGAGCCGTAGGCGCCGCTGCCCGTCTTGTCCGCCGTCCTCCAGTCGGCTGGCAGGCCCGCGCGGATCCGCTCGTCACCCGTGGTGTTCGCGAGCAGCCAGTTCGTCAGCTGCTCCCGTTCCGGCTCGGCCAGCACGTCGCCCACCACCAGCGACCGGTAGCCCTCGCCGATCGCCGCCGGGGTGGTCGTGTCGCGGTCGTCGCCCGGGATCGCGGTGTTCAGCTCGGTCTCCCACCGGTCGAGCCGTGTCCGCTGGTCCTTGATGTCCCGCGCGAACGCCGTGATCGCCGCCGGGCCGCCGAGCAGGCGCAGCAGCAGGTTCCCCGCCGTGTTGTCCGACCGCGTGATGGCCGCCTCGCACAGCTGCGCGACGGTCATCCCGGTGGCCACCCGCGCGCTCGTCACCGGCGAGTACTCCACCAGGTCGGCCTCGGTGTACTGGACGACGGTGGCGAAGAAGTCCGACGCGATCGGGTGCCGGTGCAGCAGCGCGGCCGCCGCGTAGGGCTTGAACGTCGACATCATCGCGAACGGCTCGTCCTCCCGGTAGGACAACGTCGCTCCGGTGTGGACGTTCACGGCGTACACGCCGAGCCGGATGGCGTACCGCGCCTCGATCTCGCGCAGCGGTCCCGGATCGGCGACCAGGCTGGCCGACGTGGTCCGCGACGGTGGCGACGCGGTGCCCGCGGGTGCCGCCGAGCAGCCGGCCACCAATGCCACGCCGAGCAGAGCCGCGAGCACGGCTCTCCGTGTTTTTCCCATGCGTTCCTCCCTGTGTGATCACCACGAAGGAAGCACAGCCCGCACGGCGCACGCCAATAGAACACCCGCCGACAGCCGATATTCTTTTGGAATCACCGCAGGTCAGAAGCTTGGGAAGTCACCATCTCCCCGACCGCAACTCGGTCACGGCGAGCCGCGCGCACTCGCCGATCGCGGCGTCGGCAGCGGGCAGGAACGCGTCCGCTCGTGCCGCGAACGTGAACACCGCGACCGCGATCGGCGTCTCCCCGGGGAACGTGACGACCGCGACCTCGTTGCGGATCGCGCCGATCGTGCCGGTCTTGCCCGCCACCGTCACCCCCGCGTACGGGAACCCGGCCCGCACCCGGTGCGGCCACACCTGCAACCCGAGCAGCCGCCGCATGAACGCGCACCGCCGCGCGTCCACGACGGCGTCGGTCCAGATCAGCGTGAGCAGCCGCGTCATCTCCCGGGCGGTCGTGGCGCTGGCGAACGCCGGGTCGTAGGCGCTGACGGTGAGGGCGGCGTCGTTGTCGGCGAGCAACGCGAACGCCTCGGCCGCCGACGCAGCACCGGTGTCCCGCACGAGCGCCGCCTCGACGTCCGCGGGCCCGCCGACGACCTTCGTCCTCGGCAGCCCGCACCCGGCCAGCACCGACCGCACCGCGTCGAGCCCGACCTCGCCGAGGATCACGTCCGCGGCCGCGTTGTCCGAGACCGCGATCATCGACGCCGCGAGGTCCCGCCACGACAACGTGACCGGGTCGAGGAACGCCGCGACCCCGGTCGGCCCCGGCGAGCTCGAACCAGGGTGCACCCGGACCGGCGCGGCCGGGTCGAACGTCCCGTCCGCGAACCGGCCGCACAGCGCGACGAGCAGCGGCAGCTTGTACACCGACGCCATCACCACCAGCTCGTCGGCGCCGACGTCGACCTCCCGCCCCGGCACGTCGGTGACCGGCGCCGCGTGCACCCACCCGGTCGCGCCCGCCTGCCGCAGCGTGTCGCGGACGCGCTGCTCAACGGAGGGCATGCCGGTCCCCCGCGAGCCCGTCCTCGACCGCGGCACGCAACTCCGGTTCGGTGCGCCACACCAGCCGCACCCGCAGGAAGAACTCGTCCCCGCCGAGCGCGACGCGGTCCACCCCCGGCGCACGCAGCCCCTGGTCGGCCGTGAGCCCGAACGCGGTACCCGACGCGACGGCGGCGACCACGTCCCGGTCGGTCGGCGCGGCCACCAGCACCGGGTCGATCCCCTTGGCCCGTAAGGAATCCACGAGCAGGTCACACGCCGCCGTGTTGTGGTGCCGCGGCGGCGCGGCCAGCGCGAGGTCCCGCAGGTGCGCGAAGCGCTGGACGGCCCGGCCCGAGGGCACGAGGAAGTCGGTGGGCAGCTTCACCACGCCGCCGCACTCCAACGGGTGCACGAGCGCGGGATGGTGCACCACCGCACAGTCCAGCTGCCCGGCGACGACCGCCCCGACCAGCTCCACACTGGACCCGGCGGTGGTGGTCGCCAGCGCCCCGGCCCGCCGCACCCCGTCGACGACGGCCGCGACGTGCCACGCGGACAGCTGCGGCACCACCCCGATCCGCAGCTCGGCGCGCGCCTCCCGGTGCCGCTGCGCGTCCTCGGCGAACCGCTCCGCGTCGGCGAGCAACATGGCGGCCCTTGGCAGCAGCTCCGTCCCCGCCGACGTCAGGCCGACACCACGCGCGGTGCGGGTGAGCAGTGTGACGCCGAGCCGGTCCTCCAGCCGCCGGATGCCCTGGGACAGCGGCGGTTGCGTCATGCCGAGCCGGTCGGCGGCATGCCCGAAGTGCCCCTCCTCGGCGACGGCCACGAAGAAGCGGAGATGTCGAAGCAGATCCACCCGACCATGAAAGCAGGAGGCACCGACGAACACGGGACCGTGGCAAGACCCACGCCGTGAGCACGGACGCGCTGTCCCGAAAGCGTCGTTCGGGGCATCGCTTCGCGGCAGGCGTCGGAACACCGCCCGACGCTAGGAACTGGAACACGTTTCAGCTAGCCTCGAACCATGATTGCCACGGTGGTGTGGGGCACGGGCAACGTCGGCCGTGCCGCCATTCGCGCGGTCGACGCCCATCCCGCGCTGAAACTGACAGCCGTCATCGTGCACGACGACGCCAAGGCGGGGCGCGACGCCGGCCTCGTCGCCGGTCTCGGTCACGAACTCGGAGTCCGCGCCACCAAAGACATCGACGGCGTGCTCGCCGCCAGCCCGGGAGCCGTCGTGTACGCGGCGTCCGGCGACGTCCGGTTCGACGACGCGCTCGCCGACATCGTCCGCGCCATCCGCGCGGGCGCCGTGGTCGTCACGCCGTCGCTCTACCCGCTCTACGACCAGCGCAACGCACCACCCGAATTACGAGAACCCGTTCTAGCCGCGATCCGGGACGGTGGCGGCGCCCTGTTCGTCTCCGGTGTCGACCCGGGCTGGGGCAACGACGTCCTGCCGCTGCTGATCTCCGGGCTCGGCACCCGCGTCGACGTGGTGCGCTGCCAGGAGATCTTCGACTACTCCACCTACGAGCAGCCCGACTCCGTCCGCTACCTCGTCGGCATGGGCCAGCCCATGGACTACGAGCCGCCGATGCTGCTGCCCATGGTGCCGACGATGGTGTGGGGCGGCCAGATCCGCCTCATGGCCCGCGCGCTCGGCGTGAAACTGGACGAACTCCGCGAAACCATGGACCGCCGCCCGCTCGGGACGACCGTCACGACCAGGACCATGGGCGAGTTCGCCGAAGGCACGCAGGGCGCGGTCCGCTTCGAGGTGCAGGGCATCGTCGACGGCGAACCCCGCATCGTCATCGAGCACGTGACCCGCATCCACCCCTCCTGCGCACCGGACTGGCCGCAACCACCGAGCGGCGCCGGTGCGCACCGCGTCGTCATCGAGGGCAGGCCGCGCATCGAGGTCACCGTCGAGGCGACCGACGAGGGCGAGAACCGGTCCGCGGGCGGCAACGCCACCGCCGTCGGCCGTCTGGTGAACGCGATCGACTGGCTCGCCGACGCGGAACCCGGCCTGTACGACGCGCTCGACGTCCCGCTCCGCCCCGGCCGACTGGAGAGGAAGTAGCCATGCACGTCGACATCCCCGACGGGAAGGACCCGATCGCGTACGTGTGGGGCGAGATGGTGCCGGGCATCGGCACCGCGGCGGCGAACTTCTCGCTGTCCGTCTACGCCAACACCACGCTGGGGCTACGCGAGTTCGAGGCCGCGCGCCTGCGGATCGCGCAGCTCAACGGGTGCCTGTTCTGCCAGGACTGGCGCACCGAACGGGACGGGCAGAAGGTCGAGCCCGAGTTCGCGGCGGCGGTGGAGCAGTGGCGCACCACCGATGCGTTCGACGACCGCACACGGCTGGCCGCCGAGTACGCCGAGCGGTACGCCACCGACCACCACGGCATCGACGAGGAGTTCTGGTCGCGGATGACCGCGCACTACAGCCAGAAGGAGATCGTGGAGCTGTCCATGAGCATCGGCTCGTGGCTGGCGTTCGGCAGGCTCAACCGGGTGCTCGGCCTGGACACCCGGTGCGCCCTGCCGGTCACAGGTCCTCCGCGATGATCCGTTCGATGTTCCGCTCCGCCAGCGCGGTGATCGTGACGAACGGGTTCACGCTGGCGTTGCCGGGGATCAGCGCACCGTCCATGACGTACAGCCCGGGGTAGCCGTGGAGGCGGCCGTGGTTGTCGGTCGCCTTGTTCAGCACCGCGCCGCCAAGCGGGTGGTAGGTGAGGTGGTCACCCCAGATCTTGTACGTGCCGAACAGGTCGGTGCGGTAGATCGTCCCCTCCTTGGCGTTGATCTTGTCGAAGATGGTCTTGGCCATGTCGATCGAGGGCTGCTTCCACGCCGTCTGCCAGCTCAGGTCCACCCGGTTCGCCGCGGCGTTCCACGTGAACCGCGCGCGGTTCGGGTTCTTCGTGATGGACAGGTAGAACGACGCCCACGTCTCGATCCCGGTGGGCAGCGGCGCCACCTCCGCGAACGCGCCGCCCGCGGCCCAGTTGTCGATGCCCGCGGTCGGGATCGACGTCTGCACGGTGCCGGTCGGGTCCCAGAGGTGGTTGGCGCGCCCGCACATGACGTTGCCGTTGTCGCCCCAGCCCTTGCCGATCTCACTGTTCAGGTTCGGCAGCGCGCCGGTGGCCTTCAGCTTGGTGAGCAGCTTGCTGGTGCCGACACTGCCGGCGGCGAAGAACACCCGGTCGGCGGTGACGGTCTTGGTGGCGGTGACCGTCCCGCTCGTGTCGAGTTGCTCCACCACGACGGCGTACCGGTTGCCGGCCCGCGTGACGGACGTGACCCGGTGCAGCGGCGTGATCTGGACGCGCCCGGTCGCACGGGCCCGCGCGAGGTAGGTCTTCGGCAACGACTTCTTGCCGTGGTTGTTGCCGTACAGGATCTCCCCGGCCACCGCCGACTGCGGCGCGGTCCCGGCGGCCTCCTGCTTCATGTAGTTCATGTCGTACACGTTGGGCACGAGCGTGAACGCGAAACCGGACCGCTGCGCGTGTTTGCGGCCAACCCGCGCGTACTGGTAGCAGTCGACGCTCTCCCACCAGGACTGGTCGACGTGGTTGACCCCCAGCTCCGCGTTGGCCCTCGGGTAGTACACGTCGTACATCTCGGCCGGGTCGACCGACGGCAGCACCGCACCGAAGTTCTCCCGCCTCGGGGTCACCGCCATGCCACCGTTGACGAGCGATCCCCCACCGATCCCCCGTCCCTGGTAGACGAGGATGCCCGCGAACTCCTCGGCGTCGAGAATGCCCGCGTGCCGGGGCACGTCCTTGTCGATCGGGAAGCCGAGGAAGTTGCTGAGTGGCTGCTTGGTCCTGGTGCGCAACCAGTAGGAGCGGTAGTCGGGGGTCCTCGTGTTGGGGAAGATCTTGCCGTCACTGCCCGGTGTCTCCCACGCCTGCCCCATCTCGAGCATGTGGACGTCCACACCGGCCTGGGCAAGCCGCAGGGCGGTGACGGACCCGCCGTACCCGGTGCCGATCACGAGGACCGGAACATGTGCCCCGTCCCCGATGGCGGCAGCCGCACGCCCAGCCAGGGCAGCCGTAGCAATAATAGAACTCGTTCCAGCGATGAACATTCGCCGCGAGACCCGACCAGAACCCTTGTCAGACACCGTTGTCTTCATGACGCGAGCCACCTCACCTACGCAGGGATTAGAACAAGTTATACTCACGCGGGAAGATCAAGTCACTACGTACGCCGGAGTAACCCGCCCGAACAGGCCCTGACTGGGGAAGACACCTTCGGGACATCGCGGGCAGCGCGGCATACTCACCGGATGCCTGTGGAGTTCCCCGAGCCCACCGCCCCGGCATCGTCACGTGCCGAGGTGTTTCTCCGGTACCTCGACTACCTTCGTTCCCGGGTCGTCGACAAGGTCGAGGCTCTCCCCGACGACGCTCTTGGGTACGCACGAACCTTCGGTTCTGCGTCTACTCCTCGGCGTCAATGCAGCTTCTCCACCGCTTGTAGCGCCGCCTCCCACGGGTAGCCCGGTAGCTTCTGCTCACCCTCGCCAGGCGGGTTCGGCACGAACCCACCGTCGCCCAGGAGCACATCAACGCCAGCGTCTCGCAGCTCTCGAACGCTGCGGAGGAACGCCGGGTGGGCCGCAAGAGCGGTGTTCACGAACGGCAGGATCGCCAGCGGCAAACCCAGCCCGACGGCTTCGTTGAGTACGCCAAGTGCCAAGTTGTCCGAGATCCCGGCCGCCAGCTTGTTGATGGTGTTGGCGCTGGCTCCGCCAACGATCATGGCATCGGCGGGAGGCAGGGCATCGGCTGCGCCGGGCTGCTTGTAGTCACTGCGCACGGGGTAGCCGGTCTGCGCCGCCAAGGCGGCCTGGTCGATGAACCGGGTGGCCATCGGCGTCGCGACGACACACACGGTCCACCCTGCGTCCTGCGCCAGACCGACCAACCTGCTGACATCACGAGCAGCCAGCGTGGCGCAGGTGACCACATGGAGCACCCGCTGTGGTTGCGCGACGTTCATACGGTGACTCCGACGGCTCTGGCCACGCTGACCAAGGCGGCCGACGGCCGAGTACCTCGGGGACAGCTGCTCACCAGATCGTCGATCAGCCGGCGGGTCATCTGGCGGCAGCGGACCTCGTCGGGAGCGCATTGATCCGCATCGAGCAGACGCGAAGCAGCTTCGTCGCGCTTGCCCGCCTGTAGGTAGCCGCGGGCGACGTCCAGCAGATGGCTGGCGCGTCGTTCCTTGGGCAGACTCATCAGTTCGACCTGGGAGATGCTGGTGGCGGCCTCGGTCACTCGGCCGCCGCTCTGCATGTCAGCCAGCGCGGATACTTCATGGACTCGCACGTTGGTGGTGCCGAACGAGCTCCACAGCACATTGGAGCCGGTGCCCAACTTGTTGGCGACGGCCAGCGCCTCGGATTGCAGGTCTCGAACGTCCGCCGCTTGGTGCAGCTGAGCGGCGGCGATGCTGCCCTTGAGCATCAACATGCCGTAGGCCGACATGAACGCGGTATCGGCTTGCCTGAGATGAGGTGCCAGGCGGTCCGCCGCGGCGCGCACCATCGTCACGGCGTCGCTGCCGCGGTAGGTGTCGATCAAGGCGTGGGCCACCCATCGGGCGGCACTGCCGATCAGGGTCAGGTTCTCGGTCTGCTCGGCAAGCTGGATGCCTCGGTCGGCTGCGACCCAGCCGAGCTGGGCGTCGCCGAGTTTGAAGGCTGTCGCCGCGGTCAGCTGATATGTCCAGGCCAGCCACGCTTGCGCGCTGCGTCGGTCATCGCCACCCAGTTGCCAGACGGCGGCTTGGGCCTGGCGGATGAGGTCGGGAAGCAGCTGGCCGATGGCCTGGTAGTTCGACACCTGGAAGGCCATCCAGCCGTAGCGCACCGAGCGCTCCAGCTGGGACAGGTTCGGCTCCGGCAGGACGTCGCCGTTCGGACGGAAGACGTTGGTGATGGCGTCATAGCGACGCAGCACCGAGCGGATGGCGGCGATGTCGCCTTCATCGGGGCAGCGGCGCCGACGGTCGGCTTCGTCAGGGTCGATGAGCACCTGCAAGGGGATGTCCAGCACGTGAGCAATTTGGCGCAGGACGCTCAGACGGTCGAGCTGCCGATCACCATTCTTGATCTTGTCGACCCAACTGACCGATTTGCCAAGGCGGTCGGCGAAGATCTGCCGGGTCAGGCCGCGTCGACGCATCCAGTACAGCACGACATCGGCCACGTGGCGACGACGCAGTAGCTCGTCGTGGTCATCGGCGCTGGTCACGACCTTGATCACTCCACGGTTGTCGGCTCGGTCCGCAAAGACAGCGTAAACCGCCGACGTGCCGAGACAACGCATATGACCGGACAGTTTGTACAGCCTTTGTCACTGAGAGCGGCATAACTTCGCGATCACGGCATCCAGCGTCGGTGTTTCCCGGCGCCCAACCTTCAGGGGAACGCCCTAAAGGCTCCATGGTGGCCGAGCTGGCGCTGGAAGGCCCCACCCATCGCAACCGACGTCAGAAAAGGAATGTGCAACCGGTGGCACTCGACCTGTTCTCGCCAATCAAGGTGGTCAGCTGGGCCAGCGCCCATGGCAGCTGCCCGATGCGCTACACGATCAACGGCGGTGACGAGATGGTCATCATCTTCGGCAGCGGTACCAACGAGTTCGAATTCGCCTTCGACGTTGATGCGCTTCGAGCGTTGGTGCAACTTGGCACCGAAGCTCTGACCGAGATGGACTCCCGTGCCGAAGCGACGAGCAGCGAGCAGTCATGACCATGGACAAGCTCGTGGTGTTCCTGCTCGTGACCTCGCCGTTCCTGGGGTTCGTCGCGTGGGCAACTTGGTGGTTGGCGACCGACAGTTTGAGCGCCCGACGACGAGCGTGGGCGGTCGACGGTCCTGCCAAGCCCACGCAAAACGGCGGAAGCAACGATGAGCGGAGCCACTGTGGGCAAGCATCGGCGGCGTGAGGCTGAGCTGCTGCTGGCGGTGCAACAGTACGAGCAGCTGATCATCGCCTTGCAGGCACACCGACCAGGCACACGATCGGGGCTGTGCATGGTCTGCGGGGTGGGCTGGCCGTGCATTGCAGTCGGGCTGCCGTTGTCCACAGCCGTGTGAGCGGTGGTCTGCGCTGAGCGACACTCACCAAGCCACTCAGTCGATGAGGAAGACGTGGTGGGGCGGGTGGGGCTCGAACCCACGGCCAAGGGATTATGAGTCCCCTGCTCTAACCGACTGAGCTACCGCCCCCAGTAACGGTGTGCGGAAAGGTTACTTGCTGGCGAAAGAGAGCCATTCGTCGACCTCGGCCAGGAGTGTCTTCTTCAGTGGTTCGGGGGCTGCCGACGTGCGGATGCCGCCGGCGGCGACGGTGGCCAGCTCGGTGTCGGTGAGGCCGAGGGAGTTCCGGCAGATCTCGTACTGTCCGGCGAGGCCGACCCCGAACAGCAGCGGGTCGTCGGTCGACAGGGCGACGGGCACCCCGGCCGACAGGAACGCGCGCACGGGCACGGTGGACAGTTCGTGCACTCCGAACGGCGGGTACGACGTCGGGCAGATCTCCACCCCCACCTGCCGTTCGGCCAGCAGCGACAGCACCCGCGGGTCGGCGACGGCTGACGTCCCGTGTCCGATCCGCGCCGCCTCCAGGGACTCGACGCAGGACCGCACGTGCGATGCGGGCGTGTAGAAACCCGAATGCGGCGCCCCCAGCAACCCGGCGTCGGCCGTCACCCGGAAGGCCGGGGCGAAGTCGGCCACCTCCACGCCGCGTTCGTCGTTGGACAGCCCGAAGCCGACGACTCCGTGTGCCGCGTACCGGGCGGCGAGGCGGGCCAGTGTCACCGCGTGCGACGGTGGGCGCTGCCAGCTCGACGCCACCAGCACGCCGACCGGGATGGGTGCGGCGGCGGCACCGGCGAGCACCACCTCCAGCGCCGCCTCGAGTCCGCCGAAGACCGGTGCGTACGAGGTGGGGTCGACCTGGATCTCCATCCACCGGCAGCCGTCGGCGGCGTCGTCGGCCGCGGCCTCGGCGATCACGCGTGCGATGTCGGCCGGGGTGCGGAGGGTGGCGCGGGACGCGTCGTAGCGGTCCTGGAACGCCGCCCATGTTCCGGCGCCGTCGGCGAGTGGCGGGGGCACCGTGACGCGGTGGCGGCCGGCCAGCTCGAGGAGCGTGGCCGGCCGCATCGCACCCGTCAGGTGCAGGTGGAGCTGCGCCTTCGGCAGCCCCCGCAGATCACGACTGGGTGTAGGCAGGTTCACGCCGGCCGTTGTTCTGCTGGGCCGTCGCCTTGTGCCGGTTTCCGAGGCCGGTCTTCTCGCCCACCTTCGCACGGGCGATGCCCGCGGCGCCCTGCACGGCGGGGTGGTCGGCGATCTTGCGGTAGGTCCGCATGATCTGGTCGTATCGGCCGCGGCCTGCCTTCGCGCCCAGTACGTACCCGACCGCGGCGCCCAGGATGAACGCCTTCATGTGTCCTCGCCTCCCATGGCTCGACCTGCTGGTTTCCCCACCATCTTCCCCCACCGGGGCCCTGAACGCCGGGTGGCGGGAAACCCGGTTCCAGCCATGCGCTAGAGTTACCTCTCGCCGGACCGGGTCCGGTAGGCGATCCTCCATAGCTCAATTGGCAGAGCATTCGACTGTTAATCGAAGGGTTGCTGGTTCGAGTCCAGCTGGAGGAGCTTTCGCCCCAGGCCATGCGCCTGGGGCTTTTTCATGCCCACCGCCCGGCCCCCGACGAGGTCGTCGCCGCTTCGCGGGACCTCGTCGGGGCGTTGTGTGCGAGGTCATACCGTCGAGCAGCTCAACGGCGAACAGCGATCACCTGGTACTCCACGTCCGGTCCCGGCGTGGTGTTGAACCGCGCGTTCGGCAGGTACAGCCGGTTGCCGAAGGCCGCGACCGTGGTCGGGACGTCGAACCGCTCGTCGGTCAGCGTCGTCCTCAGGACCGCGCGGGTCGCGGCGCGGTCCAGGTGCAGCACTGCGACCGTGTTCAGCCGGTTCTGCACCACGTACAGGGTGCGGCCGGACAGCAGCAGGCCGTCACCGTTCGTGAGCGGGTAGTCCAGCGCCACCTGGGTGGACCGGCCGTCGAACGCGACCCGGAACAGCTTGCCGGTGTTCGACTGCACCACCAGCAGCGCCTTGCCATCCGGCGTCGGGGCGATGCCGTTGGCGTTGATCCCCTCGCCGTACACCAGGTCGCCGGTGATCGGGACCGTCGTGACCGTCCCGCGTTCGAGCCGGTACAGCTGCTGGTTCGTCGAGTCGGTGAACCACGCCGCGCCGCCGACCAGCGCCACGTCGTTCACGAACGCGGCCGCGGTGGTCAGCTGGTACGCGGCCAACACCCGGCCGGTGCGCGTGTCGATCACCCGAGCGTTCCCGGCGACACCACCGGCGACGTACAGGCGGCCCCTTCCGTCGGTCTTGAGCCCCACCGACGGCGTGCCGGGCCCCTCGCTGACGACGCGGCCGCGGCCGGTCCGCAGGTCGGCGCGGTAGATCGAGCCGTCGGCGAGCGATCCGAAGTAGGCCACCGGACCGGGGCCGATCGCGATCCCTTCCGGCCGGAAACCGTCCGGCAGGTCGATCGTCGTGGGGAAGACCGGGGACGCGGCCGCCACCGCGGGCGAGAACACGAGCAGGGCGGCCAGTACAACTCCAACGCGTCGAAACATCGAAACGTCCTCTGCGTGAGTAGACAGGGTCAACCCAACCTACGCACGCCGGACGCGGCGGGTTCAGCCGACAGGCGGAGGACGTCCATGGCCGCCTGCGACAGGACGGCACGCATCTCCTCCTCGGTGAACTCGTCCTCGTCCTGGTAGGTCGTCGAGGACAGCACCGCGCCGAGCACCTCCATCGCGGCGACGGCCCGCAGCCGGTCCGCGGTCGTCGGCGCGGGGCCCGCGAACCACGCGACAAGCCGCTTCCCGAGGCCCACCATGTCGTCCCACAGCTCGCCGAGGACCACGGCCACACCGGCGGCGTCCCGCTGGAAGATGCCCGCCACCGAACGGTTTCTGAGGAACACGTCGAGACACCGGCCCACCACGTGGCGCACGTTCTCCGGGGTGTGTTCGAGCCGGGCGGTGTCGTCGACGATCGTCCGCCAGCCCGTGATCACCGGCTCCACCACTGCCAGCAACAGCGACTGTTTCGACGAGTAGTGGTAGTACAGCGACGCCTTCGTCAGCCCGACACGTTCGGCGATCTCCCGCAGGCTTGTCTGCTCGAACCCCTTGTTCGAGAACAGCTCCAGGGCAACCGCACGAATCGTCTCGCGGGTGTCCCCGTCCATCCGCGTTCCTCCTCAGCAGTTTCTCAGCCCGCTCACGTTAGCGTTCGCCCCGCCTGGACCCTCACACGATCTTACCTACCGGGCGGCAGGTAGACTCGCCGCTTGTCGGGGAGGGCGGCATCTCACAGGGGAGGAAAGATGTTCGAACGACTGGGACGTCTGGTCGTGCACAATCCGTGGAAGGTCATCGCGGGCTGGGTGCTGGTCACCATCGCGATCGTGGCGTTCGCGCCGACGCTCGCCGACGTCACCACCCGTGACCAGGCCAACTTCCTGCCTGCCGACTACGAGTCGGTGCAGGCCGGTGAGCTGGCCGAACAGTCCTTCGGGCGGGCCGACCAGGCCAGCGCGACGATCGTGGTCAAACGGCAGGACAGCCAGACGCTGACCGACGCGGACCGGACGGCGATCGGCGACCTCGGCGAGGACCTCGACGGCGCGGGCATCGACCGGGTCACGGCCGTGCTCACCGGCGACCAGTTCCTGGCCCCGAACAAGAAGGTCCAGCTGGTTACCGTCGGGCTCGAGGGCCTGGGGGACGACCCGGAGCTCGTCGAGGCGGTCAAGGAGATCCGCGAACGGGCGACGGACGCGCTGGGCGGCACGGACCTGGAGTACGCGGTCACCGGTGACGTCGCGATGTTCGCCGACAACGCCGACGCGTTCGACACCGCGCTGGTGATCGTCGGCGCGGCCACGATCGTGCTGATCATCGGTCTGCTGCTGGTGATCTACCGGAGCCCGGTCGCGGCGCTGCTGCCGATCGTCACGGTCGGGCTGGTGAGCGCCATCGCGCCGGGGCTGGTCGCGTGGCTCGCGCAGGCGTTCGACTTCCAGGTCGACCAGTCGGTGCAGATCGTGATGACGATCGTGTTGTACGGCGTCGGCACCGACTACATCGTGTTCCTGCTGTTCCGCTACCGCGAGCGGCTGCGGGCCGGCGACGACCCGAAGACCGCGCTCGTGGCGGCGCTGGCGCGGGTCGGCGAGGTCATCACCTCCGCCGCCGCGGCCATCGTCATCGCGTTCATGGCGTTGCTGCTCGCGGTGTTCGGCGCGTTCACCAGCTTCGGGCCGGGCCTGTCGATCGCGGTCGTGGTGATGGCGATCGCGGCGGTCACGCTGGTCCCGGCGGTCGTGTCCCTGGTGGGCCCCAAGGTCTTCTGGCCGTCGAAGTCCTGGCAGCGCACGCCGAAGGGCACACTGTTCCAGCGCCTCGGCAAGTTCACCGGCCGCCGTCCCGGGGTCGTCGCGGTCGCGTCCGGTGGCGTGATGGTGGTGCTGGCGCTGGGCATGTTCGGGTTCAACACCGACTACGACCAGACCGGTCAGCTGCCGGGCGACACCGAGTCGGCGCGGGGCCTCGAGTTCATGGCGACCGGGTTCCCGGCCGGTGCGCTGAACCCGACGTCGGTGTATGTGAAGGCCGACAGCGGCACGCTCGACGAGCAGGCGCTCGCGACCTACGCGCAGGAGCTGCAGGAGGTGCCCGGCGTCGGTGGGGTGATGCCGGGGCCGACCGGGCAGCCCGCCACGCTCAGCGAGGACGGGAACGTCGCCAGGATCGACCTGCTGCTGGACTCCAGCCCGTACGCGAACTCCTCGCTCGACCTGGTGGACGGGCCGCTGCGGGACGTGGCGCACTCGCGGGCCCCGGCGGGCACCACCGCGAAGGTCGGCGGCCTGACCTCGGCGTTCGCCGACATCCGGGACGCGAACAACCGGGACCTGTGGGTCATCTTCCCGGTCGCGGGTGTGCTGATCGCGCTGGTGCTCGGTCTGCTGCTGCGCAGCCTCGTCGCGCCGCTGTACCTGATGCTGGCGGTGGTCGTCGGGTTCTTCTCGACGATGGGCGCGACCGTGCTGGTGTTCCAGGGCATCGGTGACCGGCCGGGCGTGTCGTTCATGCTGCCGATGCTCGTGTACCTGTTCGTGGTCGCGATCGGCACGGACTACAACATCCTGATGATCGCGAGACTGCGCGAGGAGGCCAAACTCGGCAACGACCCGCGCAAGGCCGCGGACCTCGCGGTCGAGCACGGCGGCCCGTCGGTCGGCGCGGCGGGCGTGATCCTCGCGGGCACGTTCGCGTCGATGCTGCTGGCCGGTGTCTCGTTCCTGATGGAGATGGGTTTCGCGGTGTCGGTCGGCATCCTGATCGCGGCGTTCGTGATGTCGATGTTCCTGGTGCCGAGCCTCACCGCACTGCTCGGCCACGCGGCGTGGTGGCCAGGCCACGGCGACCGGGCGACGGTCCCGCCGCCGGGGGAACGTGACCGGGTCACGGTCGGCTAGGCGCACTGCCGTGACGGGCACCTTCGGCGAAGGTGCCCGTCACGGCGTCCGGGCGACCACGAAGACGCGGCGGAACGGGAACCATGTCGTGCCGTCCGCGCGCCGCGGGTACTCGGCACGCAGCACGGGTGCCAGCTCGGCGCGGAACTGCGCCCAGTCCACATCGGACAAGGCAGTCCTGATCGGCCGCAGCGCCGTGCCCGTCACCCACTCCAGCACGGGATCGGCACCGGTCAACCGCTGCAGGTAGGTGGTCTCCCACGCGTCGACCGCGCAACCGGCGTCCGACAGCAGGCTCGCGTACCCCTCGGGGTCGAGCACGGCGTCGTCCTCACGCAGTACGAGCGGCTCGAGACGGTCCCGCCACCGCGGCGACGCGGCCAGCTCACGCACCCGCACGTGGGACGGCGCGCCGAAGTTGCCCGGCACCTGGAACGCGAGCCACGCCCGCCGCGGCAGCTGTTTCACCCAGCGCGCCAGCAGTTCCCCGTGTCCCGGCACCCACTGCAGCACCGCGTTCGACACCACCACGTCGGTGTCCGCAGCGGGCTGCCAGTCCCGCACGTCGAGCACGGACGCGTCGATCCCCCGTTCCAGGGCGGCCGCCACCATCTCCGCCGACGAGTCCGACGCCTCGATCCGCGCCGACGGCCACCGCGCGGCGAGTGTGGCGGTCAGGTTGCCCGGCCCGCAGCCGAGGTCGACGACCCGGCGCGGAGCCGCCGCGGCGACCCGGCCGACGAGGTCGAAGAACGGCCGCGAGCGGTGGTCTGCGAAGGCCAGGTACTCCACGGGATCCCACACAGCGCCTCCCAGCAAACCGTACATCCGTACTGTTTACTGTAGCGCTTCCCGGATCTTGACGGCCACCTCCGCGGCGACCGTCCGCACGGCATCGGGGTCCGTGCCGGGATCGGCCCTGACCTGCAGCACGATGCCGTCCCGGCCGGGCACCTTGCGCTGCACGAACCACGCTCCCCCGCCCGGCAGCTCCCGGTGGTGGCGCGACCTGATCGACTCGGTCACCCGCCGGTGCACGGCGTGCGGCAGCTTGCCAGGGTCGACCAGCGGATACCGGCGCGGCGTCCGGTCGGTCAGCAGGACCGCGTCCCCGGCCTCCCCCGTCTCGTCGGCCTCGATCACGACCAGCACGCCCTCGCCCCACGTGACCTTGCTGAGCAGGTGCCAGCCGATGCGGCGTGGCCCGGCGTCCGACGGCACCCACAGACCCAGCGTGGTCACCACGAGGTGCCCGCCGCCACGGACCTCCGCGGTGACGACGACATTCTCGTCCTTCTCGAGCGTGCCGGTGAAGCCCGACGGCGTGCCGTCGCCGATCACCTTGTCGAGCAGCTTTCGCAGGACACTCATGCGATTCCTCCCGCGGCCTGCTCCCCCAGCGCCTTGTAGTACTGCTCGAGCGCGACGAGGTCGCCCCACAACGCGCGCGCCTCGTCCGGTTCCTCGATCGGCGACAGGCGCTGCAGCCGCGACTTGATGTCGGCGATCTGCCCGGCCAGCAGCTGTCGCTGGAGCGCGGCGAGCATGCCGGCCGCGTACCGCTCGATCGCGTTCTGCCTGGTGGGGATGGCCTCCACGGCCAGCTCGGTGACCAGCGCGCGGCCGACCGCCGACTCGCAGCACTTCACCACGGCGTCGATCAGCTCCGCGCCCGCGAGCCCGCTCGCCGTGCCGCCCGCCTGCAACACCGCGCGGTGCAGCTCGGCGTACGCGGGGTGCGCGAACACCTCCTGCGGCAGCTGGTCGTACATGGGACCGGCGAACGCGGGCTCCTGCAGCGCGAGCTTGATCACCTCGCGCTGGACGTGCAGCCGCGGGTCACGCGGGTTCGGCCGGGGCGGCCCGTCGACATCGACCGCGAGCGCGCCCTGCCCGGGGTCCACCGGCCTGGCCGCCCGCCGCGCCGGTGCCTGCGTGCCACCGGCGGACTCGCGGACCCGCCGCACGACCGTCGCCGTGTCCTCCCAGCCGACCCAGCCCGCGAGCTGGCGCGCGTACTCGTCCCGCAGCGCCACCTCCTTGATCCGCGCCACCATCGGCACGGTCCGCCGCAGCGCCTCGACCCGGCCCTCCGCGTTGTCCAGGTTGTGCTCGGACAGCTCGGTCTTGATCGCGAACTCGAACAGCGGCCTTCGCCTGGCGACCAGGTCGCGCACCGCGACGTCGCCCTTGGACTGCCGCAGCTCGCACGGGTCCTGCCCGTCCGGCGCGATCGCGATGAACGTCTGCGCGGCGAACTTCTGGTCCTCGTCGAACGCCTTGCGGGCCGCCTTCTGGCCTGCCTCGTCGCCGTCGAAGGTGTAGATCACCTCGCCGCGGAACGCGTCGTCGTCCATGAGGAGCCTGCGCAGCACCGTGATGTGCTCGGTGCCGAACGCGGTCCCGCAGGACGCGACGGCCGTGAGCACACCGGCGAGGTGCATGGCCATCACGTCCGTGTAGCCCTCGACCACCACCACCTGGTGGCGCCGCGCGATCTCCCGCTTCGCGAGGTCGAGCCCGAACAGCACCTGCGACTTCTTGTAGATCGGGCTCTCCGCGGTGTTCAGGTACTTCGCCTGGATCTGGTCGTCGTCGTACAGCCGCCGCGCGCCGAAGCCGACGACGTCGCCGCCGAGGTCCCTGATCGGCCACAGCAGACGGCGGTGGAACCGGTCGATCGGGCCCTGCCTGCCCTCGCGGGACAGGCCACCCTTGATCAGCTCCTGCATCTCGAACCCGCGGCCCAGCAGGTGCTTGGTGAGCTTGTCCCAGCCCGCGGGCGCGTAGCCGCAGCCGAACGTCGTCGCAGCGGCCTGGTCGAACCCGCGCTCGGCGAGGAACTCGCGGGCCTTGACCGCCTCAGGCGTCGCGAGCTGTTCGGTGTAGAACTCCGCGGCCGCGCGGTGCGCGTCGACCAGCCTCGTCCTGGTGCCCTTGTCGCGCTGGCGGGTCGGCGGACCGCCTTCGTAGGTCAGCTGTATGCCGCTGCGCTCGGCGAGCCGCTCGACCGCCTCGACGAAGCTCAGGTGGTCGATCTTCATGAGGAAGGCGATGACGTCGCCGCCCTCGCCGCAGCCGAAGCAGTGGAAAGTGCCGTGGGTGGACCGCACGTTGAACGAGGGCGTCTTCTCGTCGTGGAACGGGCACAGGCCCTTCAGCGCGCCGCCGCCCGCCCGCCGCAGCGACACGTACTCGCCGACGATGTCGTCGATCCGATTGCGGTCGCGGACCGCGGCGATGTCGCTTTCCCGGATCCGTCCTGCCACGTTGTCCGAGTCTAGGCGTCCCCGCGGTCAGTAGGATGGCGGGTGTGACGGTCAGCGACGATGTCCTCGCGAAGGAGTTCTCGGCACACCGCGCGCACCTGATCGGCGTCGCCTACCGGTTGACCAGCACCGTCTCCGACGCCGAGGACGCCGTCCAGGAGGCGTGGCTGCGGCTGGCCGGTCTCGACGACGCCCGGCGCGCCGGGATCCGGGACCTCCGCGGCTGGCTCACGACCGTCGTCGGCCGCATCTGCCTCGACCGTTTGCGTTCGGCCGCCGCCCAGCGCGAGCGGTACGTCGGCCCGTGGCTGCCGGAACCGATCGTCACCCTGTACGGCGCGCAGCCCGGCGACGATCCACTGGAGACAGTCGTGCGGGACGAGGAGGTGCGGATGGCCGCGCTCGTCGTGCTGGACAACCTGTCGCCGGAACAGCGGGTCGCGTTCGTGCTGCACGACGCGTTCTCCGTGCCGTTCTCGGAGATCGCGACGATCCTCGGCGTCACGGAGGCGACCGCCCGCCAGCACGCCTCGCGCGGCAGGCGCGCGGTGACGGAGGCGGAACGGCCGGACCCCACCGACCTCGGCGCGCAACGCGAGATCGTCGAACAGCTGCTCGCCGCGATCCTGTCCGGCGACCTCGACGGTGTCGTCGGACTGCTGCACCCCGACGCCGTACTCGTCGGCGACAGCAACGGCAAGGCCCGCACGTCCCGCCGCCGTATGGTCGGCTCGGACAAGATCAGCCGCTTCCTGTTCGGCCTCGCCGAGATGTACGGCCCGCACCGCATCGCCCGCGGCGAACTGGTGCTGGTCAACGGCGACATCGGCATGGCGATCCCGGACATGCCGGAAGAGGGCGAGCTGCGGGCGCTCGACCGCAGGGTCGTCACCTTCGACGTCCGCGACGGGCAGATCAGCCGGATCTACGACGTCTGCAACCCGGACAAGCTCACGCACCTGCGGATCTGACGTCGGCGTCGGGAAGACGGCAGGCGTCGCCGGAGCTGAAGCCCTGGTCGCGGATGCCGAGCGCGCCGTACGTCCGCGCCCGCATGTTCTCCAGGCCGATCTGGTAGGTCAGCTCGACGACCGCCTCGTCGCCGAACTCCTCCCGCAGCCGTTCGACCTGCTCGTCGGTGACGCTCACCGGCGTCGTCGTCATCGCGTCGGCGTAGGCGACGGCCAGCCGCTCCTGCCGCGTGTAGGCCGGCGAGGTCAGGTAGTCGTCGATGTGCTTGAGCCGCTCGACGTCCAGGCCCTCGTGCTTCTGCAGCATCGTGCCGAAATCCACGCACCAGGAACACCCGAGCCGCTGCGCGACCCGGAACACGGCCAGGTCCCGCACGTTCGTCGGCAGCTTCCTGCTCGCCTTCCCTGCGGCCACCTCGTGCCGCGCGGCGGCCATGAACAGCTTCCGGTGCCGGGCCAGCACCGAGAACGGCTCGGGCACGACCCCCAACCGCCGCTTCGCGATCCAGTAGCCGATCCGGACCACCAACCCCGCGTCCTTCGTGGCCACCCCTGGGATTCTTGGCATTGTCTCCTCCTCGTTCACGGGGTGGACGAGGAGACGCCGCCAGGTGTGACAGGCGCGAACGGATCACTCGGCCGGGTCGGTCACCCTGGCGAGGAAGTAGACGACCCCGGTCTCCCGGTGCCGGACCACCAGCAGGAACGGCCGGTCCACGTGCACCTCGACCGGTTGCCCCGTCGGCAGCGACATGAGCCGCATCATCACCGCCGTGGCCGCCGCGCCCTCCAGCCCCTGCTCGTCGAGCTTGAGCACCGACTCGTGCAACACGGCCTGCACGGCCAGCTCGCTCGCGGTGATGCCGCCGAGGTCCGCGTCCCTGGTGAAGACCGTCCGCACCCCGACCTCGTTGAGCGGTGGCGACAGCTCGGCCTGCATGCGCACGTCGACCTTCGGCAGCCGCAACTCGACCTGCTCGTGTCGTGGCGCGCCCAGCAGGCCGGCCAGCCGGTCGGCGTCCAGACCGGGCTCCTCGGTCGCGAGGTCGGTGTCCGGCAACAGCACGACCGCCTCGACCCCGCCGACGGCCGGCATGCTGACGACCTGCCACCCGTCGGTGGCCGCGTAGCCCAGCCGCGCGGACAGCTCCATGGTCGGCACGTCCTTGACACCGCCCGGGGTGTGGAACGGCAGCGGCGTCGTCGCGCCCTCCGCGAACCGGTGCTTCCACGCGCACTTCAGGTACAGCGCGTTGACCAGCGCCGACACCGTGTCCTCGCGGATCGCGTCGGACGGCAGCAGCTCGGGGATGAGGTCCCTGGTCGTCTTCGCGACGTCCAGGTTGATCATGTCGCGGGCCCGCAGCGGGTTCTCCCGGAACGGCGCCTCCCGCACCATGCCGCTCGACCAGCGCCCCAGCTCGTCCACATAGGACGCGTACACGTCGATCGACTCGTCCGCCCACAACGTGTTGGCGACCGCGATCACCGGCTCGTCCTCGTTGTCCCGGTGTGGTTCCAGCACACCGGCGCGGGTCAGCAACGCCCCCAGCCCGGCGAGGTCACCGGACTTCTCCCCCACCAGCAGGACGGCCAGCTCGTCACGGGTCAGGCCGCGCGCGCCCTGCGCGACCAGCCCGAGCGCGGACGCCACCGAGAACGGCGACCAGCACGCGTTGGCGGCCAGGTCCGGCGCGGTGACGCGATGCAGTGTGAGAGCGAACGCGAGGTGGCGCGTCACTGGCTCCCCTTACCGGCGCGGACGAACCGTGGATCGAAGTCAGCCATGTCCTCGAGTGTGCCACGTCACCACGACACTTTCCGCTCCGCCCGCGAGCGCCTCGTGCCAGCTGACCGCCTGCGCGTCGGTCAGCGACGCCACCTGGTCGATCACCACGCGTAACCGCTCCGCGTCCCCCGTGGCTTCCTCCCACGCCGGCACGAACGCGGGCTCCAGCGCGGTCGGCCCCCGGTCCCCCAGCAGCGCCACCAGCTCGGCCAGCCACTCCCGCTGCCGCGCCTGCAACGCGAGCCGCTTCAGGTCGCTCATCACGTACCGCAGCGCGACCGCCTTCAGCAGCGCCACCTCCGCCGCCACCCTCGGCGGCACGACGAGGTCGGCCGCGTACCTGGTCAGCGGGGCGTCGCCGTACTCGGTGCGGGTGGCGGTGACCGCCGCGGACACGAACCGGCCGACCAGTTCGCTGGTGAGCCGCTTCAACGCGACCTGCGAGGTGAGCGAGCCGTCGTAGCCCGACTCGCTCAGTGCCGCCATCACCGGCAACCGCAGCAGCTCGCAGCCCGCGTCCTCCAGCTCGGACACCGACTCCTTGCTGAAGTACTTCGCGGCGAGCTCAGCGACCGCCACCCGCTCGACCCGGTCGCCGAGGTCGCGGATCGCGATGCGCCCGGCACGTACCCCGTCCTCGACGTCGTGCACCGAGTAGGCGACGTCGTCCGCCCAGTCCATGACCTGCGCCTCGATGCAGCACCGGTCCGCGGGCGCACCGGCCCGCAGCCACTCGAACACCGGCAGGTCGTCCTCGTAGACGCCGAACTTGTCGGTGCCCGCCATGCGCGGCCACGGGTACTTCGTCGCGGCGTCGAGGGACGCCCTGGTCAGGTTGAGGCCGTGGCCCGCGATCTTGGGCTCCAGCCTGGTCAGGATCCGCAGCGTCTGCGCGTTGCCCTCGAAACCGCCGCACGCCTGGGACACCGCGTCGAGCGCGCGTTCCCCGTTGTGGCCGAACGGCGGGTGCCCGATGTCGTGCGCGAGCCCGGCCATCTCCACGAGGTCCGGGTCGCAGCCGAGGTCCTCCGCGATGCCGCGGCCGATCTGCGCGACCTCGAGCGAGTGGGTGAGCCGGGTGCGGGGCGCACCGCTGACCTCGGACCCCTCGCCGGGCCCGACGACCTGCGTCTTGCCCGCCAGCCGCCGGAGCGCCGCCGAGTGGAGCACGCGGGCGCGGTCCCGGGAGAAGCCGCTGCGCAGCGGCGAGAGCGAGCCGGGCAGCAGCGCCGCCTTCTCCGGTTCCGCGAACTGGCGCGCGATGTCGTGCTCGCCGTACCCCGTGGTCATGTGGGGAAGGTTACTTGTCCGCACCGACATTTCCAGGCACGCCGATGTTGTCGGCTGGCGCCTTCATCGCGCGGTAGTACAGGAGCGCGGCGGTCTCGTACAGGATGTAGCGGATCTGCGTCTGCCTGGTCTGGACGATCGGGCCGCTGTGCGTCGGCGAGGTCCACGCGTCGAGGCCGGCGTCGGCGGCCATCGTCCTGGCACGCAGCGAGTGCCAGGGATCGCTGACGATCACCACGCTCCGCCAGCCGCGGCCGCGGATCTCCTCTGCGGCGGCCTCGATGCTGCCGAGCGTGTCGTTGCCCTCGCCGACGGGGATGACGTGGTCCTCGGGCACACCGTGCTCGGTGAGCCAGCGGACGCCCGCGGTGGCCTCCGTGTAGGTGTCGCCGGGCTGGTTGCCGCCGGTGGTGAGGATATAGGGGGCGACGCCCTGGTCGTAGAGGTCCTTCGCGTGCCGCAACCGGGCTTCGAGCACCTTCGACGGGGTGCCCGCGTACTGGGCCGCGCCGAGGACGAGCACCACGTCGGCGGCCGTCCGGTCGTCGTCGCGGGCGACCTGCCAGACCCGGAACCCGGTGCCGCCGACGACGAGCGCACCGACCAGGAACACACCGAGGAAGAGGCGCCCCAGGAACCGGCGCACGGATCTCGGTTCGTCGTGGCTCACTCCGGCCATCCTTCCAGACATGGTAGGTAAAACGTCGAATGCTACCCGCGAACCCTGACGCGGGCGGGGTGTCGGAGGTTGCTCACCGCCGAGTTGTCCACAGCCGGGGCGGTTGTCCACATGACGATCTTGAGCGGCGGCGGAGGTCGGTGGCGTCGGGTTTGCTTGCGCCGTGAACGAGAACCGCGCACTCCTCGACCTCGACGCCATTCCACGCGTCTTCGACCACCTCGTGGCACCGGCCACCGAGCTGATCGCGCTGGGCCTCAGCGGCCGCGCGATCCACGAACGCTGCCAGGAGGGCGGCCCGTGGCAGCGGCTGGAATCAGGGCTGGTGCTGCTCACGAACCAGCCGCCGAGCAGAACCCAGCGCATCCACGCCGCGCTGACCGTAGCGGGCCCGGGGGCCGTGCTGACCGGGGTGGACGCGCTGCGGCTGCACGAGATGGCGGCCGCGAGGCTGGAGGGCCCCGTGCACCTGCTCGTACCGCCGCGCCGACAACCCAGGCTGGTGGACGGCGTGCTGTTCGAACGCACCCACCAGCTTCCGGAACCACTGCACCTGGCCGGCTTCCCGGTGGCCCCGCTGCCGAGAGCGGCGATCGACACCTGTCGCCGCGCCAAGGCCGCCGAGCACGTCCGCGCGCTGCTGGGTGAGGCGATCTCCCGGGGCAGGATCACCCCGGCGACCCTCCGCGACGAACTGGACCGGGCAGGCCCGAGGGGCACCGCTCTCCCCCGCCGCATGCTGGCCGAGATCGACGACAAGGTCCGCTCGGTGGCGCAGGGCTGGGCGAAACGCCTGGTGCAGCGGGCGGGCCTGCCCATGCCGGCCTGGCGGGTCCCGATCACCTCGGCCAACGGCTCGCACGTGGCGACCGCCGACGCGTGGTGGGACGAGGTAGGGCTGGCGTGGGAGGTCGACTCCTACGTGTTCGACCTGTCCCCCGCGGACACCAAGGCGGCGCTGCGCAGAGCCGCCCGGCTGACCGCGTGCGGCGTGCTGGTGGTGCACACCCCACCGGCACAACTACGCGACGAACCGCAGGCGGTCGCCGACCTGCTGCGCGGCGCCTACGACCAGGCCACCACCCGCCCCCGCCCGGAGGTGACCGCCCATGTCTGAGGCCACCCGGCGACACCGCGGCCGCCACCCGCCTGCGCACCCCTACCAGCTCACCCACGAACCACCAGGTCCACGCCTGGACCATTACCTGGCCTCGGCACCGGGGGAACGCCCCTCCTGTCGGGTCCGCCATCGGAGGCACCATGAACTCGACCACCGCACGGTCTCGCGGCGGTACCCTCGTCCCCGGGTTCGATGTGACCCGCCGCCCGCGCCGGAGACGGCATGGTGAACACATCGGGACGAGACAACGGTCACCAGCGACACGCGGTGCCACCGTCAGCAACGCGGGCGCTGCGGCCACACGGCACCGGAACGCGGGTGATCCGATGATCCTGTCCCTTCCCGAAGCCAAGCGTGCCGCTCGCGCACTGCGCGCCGCGCTTCCCGACCTCAGCCACAGCCAGGCACTGGAGATCGTCGCCCACCAGCTCGGCCACCGGGACTGGAACACCGCGGCGGCGAGGCTCGCGGGCGGCACCGGCACCGCGGTGCCGGTGCTCCGCGTGTTCGACGTGCCGAGCGCGCACGAGTTCTACCTCGACTACCTCGGCTTCGGCGTCGAGTGGGAGCACCGCTTCGAACCGGGCTTGCCGCTGTACACGAGGATCCGGCGCGACCACCTGGTCGTCGACCTGTCCGAGCACCACGGCGACGGCACCCCGGGGTCCTGCGTGTGGGTCCCGGTCACCGACGTCCACGCGCTGCACCACGAGCTGTCGGCCAAGAACCACCCCAGGCAGCGACCGTGCGTCGACGAGCACGCCCCCGGCGGCCCGACCATGACGGTCACCGACCCGTTCGCCAACTCCATCCGCTTCTGCCAGGCGGCGGCCCGATGACCGCACTGACGGCCGAGGGTCTCGTCCTGCGCGGGTGGGAGCCCGGCGACGCCGCCGCACTCGTGGAGATCTACCGCGACCCCGCGATGCTGCGCTGGACGAGGTTCCCCGTCACTACGGCAGCGGAAGCGGAAGTGTGGGTGGCGAACCAGCAGGAAGGCTGGGCGGCGAACACCCGGCACAGCTTCGCCGTCCTGGACGACGAGCGACTCGTGGGCTGTGTCGCGCTGAAGCGCGGGATCGAGGTCGGCTACTGGACGGCGGCCCACGCACGCGGCCGTGACGTGGCCTCCCGTGCCGTCCGAGCGCTGACGGCATGGGCAATCGGCAATGGCGTCACCACCCTGGAACTCCGCCACCAGGTGGACAACGAGGCGTCCTGCCGAGTAGCCGAGAAATCCGGTTTCCGGTTACGGGAAACGCTGCCCGCGACGCCACCGTGGCCCTTACCCGGGCACCTCCACCTCCGCACCGGCTGACGACCGGGCCGAAGCCATCCGCGGTCCTCCATGCCTCGCCATGGCAAACGCGAGGGCGGGCCGGGGTGTCAGCAGCCGAGCAGCTGACCCGCGAGGTAGCCCTGGAGCTTGTCGAGCGACACCCGTTCCTGTGCCATCGAGTCCCGCTCCCGGACCGTCACGGCCTGGTCATGGAGCGTGTCGAAATCGACGGTCACGCAGAACGGGGTGCCGATCTCGTCCTGGCGGCGGTACCGGCGGCCGATGGCACCGGCGTCGTCGAAGTCGACGTTCCAGAACTGGCGCAGGGACGCGGCGAGGTCGCGGGCCTTCGGGGTGAGGTCGGGGTTGCGCGACAGCGGCAGCACCGCGACCTTCACCGGCGCGAGCCTGCGGTCGAGGCTGAGCACGACCCGCTGGTCGACGCCGCCCTTGGCGTTGGGGGCCTCGTCCTCGCGGTAGGCGTCGAGCAGGAACGCCATCATGGGGCGGCCGACGCCGGCGGCGGGCTCGATGACGAACGGGTGGTAGCGCGAGTTGGTGGCCTGGTCGAAGTACGACAGGTCCACCCCGGAGTGGTTGGTGTGGGTGGTGAGGTCGAAGTCGGTGCGGTTGGCGATGCCCTCCAGCTCGCCCCACTCCTGGCCGCCGAACCGGAAGCGGTACTCGATGTCGACGGTGCGCTTGGAGTAGTGCGACAGCTTCTCGGCCGGGTGCTCGTGGAGCCGCAGGTTGTCGGGTCTGATGCCGAGGCCGGTGTACCAGCGCAGGCGCTCGTCGATCCAGTACTGGTGCCACTCCTCGTCGCTGCCCGGCTCGACGAAGAACTCCATCTCCATCTGCTCGAACTCACGGGTCCGGAAGATGAAGTTGCCCGGTGTGATCTCGTTGCGGAACGACTTGCCGATCTGCCCGATGCCGAACGGCGGCCTGCGCCGCGAGGTGGTGAGCACGTTCAGGAAGTTCACGAAGATGCCCTGCGCGGTCTCCGGCCGCAGGTAGTGCAGTCCCTCGTCGGACTCGACCGGCCCGAGGTGGGTCCTCAGCATCATGTTGAACTCGCGCGGTTCGGTGAAGCCGCCGCGGACGCCGCAGTACGGGCACGGCACCTCGGACAGGTCCGCCTCGGTGACGTTCGTCCCGCTGCGTGCCGAGTACTCCTCGGCGAGCACGTCGGCCCGGAACCGCTTGTGGCACTCGGTGCACTCGACCAGCGGGTCGTGGAACGCGCTGACGTGCCCGGACGCCTCCCACACCTGCTTCGGCAGGATCACGGACGAGTCGATGCCGACGACGTCCTCGCGCCGCTGCACCATCGTGCGCCACCACTCGCGCTTGATGTTGTCCTTCAGTTCGACGCCGAGCGGCCCGTAGTCCCATGCGGAACGGGTACCGCCGTAGATCTCACCGCACGGGTAGACGAAGCCCCTGCGCTTGCACAGGTTGACGACGGTGTCGACGCGATCGGCTGGCATGAGCACTCCAACTTTCGCGCGCTCGCGGCCATGGCGTTCAATGGCGGTTGACGGGGCGCGGCCGACAAAGAGTACTCGGCAGCGGGCCACCCCGAACGAGTGATTTCCACTCGCTCAGCCCCGGTGCCACGGTTGCGGGCGGTAGGCGGATACCGCCATGAGGAGGACGACGTGCGCGAGCGGCGCTCGATGAAGGCGAAGCTGATCGAAGGCGAAGGCCCCCTGTCCCGGGTACCTCCCTTTGTGGTGTTCCTGCTGGTCGCCGCGATCTTCGTGGTCGGCATCCTGGTCGGCGGCGGGATCGGCGCACTGCTGCTGGGCCTGCTGGCGGCCGGCGTCGCGGTGTTGCTCGCCGTGACGTGGCAGGTGCTGTCGCCGAGCGAGCGGGCCGGCCGCGTGTTCATCCTGGCCGTACTGGCGGTCGTGGCTGTGTCGGTGCTGCTGACGAAATAGCGACGAAGCATAGGATGTTGAACACGGTAACCAATTTCCGTTCCAGCATCCCGACCGAGAGGACGATGTTCACCGTGACCTCGGATGCCACCTCGTCCCCGGAACTGGCAGTCCCCCACTCGACCGACCGCCCGACGGCCACCCGCGCCGAGCACCGCCCGGTGCACACCCTGTCGGCGGCGGGTGACCTGCTCCGCGCGCTGGCGGCGCCGGTCCGGATCGCCATCGTGCTTGAGCTGCGCGTCCACGACCGCTGTGTCCACGAGCTGGTGGAGACCCTCGGGGTGGCGCAGCCGCTGATCAGCCAGCACCTGCGCGTGCTGAAGTCGGCGGGCGTGGTCAACGGCGAACGCCACGGCCGCGAGGTGGTCTACCGTCTGGTCGACGAACACCTGTCACACATCGTCGTGGACGCGGTGGCACACGTCGAGGAAGGGGCCGGCAAGTGACGAATGGCGAGGGCCGCACCCCCACCGTCCCGGGAAGGCGCTCGACGAAGCAGCGCGCGGCGGTGGCCAGCCTGCTGGAACAGCTGGACGAGTTCCGCTCCGCCCAGGACCTGCACGAGGAGCTCCGCACCAGGGGCGAGGGCATCGGCCTGACCACGGTCTACCGAACCCTGCAGTCCCTGGCGGACGCTGGCGAGATCGACGTACTGCGCATCGACAGCGGCGAGGCCGTGTACCGCCGCTGCTCACGCCACCACCATCACCACCTGGTCTGCCGCGAATGCGGCCGCACGGTCGAGGTGGAGGGTCCTGCGGTGGAGAAGTGGGCGGAGAAGGTCGCCACGGAGAACGGCTTCTCGGAGATCAGCCACACCGTGGAGGTCTTCGGCACCTGCGCCGCGTGCGCGGCCTGCACCAGCTGACGCCCCTCGGCCGTGGGCGGACCACGAGCGTCACACCGCGCTGGTCAGCAGGTACCGCTCGTCCTCGATGGCGCCGCCCCACAACGCGGGATCGTCCAGCCGTCGCACGGTGGCCTCCCGGCGCCGGCCGAGCACCAGGGCCTGGCAGTCGGTCGCCGTCAGTCCGGCTCCGGTGAACCACCGGCCCTCGATGAGCACGAGGCGTCCGTCGGGTCGCAGCAACTCCACCCACCGGTCCAGCGCGGCGCCCGGGTCGGGCAGTGCCCACAGCACGTGCCGTGCCAGGACCACGTCACAGGACGCGCGGGGACAGGGCGGGACAGCGGCGTCCCCCTGCCGGAACTCCGCACGCACGCCCATGGCGTCGGCCTTCTTCCCGGCGGCGGCGACCATCCGGGCGGACAGGTCCACCCCTCGCACACTGTGTCCTGCCTGCGCGAGCAGCACGGCGAGGCTGCCCGTTCCGCACCCGAGATCAACCACTGACGCCGGTGCCGGCGGCAACAGCGGCAGGAGCAGGTCCGCCCACGCCGCCCGCACGTCCGGATCCCGCAAACCGTGGTCCGGCTGATCGTCGAACGTGGCGGCCCGCGCGTCCCAGAACGCCTGCGTCTGCTCCATGACCTGTCCAAACGCCGGTCCGGTGACAACCGGTCGCCCCAGGTGTGGCCTCCGGCCCCCGGGTTCAAGGCTACGGGACACCACCGACAGAAACGGGCTTTCGGCGGCCGGTTGTGGACGAACGAGGGAGCGGCGGTTGGCCTGTGTGCAACCGCCGCTCTGTGCGCCCCTCGTTGTCGGTGGGCCGTGGAAGAATGGTCACCGGGGGGCCGGGGGGCCGGGGGGCCGGGGGCCGGCGGCCGACCCCCGGTCCCAGATCAGCCGTCCTCGGGCAGGCCGTTTCGTCCGATCACGTCCGCGTACCAGCGGGCGCTTTCCTTCAACGTCCGCTTCTGGGTCGCGAAGTCGACGTGCACCAGGCCGAACCGCTTGGCGTAGCCCGCCGCCCATTCGAGGTTGTCCAGCAGCGACCAGCAGAAGTACCCGCGCAGGTCGACGCCCTGTTCGATCGCCGCGTGGGACGCGCGCAGGTGGCCGTCCAGGAAGGTGATCCGGTCGGTGTCGCGGACCGTGCCGTCCTCGGTCAGGGTGTCGGGGTACGCGGCACCGTTCTCGGTGATGTACATCGGCAGGCCGGGGCTCTGCTCGTTCAGGGACACCAACAACTCGGTGAGCCCCTCCGGCTGGACCTCCCAGTCCATCTCCGTGCGTGGGTGGCCCGACGTCAGGAACCGCACGTCCTCCGCGCCGACCCACTCCGACGGGCCGTCGGGTTCACCGCCCGCCTCGACCAGGTAGGCGCGGTAGTAGTTCACGCCGAGCAGGTCGATCGGCGCGCCGATCACCGCCAGGTCGTCGTCCTGGATCAGGTCCGGCAGGCCGTACGGCGCGAGGTCCACGAGCATGTCCTCCGGGTACTCGCCACGCAGCACCGGGCCGGTGAAGATCCGGTTCTGCAGCCCGTCGATGCGGCGGGCCGCGTCGACGTCCGCGGGCGAGTCCGTCACCGGGTGCACCGGGAACAGGTTCAGCGTGATGCCCGCGGGCGTGTCCGGGGCCTGCGCACGGATCTCGTTCATCGCCAGGCCGTGGCCCAGCAGCAGGTGGTGCACCGCCGCGATCGCCGCGCTGCCCGACGTGACGCCCGGCGCGTGCCTGCCGCTCGCGTACCCCGCGAACGCCGAGCACCACGGCTCGTTCAGCGTCAGCCAGCCCGTGACCCGGTCACCGAGCCTGCCGACCACCGCGGCGGCGTACTCCGCGAACCGGTACGCCGTGTCGCGGTTGGTCCACCCGCCCTTCTCCTCCAGCGACTGTGGCAGGTCCCAGTGGTAGAGCGTCGCCCACGGGCTGATCCCGTTGGCCAGCAACTCATCCACCAGCCGGTCGTAGAACCCGAGGTCGGCCATCCTCGGCCACGCCACCGAGAACCGGTACGCGCCGAGGCCGAGCGACCTCATCAACGCGACATCGTCGGCATAGCGGCGGTAGTGGTCGGCGGCCGGCTCACCCGTGTCGCCGTTGTGAACGGCACCGGGGCGGCGGCAGAAGTCGTCCCAGATGGACTCGACCCGGCCGTCCGCCGTGGTTGCTCCCTCGACCTGGAAAGACGCGGTGGCCGCGCCCCACACGAAACCAGTCGGGAAGCGGAGTGCGACGGACTCCGACTGTTCCGGCACAACTGACATGGTCACCCCTTCACAGCGCCCTGCATGATCCCGGCCACGATCTGGCGGCCGAGCACGACGAACACGAACAAGATCGGGATGGTGGCCAGCGTCGTGCCGGCCAGCACCAGTGAGTAGTCGATGTAGAAACCGCTCTGCAGCCGCTCGAGGGCGATCTGCACGGTCGGGTTCTCGGCGTTGAGCACCACCAGCGGCCACAGGAAGTCGTTCCACGACGTCATGAACGTGAACATGCCGAGGAACGCCGCGGCAGGCCGCACCGCGGGCAGCACCACGTGCCAGTACACGCGGATCATCGAGCAGCCATCGACACGCGCGGCCTCGATGAGCTCGTACGGCACCACCTGCAGCGTGTACTGCCGCATCCAGAACACGCCGATGGCGGTCACCAGGTTGGGCACGATCACCGCCTGAAGCTCGCCCGCCCAGCCGAACTCCGCCATCGCCATGTACAGCGGGATGATGCCGAGCTGTGTCGGCACCGCCAGCGTGGCGACCACGAAGAGGAACAACCCGTTGCGGCCGCGGAACCGCAGTTTGGCGAACGCGAACCCGGCGAGCGTGGAGAACAGCACGGTGGTCAACGTGACCGTTCCGGACACGACGACGCTGTTCCCCAGCGCCTTCCAGAACGGCACCGTGTCGAACACGCGCATCGCGTTGGACAGGAAGTTCCCGCCGGGCAGCAGCGGCGGCACCCGCTCGGTCAGCATCGAACTGTCGCGCGAGGCGACGAGGAACGACCAGAAGAACGGGAACACCGAGCCGATCAGGAACGCGATCAGCAGCCCGTACACCCAGAACGACGCCCGCTTGTCGCCGGTGGCCCGACGGCGGATCGTGCGCATGGACAGTGCCGTCACCGGTCGTCCTCCGTTCCGGACGACGCCAGCCGCCGCGTCAGCAGGAAGTTCACGACCGCGATGACGATGATCAGTAGGAACAGCACCCAGGCGACGGCGGACGCGTAGCCGAGCCGCTGCGTCTCGAAGCCCGTTTGGTACATGTACAAGGTGATCGTCTGGAACTGGTTGGACGAGCCACCGTTGTTGGAGCCCGGCATCGCGTCGAACAGCTTGGGCTCGGTGAAGATCTGCAACCCGCCGATGGTCGACGTGACGACCACGAAGATCAGTGTTGGCCGCAGCAACGGCAACGTGACGCTGAAGAAGCGCCGCGCCGCGTTCGCCCCGTCGATCATCGCCGCCTCGTGGATCTCCTTCGGGATCGCCTTCATCGCGGCCAGCACGATCAGCGCGTTGTAGCCGGTCCACCGCCAGTTCACCATCGTGGCGATGGCGAGGTGGGAGAAGAACCGGTTGCTCTGCCAGTCGACCCGGTCGAAGCCCAGTAGCTCCAGCATGCCGTTGACGAGCCCGTAGTTGGGCCCGAACAGGTTCGCGAAGATGATCCCGACGGCGACGAGGCTCACCACGTACGGCAGCAGGATCCCGACCCGCCAGCCCGTCGGCGCGCGCAGCCGCGTGTTCAGCAGCGCCGCGAGCCCCACCGCGACCACGATCTGCGGGCCGGTGGAGAGCACGAAGATGCTGAGCGTGTTGACCAGCGCGTTCCAGAACTGGCTGTCGGCAAGCAGTTCCGTGTAGTTGGCGAGCCCGATGAACGCGCCTTCGAGGTCGAGCAGATCGCGGTCGAACAGCGACAGGTAGGACGTGTACAGCAGCGGGAACAGCCCGACCACACCGAACACGATGAAGAACGGCGCGATGTACAGGTAGGGCGACCACTTGACGTCCATGTGGGACAGTCGTTGCCGCCACGTGAGCTTCGGTGGCCGGCGCGGTGGGGCGGGCGCCACCCCCTGGTGTGGCGCCCGCCCGGTTACCGTGGTCATCACTTCACGATCTTCTTGGCCGCATCGACCGCCTGCCGCCAGCCCTCCTCCGGCGACTTGCCCTGTTCGACTGCCTGCAGTGCCGGGCTCGTGGCGTTCTCCTGGATCTTGCCGTCGCCGGGCCCCTTGTACTGGGCCTTGCCGACCTTCTTCGCCATGGTGGCGAACAGCTGGCCGACCTGCACGTCACCGAAGTAGTCGTTGGTGCTGGCCAGCAGCTCCGGCGAGTCGAGTGCCTCGACCTGGCTCGGGAAGTTGCCGGTCTTCTCGAACGCCTTGATCTGCTGCTCCGGCGCGGTCAGCCACGCCGCGAGCTCCGCGGCCTCCTTGGGGTGCTCGGACTGCTTGGGCACCGCGAGGAACGAGCCGCCCCAGTTGCCGCCACCGTTCGGGAAGGCGTCGGTGACCGCCCACTTGCCCGCGTTCTCCGGGCCCGCCTGCTCCTTGACCACGCCGAGCATCCACGACGGGCACGTCTTGGTGGCGAACGCGCCCTGTTTGAACCCGGCGTTCCACTCCGGGCTGAACGCGACGAGCTTGGCGGTCTGCCCGCCCTTCGCTGCCGCGGTCACCTGGTCCCAGTTGGCCTTGATGTCCTTGTTGGACTCGAGCGCCAGTTCGCCGTCCTTGGTCAGGTAGCCCTCGTCGAGCTGGTTCTGCATCGCGTTGAAGATCTGCGACGCCGAGTCGAACCACGCCTTGCCGGTGGCCTTGACGTACTGGTCACCCGCGGCGAAGTACGAGTCCCACGACTCGAACATGGCCTTCACCGAGGCCTCGTCGCTCGGCATCTTCGCCGCATCGAGGAGATCCTTGCGGTAGCACATGGCGAGCGGGCCGATGTCGGTGCCGTAACCGACCCAGGTGCCGTCCTTCGCGGTGCCCGCCTGGTACTTCCAGTCGAGCCAGCGTTCCGGCTTGACGTCCTCCGGGCCGATCTCGGCCAGGTTGTTGAACAGGTGTGGCTTGTCGAGCACGTCGGGGAGGTGGCCCTCCTCGATCGCGACCACGTCCTCCAGGCCGGAGTTCGCGGCCAGCTTGGTCAGCAGCTGCTGGTGGTATGGACCGCCCTGTCCCGTCTTGTGGTGGACGATCTTGATGTTCGGGTGGAGGTCCTCGTACTCCTTCAGGAGATCCTCGTACCCGAACTCGGTGAAGGTGCCGATACTCAGCTCGATCTGCCCCGAACCAGATCCTGAGTCGGCGCCGGAGTCACCACACGCGGTCAGGCCCACCGCGGCGGCAAGGGCGATCGCGCCGGCGAACACCCGTCGTTGGTTGCTTCGCACGTCTGTTGTCCCTTTGCTTTGCGTCCAGAATTCTGGGAGCGCTCCCAGTTGGGGAGTACCGAGTGTGGTCCTGGTTACGGTGAAGTGTCAAGGACCTTCCGGGAGCGCTCCCAGAATCCGTTACACTTCCGTCATGCCGATGGACGAGCGCCCGACGCTGGAAGACGTGGCCGCGTACGCGGGCGTCTCCCGCTCGACCGCGTCACGCGCCCTGAACGACGACGCTTATGTGAGCACCCGCGCGAAGGAGAAAGTGCTGGGTGCGGCGCGCGAACTCGGCTACTCCCCCAACCAGGCGGCACGGTCACTCGTGACCCGGCGGACCGGTGCGGTCGCGGTGGTCCTTTCCGAGCCGGAGGCCAACGTACTCGACGACCCCTACTTCGCGTCGGTCATGCACGGCGCGTTCCGGGAACTCTCGGACGCGGGCGTGCAGATGCTGTTGATGTTCGTCGACACCCGCGACGACGTGCCGAGGACGATCAAGTTCCTGGAGGGCGGCCACGCCGACGGCGCGCTGGTGTTCGCGCCGCACAAGGGCGACCCGCTGCCGACCGCGCTGCGGCTGGCGCGGATCCCGGTGGTGTACGGCGGCCGGCCCGGCACCGGCAGGCGCGGCGCACACGCGGTCGACTTCGACAACGAGGGTGGCGCCCGCCTCGCCGTGGAACACCTGTACGACTCGGGAAGGCGCCGCATCGGCACGGTCACGGGCATGCTGGACCACCCGGCGGCGGCCGACCGCCTGGCCGGCTGGCGGAAGGGGCTGGAGGCAGCGGGCCTCGACCCGGCCGACCTGTCCGAACCGGGCGACTTCACGATGGCCAGCGGCGAGGTGGCGACCGCCAAGCTGCTGGCGCGCTGCCCCGACCTGGACGCCGTCTTCGCGGCGAGCGACCTGATGGCCGCGGGCGCGATGAAGGCCCTGCGGGCAGCGGGCCGCAAGGTGCCCAAGGACGTGGCGGTCATCGGCTTCGACGACCACCCGACCCTCGCCCCCGCGATGGAACCCCCGCTGACTTCGATCCACCAGGACCCGCGGCAGCAGATCCGCGAGATGGTGAAGAAGCTGCTGTCCCTGCTGGGGGGCGAGAACATCCGCCCGGAGACCACCGTGCTCCCGGTGACGCTGGCGGTCCGCGACTCGACGTGACCGGGCCCTGGCTTCGTGCCCTGAAAGGCGCGTTCAGGGCGCTGAGCGCCACGAAAGGACCATCGACGGCGTCGTGGATGCCTTAAGCCTGGGGGTGCGGCGGGTGCGGATGCCTGTCCTGGTCGTCATCGCAGTGCCGCGCGGCTCTTGCGGGTGTCCGGATGGTCCTCCCCCAGCACCCGGGTGCGGGCGGCGAGGATCTCGCGGTGCCGCGCCGCCGCCTCGGCCGGGTAGGCGCGGTGGCGCAGCAGGTTCGCCGCGTCGAAGCGGGCTTCCAGCGTGTTCGGGTGATCAGGTCCGTACAGCGAGGTCAGGCCCGACACCACCGCCGCCTGCGCGGTGGCGGCGGCGGCGAACTCGCCTCGTGCCGCGGCGATGCGGGCCAGGCCCTGCTGGATGGCCAGCGCGCAGCTGTGTGACCGAGGGCGGTCGTCGCGGTCCGCCGCCGCCAGGAACTCCTGTTCGGCCTCGTCGAGCTGCCCGACCCGCACCAGCGCGACGCCCAGCATGTGCCTGGCGCACAACGTCATCGAGTCCCGCGGGCCGCCGGTCCGCCGCAGCGCGTCGATCGCGTCGTCGAACACCTCGACCGCTGCCGATGGCTGGTCGGCCATCAGCAGCACGTCACCCAGCACCAGCAGCGTGGCGCGCACCAGCGGGGACCGCGGGCCCCACCGCTCCCGTGCCGTCGCCAGCAGCGACCGCAGCTCGACGACCGCACCGTCGGCGTCGCCCATGGCGGCACGCAGGTGTTCGATCGACGCGCGCACCAGGTAGTTGTTCTGGTCTCCCGACGCGAACTCCAGCGACCGGTACAGCTCCAGTGCCTCGGCGAACCGGCCGAGCGCGAACAGCACACCGGCCCGGCCCTGCCGTGCGACCAGCGCGATCGGGCCGTGTCGTGCCGCGTCGGCCACCGAGGTGAACTCGGTCAGCGCCGCGGGCAGGCGGTCCAGCTGGAAAAGCAGGTCGGCCAGCACGGTGCGGGCCTCGAACTGCTGGTGCGGGTCCGGTGCGTCGGCGATGTTGACCCGCAGCAGGTCCTCCGCCTCGTCGGCACGGCCAAGGCGCGCGAGCGTGCCTGCCAGGTAGCGGCGGCTCTCCACCGTCGCGGGCACCGCCGTGCCCAGCGACCGTTCCCGTTCCAGCAGCACCGACGTGTGCAGCGCCGCGGCGTCCGCGAACCGGCCCTGCGTGAACCGCACCAGCGCGAGGCTCACCCGGCTCTGCAGCGTCTCCGGGTGGTTCAGCCCGTACTCGCGGGCGTAGGACTCGATGGTCGTCGCGGCGATGCCCGCCGCCTCGTCGGCGCGGCCGTCGACCGCGATCAGCAGCGCGAGCTGCTGCCAGGCGGCGAGGGTCTCGGGGTGGAACGGCTCGCCCCGCTTCACCCGCGCGGACAGCACCGCCCGGTACTCGGCCTCCGCCTCACTCAGCCTGCCCACCTCGTGGAGCGAACGCGCGAGCTCGTACCGGTCGACGAGCCTGCGCTCCCGCCTAGTGCTCATAGGGGTCCTCGGGCTCCGGGATGCCGCGCACCGCGTGCACGGTGGCGGAAGGGACGTAGGCGTTGTCCCGGGTCGCCGACCCGGGCCGCAGCATGGCGTCGACCTCGATCCAGCTGTCGTCCGCCAGATGGGACAGCTCCTGCCCGAGCAGTTTCACCTTGACCGGGAAGGCATCCGCCGCGCAGCAGCCTATCGCGAGCCGCGCCACGAACGTGTCGTCGCCTTCCTGCACGACGAACCCGGTGAGCCGGGCGGTGCGGTTGTCCAGCGAGTGCCCCCGGTCCCACGCGGCCCGCGACGAGAACTCGCTGAGCGGCAACGCGATCGGGTCCCCCGGCGGCAGCGCGGGGAAGACGGCCGAGCCCTCCCCTTCCGTCGAGGGGACCTCGGGCCGGTTGCCTGCCGCGCGTTCCACCGAGTCCGACCCCAGCGGCGGCGGTCCGATGAGGAACACCGCGAACACCGGAAGCACCAGCAGCCACGCGCTGCGTGCCGAGTGCGCGTGGCCGTGGTCGTCGAGGTCGCGGTTGCCGCGCAGCTCCCGGACGATCGACACCGCCGCGAGCAGGATCATGATCGCGCCACCGGTGATCAGCAGCCACTGGTGACTCGGCTTCACGTACCGCAGGTAGGTGCCGGTGAACGAGATCTTCAGCAGCGCACCGCCCAGCAGCACCAGCAGGATGTTCTGCGTCTCACGCCTCATGCGGGCAACACCACGATCCCCACGACGACCGCGCACAGCGTCGCGACCGCGAACGTCATCGGCGCGAAGCGTACGGCGAACCGGCGGCCGAGCGTGCCCGCCTGCAGCATGAACAGCTTGATGTCGATCGCGGGTCCCACGACCAGGAACACCAGCTTCGGCAGCAGCGGCATGGTCGACAGGGACGCCACCACGAACGCGTCCGCCTCACTGCACAGGGCCAGCACGACCGCGAGGACCGCCATCACGAACACGCCGAGCAGCACCTGCTCGCCGAGCGCGTCGGTCCACGACCTCGGCACCACCACGTTGAGCACCGCCGCCGTCAGGCCGCCGATCACCAGGAACCCGCCCGCGTCGACCAGGTCCTGGCGCGCGGTCTCGAAGAACACGCCCCAGCGGCCGCGGTTGTCGTGGTGCTCGGGCAGCCGTCGCAGCACCCGTTCGGCGAACCACTCCATCCGCCCGAACCGCGCCCAGATCCAGCCCATGACGACCGCGGTGGCGAGCGAGCCGAGGAACCGGGCGAGCACCATGCGCGGCTCGCCTGGGAACGCGACCGCGGTGGCGACCAGCACGATCGGGTTCACGGCGGGCGCCGCGAGCAGGAACGTGACGGCGACCGAAGGCGGCACCTCCTGCTGGATCAGTCGCCGGGCCACGGGCACCGCCGCGCACTCGCAGTTCGGCAGGGCCATCCCGGCGACCCCCGCGACCGGCACGGCGAGCGCGGCCCGCTTCGGCAGGACCCTGCGCAGCCGGTCGGCGGACACGAACGCGGCGATCGCACCGCTGATCAGCACCCCGATCACGAGGAACGGCAGCGCCTGCACGCACACGGCCACGAAGATCGTGGCGCCGGTCTGGACGGCCTTGGCGTCGAGCAGGTCGGTGAGCCAGCTCTGTCCGATGATCGCGAGCACGAGCAGCGCGCACAGGATCTCGAGCGAGGTGATCCGTCGCCGGGGCGGCGACTCCCGGACGGTCTCGGTCACCCGGCCTTGGCCTCGCCGATCAGCTCGGTCCGCAGCTGCGACGCGGTGGACACGACCAGCATGAGCAGCGTGCCGAGCGCGGTCACGCTGATCCCGTCGGCGGGGAACGCGTACCGCAGCGTGACATCCATGCCGCGGTCGGTGTGCACGACACCGAGCGTGCCGAACAGGCCCTGACCGGCGCGTTCCGCGGCGGAACGGGCGAGGTTGGGGTCGTCGGGCAGGTCCCAGGCGACGACACAGGTGAGGCTGAGGACCGTCAGGCCTTCCGCGAGCTGCATGGCCTGGACCGCGCACGGGACGTCCACGTGCCGGAAGGTGAGCGCGCCGTCGTCGTCGACGTGCACGTCGTGGAAGGTCTCGAGCGCCGCGCGGGCCTTGGTGAGCAGATCCGCCGTGCTCATCGCTTCCTGTTCAGTCATGCCTCTCCCTTGAGTGCTGCGGCGACCTCGTCGCTGTCCTTGGCGCTGCCGAACCGGCGGTCCCGTCGCGCGTACTGCTCGCAGGCACGCCACAGGTCGCGCCGGTCGAAGTCGGGCCACAGGATGTCCTGGAACACCAGCTCAGCGTAAGCGGACTGCCACAGCATGAAGTTGGAGGTCCGCTGTTCGCCGGACGGGCGGATGAACAGGTCGACGTCGGGCATCTCCGGCTGGTACAGGTACTTGGCGACGGTCCGCTCGGTGACCTTCTCCGGGTTGAGCCTGCCCTCGGCGACGAGGCGGGCGATCTCGCGGGCGGCGTCGCCGATCTCGGCGCGGCCGCCGTAGTTGATGCACATGGCCAGGTTGAGCACGTCGTTGTGCCTGGTGCGCTCGGCCGCGGACTCCAGTTCGGCGATGACCGACCGCCACAGCTTCGGCCGCCGTCCCGCCCACCGCACGCGCACCCCCATGGCGTCCAGCTCGTCGGTGCGGTTGCGGATGACGTCGCGGGAGAAGCCCATGAGGAAGCGGACCTCCTCGGGGCTGCGGCGCCAGTTCTCGGTGGAGAACGCGTACAGGGACAGCCATTTGACGCCCAGCTCGATGCAGCCCTTGGCGACCTCGACGACCTGGGCCTCGCCGCGTTTGTGCCCTTCGATGCGGGTGAGGCCGCGCTGGTTGGCCCAGCGCCCGTTGCCGTCCATCACGATCGCGACGTGCCTTGGCACGAACTGGGCTGGGATCGCGGGCGGCTTCGCACCGGACGGGTGCGGCTCGGGAGGTTGTGGTCGGGTACGGCGACGGAGCATGAGGGGGACCCTACTGAGCGGAGCTTGCGGAGCGAACATCACTACTGAGCGGAGCTTGCGGAGCGAACATCACTACTGAGTGGCCTGAATGCCTCTGCGCTCCACCAGCGGCAGCGACCTGAGCTGCCGTTCGAGGTGCCACTGAAGCAGGGCGGCGATGAGGCCGGAGCCTTCGCGGCGGGCGTTGTTCGTGCACTGTTCCGCGACGTCCCACCGGCCGAGCTGCAGCGCGTTCATCAGGTCGAGCGTCTCCGGCGCGGGTGCCGCCGACCCGGCGGGACGGCAGCGCGGGCACACCGAGCCGCCCGCCTGCACGGAGAAGCTGCGGTGCGGCCCTGGCGCGTTGCAGCGGGCGCATTCGTTGACCGCGGGTGCCCATCCCGCGAACGCCATCGCGCGGATGAGGAAGGCGTCCAGCACGAGCGAGGGGTCCCGTTCCCCGTCCGCGAGCGCGCGGAGCGCACCGGTGACCAGCAGGTAGAGCCGCAGGACCGGCTCGCCTTCCTCGGCGGACATCCGGTCGGCGGTCTCCAGTACCGCGCACGCGGCCGTGTAGCGCTGGTAGTCGGTGACGATGCCGGCGCCGAACGCGTCGATGGTCTGCACCTGGGTGATCACGTCGAGCGTGCGGCCGGTGTAGAACTGCACGTCGACGTGCGCGAACGGCTCGACCCGCGCACCCAGCCGCGAGGTCGTGCGCCGTACTCCCTTGGCCACGGCACGCACCTTGCCGTGGCGCTGCGTGACGAACGTGATGATCCGGTCGGCCTCACCGAGCTTCTGCACCCGGAGGACCACCCCGGTGTCGCGGTAGAGGCTCACAGTCGCGCAGCTTACCGGCGAGCACCGACAGTTTCGTGCCACTCGGGACCCGTCCCCCGGCGTGGCTGCCACAGTGCCGGTATGCGCCTGCTGCTGTCCGTCACCCTGTTCCTGCTCACCGTCGCGGGCTGCGGTGTCCACCGCGCGGCCGCTCCAGCACCGGACACGACGACGACCACCGCCACACCGACGACCACGACCACGACCACGACCACGACGACGGTGACGACGACCACGACCGTCGCGCCGACCGCCGCCGCGGACGGGACGAACCTGCCCGCGTGCCAGGACCTGACCTGCGAGGTGAGCATCAAGGCGAAGGACATGGTCGTGCTCGACGGTCTCGGCACGCTGACCGTGCTCTCCGTCGACGCGACCAGCGTGACGCTGCTGATGCCGGACGGGTCGATCATGACCTTCGGCGGGCAGCTCACCATCAACGACACGGTCGTCATCGAGACCCTGCGCACCGACGCCACCGGCGCGATCGTCCGGATGAGCCCCGTCTAGAAACCGAGGCGGCGCAGCTGTTTGGGGTCCCGCTGCCAGTCCTTCGCGACCTTCACGTGCAGGTGCAGGTAGACCCTGCTGCCCAGCAGCGCCTCGATCTGGCGGCGGGCGGTCGCGCCGACCGACTTGAGGCGCTCTCCCTTGTGCCCCAGCACGATGCCCTTCTGGCTGTCGCGCTCGACGTACAGGTTCGCCCAGATGTCGAGCATGTCGTCGCGGTCCTCGCGTTCGGTGATCTCCTCGACGGTCACCGCGATCGAGTGGGGCAGCTCGTCCCGCACGCCCTCGAGCGCCGCCTCGCGCACCAGCTCCGCGATCAGCGTCGCCTCCGGCTCGTCGGTCAGCTCGCCGTCCGGGTACAGCTGCGGTCCCTCCGGCAGCCGTGACACCAGCACGTCGGACAGCTTGTCCAGCTGGAAGTCGTCGACCGCGGACACCGGGATCAGGTCGGTGAACGACATGACCTCCTGCAGTGCCACCAGCTGGTCGGCGATCTGGTTCTTCGTCGCCACATCGGTCTTCGTCACGATGCCGACGATCGGGGTGCGGCGGGAGAGCTTCGCAAGCTCGGCCGCGATGAACCGGTCGCCGGGGCCGATCTTCTCGTTGGCCGGCACACAGAACCCGACCACGTCCACTTCGGACCAGGTGGCGCGGACCACGTCGTTGAGCCGCTGCCCCAGCAGGGTGCGCGGGCGGTGCAGGCCGGGGGTGTCCACGATGATCAGCTGCGCGTCTGGGCGCTGCACGATGCCGCGGATCGCGTGGCGGGTGGTCTGCGGCTTGCTCGACGTGATGGCCACCTTGCTGCCGACCAGCGCGTTCGTCAGCGTCGACTTGCCCGTGTTGGGCCTGCCGACGAAGCAGGCGAAGCCGGAGCGGTGTGGAGCGGTCATCGGGTCGGTCATCGGGCAATTGTCGCCCCGGGTCAGCGCAGCTCACCCTTCGGGTCGGCGACCAGCAGCGGCGCGGACGGCGTGAGGTCGTCGACCACGGCGCGGTCCACGGCGAGCAGGTCGGTGACGACCGCGGCCGCCTCCAGCGTGCGGACCCCGCTGGACACGGCGGCCACCACCGCGCCCTGCAGTGCCGTGAGCTGCAGCGACGGCAGGTCCACGGTGGTGGCGACGTAGGTGCGGCCGGTGTCGTCGCGGACCGCGGCGCCCTCCTGGGCCCCGCTGCGGGCACGCGCCGACCGCGCCAGGGTGATCAGCTTCGCGTCCTCCGGGTCGAGGTCAGCCACTCTCGCTTCCTTCCTTCTCCGCGACGGGCACGCCACGCACGACCACCGACGTGATCCGCATCCGGCCCCGGCCGTCCTTGCCGCCTTCGGCCCGCATGTTCAGGCCCTCGATCTCGGCTTCGGTGCCGGGCAGCGGCACACGGCCGAGCTGTTGCGCGAGCAGACCGCCGACGGTCTCGACGTCGGTGTCGTCCAGCTCGATGCCGAACAGCTCACCGAGGTCCTCGACCGGCAGCCGGGAACTGACCCGCACGGCGCCGTCCTCGAGGTGCTCGACCGGCGGGCGGTCGTCGGTGTCGGACTCGTCGGTGATCTCGCCGACGATCTCCTCCAGGATGTCCTCGATGGTCAGCAGGCCCGCGGTGCCACCGTACTCGTCGACGGCGATCGCCATGTGGTTGCGGGACAGCTGCATCTCGCGCAGCAGGTCGTCGAGGCGTTTGGAGTCGGGCACGAACGTCGCCTCGCCCATCAGGTCGCTGACCAGCCGCCGCTCGCCGCGGCCGTTCTGCGGACGGTCCACTGTGGCCTTGACCAGGTCCTTCAGGTTCACCACACCGACGACCTCGTCGACGCTCTCGCCGATCACCGGCAGTCGCGTGTAGCCGGTGCGCAGCGACAACGCGAGCGCCTGCCGCACGGACTTGGTCTGCTCGATCCACACCATCTCGGTGCGCGGCACCATGACCTCGCGCGCGATCGTGCCGCGCAGCTCGAACACCGAGTGGATCATCTCGCGCTCGCCCTCGTCGACGACGCCGCTCTCCTGGGCCATGTCGACCAGCTCACGCAGCTCGACCTCGGAGGAGAACGGGCCCTCGCGGAAACCGCGGCCCGGTGTGATCGCGTTGCCGACCACGATCAGCAGCCGCGACAGCGGTCCGAGCACCGTGCCAAGCGCCCGGACCGGACCGGCGGCGATGAGGCCGACCGAGTACGGGTGCTGCCTGCCCAGCGTGCGCGGCCCGACACCGACCAGCACGTAGGACACGACGATCATGGACAGCGCGGCGACGAGCCCGGCCACCCAGTTCGACTCGATGATCCGCATGAACGCGACGGTGACCAGGACGGTCGCCGCCAGCTCACAGCCGAGCCGGAGCAGGAGCAAAAGGTTGATGTGCCTCGGCCGTTCGGCGACCACCGCGACGAGTTGCCTCGCGCCGGTGCGGCCCGCGCGGACCAGGCCGTCGACCCGGGCGCGGGACACCGCCGAGATGGCCGCGTCCGCGCAGGCGAAGAACCCGGCCGCGACGACGAGGAGGACCGCGATCACCAGTAATCCCGCGGAGCTGCCCACTTCTTCGACCCCCGGGGGTTATTCCGCGTTGTCGGCGTCGGGTGCGCGCTCGGCCTCGACGAGACCGGCCGCGCCCAGCAGCTTGTCGTCCTCGCGGCGTTGCGCGGCACGGCGCTGCGCCGCGGCCCGCTCGGTCTTGAAGTCGGCGAGGATCCGCTTCTGCAGCGTGAACATCTCGCGTTCCTCCGCGGGCTCGGCGTGGTCGTAGCCGAGCAGGTGGAGTACACCGTGGACGGTCAGCAGGTGCAGCTCGTCCATCAGCGAGTGGCCCGCCTTGCGGGCCTGGTCGCGCGCGAACCGGGGGCACAGCACGAGGTCGCCGAGCAGCGTCGGCCCCGGGTCGGGGGCGTCGGGTCTGCGTGCGGACTCGAGCTCGTCCATCGGGAACGCCATGACGTCCGTCGGGCCGGGCAGGTCGAGGTAGCGCTCGTGCAGGTCGGCCATCTCGTCGAGCCCGACGAGCAGCACGGACAACTCGGCGAGACGACTGACCTTCATGCGGTCCAGCGCGAACCGGGCGGCGGCCACAATGGACGGTTCGTCGACCGCCACGCCCGACTCGTTGGCGATTTCGATACTCACGGCTAACGGCCTCGCCGCGCCTGACCGCGCGGGCCGGAGCGGCGAGCGTCCTGGTCGTTGTCCTGGACGGCCGACCACCGGTCGTAGGCGTCCACGATGTCGCCGACCAGCTTGTGCCGCACCACGTCGCTGCTGGACAGCGTCGAGAAGTGCACGTCGTCGACGTCACCGAGGATGTTCTGGACCACGCGCAGACCGCTCTGGGTGCCACCGGGCAGGTCGACCTGCGTGACGTCGCCGGTCACGACGATCTTCGAACCGAACCCGAGGCGGGTCAGGAACATCTTCATCTGCTCCGGCGAGGTGTTCTGCGCCTCGTCGAGGATGATGAACGCGTCGTTCAGCGTGCGGCCACGCATGTACGCCAGCGGCGCGACCTCGATCGTGCCCGCCTGCATCAGCCGCGGGATCGAGTCGGGGTCGACCATGTCGTGCAGCGCGTCGTACAGCGGCCGCAGGTACGGGTCGATCTTCTCGTACAGCGTGCCGGGCAGGAAGCCGAGCCGCTCCCCCGCCTCGACCGCGGGCCGGGTGAGGATGATGCGGTTGACCTGCTTGGCCTGGAGCGCCTGCACGGCCTTCGCCATCGCCAGGTACGTCTTGCCGGTGCCGGCGGGGCCGATGCAGAACACGACGGTGTGCTCGTCGATGGCGTCGACGTAGCGCTTCTGGTTCAGCGTCTTGGGCCGGATCGTGCGCCCGCGCCGCGAGATGATGTCGAGGCTCAGCACCTCGGCGGGCGACTCGGTCCCGCCCGCGGACAGCATCGACACGGTGCGGCGCACCGCGTCGGTGCCGAGCTGCTGGCCGCGGCTCGCGAGGGTGACCAGCTCGGCGAACACCCGCTCGGCGAACGCGACGTCGCTCGGGGCTCCGGAGAGCGTCACCTCGTTGCCCCGGACGTGGATGTCGGCGTCGAGGAGCTCCTCGGCCACCTTCAGGTTCTCGTCCCGGGAACCGAGGAGGGCGAGAACCGCCTGGTCGGGGACGTTGAACCGGGACTGGGCCGGATCGGCTGGCGTAGGCGCAGAAGAGGGGCTCGCGCTGCCCCGTGCGGTACCGGTCACGTGCTTTCGGTCCTGCCTTCTGCGCCTTGTTGCGCCAACTAGGTCTGATTGGCTGTCGGGTTCGATGTTAGTCGCCCGCACCGGCAGTGCGCATCGACGTTACCGGTGCTCAGTGGCCGGGTCGTCCGAACAGGCCCAGCTGTTCGCCACCGAGGACGTGCAGATGCGCATGGAAGACGGTCCGGCCCGCGTGCTCCCCGGTGTTGAGGACCAGCCGGAACCCGGACTGGTCGATGCCCTCCTGCTTGGCCACCGCCGCGCCGGCGCTGATCACGTCGGCCAGCTCCCGTGGCGCTTCCGCGAGAGCTTCCGCGTCCTCGTAGTGCGTGCGTGGCACCACCAGCACATGCACCTGCGCCTGCGGGTTGATGTCCCGGAAGGCGTAGGTGGTATCAGTCGAGAGCACCTCGGTCGACGGGATGTCCCCGGCGATGATCTTGCAGAACAGGCAGTCGTTGTCGGCCATGGGCAGAGGCTAGTCGGTCTCGTCGAGGTCCGGGATCTCCTGCCCGTCCCGGTCCGCCCACTCCAGCAGCCGCGTCAGGTCGAACACGTGCGAGTCGATGTCGGCGTGCAGGTCCCCGAGTTCGGCGAAGCGGGCGGGAACCGTCGCGATGGTGAACTCGCGCGGGTCCACGTCAGGTACCTCATCCCACCCGATCGGTGTCGACACCCGCGCCTCCGGCACCCCGATCACCGAATAAGCCGACCGGATCGTGTGATCCCGCGCGTTCTGGTTGTAGTCGACGAACACGGAAGCGGGATCCCGCTCGCGACGCCACCAGCTCAGGTCGACCAGTCCGTCCGCCCGCCGCTCGACCTCCCGCGCAAACGCGTGCGCGGCCCGCCGCACGTCCTGGAACCCCCACTCCGGCGCGATGCGCACGTAGATGTGGAGCCCCTTGCCCCCGGAGGTCTTGGGAAAACCGACCGCCCCCAGCTCGTCGAGCACCTCCCGTGCGACGAGCGCCACCTTCCGCACGGCCGCGAAGGAGGCGTCGGGCATCGGGTCGAGGTCGATGCGCCACTCGTCGGGCTTCTCGGTGTCCGTCCGCCGCGAGTTCCAGGGATGGAACTCGACACACGACATCTGTACGGCCCAGATCACCGATGCCAGCTCGGTGACGCACAACTCGTCGGCATGCCGCCCATAGCGCGGAAAGTTCACCCGCACGGTCTCCACCCAGGGCGGCGCCCCACGGGGAAGCCGTTTCTGGTGCACCTTCTCCCCGTCCACCCCGTCCGGGAACCGGTGCATCATGCAGGGCCGCTCCCGCAGTGCGTTGACGATCCCGTCCCCCACCGCCAGGTAGTACCGCGCGAGGTCGAGCTTGGTCTCCCCCCGGGCGGAGAAGTAGACCCGCTGCGGGTTGCTGACCCGGACGACCCGATCCCCGACCTCAAGCTCCACAGCGGGAGCACCAGAACCAGCCACACCGGCAAGGTACTGCGAAAACCCGCGAAGAACGAGACAACACGAACGAGACCCCCCGAATACAAACCGAGAGCAACGCACAACCCCCCCACCATTGCGAAGCAGAAAACAAACCCGCCACAAGAAACCCACCCATCAACAAGGCGAGCAAGGCGAGCGAAGCGAGCAAGGCGAGCGAAGCGAAGCCGTACACAAACAGCAAGCCAGAAGAACACGGCATCGAAACGCGCCCAAGCTGGGTCAGGAAACCAACCGCACCGTGGGGGGTTCGGGGGGCTCGGCCCCCCGGCAGACACAAGGACCCGGGGAAGGCGGAAACCGCCGAACAGGGAAGGGGATGTCGCGTCGCGGTGAAGCCTGGGGGTCGCTCCACCGCGACGCGACGCCGCCGGACCGAGGGGGGAGGTGTCCGGCGGTAGCTCTTTCGCTCCACGTTCAGTTTTCCGGAGTGGTGCTGTGCAAAGAGTAGACCGTTGTGCACTCTCAGCGCCAGCGTGGCGTGAGGACTCCAAGTGTTGCTATAGCGGCAGCAGCGGCCGTGGAGGCCCGCAGGACGGTTGGACCGAGCCTCGCGGCCTGCGCACCGGCGGTGAGAAGGGCCTCGGTCTCGCTTTCGGAAACGCCGCCTTCTGGGCCCACCACCAGCACCAGGTCGCCGGTGTCGGGCAGGTCGAGCTCAGCCATGCCTGCCCCCGCCGCGGCGTCGAGGAGGACCGCGGCGGCGCTTTTCCTTACCAGTTCCGCGAGTTGGCGGGTGGTGACCGGGTCGGTCACCTCGGGGATCCGGGTACGGCGGGACTGCTTCGCGGCTTCCCGTGCGGTGCTGCGCCAGCGGGCGAGGGCTTTGACGCCTCTGGGGCCGTCTTCCCATTTGACGATGCTGCGGCCCGCGCGCCACGGCACGATCACGTCGACGCCGGTCTCGGTCGCCAACTCGACCGCCAACTCGCCCCGCTCGCCTTTGATGAGGGCCTGTGCCAGCACGATCCGGGGCTGTGGCTGGGGTTCGGTCCACCGCCGGACGATGCGCAGCGCCAGGCTGTCCTTGCCTTGAACCGTTTCAACGACGCAGGTGGCCGCTTCTCCCCTGCCGTCGGCGATGACGAGTTCCTCGCCGGGCCGCAGTCTGCGGACGGCCGCCGCGTGCCTGCCTTCCGTCCCGTCGAGCACGGCGGTGGTGCCCGACGGGACGGGGTCGACGAGGAAGACGGGTGCGGTGTCGCTCAACGGTGCCGTGCGCGCAGGCGCGAGAACAGTCCGCCGGCCCGGCCGTTGCCCGCGGCGACGATCTGCTCCTCCTCGCCGCGGATGCTGGCGAGTTCGCGGAGCAGTTCGGTCTGCCGGGCGTCGAGCTTGGCCGGGATCTCGACCTCGACGTGCACGTGCAGGTCGCCGCGGCCGTCGACCCTGCCGGACGACCGCAGCCGCGGCAGGCCGTGCCCGGTGAGGAGCATTTCGGTGCCGGGCTGGGTGCCGGGGTCGAGTTCGAGCTCGACGGTGTCGTCGAGGGTCTCCAGCGGCAGTACGGCGCCGAGCGCGGCGGTGGTCATCGGGATGCGCACGGTGCAGTGCAGGTCGGCGCCGTTGCGTTCGAAGGTGGGGTGCGGCTGCTCCACCACCTCGACGTACAGGTCACCTGCCGGGCCACCGCCGGGGCCGACCTCGCCCTGGCCGGACAACCGGACCCGCATGCCGTCGGCGACGCCCGGCGGGACCTTGGCGGTGATGTTGCGGCGGGCGCGGACCCGGCCGTCGCCACCGCACTGGCGGCACGGGTCGGGGATGACCTCGCCGACGCCGCGGCACACCGGGCACGGGCGGGCCGTGACGACCTGGCCGAGGAACGAACGCTGGACGGACTGGATCTCACCGCGCCCGGCGCACGTGTCGCAGACCTGGACGGCCGTGCCCTCGGTGGTGCCGGACCCCCGGCACAGGTCGCACAGGACCGCCGTGTCGACGGTCAGCTCGCGGGTGACGCCGGTGTTGCACTCCTCGAGGGTCAGCTCGATGCGGATGAGCGCGTCGGAGCCCGGCTGCACGCGGCTGCGCGGGCCGCGGCCGCCGCCCGCACCGCCGCCGAAGAAGGCGTCCATGATGTCGCCGAGCCCGAACCCGGCGAACGGGTCACGGCCGCCACCGCCACCGCCGTTGCCGAGCGGGTCGCCGCCCATGTCGACGATCTTGCGCTTCTGCGGGTCGGAGAGGACCTCGTAGGCCGCCGTAACCTCACGGAAACGCTCCTGGGCGCCGTCGTCGGGGTTGACGTCCGGATGGAGCTCGCGCGCGAGCTTGCGGTAGGCGCGCTTGATCTCGTCGGACGTCGCGTCCTGGCGCACCCCGAGAGTGCCGTAGTAGTCCCTCGCCACCGTGTTCCCGTCCTCCTGCCCCGGAGGGGCGCTCCGGAGTCTCGCTCCCTGCATCGGTCCTGTCCTGGCGTCATCGCCCGGACAGGATGTCTCCCACGTAGTTGGCGACCGCACGTACGGCCGCGATGGTGCCCGGGTAGTCCATCCGCGTCGGACCGACCACACCCATTCCACCCAGCAGCGTCTGGTGCGCGCCGTAGCCGATGGAGACCACCGACGTGCTGCGCATCTCCGCTGCCTCGTTCTCCTCCCCGATCCGCACCGTAATGGTGCCAGGTGTGCTGGCGGCGGCGAACAGCTTCAGCACCACCACCTGCTCCTCGAGTGCCTCGAGGATATGGCGCAGCGACCCGGGGAAGTCGGCCGCGTTGCGGGTCAGGTTGGCGGTGCCCCCCAGGACCAGACGCTCCTCGGGGTGCTCCACCAGTGACTCGACCAGCACCGTGGCCAGCCGCGTCATCGCGTCCCGCAGGTCGGATGGCGCGTCCTCGAGCAGCTCGCTGACCTTGGCCGCGGCCTCCGTCAACGGATGGTCAACGAGCGTGGTGTTCAGCATGTTCCGCAACCGCGAGACCGTCTCCTCGGTGATCACGTCCCCGAGGTCGACGGTCCGCTGCTCGACGCGCCCGTTGTCGGTGATCAGGACCAGCATCACCCTGGCGGGAGTCAGCTGGACCAGCTCGATGTGCCGGACCGTCGAGTGCGTCAGCGTCGGGTACTGGATGACGGCGACCTGCCGCGTCAGCTGCGCGAGGAGCCGCACGCTGCGCCGCATCACGTCGTCGAGGTCGATCGCCCCTTCGAGGAAGGAGTGGATGGCCCGCCGCTCGGCCGCCGACAGCGGTTTGACGTCGGTGAGCCGGTCGACGAACAGCCGGTACCCCTTGTCGGTGGGGATGCGCCCCGCGCTGGTGTGCGGCTGCGCGATGTACCCGTCCTCCTCGAGGGAGGCCATGTCGTTGCGCACCGTGGCACTCGATACGCCCAGGTTGTGCCGCTCGACGATCGCCTTGGAGGCGACCGGCTCCTGGCTGGAGACATAGTCCGCCACGATCGCACGCAGCACCGCGAACCGCCGCTCGTCCTGGCTTGCCATGAGGTCACCTCCCGTCTTCACCACGAGTTTACGGAGGTGCGCGCGAGTACTGGTCGAACCGGTACCAAATGGCGTCCCAGTTGAACCGGTCCGGCTCAACCATCCAGAGCCCGGGCGGCTCCCGGTGTACCTGCCATCCCGGTGGTGGGCTTGCGCCACCGTCTGGTTTGCGTGGGCTGGGCCCGCTTCGCGGGCCTGGGCGCGGAGCGCCCTGGCTTTGGTGCCGTGAGAGGGACGGCGTTGGCAATGCCCTGAAAGGCGCGTTCAGGGCGCTGGGCGCCCTGAACGCGCCTTTCAGGGCATCGGCCCAGCCCCGTCGGGCGACGCAGGATCAATCGTCTGGATCACGACCGCTCGCCAGCTTGTCAGGGCTGTGATGTCAGGCACAGGGCTCCCGGCTCGAAGCCTTCGCGAGGAACGGTACCGATTGTGCAGGAGTGGTGAACTGTTCAGCCATTGCTGTATATCAGCCTCCGCTGTACTGTTTCCCCCATGCTGACGTGTGAGACGCGGGAGTCGGCGCTGGCCAGGCTCGGCCGAGCGCTCGCCGACCCGACGCGGTGCCGCATCCTGGTCGCCCTGCTCGACGGGGTGAGCTACCCGGCACAACTCGCCACCCATCTCGGCCTGACGCGGTCCAACGTGTCCAACCACCTGTCGTGCCTGCGTGGTTGCGGGCTGGTCGTCGCCACGTACGAGGGCCGTCAGGTCCACTACGCCCTCGCCGACGCCCACCTGGCCCGCGCTCTGCGCGAGCTGGTCCACGTGGTGCTGGCGGTGGACACCGCGCAACCGTGCGTGGACGACGAGCCGGCTCCGGCGAGCGCGCGGCGATGAGCGAGGAGACGCCGCGACGCCTCGAACTGTCGCCGGTCGAGCCGGATGGCTGCGCCGACGGCTGCTGCACGCCACGCGCGGCGGTCGCCGTGGCCACGCTCGACACTGCCCGCCGGGCGGTTCTGTCGCGCCGCGTTCGCCTGCTCGTCGGGGCGACGATCACCTACAACGTGATCGAGGCCGTCGTCGCGATCGCGGCAGGCACCGTGGCGTCCTCCACCGCGTTGATCGGGTTCGGTCTGGACTCGGTCATCGAGGTGGCGTCGGCGGCCGCCGTGGCCTGGCAGTTCTCGGGCAGGGACCCGGAGAGCCGGGAACGGGCCGCGCTCAAGGTCATCGCGGTGTCGTTCTTCGTGCTCGCCGCCTACGTCACGGTCGAGTCGGTACGGAGCCTGTTCGGCGCCGAGGACGCCAAGCACTCCACGGTCGGGATCGTCCTGGCGGCCGTGTCGCTCGTCGTGATGCCGTTCCTGTCCTACGCGCAACGGCGCACCGGTCGGGAACTGGGTTCGGCAAGTGCGGTCGCGGACTCGAAACAGACCCTCCTGTGCACCTACCTGTCGGGGGTCCTGCTGGTCGGGCTGGTGCTCAACTCCCTGTTCGGCTGGTCATGGGCCGACCCGGTCGTCGCGCTGATCATCGCGGCCGTCGCGGTGAAGGAGGGCCGGGAGGCGTGGCGGGGCGAGCACTGCTGCTGAGCCCCTCCCGCACCAGACCACCGGGAAGTGAATCGGCGCCCCCGCGGACTCGCGGAGGCACCGGTTCCGGTCCTACAGGTCGATCACCTCATTGCCGACCCGTACCTGTGTGGCGTCGGCCGGCACCAGCGCAGCGTCGTCCACGGGCGTCGACCAGGCCGCGTCGGCCGAGGCACGGTAGCTCAGCGACTTCCCCTGCGCCGCGATGACGGTGCCCTGCGCGTCGGGCAGCTGGTACGCGACAGGCAGGGCGTGGTCACGGTCGATCTCGGCCACCCGTTCGACCCCGGCAACGGTCCTCTCGTCCGGTCCGAGCGTGACCGCGTACAGGTAGGCCGGGTGGTCGAGCTCCTGGTGCTCGCCGAGGATCACGGTCGCGTCGCCGGCGGTCCCAGCCACGACCGTCCACTTGGCCTGCTGCTCGGTGTACGAGGCGGAGTCCAGGATTCCGTCGTCGCGGATGGCGGTGACGAAGATGTCCGACGGCGGCGGGGCGAGGTCCCGCGGTTCGCCGACGGCCAGCGTGCCCTCCCACTCAAGGCCGTGTGGCTGTGGGCTGGGTGCAGGCTCGGGGTAGGTGGCGGTGCGCAGCAGCGGCAGGTGCGCACCGGTCTTCTGCTCCACTCGCGCCGACGGCGCTTCCTGCCCGGTGACAAGGCGTACGTTGAGCGGATTGGTGCCCGACGGCAGCGTGCCGATGCCGACGCCGTCGTCGATCGCGACCGGGATCCAGTCACGGCCGGCGGTGCCGTCCTCGGCGTAGCGGATCTCCGGGGAGGCCCACAGCCCGATGTTCTCGTACTCGGTGCCGGACATGCCCGCGTACGTGACGGCGAGCACGGTCCGGTCGTCGGGCAGGAGGAACTGGCCGGCCCGTGGGTCGTCCTGGGCGCCGAGCAGGCGGAGCTCATCGGTCCCGGGCGCGGTCGCGACGATGCCGGTGACGAGGACCTCCTGGCCACGCTCCTCGGGCGGAACCCTCTCGTCAGCGGGCAGCCGAACGATCTGCATGACGATCACGGTGTCGCCGACCGGGGTGTCGCCGGCCCAGTACACGTGCGGCTCGCCGAGGCGGTCGTCCAGTGCGCCGTCCGGATTGACCGGCGCGCCCGCCATGCCGGCGTTCCAGGCGTCGACGGCTCGACCGGTGAGGTCGGCGTCCCCGATGAGCTCCCCGCCGGACCGAGTGAGCCGCAGGTCCTGCTTCGGTGGGGACGTAACTGCAGTCGAGTCGCCGGGTGGCAGGGAGGACTGGGACGGCACGGTGAGGACGACGGCCGCCACGGCGGCGGCGACGCCGGTGACCGCGGCCGTCGCGGTGAGCCGGTTGCGGGTGCGGCGGCGACGGCTGCCGCTGAGTACGGCCTCGGCGAAGCCCTCTCGTGGCACGCGGTCGGCGGTGGCCTCGCGTAGGGCGTCGGCGAACTCGCGGGTGTCCATGTCAGCTGCTCCGGTGGGTCGTCATGGTCGTCGTGGCGGTCGTCTCGGACTCGACGACCAGCTCGCGCAGCCGGGCGAGTCCTCGGGAGGTCTGGCTCTTCACGGTGCCGACGCCGCAGCGCAACGCGGCCGCTGTGTCCGTTTCGGACATGTCGTCCAGGAAACGGAGAACCAGCACCGCCCGCATCCGTGGCGGCAGCGTCGCGAGCGCACGCACCACGAAGTCGTGGTCGAGCACTCGCTGTTCGGGCCCGGATGTCCGCGACTGCGGGCCTTCCCGGATCAGCGGCATCTCGGTGACTCGGCGGGCCTTTCGCCGCCAGCGGTTGACAGCCGCGTTGGCGAGTGCGGCCCGCACGTAGGGTTCGGGATGGTCCCGGACCCGCCGCCAGCGGGGGAAGACACGTTCGAGGACCCCCTGCAGCAGGTCCTCCGCCGCGGCGTGGTCGCCGCCGCAGAGCAGGTATGCGGTGCGCAGCAGTGCGGGGGAGCGGTGCGTCACGAAGTCGGTGAACTCCGCGTCACTCATAGGTGCTCCAGTTCGGTCAGGTGGTGGGAATCACCCGTACTAACACCCGCCTGCCGGGCGAGGTTGTCAGCGGACCGAGCCGAGTTTCGGCACAAGCCGACCCGAGGAGACACCGCGTGGCGAGATGCCCGGCCGGCTGGTCGCCGTGGAACGACGCCGGTGGTCGGGCGCTACGGAATTCGTCGGGAGCTGGTCAGGTCAGGCGGCGGACCACCGCGTCGGCCAGCAGGCGGCCCCTGAAGGTCAGTACACAGCGGCCGAAGCGGCCCCGCACGCCTGCCAGCGCGTCCTTGTCCAGCAACCCTTCTTCCGCTGCCTGGCGCGCTTCCCTCTGGGCCTCCTCGGACAGTGCGTCCACCGGCAGGCCGTCCACCAGGCGGAGTTCCAGCATCACGCGTTCCAGGTGGCGGTCCTGCGGCGTCAGGGTTTCCCTTGCCGCCGCCGGGGATCCGCCGTTCGCCAGCTCCGCCGCGTAGCGGGCCGGGTGTTTCACGTTCCACCAGCGGACGCCGCCGACGTGGCTGTGCGCACCGGGGCCAGCACCCCACCAGTTCGCGCCGTGCCAGTAGCCCAGGTTGTGCCTGCACCACGCTGTGGGTTCCGTTGCCCAGTTCGAGACCTCGTACCAGTGCAGGCCCGCCTTCGCCAGCGCCGTGTCCGTCTGTTCGTAGCGGTCGGCCAGCGTGTCGTCCTCCGGGGCGGGGAGGTCACCTCGTCCGATCCTGCGGGCCAGCGCCGTTCCTTCCTCCACGATCAGCGCGTAGGCCGAGACGTGGTCGACTCCCGCTTCCAGTACCGCGTCCAGGGACGCCGCCAGGTCCGACGCGGTCTCGCCAGGGGTGCCGTAGATCAGGTCCAGGTTCACGTGGTCGAAGCCCGCACGGCGGGCTTCGTGGGCCGCCGTCGTCGCCCTGCCCGGGGTGTGGGTCCGGTCCAGCACCCTCAGCACGTGGGGGGCTGCCGACTGCATGCCCAGGGAGACCCTCGTGTAGCCGGCGTCCCTGATGGCGGCGAAGAACTCCTGGTTCGTGGACTCCGGGTTGGACTCGGTGGTCACTTCCGCGTCCGGGGCCAGGCCCACCGTGTCGCGGACCGCGTCCAGCACGTTCCGCAGGCCGTCCGCACCCAGGAGCGAGGGGGTGCCGCCGCCCACGAAGACGGTGTCCGCGGGTGGGGGCGCGCCCAGGACTTCGGCGGCCAGGGTCAGCTCGGCCCTGACGGCGTCCAGCCAGGACCGGGGGGACGCCGGGCTGGTTGCCAGCTCAGCCGCCGTGTAGGTGTTGAAGTCGCAGTAGCCGCAGCGGGTGGCACAGAAGGGGACGTGCACGTAGACCCCGAACGGGCGCCTTCCCAGGCCGGCCAGGGCCTCTTCGGGTAGCGCGCCGTCCGGGGGAGCTACGTCACCGTCCGGTAGTGCTGATGGCACCCCGCCAGTATCTCAGCGGAACACGACCAGCGTGACCACGGTCAGGCCCGCGGCCAGAACCAGGAAGACCAGGCCGTACACCGGGGCCTTGCGCCACCAGTGCGTGTGCCGGTCCAGCGCGAACCGGCCGGGGCCTGCGAACAGCAGGGCGAACGCCGCGGCGGCGTACGTCATCTCCAGCTCGACGTCGCCCAGGAAGAGGTTCCAGTCGCCCTTGACGACGATGACGTTGGCCATCACGCCGAGCAGGGCGGCGGCACCCGCCGGGAAGAACAGGCCCAGGACGACCAGCAGACCACCGATCGTCTCGCTCAGCGCGACCACCAGGGCGAGCGCGCCCGGCTCGGTGTACCCGAACCCGATGAGCATCTGCCTCGTGGCTTCCATGCCCATGCCGTCGTTGAACCAGCCGAACAGCTTGTCCGTGCCGTGCGCGACGAAGAAGGCGCCGATCGCCAGCCGCAGTACCAGCAGCCCGAGGTCCAGGCCGCGGTGCCACTCCGGCTTTCTTGTCTGCGCGGAGGCCGCCTGCGGCGACTCGTCGTCGAAGCTGGAGAAGTCGGTGGTCGGCGCGCTCGCGTACGCGTCGTCGTCATCGAACATGGACGACGAGCTGGTGCCCGCGGGCCGGCCGAAGCTCTGGGTCGTGGACGAGGAGTCGCCGGTGGTGTAGTAGCCCCGGTCGTCTTCAGTACTCACCCAGCGGAGGGTAAGGCATCGGCCGAACGGGTGGCCCGGTGATCTCGCGATCAGTAGTCGCCCCGTACGAGATTGTGTGGCCGCTCCCCCGCCGCGTACCTGGCGATCTCCTGCGCGACCACCTCGTACGCGCGCCGCTCGTAGCCCTCGACACTCGCCGCGACATGCGGGGTGAGCAGGACGTTCGGCAACGTCCACAGCGGGTGGTCCGCGGGCGGCGGCTCCGGTTCGGTCACGTCCAGCGCGGCACGCAGCCTGCCGCGCGCCAGCTCGGCGACCAGGGCGCCGGTGTCGACGACCCGGCCCCGCGCCGCGTTCACGAGCACCGCGCCGTCCCGCATCATGGACAGGAACGCCGCGTCGACCATCCCTTCGGTGGCGGGCGTGAGCGGGACCATCAGCACCACCGCGTCGTGCGCCGCCAGCAGCTCCGGCACCTCGTCGAAGCCGTGCACGCCCTCCCGCGCCCTGGTGCCGACGAGGGTGGTCGTCGCGTCGCACGCTTCCAGCCTGCGTTTCAGCTGTGTCCCCAGGTCACCGGCGCCGATGACCAGCACCTTCTTGTCGATCAGCGTCTCGGTCGGCCTGCGGCCCCACCGGTGGGCCGTCCGCTCGCGCTCGAACGGGATCAGGTCCCGGTACACGGCGAGCAACGTGGCGAGCGCCCACTCCGCGGTGCTGCCGCCGTGCGCACCCCGCGCGACCGACAGCATGACGTGTTCGGGCACCCGGCCGATCCAGCCCTCAGCACCCGCGGTGAGCAGCTGGACGAGCCGCAGGTTCGGCAGGGCCGCGACGAAGGCCTCCGGCTCGGCCCGCGTGAGGAACCCGGGCACCAGCACCTCGGCGTTCCCCGGCAACGCGGCAGCGGTGTCGTAGCGGACCACGTCGAGACCGTTCACGCCGGTCAGCGCGGTCACGCCGGCCTCGTCGGGCACCAGCACGGTGATCGTCACGTCCGGCACCCTACTTACCCGAGGTTCACGGGCGGGACCCTAGCGTGGACGCATGTCCTTGAGGTCGCGTGTGCTGGTGGCGGGCGTGCTGGGTGGCGTCCTGCTGACAGCGGGGTGCGCAACGTTCACGGACCAGCCGCCGCCGGAGAGCTGGCGGCCACAGGAGCAGCTCACCCCGCAGGGCGGGCCGGAACCGCAGGTCCCTGGCGAGGGGCAGCCCGACGTGCCCGGTGGCGGCGGTGGCGCCAGGCCGAGCGAGATCCCGCCGCCCGATGGCTGCACCGACTACAACCCGGCGGTCATCGGCACCTGCATGGACACGGTGAGCGCGGTCGCCGCGCTGCCCGGCGACGGCCGGGAGCCGACCGCGCTGGTCGGTGAGCGGCGCACCGGACGGATCCTGCGGGTCAAGCCCAACACCGAACCGCAGCTGGTGGCGACGGTGCCGGTGGACGGGAGCACCGACGGCGGCCTCACCGGGCTCGCCCTCTCCCCCACCTACGCAGAGGACCAGCTGATCTTCGCGTACGTGACGACCCCGACCGACAACCGCGTGGTCCGGATCGCGCCTGGTGACGTGCCCAAGCCGATCATCACCGGCATCCCGCGCGGCGCGACCAACAACCGGGGCGCGCTCGCGCTCGACCGCCAGGGCGCGTTGCTGCTGGCCACGGGTGACGCGGGCAACGTGAACCTGACCGGCGACCTGAACTCGCTCGCGGGCAAGGTGCTGCGGTTCGACGCCACCGGCCGGCCCGCCGAGGGCAACCCGACGCCGGGGTCGATGGTGGTGGCGAGCGGTCTGCGGGCCCCTGGCGGGCTGTGCGCGCCGTTCGACGGTTCCGGCACGTGGGTGACGGACCGGGCCGCCACGCAGGACGTGCTGTACAAGCTGGAGCCCGGCAAGCCGCTGTCGGTGCCGGCGTGGACCTGGCCGGACCGGCCCGGTGTCGCCGGGTGCGCGGCGACCGGGACCGGGGTGCTGGTCGTGATGTCGACGGCGGGCAACGCGCAGCTGCTGCCGCTCGCGCCGGACGGGTCGTTCGCAGGCAAGCCGCAGATCTCGTTCGAGGAGGACAAGGGTTTCGGCAGGCTCGGCGGGATGGACGCCGTGAACGAGCAAGTGTCGGTGGTGGGCACGGTCAACAAGGAGGGCGGCGCCCCGGTGTCGAGCGACGACCGCGCGGTCGTGGTCGTGCCGCCGGACGGCGGCGGGGGCGGCGGCCCGGACTGACGCCGGGACCGGTCCGGGCCTGTGTGGTGGGGACAGCCGCACCCGTTCTGTGTGCGCTCCGTGTGGCGGGGTTCCCTAGCCTGCTCCCGCTGGGGTGATCACCGCGATGCGAGGGGTGTCGCGTTCGTGCTCACCTGACCCCGCTCAGTGTGCCGAGAGCGAGGGGCCCGGCACCCTGGTGAGGTTCATGAGCAACGCCGTGAGGGCGCGCGCGTTGCTGTCGCGGGGGTCGGCCGTCAGGTCGGCCTCCGCACGCGCCTTCTCCGCGGCGTCCGGTTCGCCGACGGCGTCGTGCGCGGCGGCCAGCAGCCGCAGCGTGATCGCCGTGGAGGACGCCGAACCCATCTCGCGGTACGCGGCGACACACGCACGCAGCTCCGCCACCGCCTCGCCGGCGCGGCCGTCGCCGACCCAGCCCGCCGCGATCGCCCTCCTGCTGGACAGCACCCTCGGCGCCTCGTTGATCTCCTCCGCGATCGCGCGGCACTCCGCGAACGCCGCCAGCGCACCGGCCCGTTCCCCACGCCCCGCCTGGACCGCGCCCAGCGTGCGCAGTGCCCGCGCCAGCGCACGGCGGGCCGTCGTGCCCCGCAGCAGCGCCACCGCTTCCCGCGCCGCGGTCGCTGCCCGGTCCAGCTCCCCGGTCAGCGCGAGGCTCCACGACAGGCTCTGCAACGCGCCCGCCACGGCCCTCGGCTCGGCCGACCGCCGGGCCACCGCGAGCGCCTCCGTGTCCACCCGGACCGACTCGGCGGGACGCCCCAGCCGGTTCAGCGCCGCCGACCGCGCCGCCGCGACCGCCTCCTCCGTGGACAGTGCCGCCGCGCGGTCGGTCAGCCCGAGGGCCTCCTCCGGCATCCCGAGACCGGTGAGGCAGTCGGCGAGGTTGGTCAGCACCCACGCGAGCGCGTGCCGGTCGGCCCCGAGCCGGTCGGCGCACCAGCGGTACTTCTCCACCGCGTCGGCGTAGCGGCCCCGCACGTGCAGCACGCGCGCGTGCACGGCCTCCGCCCACACCTCGACCCGCTCGTCGCCTGCCGCGCGGCCCGCCTCGGCGAGCGCCGACGCGCAGGCCCGCAGGTCGGCGTAGGACCCCTGCGGCCACAGGTACCGCGCGAGCCGCTCGAAGATCCGCGCCGCGCGCCGGTGCATGCCGATGCCGGTCAGCAGCCCGATGCCCGCCACCAGCGACGTGCGTTCGATCGCGAACCAGCCGACCGGGTCGGCCGCGTAGCGGACCAGGCTCTCCTCCGGCAACTGCGGTGCGGGCACCGGCTCGTCGACCGCCAGCGCCGGGAACACCCTCGGCAGGTCCTGGCCCAGCCGGTCCGCCAGCGCGAGGATCGCGTCCAGCAGCCGCGCCGCCGCGCGGTCGCACCCGGCGGCGCCGTCGTCGGCGAGCAGCCGTTCACGGGCGAACGTCAGCACCAGGTCGTGGATCTCGTAGCGCGGCTCACCGCACGCGTCGTCGGCCGCGGGCTGCAGCAGGCTCGACTCGACCAGCTCGTCGACGGCGTCCTCCCCCGCCACCCCGTCCTGCAGCACGGTGATCGCCCACGCGGGCACGTTGGTGGTAGCGGCCGCGCCGATCAGCCGGAACGTGGCCCGCGCCGGTTCGGTCAGCGCCGCGTAGCTCAGCGCGAGACCGGCGCGGACCTGCAGGTCGCTGACGGACAGCTCGTCGAGGCGGCGGCGTTCGTCCTCGAGGCGGTCGGCGAGCGTGCTGAGCCGCAGCTGCGGCCGCAGCGCGAGGCGGGTGCCCGCGATGCGCAGCGCCAGCGGCAGGTTGCCGCACGCGGCGGCGATGCGGCGCGCGCCGTCCTGGTCGGCGGGCACGCGCGGGCCCGCGATCGTGGCGAGCAGGTCGAGCGCCTCCGCGTCGGTGAGCGAGCCGACCGTCACCCGGTGCGCGTTGAGGAGACCGCTCAGCCTGCGCCTGCTGGTGACCAGCACCGCGGTGCTGGGGGTGCCGGGCAGCAGCGGGCGGACCTGGCCGGGGTCGGCGGCGTCGTCGAGCACGAGCAGCACGCGGCGGTCGGCGAGACGGCTGCGCAGGACCGCGGCCTTGGCGTGCACGTCGTCGGGGATGCCGGGGCCGGTCACGCCGAGGCTGCGCAGCAGGTCGGTGAGCACGTCGTCGACCGGGCGGGGCGCGGTGGCGCCCGCGAGGTGGGCGTAGAGCTGGCCGTCGGGGAACGCGGGCCGCAGGCGGTGCGCGACGCGGACGGCGAGCGCGCTCTTGCCGACCCCCGGTTCGCCGGTCAGCACGACCGGCAGCCCGTCGGGTCCGGTGAGCAGCGCGGTCAGCTCGTCCACGGCGTGGTCGCGGCCGGTGAACACGCGGAGGTCGGCGGGCAGCTGCCGGATCGGCCACTCGTCGGCGGGATCGTCGGCGGGATCGTCATCGCCACGCAGGATCTCCGCGTGCACCGCCCGCAGTTCGGCACCGGGTTCGAGCCCGGTCTCCTCGACGAGCGTGGCGCGGGCGGTGCGGTACGCGGCGAGCGCGTCGGCCTGCCGCCCGGACCGCCGCAACGCCCGCATGAGCTGCCCGACGAGCCGTTCCCGCAACGGGTGCTCCGCCACCGCGGCCTGCAGCTCACCGAGCAGCGCGGCGTGGCGGCCCACCGCCAGCTCCGCGGCCACCCAGTCCTCGAAGACGGTCAGCCGCTCGATCTCCAGCCGCGCCACCTCCGCGTCGAGCGCGGGCAGCGCGAGGTCGGCGAGCGGGCGGTCCCGCCACTGGGCCAGCGCGCGCCGCAGGTGCCCCGCGGCGGTCTCGGCGTCACCGGCCGCGAGCGCGGCCCGCCCGGACTCGCCTGCCGTGCGGAACGTGAGCAGGTCAAGGTCCGCGTCGTCGACGCGCAGCCGGTAGCCGGGACCGGCGTGGTCGATGAGCGTGTCACCGAGCCGGTCCCGGAGCCGGGACACATAGGTGTGCAGGTTCGACGCGTAGGACTTCGGCGGGACCCCCGGCCACAGCGCGTCGACGAGCCGGTCCGTCGGCACGCGTTCGTTCGCGTTGAACAACAGCATCGCGAGCAGCGCCCGCTGCCGTTGCCCGCGCAGGCGCAGCCACCGGCCGTCGTGGCCGGTGACCTGCAGCGGACCGAGGACGCCGAACCTGGCCGTCATGGCAGGAACGGCGGGCGCTACTTGCAGCGCTCCAGGATCAGCTCACGCACGCGCTTCGCGTCGGCCTGGCCCTTCGTGGCCTTCATGACCGCGCCGACGATCGCGCCCGCCGCGGCGACCTTGCCGCCGCGGATCTTGTCCGCCACGTCCGGCTGCGCGGCCAGTGCCTCGTCGACCGCGGCGTACAGGGAGCTGTCGTCGGACACGACCGCGAGGCCGCGCTTCTCGACGATCTCGTCCGGCTCGCCCGCACCGGCCAGCACACCGGTGATGACCTCGCGGGCCAGCTTGTTCGTCAGCTTGCCCTCGGCCACGAGCGCCGAGACCCGCGCCACCTGCGCGGGCGTGATCGGCAGCGCCGCCAGCTCGATGCCGCGCGCGTTCGCCTCCTGCGCGAGGAAGCTCACCCACCAGGCACGGGCCTCGGCCGGCGACGCGCCCGCGTCGACGGTCGCCGCGATCAGGTCCACCGCGCCCGCGTTGACCAGGTCACGCAGCTCCAGGTCGGTCAGCTGCCAGTCGGCCTGGATGCGCCTGCGGCGCTCCCACGGCATCTCCGGCAGCGTCGCCCGCAGCTTCTCCACCCACTCCGCCGACGGCGCGATCGGCACCAGGTCGGGCTCCGGGAAGTACCGGTAGTCCTCCGAGGTCTCCTTGCGGCGGCCCGCGGACGTCGTGCCGGTGTCCTCCTGGAAGTGGCGCGTCTCCTGCAGGATCGACCCGCCCTCGACCAGGATCGCGGCCTGGCGCGTCATCTCGTACCGCACCGCGCGCTCGACACTGCGCAGCGAGTTGACGTTCTTGGTCTCGGTGCGGGTGCCGAACTCCTTGGCGTCCTTGGCCATCAGCGACACGTTCGCGTCACAGCGCAGCGACCCCTGGTCCATGCGCACGTCCGACACGCCAAGCGCCCGCAGCAGGTCACGCAGCGCCGTCACGTACGCGCGCGCCACCTCCGGCGCCCGCGCACCCGTGCCCTCGATCGGCTTGGTGACGATCTCGATCAGCGGCACACCCGCGCGGTTGTAGTCCAGCAGCGAGTGGTCGGCGCCGTGGATGCGGCCGGTGGCGCCACCGACGTGCAGCGACTTGCCGGTGTCCTCCTCCATGTGCGCGCGCTCGATGCCGACGTCGATGACCGTGCCGTCGTCCAGCGTGATCGCGAGCGAGCCGTCGAACGCGATCGGCTCGTCGTACTGCGAGGTCTGGAAGTTCTTCGGCATGTCCGGGTAGAAGTAGTTCTTCCGCGCGAAGCGGCACCACGGCGCGATCTCGCAGTTCAGCGCGAGACCGATGCGGATGGCCGACTCGACGGCGGCCCCGTTCACCACCGGCAGCGAGCCGGGCATGCCGAGGCAGGTCGGGCACACCTGCGTGTTGGGTTCCGCGCCGAACGCGGTCGGGCAGCCGCAGAACATCTTGGTGTGCGTGTTCAGCTCGACGTGCACCTCGAGGCCGAGCACCGGGTCGAAGCGCTCGATGACCTCGTCGTAGTCGAGGACGGTCGCGACGGTCATCATGCCTCCAGCTCGGGGACGCGGTTGATCAGCTTGCCGCCCGACGCGGCGTCGCGGGCGGCCTCGTAGGCCGCCGCGACCCGGTACATGCGCTGCTCGGCCAGCGCGGGCGCCATCACCTGCAGACCGACCGGCAGACCGTCCTCGTCGGACAGTCCGGCCGGGACACTCATGGCGGGCGTGCCCGCCATGTTCGCCGGGATGGTGCACAGGTCGGCGAGGTACATGGCCATCGGGTCGTCCACGCGCTCGCCGATGCGGAACGCGGTGGTCGGCGTGGTCGGCGAGATCAGCACGTCGACGGTCTCGAACGCCTTCTCGAAGTCGCGCGTGATCAGCGTGCGGACCTTCTGCGCCTGGCCGTAGTAGGCGTCGTAGTAGCCGGACGACAGCGCGTAGGTGCCGATCATGATGCGCCGCTTGACCTCCGCGCCGAACCCGGCCTCACGGGTGAGCGCCATGACCTGCTCGGCGCTGTTCGCGCTGTCGTCGCCGACCCGCAGGCCGTAGCGCATCGCGTCGAACCGGGCGAGGTTCGACGACGCCTCGCTCGGCGCGATCAGGTAGTACGCGGGCAGCGCGTAGTCGAAGTTCGGGCAGGACACCTCGACGACCTCCGCGCCGAGCCCCTTGAGCGCCTCGACCGCGGCCAGGAACGCGGCGGTGACCCCGGCCTGGTAGCCCTCGCCCTGGAACTCCTTGACGATGCCGATCCGCACACCGGACAGGTCGCCGTTGGCGCCCTCGCGGGCGGCGGCGACGACCGACGGGACGGGCGCGTCGATGGACGTCGAGTCGAGCGGGTCGTGCCCGCCGATCACCTCGTGCAGCAGCGCCGCGTCGAGCACGGTCCGTGCGCAGGGGCCGCCCTGGTCCAGCGAGGAGGAGAACGCGACGAGGCCGTACCGGGAGACGCCGCCGTAGGTGGGCTTGACGCCGACCGTGCCGGTGACCGACGCGGGCTGGCGGATCGAGCCGCCGGTGTCGGTGCCGATGGCGAGCGGTGCCTCGAACGCGGCGAGGGAGGCGGACGAGCCGCCGCCGGAGCCGCCGGGGATGCGGTCGAGGTCCCACGGGTTGCGGGTGGGGCCGAACGCGGAGTTCTCGGTGGAGGAGCCCATGGCGAACTCGTCCATGTTGGTCTTGCCGAGGATCACCACACCGGCTTCGAGGAGCTTGCGGGTGACGGTCGCGTCGTACGGCGGCGACCAGCCCTCGAGGATCTTCGACCCGCAGGTCGTGGGCGCGCCCTCCATCGTGAAGACGTCCTTCAGCGCCAGCGGCACGCCGGCGAGCGGCGACGCGGGCTCCCGCCCGGCGGCCACGTCCTCGTCGACCGCGCGGGCCGCGGACAGCGCCCGCTCGGTGTCGACGTGCAGGAACGCGTTGACGGTCTTGTCGACCGCGGCGATCCGGTCCAGGTGCGCCCGCGTGACCTCGACCGAGGAGACCTCTTTCTTCTGGATCTTCTCGGCCAGCTCGGCGGCGGTCAGCTTCGTGAGGTCGCTCATGCCTCTTCCCCCAGAATCCTCGGCACCCGGAAACGTCCTTCCTCGGCGGCGGGTGCCCCGGCCAGCGCCTGCTGCTGTGTGAGGCCGGGCCGCACGAGGTCGGCACGGAACACGTTGGTGAGCGGCACGGCGTGCGAGGTGGGCGGGATGTCCTCGGCCGCCACCTCGCCGACACGCGCCACCGACTGGAGGATCACGTCCAGCTGGCCTGCGAACGTGTCCAGTTCGTCGTCGGTGACGGCCAGCCTGGCCAGGCGAGCGAGGTGAGCCACCTCGTCGCGGGAGATGTTGGGCACGGGACGAACTCCTGAGTAGTCGTCTTCGATGTGTGGAGCGAGTCTATTTGCGGGCTTGATGGGCACACGAACGGGTTATCGGGTGGCAAGCTGGTCACATGCACGCGCGTCCCGGGGTGTGGACGGCGGGCCCAGCGACATCTCGGCGTCTGCGACAATCGTCGGCCGGCACGAGATCGACACCTACGCAAGCGGGAGGCGTTCGCCTTGTCCTTCCTGATCCGGGTTCAGCTCCCGGACGTTCCGGGGGCGCTCGGGGCGGTCGCGACCGCTCTCGGAGCGATCGGGGCCGACATCCTGTCCGTGGACGTCGTGGAGCGGAACAACGGCTCGGCGATCGACGACCTGGTCGTCGAGCTGCCGAAGGGGCGCCTTCCGGACGTGCTGATCACCGCGGCTGAATCGGTCAACGACGTCGAGGTCGACGCTGTGCGACCGTATGCCGGCGTGCTGGACACGCACCGTGAGCTGGAGCTGGTCGAGGAGGTGGCGGCCCAGCCGGACGAGGGGCTGACCATCTTCACCGAGGGCGTGCCGCGGATCATCCGTGCGGGCTGGGCCATGGTCGTCGGCCCGGAGGCCGGCGCCGCGCGGACGCTCACCGCGTCCACGGCGGCACCCCAGCTCAAGACCCTCGACCTGCCGTTCCTGCCGCTGGGCCGCGCGACCGTGCTCGACGGCGAGGAGGCGTGGGTGCCGGAGACCTGGAAGGAACTGGGCACCGAACTGGCCGCGACCCCACTGGGCAAACCAGAACGAGTACTCCTGGTAGGCCGCCCAGGCGGCCCCCAGTTCCGAGCAGCAGAAGTAGCCCGCCTGGCCCACCTGGCAGGCATAGTCGCGGTAGTCCTCTCCGGCTAACCCCCACCCCCCACTCAACCCGCGAGTCCCCGGTTCAGAACCCGCGAGTCCCCGATTCAGAATCCGCGAGTCCCCGGTTCAGGACCCGCGAGTCCCCGGTTCAGGACCCGCGAGTTCCCCGTTCAGGACCCGCGAGTCCCCGGTTCAGGACCCGCGAGTCCCCGGTTCAGGACCCGCGAGTCCCCGGTTCAGGACCCGCGAGTTCCCCGTTCAGGACCCGCGAGTCGCCCGTTCGCGTCCAGCGCCGTTCAACCCGAAACGTCAACTCACGAGTTCCGAACGGGGAACTCGCGAGTTCCGAACGGGGGACTCGCGGGTTCCGAACGCGGGACTCGCGGGTTCCGAACGCGGGACTCGCGGCGGGGGTGGTGTGTGGGGTGGGTTAGCGCTGTGTGGTGAAGTGGTTTTTTTGGGTGGCGGTGATGAAGGTTTGCCACTCAAGCGGTGTGAACCGGAAGGTCGGGCCGGTTGCGTTCTTGGAGTCGCGGACTCCCACCGAGATCTCGGTTAGCCGGACCTCGACGCACCCCTCGTCGTTGCCCCCGCTGCGAGTGCTCTTGAACCAACCGGTGTCTCGCACCCGCTACTCCTTCGCGATGCCCTCAATCGCCCGGCGGGACTCGCTACGACTCAGCGACTGCTCCCAGATCCGGTAGAACGCTCGCAGCATACGGGAGGTGTCGGCCTCGTCGTCGTGATAGGCCGAAGGCCCGTGGGCGGCTGGCGAATAGCCGACCGGCGCGGCCCGATCCCCGAAACCGAAGATCCACAGTCCTCGGCCACGCGCCGGGTTGGGGTAGGCGTCGTTGGGCAGCACGCGAACGGTGAGATCCCGATGCGCGTCGAGGAGCGCCAGCAGGTGGCTCCGTTGCTCCTCCATGACTTCCGGCGAGCCAAGATTCGCGCGGAGCGCATCCTGTGTGACCACGAAACGGAAGATGCGCCGCTCGTCCGATTCGAGCAACCTCGTCTGCCGTTCGAGACGATAGGCCAGACGGTCATGCCCTTGCGAGTCGTTCTCGTCCCACCACACGCCTTCGCACTCGGCGAAGACCGCGCGCATGTAGCTCGGGGACTGGAGTAGGCCGGGGATGATGCCCGTCTCGAACCAGTTGATCTCCGAGGCGCTGGCTTCGAGGTCCGCGAAACGTTGGTAGGCATCGGGAAGGTGGTCCACGTGTACGCGGCGCTTCTGGCGGCGCCTCGCCTGGGCGCCCAGTTCGAGCACCGTCACGCGTTCGTCGCCGGTCACGCCGTAGCAGTCGAGCAGCTTGACCAGTTCCTCCTGGCTGACGGTCGCCGTCCCGTCCTCCAACTGCACGATCCGCGTCCGCGTCTTCTCCAGCAGGTCCGCCGCCACCTGCTGCGGCTTGCCCGCCTGGTCCCGCAACCTGCGCAGCGTCAACCCCAGCTGCCTGCGCTCGAACGTCGGACGCGCCACGCCCACGACGACCTCCCCTGATTCACCCGATCGCGACTTGCGTCGGCATTACTGTCACCCTATCTTCGGTCTTGGGTGACAGTAATGCCAACTCTAGGGAGGTGCCACTCGTGGCGCTGTACAAGCAGTCCGGCGTGTCGGTGGAGTCGTGGGTCGAGATGACCGCGCGGGGCCCGATGCACTACGAAACCGACCGGCTCAACGACAAGGCGACGCTGTTCTTCGGTCAGGACGACGACTACGTGCTGGTCCTCAACCGCCAGAACCTCGCACAGGTGATCTCCTTGGGCGCCAAGGCGATCGCCGACCTGGAAACTACAGGTCCAGCCGATAGGTGACCAGCTCGACGCCGGGCACCGGGCTCCAGTCGGCCTCCGGCGTGCGGCGGAACCCCAGTCGCTCGTACAACCGGTGTGCCGCGACCATCTCCTGCGAACTGCTCAACGTGACGGCACGCAGCCCCAGCTCCTCGGCCCGTTCGACCACGCGCCGGGTCAGGGCCTCTCCCACTCCCCTCCCCCTGGCCGCCGGGGACACCGCCAGCATCCGGAACTCCAGCTCGTCCGGCGCCGCGACCTGTGCCCACGGCGAACCGGGCGGCGCGACGGTGACCGTGCCGAGCACGGCCCCCGTGTCGTCCACCGCCACCAGCAGCTCCGCCTCCTCCGCACGCGGGCGCGCGTCCGCGAGCTTGAGCGCGTACGGGCCCGAGGTCTCGTACCCGTCCGCGTGGTAGGCGTTGATCGTCAGCTCACCGACCGCACCCAGCTCGTCCTCGCGGACCGGGCGGATCGTCACCTCACTCATCCGTGCCGTCTCCCACCTGTGCCACTTCCCGCGCCGCGTCCGGGCCCTGTTCGAGCAGGACGCGGAAACCGTCCTCGTCCAGCACCGGGACCTTGAGCTGCACGGCCTTGTCGTGCTTGGACCCCGGCGCGTCGCCGACCACGACGAACGCCGTCTTCTTCGACACCGAACCAGACGCCTTGCCGCCGCGGGCCATGATCGCTTCCTTGGCCTCGTCACGGGAGAAGGTCTGCAGGCTGCCCGTCACCACGATCGACATGCCCTCCAGGTTGCGCACGATCGACTCGTCGCGCTCCTCCTCCATCCGCACACCGGAGCGCTGCCACTTCTCGACGATCTCGCGGCGCCAGTCGGTCGCGAACCACTCCCGCAGCGCGGTCACGATCGTCGGGCCGACCCCCTCGGCCTCCGCGAGCTCCTCTTCGGAGGCGTTCATGATGCGGGGCAGGGAACCGAACTCCAGCGCCAGCGCGCGGGCGGCGGTCGGGCCGACGTGCCGGATCGACAGCGCCACCAGGATCCGCCACAGCGGGCGTTCCTTGACGGTGTCCAGGTTCTGCAACAGCTTCTGGCCGTTGGCCGACAACGTGCCCGCCTTCGTGCGGAACAGCTCGACGGCCAGCAGCTTCTCCTCGTCGAGGTCGAACAGGTCGCCCTCGTCGGCCAGCACACCCGAGTCGACCAGCGCGGCGGCGGCCTCGTAGCCCAGGACCTCGATGTCGAGTGCCGAGCGGCCCGCGATGTAGGAGAGACGTTCCTTGCGCTGCCCTGGGCAGTACCGCGCGTTGGGGCAGCGGATGTCGGCGTCGCCCTCCTTCTCGTACGCCAGGGTGGTGCCGCAGGACGGGCACGTCGCGGGCATCTCGAACTCGTAGGCGTCGTCCGGGCGGGCGTCGGTCACCGGGCCGAGCACCTCGGGGATCACGTCACCGGCCTTGCGGATCACCACGCGGTCGCCGATCCACACGCCCTTGCGCCTGACCTCGCTCGCGTTGTGCAGCGTGGCCATCTCGACCGTGGAACCGGCGACCTTCACCGGCTCCATCACCGCGTACGGCGTGACCCGGCCGGTGCGGCCGACGTTGACCCTGATGTCGAGGAGCTTCGTGGTGGCCTCCTCCGGCGGGTACTTGTAGGCGATGGCCCAGCGCGGCGCCCGTGACGTGGCGCCGAGCCTGCGCTGCCTGGCGACCTCGTCGACCTTGATCACGATGCCGTCGATCTCGTGGTCGACGTCGTGGCGGTGCGCGCCCCAGTACTCGATGTGGGCGAACAGCTCGGCCCGGTCGGAGATCACCTTGGTGTGCGAGGAGACCGGCAGGCCCCACGCCGCGAGCGCCTGGTAGGCCTGCGACTGCCGCGCCGGTTCGAAGCCGTCGCGCTTGCCAAGGCCGTGGCAGATCAGCCTGAGCCTGCGGCTCGCGGTGACCTTGGGATCCTTCTGCCGCAACGAACCCGCCGCCGTGTTGCGCGGGTTGGCGAACGCGGGCTTGCCCGCCTCGACGAGCTTGGCGTTCAGCTCCGTGAAGTCCTCGACGCGGAAGTACACCTCACCGCGGACCTCGACGCGCCTGGGCACCGGGAACTCGTCGGTGCCGGTGAGCTGGACCGGCACGTCGTCGAGGGTGCGGATGTTGAGCGTGACGTCCTCACCGGTGCGGCCGTCGCCACGGGTCAGGCCGCGGACCAGGCGGCCGTTCTCGTAGAGCAGGTTGATGGCGAGGCCGTCGATCTTCAGCTCGCACAGGTACGAGGTCTCGCCAAGCTCCTTCTCGACCCGGTCCACCCACGCGCCCAGCTCGTCGGCGTCGAAGGTGTTGTCGAGACTGAGCATCCGCTCCAGGTGGTCGACGGCCCTGAACTCCGTGGAGAACGTGCCGCCCACCTGCTGACTCGGCGACTCCGGCGTGACCAGCCCCGGATGGGCCTCCTCGATGGCGAGCAGCTCGTGCCACAACGCGTCGAACTCACCGTCGGAGATGGTCGGCGAGTCGAGCACGTAGTAGCGGAAGCGGTGCCCGTCGATCTCCTCGGACAGCGCCCCGTGGCGCTCCCGCACCTCGGTCGGCACGTCCTCGACGCCTTCGGCCTTCACAGTCTCGTCTGCACTGGTCACAAGGGCAGACTAGTCGCGACGACCGACATTTTCGGGCCCGTCGAGGCCCCGCACGAGCGTCCGGAGTTCGAGTAACCCGATCGTGTCCGCCGGCTCGGTCGTCGCCGTCTCCACCCGCCGCAGCCGCCGTGCCGCGAGCCGCTCCCCCAGCGCCGCGTCGAGCGGGAGGTAGGTCATCGCCTCGCGGGCCGCCTGGTCGAGTGCGGCCATCTCCGGGTGGTAGACGGCCACGTCGACCACGTCCCCGTCGACTTGCGCGACCACGCGGACGTCCTTCAGCGGGACGCGGTGGGCGCCGAGGTTGACCGTGACCTGTGTCGGGTCCGGGACCGGCGGGACCGAGTCGTGATACTCCCAGATCGCGTCGTCGGCGGGGGCCGCCGCGCGCCAGGCGTCGGTGTAGGGACGCAGTCGCGGGTCCTCCTGCCCGCTCAGCACCAGCGCGTAGATCGCCTTCTGGCCGCGTTCGAGCGAGAAGTGCAGGTTGGGGTGCAGGTCCGCGACGAGGTCGCACAGCTGGTTCTCGACCCGCTGCGGCTCGCGGTCCCCCAGCGCGGCGGCGACCTCGGGCAGCAGCTCGTACCAGCCGCACCAGAACCGCTCCGCCAGCGTCTCCGGATCCGGCCGCTCGACGCGGGGCGTCTCCTTGCGGCGAAAGAACCTCACGGCTTCAACCCCTCCATCAGGACCGACAGCATCCGGTCCCTGCTCGCCTCGTCCGCGAACCTCGCGGCTGCCCCGATGCCGTGCGAGAGCCGCATCAGGTCCACGGGTTCCAGGTCGGGACGCACCGCGCCGACGGCCTGCGCGGGCTCCAGCAACGCCCATGCCGCGTCCCGCAGCTTCTGCTTGCAGTACAGGAAGGTCTCCGAGTCCTCGTCGATCACCGCCTTCAGCGCGAAGGCCAGACCGGACCGCTCGATGTGGAAGCGGATCAGCTCCCGGAACCACTCGCGGACGGCGTCCTCGGCGGACAGCTCCCCGGCCAGCGCGTACGCCTGCTCCGCGATCTCCTCGATCTCGCTGCGGTAGACGGCCTCGACGAGGACCTCCCTGGTCGGGAAGTGCCGGTAGAGGGTGCCCGCGCCGACTCCCGCGCGTTTGACGACGTCGTCCAGCGGCGCGGTCACGCCGTGCTCATGGAACACCTCGCGCGCGGTCGCCACGATCCGCTCGTAGTTGCGGCGTGCGTCGGCGCGCATCGGTGCCCGACCCTTCCATCCGGAGACTTTCTCCGGATAATCTTGCGCAGCCGGAGACGTTCTCCATATGCTAACGCGGTCCAAACGGAGACTATCTCCACTTAGGGGTGTTCCTTGACCGCTCACACCATGGCCCGGCCCGTCGCGGCCAGGCCGGGGATCGCGCTGGCACTGATCCTCACGTGCCAGCTCATGCTCATGCTCGACGTGACCGTGATGAACGTGGCGCTCCCCCGCATCCGCGCCGACCTCGGCTTCACGCCCGCCGGGCTGTCGTGGGTGATGAACGCGTACACGCTGGTGTTCGGCGGGTTGCTGCTGCTGGGCGGGCGGCTCGGCGACCTGTTCGGGCGGCGGCGCGTGTTCCTGATCGGGGTCGCGGTGTTCACCGTGGCCTCGCTCGCGGGCGGGCTCGCCGACTCGGCCGGGCTGCTGATCGCGGCCAGGATCGTCCAGGGACTCGGTGCCGCGGCCGCCGGTCCGAGCACGATCGCGTTGATCACCAGCACGTTCGCCGACCAGCGGGCACGGGTGCGGGCGCTGTCGTTGTTCTCCGCGATGGCGTCGTCCGGGTTCGCCGTGGGACTGATCCTCGGCGGCCTGCTGACCGAATGGCTGACGTGGCGGTCGGTCATGTTCATCAACGTGCCGTTCGGGGTGGTCGTGCTCGCGTTCGGCCGGCGGTACATCGCCGAACCCGGGCGGCAGCCCGCCCGGCTGGACCTGGCCGGCGCGGTGCTCGCCACGTCCGGCGTGGGAGCGCTGGTGTTCGGGTTCATCCGGGCCGCCGAGACCGGGTGGGACGCCGCGTCGGCGGTGTGGTCACTGGTGGCCGGTGGCGTGCTGGTGGTGGCGTTCGTGTGGTCGCAGACGCGGGTCGGGCACCCGATGCTGCCGCTGCGGCTGTTCGCCGACCGCAACCGGGCGGCCGGGTACACGAACTTCTTCCTCGGGCCGCTGTCGATGATGTCGGCGTTCTTCTTCCTGACGCAGTTCCTGCAGGAGGTGAGCGGGTACGGGGCACTGACGACCGGGTTCGCGTTCCTGCCGATGGCCGTGGGGATCTTCGCGCTGTCCAGGGCGGTGCCCCGGTTGCTGTCACAGCTGGGCCCGAAGCCGGTCGTCGTGACCGGCACACTGCTCATGTCGGCCGGCCTGTGGTGGGTGGCGCGACTGTCGACCGGTTCCGGCTACGTGCCGGGGGTGCTCGGGCCGATGATCCTGATGGGCGTGGGCAGCGGGCTCGCGTTCGCGCCGCTGAACGTGCTGATCATGGGGACCGTGCCGCCCGAGGACGCGGGGGCGGCCGGGGGCGCGCTGCAGACGATGCAGCAGATCGGGTCGACTCTGGGGCTGGCCGTGCTGGTGACCGTGGCCGGGTCGGCGGCACGTGGTCGCGCCGGGACGGACGCACTGGTCACGGGCATGACGGCGGCGTTCACCACGTCGGCGGTGATCGCGCTGCTGACGTGCGCGGTGGCGTTCACGTTCCGGCGGCAGTGACCCCTCCCCCTGCCACGACAAGGCGATCGGTGACTACCAGGACTCCGGTGGTTCCACGAACGCCTTGCCCAGGTCGCGGGTGAGTTCCAGCGCACGCCGGGCCCACGTCGCGGTGGCGCCCGCGAGGCCGCACGTCGGGGTCGGGACCGCGCGTTGCGCCAGCAGCGTGCGCGGGAAGCCCAGGCGGTCCACCAGTTCCAGCGCCGGGCGGGCGATGTCGTGCAATGCCGGCGGGCGGGCCGGTTCCGTGCTCGGGACCAGGCCGAGGAAGAACACGCAACCGTCGTCCCACGCCTCGCCCAGCTGGTCGGCGAAGACCGAGGGCATGCCGTCGAGCAGCGTCGCGTCCAGGGAGATCGCGTCGGCGCCCGCCTCGCGGAACAGGGCGACCGGTGGGCGCGGGGCGCAGCAGTGGACCACGACGGGCTGGTCCGTCGCCGTGCGGGCCGCGTCGAACAGCGCGCGGAGCGTCTCGCGGGCCTCCGGTTCCGCCACCGCAGGGACCATGCTCAGGCCGGACGGGCTCGGCAGCGCACCCGCCAGCACCGAGGGCAGCGACGGCTCGTCGAACTGGACGACCACGGCGGCGCCGGTGCGTTTGCGCACCTCCGCGACGTGCCGGGTCAGGCCCTCGGCAAGGGACTCGCGGAAGTCACGCAGTGCGCCCTGATCGGTCATGACGCGGTGGCCGCGGGGCAGCTCGACCTCCGAGGAGAGCGTCCACGGGCCCGCGAACTGCACCTTCACGAGCGCGGGCTTCGCGCTCGCCGCGACCTCCTCGAACGCGTCGAGGTCGCGGCGCAGGTGGTCGACGGCCGTGCGGTGGTCACCGCCGGGGCGGGCGGTCACCCGGTAACCCGACGGTACGACCTCGACCGCGACGTCGACCAGCAGCGCGGCGGTCCTGCCGACCATGTCCGCGCCGAGGCCGCGTTCCGGCAGCTCTGGCAGGTGTGGCAGGCCGGGCAGCTCGCCGACCACGACGGCAGCCGCCTCGGCCGGGTCGGTGCCCGGCATCGAACCTACGGCGGTGGCGGTGGCTTCGGGGAACGTCACCGGCACAGTCTGAACCATCGAACGTGGTCCAGACCTATGGACCCAATGGTCGGAACCCACTTACCGCGAGCGCACGCCTACTTCCAGCGACGTGAGTTCACCACGGTCATGCGCGGCTTCCACGGGTGGCGGCGAACAGCTGCACCGCGCCGATCCCGAGCACCGCCACCGACAGCGCGGTCAGCAGAACCGTGCCGAGCGTGGTCAGGTCGCCGATGCCCGCCACGACGACCAGCAGGCCGTCCACTCCGCACACCAGGTTGACGATGCCGACCGCGATCGCCGCGCGCCGGTCGATCACCGGGCGGAACCCGAGGTACAGCACGGCCGCGCCCCACACCACGAAGAACAGCCCGGCGCCCAGCAGCACACCGGCCGGGATGCCGACCGGCTCGGCGAGCACCCACGCCAGCGCGGTCACCAGGACGCCGCTGGGGAGGGTGGCGAACCCGTCGAGCAGGACGGCCTGGCGCAGGAGCTTCGGGGTGGCGGGAGCGGTGGTGGTCATGGTGGCCTCCGTGTTGGTCGTTGTTGACGCCACCGAAGGTCGCCCAGCGCGCACTGCCAGCACCACGCCAAGAGCTGCCAACTACTGCCAACCGCAGGTCACGGCGGTGAAACCGGTGCGCGCAGCTCGCCTGCGACGATCTTCGCGGCGGCCGCCTGCCAGTTGTGGAGCGTCCGTTCCGGCACCTGGTCGGCGAACCAGGCGAGGGCGCGGCGCGCCACCGGGTCCAGCTCGGTGACCTTCGTGCGCACGCTGTAGGGCCGGACGCCCACCACGTAGTAGAAGTAGAGGGCGTTGTAGTGCCGCCACTCGTCGGACGTGCCGAAGTCGCCGTCCGCGGGCTTGAGCCGGGTGATGGTCTCCAGCAGCAGCGCCTTCAGCTCGGTCGCGCGGGCCAGCGGCGCGTCCGGGACACCACGCGCGGCCAGCCGCTCGGTGACCACCGGCAACGCGGCGAGCGGGCTGGACGCGAGCTTGCCAAGGTCGCCGTAGTGGGACAGCGCACGGCGGGTGAGCCTGGTGAACTCGGCGTCGTCGACACCGAACAGCGGGGCCGGTGCGCGGCGCGGCAGCGCGGCGGCGACCTCGCGGAGCTCGGTGCGTTCCTGGCGCAGGTCGGGTGCGTCGCGGAACGCGAACCGGTCGGCGAGCGCGTTGATCGGCCTGGCCAGCACCTGCACGGTGACAGCGGCCGCGACCACGCCGTACAGCAGCAGGCCCAGCGACCGGTCGACGAGCAGCGACGCCAGCGCGACCTGGCTCCCGAACAGGACCGCGACCCCGCCCGCGACGAGCAGCGACCACACCATGTCGCGGCGGATCGCCTCCCCCTCGTCGAACGCGTCGAGCACCGCGACACAGCCGCCGAGCGCCAGCAGGTCGACGCCGATCGAGGCGAGCAGCAACGCCCTCGGCAGATCGTCGAGGAAGCCGAGCAGGACGAGCCCGGAGCCGAGCCCGAACAGCAGCAGCGCCGCGACGAGCACGCCGAACCCCGTGCCGAGGCGGGCGCGACGGCGCAGCAGCAGGGCGAGTGCCCAGAACAGCGGGAGGACCACGAGCCCGGCGAGCGGGCGGAAGACCGCGCTCGCCAGCGCGACCGCGCACGACGCGGGCAGCACGACGCGTAGCCACCGGCGGTCGGTCTCCGCCGGATCGGGCAGCAGGGACACCAGGACACCCGTCCACAGCACGGCGGGGAGACACAGCAGGACGGTGTGGACGCGGTCGTCGAGGAACGGCTGGTCGGCGGCCAGCGCCAGCCCGTAGGCGAGAAGGCCGAGGCCCGCGCGGCGCAGGGTGGGTTTGCGCGGGTCGCGTGCGAGCAGGTACAGGCCCAGCCACCAGGCGAACCCGAACGCCACGACCGTCAGCACGCCGCCACCCCTCACTCGATTACGGTGGGTTCATGCTGTCAGACCTGCCCGACGTGGCGGCCGCCGCGAGCCGCATCGCCCCCCACGCCCGACGGACCCCGCTGCTGCGGGCCGAAGTTGACGGGCGGCCGGTCGTGCTGAAGCTGGAGCACCTGCAGCTGACCGGGTCGTTCAAGGTGCGGGGTGCGCTGAACGCGTTGCTCGGCGCACCGTCCCGGCCCGACCGCGTGGTCACGGCGTCGGGCGGCAACCACGGGCTCGCGGTGGCGACCGCGGCCGCACTGCTCGACCTGCCCGCCACGGTCTACACCCCGGAGACGGTGCCCGCGGCGAAGGCCCGCCGGATCGAGGCCACGGGCGCGAAGCTGGTCCGGCACGGTGCCACGTACGCGGCGGCCGCCGAGGCGGCGATGGCGGTGCCGGAGGCGTTGTACGTGCCCGCCTACGAACACCCGCTGGTGATCGCCGGGCAGGGCACGTGCGCCGAGGAGGCCGTGGCCGACGCACCCGAGGTGGACACGCTGGTGGTCGCGGTCGGCGGCGGCGGGCTGGCGGCCGGGACCGTGCTCGGTGCGGGCGGGCGGCACGTGGTCGCGGTGGAACCGGAGGGCTGCCAGGCGCTGCACGACGCCCTCGACGCCGGGCGACCGGTGGACTCGCCGGTTGGCGGGGTCGCCGCTTCCGCGCTCGGCGCGTCCAGGGTTGGCACGCTGGCGTTCCCGATCCTGCGGTCGGCGACGTCGGTGCTGGTGTCCGACCGGGAGATCATCGCGGCGCGGGACCGGCTGTGGGAGGAGTTCCGGCTGGCCGTCGAGCCCGCGGGGGCGGTCCCGTTCGCGGCGTGGCTCGCGGGAGCGGTGCCCGGCGACCTCGCGTGCCTGATCCTGTGTGGAGCAAACACGGACTGGACACCTGACGACTAAGATTGTCCCGATCGTTGTCGAGGGGGATCTTCCATGTCGAATGTTCGGCTGTTGGACACGGCCGTGCCCGGAACCGTTGTGGTGGCGCGGTTCTCGCCGGTCCGGCCGGTGTTGTGGCTCGTCGTCTGCGTCGGGTTGATGGTTGCGATGGTCGCCGGGCTCCTCGCGGGCGGTGTCGCCGAGGACGGTGGTGCCGCGCTCGGTGCGCTCGGTGCGCTGTGGGTCGTCGCGCTCGCGTTCGTCCTGTGGCGCTGGGTGGTGCCGCGGCTGACGCGGATGTCACGCAGCCGGTGGGCGGCGTTCGCGGTCGACCCGTACGGGATCCACCTCGGCGCCGAGCCGGGCAAGGCACCGGCTTTCGTGCCGTGGCACCAGGTCGCGGCCGTCGTGCTGCGCGAGTGGCGCGTCGGCGAGGACCGCAAGCGCCGTCGCGCGGTCGGGATCGCGTTGCGGACGCAGGACATGGCGATCGGGGTGGTGCAGGGCTCGCCCCGCGACCTCGACGCCCAGGTGAGCGTGCTGCTGCCGATGAAGGACTGGCACATCGACGAGGGCGCCCTGCGGACCGCCGTGGCCTCGGTGGCACCGGGCGTACCCGCCTTCCGCCACGACCGCGGCTAGCACCCGGTGCCGGAGGCGGGCTGACCGGGCCGGTACGCCGATGGCCCACGAATCGGCATGACGAGTGCCGTGAATGGGCCGTTCAGGGCGTTGAGCGCCCTGAACGCGCCTTTCAGGACATCGCCACGCCTCAAGGCGGATCCCGGCGCGGGGCACTAGTACTGCTGCCACTCCGAGGTGGCCAGGCGCAGCACCTTCGGGTCGTCCAAGGTGGACGGGGACTCCGTACCGGCCGGGCGGCGGTCGACCGGGAAGATCGCGGCGGCGGACAGGTTCGCCTCGTCGAGGAAGCGGAGCGGGGCCGGGGGGTCGAGGCGCAGCGGTGGCTCGTCCCCCGGCTGGGCCAGGATGAAACCCCAGTCCCCGAAGGTCGGGACGTTCACGTGGTACGGGGTGGTGGCCAGGCCCGCCGCGCGGATCGTGGCGCCGATGCAGTCGTAGGTTCTCGGTGCGAAGTACGGCGAGCCCGCCTGCACGACCATCCTGCCGCCGGGAGCCAGGCGCTGGCGGGCCAGTGAGTAGAACTCCTCCGAGTACAGCTTCGCGGTGGCCGTCGAGTCCGGGTCGGGCATGTCGATGATAACGGCGTCGAACCGCGCCGTCGCGGCGCGGAGCCAGGTGAAGGCGTCCGCGGGCACCACCTGGACCCGGGGGTCTGTCAGCGAGTTCTGGTTGAGCGCGGCGATCGTGGGGTTCTCCCGGGCGAGCCGCAGTACCGACGGGTCCAGCTCGACCTCCACCACCTCGCGTACGTCCGGGTACCTCAGCACCTCACGCAGCGCCAGCCCGTCGCCGCCGCCGAGGATCAGTACGCGGTCGCGGTTGCCCGCCAGTACGGGGTGCACCAGCGCCTCGTGGTAGCGGTACTCGTCGAGTGAGCTGAACTGGAGATCCCCGTTGAGGAACAGCCGGGTGTCCTTCGGGCCCGCGACCACCGGGGACGACTCGGTCAGCACTATCTCCTGGTACTGCGTGGTTTCCGCGTACACGACCGGGTCCGCGTACAGCTCGTCGCGGGCGTAGCGGAGGAACGCGTCGCTCTGGGCGAACGCGAAACCCAGCACCGCGAGCACACCGGCCGTGCCCAGTGCCAGTGCGAGCCTGCGCCGTGCGGACACGGAGAACAGGAACATCGCGACGGCCGCGCCCGCGACCGCGTTCACCATGCCGACCAGCAGCGCGCCCCTGGTCTGTCCGAGGAACGGCAGCAGCAGGAACGGGAACGCGAGCCCGCCGATCAGCGCACCGATGTAGTCGGCGGCGAACAGGTCGGCGGTCGCGGAACCGGCGTCCTGCTTGCGGATCCGCTGCAGCAACGTCATCAGCAGCGGGATCTCTGCGCCGATCAGCCCGCCAACGACCAGCGCGATGCCGATCAGGGCCGGCCAGTACAGGTCCAGCCACGTGAACGCGGCGTGCAGGCCAAGTACGGACAGGCCGCCGAACAGCGCGAGCAGTGCCTCGATGACGACGAAGCTCAGCAGCGCCCTGCTCTGCAGCGGTTTCGCGGCCAGCGACCCGACGCCCATGGCGAACACCATGGTCGCGAGGACCACGGACGCCTGCGTGATCGAGTCGCCGAGCAGGTAGGACCCCTGCGCGACCAGAGCCAGCTCGTAGACGAGCCCGCACGCCGCGCAGACGAACGTGGCGAAAAGCAGTCCCGCGCGTGCGGCGCGGGTCCTGGTCTCGGTTTTCGTGACCACCTAGAAGATGGCGACGGCGACGATCGCCGACACCGCGAGGTGCGAGGCACCGTTGACGTACACCGCCGGGTGCGGCTCCCCCTGCACGAGCAGCGCACCGAGCTTCCCCGGCGTGAACGCGTCGATCACGATGAACGAGACACCCATGAGGACCAGGCCGAGGATGCCGTACGCGGCGGTCGACAACAGGCCCTCGGCCCAGTCGCCGTGGCTGGCGGCGATCGCGGTGGCCACGATGATGCCGACACCGATCAGGTTGGTGGCGAGCAGGATGGCCGCGTTCTTGTTGCGCTCCGTCCAGACCTGCTCACGCAGGTTGCCCGGGGTCAGCACGTCGACCAGCACGAAGCCGAGGGCCATCAGCACAAGGCCGACCAGACCGTAGGTGGCGGCGATGCCGACTTCACCAAAGACGTCGGAAACCATGTCGGGACTTACTCCTTATCCTTCTGACCAGGTGGTGCGACGTCCTCTTCGGACGGAGCGGGGCGGTCCGGGGTGGACTCGGCGGGGACGTCCTGCTCGACCGGCGGGTCCGTCTCCGGCGGTTCGTCGAGCTTCTCCCGCACCTGGGGCGCCGGGTCGGCGACGGGTTCGGGTTCGGGATCAGGGATCGGCACCGGCGCCGTGACCGGTTCCTGCACGGCGATCGGTGCGGTCGGGGGTTCGTACGGTGGCGGGGCGAGGTAGTCCGGCACGGTGTCCGGGACCACGTACGACTCGCGCTTGGGCGGACGGGTCCGGAACACCCACCACGCGAACACCCCGCCCGCGACGAGCAGGGCGAGGCCCCACAGCACCGCGCCGCCGCTCTCGCGCCAGAAGTCGGAACCGGGGTCGTCGGTCAGCGACGCGTCGGCCGGCGCGGTCCCCTGCGCCGGGGACGCCTCGATGGCCTCGCCCATGCCCTTGTCCGCGGCCAGCAGCGGCAACGCGGACACGGCGTTGCCGATCACGATGTCCGGGTCCTCCCCTGTGAGGGAGTCCCAGTCGAGACCGAGACCGTCCAGATCGGACTTGTCGGGGCCCCCGGCCGAGCTGTCCAGACTGTAGGACGCGGAGTCCTCCAACTCCGAGGACTCACTCGTGTAGGTGATGGACACGTCCAGCTCCACGTACTTCGAGCACGACGAGGTGTCCACGGGGATGCCCGCGCCTCGGTCGGAGCCCTCACTCGTGCTGGTGCCAGCGACCGGGTCGCTCACCCGCACGCTCCAGCCGTAGCAGACATCCTGCTTGGCCGTCGCCTCCTTGAGGGTGGCGGCCAGGTCGTCGGCGTCGGCCGGGTCGAAGATCACGTCAGCCGACGCGGTCGCGGGCGCCGCGAGCAACAGCAGCACCGCCAGCCCGGCCGGGACCCATGCCCTCACTTGCCGCCTCCCGGCCCGCCGCCGCGGAAGTTCTCGCCGGAGCCGCCGGTGCCCCACACCCCGCCGACGAACGGCAGCCAGTGCGCGTAGCCGCGGCGCTCGTCGTCGATGTAGATGCGGGACCCCGTGCCGTTCGCGGTGATGGCGACGATGTCGTCGGAGTAGCGCAGGAAGTAGCCGGACGGGTCGAGCCGCGTGTCGGCCGGTTTGCGGGCACCGCGGATCTGCTCGTACACCGCCTTGGGTTTGGCGGTCGAGGTGTACACGACGGAGTCACCGCTCGCGGACTGGCGGCGGAAGTTGTCGTCCAGATAGGACCGGACGCCGCCACCGCCGAAAATCGCGAACAGCAGCACGATCAGGCCGACGCCACCGATCGCGCCCGCGATGATCATCTTGGTACGAAAGGTCATCGGGGGGTCACCACGCTCTTCGTCCACACGAGTTCGCCCGCCTGCGGGTAGGCGTGCCAGGTCTGCCATGCCACACCGCCGTCGACGACGGCGGCCGACAACGCGGTCACCGCGAGCGGCGAACCGGGGAACTCCACCACGAGCGCGTCCGGGTCCGCCTCGCAGGCGGCGATCACCGAGGACACCTCCTCGGCGAAGTCGGCCGGATGCCCGCAGCGGGCCGCGAAGCGCACCACGTGGTCACCGACGACCTGCTCCTCGCTCGAGGGCAGCGCGCCGGGCCGGTCCGGAAGGCACGCCACGGTTTCCGACCAGTCGCCGAGCACCACCTGGTGTGACGCACCGAGTACGCGCAGTTCCACAGTGAACCCGCCCAGCGTCACCTTGTGGGTGCCCAGCGCCGGTAACGGTCGCAGCCCGTAGGCCAGGCTCAGGTCCGCGGCCCGCGAGTCCGCGAACCGGGTGTCGATGGTCTTCCTCACGTGCGATCACTGCCGGCCGGGTACACGCGGAGCGCGGGCAGCGCGATGGACTCGCCGAGCCCCGCCTCCCACTTGCCACCGTCGAACCGCTCGAAGGACAACGCCTTGCCGTCCGGGCCCTCGTAGTCGACGTACTCGACGGAGCCGCGTTCGGCCACGGTCGTGGTGCCCTCGGAGGTGTAGGTCGCGGTGCCGTCCTCCTCCTTGCGGTAGGTGACGCCACCGACCTCCATGGTCTTGCCGCCGGGCGCGGTGACCTCCTCGGTCTCCCGCCACAGCACCACTTCCAGGTCCGGGTCCTCCTCGACCGACACCCACATGCGGGCGCCGCGCGCGTCGTCGAGGAAGTGCTCCGACCAGGTGTAGCCGCCCTCGGTGAGCCGCAGCGAGCCACGCACGAAGTACAGCTGGTCGCCGTAGTCGATCATGTCGCCCGCGCGGACCGTGCGGATGTCGGTGACACCCTCGTGGTCGGCGAGCGGGTCGACCGGCTTGCCCGGCCGCTCGGCCACCGGGGCCCGGTTCTGGCGGGAGCGCAAGTACAGCACCACCCCGACACCCACGAGGGCGACCAGGATCAGCACCAGCAACAGCTCGGTCATGGCCGCGAGCATAGTGGGAGGAATCGGGCCGCCATGTTCGGTTCAGCGAAGATGCGGTCGAGTTGCGCGCCTGTTGTACTGCTGTGACGTCCCGACGCACCTTTTTCGACATTCGCGCCTCATCCGGCGCCGAGGCACACGAACGGTCTGCGCAGCGGATCCTCTGTCACGGCGGCGGCCAGCGCCACGGACGGTGTCGTTCCGGTCGCGAGCTGTGCGTGGTAGGTGACCATCGTCGCGGCGGCGGCCGCGTCGCCGACCCGGCAGGTGGCCGCCACGACCGTCCGCACCCCGCTCGCCAGCAGACCGCCCGCGAAACCGAGAGCTTCGTCACCGGCCGGATGTGTGACAGCCTCGGGCGCGATGGCGATCACGTCGGGGATCAGAGGTTCCGCCGGGTCGGTCGCCTCGCGGACGGTCGCCGTTCGGGAACGCGCTGGTCATGGGGCAACGTCTCGACGGGATGTCGGCACGCATCCCACTACGTCCACGTGCCGTTCCCCGGCGTAACGGGAGCGCCGAGTGGAACAGCCCGGATCACCCGACCGAGGCCCCTGCCGAGGACCGCTCCGCTCAGGAAGTCGCCGCGATGGTCGCGCTGCCGAGCACCACATCACCATCGGGGTCCTCGCGATAGAGCACAACGGCCTGTCCTGGGGCCACGCCCCGCAGGTCGCCGTCGAGCCGCACGACCAGCTGCCCGTCCACAACGGACGCTTCGGCCGCTGCGGTGCCGCCGTGCGCCCTGACCTGGGCGACACACCGCGTGCCCGCGGCGATTCCGGTGCCGGAAGGCCAGTTCGGCGCCGTGCCGACGATCTCGCGGACCGCGAGCTTCTCCGCGGTGCCGACCCGGACGTCGCCGCTCACCGGTTCGAGCGACAGCACGTAGCGGGGGCGGCCGTCGGCGGCCGGTACCCGCAGGCCCAGGCCGTGCCGCTGCCCGACGGTGAACCCGTGCACGCCGGTGTGGGCGCCCAGCACCGCGCCGGTCTCGTCGTCGACCAGCGCACCCGGCCGGGTGCCGAGGTGCTTGTCGAGGAACCCGCGGGTGTCGCCGTCGGGAATGAAACAGATGTCGTGGCTGTCGGGCTTCTCGGCGACCATGAGCCCGCGCTCGGCCGCCTCCGCGCGCACGGCGGGCTTCACCGAACCGCCGAGCGGGAACATCGCGTGCCGCAGCTGGTCGTGGCGCAGCGACGCCAGCACATAGGACTGGTCCTTGCCCTCGTCGGCGCTGCGCCGCAGCTCCGGCTGACCATCCACGACCGACAGGCGGGCGTAGTGCCCGGTGGCGACCGCGTCGAAGCCGAGCGCGACCGCCTTGTCGAGCAACGCGGCGAACTTGATCCGCTCGTTGCACTTCAGGCACGGGTTGGGGGTGCGGCCCGCGGCGTACTCGGCGACGAAGTCGTCGATCACGTCCTCGGTGAACCGCTCCGCGAAGTCCCACACGTAGAACGGGATGCCGAGGATGTCGGCCACGCGGCGGGCGTCGCCCGCGTCCTCGACGCTGCAGCAGCCACGCGCGCCGGTGCGCAGCGTGCCTGGCTTGGCGGACAGCGCGAGGTGCACGCCGGTGACTTCGTGTCCCGCGTCGACCGCCCGTGCCGCGGCCACGGCGGAATCCACGCCACCGGACATGGCGGCCAGAACCTTTCTCACGACGCCCCCTCGCAGGCCCGGTGCCGTCGCGGTGCCACCTGGTTCGCTCCGCAAGCTCCGCTCACAAGATCTCCACCCGAGTAGCGGCGCGGCGCATGTTGACCAGACCGGCACTGCGCGCGCGTTCGACGACGGGGCCGATGGCGTCGGCCAGCGCGGTCACGTCCGCCCTGGTCGAGGTGTGCCCTAGCGAGAAGCGCAGTGAGCTGCGCGCCAGATCGGGCTCGACGTCCATGGCCAGCAGGACGTGGCTGGGCTGCGCGACCCCCGCGGTGCACGCGGAGCCGGTCGAGCACTCGATGCCGCGGGCGTCCAGCAGCATCAGCAGGCTGTCGCCCGCGCAGCCGGGGAACGTGAAGTGCGCGTTGCCGGGCAGCCGCGACGGCGCGCCGGCCACATCGGACTGGCCGGGGTCGCCGTTCAACACGACGTCCGGCACGATCTCCCGCACCACGGCGACCAGCTCGTCGCGCAGCGCGGCGAGGCGCCGCGCCTCGGCGGGCCGCTGGTCGAGCGCCTGGCGGACGGCGGCGGCGAGCGCGACGATCGCGGGCACGTCCAGCGTGCCGGACCGGACCTCGCGTTCCTGTCCCCCGCCGTGCAGCACCGGTGTGCACGCCACTTCGCGGCCGAGCAGCAGCACCCCGGCGCCGAACGGGCCGCCGAGCTTGTGCCCGGTGAGGGTGAGCGCGGATGCCCGCGACGTGGTGAAGTCGACCGGGATGGCGCCGACGGCCTGCACGGCGTCGGTGTGGAACGGGATGCCCTGCTCCGCGCAGGTGGCGGCCAGCTCCTTGACCGGGTTGACCGTGCCGACCTCGTTGTTGGCCCACATCACGCTGACCAGCGCGACGCTCGCCGGGTCCTCCGCGATCGCGGCCCGCAGCGTGTCGTCGTGCACGCGGCCGAACGCGTCGACCTCCAGCAGCGTCAGCTCGGCGCCCTCGTGCTCGACCAGGTACTCCGCCGCGTCCAGCACCGCGTGGTGCTCGACCGCCGACACCAGCACGCGCCTGCGTGCGGGGTCGGCGGCACGCCGGGCCCAGAAGATGCCCTTGATCGCGAGGTTGTCGCTCTCGGTGCCACCGGCGGTGAAGATCACCTCGGACGGTCTGGCGCCCAGCGCGTCCGCGATGTCCTCCCTTGCCTCCTCGACCAGGCGTCTGGCCCGCCGCCCGGAGGTGTGCAGGGACGACGCGTTGCCCCTGACGGTGCGCGCGTCGGTGAGTAGGGCGGTCATCGCCGCCGCTGCCTCGGGCAGCAGCGGGGTCGTGGCCGCGTGGTCGAGATAGGTCATCGAAAGCCAAGGGTAGTCCGGGTTCGGTGAAATTCCGTCATGAGGCTTGCCGCGCGGGGCGGAACACCAGCGCGCCGAACAACGCCAGGCCCGCGAGCAGCAGGTTCAGCGGCACGATCGCGGCGGACGGCGCGGCGGTCGACGCGAACGTGGCGAGCATCACCCCGCCGAGCCCCACGGAGATCGCGGCGAACGTCATGTCGTTGACCTGCAGCGCGGAGGAGACGAACCCGCGGTCGCGTGGTGCCGCGTAGTCCAGCCCCAGCACGCTGATCGACGGGTACGCCAGCCCCATCGCGGCCCCCGCGACCAGCCAGAACGGCACGACGAGCCACGCGAGCCCCCAGTCCGCGCCGACCAGCGCCATCGCGGCGAGCGCGGCGGACAGCGCGAGCAGCCCGCCCCGGATGAGCGTCGGCCGGTCGAGGTCGGGACGGCGGCCCTGCCAGTGCGACGCGGCCGCCCAGCCGCAGGCGCCGACGGTCAGCGGCACCCCCGACATGGCGGGCGAGAACCCGTGCACGGCGGTCAGCGTGAGCGGCACGAACGCCTCGACCCCGAAGAACGCGCCCGCGAACACGCCCCTGACCAGCACGGTCGCCGGCAGACCCGGCCGGGCGGTGAACGTGCCACGCGGCAGCAGCACCCGCAGGGCGGGCACCAGCGCGGCCAGCCCGGCGAGCCCGAGCCACAGCGTGGTCGGCGACGGGTGCTGCGCGGCCCAGGTCAGCGCGGCGATGCCGAACGCGGTGGCGACCGCGGCGAGTGGCACCCCGCGCCGCACCGTCGACGCCGGCGCGTCCCGCGCCACCTCGGGCAGCGACCTGAGGACGGGCACGAGCAGCAGCGCACCGAGCAGCGCGAACGGCGCGATGCCGAGGAACACCCAGCGCCAGCCGACGTGCTCGGTGATCAGCCCGGCCGCGGTGGGCCCGACGAGCGAGGGCACCACCCACGCGGCGGCGAGCAGACCGAACACGGCGGGCCTGCCGCGGTGCGGGAACACGAGCGCGACGAGCACGTAGATCGCGACGATCTCGGTACCGAGCCCCAGCCCCTGCAACGCCCGTCCGGCGAGCAGCACGGGCATGTCGGAGGCGACCCCGGAGGTGATCAGCCCGGCGAGGAACAACCCCGGCCCGGCGAGCAGCGCGGGTGCCGGGCCGAAGCGGTCACAGAAGCGCCCGGACAGGACGGTGGCCATCACGCTGGCGGCGAGGAACGCGGTGAACGGCCAGGAGTACAGCGCCTCCCCGCGCAGGTCGGCCACCATCCTCGGCATCGCGGTGCTGACCCCGAGGTGCTCGAACGCGGCGATGGTGACGAGCGTCAGCATCCCGATGGTGGTGGCGCGGTAGCGCGCCGACCAGACCGATGGCGCCTTCTCCTCGTGCTGCGGCTCGACCGCGTCCAGGCTCACCTGGTCATCGTGCAACCTCCACGGCACTGGAGGTCCAGTGGTTTTCAGCGGGCAGCGAGGCGGGCACCAGCACGTCGTCGACGGCCCGCTCGGCGAGCCGGGCCAGCTCGTGCCGGTCCTGCGCCCGCCCCGGCGCGATCTCGTCGAGGACATGCACCTCGATCACCAGTCCCCGGAGCGCGGCGGTCCGCCGCACGGAGTCGACGATGGTCTCGTCCCCGATGAACGCGGGTGCCGTGGTGGCCGCGCCGCCCCTCAGCCGAAACCGCAGCGCCACGGGAAGAACCGGAACACCACCGTCGATGGCGGCCTGGAACAACGCGGGCCGGAACCGCCCGTGGGTGAGCCCGCACCAGGTGGTGCCCTCCGGGGTGACGTTGACCATCGCACCAGCACGCAGGGTGTCGGCGAGCGCGGCGACGGTCCCCGGCAGCGAGCGGATGTTCTCCCGGTCCACGTAGACGGACCCGGCAGCCGACACGAGCCACCCCAGCACAGGCCAGGACGCGATGTCCTTCTTGGCCACGGCACGCATCGGCCGCACCGCGTTGACGGCGACGATGTCGAGCCACGAGGTGTGGTTGTTGACGACGAGCGCACCGCGACCGGGCCCCGGGATCTCCCCGTGCACCACGAGCCGGACCCCCACGGCGACCAGGACCGCACGGAAGATGGCTCTGGTGAGCCAGTTCCGGCCGCGCCCGCCGATCAGGGGCAGGAACAGGAGGCTCAGCAGACTGAGGAGGACGACGGTCACCACACCGACGATCCGCAGCACCCTGACCACCCGGCCGACGGTGGGTTCCTGCCCGCCGAGACACCCCTGCCCGCACGGCGATCCGGGCATCCAGGCGTGACTCATCGCTGCTCACCGAGGAAGTAGCTGAGGTAGCGCGGGTCGACCCGGTCGAGTCCCAGGAGGACGAACAGATCGGCGACCCCGAAGTCGACGTCCACCGCGGGCTGCCCGCACACCCACGCGCCGAGCCGCAGGTATCCCTTGAGCAGCGGGGGAATCACGGTCCGCCGGGGAACGTCGATCCCGGCGTGGTCCCACGGCCGCAAGGGCCGGACCTGGTACTCCTTCGGCGCGAGATGCCTGCGCCGCACGGTGTCCCAGACCCCGGCCGCGAGCGTTCCCCCGTCCTGCAGGGAAACCGAGGCGCACCCGGCGAGCCAGTTGTGCCCGGACAGGTACATGTACCGGGCGATCCCGGCCCACACGAGGCTGACGACCGCGCCGGACCGGTGGTCGGGATGCACACAGGACCGCCCGGTCTCGACCAGCGCGGCCCGCAGCGGCGCGAGGTTGCGGAGATCGAACTCGGTCTCGGAGTAGAGCATCCCGGCCTCGCGCGCCCGCTCGGGCGGCAACATCCGGTAGCAGCCGACGATCTCACCGGTGACGTCCTCACGGACCACGAGGTGGTCACAGTGCTCGTCGAAGCCGTCGACATCCAGCCCGGGAGACGGGGTGTGGAGGGTGGCCCCCATCTCCTCGGCGAACACCCGGTACCGAAGCCGTTGCGCGGCAACGACTTCCGCACCATCTCTGGCGACGAGCAGCGAGTAGCGGGGTGCCGTGGCCCCCTCATCGGCCGTGCTGACGAGAAGCTGTGCCTGCGTCATGCCATCAGGTGTACGCGTCACCCGGCAACCAGCACGTGCCTGTTCCGATGACACGTGCATGGCGCCGGGGTGAACTCCCTGAGAGTTGTTCGGGTTGGTGGGTTTGTCCTCGGTTTGGTGCCGTGAAAGGCGCGTTGACGGCGTGGCAATGCCCTGAAAGGCGCGTTTAGGGCGCTGAGCGCCCTGAATGGCCCATTGGCGGCACTCGTTGTGCCGTCAACGGTACCGGGCCGTCCTGCGGTGCCCGCCAGCCGCTTCGCGGGGCCCGCTGCGCGAGCCCTGGCGCTGCGCGCCTGGCTTTGGTGCTGTGAAAGGCGCGTTGACGGCGTCTGGGGTGCCGTGAATGGGCCGTTCACGGCACCGGTTGTGCCGTGAACGCGCCTTTCACGGCGGTCCGCCCGGTGGGCATTCGACGGTGCCGTTGATCAGCCATCGGTCCATGCGCAAGCTTGCCGTCCACGAAGAGAGCCGCCGCGAACTGTGTCGCGGCGGCTCTCCTTCGAACGGGTGAAGCTACTTGCGCTTCTGGATTTCCTCGGTCAGCTGCGGCGTGACCTTGAACAGGTCGCCGACGACGCCGTAGTCGGCGATCTCGAAGATCGGCGCCTCCGCGTCCTTGTTCACCGCGATGATCGTCTTCGACGTCTGCATGCCTGCCCGGTGCTGGATGGCGCCCGAGATGCCCAGCGCGATGTACAGCTGCGGCGACACGGTCTTGCCGGTCTGCCCCACCTGGAACTGCGCCGGGTAGTACCCGGAGTCGACCGCCGCGCGCGAGGCGCCCACGGCGGCACCGAGCGCGTCCGCCAGCTGCTCGACGACCGAGAAGCTCTCGGCGCTGCCGACGCCGCGGCCACCGGAGACGACCACGGACGCCTCGGTCAGCTCCGGCCGGTCACCGCCGACGACCGGCTCGCGGCCGGTGATCTTCGCGGCCTTCGCCGGGTCCACCGCGGGGACCTCGACCTGGGTCTCGGCCGCCGCGCCCTGCGACTGCACGGCCTCGAGGCCGCCGGGACGCACCGAGATGATCGGCACCCCCTTGGCGGACTTGGTCTTCACCACGAACGCGCCACCGAAGACCGACTTGGTGACGGTCAGGTCGCCGTCGACACCGATGGCGTCGATCAGCAGACCGCCGCCGACCCGCGCGGCCAGGCGGCCGGAGATCTCCTTGCCCTCGACGGACGCGGAGACCAGCACGGCGGCCGGCGACGCGGACTCCACCAGCGACGCGAGCACGTCGACCTGTGGCGTCACCAGGTAGGACGCGGCGTCGTCGGACTCGGCGACGTAGACCTTCTCGGCGCCGTAGGCGCCCAGCTGCTCGGTCAGCTTCGCGGCGGTGCCGGGGGCACCGACGACGACCGCCGACGGTGCGCCGATCTCGCGCGCCGCGGTGAGCAGCTCGTACGTGACCTTCTTCACCTCGCCGTCAACGTGATCGACGAGGACCAGAACCTCAGCCATTGGTGAATCCTCCTCAGATCAGTTTCTGCGAGACCAGGTACTCGGCGACCTTGACGCCACCGTCACCCTCGTCCTCGACGCGCTGGCCCGCCTCGCGCGGCGGCTTCGGGGCGGCCTCGGTCACGGTCGACCAGGCGTTGGCAAGGCCGACGTCGTCCACGCCGAGGTCGGCGACCGACAGCGTCTCGACCGGCTTCTTCTTGGCGGCCATGATGCCCTTGAACGACGGGTAGCGCGGCTCGTTGATCTTCTCGCCGACGCTGATCACGGCGGGCAGCGACGCCTCGAGGTGCGTCAGGCCCTCGTCGGTCTCCCGCGTCACCTTCAGCGAGGAACCGTCGATCTCGACCTTGCGGGCGTGCGTGAGCTGCGGGTAGCCCAGCAGCTCGGCCAGCACCGCCGGCACCGCGCCGCCCTGGCCGTCGGAGGCCTCGTTGCCCGCGATGACGAGCTCGGCGCCCTCGACCTTCTTGACGGCGGCGGCGAGCACCTTCGCGGTCTGCAGCAGGTCGGACCCGTGGAGCGAGTCGTCGACCACGTGCACGGCCTTGTCGGCGCCCATCGACAGACCCTTGCGGATCGCCTCGGTCGCACGATCGGGGCCGACGGAGAGGACGGTCACCTCGCCGCCATGAGCTTCCTTGATCACGAGCGCCTCCTCGATGGCGCGCTCGTTGATCTCATCGAGCACCGCGTCGGCCGACTCCCGGTCCAACGTGTAGTCGGAGTCGGAGAGTTTGCGCTCCGAATAGGTGTCCGGGACTTGTTTCACCAGCACGACGATGTTTGGCATGGGTCTGCTCCGACCTCCTGGGGTTACGAGCGGCAAGCGCGAGGCCACAATACGAGGTAAGCCCGCATCTGTCCGGCCAGTCACATGTTACTGACCAGTAGCTCAGTGGCAAACCGAGTGCGCCCCAAGTCTCCGTGACGGTGCCCACAGGACACCCTTAGTTAACATATGCACATGCCTGGACGAGTTGGTCTTGTGACGGACTCCACGTCAAGTCTCCCCGCCACGCTGGCCGCCCAGTGGGGCATCACGGTCGTGCCGACCCAGATCCGGATCGGGGAGCACGTGCGCTCCGAGCACAACGTGCCGAAGGACGTGCTGGTCAGAGCGCTCCAGGAGAACATGGACGTGTCCACCTCCGCGCCCGACCCCGCCGGGTTCCAGTGGGCCTACGAAGACCTCGCCGCTCGCGGCGCCGACGAGATCGTCTCCGTGCACATCTCGAGCAAGCAGTCCGAGACCTACGAGATCGCGCGGCGGGCCGCCGCGGGAAGCCGGGTGCCGGTGCACGTCGTCGACTCCGGCACCACCGGCATGAGCCTTGGCTACGCGGTGCTCGCGGCCGCCAGGGTCGCAGGCGCTGGCGGCGGGGCCCACCGCGTCATGGACGCGCTCGCCAGGCGGATCGAGGGCAGCGCCGAGCTGATCTACGTGGACACCCTCGACTACCTGCGCAAAGGCGGCCGCATCGGCGCCGCCGCCGCCATGCTCGGCAGCGCGCTGTCGCTCAAGCCGCTGCTCACCATGATCAACGGCCAGGTCGCGCCGCTCGCGCGGGCACTGGGCAGCGAACGGGCACTGCGCAAGCTGGTCGACACGGCCGTCGAGAAGGCGAACGGCAGGACCGTCGACATCGCGATCGAGCACTTCGGCGCCGAGGCCCGCGCCGGGACGGTCGCCTCGCGGGTGAAGGCACGGCTCCCGGCTGCGCGGGAGATCACGTTCACCGAGGTCAGCTCGGCCCTGGGCGTCCACCTCGGGCCAGGGACGGTCGGCATCACGGTTTCGCCGACGTGACCGTTCCTACCCCGTAGTAGCCTGCCGCGATGGAGTTCGAGTCCGCGGTGCCGCAGCTTCCGTTGACCGGTGAGCGGACCGTGCCAGGGATCGTCGAGGAAAACTACTGGTTCCGGCGCCACGAGGCCGCCTACCTCGCGCTGCGGCCGTACTGTGTGGACGCGTTCGTGCTCGAGGCCGGGTGTGGTGAAGGTTACGGCGCGGACCTGCTCGCCCGCGACGCGGTCGGCGTGCTCGGGCTCGACTACGACGCCATGACACTGCACCACGTCGCGAAGGCCTACCCGAGGGTCCACACGGCACGCGCGAACCTCGCCGCGCTGCCGGTCGGTTCGTCCACAGTGGACGTGGTGGCGAACTTCCAGGTGATCGAGCACCTGTGGGACCAGGAGGGGTTCCTCCGCGAGTGCCTGCGCGTGCTGCGGCCCGGCAGCCGCCTGCTGGTCACCACGCCGAACCGGATCACGTTCTCGCCCGGCCGGGACACACCGCTCAACCCCTTCCACACCAGGGAGCTGTCGCCGTCGGAGCTGGTGGAGTTGTTGCGGGACACCGGGTTCGAGGTGGAGTTCCTCGCCGGGCTGCGGCACGGGGCACGCCTGGGCGTGCTGGACGCGGAGTTCGGTGGCTCCCTCATCGACGCGCAGGTCGCGGTGGCGGTGTCCGGTGCGCCGTGGCCCGAGGCGCTGCGGGACGCGGTCGCGTCGGTCGCCGCGCAGGACTTCGTGATCTCCGAACAGGACCTGGACTCGAGCCTCGACATCGTCGCCGTGGCGGTTCGCCCATGAGCGAGCTTGCCCGCGAGGAGCGTTCATGACGGAACAGGGCTCGTTCTGCCTGGTGCTGCACAGCCATCTGCCCTGGCTCCCCCACCACGGCACCTGGCCGGTCGGCGAGGAATGGCTCTACCAGGCGTGGGCCCACTCGTACCTGCCGGTGGTCGAGATGCTGCACCGGTTCGCCGAGGAGGGCCGCCGCGACGTGCTGACGCTGGGCGTGACCCCGGTGCTCGCCGCGCAGCTCGACGACCCGTACGCGCTGCGTGCCTGCCACGACTGGCTCGGCAACTGGCAGCTGCGTGCGCAGTTCGCCGCGACCCGCTGGCGGGAGCCGCTGCTCCGCGACCTCGCGGCCGCCGAGTTCCGCGCCGCCGCGCACGCGCTGGAACTGTTCGGGACGCGGTGGCGGCACGGTTTCTCCCCGGTGCTGCGGTCCCTGGTGGACACCGACGTCGTCGAGCTGCTCGGCGGGCCTGCGACCCACCCGTTCCAGCCCCTGCTGCGACCGGAGGTGCGCCGGTACGCGCTGCGAGCGGGACTGGACGACACGGCGCTGCGGCTGGGCCGTGCACCGGAGGGCATCTGGGCGCCCGAGTGCGGCTACGCGCCCGGCATGGAGGCGGACTACCGGGCGCAGGGCGTGCGGCGGTTCCTGGTCGACGGGCCCGCGCTGCACGGCGACACGCACGCGGCGCGGCCGGTGGGGTCGTCGGACGTGCTGTGCTTCGGGCGCGACCTCGACGTGACCTACCGGGTGTGGTCACCCAAGGCCGGTTATCCCGGCGACGCGGCCTACCGCGACTTCCACACGTTCGACCACCCGAGTGGGCTCAAGCCGTCGCGGGTCACCGGCAGGCAGGTGCCACCGCACGAGAAGAAGCCCTACGACCCGGCGCTCGCGGCCGCCGCCGTCGAACGGCACGCGGCCGACTTCGTGGCGACCGTCGTCGCGCGGCTGGGGTCGCTGCGGGAGCGGCACGGCCGCCCGGGGCTCGTGGTCGCGGCGTACGACACCGAGCTGTTCGGGCACTGGTGGCACGAGGGCCCGGCGTGGCTGGAGGCCGTGCTGCGGGGGCTGCCCGCGGCCGGGGTGCGGGTGACGACGCTGCGCGGCGCGATCGAGGCCGGGCACGTCGGCGAGCCGGTCGCGCTGCCCGCGTCGTCGTGGGGTTCCGGCAAGGACTGGCGGGTGTGGGACGGCGAGCAGGTGTCCGACCTGGTATCCGCGGGTGCGGCGCTGCAGGAGGAACTCCTTGCCGTGCCGCCAGTGCCCTACCGGGACCCGGTGCGGGACCAGCTGGTGCGCGAGGCGCTGCTGACGCTGTCGAGCGACTGGGCGTTCATGGTCACGAAGGACTCGGCGGCGGACTACGCGCGACGGCGCGCGAAGGTGCACGGCGACCGGTTCGCGGAGCTTGCGGCACTGCTGCGCGCGGACCACCCGTCGCGGTTCGCGCGGGCCGGGGCGTTGCGGGCGGAGGACGGCGTGTTCGGGCGGTTGGACGCACGGGGGTTGTTGTTCTGATGCGCGTGCTGATGTTGTCGTGGGAGTACCCGCCGGTGGTCGTGGGCGGGCTTGGCAGGCACGTGCACGCGCTCGCGACCGAGCTGACGGCGCTCGGGCACGAGGTCGTCGTGCTGTGCAGGCACGACGCGGGCACGGACGCGCTGACCCACCCGACCGCCGACGCGGTGGCCGCGGGGGTGCGGGTCGTGCGCGTCGCCGAGGACCCGACGCACCTCACGTTCGAGAAGGACCTCGTGGCGTGGACCCTGGCCATGGGGCACGGGATGGTGCGGGCCGGGCTGTCGCGGCTCGGCGACTGGCGGCCCGACGTCGTGCACGCCCACGACTGGCTGGTGACGCACCCCGCCATCGCACTGGCCGACTTCTTCGCCGTCCCGCTCGTGGCGACGATCCACGCGACCGAGGCTGGCAGGCACAGCGGCTGGCTCTCGCAGTCGCTGAACCAGCAGATTCACTCGGTCGAGTGGTGGCTGGCCAACCGGGCGGACGCGTTGATCACGTGCTCGTCCGCGATGCGGGCCGAGGTGTCGCACCTGTTCGAGGTGACCGACATGACGGTGATCCACAACGGCATCTACCCGCAGGGCTGGCGGCCCTCCGCCGCCGCGGTGCGGGACGCGCGGGCCCGGTACTCGCCGGACGGCGCACCGGTGGTGGTGTACTTCGGGCGGCTGGAGTGGGAGAAGGGCGTCCACGACCTGCTGGCCGCGCTGCCGAGGGTGCGGCGGGCGTTCCCGGGGACGCGGCTCGTGGTGGCCGGTCAGGGCCGCCAGGCCACGGCGTTGCTCGAACAGTCGAGGAAGCTGCGGGTGCGGCGGTCGGTGGACTTCGCGGGACACCTGCCGGACCGGGCGTTGAAGGCGTTGCTGGCGGCCGCCGACGTGGTGGTGCTGCCGTCGCGGTACGAGCCGTTCGGGATCGTCGCGCTGGAGGCGGCCGCCGCCGGGGCGCCGCTGGTGGCGTCGACGGCGGGCGGGCTGGCGGAACTGGTGGTGGACGGCGAGACCGGGCTGTCGGTGACACCCGGCGACGTCGACGGGATCGCGGCGGCCGTGCGCACCGTCCTGACCGACCCGGCGGCGGCCACCCGCAGGGCTCGCGCCGCGAAGGCCCGCCTCGCGACGGAGTTCTCGTGGCAGGGCATCGCGGCGGAGACGGTGGCCGTGTACCGCGGCGCCACCGTCGCCGACCACCAGCCGCTCGGCCGCCCGAAGATCGCGAGCGGCAACGCGTTCACGACCTGAGGCGTCAGCCCGCGCTGAACGTGAAGACGCAGGGCGCGTTGCCGCCGTTGAGTTCCACGCTGAGCTTGCCGGAGCGCAGTGGCTTGCCGCCCAGGGTGCCGCTCAACGTCACCTTCAGGTAGTACTTGGAGCCTTCGGTGGAGGCGATCGCCAGCTCCGGGTCCTTCTTGATCACGTAGTCCACCATGCCGCCGACCGCGTCCGGGCAGTACATCGAGTTGGCCGCTTCGCTGTCGAGCTTGTTGAGCGCGGTGACGAACTCCTCGGCGAACGCCTCGCCGTCGACGCTGCTCCCGCCGCTGCTCCCGCCGCCGGGTCCGTCATCGCCGGAGCCACCACCGGGCCCGTCGGCCGGACCGTCGGCCGGACCGCCGCCAGGGCCGTCAGCGGGGCCACCGCCGGGGAGGCCGCCGGGGCCGCCCGGCGCGGAGCCCGTGCCGTCGCCGCCGTCGGCGCTGCTCTCGCTGTCGTCGTCGGAGAGGAAGAACCCGGGCGCCACGAAACCGGTGATGCCGAGCCCGGCGAGCAGCGCGACCACGAACATCAGGGTCGCCAGCAGCGGTGCCTTGTTCCTGGGCGGAGGACCGCCGTAGGGGCCGCCCTGTTGCGGATAGCCGCCGTACGGCTGCCCCTGCGGAGCCTGCTGCCCGCCGTACGGTCCCTGTTGCGGTGGATACGCCATGGGCCGTGATTCTGACCGCGCCCCTTTCGCGGCGCTTTCATCGCGGCGAAAGCGTCAGTTGTACGTCTCCAGGGTCTTCTTGAGGGCCGCGGCCGCCTTGCGGGACATGTCGGCCACCGCGGCGCGGCGTCCCGCCTCCGCCTCGTAGGTGGCGCGCCGGTCGCGGACGACCTTCGCCGGGATGCCCGCCGCCACCGCGTAGTCCGGGACGTCGCCCTTCACGACCGCGTGCGCGCCGACCACGACACCGCGCCCGATGCGGGTGCCCTTGGTGATCGTGACCTTCGTGCACATCCACGTGTCCGGGCCGATGCGGACCGGCGCCTTCACGATGCCCTGGTCCTTGATCGGCAGGTCGATGTCCGACGTCACGTGGTCGAAGTCGCAGATGTACACCCAGTCGGCGACCAGCGCGGCCTCCCCGAGCTCGATGTCGAGGTAGCAGTTGATCACGTTCTGCCTGCCGAACACGGCCTTGTCGCCGATGCGCAGCGACCCCTCGTGGCAGCGGATCGCGTTGCCGTCCCCGATGTGCACCCAGCGGCCGATCTCCATCCGGCCGTACCCCGGCCTGCAGTGCACGTCGAGGTCCTTGCCGAGGAACACCATGCCCCGCAACACGACGTGCGGGTTGGCGAGCCGGAACTTCAGCAGCCGCCAGTAGCGCACCAGGTACCACGGTGTCCACGCCCGGTTGCGGATCACCCAGCGCAGCGAGTCGAGCGTCAGGAACCTCGCCTGGTCCGGGTCCCTCCGCGCCCGCCGCCAGCCGCGGACCCGCTCGGCGACCGGCGATCCCCACATGGAAGTCATGGCAGGTCACCGTAGCCGACCGGGGTCGGCGGGCCGACGCGCGCCATGACCGCCCGCGGTGGCAGCAAGCTGCTCACCATGGTTGCTCGGAGCGAGCAGACCGATACCGTCTGACACATGACTCCCCTCATCATCGACACGGACCCCGGCGTCGACGACGCGTTCGCGCTGGCACTGGCGTGTGCGGCGCCCGAGGTGGACCTGATCGGCGTGACGACCGTGTTCGGCAACGTGGGCCTCGCCATGACGACACGGAACGCGCTGCGGGTGCTCGCGTTGTACGGCCGGGACGACGTGCCGGTGGCGGCGGGCGCGGAACAGCCGCTCGTGCACCCGCATCCGCACCGCGCGCGGCACGTCCACGGCGCCGACGGGCTGTCCGGGCGGGCGGACACGCTGCCAGAGCGGGGGGCCGGCGTGGCCGGGGTGGACGCGGTGTCGCTGCTCGTGTCGCTGCTGGAGTCGGCGCCGTCGCCGGTGACGGTCGTGCCGATCGGGCCGCTGACGAACATCGCGCTGCTGCTGGCCGCGCACCCGTCCGTGCGGAGCAAGATCGCGCGGCTCGTGGTGATGGGGGGCGCGCTCGGGGGCGGCAACGTGACCGCGGCGGCCGAGTTCAACATCTGGAGCGACCCGGAGGCGGCGCGGCGGGTGCTGGTGGAGGAGTCGGTGCCGGTCACGCTGGTGCCGACGGACCTGACGACGCGGTGCGCGGTGGACGGGCCGTGGCTGGACTCGCTCGCGGGCACCGGACCCAAGGGTGCGGCGCTGGTGTCGCTGACGACCACGTACCGCGAGCACTACAGCCGGGCGCTGGGCCGGGACGGCATGGTGGTCCACGACGCGGTCGCCGTCGCCGAGGCGATCAAACCGGGTCTGCTGCACACGGTCCCGATGCCGGTCGAGGTGGACTGCGGCTTCGGCCCGGGACGGGGCACCGTGATCGCCGACCGGCGGGTCACGCGGGAACCGGCGGGACGGCGCGAGATCGACGTGGCGCTGTCCGCCGACCTCGACCAGGTGCGCACGTTCCTGCTGACCCACCTCGCGGGCTGACCGCACCGGTCACGCCGCGGCACACACGTACGCCACCGGTGATCTGCCGACCCTCGTCAGCACCACGGTCGCCGGTTCCCCGCCGGACAGTTTCAGCCTGGGGCGCAACGTGTTCGGGTCGACGTCGAGGCCGCGGACGAGGATCTCCACACGGCCGACACCGCGGCGGCGCAACGTCTGTCGCAGCGACTTCTCCGTGTAGTGCCCGTGTTCCAGCACCCGGAACGCCCGCACCCCTTCCGGTTTCGTGTCGCCGGTCAGGTACGCGATGCGTTCGTCCAGCTGACCGAAACCCAGCCGTGCCGCGTACTGGCGTACCAGGCCCGCGCGCACGACGGCGCCGTCCGGGTCGACCAGCCACTCCCCCACCGCGCGGACCGGGCAGTCGCCGGGGTCGTCGGAGGTGACCGTCCACTCCGGACTCCCGGTGCGCAGGACCGTCGCCCGCCGCGACGGACCGGCGAAGGAACCCGTCCACAGGCACGCCTCCCGCACCTGCCCGTCCAGCGACACCAGCTCCACCTCGCCGGTCCACGGCAGCTCGGCGAAGTCCATGCCCGGCGCGCACTTCACGGCCAGGTCCCGGCCGGGGTAGGCGTCGGCGATGGCGTCGAGCGGGGGCACGAAGTCGGCCGCGTGCCAGCGACGGCGGCCTGCCGAGTCCCGGCGGGCCGGGTCGACGAAGACCGCCGCGTCCCGCGTGACCGGCCGGAGCGCGTCGGCGCGGACAAGCGGCGCGGACACGTTGTGCGCCGCCATCGCCAGTCGCACCTCGTCGAGGTCCGAGCCGACGCACCGGTCGGCGACCTCGGCGAGCGCGGCCAGGTCCACGCCGACCGAACAGGTCACGTCGTGCACGGAACGACCCGCGAACCGGGCCGCCCGGTGGCGCGCCACCGGCATCGCGGTCGCCTGCTGCAACGCGGTGTCGGTGAAGAGCCAGTCGTCCGGGGAGTCCACTTTGGCCGCGGCACGGCGGCGCAGCAGCACGGTCTCCAGCACCGGAGGGGACCATTCGCCGACCAGGCGGCGAGCCTTGGCGACGTCCGCGAGATGGCTGGCCGATGTCAGCGGCAGTCCGGAAACCGCCGCCACCGCCGAAACCCCGGCCGGCGAGCGCAGGAACCGCACGTCGGCCGGGGTGAACCGATAGGTCAGGGCTTGGTCCCCGTGATCAGCACGTTGTAGAACAGGTCGCGCGGGGCGAGTTTGCGGAGCACGTTCTCGTCCAGCCACGTCAGCCGCAGCCACGCCTTGTACGCGAACAGCCGCCAGGCCAGCGTCAGCTTCTCCTGCGGCACCGCGGCCTCGAACGTGCGCACCGGCCAGCCGAACAGCGCGGCCGCCAGCTCCTCGGTGTGCGCGTGCACGTTCGCCGCACCCGCGTCGCGGGCGACCTTCTCCAGTTCGGCCGGGTCGAACGTGTGCAGGTCGACGACCGCCTCGAGTGCCGCGGCGCGGGACGACTCGTCCAGCTCGGACTGCGGGCGGCGCCAGCCGGACAGCGCGGGCAGCTTCGTCACGTTCGTCGTCAGCCACCACGTGAACTGGCCGAGCTTGCGGGCGTAGGTGTCGCCGATCCTGGTCGGCTCACCGGCGAACACGAACCGGCCGCCCGGCTTGAGCACGCGCAGCACCTCGCGGAACGCGGCGGGCACGTCCGGGATGTGGTGCAGCACCGCGTGCCCGATGACGAGGTCGAAACTGTCGTCCTCGTACGGGATCGTCTCCGCGTCGGCGACCCGGCCGTCGACGTCGAGGCCGAGGTGCTCCGCGTTGCGCAGCGCGACCTGGACCATGCCCGGCGACAGGTCGGTGACCGAGCCCTGCTTGATCACGCCGCCCTGCATGAGGTTCAGCAGGAAGAAACCGGTGCCACTGCCCAGTTCCATGGCGTGTTCGTACGGCCAGTCCTCGTCACCGGCGACCGCGCGGAAACGCCCCGTCGCGTAGTCGATGCAGCGCTCGTCGTAGGAGATCGACCACTTCTCGTCGTAGGTGTCGGCTTCCCAGTCGTGGTACAGCACGTTCGCGAGCTTCGGGTCCTTGCGGGCCGCCTCGACCTCTTCCTCGGTCGCGTGCGGGTTCGGCGCGGGGTCGTTACTTGCCACTGAAAGTCGCCTTTCCCGGACCGTTCTCGATGAACGACCGCATGCCCGTCTTCTGGTCCTCCGTCGCGAACAGCGCCGCGAACACCTGGCTCTCCAGCCGCAGCCCGCTGTTCAGGTCACCGTCGAGACCACCGTCGACTGCGGTCTTCGCGGCGGCGAGCGCCTGCGCGGCGGCGCCGGAGAACTGCGAAGCCCACTTCTTCGCGGCCTCGTACACGTCGTCCGGCGCGACGACCTCGTCTACGAGGCCGATGTGCAGTGCTTCCTGCGCGTCGACGAACCGTCCCGTGTAGATGATGTCCTTGGCCTTGCTGGGGCCGACCAGGCGCGACAGGCGCTGGGTGCCACCCGCGCCGGGGATGATGCCGAGCAGGATCTCCGGCTGGCCGACCTTGGCGTTGTCGCCCGCGATCCTGCGGTCGCAGCACAGCGCCAGCTCCAGGCCGCCGCCGAGCGCGTACCCGGTGATCGCGGCGACCGTCGGCTTCGGGATGGCGGCGACCGCGGAGAACGAGGACGACAGCTGACCGGCGCGGGCGGACATGTCGGCGTAGGACATGTCGGCCATCTCCTTGATGTCCGCACCCGCCGCGAACACCTTCTCGCCGCCGTGGACGATCACCGCGCGGACGTCGTCGCGGGCGGCCGCCTCCTGCGCTGCGGCGCGGATCTCCTCCTGCACCTGCCGGTTGAGCGCGTTCATCGGCGGCCGGTCCAACCGGATGGTGCCGACGCCGCTGTCGACCTCGAGCCTGATGAACTCACCCACGGGAGATCCTCCTACTGTGTCCAACTGGTCGCTTCGCTCCTCCGCTAAGCCACCGTCTTCCCTCCTGCGCGCGGAGATCTCTGGGCTCGTTCCTCGCGCAGAGATCTCCGTGCTCGTCAGGCCAGACGGCGTCCGCTCCGTCGCTTCGCTCCTACTCAGAAGTAATCAAGTGGACCCAACCTAGCCTCACCCGCGTCGGCGCGCGAAATACCGGTCTCCCAGCTGGTCCAGCTCCAGGTCCTGGTCGAACGTCTTCGACAGGTTCTCGCTGGTCAGGACGTCTTCGAGGAGGCCGTGCGCGACGATGCCGCCGTCGGCGATCAACAGCAGGTGGGTGAACCCGGGCGGGATCTCCTCGACGTGGTGGGTGACGAGGATCGTCGCGGGCGCGTCCGGGTCCCTCGCCAGGTCGGAGAGCCTCGCCACGAGGTCCTCGCGGCCGCCGAGGTCGAGACCGGCGGCGGGCTCGTCGAGCAGCAGCATCTCCGGGTCGGTCATCAGCGCGCGGGCGATCACGGTCCGCTTGCGCTCGCCCTCGGACAGGGTGCCGAACAGCCGGTCGGTGAGGTGGCCGATGCCGAGGCTCTTGCACAGGTCGAGCGCGCGGCCGGTGTCGAGCTGGTCGTAGGCCTCCCGCCAGCGGCCGAGCACCGCGTAGCCCGCGCTCACCACCACGTCGAGGACCGTCTCCTCCGGCGGGATCCGGCCGATCAGCGCGGCCGAGCAGAAGCCGATGCGTGGCCGCAGCTCGAACACGTCCACCCGGCCGAGTTTCTCGCCGAGCACGTGCACCGCACCCGTGGTGGGGTGCAGTTCGGCGGCGGCCAGCCTGAGCAGTGTCGTCTTCCCGGCTCCGTTGGCGCCGAGGATCACCCATCGCTCGTCGAGTTCGACGCTCCAGTTCACCTCCGTCAGGAGGTTGTTGCCCGCGCGCCGCACACCGACGTCGGCCATGTGCACAACCAGGTCATCGAGGTCCACTCCCGTCACGATGCCCTATTCAACATGAGGGTTTGCACGCGCGTGCCCTCGGTTTGCCTCCGTGCGCAACGGTGGTGGTCGCGGCAGGTCACGGCCGCGTTGACTCAGGCCCCATGACCGGCTACACCGTGAACACCACGAGCCTCGCCATCCGGGTGGGCGAGCTGACCGCCGTCGCCGACGAGGTCGGCGAGATCATCGGCGCACTCGACCTCACCGGCGGCGACCTCGGCCCCGGCGACCTCGGCGCGGCCGTCGCCGAGGTGGCAGGCGAGTGGCGCGACAACCTCGGCGACCTGCGGGACAAGATCGGCAGGATCGCGGACAACGTACGTGGCGCGGTCGCCAACTACGACCTCGTCGAGCAGGGCGGCGCGGACCGGATGCGGGCGCTCGCCGAGGGCACCGTCGGTGACCAGGTCTTCGAGGCGCTCAGGAACGCGAGGCCGTGACCATGCGCAGCTTCCCGGCACTCGGGTTCGACCCCACGCCAGGTGCGGCCGACGCGGTCAAGACGCTGATGCTCCGGCTCGCCACCGCCGCCGAGACGATCGGCACGACCCTCCCCCGCCTGACGGAGGCGACGGAGATCACCGACGACGCGGAGTGGGGCGGCAGCGCGGCCGAGGAGTTCAGCGACCACGGCGACGACCTGCCGCGGGGCCTCGGCAGGGGCGGCGAGGCGATCAACGCCGTGACCACCGCGCTGTCGTCGTGGTTCGGCAGGCTCACCACCAACCAGGCCCGCGCGGAAGTGCTGGAGGCGGCCGCCGGGAAGCTCAGGGCGAAGCTCGCCACGTTCGACCGGTGCACGCCGGAGTCGACCGCGGTCAGCACGCAGCTGGCCAGGATCGTCGACGACGCGAGGCGCCTGGCGGCCAGGCACCTGCGGGAGGCGAACGCGACCGCCGACGCGATCCGCGAGGGCAGGGACGGCGACCCGTTCGCACCGGAGAACGACACCTGGTACGTCCAGGGCCTCGACGGTCTCGCCGTGGCCGCCGACGGCGTCTCCCTCGCCACCGCGACCGCGGCGGCCGGGCTCGCCGCCACCGGCGTTGGCCTGCCCGCGGCGGCCGTGCTGGGGGCCGCGTCCACCGGCTCCGGCGCGGTCGGATCGCTCGCCGCGCTCGGCCAGCAGCTGTCCGGGTCCCGCAACGCACCCGGCTGGACCGCGGTGGCGCTCGGGCTGGGCACCAGCGTCGTCCCCGGCGGCGGCACGGCGGCCGCCGCGGCCCGAAGTGGTGGCCGCGTGGCGCTCAGGCGGGGTTCCCCGGCCGCGATCCGGGCGGCCCGCAAGGACATCGAGGCCGCGGCCCGAGGGGGCGGCGTGCCGGGGCTGATCGACAACGTGAGCAGGATGCGGCAGCACGGGATCGACGGCAAGGTGTCCCGCGACCTGACCGCGGCGGGCCGGGAGGCCGCCAGGCGGGAGGGCATCGACCTGCCCGCGAACCTGGCCGACCGCAAGGCCGAGCTGCGGCGGCTCGGGCTGGCGGCCAAGCAGCACGAGGCGTACGCGGACCTCGTCGACAAGGGCGCCACGATCGCGGAGAAGGCCGGGGTCGAGCTGACCCCGGCGCAGAAGGCCGAACTGAAGTTCCTGCAGCTGGGCGTCAACCCGACGCCGAAGCAGCTGGACAAGGCCATCGAGGACTTCGGCAAGGACGCGCTGAAGTGAGCGGACGCCGTCCTGGTGGAGGAGCGAAGCGACCGATGGGGACACTGGTCCTCGACCTGCCGGACACCGTGTGGCGGCTGCCGCTCGACCACCCCCGGCTGGCCATCCAGGAGTACGCGGGGATCGTCGGCGAGCTGCGCGGCCTGCCGACCGGGCGCGCCGACCTGGAGGCGCTCGCGACCGAGACGGTCGAGACGGCCGTGCGCGAGGGCGCGGTGCTCATGGCGGTCGTCGCGCCACCAGGCGCGGCGCCCGCGGTGCTCACCGGCGTCGTGCTCGACCTGCCGCCCGGCTGGGACCCGGACACGGCCGCGGCGCTGCGGGACGCCGTGGAGGACGTCGGCGGGCCGGACGTGCGGGAGACGCTGGTGCTCGGCACCGCGCTCGGGCCCGCCGTCATCGCCCAGCGGGTGCCGGGGGTGGAACAGGCGCGGGCCGGGCGGCCGCTGACGCTGCAGCTCCAGGCGTTCATCGCCGAGGGCGAACACCTGCTGCTGCTCACCCTCGCCTGCCCGGCCACCCACGGCTGGGCCACCCACCAGCTCCTGTTCGGGCAGGTCGTGGCGTCGGCGAGAGCCGAGAAGGGCGCCGTCGCGGCCGAGGTACCCGAGGACTCGTACGAGAATCACACCTATCGGCTCTGATCACCGGGCCGGGTCCCAGGCAAGATGGGGGAATGCCCGCCGATCACGTGCTGCCCGGATCACCGTTCCCGCTGGGCGCGCACCCGGAGGCCGGCGGCGTCCGGTTCGCGGTCGCGTCGTCGGTGGCCGAGGCCGTCGAGCTGTGCCTGATCGGTGAGGACGGCGACGAGCGGCGACTCGAGCTGACCGAGCGCACCTTCGGCATCTGGCACGCCATCGTCCCCGGCGTCACCCCCGGCCAGCGCTACGGCTACCGGGTGCACGGCCCGTACGAGCCGGCCCGCGGCCTGCGCTGCAACCCGGCGAAGCTGCTCGTCGACCCGTACGCCCGGCAGATCACCGGCACCGTCGGCGACCCGCGCGCGGTCCTCGGCTACGACGGTGACCCGATGACCGGCACGCCCTCGACCAGGGACTCCCTCGGGGACGTGCCGCTGTCGGTGGTCGCCCCGCCCGGCGGCGTGGACACCGGGGTCAAGCCGGAGACGCCGTTCGAGGAGACGGTGATCTACGAGCTGCACGTCCGCGGGTTCACCAAACTGCACCCGGAGGTCCCGGAGCACCAGCGCGGCACCTACCTCGGGCTGGCGCACCCGGCCGTGATCGACCACCTGGTCCGGCTCGGCGTCACCGCGGTCGAGCTGCTTCCGGTGCACACGATCGTCGACGAGCCGTCGCTGCGCCGCCGCGGCATGTCCAACTACTGGGGCTACTCCACGCTCGGCTTCCACGCGCCGCACGAGGCGTACGCGAGCGAGCCGGGCAACGAGCTGACCGAGTTCCGCACGATGGTCGCCGCACTGCACGCTGCGGGCATCGAGGTGATCCTCGACGTGGTGTTCAACCACACCTGCGAGGGCGGGGTGGACGGGCCGACGCTGTCGCTGCGCGGGCTCGACGCGCCCGCCTACTACCTGCACGACCGCCACGGGTCCACAGTGGACCTCACCGGATGCGGCAACACGCTCAACCCCGGCTCCCGCGAGGTGGTCCGGCTCGTCACCGACTCCCTGCGGTACTTCACGAACGAGCTGGGCGTCGACGGGTTCCGGTTCGACCTCGCGAGCGCGCTGGGCCGCCCGCGCGGCGGCTGGTTCGACCCCGACTCGGCACTGATGACCGCGATCACCGTCGACCCGTCGCTGGCGCACTGCAAGCTGATCGCCGAGCCGTGGGACGCCACCGCGGACGGCTACCGGGTCGGTGGCTTCGCCCCGCAGTGGACCGAGTGGAACGACCGCTTCCGCGACGGGGTGCGGGACTTCTGGCGCGGCGCGGTGAACGTGCGCGACCTCGCCTACCGGCTGTCCGGGTCGGAGGACCTGTACGCGGCCAACACGCGGCGGCCGTGGGCGTCGATCAACTTCATCACCGCCCACGACGGGTTCACGCTGCGGGACCTGGTGTCCTACAACCACAAGCACAACGAGGAGAACGGCGAGGGCGGCCGGGACGGCGCGGACTTCAACCGGTCGTGGAACTGCGGGGTCGAGGGCGAGACCGGCGACCCCGCGGTGCTGGCGCGCCGCGACCGGCAGGCACGCAACCTCCTCGCCACGCTCCTGCTGTCCACCGGCACCCCCATGCTCACCGCGGGCGACGAGCGGTGGCGCACGCAGGGCGGCAACAACAACCCGTACTGCCTCGACAACGAGGTCTCGTGGGTGTCGTGGGAGCCGGACGAGCGCGCCGACGACCTGCTCGCGTTCACCCGCAAGGTGATCGCGCTGCGCGCCACCTCCCCGGCACTGCGCCAGCCGCAGTTCTTCGACGGCCGCCCGACGCACTCCGGCAGGCCGGACCTCGTGTGGTTCGCCCCGGACGGCGAGCCCATGCGTGACCACGACTGGTTCGACGACGACCGCCGCACGATCGGCATGTCGGTCGACGGGTCGACGAGCCTGTCCCGCGACCGCACCGGCGAACTGATCGCCGACGACAGCTGGCTCGTGCTGCTGCACGCGGGCGACGAGCCGGTCGAGGTGACGCTGCCCGGCCCGGCGTTCGGCGACGTGTTCATCCCGGTGCTGGACAGCGGCACCCCACGCGGCGAACCCGCCGACATGAGCCCGCTCGCGGCAGGCAAGCGCGTGACGCTCCCGGCTCGAACGCTGCTGGTGTACCGAACGCCGCGCTCCACCGGATGATCGATTTCGCGAAGATCAGGTGAAGTGCGCCCGGCGCGACGTCCGCAGGGCGGCCCGGCGCCGCGAAAGGCGCGTTCAGGGCGCGCAGCGCTGTGAAAGGCGCGTTCAGGGCAGTGGGTTCTGTCGTGTGCAGCGGCTCACCTTGCGGTGCGGGTGCGCGCGGCCCTGCCCTGAACGCGCCTTTCACAGCGTCACAGGCTGGGCGCTACGCGCCCGGCCCGCACAACCAGACCCCACGAAGCCGCCCCATGGCCCGACCGGAGCCACCCCGGCGCCGATGTCGGCGACCGGTCCCATCAGACTGGTGCCGCGGCCGGGTTCGGGGCGGTCGCCGAGGAACTTCGGAAGGAGCCGGTGGAACCGTGAGTGCTGTCGACGAGGTGCTGGCGAAAGCCCGCGCCGGGCTTTCCCGGGTGGCGGCGAACGACGTCGCCCGACTGCCGGACGACCACCTGCTGGTCGACATCCGCCCGCTGCACGACCGGGTGACCGACGGCGAGATCCCCGGCGCGGTGCCGATCGAGCGGATCGTGCTCGAGTGGCGCCTCGACCCTGCCGGCGACCACCGCATCGACGGCTTCACCGAGGACACCACGGTCGTCGTGGTCTGCAACGAGGGCTACGCGTCGAGCCTCGCCGCCCGCGACCTGCGGGCGCTCGGGTTGCCGAAGGCGACCGACCTGGTCGACGGCTTCCACGGCTACCGCGAAGCCGGCCTGCCGGTCCGGGAGGGCGGCACGCCGGCGATCACCTGACCGCGAAGCGCGGGTGGACCACCGGTCCGGCGAACGACAGTGCGGGCAGGTGATCGAACAGCTTCGCGCCCGCGCCGAGCAGCACCGGCACCAGGCTGATCATCACCTCGTCCACCAGCCCCGCGGCCATCGCCTGCCGCTGCACGTCGGCGCCCATGAGCGTCACGGTCCGCTCCCCCGCGGCCGCCCTTGCCCGCTCGACCGCCGCCTCGACCCCGGCCACGAACGAGAACGTCCCGCTCCTCTGCGGCAGGTCGGGCCGCGGCCGGTGGGTGACCACGAACGTCGGGACCGGGTAGGGCACGTCCTCCCAGTGCTCCAGCCCGACGTCGAACGTCCGCCTGCCGACCACGACCGCGCCGGTGTCCGCGTGGAGCCCCTCGGTGACGGCACGGTCGGCCGGGTCGACGGCCGCGCCGAACATCCACTCGTGGAGCTGCTCGCCGCCGACACCCAACGGGTCGGCGCGCGAGACGTCCGTGCCCGCGACGTAGCCGTCGAGTGACATGGCGGCGTAGACGAGAACCTTGCTCACTGCTGCCTCCCGGTGTGTGTGCTGGGGTGGACCGCCGACGGTGGCGGAACTCATCGCGGCTGCCCTTTCGGCTGTCCAGGAAGACAGTGGGTGCGGGGTGTCCACCGCGTAGCGTCTGCGGTCGTGCGGGTTGTTCACGTTCTGTTCACGCCCGGTCTCCTGGCCACGGCGGCGACCGTGGTCCCGGTCGTCGTCCTGACGCGCCCCGACGTGGTCACCGGGCTGCTCGGCGCGCTGACCGGCGGGCTCGCCGCCGTGGTGGCGAGCCAGGCCGGGCTGCTGGCGAGCGTGCTGGTGCCCGGGGTGACCCTGCGGCGGCTGGTGATCGGCGCCGGGCCGAGGGTCGCGGACTGGCCGTCCCCGCACCGGATCGTGACGCTGCGCGCGGTCCCGGTCATCCTGTCGGTGTCGGTGCGGGCGGTGACCGCCGCCCGCATCCGGGTGGTGGCGTTGTGCGGGCTCGCGTTCGAGGTGGCGTTGGCGGCCTGCGCGGTCGCTGTCGCGGGCGGGCCGTTCACCGCCGGGTTCGCTGCGGGCGCCGTCGCGGCGCTCGTGGTGTCGCTCGTCCCGAAGCGGACCGCCACCACCACCTCCACCGGGTGGCTGCTGTTCCGCCTGCCGTCCTCGGGTGGCGGCCAGGCGGCGCCGCTGGTGGCCATGGCCATGCGGGCGGCGCGGACCGGTGACCTCACGACCGCGGAGAGCCTGGCGGCGCAGCTGCGGGTGCGCCACCCCGGGCTGCCCTCCGCGCTCGCCGCGCGGATCCGGGTGCTGGCCGCGCAGGGCAGGTACGCCGAGGCCGTGGTGCTCGCGGTGCGGCTGACGTCCGGCGAGGAGCACGACCCGGGCGCGTTCGTGCTGCTCGCCGGGCTCACCTGCGCGACGGTCGAGTCCGGGCAGCTGGACAGCGAGACCGGCCTGACCACGGCGAGCCGGGCCATCGACAACGCGGCCGCGCTCGGCTACCCGGGGCACCGGCTCAACGGCGCACGGGCGATGGTCGCGCTGCTGCGCGGCGACCCGAAGGACGCCATCACGCTGGCGCGCCTCGCCGCGAGCACCGACGACGACGTCCTGTGCCGCGCGGACGACCTCGCCACGCTGGCCCGCGCGCACATGGCGGCGGGCGACAACCGCGCGGCCCGCCAGGTGCTGACGGAGGCGGAGAAACTGGCGGGGTGGTGGCCACGCGTGGCCACCACCCGCACCCGTCTCGAAGTGGCGAGCTGACCGCCGCTAACCCGCGAACACGACCCGGCCCAGCTCCACCGGGCTCGCCAGCAGCTCGTGGTTGGGCAGCACGCGAGCCGTGACGCCCAGTGACCCGGCGTGCGGCAGCGACACCTCCGCCGCGTACCGGCCGTCGCCGTCCGGGTTCATCGGGACCGTCACCACGTCGAACAGCTCGTCGTTGTCGGACACGCGGCCGATCACCGCCTGCACCTGCACGTCGGCAGGTGTCAGCCCGGCCAGCTCGACCGAGGCGCGCACGGACACCCGCTCGCCGAGCACCGGGGTGTCCGAGCCGTTCAGCGACAGCTCGCAGTTGGTCACCCGCACGTGCGGCCACGAACCCGACAGCCGCACCCGGTAGGCCGCCAGCTCCCGCGCGGCGCGGAAGCCCTCCGCGTCGGCCAGCTCCACCGCGGTCGCCGCCGGGGTGTACTGCCGCTCGACGTACTCCTCGACCATCCGCGACGCCTGGACCTGCGGGCCGAGCGAGGACAGCGTGTGCCGCACCATCGCGAGCCACTGCCTTGGCACGCCGTCGGTCCGGTCGTAGAACAGCGGCGCCACCTGCGAACCGAGCAGCTCGTAGAGCGCCGCCGCCTCCAGGTCGTCGCGGCGCAGCGGGTCGGACACGCCGTCGGCGGTCGGGATCGCCCAGCCGTTGGAACCGTCGTAGAACTCGTCCCACCAGCCGTCGCGGATGGACAGGTTGAGCCCGCCGTTCAGCGCGGACTTCATGCCGGAGGTCCCACAGGCCTCCAGCGGCCTGGTCGGGTTGTTCAGCCACACGTCGCAGCCCCAGTACAGGTACCGGGCCATCGACATGTCGTAGTCGGGGAGGAACACGATCCGGTGCCGCACGTCGTGCTCGTCGGCGAACCGGACGATCTGCTGGATCAGCGCCTTGCCGCCGTCGTCCGCCGGGTGCGACTTGCCGGCCACCACCAGCTGCGCGGGGCGGTCCGGGTCGAGCAGCAGCGCACGCAGCCGGTCGTGGTCACGCAGCATCAGCGTGAGCCGCTTGTAGGTCGGCACGCGGCGCGCGAACCCGACGGTCAGCACGTCCGGGTCGAACACCGTGTCGGTCCACGCCAGCTCCAGGGGCGACGCGCCGCGCTGCAGCCACGCCTCCCGCACCCGGCGCCGCACCTCGGTCACGAGCCGCTTGCGCAGCTGGCAACGCAGCTCCCACAGGCCGTGGTCGTCGAGGTCCATGCCGACCGAGGCCATCTCCCGCGCGGTCCACGTCGGCCCGTGCACGCCGTTGGTGACCGACGTGATCGGCACCTCCTCGGTGTCGAAGCCCGGCCACAGCCCGCCGAACATCTCGCGGCTGACGTGGCCGTGCAGCTTGGACACGCCGTTGGCGCGCTGCCCGAGCCGCAGGCCCATGTGCGCCATGTTGAACATGCCGGGGTTGTCCTCCGCGCCGAGCGCGAGGACGCGGCGGAGGTCGACGTCGGGCAGGAGCGCGCCGTCGCCGAAGTAGTGCTGCACGAGGTCGACCGGGAACCGGTCGATGCCGGCCGGGACCGGGGTGTGCGTGGTGAAGACCGTGCCTGCGCGGACCGCGGAGAGCGCCTCGTCGAACGAGAGCTGGTGGGCCGACATCAGCTCACGCAGCCGCTCGAGCCCGAGGAAGCCCGCGTGGCCCTCGTTCATGTGGAACACCTCGGGCTGCGGGTGCCCGGTCAGCTCGCAGTACGTGCGCACGGCACGCACACCGCCGACCCCGGCCAGGATCTCCTGGCGGATGCGGTGGTTCTGGTCGCCGCCGTACAGCCGGTCGGTGACACCACGCAGGTCGTCGTCGTTGCCGTCCACGTCGGAGTCGAGCAGCAGCAACGGCACCCTGCCGGCCTGCGCCTTCCAGATCCGGGCCCGCAGGACGCGGCCGCCCGGCATCGCGACGTGCACCAGGATCGGCGCGCCGGAGGGCTCCACGAGCGGCGACAGCGGCAGCCCGTTCGGATCGAGTACCGGATAGTGCTCGATTTGCCACCCATCGAGTGACAGCGACTGCCGGAAATATCCGGACCGGTACAGCAGGCCGACACCGATCAGGGGAACACCGAGGTCGGATGCCGCCTTCAGGTGGTCGCCCGCGAGCACTCCGAGACCGCCGGAGTAGTTCGGCAGCGCCTCGGTGACCCCGAACTCCATGGAGAAGTACGCGATCGACTCCGCCATCCGGCCCTGCCCGGACAGCTCCGAACGGCGCTGCTGGTACCACCTCGGCTCGGACAGGTAGCGGCGCAGGTCGTCGGACGCCTGCGCGAGGTGGCCAAGGAACGACTCGTCGTCCGCCAACTGGTCCAGCCTGCTCGCGGGCACCTCGGCGAGCAGGCGCAACGGGTCGCCGAGGCGGTCCCAGATGCCCTTGTCGATGGCGGCGAACAGGTCCTGCGTGTGCGGGTGCCACGTCCACCGGAGGTTGGTCGCGAGCGTTTCCAGCTCGGCGAGCGACTCGGGCAGACCGGCGCGCACGGTAAAGCGGCGTACAGCTTTCACGCCGACCGACCCTAGCGGGCAGCCCCGACACAAAATCAGGTGCGGGGCGGGGGTGTGGCCGCGAGCGGGACCGGGCACACTTCTCAATATCAACCGAAGGACTCTGCGGGAGGGGCTTGCCCGGTGAGTGGCCGCCTTGGCATCGACGACGTTTCCCCGGTTATCAGCTGTGGCCGCTACCCGTCCAAGGCCGTGGTCGGCGAGCACATCCCCGTGCACGCCACGGTCTGGCGGGAAGGCCACGACGCGGTCGGCGCGACCGTGGTGTGGCGAGGGCCACACGACAAGGGTGAGCGCCTCACCCGCATGGCGGTCGACGACCCCAACGACGACACGTGGATCGCGCACATCCGCCCCGACGCCACCGGCATGTGGACCTACCGCGTCGACGCGTGGAGCGACCCGTGGGCGACGTGGCGCCACGCCGTCGAGGTGAAGGTCGGCGCCGCGCAGACCGCCGAGGAGCTGGCCAACGACCTGGCGGCGGGCGCGCTGCTGCTCGACCGCGCCGCGCGCCGCTTCCCGCACAACGGCGAGCGCGCGATGCTCGTGTCCGCCGCGACCGCGCTGCGCGACACGAACCGCCCGCTGCCCGGCCGGATCGCGGAGGCGCTCGACGAGCCCATCCAGCGGTACATGCACGAGCACCCGTTGCGCGACCTCGTGACCCGCGGCCGCAAGTACCAGATGTGGGTCGACCGGCCCAAGGCGCTGTACGGGTCCTGGTACGAGCTCTTCCCGCGGTCCACCGGCGGGCTCGACGAGTCGGGCAAGCCGGTGCACGGCACGTTCGACACGGCGATCAAGCAGCTGGACCGCGTGGCCCGCATGGGCTTCGACGTGGTGTACCTGCCGCCGATTCACCCGATCGGGGCGGTCAACCGCAAGGGTCCCAACAACAGCGTCGTCTCCGTGCCGGAGGACGTCGGCTCGACGTGGGCCATCGGCTCCGCGGCAGGCGGGCACGACGCGATCCACCCCGAGCTCGGCACGTTCGAGGACTTCGACCGGTTCGTGGCCAGGTGCCACGAGCTCGGCATGGAGGTCGCGCTGGACCTCGCTCTGCAGTGCGCCCCGGACCACCCGTGGGTGACCTCGCACCCGGAGTGGTTCACCACGCGGCCCGACGGGTCGATCGCCTACGCGGAGAACCCGCCGAAGAAGTACCAGGACATCTACCCGCTGAACTTCGACAACGACCCGGAGGGCATCTACGCGGAGGTGCTCCGCGTGGTCATGCACTGGGTCAACCACGGGGTGCGGATCTTCCGGGTCGACAACCCGCACACCAAGCCGCCGAACTTCTGGCACTGGCTGATCCACCAGGTGAAGTCGCTCGAACCGGACGTGCTGTTCCTGTCCGAGGCGTTCACGCGGCGCGCACGGCTCTACGGTCTCGCGCGGCTCGGGTTCACCCAGTCCTACACCTACTTCACGTGGCGCACGCATCAGTCCGAGCTGGTCGAGTTCGGCCAGGAGATCGCGTCGCGGGCGGACGAGGCGCGGCCGAACCTGTTCGTGAACACCCCGGACATCCTGCACGCGTCGCTGCAGTACGGCGGGCCCGCGATGTTCGCCATCCGTGCGGTGCTGGCGGCGACGTTCTCGCCGAGCTGGGGTGTGTACTCGGGCTACGAGCTGTTCGAGCACGAGGCCGTGCGCGAGGGCTCCGAGGAGTACCTGAACTCGGAGAAGTACGAGCTGCGGCCGCGGGACTTCGAGCAGGCACTCGCCGAGGGCCGGTCGCTGGAGCCGTGGCTGACCAGGCTGAACGCGATCCGCGCCGCCCACCCGGCGCTGCAGCAGCTGCGGACGCTGCACTTCCACCACACGCAGAACGACGCCCTGCTCGCGTACTCCAAGCGCGACCCGGAAACGGGCGACACGGTGATCGTGGTGGTGAACCTGGACCCCGAGCACGTGCAGGAGGGCATGGTCTACCTGGACCTGCCCGCCATCGGCCGCGACTGGACGGACACCCTCGTCGTCCACGACGAGGTGACGGGTTCGAGCTACGAGTGGCACCAGGCGAACTATGTCCGGCTCGACCCGGTTCACGCGGTCTCACACATCCTGTCCGTAACGTACTGAGACCCAGGAAACCGGTAAATGGCAACGGGTTCAGCGAACCCGCGGTAGGACGTACGGTCCGAAGCATGGCGTGACACGCATGGGTCACGCCCCCTGCTGAGGAGTACGTGTATGTCCCCGAGAAGAACCGCCGTCCTGCTGGCGGCGTTCGCCATGTCCGCGTCCGCGTTCGCCGTGCTGCCCGCGGCGGCCGTGGTCGCGGCACCGGCCCACTCCGACGTCAGCGGCGTCGAATGCGCGACCGATGAGGGCTCGGCCGCGCGTGTCCGCCCTGGTGAGCACGCACACGAGCACGAGCGCAACGAGCTGTCCCAGAAAGAGGTCGTCGCGGCCGAGAAGGAGATGAACGCCCGCCTGGCGAGCGGGCGGGGCATCGAGGTCCAGGCCATCACGACGGTCCCCGTCGTGTTCCACGTCGTCACCGCCTCCGGTGGCGCGGGCAACGTCACCACCACGCAGATCAACCAGCAGATCACCGAGATGAACCAGAACTTCGCGGGCGGCGAGTCGTCGGCTGCCGCGAACACGGAGTTCCGGTTCACCCTCCAGGCGGTCCGCCGGTGGACGAACACCAACTGGTTCAACAACGTCGACTCCCCGTCGGTCGAGGCCGCGATGAAGAGCGCCACCCGCGAGGGCGACGCGGGCGTGCTGAACATCTGGTCGACCAACACCAGCTACCTCGGCTACGCGACCTTCCCGTCGTGGTACGCCGCGGACCCGGAGCTGGACGGCGTCGTGATTCAGTACGGCTCGCTGCCGGGCGGCAACATCGCGAACTACAACCTCGGCAAGACCGCGTCGCACGAGACCGGCCACTGGCTGGGCCTGTACCACACGTTCCAGGGCGGCTGCAGCTCCACCAACGACCAGGTCTCCGACACCCCGGCGCAGCGCACGTCGACCTCGGGCTGCCCGGCGGGCAAGAACACCTGCCCCGCGGCGGGCGTCGACCCGATCCACAACTACATGGACTACTCCTACGACAGTTGCTACAACCAGTTCACCCCGGGGCAGAAGACCCGCATGAAGAACCAGTGGGCCGCCTACCGAGCCTGAGTGAGTAAGGCCACCTCCCCGGGATCCTCGTGCGAGAGCCTGAGCCTGATCAGCAGATACCTCAGGGGAACGTGACGGCGGCCGGCCACGACCAACGCGGCCGCGTGACCGTCCATCGGAACGCGACCGGCACTTTGAATCCCGGGGAGGCGGCACCGCAGCGCCCGCGTCATGCAGGATGCGGTCACAGCGGTGACCATGGAGAGAGGGGAAGTGGGCGACCTGGCACCATGATCCGCAACCCCTACAAAGGCTGTTGGGGTACATGCTGACCAAGTAAAGGTGCGGGGATGACCGATACGCCGGACGCTGCGCCGGACACCACTCGTCCGGACGCCGGCCTGGGGCTCGAAGGAGTGCCACACACCGGGGAGGCCGTCACCGCCGACGGTCATCTCGTCGAGCCGAACGCCGACGACTTCCGGCACGCGAGATCCGCGCCGACACAGCGGGACTGGTACAAGACCGCGGTCTTCTACGAGGTGCTGGTCCGCGCGTTCAACGACTTCACCAACGACGGCACCGGCGACCTCCGCGGTCTCGCCGACAAGCTGGACTACCTGCAGTGGCTCGGCGTCGACTGCCTCTGGCTGCCGCCGTTCTACGCCTCGCCGCTGCGCGACGGCGGCTACGACATCTCCGACTTCCGCGCCGTGCTGCCGGAGTTCGGCACCGTCGAGGACTTCGTGTACCTGCTCGACCAGGCGCACCGCCGGGGGCTGCGGGTGATCACCGACCTGGTGCTCAACCACACCTCCGACCAGCACCCGTGGTTCCAGGAGTCGCGGCAGCACCCGGACGGCCCGTACGGCGACTACTACGTCTGGTCCGACACCGACGAGGCGTACCCGGACGCGAGGATCATCTTCGTCGACACGGAGACCTCGAACTGGACCTACGACCCGGTGCGCGGCCAGTTCTACTGGCACCGGTTCTTCACCCACCAGCCGGACCTCAACTACGAGAACCCCGAGGTCCAGGACGCGATGATCGACGTCCTGCGGTTCTGGCTCGACCTGGGCATCGACGGTTTCCGCCTGGACGCGGTCCCCTACCTCTTCGAGGAGGAGGGCACCAACTGCGAGAACCTGCCGCGCACGCACGAGTTCCTGAAGCGCTGCCGCAAGGTCGTCGACGACGAGTTCCCCGGCCGGGTGCTGCTCGCCGAGGCCAACCAGTGGCCCGCGGACGTGGTCGAGTACTTCGGCGACCCCGCCACCGGCGGCGACGAGTGCCACATGGCGTTCCACTTCCCGCTGATGCCGCGCATCTTCATGGCCGTGCGCCGCGAGTCCCGGTTCCCGATCTCGGAGATCCTGGCGCAGACGCCGCCGATCCCGGCCGGCGCGCAGTGGGGGATCTTCCTCCGCAACCACGACGAGCTGACGCTCGAGATGGTCACGGACGAGGAACGCGACTACATGTACTCCGAGTACGCCAAGGACCCCCGGATGAAGGCCAACATCGGCATCCGGCGACGGCTTGCGCCCCTGCTCGACAACGACGACAACCAGATGGAGCTGTTCACGGCCATGCTGCTGTCGCTGCCGGGCTCACCGGTGCTGTACTACGGCGACGAGATCGGCATGGGCGACAACATCTGGCTCGGCGACCGGGACGCGGTCCGCACCCCGATGCAGTGGTCACCGGACCGCAACGCGGGCTTCTCGCGTGCCGACCCCGGCCGGATGTACCTGCCGGTGATCGCGGACCCGGTCTACGGCTTCCAGGCGGTCAACGTGGAGGCGCAGCTCAACAACACGTCGTCGCTGCTGCACTGGACGAGGCGGATGCTGCAGGTGCGCCGCGAACACCCGGCGTTCGGCCTCGGCGACTTCAACGAGCTCGGCTCGTCGAACCCGAGCGTGCTCGCCTACCTGCGGCACCTGCCCGCGTCCGGCACGCAGCCCGAGGACCTGGTCATCTGCGTGAACAACCTCTCCCGCTTCCCACAGCCGGTGGAACTGGACCTGTCCGAGCACGCGGGGCGGGTACCGGTGGAACTGACCGGCGGCGTGCGGTTCCCCGCGATCGGTGAGCTGCCCTACCTGTTGACGCTGCCGGGGCACGGGTTCTACTGGTTCCAGCTCACCTCGGACCCCGACGAAGGCGAGACCCCGTGACGGTGCTCCGACCCACCGAACTGGCAGAGGACCTCGGCGGGGAGTTGTTACGGTGGCTCGTCGGCCAGCGTTTCTTCCGCACGAAGGGCCACACGGCGACGGCGGCGCGCACGCTGCGCTCGTCGGTACTGGTCGACGGCGACCCGGCGCTGGTGCACGCGATGGTGTCGGTGGACGGCGGCGCCCCGTACCAGTTGCTGTTCGGCGTGCGCGACCACGTGCCGGACGCCCTCGCCCACGCGGTCATCGGCGAGCTGGACGGCCGCGCGGTGTACGACGCCCCGCAGGACCACGAGCTGATGGGCATCCTGCTGGACCGGCTACTGGCACAGGGGACGATCGAAGGCCTCCGGTTCGACGCGGACGCGTCGGTGGCCCCTGGCGCCCGCCCGCGACCGGTCGGCGTCGAGCAGAGCAACACGTCCCTGATCTACGGCAGCGCGATCCTGAAGCTGTACCGGCAGCCGGAGCCCGGCACGAACCGCGACGTGGACCTGCACCGGGCACTGGCGGGCAGCCCGCACATCGCGGCGCCCCTCGGGGTACTGACCGACACCCGGCCGCGGGAGCCGGTCGTCCTCGGCTTCATGCAACGGTTCCTGCCCGACGCGGTGGAAGGCTGGGCCACCGCGACGGCGAGTGTGCGCGACCTGCTCGCGGAAGGCGACCTGCACGCGGACGAGGTGGGCGGCGACTTCGCCGGTGAGGCGGGCAGGCTGGGCACCGCGGTGGCGGAGGTCCACAAGGCGCTGGCGGAGGCGACGGGCGTACGCATGGTGACCGAGGCCGACCTGGCCGAGGAGGTGGCCGCCATGCACGCGAGGCTGGATGTCGTGCTCTCCGAGGTACCGGCACTGGCGCCAGAAGAGGCCGTGCTGAGGTCGGCCTTCGACGCGGTACTGGACCTGACCACCCCGGTCCCCATCCACCAGATCCACGGCGACCTGCACCTCGGCCAGGTCCTCCGCACCACCACCGGCTGGATCCTGATCGACTTCGAAGGCGAACCAGGCGCGACCCCGGAACAGCGAGCGGTCCCGAGATCCCCGCTGCGCGACGTGGCCGGAATGCTGCGCTCGTTCGACTACGCGGCCTTCCACCTGCTGCCGGGCAACGAGGACCCCCAGGACGACCGCCAACGCCTGACCAGGGCGACGGAGTGGTCCGACCGCAACCGGGCCGCGTTCTGCGCGGGCTACGCCGAGGTTGGCGAGAACCCACAGGACCACGCGGTACTGCTACGCGCACTGGAACTGGACAAGGCGGTCTACGAAGTCCGCTACGAACACCACAACCGCCCCGACTGGGCGGCGATCCCCCTGGCCGCGATCCAACGCCGCTCCTGACCCGCCAGTGCCCGAACGGCGCTTCGAGGGCACAACCGAGATCGTGCCAAGAAGGAAGCGCCGTCCGGGCACCGAGCCCGGGCACCCGCCCCCGCACCGTGAACGGCCCATTCACCGGCCAACCACTGCCGTCAATGGGCCGTTCAGGGCGCTCAGCGCCCTGAACGCGCCTTTCAGGGCCACGCCGTCAACGCGCCTTTCACGGCACCAAAGCCAGTGCGCTCCGCGCCCGGCCCCGCGAAGCGGGGCCCACACCTACGCAACCCAACGGTGGCGCAAGCCCACCACCAAGGGACTCCCTGCCATCCCCGAGACCTGCCCGTCCGGCGAGGACAAACCACCAGAGCCAGCACCGGACCACCCTGCGAATGCCCCGCAAACGCTACGCTCCGGACTCACGTCACAGGAACTTCACGAAATCGGTCGTCTAGCGGAGCCAGGCACACCCTGGTTAGCCTGGGTCAAAGAACCGTCAACGGCGACGGCCAAGACGCCGGAATGCGGGGTGTCCACATGCGGGTCGCGGACGTGTTGCGCAGCAAGGGATCCGAGGTGGCCACGGTGCCGCCAAGGCTGTCGGTCTCCGGTCTGCTCGAGGATCTCGCCCGGCACAACATCGGTGCGATGGTCGTCGCGGACGAGACCGGGAACGTCATCGGGATCGTGTCGGAACGGGACGTGGTCCGCGGGCTGCACGAGCGGGGCGCGGACCTGCTCACCGCGCCGGTCGAGGAGATCATGACCACCCGGGTGGTCACGTGCGGCCCGAACGAGGGCGTGGACAGCCTCGCCGCGGTCATGACCGCGCGCCGCATCCGCCACATGCCCGTCATCGACGACGGTCGCCTGGTGGGCATCGTCAGCATCGGTGACGTGGTGAAGAGCCGCATCCAGCAGCTCGAGTCGGACCGGGAGCAACTGGAGTCCTACATCGCGCAGGGCTGACCGGACGTCACCGGCGGCGTGCTGCCGGGCGCCACCCCGCCCGGTGCCTTGCACCGCACGATTCGGTGTACCACCCGGCCGGTACGGCGTGACCTGTTGAGCAGGCGGGCCGGGGCAGCGGCAGAATGAGTGACGATGAACGCGAACCCGGGCACACCTCCCGCCGACGACCTGCGCCGGCTGCTCACCGGCGCACACCACGACCCGCACTCGGTGCTGGGTCTGCATTCCGACCACGCGGGCACCACGGTCGCCCGTGCGTACCGCCCCGGCGCCAAGTCCGTCGCGGTGCTGGCCGGTGCGGAACGCACGCCGCTGGACGAAGTGGCGGACGGGGTGTTCGCCGGTGTCCTCGCCGACAATCCCGGCGCGTACCGGCTCGAGATCGACTACGGCGGCGAACCGGTCGTCATCGACGACCCCTACCGCTGGCTGCCCACGCTCGGCGAGCTGGACCTGCACCTGTTCGGTGAGGGCAGGCACGAGAAGCTGTGGCAGGTCCTCGGCGCGCACGTCCGCTCCTACGAGACGCCGGAGGGTGTCGTCGAGGGCACGTCGTTCGCGGTGTGGGCGCCGAACGCGCGCGGTGTGCGCGTGTGCGGTGACTTCGACGGCTGGGACGGCCGCGCGAACCCGATGCGCTCGCTCGGCTCGTCCGGGGTGTGGGAGCTGTTCGTCCCCGGTCTTCCGCCCGGCACCTGCTACAAGTTCCGCATCCTCGGCCAGGACGGCAACTGGCACGAGAAGGCCGACCCGATGGCGTTCTCGACGGAGGTGCCGCCCGCGACCGCGTCCAGGGTGACGCTGTCGGCGCACCTGTGGTCCGACGACGAGTGGCTCGCGCGCCGCGACGCGACCGACTGGGTGTCGGCGCCGATGAGCGTCTACGAGGTGCACCTCGGTTCGTGGCGGCCCGGCCTCGGCTACCGGGAGCTGGCGACGGAACTCGCCGACTACGTGGCGGACAACGGTTTCACCCACGTCGAGCTGCTGCCGGTGGCCGAGCACCCGTTCGGCGGCTCGTGGGGCTACCAGGTCACGTCGTACTACGCGCCGACCGCGCGCTTCGGGTCGCCCGACGAGTTCCGGCACCTGGTCGACGCGCTCCACAGCCGTGGCATCGGCGTGCTCGTGGACTGGGTGCCCGCGCACTTCCCCCGCGACGCGTGGGCGCTGGCCCGCTTCGACGGCACCCCCCTGTACGAGCACGCCGACCCGCGCCGCGGCGAACAGCCGGACTGGGGCACGTTCGTGTTCGACTTCGGCCGCACCGAGGTGCGCAACTTCCTCGTCGCCAACGCGCTGTACTGGATCGAGGAGTTCCACATCGACGGCCTGCGCGTGGACGCGGTCGCCTCGATGCTGTACCTCGACTACTCGCGCAAGGAGGGCGAGTGGCTGCCGAACATCCACGGCGGCCGCGAGAACCTCGACGCGGTGCGGTTCCTTCAGGAGCTGAACGCGACGGTGTACAAGCACCACCCGGGCGCGTTGATGATCGCCGAGGAGTCGACGGCGTGGCCGGGCGTCACGCGGCCCACGCATCTGGGCGGCCTCGGTTTCGGGTTCAAGTGGAACATGGGCTGGATGCACGACACGCTCAGCTACGCCGGCCACGACCCCGTGCACCGCGCCTACCACCACAACGAGCTGACGTTCTCGCTGATGTACGCGTGGACCGAGAACTTCGTGCTGCCGCTGTCGCACGACGAGGTGGTGCACGGCAAGGGTTCGCTGTGGACCCGCATGCCAGGCGACGACTGGAACAAGGCGGCCGGCCTGCGTTCGCTGCTCGCGTTCATGTGGGCGCACCCCGGCAAGCAGTTGCTGTTCATGGGCGGCGAGTTCGGCCAGCCGGGTGAGTGGTCGGAGAGCAGGTCGCTGGACTGGCACCTGCTGAACGAGCCGCTGCACGAGGGCCTGCGGAAGCTGGTCGCGGACCTGAACCACACGTACAAGCAGCACCCGGCCCTGTTCGCGGCGGACCACCGCCCGGAGGGCTTCCACTGGATCGACGCCAACGACTCCGCCAACAACGTGGTGAGCTTCCTGCGGTTCGACCCCGGCTCGCCGCGGTCGGTGCTGGCGTGCGTCGCGAACTTCGCGGGCCACCCGCACCGGAACTACCGCGTCGGCCTGCCGTGGGCCGGCCACTGGCGTGAGGTGATGAACACCGACGCCGAGGGCTACGGCGGTTCCGGCTGGGGCAACATGGGCGTCGTGGACGCGGAGGAGCGGCCGTGGCACGGGCAGCCAGCTTCGGCGCTGCTGCAACTGCCGCCGCAGGGCGTGCTCTGGCTCGCCCCCGAGGCCTGAGGGCGGCTCACCGCGGCGATTCTCGCGGTCAGTAGCCTGACGTGTGCGCCGTTATCGCGAGCTTCTCTCGATTTCGGGGGTCGGCGGGCTGACGGCGTCCGTGCTGCTGTCGCGGGTCGCCACCGCCATGCTGAACCTGGCGCTGCTGGTCACCACGACGCAGCGCCACGGCTACGCCGCGGCCGGCGTGGTCCTCATGGTGTTCGCGGTGGCCAACTCCGTTGCCGGGCCGGTGCGCGGGCGCCTCGCCGACCGGCACGAACCCCGCCGCGTGCTGCTCGTGTTGCTCGCCGGGCACACCGTCGCGTGGGCCGGGCTCATGGCCGGACTGCTGACCGGCGCGCCGGTCGTCGTGTTGTGCCTGGCCACGTCCGCGCTCGGGATCTCCGTGCCGCCCGCCGGACCGGTCGTGCGCGGGCTGTGGCCGACGATCGTCCCCGAGAAGCGGCTGCCGACGGCCTACGCGTTCGACGCCGCGCTCAACACGACCACGTTCCTCGCCGGGCCGATGATCGCGGGCGGACTGCTGCTCCTGGCGCCCGCGCCGGCCGTGGTCGGGGCGACCGGCGGGGTCAAGCTCCTCGGTGACCTGCTCGTGGCGCTCTCCCCCGCGTTGCGTCACAGGCGCGGCGACCACCCGCACTCCCGCGGGTTCTTCGGGCCGCTCGCGAGCGGGCGGGTGCGGCTGCTGCTCGGCATGATCGTGCTCGACACGTTCGCGTTCGGGTGTCTCGAGGTCGCTGCCGTCGCCGCCGCGTCAGGGCAGGGCACCGCAGGCGTGTTCACCAGCGCGCTGGCGCTCGGCGCGGTGGTCAGCGGCATCGCCTACGGCGCCCGCACCTGGCCGGGACGGCCGAGGACGCAGCTGGTGGTGCTGCACACCGGCGGCGCGGTCGTCCTCGTCGGCGCCGGGCTCGCCGGTGCGGTGCTGCTCGCGCTCGTCGTCGTCGCGTACGTGGTGTACGGCCTGGTCACCGGGCCCGTGGAGACACTGCAGCAGATCCTGGTCGGCGACGCGACGCCGGACGGGCAGCGGATCGAGGCGTTCGCGTGGGTGTTCAGCGTGATGTGGGCCGGGTTCGGCGTCGGCACGACCGTCGCCGGGCTGCTGGTCGACGACGGTGCGCCCACCGGTGCGCTGTACACCGCCGCCTGCGCGCAACTGCTGGTGGCGCTGATCGCTTTGACCGGAATGCGCCGTCCTCACGACAGGGACACCTGACGCGCGGCACACTGGACTCGTGCGACTGCGACCCGTTCTCGCCCTGATCGTGCCGGCACTGCTCGTGGTGACGGCGTGCACCACCACGGTCGCGGGCATACCGACCAACGGGGACACGGTCGTGACGACCGACCCCGACGGCCAGGGCGGCGTCGACCCGTCGTTCGTGAAGAACACCGACGGCGGCTCGATCGACCGGCTGGCCGCGACCGTGATCACCGACGTCAAGCAGTACTGGGAGGACACGTTCCCCAGCGCGTTCGACGAGCGGTGGGAGGACCTCGAGGGCGGCTACTACTCGGTCGACACCGCCGACGACGACGCGAAGGCGCCCCCGTGCACGCGGCGGGCCTCCGACGTCGAGGGCAACGCCTTCTACTGCCCGACCGAGGACGTCATCGCGTGGGACCGGGCCGCGCTGCTGCCCGTGCTGAAGGAGAGGTTCGGCGAGGCCGCGGTCATGTTCGTGCTGGCGCACGAGATGGGCCACGCCGTGCAGCGGCGGACCGGGCTGAGCCTCGCCGAGCAGCGCAGCAACCCGGAGAAGTACCCGACGATCCTCATCGAGGCGCAGGCCGACTGCTACGCGGGCGCGTTCGTGCGCTGGGTCGCCGACGGCGAGGCCGAGCACCTGAAGATCTCCAAGGACCGCCTGGACACGGCCATGGAGGCACTGGTGATGTTCCGCGACCCGGTCGGCACCGAGCAGTCCGACCAGGACGCGCACGGCGACGCGTTCGACCGGGTGTCCGCCTTCCAGGACGGCTACGACAAGGGCGTCGACCTGTGCAAGGACATGAGCATCGACAACCGCACGTTCACCCAGCGCGGGTTCCTGTCCTACGAGGACCAGGAGCGCGGCGGCAACCTGCCGTTCGAGTCGCTGCTGACGACCATCACGCCGGAGCTGGAGTCGTTCTACCGGACCACGGTGACCGGGCTGGGCAAGGAGTGGACGTCGCCGTCGGTGAAGACGTCGGACGAGGCGCCGGAATGCACGCGGGAAGACCAGGGCCCGATCGCGTTCTGCCCGGAGGGCCGCGAGATCGACGTGGCGACCGGCGACGAGCTGCCCGAGCTGCACACCGAGATCGGCGACTTCGCGACCGGCACGATCCTGGCGTCGCGGTTCAGCATGGCCGCGCTCGACTCGCTCGGGAAACCGCTCGACGGCGAGGAGGCTCAGCGGGCACTGCTGTGCCTGACCGGCGCGTACACCGGCACCCTAATCACCCCGAAGGACGGCTTCGCGCTGTCGCCGGGTGACCTGGACGAGGCGATCCAGGTGCTGCTGCGCTACGACTACCCCGGCCGGGACAGCGCGGGCGACGCGGTGCCGACGGGCTTCGACCGGGTGTCCCTGTTCCGCACCGGTGCGTTGCAGGGCGTGAGCGCCTGCAAACTGTGAAGCATGCCCGTTTTGTCTGTGGCCGGTTCCTCGTACCTGCACCCGATCGGACCAGTAGTGTTCCGGTCAGCCAGGACGGTTAGTGAACGGGGAAACAGCTGTGCGAGTGCAGGGTGCGCGGTCGTGGGTGCGGGTCGGGCTCGCCGTCTCCGCGGTCGCCGTGATGGTGACGCAGATCGGGGGATGCGGCCAGACGGTCGCGGGCACCCCCGTCGCGGACGGTATTGACCCAACCGACGCCGGGGGCCTCGAGGTGACCGACGGCCCGACCGGCCCTCGGGACGGGGTGGAGGACGCCAAGCTGGAGGTGGAGAACACCGACGGCGGCGAGATGGACCGGCTCGCGGCCAACGCCGTCGCGGACCTGTACGACTACTGGGAAACCGAGATGCCCGCGAACTTCGAGGACCAGAAGTTCAACCGCATCGAGCGCCTCGTGTCGTACGACTCCGAGGGCGAGGTGCTGACGCTGTGCGGCGCGTCGACCAAGCAGTTCCAGAACGCCTTCTACTGCGGTGGCGGCGGCGAGGACATGATCGCGTGGGACCGCGGTGTGCTGCTGCCGATGCTGGCGGAGAACTTCGACCCCATCTCGGTGGTCGGTGTGCTGGCCCACGAGATGGGGCACGCCGTGCAGTTCCGCCTCGGGGAGAAGAGCAACATCAACCAGTCCACCCCGACGATCGTGCGGGAGCAGCAGGCGGACTGCTACATGGGCAACTTCATGCGGTACGTGGCGGAGGGCAAAGCCAAGCACTTCGAGCTCAACACCGGCAGCGGCCTGAACCAGATCCTCGCGACGCTGTTCTTCATCCGTGACCCCGCGGGCTTCGACCACATGACCGAGGGCGCCCACGGCCTGGCGTTCGACCGGGTGTACGCGTTCCAGGAGGGCTTCACCACCAAGGATCCGGGCCGGTGCGCCGACATGACCGTCGAGGAGATCAACGGGCGCATCGCGGAGAAGGAACGCAGCGAGAAGGACGAGCAGTCCGGCGGCGAGGCCGCCCTCAACGACAAGACCCTCGGCCTGCTGCAGGACAGCCTCGACAAGGCGTTCGAGGACAACGGCGCCGAGCAGCCGGAGATCACCGAGAACGGCTCGAAGTGCGACGAAGGCGAGTCGACGTCCCCGGCCACCTACTGCGCGGAGGAGAACATCGTCGGCATCGACCTCGACAAGCTCAAGCAGATCGCCGAGCCCCCGGCCGAGGGCGCCGAGCCCGGCCAGCAGGGCGCGGGCATCGGCGACTTCGCCGCGTTCGCGGAGATCGCGTCGAGGTACACCCTCGCGATCCAGAAGCAGGTGGGCGCGAACCTCGAGGACAGGAACGCGGGCCTGCGCACCGCCTGCCTGACCGGCGCGTGGACCGAAACGACGATCGACGACGACCCGAACACCACGGACGACAAACTCCACCTGGCCGTCGGCGACCTCGACGAGGCGGTGGCCGAACTCCTGCAGGACGACAGCCTGATCGCCGCGGACGTGAACGGCAAGCAGGTCAAGGCCGGCTTCGCCAGGGTGGCGGCCTTCCGCGTCGGCTACTTCGAGGGCTCCGGCGAGTGCACGAAGCAGTTCGCCTGACCGTCAGCGCGCCATGAAAGGCGCGTTCAGGGCACTCAACGCCCTGAACGCGCCTTTCGAGGCACTCGAGCCACCCCGGGTCAGTACAACGCGCTGGCCAGATCCCGCCGGGCCTTGGCAACCATCGGATCGTCAGCCGAGAACAGCCCGAACAGTTCCACGAGGTGTGTCCGAGCCCGGTCCCGGTCAGCGCCGGACGTCCGCCGGATCACGTCGAGCAGCCGCGCGAACGCCTTCTCCACCTTCTGCTCGGCCAGCTCCACATCAGCGGCGGCCAGCTGGGCGTCGATGTCGTCCGGCGACGAGTCCGCCCGCGCCACGACGGAAGGATCGGCGGCCTCGGCCCGTGCCATGAACTTGACCTGGGCCAGCGCGGCCTTGGCCTGCTCGTTGGCGGGCTCCTCGTCCAGGATCTTCTGGTAGGCGGCGGCAGCCTCCTCGAAGGACCCGTTCTCGAAGGCGGTCTCCGCGGCCACGAACCGCGGGTCCTCGGGCTCCGGCTCCGGTTCGACGTCGGCGGCACCGGCGGCACCGGCCTCCGCCGCGCGGATGCCGGGCAGCTGGTCACGCAGGGCGTCCAGCAGGCTGGCGAGCCACTGCTTGATCTGCGGCTCCGGCTGCGCGCCCGCGAACGCCTCGACCGGCTGCCCACCCGCGATGGCGACCACCGTCGGGATGGACTGGACGCCGAAGACCTGCGCGATCCTCGGGTTGGCGTCGACGTCGACCTTCGCGAGGATCCACGCGCCGTTCGCGGCCTGCGCCAGGCGCTCCAGCACCGGCGACAGCTGCTTGCACGGCCCGCACCACTCGGCCCACAGGTCGACGATCACCGGCACCTGCAGCGACCGTTCGACCACCTCGGCCTGGAAGGTCGCCTCGGTGACCTCGATCACGAACGAGCCGCCGGCCGGAGCCGGCGCGGCTGGCGCGGCACCGTCGGGTGCGGCCGGGGCGGGTGCCCGGTTGGCCGCCTCGGCGCGTGCCTTCAGTGCGGACAGGTCCACCGCCCCGGACAGGGCGGCCGACATAGCTGCGGTTTGACGTGGGTCTGACCTTGTCACACACCCATCCTGGCACGCCGCCGCCGGCGCGTGTCGGCTAGTCGGCGTTGAGGTGTTCCTCGATCCGTTCCACCTTGGCGTGCAGCTGTCCGGTGTGCCCGGGCCGGATGTCGGCCTTGAGCACGAGCGACACCCTCGGCGCCTTCGCCGCGACCACGTCGACAGCCTGTTTGACCACGGCCATGACCTCGTCCCACTCCCCCTCGATGTTGGTGAACATCGAGTTCGTCTCGCATGGCAGCCCGGATTCGCGGACCACGCGCACCGCCTCCGCGACGGCCGCGCTCACACTGTCCGACTCGCCACCCGCGGGGGCCACACTGAACGCCAGTAACACGCCGACTCCTCTCGATGTCCACATACTGTGCGAAGGCACCCTGGCCGGTACCGACTGGTAACTTCAACCGCCATGAGCCACCGCGCGCTGCCGTTCGACCCGATCGCCCGTGCCGCGGAGCTCTGGGCCGACCAGGTCGGCCCGTCCGGCACGATGGCCGCGGTCACCAGCATCATGCGGGTCCAGCAGGTGCTGCAGTCCGCCGTGGACGCCGCGCTGCGCCCGCACGGGCTGACCTTCGCCCGCTACGAGGCGCTCGTCCTGCTCACGTTCGCCAAGCGCGGCAGCCTGCCGATGCGTGTCATGGGTGAGCGGCTGCAGCTGCACCCGACGAGCGTCACGAACATCGTCGACCGGCTCGAGGCCGACGGCCTGGTCAAGCGGACCCCGCACCCGACCGACCGCCGCACCACGCTCGCCGAGATCACCGAGGCGGGCCGCGAACGCCGCGAGGCCGCGACGAAGGCCGTCACCGACATCGACTTCGGGCTGCGCGGCCTGACCGAACGCCAGACCGCACAGCTCACCGAACTACTCGCCAAAGTACGAAAAGCGGTTGGCGACTTCGAGGACTAGCCGGTCTCCCCGTATTCGACGTGTTGGTCCCGACCCCAGCGATTGGTGACCCGCTGCTGTCCCGGCCGGGTTCTGGCGCAGTCGGGGTGGCGTTGTGGTCTTGGTCCTCGCCGGACGGGCAGGTCTCGGGGGTCGCGGGACGCGCTTTGGATGCGGCCCTGCGCGTAGCGCCGGGGCCCTCGGTGCTGTGAAAGGCGCGTTGACGGCGTGGCAATGCCCTGAAAGGCGCGTTCAGGGCGCTGGGCGCCCTGAACGGCCCATTCACGGCACTCGTTGTGCCGTGGCCCGCCTGCGGGTGCCCCGTCGGGTGCTGCGCGGGCCCGGGTGCCGTGTCACCACCGATCTTCGCGGAATCGATTCGCTAGTCCTCTTCCCACTTGAAGACCTTCGCCGCGATCAGGCCGACCACCAGCACGAAACCCGTCAGCACCAGGCACGGCACCACCAGCGCGCTCGGGCCCTGGCCTCGGACCAGGAAGTCCATGATCCCGTCGTTCATGTGGCGCAGCGGGAACACCTTGGACACCGACTGCATCCACGGCGGCGCCTGGTCGATCGGGAAGAACGTGCCGGACAGGAACGCCATCGGCAGCACCACGATGTTCGCCGCGCCGGTGGCGGCCTCCTCGGTCTTGCAGAACGCGCCGACCAGCATGCCGATCGCGAAGAACGCGAGGATGCCGAGCAGGAACACCGGGATCGCGAGCCACCAGGTGCCGGTCAGCTTGAGCCCGAACAGCGGCAGCAGCCCCACCCCGATGAACACCAGCGCCTGCACGATCGCGACGCCGACGGTGACCACGACCCGCGCGCTCAGCACGGTCGTCGCCGAGACGGGTGCGAGCCGGATGCGGCGCAGCACCTGCTTCTTGCGCCACGACACCAGGGTCAGCGCGGCGCCGAACACGGCGGTGACCGCGACACCCCACGACATGATGCCGGGGGTGATGTACTGGATCGGCTTGAGCGAGGAGTCCTCGACGTTCGCGGAGTCCAGCACGTACCTCGGCTGCTCACCCGTCGCCGCCTGGTTCACGTGGCTGACCACACCGGACACGATGCCGCTGACCACACCGGCCTGAGTCTGGTCGCTCTGCGCGAACCGGTAGGTGACCTCGTCGCCGTCCTGCGCGACCATCGCGGGCAGGTCGCCGTCGCGCACCTTCTGGACCGCCTCGTCGACGGAGTCGAAACGGGTCAGCTCCAGCGCACCGGTCTGCTCGAGCCCCACGATCACCGGCCCGTCGCCGACGACACCGATCTCGGTCTTCGACGCGCCCGCGTCGCGGAACAGCAGCCCGAACACGACCAGGAACATCAACGGGAAGACGAACGTGAAGAACAGCGTGGCCTTGTCCCGGTAGAAGATCTTGACCATCGCCCTGGCGAGGCTCTTGAACGCGGTCATGCCCGGTACTCCCGTCCGGTCAGGTCGAGGAAGACGTCCTCGAGGGTGGCCGTGCGCACCTGCAGGCCGGCCAGCGCGCGGCGGTCGGCGAGTGCGGACAGGAGGTCGGCCGGGGTGCGGGTGGTGATGGTGAGCGACAGGTCGTCCTCGGTGACCTCCTCCGCGCCCGGCAGCGCGCCGGCGTCCGCTGTGGACAGTGAGCCGCGTTCGAGGATGACGCGGGTCGGCGCGTCGAGGCCGCGGACGAGCGTGGCGGGCGCGTCCATCGCGAGGATCCGCCCGTTGTCCATGATCGCGACCCGGTCGCAGAGGATCTCGGCCTCGTCCAGGTAGTGGGTCGTGTAGAGGATCGTCTTGCCGCGGGCCTGGATGGCACGCAGCACGTCCCACAGGTTGCGGCGGGCCTGCGGGTCGAGTGCTGCGGTCGGCTCGTCGAGGAACACGACGTCCGGGTCGTGGATGAGCGCGCACGCGATCGACAGCCGCTGCCGCTGCCCGCCGGAGAGCTTGTCCTCCCGGGTGGCGGCCTTGTCGGTGAGCCCGACCAGGTCGAGCATCTCCTCGACGCGGGTCGCGCTCACCCCGTACAGGGCGGCGAACGTCTGCAACTGCTCACGCGCGGTGAGTTTCTCGAAGAACGCGCTCGCCTGCAGCTGCACGCCGATCCTCGGCAACAGCGCGACGTTGCGCGGCCACGGCCGTTCGCCGAGCAGTGTCACCGAGCCGGAGTCCGGCTCGCGCAGCCCCTCGATGATCTCCAGCGCGGTCGTCTTGCCTGCCCCGTTCGGCCCCAGGATGCCGAAGAACTCCCCCTCCGCGACGGTCAGCGACACACCGTCGACGGCCTTGAGATCCCCATAGGCCTTCCGCACGTCCTCGACGACGATCGCCGCCGGGTTCTCGGTATCGGTCACGAGGCGTGAACCTAGTTGGTCACCCGCGGGGACGAGGGCCGGACGGAAGGTAGTGAACCGAAGCGTGACCAGATCCGTGTGGAGCGGGGAAGGCCCGACCGGACCACCGCCCGACGCTCCCGCCGCCCCGGGCGGGCGGTGACTCCGGCCGGGGAGGTAAGCCTGGTGCGCGGCCGGCCACCCCCGGCAGGCCGCGCGCCAGGTGAAACGGCACCGCCCATGACAACCTTGTCGAGTTGACAACATGCCGATCCAGGTAGTCGAATGACAGCACCATGACAACGTTGTCCAACGCTCGTGGCAGGCTTCCGCGCCGAGCGACGATGAGTGACGTCGCACGCTTGGCCGGGGTCAGCATCAAGACCGTCTCGCGGGTGGTGAACGCCGAGCCCGGGGTGCACGCCGAGACCGCGGAGCGGGTGCTCGCCGCCATCGAGCGGCTCGGATTCCGGCGCAACGTCGGGGCGCTGAACCTGCGCCGCGGATCCTCGACCGGCACCATCGGCCTGGTCCTCGAGGACGTCGCCAACCCCTTCTACTCCGGCATCACCCGGGCCGCGGAAGAGGTGGCCCGCCGCCACGGGCGGCAGGTGCTCACCGGCTCCTCCGACGAGGACCCCGACCGGGAACGCGAGCTGTCCCTGGAGTTCTGCGCGCGCCGGGTCGACGGCCTCATCGTCATCCCGGCGAGCACGCACCACGGCTACCTCCTCCCCGAGATCGCGTCCGGCACGCCGGTCGTGTTCGTCGACCGGCCACCGGGAGACGTCGTCGCGGACACCGTGCTGGTCGACAACGTCGCGGGGACCGCGGCCGCGGTCGCACACCTCGCCGCGCACGGGCACACCCGCATCGCCTTCCTCGGCGACGCGCCGGCGATCTTCACCGCGGCCGAGCGGCTCACGGGCTTCCGCGAGGGCTGCGCACGCGCCGGGATCCCGTTCGACGAACGCATGGTCGCCATGGGACCGCACACCGCTTCGACCGTGGCCGCCGCGTTGACGGCGGCCGGCGCGACCGCCGTGATCACCGGCAACAACCGGATCACCGTGCTGACGCTGCGCGTCCTCGCCACCACGACGACCCGCCCCGCGCTGGTCGGGTTCGACGACTTCGAGCTGGCCGACCTGCTCGACCCGCCCGTCAGCGTGGTCGCGCTCGACCCGGCCGAGCTCGGCAGGGCGGCGGCGGAGCTGCTGTTCGCCCGCCTCGACGGCGACCGCGAGCCGCCACGCCGGATCGTGCTGCCGGTCCGGCTCACCCCCCGTGGATCAGGAGAGGTGCATCCGTGAGTGACGCCGAGGGCCTGCGGCCCGTCCAGCTGCCCGCCAACCAGCCGGAGCGGTTCTACCGCGGCGGCGCGGCCATCGCGGCACTGCGGGGCGACACGCCGCCGATGGCCTTCGGTCCGGAGGACTGGGTGGCCTCCTGCACCACGTTCCACGGCGAGCAGGCCACCGGCCTCACCACACTGCCCGGCGGCGACCTGCTGCGGGACGCGGTCGCCGCGCACCCCGCGAACTGGCTGGGCGACGCGCACGTCGCGGCGTTCGGCGCGGACACCGCCCTGCTCGTGAAGCTCCTCGACGCGGGCCAGCGGCTGCCGGTGCACTGCCACCCGTCCGACGCGTTCGCCAGGGCGCACTACGGCTCCCGCCACGGCAAGACCGAGGCGTGGATCATCGTCGGCGCGGCGGCGGAGGCCGCCGTCCACATCGGGTTCGCCGAGGAGCAGGACGCGGACACGGTCGCGGACTGGGTCGCGCGCCAGGACGCCGCCGCCATGCTCGGCGCGCTCAACCCGGTCACCGTCCGCCCGGGTGACGCGGTGTTCGTGCCGGCGGGGGTGCCGCACGCCATCGGTGCCGGCGTGTTCATCGTGGAGCTGCAGCAGCCGACCGACCTGTCGGTCACCCTGGAATGGCGGAACTTCCTCGACGACGAGGCGGGCGGGCACCTCGGCATCGGCTTCGAAACCGCACTGCGGTGCGTGGACCGGCAGGGCTGGGCGGGCAGGCTCGACGAACTGGTGCGCCGCGACGAGAGCCCGGCCGCCGTCACGGAACTGTTCGGGCAGCCGGAGTTCTTCCGCGCCGAGCGCCTGCGGTCCGGCGCGACGCTGGCCGCGTCGTTCGGTGTGCTGGTCGTGCTCGATGGCGCCGGTGTGCTCCGCACCGAGAAGGCGGGCGAGGTGCCGCTTCGCAAGGGCGCGACGTTCGCGCTCCCCCACGCCGCCGGTGAGTCCACCCTGGACGGTGACGTGGTCGCCGTCCGCTGCCTGCCGCCCACCCCGTGACCGCGCCGGTCCCCGAACCGCTACCGGGTCCTCGTCACCACTTCAGTGCCGCGATCAGCTGTTCCTCGACGATCGGCGACAGCGTGCGCATGTAGGTCGCCGTCGGGTGGTTGAAGTCCCGGTAGACCCACACGTTGCCGATGATCGGCGGGCACGTGGTCGGTGCGCAGAGGTAGTCCGTGAAGTCCACGAACGAGACCCCTGCCGGGATGCCGGCCACCTCCGTCCACGGCGGTGTCGGCGAGAACATCTCCAGCCGGGGCGAACTGCACTCCGGGGCGTCCGGCCCGTGTGCCTGCGCGCAGGAAGGCGGGTCGAACGCGTGCCTTGGCGTGTCCCGCACGGCCACCACCGGGATCTGCGCGTCCGCCAGGGCCTGCCACACCGACACGTACCCGGTCGGCGTCTCCTCCGTCAGCCCGACCCGCGCGTCCCTGGTCGCCTGCGTGAACACCGCGTCCGGTCTCATGTCGATGATCTTCGCGCGTGCCTGGTCGTTCCAGTCGGTGCAGTCCTGCGGCTCGGGGACGTAGACGTCGGTGGAGAACGGGCAGGCGCCCTTCAGGAACACGGTCAGCGCCCAGTTCCGCTTCTCCGCGATCGGCCGCAGCGCGGGCAGGAACTGCTGCATGTGCGAGTCACCGATCGCCACGACCCGCTTGGCCGGGGTGCCGGTGGTCCTGGTCGTGCAGATGGAGCCGCCGTGGCCGGGGTCAGCCGCGCAGTCCATGCCCTCGCTCGAACCCCAGTCGTCGGGAATCGCGGCCGGTGGCGGCAGCGGGTGGACGTCCTCGGCGCCCCGGTACCGGAAACCCGGGTAGTGGGCGGCCGCGCCGGGGTGGTCGGGGTCGTCGACGGCGAACGCGAACTCGGCGCGCTTGGCGGTGACGAACTGCCACGTGCCCGCGAGCACGAGCACCGGCACCAGCAGCACGACGCCGAACCTGTAGGCGCCCCACCCGCCCGACTCGCCGTGGCGGGACGACCGCGCGGGCACCTCGACGAACCGGTGCGTGAGCGCCGCCAGCACGAACGACACGCCGATGATCAGCGCGCCGCCCTTGATGCCGACCCTCGGCATGTCCCGGTAGGCCAGGTAGAAGATCAGCACCGGCCAGTGCCACAGGTAGAGCGAGTAGCTGATGTCGCCGACGTAGCTCAGCGCGCGGGAGCTGAGGAACCGGTCCGCGCCGGCACGGCTCTCGGTGGCGCCCGCGAGCAGCACCATGGCGGCGGCGAGCGTCGGCCACAACGCGATGTAACCGGGGAAGACGGTGCCGACCTGCAGCAGCAGGCCGCAGCTGACGAGCGCGGCGACACCGAGCCACCCGAGCACGATCCGCACCACGCGCGGGAGCGCGACCGAGTCGACGAACAGGGCGAGCAGGCCGCCGAGCACGAACTCCCAGACGCGGGTGAAGCTGTGGAAGTACGCCAGCGGCTGGTTCACCGTGGTCAGGTAGATCGAGTAGGTGAGCGACGCGGTGCCGACCACGCCGAGTGTCGCGGCCACCCACGTGCGCAACCCGCCGCCGAACCGTTTGGCGAGCACCCCGACGAGCACGAGCAGCAGCGGCCACGCGAGGAACAGCTGGCCCTGGATGGACAGCGACCAGAAGTGCTGCACGGGGCTCTTGCCGTTGTTCTGGGCGAAGTAGTCGACCGAGTCGGCGGCGAGCTGCCAGTTCTCGAAGTACAGCGCGGCCGCGACGACCTCGCGGATCGTCTGGAACCAGCGCGGTTCCGGCAGCACGACCAGGCTGACCGCCATCACCGCCACGAGCACCGTCAGCGCCGCCGGGAAGAGCCGCTTGATCATCCGGCCCCAGAGCGGCCGGAACTCGACCCGCCCCTTCGCGACCGCGCGCGTGAGCTGCCCGGTGAGCAGGAACCCGGAGATCATGATGAACACGTCGACGCCGCCGGACACCCGGTCGAGCCACACGTGGTAGACGACGACGAGGAGAACGGCGAGGGCCCGGAGTCCCTGCAGCTCAGGGCGGAACCTGCGGACGGACGCGCCGCTGCCCACCGGTCGGGTGACCGGCGTCTTTACGTCCTGACCTGCGACTTCCGTGACCATGTGACACTTTCGGGTGAGGGGCGCACATGGTCGCAGCCGAAAGTGAACATCGAAGAATCGGAAGCCGGGTTAGTGATACGAGTCATGCTCGACTCAGGCCCACAACGCCGTCCCGCGCGTGCACGCGCGGGACGATGACCGCGCCACCGACAGAAACGGGCTGGTCAGAGCGTTCCGGTCAGCAGGTCGGCCGCCGCGTACGGGTCCGTCTCCCCCGCCGCGACCCGCTTCGCCAACCGCGACAGCGCCTCGCCGCCGTGGACGCTGCCCAGCCGGGCCCGCAGCGCGGTCACCGCGATGGCCTCGATCTCCCGCTCCGCCCTGCGGACACGACGGGTCGCCAGCTCACCGTGCGACACGAGCCACTCGTGGTGGCTCTCCAGCGCGGCCACCAGCTCGTCGACACCCTCTCCCGCCGAGGCCACCGTGCGCACCACCGGCTGGCGCCACGACGGGCCCAGCTCGCGCCTGCCCAGCGACATCGCGTGCTTGAGGTCGCGCACGGTCTGGTCGGCACCGTCGCGGTCGGCCTTGTTCACCACGAACACGTCGGCCACCTCGAGGATGCCCGCCTTCGCGGCCTGGATGCCGTCGCCCATCCCGGGCGCGAGCAGCACCACCGTGGTGTCCGCGAGCGCCACGATGTCCACCTCGGACTGTCCGACCCCGACGGTCTCGATCAGCACCACGTCGAAACCGGCAGCGTCCAGCACACGCACCGCCTGCGAGGTGGCCGTCGCGAGCCCGCCGAGCGCGCCGCGGGTCGCCATCGAACGGATGTACACGCCGGGATCGACCGTGTGGCTGTGCATGCGGATGCGGTCGCCGAGCAGCGCACCACCGGAGAACGGCGACGACGGGTCGATCGCCAGCACGCCCACCCGCAGGCCCCGGTCGCGGAACGCGGACACCAGCATCGACGTGGACGTCGACTTGCCGACCCCCGGCGGACCGGTCAGCCCCAGCACCCTGGCCCGGCCGGTCAACGGCGACAGCGCCGCCGCGACCGACCTCAGGTGCGGGCTGTCGTCCTCGACGAGCGAGATCAGGCGCGCGACGGCCCTCGCCTGGCCGTCACGCGCCTGCTCGACAAGTTCCGCTACGTCAGTACTGATGTCCGCTCCGCAAGCTCCACTCAGAACCGATACTCGCTCCGCAAGCTCCGCTCAGAACCACTGCTCGCTCCGCAAGCTCCGCTCAGAACCACTGCTCGCTCCGCAAGCTCCGCTCAGAACCAATATTCGCTCCGCAAGCTCCGCTCAGACGCGCAACAACAGTGCGTCGCCCTGGCCACCGCCGCCGCACAGCGCTGCCGCGCCCAGGCCGCCGCCACGACGCTTCAGCTCGTACGCCAGGTGCACGACCAGCCGCGCGCCCGACGCGCCGATCGGGTGGCCGAGCGCGATCGCGCCGCCGTTCACGTTGACGATGTCCTCGCTGATGCCCAGCTTCTCGGTGGACACCAGCCCGACCGCGGCGAACGCCTCGTTGATCTCCACCAGGTCCAGGTCGGACGCGGACAGCTTCGCCTTGTCCAGCGCGGCCCTGATCGCGTTGGACGGCTGCTCGTGCAGGCTCGCGTCGGGCCCCGCGACCACGCCGTGCGCGCCGATCTCGGCCAGCCACTCCAGGCCGAGCTGCTCGGCCTTCGCCTTGCTCATCACCACGACCGCGGCCGCGCCGTCGGAGATCTGCGACGCGGAGCCCGCGGTGATCGTGCCGCTCGCGGCGAACGCGGCCCGCAGCTTGGCCAGCTCCTCGGGGGTGGTGTCGGCGCGCACGCCCTCGTCGGTGTCGAACACGACCGGGTCGCCCTTGCGCTGCGGGATGGTCACCGGGGTGATCTCCTCGGCGAACCGGCCCTGCTCGATCGCGGCGGCCGCACGCTGGTGGGAGCGGGCGGAGAACGCGTCCTGCGCCTCGCGGGTGACGCCGTAGCGTGCGTTGTACTTCTCCGTCGAGGCACCCATCGCGACCTGGTCGAACGCGCAGAACAGGCCGTCGTGCGCCATGTGGTCGAGCATGGTGACGTCGCCGTACTTGAAGCCCGACCGCGACTTCGGCAGCAGGTGCGGAGCCTGCGTCATCGACTCCTGGCCACCGGCGACCACGATCTCGAACTCACCGGCGCGGATCAGCTGGTCGGCGAGCGCGATCGCGTCGAGGCCGGACAGGCAGACCTTGTTGATGGTCAGTGCGGGCACGTCCATCGGGATGCCCGCGGCGACCGCGGCCTGCCGAGCGGGGATCTGGCCCGCGCCCGCGGTCAGCACCTGACCCATGATCGTGTACTCGACCTGTTCCGGCGCGACCCCGGCACGCTCGAGCGCGGCCTTGATGGCGACGCCGCCGAGCTGCGCTCCGGAGAAGTCCTTGAGGGAGCCGAGCAGCCGGCCGATGGGGGTGCGGGCCCCGGCGACGATGACGGATCCAGACACTGCGTGCCTCCAAAAATCGGGTCGGCCCTCGACCTTACCCGTTGGTAGCAAAGGCGGCCCTCCGCTGTGTGAGGACTCGCACAACCGCAGGTCACGGGATCGATCAGGCACCGTATGGTCGGTGGATGGACTCTCTGAAAGGGCTCGTCACGGCCATCGATCACGTGGGAGTCGCCGTGCCCGACCTTGACGAGGCGATCGCCTTCTACCGCGACACCCTCGGCCTCGAACTCGACCACGTCGAGGTGAACGAGGGCCAGGGCACCCGCGAGGCGATGATGCGCGCCCCGGGCGACGACGGCACGGGTTCCGCCGTACAGCTGCTCGCCCCGCTGTCCGCGGACTCGACGATCGGCAAGTTCATCGACCGCAAGGGCCCCGGCGTGCAGCAGGTCGCCTACCGGGTGACCGACATCGAGGCCGCGGAGCAGATCCTGCGCGCCAAGGGCATGCGTGTCCTGTACGACAAGGCCATCACCGGCACCGCGAACAGCAAAGCCAACTTCGTACACCCAAAAGACACCGGCGGCGTACTGGTGGAACTAGTCCAACCAGCCACATAACCCCGCGAGTCCCCGTTTCAGAACCCGCGAGTCCCCCGTTCAGAACCCGCGAGTCCCCGGTTCAGAACCGGTGAGTTCCCCATTCAGAACCGATGAGTTGGCGCTTCGCGTTCGACCGCCGTTGAGCCTGAAACGCAACTCGCCAGTCCCGAACCGGAGACTCGCCAGTCCTGAACCGGAGACTCGCGAGGCCTGAACCGGGGACTCGCGGGTTCTGAACCGGGGACTCGCGAGTTGCGGCTCTCTTGCGCTTCTTGTGGTCACCATCCGTAATAGAGTGACTCACCTCTCGCGGAGCTTCTTCTGAAACGTTACTGGCCGGTAGCGTCGATGGGCATGCAGAAGATTCTCGACGCCATCCTCGCAGGTGACCTGGCTTCCCTCGGCACTCTGCCGGTGCCCGAGTCGTATCGCGGCGTCACCGTGCGCGCCGACGAGGTCGAGATGTTCGCCGGCCGCGCCCACGCGGACAAGGACCCACGCGAATCACTGCACGTCGACGAGGTGCCCACCCCCGAGCTGGGCCCCGGCGAGGCGCTGGTCGCCGTCATGGCGAGCGCCATCAACTACAACACGGTGTGGACGTCGATCTTCGAGCCGATGGACACCTTCGGCTTCCTCCGCCGCTACGGCAGGACCTCTCCCCTGGCCAAGCGCCACGACCAGCCCTACCACGTGGTCGGCTCCGACCTGGCCGGCGTCGTGCTGCGCACCGGCCCCGGCGTGAACGCGTGGCAGGCCGGCGACGAGGTCGTCGCGCACTGCCTGAACGTCGAGCTGGAGCACCCGGACGGCCACAACGACACCATGCTCGATCCCGAGCAGCGGATCTGGGGCTTCGAGACGAACTTCGGCGGGCTCGCGGAGCTGGCGCTGGTCAAGTCCAACCAGCTGATGCCCAAGCCGGCGCACCTGTCGTGGGAGGAGGCCGCCTGCCCCGGCCTGGTGAACTCGACCGCGTACCGGCAGCTGGTCTCCCGCAACGGCGCCGGGATGAAGCAGGGCGACACGGTGCTGATCTGGGGCGCCTCCGGCGGTCTCGGTTCGTACGCCACCCAGTTCGCGCTGAACGGCGGCGCGACACCCGTGTGTGTGGTGTCGAGCCCCCAGAAGGCGGAGATCTGCCGGAAGATGGGCGCCGAGCTGATCATCGACCGCAACGCGGAGGGCTACCGGTTCTGGAAGGACGAGAACACCCAGGACCCCAAGGAGTGGAAGCGCTTCGGCGCGCGGATCCGCGAGCTGACCGGTGGCGACGACCCGGACATCGTGTTCGAGCACCCTGGCAAGGAGACCTTCGGCGCGAGCGTCTACGTCGCCCGCAAGGGCGGCACGATCGTGACGTGTGCTTCGACGAGCGGGTTCATGCACCAGTACGACAACCGGTACCTGTGGATGAACCTGAAGAACATCGTCGGCTCGCACTTCGCGAACTACCGCGAGGCGTGGGAGGCCAACAGGTTGATCGCCAAGGGAAAGATCCACCCCACGCTGTCCGGTGTGTACCCGTTGGAGCAGACCGGGCAGGCGGCGTACGACGTGCACAGGAACGCGCACCAGGGCAAGGTCGGCGTGCTGTGCCTCGCGCCGGAAGAGGGCCTTGGCGTGCGGAATCCCGAGTTGCGCGAGCAACATCTTCCCGCGATCAACCGTTTCCGCGGCGTCTGATCCGGCGACACGACCCGTCCCGCCGCGCCAGGCAAGGTAGCGTGGGGCCCATGGCGCTGGGCGAAGAACGTGATCTTGTACCGCTGGGAGCCGGCTTCGACATAACCAAGCGCGGCTACAGTCGAATGCAGGTCGAGGAACACCTCGAGCAGCTGGACAGCCAGCTGAAGATCCTCGCGGCCGACCGCAACGCGGCGGCGGCGCAGGCGGCTGAGCTCACGTCCCAGCTCGAGCAGGCCCGCACGACGATCGACGACCTGAACAAACAGGTCGAGAAGCTCGCGCAACCCCCGACGACGTTCGATGGTCTCTCGGCGCGCCTGCAGCGGCTGCTACGTCTCGCGCACGAGGAATGCGATGAGATGCGCACCAAGGCGACCGCGGATGCCGAGCACATCCGCGCGAAGGCCAACGCGGAGGCCGACGAGCTGCGCGGCAAGTACGAGCGCCAGCTCAAGGAACTCGACGAGCGCCGCATCGCGATGGAGAAGGAACACCGCAGCGTCCTGGAGAAGGCCCGCAAGGAAGCGGACGAGATCGTCGCGAAGGCGACGTCCGAGGCCGAGGCGACCGAGATCGCCGCGCTGGCCCACCGCACCCAGGTGGAGGAGGACTTCGAGATCGCGATGGCCTCCCGCCGCACCGAGTCGATGCGCGCGCTGGCCGAGCAGGAGGCGACGTCGAAGTCGGAGGCCGAACGGCGTGTCCGCGAGGCGACCGAGGAGGCCAACCGCCGCCGCCACGAGGCCATGACGGAAGCAACGGCCCGCCTGCAGGAGGCGACGGACGAGGCCAACCGCAGGGTCCGTGAGGCCACTGAGGAGTCGAACCGCCGCATCAACCACGCCACCCAGCGCGTGGCCGCGCTGCGCAAGCTCCGCGCGAAGGTCGCCGAGCAGTTGACGTCGGCCCGCGAACTGGTCATCGACGCGCACGCGTACCTGGACAACGCCGTCCCGGCCTTCGAAGCCCTGCCGGAGGAACTGGCGGACGCGGCCGAGGCAGGCGCCAAGCCGACCCCGGCCCCACGCGACCGCAACCCGATGCCCGGCCCGCCGAAGGAGAAGTGGGAGACGTCCGGAGGCAAGGACGCGCCGCCGGTGCCCCCGGAGGTCGCGGCCGCCGAGACGAAGCGCATCACCAGGTGACCGACCTGCTGGCCACCGCCGTCGCGGAGGCCAGACAGGGCCTCGCGGAGGGCGGCATCCCGATCGGCGCCGCCCTCTTCACCACCGGCGGCGAGCTCCTGGGCAGCGGCCACAACCGCCGGGTACAGGACGGCGACCCGTCCCTGCACGCGGAGACCGCCGCGTTCCGCAACGCGGGCCGCAGAAGGCACTACCGCGACACGATCATGGTGACGACCCTGTCCCCGTGCTGGTACTGCAGCGGCCTGGTACGCCAGTTCAACATCCCGAAGGTCATCATCGGTGAAGCGACCACCTTCCACGGCGGCCACGACTGGCTGGCGGAGAACGGCGTGACGATCGAGATCGCCGACGACCAGACGTGCGTCAAGCTGATGACCGACTTCATCAGCACGAACCCAACCCTCTGGCACGAGGACATCGGCGAGTAAACCCCGCCCCAAGCACTACGCCGGGCCAGTGGCCCACTCACGCGGGCTCACCGCGTGATGGCGAACATGTAGCAGCCGTAGGCCACGTTCCGGCTGTGCACCTCCACCACCTCCGGATGCGCGAAAACGGCAGCGACAGCCGCCTCCGGATCGCTCCCGTCATGCACACACGTGGCCGGGTGGATCCACCCGCGAGCGTCATAGGCCCGCAGAGCCTGAGCCCTCCCGACCCATTCCGGCGGGTATCCCGCGGACTCCGGCCCATCACACGGAGCGGCGTGCGCGAACACCGCCCCACGCTCCTCATAGGGAGAAGGCGCAGGCAACGGCGGCGAGTAGTTGAACAGGATCATCTCCTCCCCCGCCACCGCGCCCCGCAGGCAGCACCGCAAGTCCTCCCCGCCGGATGCCACCACAGCCACCCCGTCACCACGAACCGTCAACGGTCGAATCACAGACATGTCCCCAAGCCTGCGCGAGGCGACGGCCAGGATCCGGCGGGAATCGGTCGTCACAGACACGGTGCGAAACAGGCCCCCACCACGGTAGGTTTACGCGCGAGTAGCTAACGGGAGGTCACATGACGGCTTACCAGACCGTGGTCGTCGGTACGGACGGCTCCGACTCGTCCTACCTCGCGGTGGACCGGGCCGCCCGCATCGCGGCCGACGCGGACGCCACCCTCGTCATCGCCTGCGCCTACCACCCGGCCCGCCAGGAAGACGTGAGCCGCGCCCAGGACGTGCTGGGTCCGGACGTCGCGTACCAGGTCGTCGGTTCCTCGCCCGCCGAGGAGACGGTGCGCACGGCCGCGGAACGGGCGAAGAAGCAGGGCGCGACGAAGATCGACACCGTGGTGGTCGACGGTGAGCCGGTCGCGACGCTCACGAAGGTCGTCAAGGAGCGCGCGGCGGATCTGCTGGTGGTCGGCAACCGCGGCCTCAACTCCCTTGCCGGCCGGCTCCTCGGCTCGGTCCCGTCGGAAGCGGCCCGCAAGTCCGGCGTGGACGTGCTCATCGTCCACACCACGTGACCGACGACGAGGCGCTCCAGCAACGCATCGAGCGCATCCTGCTCGGCGGCGGCAGGCAGTACACCCGCGCGCAGGTCGCCGAGCTGTCCGGGGTGTCGCCGGAGCGTTCCAGCGCACTGTGGCGCGCACTGGGCTTCGCCACTCAGGACGACGACGTCGCCGTCTTCACCGACGGCGACGTCCGCGCGCTGCGCATCACCAGCGAGCTGATCCGCGGCGGCATCGTCGACCCGTCGATCGCGACGGCGACCGCACGCATGATCGGCCAGCACATGTCGCGGCTCGCCGAGTCGCAGGTGCACATACTGCGCGACGTCCTCGCCGCGAACCCGGAGATCGGCGCCGACGAGCGCCAGCTCGCGCGGCTCGTCGAGCACCTCACGCCCGAGCTGGAGGCTTTGCAGGACTACGTGTGGCGCAGGCACCTGGCCGCCAACTCCGTCCGCATGCTCGTCGCCCCCGACGAGGACCTCGACGAGCACCGCCAGGTCGTCGGTTTCGCCGACATGGTCGGCTTCACCACGCTGACCCGCCGCGCCAGCGAGGCCGAACTGGTCGCGATCGTGGACCGGTTCGAGGCGCTGGCCGCCGACATCGTCGCCGAGAACCACGGCCGGATCGTGAAGATGCTCGGTGACGAGGTGCTGTTCGTCGCCGACTCCCCCGCCGCCGCCGCCGAGATCGCACTGACCCTCCTCGACCGCGCGGAGAAGGAGGACGGGGTGCCGTCGCTGCGGGCGGGCCTCGCGTACGGGCGGGTGCTCAGCCGCTTCGGCGACGTCTACGGCTCGGTGGTCAACATCGCGAGCCGCCTGACGTCGGTGGCCAGGCCGAGCACGGTGCTCGTCGACCTGGAGATGGCGGAGGCGCTCAAGGACGACCCGGCGTACACGCTCCGCACCCGCAGACCGGTGTCCGTCCGCGGCTACACCCGCCTGCGCTCGTCGGCACTGCGCCGGGCGGGCGACGAGAGCCCGTCACTGGCCGAGTCGGCGCAACGAGTGGCCGCCGAGGTGCTGGGACTGGTCGACGACGAGGACGAGACGCCGCACATCCCGCTCGAACCCGACGACGAGGCGACCACACCACGCAGGAAAGCACGGCGGCGCAGGCGCTGAGCTGTTTGGATGGACCCATGCGCTTCCCCGAGACGCCGCTAGTGCTGCTCCACGCGTTCCCGCTGGACCACCGGATGTGGGACGGGGTGAGAGCCGGGATCGCCGAGCACATCGAACTGCTCACCCCGGACCAGCGCGGCTTCGGCGGCACCCCACTGGGCGACGACGAACCGGACCTGGCGGCGGTGGCCACCGACGTCCTGGACCGGCTGAACGGCCGCAGGGTGGTCCTCGGCGGCTGCTCGATGGGCGGCTACGTGGCGATGTCCATCCTCCGGCAGGCACCGGAACAGGTGGCCGGCCTGCTGCTGGTGTCGACGAGGGCGACCGCCGACGCCGACGCGGGCCGAGCCAACCGCCACGCGATGGCGTCCCGCATCGAGGAGGAGGGCCCGGCGTTCGTCCCGGAGACCGTGCTCCCGACACTGCTGGGCACCGAAACCCACGAACGCCGCCCGGAGGTCGTGGCAGCGGTGCGCACCATGGTGTCCGAACAGGACGGTGCGACGATCGCGTGGGCGCAGCGCGCGATGGCCGTCCGCCCCGACTCGTCGGAACTGCTGCGCGACACCGACGTGCCGACCCTCATCGTGCGCGGCGAACAGGACACCCTGATCCCACCCGACGAGGCGGACGCACTGGCGGCACTGATGCCGAAGGCGGAACTGGTGGTACTGGCCGGCGCCGGCCACCTGCCACCACTGGAGGTCCCGGAGGAGTTCACGGGCGCGGTGGCCCGCTGGCTGGAGTAGCCCACCCCGAGCCCATACGACGGCATCCGGCAGAGCACGCGAAGCCAACGCCCTGAAAGGCGCCTTTCAGGGCATTGCCAACGCCGACCTGCGAAACTCGCGAACCGCCCGCTCAGTGGGTCGCGCTCAAGCTCGGTTTCACCGAGGTGCGCAGGGCCTGGTTCCAGGGCACGTTGTGTTGCTTCTTCCGGCACCCGGATGAATGATGCGGGCCATGCCCGTAACCGTCAGAGCCGACCTCGCCTCCCTGCCCGACTACATCGCAGGCCGGAAGGTGCCCGGGGCCGTCATCCTCTCCAGCAACGAGCTGTCCGGTCCACCGCCCGAGGCCATCCTGGCCGCGGTCGCGGAGGCCGCCGCCGACGTCAACCGCTACCCCGCGATGGGCGCGGACGACCTGCTCGACAAGACCGCGGAGCACTTCGGTCTCGACCGGCCGCGGCTCGCGGTCGGCTGTGGCTCGGTGAGCCTGTGCCAGCAGCTCGTGCAGGCGACGTGCGAGCCGGGTGACGAAGTGATCTTCGGGTGGCGGTCGTTCGAGGCATACCCGATCGTCACGCAGATCGCCATGGCCACCGGGGTGCGGGTGCCGCTGACGCCCGCACAGGGCCTCGACCTCGAGGGCATGCTCGCCGCGGTCACCGACCGCACGCGCCTGCTGTTCGTGTCGAACCCGAACAACCCGACCGGCACCGCGCTGCGGACCGCAGAGCTGACCGCCTTCCTGGACCGCGTCCCGGAGAACGTGCTCGTGGTGCTGGACGAGGCGTACCGCGAGTTCGTGACCGACGAGGACGTGCCGGACGGCTTCACCTTCCTCGACCGCCAGAACGTGGCCGTGCTGCGGACGTTCTCCAAGGCCTACGCGCTGGCCGGTATCCGGCTCGGTTTCCTCGCCGCGTCGCTGGACGTGGCCGCCGGGGTCAGGAAGGTTGGGATCCCGTTCTCGGTGAACCGCATCGCGCAGGCGGCGGGCATCGCGGCCATGGCTGCGACACCGGAGCTGCTGGCACGCTGCGCGGAGGTGACCGCCGAGCGGACCCGCGTGCACGACGCGCTGCTGGAGATGGGCTACGACGTGCCCGCGTCGCAGGCGAACTTCGTATGGCTGCCGCTCGGCGAGAAGACCGCGGAGTTCAACGAGCACTGCCTGGACCAGCGGGTCGTCATCCGGGCGTTCGCCGGTGAGGGCGTACGGGCCACCGTCGGCCTGCCCGCCGAGAACGACGCGTTCCTGGCCGCCGCCAAGTCCTTCCAGCACTGACCGCTGGTCCGCCACGGCGAGTCGCGCGTTCGCACACACCGAGTCGTCCGAATCGGTGTGTCCGAGCGCGCGACTCGCGGACATCCAGGGCATCAGGCGGCGACCTGCCGGGCCTTCAGCTGGTCGACGAAGCGTTGGCGGGCGTCGGCGACCCGGCGCCAGTGGGTGATGCGGTCGAGTTCCGTGGACGCCTTCGCCAGCACCTCGGCGGCGTGCGCGGCGGACTCGATCTCGTTGGCGGCGGCGTCGAGGTCGCCCGCGTCGATCAGCACGTATGCGCGGCGCATCTCGGTCTGGGCGGTGGCGTAGATGGCGTAGGCGGTCATGTTGTCCGCGAGGGCGCCGAGTGGGTGCGACATCGGTTTCTCCGGTCTGTGAGGTGGCTTACACAGACACGTCGAACCTGACGCCGCCGGTTCGACATCCGGCGGACGGGTTTCCTAACGTTTTCGTGTCGGCCGCCGACGGCCGCGTGCCTGCCAGCACCCGAGATGCCAGTGGCGCCGGTCGGCGACCGAGCCGACGTCGTCCGCGGGCCACACCACGACGTGCGCGACGCCGGCCTGGATCTCGTGGTCGCAGCCGGGACACCGGTAGGTCTTCGTCGCCTGCGTGGCGCTCACGTTCCGCACGAGCCAGTCGCCGTCCGGCCCCGACTCGGCACGCTGCCAGCCCGCACTGCCCAACGGGCGCGGCTCGGCACGCGGCACGCGACGGTCACGGTTACGACGAGGCACGGGACCTCACGGTAGCGGCAGGGCAGAATGGGTGCGTGCCGACATACGAGTACCGCTGCCGTGACTGCGCGACCACCTTCGAGGTGCGCCGCTCGATGAGCGAGTCGTCCGCCCCGGCGTCCTGTCCGGATGGCCACGACAACACCGTCAAACTGCTGTCCATGGTCGCCATGACCACCGGCGCCGCGGGCAGCGACGGCGCCTCGGCCCCGGCCGGTGGTGGCTGCTGCGGCGGCGGATGCGGCTGCGGCTGAGCCGCGGACCGATGCCCTGAAAGACGCTTTCGGGGCATCGAGCGACTCGAAAGCGTCTTTCGGGACGTGGCCATCGCGCTCAGCGGTAGTCGCGGAAGCCCTTGCCGGTCTTGCGGCCGAGGCGGCCCGCGGTGACCAGGTGTTCCAGCAGCGGCGCGGGCGCGAACCCGGCGTCCCGGAACTCGTAGTACAGCGTTCGCTCGATGGCCAGTGAGACGTCCAGCCCGACCACGTCCAGCAGCTCGAACGGGCCCATCGGCAGGCCGCAGCCGACCTTCATCGCGGTGTCGATGGCGTCCGCGTCCGCGTAGTGGGCCTCCAGCATCTTCACCGCGTCGTTCAGGTACGGGAACAGCAGTGCGTTCACGATGAAGCCCGCCCGGTCGGCGCAGTGCACCGGGTGTTTGCCGACGGTGCGGCACACCGCGTCGGCGGTCGCGACCACGTCCTCCGCGGTGGAGATGGTCGCGACCACCTCGACGAGCTTCATGACCGGTGCCGGGTTGAAGAAGTGCAGGCCGACGACGTCGGCGGGGCGGGACGTCGCGGCCGCGCACTCGATGACCGGCAGCGACGACGTGGTGGTCGCGAGGATCGCGCCCGGTTTCACCGCCTTGTCCAGTGCCTCGAACACCGTCTGCTTGACCGCCAGCTCCTCCGCGACCGCCTCGACCACCAGGTCGCAGTCCGCCAGGTCGTCGAACGACGTGACCCCCGCGATACGGGCCAGCACCGCGTCCCGGTCCTCTTCGGACAGTCGACCCTTGGTCACCTGCCGGTCGAGGGACTTGCGGATCGCGGCGACGGCGGCCCCCGCCTTCTCCGTCGTGCGGGCGCGCAGCACGACGTCGAAACCCTTCCTGGCGAACACCTCCGCGATGCCGGTGGCCATCGTGCCGGTGCCGACGACCCCCACGCCGCGCACGTCGCGGGCCTGCGCGCTCGCGCTCACGGCCGCCGGTGTGTCCACATCGGACACCACGACCGGCGAGTCGATGGCGTCGTAGGTGTAGAAGCCGCGGCCGGACTTCCTGCCCAGCAGTCCCGCGGTGATCATCTGCTTCAGGATCGGCGCCGGTGCGTGCAGGCGGTCGCGGGACTGGCGGTACATCGTCTCGAGGATCACGTACGCGGTGTCCAGGCCGATGAGGTCCAGCAGTGCCAGCGGTCCCATCGGGTAGCCGCAGCCGAACCGCATGGCCGCGTCGAGGTCCTCGCGCGTCGCGTACCGCGACTCGTACATCGACACCGCGTGGTTGAGGTAGCCGAACAGCAGCGCGTTCGCGATGAAGCCCGCCCGGTCGCCGATGACGACCGGCTCCTTGCCGAGGTCCCGCGCGAACGACTCCACGTCGGCGATCACGTCCGGCTCGGTCACCACCGTGCGCACGATCTCCACCAGCTTGAGCACCGGCGCCGGGTTGAAGAAGTGCAGCCCGACGACCTTGCCCGGCCGTCCTGTGTGGACACCGATCTCCGTGACCGACAACGACGAGGTGTTGGACGCGAGGATCACGTCCGGCCGGCACACCTGCTCCAACTCGGTGAACACCCGCGCCTTCAACTCGAGGCTCTCCGGGATGGCCTCGACCACCAGGTCCACGTCGCCGAGGTCCTTCAGGCTTGTGGTGTAGGTGATCCGCGCCAGCAGCGCGTCGCGCTCGGCGGTGTCGAGCTTGCCGCCCGCCCGTGCCCGTCCGGTGGAGTACTCGATGTGCTCGCGTGCCCTTGCCACGGCCACGTCGTCGACCTCGACCCCGACCACCCGGCGCCCGGTCCTGGCCACCACCTCGGCGATGCCCGCGCCCATCGTCCCGAGCCCGACGACTCCGACGCACTGGATCTCCCGTGCCACCGTGCACCTCCGCAGTCCGTGACCAGACGGGCAAACTCGGACACTACCTGCCAGTAACAAAGGCGGCAGCACAGCCGTGGCCCAGGTCACCGGGCTGTATCGGTCAGGCTTGCGGCAGCTCCGGCCACACCAGCTCGGCGACCGCGGTCGCCGCGGCGCAGGCAGCGTCGATCTGTCCGCCCGCCGCGCGGGAGTAGACGCTGGCCACCTCGTAGGCGTCCTCGCCCGCGATCTCGTCGAACCGGATGTGCGCGGTCTCGACCGCGCAGTAGGAGTTCTCGCCGACCTTCGGGTACCGGTTGGTCGCCGACGGCCGCCCGCCGACCAGCCCCTCCGTGCCGCCCTGGCTGTACACCCCCGGCCGCGGCCCGGCGCCGAACTGGACCCGCACGGTCACCGGCGAGCCGGGCGACCGTTCCCAGAAGCAGGTGTGCCTGCCCGGGTACTCGTCCGGCCTGCTCACCCCTTCGAGCCCCGGGATCGCGGCGATGTCGTCGTCGTCGACGAGCTCGCACGGGTCGATCCTCAGCAGGGAGTTCCGCTCCGGCTCACGGTGCTCGACGTCCCGGTCCGTGATCACGTCGATGGCGTGGTCCATGCCGGTCTCGACCATCGGGCAGGTGTCGGTCGACCCGTCGTACACGCTGGCGGACACCTGCATCGTCACGCCGTCGGGGAACACGAGCAGCTGCGAACAGAACGTCGGCGTGTCGTCCTGCTGCCCCACCCACAGGCCGCCCTCGACGTCCTTGACGTGGTTGTCCGCCAGCTCGGGCTGTGCGGAAAGCACGCTGAACGCGCCGATCGAGAGGATGACGTCGGCGTCCTTCGAGATGTCGTTGACGCGGACCGCGCAGTAGTCGAGCGACTCGGGTGCGGTGAACTCGGCGGTGCCGTACTCGTCGAACGCCCCGGGGTCGGTCAGCGAGCACGGCGCGACGGTGGTGAGGTCGTCGAACACGACCTCGGACGTCAGCTCGTCCGGCACCGTGGTGGTGGCGACCGGCAGCCCGCCGACCTTCGCCGTGCACGCGGACAGGAAACCGACCGCGACCACCGCCACGACCCGAGGAAGAACCGACAACCGCACAACGCCGCCCTAGGTGCTCAACTTTCCCCCGTGCCAAGGCGATTGAAACACGATCAGGGTTTGGGCAGTGCGGGAATCACCAGTTTCGCGATGGCGACCGCACCCCCGCAGCCGTTGTCCCCCTCCGGTGCCTTCGAGTTGTCGAAGTCGACCTCGATGATCTCGTCCGCGCCGTCCTCACCGGTCGAACGGTGCCGCCACTCGAGCCTGCAGGACGCGGCGCCCTCGGTCACGGTCTGGTAGGCGGTGATGCCGCTGCCGATGTCGACCGGCGAACCGGGGTCGACGGTGTCGTCCTTCGGGTCGTAGCCGGTGCGGATCCAGACCGAGATCCTGACCGAGTCGCCGTCCCAGTTGCACCAGTGCAGCGAGTACGGCGACATCTCGGTGTTCGCGCCGACCGCGGTCTTGATCTGGTCGGTGTCCAGCAGCGTGCACGGGTCGGTGCCCGCGACGGAGCCACGCTTGTCCTCCCGCTGCGGCGGGTCGTCGCGGACCATGGCGACGACACCGGTGAGCACGGTGCGACCGGTCGCGCACAGGTCCTCGCCCTCGCCGCCGACCTGCACGCGGAGACCGAAGTTGGGGTTCGTCGAGGTCACAGCACTGACGAAGCAGGCGCTGCCGTCGTCGAGCTCGCTCTCGATCGCGGGCAGCCCGCCGATGTTCTGGTCGGCCTCGGTGGCGTTGTTGATGGTCTCGCCGACGTAGAGCGTGATGTTGAGATCCTTGCCGTCCTTGTCCTCCATGTAGTTGGAGCACTCGCTGAAGTCGCGTGTCCGGTTGTTGGCCGGGGTGCCGAGCGAGGCCAGGATGTCCTCACTGAGCAGGGCACACGGGTCGAGCTTGCGGAGCTCCTCGGTGGAGAACGCGGGGTCGTTGGTCTTCGGCTTGCCGGTGCTGGTGCCGGTGCCGGTGTCCACCTGACCCGCGGGCACGGTGCTGCGCGGAAAGGTCTGCTTGGCGGTGTCCACCGCCTCGCCACACCCGGCGAGCACAACGGCGGCGACCGCGCTCAGTACGACAAGGGCTCCCCTCACACGTGCACCGTAGCCATCGCGCGCGCACCGCGTGCGGGGAACACCCGAATCAGGGCCGCTCACCCCTTCCGACCAGGGACTGTGCCGTGCGGTGGCGGCGCGAACACCGCGCGTGTCCACGCGCCGGGGCCGTGCTCAGAACAGGCGGAACTGCAGTAGCAAACCCAAGGTGGCCGCTTACCTGCCGATGAGGCATCAGGCGCCGACGTTATGACCCGGGGCATGCAGGGCCGCGACCGTCGCCGACGAGAGCAGATCCGCACGAACGGGCCTCGCGAGTCGTTCACTTTGGACGAGATCGGAGCGCGTGATCTGTGGCGTTGCGCATCTGCCTTGACCCCGTCGACCGACGGTTCCGTGCACCCGACCCGCCGCGGTCACCCAGCGTTGACCACATCAAGTCCGTCTCTACGGGTGGAACGCACACGAAGAACAACGTCCGACTCACACACCTGTTCTGCAACATGGGCCGCGGTTACGTCGACAAGCCCACGCTGAGCTCGGTGAGAGTCATCCAGAGCCCAGCGCGCCGCGTCGCACGCTTCGAGGCCAGCCAGTAGATCACAGCTTCGTTCGACTGGCAGTGAACTCCCGGATACGACGCCCCCGCGTCCACCGCCCGAGGGGGTCGACAAGGGCGCGGACAGAGGTAACGCTTCCGACCTGGACGCCGACACACGGCGACGTGGACATCAGCCGAACGGGTCGGGTGCTCGCGGGGGTCGGCATCGTGTTCAGTGTGGTCCTGCTACTGAACGGTGCTCTGCTTACCCCGCTTCTAGCGGTGCTGGTGGGTGCCGCGCTCATCCTGTTTGGTGTCCACCGTGTGCTGAAGGCGAGACGAGCAGAGCGGTAGAACGTGCGGCGGTTGTGGGTTGTCCTCGCCGGACGGGCAGGTCTCGGGGGTGGCGGGGGATGCTGTTTGGCGGCGGTTTGGGCGGGTCCCCCTGCGGGGTGGGCTTGCGCCACCGTCAGGGTTGCGCAGGCAGAGGCCCCGCTTCGCGGGCCCGGGGCGCGTAGCGCCCGGGGGTAAAGGCGCGCTGACGGCGTGGTAATGCCCTGAAAGGCGCGTTCAGGGCGCTGGGCGCCCTGAATGGCCCATTGAAGGCACTCGTTGTGCCGTGAACACGCCTTTCCCGGCATCGACCCAGATGACGGGTCCGTACGCCAAGCCACTTCATATGATCTTCACGGAATCAATTGTCTAGGCGTCGACCTGCGCCGAGGTGATCACCACCTGCCGCCGCGCCAGGCCGTGGGTGATCAACCGTCGTGCACGACCGTCGCCGGATCCCAACGCCCCGGCTTCGGGAACTACCCGTCGGTACTGCTCGACGCGGTGAGTCGATCGTGGCGCTGAGCAAGTACCTCGGCCACGGCTCTCCGGCGTTCACGTCGAAGGTCTACACGCACCTGATGCCGACCAGCGAGGAGCGGACCAAGACGGCCCTCGATGCGGTGCTGTCCACGTGGTGTGCCCCGACTAGGAGAAGACGAGGAGCTGCCCTGCGATGACACTCAGAACAGGCGGAACTCGTCCGACTCGATGCCGCGCAGCGCGTCGTAGTCGAGGGTCACGCAGCGGATGCCCCGGTCCTCCGCGAGGGTGCGGGCCTGGGGCTTGATCAGCTGTGCCGCGAACACGCCCCGCACCGGCGCCAGCAGTGGGTCGCGGTTGAGCAGCTCCAGGTACCTGGTCAGCTGCTCGACACCGTCGATCTCGCCCCTGCGCTTGATCTCCACCGCCACCGTGGCACCGGCGTTGTCGCGGCAGAGGATGTCGACCGGGCCGATGGCGGTCATGTACTCGCGGCGGACCAGCGAGTAGCCATCACCCAGCGTGGTGATGTGCTCGGCCAGCAGCTCCTGCAGGTGGGCCTCCACACCGTCCTTGACCAGGCCCGGTTCCGCACCCAGTTCGTGGGCGCTGTCGTGCAGGACCTCGTCGAGGGAGATGACCAGCTTCTCGCCCGCCTTGTTGGACACCGTCCACGTGCCGTCGCCCTCGGTGAGCCAGCACGGGGGGCTCATCCAGTTCAGCGGCTTGTACGCGCGGTCGTCCGAGTGCACGGACACCGACCCGTCGGCCTTGACGAGCAGAAGTCTGGTGGCCATGGGCAGATGGGCGGTCAACCTGCCCGCGTAGTCGACCTGGCAGCGAGCGATCACAAGACGCACCGAAGCAGGCTAGCCGACCAGCCCCGCGTCCTTGGCGAGCACCGCCGCCTGGACGCGGGACCGCAGGTCGAGCTTGGTGAGCACCCGCGACACGTGTGTCTTCACGGTCGCCTCGCCGACGCTAAGGCGCCTGGCGATCTGCTGGTTCGAAAGGCCCTCCCCCAGGCACACCAGCACGTCGTGCTCCCGCTGGGTCAGTTCGTCGAGCGCGGCCGGGCGGATCACCGCGGGCCGTGACGACGCGAACGTGGCCATCAACCTGCGGGTCACACTCGGTTCTATGACGCCGTCACCGGCGGCGACCAGGCGGACCGACTCGACCAGTCGTGGCGCGTCCACCGACTTCAGCAGGAAACCGGCCGCGCCCGCGCGCATCGCGCCGTAGACGTACTCGTCCATGTCGAACGTGGTCAGCACGATCACCTGCGCCGTCCCCGCCTCGATGACCTGCCGCGTCGCGGTCAGCCCGTCGGTGCCCGGCATCCGCACGTCCATCAGCACGACGTCGGGCCGCAGCGCCGCCGCCTTGCGCACGGCCGCCGCACCGTCCTCGGCCTCCGCGACCACCTCGATGTCCGGCGCGCCGGACAGGATCATCCCGAGCCCAGCCCGGATCGCCGCGTGGTCGTCGGCGATCAGCACCCGGATGGCGCCGCTCACAGGTCCTCCTCCGCGGGCAGCTCCGCCCGCACCCGCCACTGCCGCTCGTGCGGCCCCGCCTCGAGCACACCACCGACCGCCTGCGCGCGCTCGCGCATGTTCAGCAGCCCGCGCCCCGCACCGGCCTCCGCAGTGGCCGCCGTGCGGTCGTTGACCACCTCGACCACGAGCACCGAGTCGCGTCGGCCGACCGTCACCGAGGCCCGCGCACCCGGCGCGTGCTTGGCCACGTTCGTCAGCGCCTCCTGCACGATCCGGTACGCCGACAGGTCGACCGCCACCGGCAGCTCGGTTTCGAGGTCGGCCGACGCCGACACCGACAGGCCCGCCGCCCGCGCGGACTCCAGCAGTTGCGCGATGTCGCGCAGCCTGGCGGGCGCGGTGTGCTCCTCGACCGGCTCGTCGGACCGCAGCAGGTGGATCATCGCGCGCATCTCGGTAAGCGACTGCACACTGTTCTCCCGCACCGACTTCAGCACCCTCCGCACGGCGACCGGGTCACCGTCCACCATGGACAGCACCGCCTCGGACTGGATCGCGATCGCCGACAGGTGCCCGGCGATCACGTCGTGGAGGTCGCGCGCCATCCGCGCCCGCTCCTCCCGCACCGCCGCGTCCCGGTCCAGCTCGGCGATCCGCGCGACCTGGTCGGCCCGCGCCCGTTCCGCGGTCGCCGCCTCCCGGTGCCACCGCACGTTCATGGCCCACCACACGGGGATCAGCGGGATGCCGCACACCTGCAGCAGTGTCAGCACGACGTCGCGCAGGTCGTGCGCCGACATGATCGACACGACCACCAGCACGAGCACCACCGCGCCGCAACCCCACACGACGAGCCGGTTGGTGCGCCGCGAACCGTAGAGCGTCGCGGCGAAGAGCAGGTCGGTCAGCACGATCACGGTGGGCAGGGACACGCCGACGACCAGCTCCGGCGCGGTCGCCGCGAGTCCGATCAGGAGCCCGGTGCCCGGCGCGCGCCTGCGCAGCAGCTCCGCGCAGCAGAGCACGGCGAGCGTCAGCATCCGGACGGGGTGCCCTGGCGGCAGCGTGTGCGGCCCGACATTCGCGATCGCGGGCAGCCCGGACACGAGGATCACCGAGCCGACGCCGAACAGCAGCACGGCCTGCAGCACCGCGGCACGTGGCTCCACCCACGCGAGCAACCGCTCGACCGTCCCGTTCACGAAGCCCATCACAGCACACGCGCGCACGCGCGGGCGTCCGCACAACGATGGCACCACACCTCCGCCGAAGTGATGACCTCGCCTGCCCCGCCTTGCCGACGACAGTGGCGGGACCCGCCCGGCACCGTTGACGGCATGGCGGACATCAGCCCACTCGCGATCGCGATCATCGTCTGTGAGATCGGGTTCTGGGTCATGCTCGCGGCCGGGCTCGCCGCCCGGTACCTGCTGCGGTGGCGGCGCACGAGCGTGGTCCTGCTGGTGGGCACACCGCTGCTGGACCTCGCGCTGCTGGCGTTCACGGTGGCCGACCTGCGGGGCGGCGGCGAGGCGACGACGGTGCACGGGCTCGGCGCGGCCTATCTCGGGTTCAGCGTCGCGTTCGGGCACAGCCTCGTCCGGTGGGCCGACCAGCGCGTCGCACACCGGTTCGCGGGCGGTCCGCCGCCGGTGAAGCCGCCAAGGCGCGGGCCGGAGAAGGTGCGGTACGAGTGGCGCGAGTGGGGCAAATGCCTTGCGGGGGCGGCGATCGCGTGCGCGGCGATGGCACTGCTGTCCTTCGTGGTCGCGTCACCGGCGCAGACCGAGGCCCTGTGGGGTGTCGGCGGCTGGATGATGCGGCTGGGTGTGGTGACGGGGATCTGGCTCGTGGCCGGTCCGCTGTGGACGACGTTGGCGAATGTGCGCATCAGGGGGTTGCGATGAAATGGTTCACCGAGGCGATCGGGATCGTGCTCTGTATCCAGGGCGTTGGCGGCGGGCTCAGCGCGCTGCTGGAGGGCGGGCGCAGCTGGTTCCTGGTCCGGTACGTGGTGCCAGGCGGCGCACAGGTCGCCGTCGCGGCAGTGCTCGCGCTGGTGGGGGTGCTGGTGCTGGTCGCGGGGTCCCGCAAGCGCCAGTACGCGTGAGCGACGGGGCCCGCGGGACGGCAACCGCAGGGGGCTCGCGGGCCCCGTCACACCTGCCGGACCACCACGCCCGCCGCTTCGAGGGCCGCGACCTCGGCCGCGGGCGCGTCCGTGTCGGTCACGACCACGTCCAGATCGGACACCGGCGTCACCACGGCCAGCGCGGTGCGGGTGAACTTCGGCGAGTCGGCCACGGCGATCACCCGGCTCGCCGAGCGCATCGCGGCCCGCTTCACCGCGGCGTCGGCCAGGTCGTGGCCGGTCACGCCGTGCGCGGCGGTCAGCCCGCAGCACCCGAGGACGGCCGTGTCGAACCGCAGCGACGCGAGCGAGGCCTCGGTCAGCGGCCCGGTCAGCGCCAGTTCCCCCAGCCGCGGCGCGCCACCGGGGAACAGCAGCGTCAGCGCGGGCGCGCCCACCAGCACGTTCGCCGCGTGCAGGGACAGCGGCACGACCGTGAGCCGCCGGTGCCGCACCGCCCGCGCCACGGCGACGCACGTGGTCCCGCTGTCCAGCACCACCGACTCGCCGTCCGCGAGCAGCGCCGCGACCGCCTCGGCGATCCGCCGCTTGGCCGCGACGCCCTCGGTGGCCCGCAGCGCGTAGGGCGGCTCCTCGCCACGCAACAGCAGGCTCCGCGCACCGCCCCGGTAACGCTCCAGCACGCCCTGCGCCGCGAGCACCTCCAGGTCACGCCGGATGGTCATCTCGGAAGCGCCGGTCAGCGCGGCCAGCCCGGCCACGCTCATCTCCCCGGCATCCCTGGTCGCCTCGACGATCCGCCGCAGTCGTTCAGTGCTCACGAACACCACAATAGTGCGTAGCCCCGACTAACGAACATGGGTTATGTTCGAAAGGTGATGCGCCGCGCTCGGACAGCGACCTTTGCCTTCTTCGGCCTGAACGGTTTCGTCATCGGCATGTGGGTCGTCCACATCCCGGTCATCGAACAGCGGGCCGGCATCGACCACGCCACGTTCGGCCTGCTCCTGCTGCTGCTCGGCGGCGGCGCGTTCGCGGGCATGCAGGTCGCGGGCCCGCTCACCGACCGGTTCGGCCCGCACCGCGTGGTGCCGCTGTCGGCGGTCCTCTGCACGACCGCGCTGATCCTGCCCGGCCTCGCCACCAGCGGCGTCGCGCTCGGCGCGGCACTGCTCGCGCTCGGCCTCGGCAACGGCTGCCTCGACGTCAGCATGAACGCGCACGCGGTCGAGGTGGAACACGCCTACGGGCGCACGATCATGTCCGCCTTCCACGCGGTGTGGTCGGTCGGCGGTTTCCTGGCAGCGCTCGCCGGTGCCCGCACCCTGACCTGGGGCTGGTCCCCGGCGACCACGTTCGCCGTCGCGACCGGGATCACGCTGGCCATCGCCGCGGCCGCCACCCCAGCGCTCCTGCGCAAGGCACCGAAACCGGCCGCCGATGGCCGCGAGCAGCGCAGGCGCACCCCTGGCCGCATCTGGTGGCTGGCCCTGATCGCGTTCCTGCTGATGCTGGCCGAGGGCGTGGCGAACGACTGGAGCGTGCTGCACCTGAGCACGGTCCTCGGCGCGCCGGAGGCGACCGCCGCGTACGCGTACGGATGTTTCGCCGCCGCCATGACCATCGGCCGCCTGCTCACCGACCCGGTGTCCCAGCGGTTCGGCCCGGTGGCGATCGTCCGGTACGGCTCGGTGATCGCGACGGCGGGCATCGTGACCGCGTCGCTCACCACGTCGATCCCGGTCGCGCTCGCCGGGTGGACGCTGTTCGGCATCGGCCTGTCCGGCGCCGTGCCGCAACTGTTCAGCGCCGCGGGCCACGCCGACCGCGAGAACGCGGGCGCGAACGTGTCCCGGGTCGCGGGCCTCGGCTACCTCGGCATCCTCGCGGGCCCGGCCGTGGTGGGCCCGATGACCCACCTGATGCCGCTCAACCACACGTTCCTGCTGATCGCGGTGTTCTGCGTGGTCGCGGTCGCGGCGGCGGGAATCCTCAGTCCGGCCACTCCGCACGACGCTTCTCCAGGAACGCCGCCATCCCCTCCCGGGCACCGGGAAGCTGGGACGCGGCAGCCATGACCTCGACGGCGATCGCGTAGGCGTCGGCCTCCGGCCGGTCGAGCTGGGCGTAGACGGTCTGCTTGCCGATGGCCTTGCTGGCCCGGCTCCCCCGCGTGGCCCTGGCCAGCAGCTCGTCGACGGCGGCGTCGAGCGCGTCGGCCGGGACGACCCTGTTGACCAGGCCCCACTCGAGCGCGGTCGGCGCGTCGATCACGTCACCGGTCAGCACCATCTCCATCAGGCGCTTGCGCCCGATGCCGCGCGCCACCGGCACCGCGGGCGTGTGGCAGAACCAGCCACCCTTGCCCCCCGGCAACGCGAACCCGGCCGACTCGGCCGCCACCGCCAGGTCGCAGGAGGCCACGAGCTGGCACCCGGCCGCGGTCGCGAGCCCGTGCACCCGCGCGATCACCACCTGCGGCACCGACTCGATGGTCTTCATCAGCGCGGTGCACAGCTGCAGCAGGTCCCGGACGCCCATGAGGTCACGGGACGCCACGTCACCGAAGTCGTGCCCCGCCGAGAACACCGGGCCCTCGGCCGCGAGCACGATGCCGCTCGCGGCCGAGTCGCCCGCGTCCTCGAACGCGCTGAGCAGCTCGGACAGGTGCTCGTAGGACAGGGAGTTGCGCCGCGCGGGCCGGTTCATGGTGATCCGGACCGTGTCACCGTCCTCCTCGACAACGATGTGCTGTGCCATGCCCCGACCGTAGCCCCGCCGCGGCGGACGGGGCCAGCGCTCAGTGCTCCAGCACGGCCTGCAGGAACGTGCGCGTGCGCTCGTGGTCCGGCTCGCTGAACAGCTTGTCCGGCGGCGCGTCCTCCAGGACGTGGCCGTGGTCGAACATCATCACCCGGTCGGACACGTCCCGCGCGAAACCCATCTCGTGGGTCACGCACAGGAACGTGATGTCCGTGGTCTTCGCGATGTCCTTCAACAGCGCCAGCACACCGGCGACCAGCTCCGGGTCCAGCGCCGAGGTGACCTCGTCCAGCAGCAGCACGTCGGGCCGCATGGCGAGCGCCCGCGCGATCGCCACCCGCTGCTGCTGCCCACCCGAGAGCTGCGAAGGGTGCGCGTCGATCTTGTCCGACAGCCCCACCAGTTCGAGCAGGTCCCTGGCGCGTTCCTCGGCCTCCGCCCTGGACAGGCCAAGCGCCCGGATCGGCGCCTCGGTGAGGTTCTGCAGCACCTTCATGTTGGGGAACAGGTTGAACTGCTGGAACACCATGCCGATGCGCTTGCGGATCTGCCGCTGGTACTTGTCGTCGGCAGGCACCCACCGCTCACCCCGGCGCATGTGGCTCAGGCAGTCGCCGCCGACGTGGATCCGCCCGCCGCTGACCTGTTCCAGGGTCATCAGCAGCCGCAGGATGGTCGTCTTGCCCGAGCCGCTCGGCCCGATCAGCGTGACGAACTCCCCCGGTTCGACCGCGAAGTTCAGTTCGTCCAGCACCACGTTCTGGCCGAACCTCTTCATCACGCCGTCGAACCGGATCATGACATCGGACGCCGGCTCAGCGTGCTGCGATTCCGACACGACGCTCCATCCATCGAACGAGTAGGGATGCCGAGTAGCTCACGATCAGGAACAGGATGCCCGCGATCGTGATCGGCTCGACGTACCGGAACGCATCGGAGCCCGCCTCGTAGGCGGTGCCCACGACGTCCAGCACACCGATGGTCAGCAGCAGCGGGGTCTCCTTGAGCATGGAGATCGTGTAGTTGCCCAACGCGGGCAGCACCCTCGGGATGGCCTGCGGCAGGATCACGGCCGTCCAGGTGCGGGTTCTCGGCAGGCTGAGCGCCGTCGCCGCCTCCCACTGCCCCTTGGGCACCCCCTCGATCCCCGCCCGGTACACCTCTGCCGAGTAGGTCGCGTAGTGCACGCCGAAGGTGACGACACCCGTCGTGATCGGATCCAGCGTCACCCCGAAGGTGGGGAACACGGTGAACACGAAGAACACCTGCACCAGCAACGGGGTGCTGCGGATGAACTCGATGAACAACCAGGTGATGGTGCTGACGATCCGGATCGGGGACCGCCGCAACAGTGCCAGCACCAGGCCGAGCGCGTAGGCGAGGATCGAACCGAGAACGGTCACCTGGATCGTGACGAGCATGCCGTCCACGACGATGTCGGGGAGTACCTCCCAGGCGAAGTCCCAGTCCCAGATGTCAACTGCGGACTGCATCTACTTCACCCCCTTGGAGTCGGCGAGTCCCAGGTCCTTGTTCCGGTTGAACGAGGAGAAGAACGCCTGGCGCGGCGGCGGCGTCCTGCCGACGAGCGCGGCCGCCCTGCGCTCGAGCAGCCGCATGCCCATGGTGATCAGGATGGCGAGCACCAGGTAGAACACCAGCACGATGGTCCAGATGGTGGCCGCCTCGGAGATGTTCCTCGGGAGCACGACCCGGTGTGCCTGCCGGGTCATCTCGGCAACGCCGATGATCGTCAGCAACGCGCTGCCCTTGAGCAGCTGGATGAACAGGTTGTTGAACGGTGGCACCATCTCGACCAGCGCCTGCGGCAGGATCACCCGCCGCATCCGCTGAGCCGGTGTCAGGTTGAGCGCGACGGCACCCTCGTGCTGTGCCTTCGGCACGGACTGCACGGCGCCGCGGACGATCTCCGCACCGTACGCGCCGAAGTTCGCGCCGAGCACGAGGATGCCGACGGCCATGGGCACGATCTGGAAGCCCGTCAGCACCGGCAGCACGAAGGCGATCCACAGCAGCTGGACCACCTCGGACGTGCCGCGCCAGATCTCCACGTAGACCCGGGCCACCGCCCGGACAGCCCGGAAGCGCGACAGCAGGGCAAGCCCGAAGATCACGGCCAGCACGGTCGCGAGCGCGATGCCCCCGAGCGTTGCCTCCACCGTCAGCAACATGCCTTCGAGAATTATCGAGGCGAATTCGGGCACTTTCTCGAACATGACGGCTCTTACCGTGTCCGGGTTCGGGTCACTCGCCCGCGCACAGCTGTTCGGTGGTCACGTCCTCCGGCGGCAGGTTGTCCTCGGTGAACCCGAACGGCTTGACGATCTCGAGCCACTCGCCGCTTTCGTGCAGCTTGGCCAGCTCGGCGTTGAACGCCTCGACCAGATCGGTCTCACCCTTGCGGAAGACGAAACCGCCTGCCTGGATCTGCGGCTTGCCGTCGACCTCGGGCACGAAGCCCTCCGTCACCTCCAGCGGCGCGCCCGGGTTCTGCTCGATCAGTTCCCGCAACGAGATGTCGGTCAGCGCGCCGCAGTAGGCCCGCTTGTTGACCAGTGCCTGGAACAGCTCCGGCTGGCCCTCGTAGGTCTGGATGTTGCCCGCGGGAATACCGGTCGCCTCGGCGACGGACTTCTCGATCGTGCCGCCCAGCACCGCCACCGTCAGCCCCTTGGCCTTGACGTCCTCGAAGGTGGCGACGCCCTCCGGGTTGCCCGTCGGCACCATGAAGGCGGTGGGCGTGATGTAGTCGACCGCGGAGAACGCGGCGTTCTCGCAGCGGTCGGGCTTGATGGCCATGCCCGCCGCCACCATGTCGTACTGGCTGGCGTTCAACGCCTGGATCAGCTGGCCGAACTCGACCTGCTCTGCTTCCACCTCGTTGATGCCCATGGCCTTGAAGACCGCCTTGGCGACCTCGGGCGCCTCGCCGGTGACCTCGCCGTTCTCGGTATAGCCGTAGGGGACCTCCCCCGCGATCCCGACCTTGATCCGTCCCGCTTCGCGGATCCGTTCCAGGGTGCCGCCTTCGCCGCTGCCGCCCTCCGGTACCTCGGAACAGGCCGTCAGCAGTGCCGGGCCACCGATGATGGCACCGCCGGCAACCGCGCCGAACCTGAAGAAGTCCCGTCGTGTCCAGTTACCCATCGCCATCGTCAGTTCCTCACATGCGTTCGCTCGGCGTAAATCGCGTCTCGATGGCAACTCAACGTAGGGGGCGACGTCACCACTGGTCAAAGTCCGGCATAAGATCAACGGCGTCCGTTAGGCAACCGAAACATTGGATCGCAACGGCAGCGGACCAGGGCACGCAGATCTCCTCTCTGACGCTCTCCGTGCCCGGCACATTACTCTCGGCGATACCGGTCGGGGCCACGATCCGCGGCCACTCACCGCATTTCACACATCCGGGTGAGCACCCTGGACGATTGATTCCGTGTGAAGTGGCTTGCACGACAAGTGCCGTCAATGGGCCGTTCAGGGCGCCCAGCGCCCTGAACGCGCCTTTCAGGGCAATGCCAATCATCTAGTCCAGGCCGTGCGCCGTCCTGATGACGGCGACGATCTCGTTCATGATCTCGGTCAGCTCGTAGTCCTTCGGCGTGAACACCCGCGCGACGCCGCTTTCCCGCAGCGTCTGCGCGTCGGCGGGCGGCACGATGCCCCCCACGACGACCGGGACGTCCGCCGCGCCCGCCTCCCGCAGCCCGTCGACGACGTCCGGCACCACCGCGAGGTGTGAGCCGGACAGGATCGACAGGCCGACCACGTGCACACCCTCCTGCACGGCTGCGGCCACGATCTCCGCCGGGGTCAGGCGAATGCCCTGGTAGACGACCTCGAACCCGACGTCGCGGGCACGGACCGCGATCTGTTCCGCGCCGTTGGAGTGCCCGTCGAGACCCGGCTTGCCGACCAGCATCCGCAGCCGGCCGCCGAGCTGCTCGCCGGTCCCCCGGACCCGTTCCCGCACCGCGGCGAGCCCACCGTCGCCGGCGCCGCCGGAGGACGCGCCGGACACGCCGGTCGGTGCGCGGTACTCACCGAACACCGCGCGCAGCGCACCAGCCCACTCCCCCGTCGTCACACCCGCCTTCGCGCACGCGAGCGTGGCCTCCATGAGGTTCTCGTCGGTGCGGGCGGTCGCCGCGAGCAACTCCAGCGCCTTGTCCACCTCGGACTGGTTGCGGTCGTCGCGCCAGCGCCTGATCGCCTCGACCGCTTCCTGCTCCACCTCGGCCTTGATGGTCTCGATGGCGCCCTCACCCTCGAGCGGGCTCGGTTCGGTGTTCTCGAACCGGTTGACACCGACCACGATCTCCTCGCCCGCCTCGATCCGGCGGCGGCGCTCGGCGAGGGAGGCGACGAGCTGGGTCTTCATGTACCCGCTCTCGACGGCCGCGACGGCGCCGCCCATCTCCTGCACGCGCTCGATCTCGGCCTTGGCGCCACTGACGATCTCGTCTACTTTGGACTCGATGACGGGTGATCCGTCGAAGATGTCCTCGTACTCCAGCAGATCCGTCTCGTAGGCGAGCACCTGCTGCATGCGCAGCGCCCACTGCTGGTCCCACGGCGTCGGCAGGCCGAGCGCCTCGTTCCACGCGGGCAGCTGGATCGCGCGGGCGCGTGCGCTGCGGGACAGGGAGACCGCGAGCATCTCCAGCACGATGCGCTGCACGTTGTTCTCGGGCTGCGCCTCGGTCAGGCCGAGCGAGTTGACCTGCACGCCGTAGCGGAACCGGCGGTGCTTCGGATTCTCGACGCCGTAGCGGTCGCGCGTGATCTCGTCCCACAGCCGGGCGAGCGCGCGCATCTTGCACATCTCCTCGACGAACCGCACTCCGGCGTTGACGAAGAAGGAGATGCGGGCGACGACGTCGCCCATCTTCTCCCGCGGCACCTGCCCGGAGTCACGGACCGCGTCGAGCACGGCGATGGCCGTGCACATGGCGTACGCGACCTCCTGGACCGGCGTCGCACCCGCCTCCTGCAGGTGGTAGCTGCAGATGTTCGTGGGGTTCCACTTCGGCACGTTCGCCACCGTCCAGGCCACCATGTCGGTGATCAGGCGCAGGCTCGGCCCTGGCGGGAACACGTACGTGCCGCGGGACAGGTACTCCTTGATGATGTCGTTCTGGGTGGTGCCCGCGAGCTTGCCGACGACCTCGTGCCAGTCCGCGCCCTGCTCCTCGGCCTGTTCCTGGGCGAGGGAGACGTAGAGCGCGAACAGCCACATGGCGGTGGCGTTGATCGTCATCGAGGTGTTGGCCTCGGCGAGCGGGATGCCGTCGAACAGCTGCCGCATGTCGCCGATGTGGCTGACGGGGACACCGACCTTGCCGACCTCACCGCGCGCGAGCACGTGGTCGGGGTCGTAGCCGGTCTGCGTCGGCAGGTCGAAGGCGACCGACAGCCCGGTCTGGCCCTTCTCCAGGTTGCGCCGGTAGAGCCGGTTGGACGCGGCCGCCGAGGAGTGGCCGGCGTAGGTCCGCATCACCCATGGCCGATCGCGTTCGGCGTCGGATGGGTACGGCATCGGAACCACCTCCGTTGACGCGGGTCATTCGAATGTACTGGCCGGTAACCTGCTCGGCAGCACGTGTGTGGTGAATGCCGCAGCGACACCTGGTGCGGGGCCGGTCACCGCGCGACAATGGCAGGGTGTCCATGCTGCTGATCCTGCTGGTCGGCATGTGCGTGATGGCGTTGTTCGCGCTCCTGTTGCGGTGGGCGTCGAGCCTGGACACCGACGAGGCGCACCGCAAGGACTACGGCCTGCTGCGCGAGGTGGCGAAGGTGCCGTCACCGACGGCGGCCAGGGTGGTGGAGGAACGTCTGCAGGAGGTGGGCGTGCGTGCCACCACCGTCCCCGACCCGGAGGGTGAGGGGATGCGGGTGCTGGTGTTCCCCACCGACCGCGAGGTCGCGATCCGGACGTTGCTCGCGGACTGAGCCGTTCATCACGGGCGAAACGCGCCTGGTTCTGCCGGTCCGCTCCCGGAACGCGGCAACGTCAGGAGGCGAGGTAGCGAAGGATCGCGAGCACCCGCCGGTGGTACTCGGAGTCCGTGCCGATGCCCAGCTTGTAGAAGATCGAGTTGACGAACTTCTCCACTCCCGACCGCGACACGTGCATCCGCTTGGCGATCGCGTTGTTGGTGTGGCCCTCGGCCATCATCTTGAGCACTTCCAGCTCCCGCTCGGTGAGCGTCGTGAGCGGGTCGGCCTTCGAGGTGCGGGACACCAGCCGCCGCACCACCTCGGGGTCGAAGGCCGCCCCGCCCTCCGCGACCCGGCTGAGCGCGTCGAGGAACTCCCCGACCTGCGTGACCCGATCCTTGAGCAGGTAGCCGACCTTGCCCTGGTCCCGTCCGAGCAGCTGACCGGCATACCGCGTCTCCACGTACTGGGAGAGGACGAGCACCCCGACCTGGGGCCACCGCTCCTGAATCGACAGCGCGGCCCGCAACCCTTCGTCGGTGTGGGTGGGCGGCATCCGGACGTCGGTGACCACCACGTCGGGTAACTCCCGCCCGGTGACCTCGACGAGGGACTCCCCGTCCGCCACAGCGGACACGACGTCGTGCCCTTCCTCGGCAAGCAGCCGAACCAGCCCTTCACGCAACAACGTGGAGTCCTCAGCCAGGACAATCCTCACGACATTCCCCCAACCCACGTCAACTCACACATGAAGCCATACGACCCCGATTCACGTCGTTCCCGGCAAACCCTCATGCCGCGCCCTTTGTCGAAGCCCTGCCCCCGAACTCGGCTCACACAGTCACCAGAACCGGTAACCAGGCCCGAACCACGGTAGGCCCACCAACCGGACTGTCCACAGTGAACACGCCGTCCGCGGCGGCGACCCGGCTGGCCAACCCCGACAAGCCGGACCCGACCGGATCCGCGCCCCCGCACCCGTCGTCCCGGACGACCACCACGATCCCGCCCTCCTCGGCAAGCACGCCGATCTCGATCCGCGACGGCGCGCCGTGCTTCAGCGCATTGGTGACCGCCTCCGAAGCCACGAAGTAGGCGACCGTCTCCGTGGGCAGGTCCAGCCGCTCCCCCAGCCCGTACCGCAACGACACCGGCACGCTCGACCGCTCGGCGACGCCCTCCAGCGCCGTGTGCAACCCGCCCTCGTCCAACGCGGTCGGGTACACCCGCCACGTCACCTCCCGCAGGTCACGCAACGCCTGCTGCGACTCCTCATGTGCCTGTCGCAGCAACTCCTCGGCGCGCTCCGGTTCGGTTGCCCGGCGCGCCCTGCCCAACAGCAGGCCCAGCGCCACGAGCCGCTGCTGCACACCGTCGTGCAGATCGCGTTCGATCCGGCGGCGTTCGTCGTTGATCGCCTCGACCACCCCCGCGCGCGTGATGGCGAGTTGGGACACCCGCCTGCGCAGCAGCTCCTCCTCGGTCGGTCCGAGGTACTGGTCGGCAAGGGACCGATCGAGGATCGTGACTCCGATCAGGCCCCACACCGCTCCGAACAGGAGGACCATCCCCATCACCGCGATCGCGACGATCTCGGCCCAGGTGTTGCTCTCCTCCCCACCGCCGACGGGCCGGCCGGCCACGACCTGCGACGTCATGATCACGGCGGCCCCGGAACCGATGGCGACGAGCCCGAGGATCGCCGCACCGATCAGGCCGACGACCATCCTGCGGACCAGGTAGGACTGGGTGCGTGGCCAGGTGGGCCGCACACACAGGAGGTCGTCGAAGTTCAGGTAGGTGACAAGCCTGCGGCGGTTGAGCTCGACGAGCTTCCTGCCGAGCCCCTCGATGCCCGGACGCGCGGCGGGTACCGCGTGCACCGGCGTGAGCACGACGACCAGCACCATCTCCGCGAGCGCGATGAGACCACCCAGCGTGAGGCCCACCGTGCCCCGGCAGGCACGGTGGAAACGGGTGCGGAGAGATGGCATGTGGCCAGGTTAGCGAGGGTGCGGCGGGTGCGAACTGTGGTTCTCCACAAGAATCGACTGCGGAGAACCACAGGCAAATCGGGCGGATCACCTCATGGCGCGCCCACGTTCGGACACATAGCGTTGCGATCATCCACAACGAGCAGAAGGAGCCAGTAGATGATCGTGGCAGCCGCCGACCAGCCAGGAGGTCTCGCCGGCCTGGCGGTCGACCTCATGGACAAGCTGGGCGGGCCGGGCGCGGCGTTGCTCGTCGGCATCGACAACATCTTCCCGCCGATGCCGAGCGAGCTCGTGCTGCCACTGGCCGGCTTCTCCGCGAGCCAGGGCACCATGAGCCTGTTCATGGCGCTGTTCTGGACGACGCTCGGCTCCGTGGCGGGCGCGCTGCTCACCTACTGGCTCGGAGCGTGGCTCGGCCGCGACCGGGTCAGGTCCCTGATCATCCGCGCCCCGTTGATGAAGGCCTCCGACTTCGACCGCACCGAACGCTGGTTCCAGAAACACGGCACGAAAGCCGTGTTCTTCGGGCGCATGATCCCGCTGTTCCGCAGCCTCATCTCGTTACCCGCGGGCGTCGAGCGAATGCCGATGTGGCAGTTCCTGTCCCTGACCACCCTCGGCAGCCTGATCTGGAACTCGGGCTTCGTGGTGGCCGGCTACCTGCTCGGCGCCAACTGGCAGGTGGTCGACGAGTACGCGGGCATCTTCCAGAAGGTGGTCATCGTCGCGGTGACACTCGCGATCGTGCTTTTCGTCGTCGTCCGGGTACGCGACCGCAGACGAAGCAGGAGCACGGGTGAATAGCCGGGGTGCGGGGTCAGTTGCGTTCCGGGTCACCCGCGACGCGGCGGACGTCGGCGCCCAGCTTGACCAGGTTCTCCACCAGGCCCGGGTAGCCGCGGTCGATGTGGAAGACGTCCCACACCTCGGTGACCCCCTCGGCGCACAGGCCGGCCAGCACCAGACCGACGCCCGCGCGGATGTCGGAGGCCCACACCGGGGCGCTCGACAGGCGTTCGACGCCGCGGACCACGGCGTGGTGGCCGTCGGTGCGGGCGTCCGCACCGAGGCGGACCATCTCCTCGATGAAACGGAACCTGGCCTCGAACAGGTTCTCGGTGATCATCGAGGTGCCGTCGGCGATGGAGGTCAGTGCGATGGCGAACGGCTGGAGGTCGGTGGCGAACCCCGGGTAGGGCAGCGTCACGAAGTCGACCGCGGTCGGCCGGTTGTGCTGGACCACGCGGAACGCGTTGTCGCCGGTGATGGTCACCTCGGCGCCCGCGGTGCGCAGCTTCTCGAGGACCAGGTCGAGGTGGTGGGGGTCGACACCGCGCACGGTGACGTCACCCCTGGTCATCGCGGCGGCGAACGCCCAGGTGGCACCTACGATCCGGTCGCCGATCACGCGGTGTTCGGTCGGCTGGAGAGCCGTCACGCCGTGGACGGTGAGAGTGGACGTACCAACGCCCTCGATCTTGCCGCCCATCTGCTGGAGCATCGTGCACAGGTCGGCGATCTCCGGCTCGCGGGCCGCGTTGTCGATCACCGTGGTGCCGTTCGCGAGGACGGCGGCCATCAGGATGTTCTCGGTCGCGCCGACGCTGGGGAAATCCAGCCAGATCTGGGCGCCGTGCAGCCCTTCTGCCTCCGCGACGACGCAGCCGTGCTCGATCTCGCTGTGGGCGCCGAGCTGACGAAGTCCGTTCTGGTGCATGTCGAGCGGCCGCACGCCGATCGCGTCGCCACCCGGGAGCGCGACCACGGCCCGCTTGCAGCGGCCGACCAGCGGCCCCAGCACGCACACCGACGCGCGGAGCTTGCCCATCGCGGGCGAGTCGGCGCGGTGGTTGAGGTCGGCGGGCGTGGTGATGGAAACCGTGTCGGTCTCGATGGTCACCTCGCAGCCGAGGCTGCGCAGGACCTCTCCCATCAACGGCACGTCCAGGATCTGTGGGCAGTTGGTGAGCGTCGTCGTGCCCTCGGCCAGCAACGCGGCCGCCATCAGCTTCAACACGCTGTTCTTGGCGCCGACCACGTCGACCTCACCGGCCAAACGGGCGCCGCCATGTACCTGGAAGTGCTCTGTCACGAGCGCCCATCATGCCCCAGCCGCACGCGGGGTCGCGCGCCACCCGGGGTCCGCGCGGTCCGCTACCCTCGCCACCCGGTCGTCTAGCAAGGGGTCGTCTGTGAGGTTCCTGTCGCGCTTCGCGAACCCGTCCGGGTTCGTGCTGGTGCTGCTGCTGTTCTTCCTGTTGCCGTTCGTCTCCGCGTCGTGTGACGTACCCGGCTACGGCGAGGCGGGCGCGACCTACACCGGCAGTCACCTCGTCAGCGGCGTCGACCCCGAGGTGCCCGCCGAGCTGCAGGAGCTGGCCAACGACCCGGAGAGCCCGACCGCGCTCACCGACCCGCCCGACCCCGGCGTCCAGCTGCTCGCGATCGCGCTGGCCGTCCTCGCGGCGGCAGGCGTCCTCACGGTGCTGATCCCGCACCTGAAGGCACGCCTGCTCAGCGGCGCGGCGCTGGCGGCGGCCACGCTGGTCGTGACCGTCGTGACGATGAGCGTCGCCCAGTCGAACCTGCAGAACGCGCTGGTCGACTGGGCCCGGCAGACCGGCGCCGCCGAGAACGAGGACGGTGACCGGCTGCGGACCGCCGTGGCCGAGGTGACCCACACCGAGACCGGCTTCTGGCTGATGGTCGTACTGCTGGCCCTCATCACGCTGATGGCCACGGCCCTTGGCCTGCTGGGCGACCGTCTCACAGCGGTGCTGGCCGACCGGGAGTCCGGTGCCGAACGGCCGAGCGGTTTCCCGTTCGGCAGATCGGACGACTGACGGGTCGACCGCGCCCCGACGCGGCGGCGGCGATCATGGTTGACCTCCACCAAGCTGGAGGTTGCACGCTGGGGTCCTGCTGAGTGGAGGACAGATGCGTGCGGTGTGGTTGCGGGAGTTCGGCGGACCCGAGGTGCTGACGGCCGGAGACGCGCCGGACCCGGTCGCGGAGCCGGGACGCGTGGTGGTGGACGTCGAGTTCGCCAACATCACGTTCGTCGAGACCCAGTTCCGTGCCACCGGGAACGGGCCGTTCGCGGTGACGTTGCCGATGGTGCCCGGCAACGGGGTGGGCGGTGTGGTCGCGGCGGTGGGCGCAGGCGTCCCGGCCGACCTCGTCGGCGCGCGGGTCATCACCAGCACCGGCGGGTCCGGCGGCTACGCGGAACGGGTCGCTGTCGACTCGACGGCGTTGTTCCGGGTACCGGCCGAGGTCCCGATGGACGTGGCGGTGGCCCTGCTGGCGGATGGCAGGACCGCGACGATGATGACGTGTGCCGCCCGGCTGCGGGCAGGTGACCGGGTGCTGGTCGAGGCCGCCGCGGGTGGGGTCGGCAGCCTGACCGTGCAGCTGGCGAAGGCGGCCGGCGCGACGGTGGTCGCCGCGGTGGGCGGCACGCGGAAGCAGGGCGTGGCACGTGACCTGGGCGCGGACATCACCGTCGACTACACCGGCGATGGCTGGCCGGAGCGGGTGCGTGACGCGGTCGGCGCGGTGGACGTGGTGTTCGACGGCGTGGGCGGCGACATCGGCCGCACGGCGTTCGACCTGCTCGACCGCGGTGGCCGCATGGTGAGCTTCGGCCTGTCGAGCGGCACGTGGACCGCGATCGGCGACGAGGAGGCCACCGCACGCGGAGTGACCCTCGTCCGTCCGGCGGCGACCCCGGACGAGCTGCGCGGTCACACGGAGAGCGCGCTCGCCGAGGCCGCGGCGGGACGCCTGCGCCCGGTCATCGGCCAACGTTTCCCGCTGGCCAGGGCAGCGGACGCGCACGCGGCGATCCAGTCGCGCGCCACGATCGGCAAGACACTGCTGGAAACCGGATGACCGGTCAGCTCGCGAGGTCGTTCAGCAGCAGGGGAATCAGGCGTTCCTCCATCACCGCGCTGCCGTGTGCGGTCATCGTCTCGGCGAGCAGCGGGTCCCAACCGCTCGTGGCCGCGGCGCCTTTCAGCGGTTCGGAGTCGCCGGTCTCCAGCGCCGTCAGGTAGTCGGCCGTGCTCATGTGCCACGGGACGGCGTCGTAGCGGTCGACCGCCATCGTGGTGGTGCGCAGACCGGTCCAGTCGAAGTCACCGCGCCAGTGGATCCGGCCGCGCGCCGCGCCGAGGAGCTTGTGGCACGCCGCGGACGGCTGGCCCTCGGTGCAGATCAGCGGTGCGCTGGACTCGCCGAGTTCCGCCGCGGCCGCGCGGAGCACCGCCGGGTTCTCACACACGTGGATGTCCGGCGCCACGACGGTGAGCGGGTCGGTGCTCAGCTGGTGCAGGGTCAGCCGGAACGGGATGCCGAACCCGGCGGCGTCACGGAGCCAGTCGGCCACGACGTGCGTGTCCGACGTGGGCAGGTTGAGCACCAGCACCTGGCTGGCCAGATCGTCGACCACCACCCCGGCGGACTCCCACAGTGCCCTCCGCTGTTCCGCGTTCGCCGGGGCGGGTGCCGCTGCGCGGAGTGCGAGCGCACGCAGGACGAGCGTCGCCAGCGAGGTGCCGGACAGCGCCTTCGTGTTGCCGGTCGCCCACTCGGCGAGCACGGGCAGTGGCAGGTCGGCCGCGGGCAGCCGGTTGAGCACCTCCGCTGCCCAGCCGAGCTGGTCGGCCTCCCCGCGCCGCACCAGCCTCGTCGCCGTGCCGTCGGCGAGCAGTCCGGTCAGCCACTGGCCGAACCACGGCTCCCCGTCGTGCGCGGCGCACCGCTCGCGCGCGTCGGTGATCGCGTCCGCACGGACCGTTTCCTCAGAAGCCCGTTCCGCGGAACGGTTGCGCACCGGACCGCCGTGCCTGGCCAGTGCGGCGTGCAGACCGATCCCGCAGGCGTCGCGCACCGCCTCGTCCACCTCGGCCAGCTCCACCCGCAGGGTGGCCACGTCCGCGCCCCGGTGCCGGCCGGTGATCCCGATGATCACCCGGCGTTCGGCCTCGGTGGGTTTGCCGATGCCGACGCTGCCCGTCAGCTCCCCCTGTGTGCGTTCGAGCTTGCGGCGAGCGGCTGCCAGCAGTCGCTGCCAGCCCGGGTCCGCGAGCAGTTCGTCGATCATGCCTCACCATCCACTGTGAACTCCCCGGTCAGCATGCCGTCGCCGGTGAGCCTCCTGCGGCGGCCGGGTGAGCCGAGCGCGGCTGCGAGGTCGGTGACCGGCGAGTCCGCGAGGATCTCCTTGCCGTCCCACACCAGCAGCAGCGCGCTGACCGTGTGCTCGGCGGCCGAGTGCGACAGGTCGTAGTGCGCGCACGCGGGCACCGTGTCGTAGGTCGCCCACAGGTCGTACCCGGTCATGAACAGGTCCAGGTCGAACTGGGCGGTCAGCCCCAGCAACTCGCGGCGGCCGTTGTCGTCGACACCGGCGAACGCCTCGTCCAGCGCGAGCAGCCGCGGGCAGGTCGGGGCCGCCGACGACAGCATCACGTGTGCGGCGGCGAACAGCGGCAGGTGCAGCGACACGGACTGCTCGCCACCGGACAGCGTCGAGTGGCGGGACTGCGTCAGCCGCTCCTCGCCACCCTCGCCGGAGACCAGCGTGAACGCGAACACCCGCCACCGCCGGTAGTCGAGCACCTCGGCGAGCAGGTCGGCGTAGGCGCGGTCGCGGTGCTGCGCCCTGGCGTTCTTGATCCGGCTCGCGAAGTGCGCCCGCATCCTGGCCAGCTCGTCAGGACCCAGCCGCGACGCGTGCCGCTCCAGGAGCCTGCTCACCGCCCTGCCTTCCTCGTCCAGCGAGTCCGCCAGCTCCCAGTGCACCCCGACCCCGGCACCGGAGGACATCCGGCGCGTGCGCATCTCGCTGGCCATCCGGCCGATCAGGTCGCGCGCGTCGATCGTGCGTTCGTGGATCTGCTGGGCGAGCCTGCCGAGCAGTGCGTCCTCCAGGATCCGCCGCTCGGACTCGGTCAGCAGCAGCTCCTGGTCCCGGCGGGCGGCGGTGATCCGGTCGGCGAAGGCGCCGATGGGGGCGAACCCGTGCTCGTCCGCGACCCGCACGATGATCACGTCGTCGTCGGTCTGCCACTCCGGCCGGTAGTCGTGCCCGGCCGCGGACAGCTGGGCCTGCATCTCGTCGAGCGCCTTGGACACCCTGGTCTTGCTGGACTTCAGCGAGGCCTCGGTGGGCCGCAACTCCGTGGTGACCGACGCGATCGCGTCCTGTAGCTCCACGACCGCCCCGGGCAGTGCGCCGACCGGACTGTCCGGAGTGGACACCAGCGCCGCTGCCGCGGCCGCCGCCAGCCCGGCCGGGTCCTGCCAGGCCGTCTCGGTGCCCGGCCAGCCGACGCCGGCGGGCACACGCAGCAGGTCGAGCAGTTCCCGGTGTGCGTACGGGGCGAGCCTGCGGGCGTCGTTCTGCGCCTCGGTGATCGCGGTGGTCAGCGTGGCCGTGGCGCCGCTGACCGCTTCCCCGGCCGCTTTCGCCTCGCCGAACGCGTCCCGGTGCTCCTTCTGCCTCGCCCTGAGCGTGTGTTCCCACTCGTCGATCCGGTCGCGGGTGGCGGCGACCTGCCTCAGCACGTCCTCGACGTCGGCGCCGACCGTGGCACGCAGCGTGGCCAGCCCTTCTGCCTGCTCGGCGTGTTCGGTCTCCTTGTCACCCGCCTCGTCGGCCAGCCCCACCGCGTTCTCCTGTGCGGCACGGAGTTCACGCTCGGCGGTTCCGACCTGTCCGGCGAGCGTGCGTTCCTGCCGCCGGGCCGATGTCAGGTCGGCGGCAGCACCGGCGAACCGGCCGACGGCGGCGTCGACCCGGGCGATCCCGTCCCGGTCGGGCGGCAGCGCACGGTCGGCCGCGACCCGGGTCAGCCTGCGTTCCCGGTCACCGACCGCGGCGACCGCGCCGTCGAGGTCCCGGCGTGCGTCGTCGAGGTGCTCCCTCTTGATCCGCAGCGCGACGGCGGCCTCGGCCTGTCCGCGCAACGCGTCGCGGATCCCCCTGGTCGGTGGGAGCTCGCCGCGCGCGGCCGTGACGGCCGCCAGAAGTTCTTGCGCGGCAACGACGCCGCGGTCGAGTTCGGCGATGACCGCGGCCGCGGTCGTGATCCTGTCGTCGAGTTCGGCGAGCCGGGCCGCGCGCCTGCGGGCCCGCGCGGTGGCGCCGATGTACTCGGCGTGGTCCTTGGCGTGCGCGCCGACCTGGATGCCCTGTGCGAACCCACCGCGCGGTGACACGGCCGGGAACACCGGCGGTTCACCGGTGGCGTCGACGACCTCGGCGAGCGCGACCGAGGACAGCACGTCCGCGATCCGTGCCGCGTCGACGGGTGCCTCGTCCTCGGGCACCAGCACGTCCGCCAGTGTGGGACCGGGCGGCCTTCTGCCGACGGGCAGGGGAACCAGGTGGGCGTCGGACCCGTTCGCGTCGAGGACGGAGTCCGGCTGGAGCCACGCGTCCAGCAGGTTGGCCGCCTCCAACGCGGCCTCGACCGCCGCGGCCCGGTCCGCGGGCACGTCGTCGGCGAACCGCACGAGCCGCCACAGTGGACCGCCCGGCCGTCCCGTCCTGTCCGCGGTGCGTGCGGCGAACGGCGCGGGCGCGTCGTCCCGCTCGGCGGCGACCGCCGCCCGTTGTCCGCGCAGCCCGGCCAGCTCGTCGTCGGCGGTGCCGCGCTGCCGCCGCAGTTCCCGCAGCGCGTCCCGGCGGTCCTCGACCGGGGTCGCCGTCAACGCGTCGAACACCTCGGCCAGACCCGGCTCGTCCGGCTCACCGACCCGCGTCAGCGCCGCCGCCAGCCGGGCGTCCACTTCGGACAGAGCTAGTTCCGTGACGGTCGCTTCGTGCCGTGACCACCAGTCGCCCAGCGCCTGCCCGGCGGCCGCGCGGGCCGCCTCGACCGCTCCGTCTTCCTTGTGCAGCAACGACTCCGCGGTGCCGACGGCTTCCTCGGCCTTGCCGAACGCCGCGTCGAGGAGCGACCGTTCTGCCCTGGCCCTGTCGAGTGCGCCCATCACCTCGCGGACGGCGGCGAGGTCGTCCCGGCGTGCCACCAGGCGTGCGGCGACCCGGTCGTCGACGTCGTCCGCGTCGCTGTCCTGCGCGCCCCAGGCGATACCGGCGTCGTGCGCCGCGTCGGCGACCTGCGCCGCGCCTCTCGTCACCTCCCGCGCGGCGTCCGCAAACGCTTCCCTGGTGGTGGCCAGCTCGCGTTCCCGGCGTTCGGCGACCGCGGCGGCCTCGTCGGCCCGCCGCCGGGCCGTGCGCGCCGCCGACTCGAGCCGTCCCACCAGTTCGACGAGCTTGTCGAGCTGCTCCTTGGCCGTGTATGCCTTGCTGCTGCGCAACGAGTCCAGGTGCGCGCGCTGTTTGCCGAGCGCGGCCTCCGCCTCGCCGACCGCGCGCTCGGCGTCCCCGGCGAGCCGGGTCGCGTCCCGGTGCCGGGTCAGCGCCGTGGCCAGCGCGGCACGCGCGTCCTCGACGGCGGCGAGCCGGCCGCCGACCACGTCCGCGGCTGCTCTGGCATGCGTACGCAGGTAGGTGACGTAACTGGTGAGGAACGTCCTGGCCGCCTCGTCGGCCGCCACCAGCCCGCGCAGCGTCCGCTGCACGCTCTCCATGTCGTCGAACGACCGCGCGGCCTCGGCGATGAGACCGTCGTCGAGTGGGCGCAGGCCGTCGGCCAGCGTGCGGGACAGGCCCTTCGGGTCCAGGTGCTTCGCCAGCTGCGGGCGGCGCAGCGTCAGGACGAGTGTCAGCAACTGCTCGTAGCGGTCGATGCCGAGTCCGAACAGCCGGGCGTCGATCGCGGCGCGGTGGTCACCCGGCCGGTCGGTGAGCGCGTCGGGCCCCAGCTCGGCGGCGAGCTGTTTGCGGGTCAGCGGCCGGTCGTCCTGGCCGAGCAGCGAGAAGTCGACCCCGGCGCGGCCGTCCACCACGAAGTACCAGCGGGTCACCCGGTCGTTGTGCTTCTGCGCCCGCAGGCCGACGCCGACGGTGACGAACGAGTCCCCGCAGGCGAACTCCAGCCACACGTACGAGTACGCCGACTCCTGCCCGCGGTAGAGCAGGTTGGACTTCATCGTGCGGTCCTCGCTGGCGAACGGGTTGAGCCTGCGCGGCTCGATCCGCCCGTCGAGCACGAACGGGAACAGCACCTCGAGCGCCTTGGTCTTGCCGGAACCGTTCGGGCCGCGCAGCACCAGCCGCCCGTCGGCGAAGACGAACTCCTCGTCGCGGTAGTCCCACAGGTTCACGATGCCCGCCCGGCTCGGCCGGTAGCGGTCGGCCAGGGCAGGAGCGGCCTGGTCCAATCCTCCTCCTAGTCGAACAGGGTCGGTTCGGTCGTGCGTCCGCGCACGCGGACCACCACGTTGCGGTAGCGGGCGAGCAACGGCAACACCAGCACCCCGCCCGGCACCCGCGCCACCATGCGCAGCTCGGCCAGCAGCTCCAACGCGGCGGCGAGCAACCGTGCCGGGTCGGCCCGCCACTGCGCGGCGAACGTCGAGCCGTAGCGGTCGAGCAGTCCTGACATTGTGGTGGCCAGCCAGCCGTCCTCGACCAGCGGGTACTCGACGGCGTCGCGCTCGGCGGGTTCCGCACGCTGCCCGGTCTCGGCCAGGTCCGCCAGGACGCCGAGCCGCGGCAGCCCGCTGTCGACGGCCTCAGCCAGCTCCCGCTGCCCGCCGTCCGGCGGTGCGAGGTGGACGAGCCGGGGCGCGTCCTGGTCCTCGATCCGTGACGATGCCCGCTCCGCGAGCTCCACTCGGTCGGCGATCTCGTTCACCAGCAGCAGCGCTGTCTGCGCGACCGTGCCGGTGCCGGGGAAACGCCGGTCGGAGAACCCGCCGGAGGTGTCCAGCACCGCGATCCCCTCCGCGCGGCGTTCGGCGGTCAGCCCGGTCAGCCGCTCGACCTCGGCGACCGCGTGCGCACCGCGCAGGAAGTTGCGGACCTCTCCATCGATACCGTCCGCCTCGTAGTAGACGACGGGCCGCTCCACCAGGGCCCGCCTGGCCCGCTGCCCGGCGTGGCGGCGGCGCGCGTCGCGGCCGGTGCCGTTCGCGTCGGCGAGCACCCCGCCGAGCAGCGCGGTGACGCTGTCGATGTGCTGCAGCACCCGCCGTGGCCGGTACACCGCGTTGACCACGTCCCGGTCGACGTCGTAGAGCGCCTCCCCCGCGTACGGGTCGTCGGCCCAGCGCCGCGCGCTGCCGTCGGCCAGCCGCAGCGCGCCGCGGGTCTCCAGCCAGGCCACCGCATCGACGAACGCCGCCCGGTCCGCGGCCCGCTCGGTGGACAGGCCAAGGCCCTCGATCCGCCCGGCGTCGGCGGCGACCGCGTCCGCCAGCTCCGACAGCGCCAGCTGTGTGCCCGCCCGGCCGAGCGCCGCGAGCGTCAACGCGAGGTAGGCGTAGCGCCTGCGGTCGAACGGCCGGTCGGTCGTGGTGCGCGCGGGGCGGCTCGCGTCCAGTTCGTCGGGCGTGCGGATCAGCCGTGCGGTGGTCGGCGTGAGTTCCAGGCGGTAGCCGAACGCCCGGTCCAGGTCGCCGCGGAGCTGGTCGGCCCACCTGCGGACGAGCGGCAGCGCGGCGGCGTCCGGGTAGGACTCGGTCACCAGCGGGTTGACGAGGATCGTGCGCACGGCGCGCTGGTAGGCGGCCAGCTCGAACTCGGGGACGGTCATCGCGGCGCGACCGAAAGTGTGAGCCCGTCCAGGTGCAGGCGACCGCGCACCGTGTCCACCGTGGACGACTCCGGGTGCGGCGACAGGGTCAGCTTGACCCCGTAGGCCGAACCGCTCGTCACCCCGGTGACGGGCACCCTGGCCCCCAGCGCGATGTCCAGCAACGACAGGAGCAGCTCGGTTTCCTCCTCGTCCAGTGTGCGGCCGTACACACCGCCCGCCAGCGACTCCGCCGCGGCCCGCCGGGCCTGCTGCTCGGCGAGCTGCGCCTCGCGGAGGCGTCTGCGGGAGGCGTCGTTGCGCTCCACCTTGGCCGGCGCGCCGGGTGAGGGCGGCTTACCGGTCTCGACCAGGGTCCGGGAGATCTCGACCGGCGGCGCCTCCCACCAGGACCGCCGCGTGGCGACCAGCTCGGCGTCCTGGTGCACGACCGCGACGTGCCGAGGCGCGCCCAGGTTGAACGTGGCCGCGAACAGCGCGTGCGCCGCCTCGTCGTGGGCGGTGCCGGTGAACCAGGCCGCGAGGTGCCGCAGCTGGCTCTCCCTGCTGACCCCGCCCCGCCGCGACTCGGTGACGCGCCGCAGCAGGGCCAGCACACTCGCGATGGCGCTGACGGTGCCGGACTGGAGCCGCTCCGCCTCGCTGGGGTCGCCGCGGAACCAGTGGACGAGCCCGCCCCACCGGTGCCGCCAGTCGGCGAGCCGGTCGGCCGGGGACCGGAAGATCCGCTCGTCCACGCTCGCCGCGAGCTCTGCCATCCGGTCGACGCCGGTCTCCTCGACCGCGCCGAGCGCCGCGGCCAGCTTCGGGGTGTAGCGCGCCAGCTCGGAGGTGAACTCGCGCAGGTGCGCCAGCAGCGCGTCCTTGTGCGCGAGGAACACCTCGGCGCTGGTCTCGGTGGTGCGGGACAGGTCGCCCAGCAGCAGGTAGAACCGGGCGGCCCGCTCCGCCATGTCCGACAACGCGGAGTCCAGCCGGGTCAGCTTGCGGTAGACCTCCTCCGCGTCGCCCTCGGTGTTCGCCGTGGCCAGCGCCAGCAGGTCGGCGAGCAGCTCGGGGAACACCAGCCGCGACAGCACGGCGTCGTCGACGCTGGCACCGAGCACGTCCTCGACCGCGCGGTAGGCCCGGTACCCGGCCTGGGTGAACTGGTAGACGTAGTGCCGGTTGCGGTACTCGGCGAGGTTCGCCGCGCGGGCGCCGTCGTAGCTGCGGTCCAGCACCCGCCAGGTGTGCAGCTGGTCGAGCAGGGGCGTCAGCTCGGCCGGGTCGCCGCCGTCGTGCTCGGCGACGTCGTTGGCGTGCAGGAGCACCTGGTAGTTGGCGCGGGCACGGTCGAAGGCACGCAGCACGCGCAGGTAGTCGGCCCGCTTGTCGGCGGCGGTGAAGTGGAACAGCCGAAGCCGGTCGTCGAGCGCGAACGCGTCGATGCCGAACTCGGTTGTCTCACCTGTCTCGTCCACCACCTGGAAACCCCTCAGGACCTGTCAGGTCTTCCACGCTTGCCGGGCACACTCACCGTCCCTTATGACAGCACGTGGCGGCGGGCGAAGCTCACGAGTGACCGGTAGGCATCCGTCCGCAGCGCCAGGTGCCCGGCCCCAGGGTTCTTCGAGTCCCGCACCGCGGCACCGAACGCCACCTCGACGCAGTTGCTGTCCTCCGCGCTGAAGCTGCTCTTGCGCCAGGTTCCGAACGCGATCTCCACGCAGTTGGCATCACTCGCGCTGAAGCTGCTCTTGCGCCACGGACTGCGGGGCTCGACACGAGCGGTCATCGGCGCTACCTCGCTCTCTCCAGATCCTCGGCGATGGCGTGCAGCAGTTGCAGGGACTCCTGCTGGCCCAGCGTCAGATCGATCAGCCTCTCCGCCGAAAGCGTATACGCCGCGATCTCGTCGGGGTTCTCGGGAAACATGCCTGACATCCGGCCCTCCACGAACACAACCGCCGGTTCGTCAGCGAACTGCAGCATCGTGAACGCGCCGTGCAAGCCGGGATGCGCAGCCACCGCTGCGGGAACCACTCGAACCGCCACGTGCGGCCGTTCGGCATCCTCGACGATCCTGTGCACCTGCCGGGCCATCACACCGGCGCCGCCGACAGGCTGCCGGAGCATCAGCTCGCTGACGACGAACACCAGCTCGGGCGGGTCCGGCCGGGTGACGATGGCCTGCCGGCCGAGCCGCCGGGCGACCCGCCCCTCGATCTCCCGCACCTCGACCCCGAAGGCGGCCATCAGGGCCCGGCAGTAGTCCGCGGTCTGCAGCAGACCGGGCACGAGCAGCGGCTCGACGTCGATGATCCTGGTCGCCCTGGCCTCGAACTTGAGGTAGGTGCGTGCCTGGTCGGTCAGGTGGGTCTTGTTCCCCTCCCACCAACCCTGCTCCCGGTACCCCTTGGCCATCCGCATGATCCTGTCACGATCCGGGCCCGTCACCCCGACGGCCGCCAGGATCGCCGACACCTCCTCCGCGGTGGTCTCCGGCCGCAACCCCCGCTCCAGCCTGCTGATCGTGTTGGCCGACCAGCCCAGCACCTCGCCGACCCGGGCGCAGCTCATCCCCGCCTTCTCCCGGTAGTGCCTCAGTTCCATACCGAGCCCCCGGTCACCCACCCCACCGAGATATTTCACTTTCCCGGGCATATCACGCTCCTCACAATTCATGTCAGTGATGACACAGACTAAACCGAAACACCACGGAGTCGCCGCAACAATCACCCGATTGTGCATTGCTTCGACGGAATCCCCATGTCAATGTGCTCGACACACGACACGACCGACAGTTGCACGCAAACATCAAAGAAGTGAAATATGAGTGCACAATTGCATTGGCCGCACATCAGGCAATTCCTGCGAATCGACGACACGACCGGCCAGGTCGTCAGCGATTACCTGGGCTTCTCACTCGTCGAGGACCTGCTGACGCCTGCCGCACGGGCGACGGCCTACGAGGAGTGGGCCGCCTTCCACGAATGGCACCTGGCACAACGGACCGCCGAACTGGCCACCGACCGCGTGAAGCGACATCTGGTGACCGAGTGGACCGACAGCATGACCTACTCCTGCCGCCGGAGCGCCGCCCTGGCGCGGGGCGAGAACCCCGGACCGTGGACGCCCCTGCGGGTCCGGCGCCCCGACCTGGACGCGGAACGCCGGGCCATCGTGGCCGAGCTCGTCGCGAACCCCAACACGTAGCCCCCGTGCTCCCGTATCTGCGCCGATGGGCCGTGCAGGGCGGAAAACCCGACGGCGACAACGCGACCACCATCTTCGACCTACGACACGACCGTCGCCACGTCGTGGTCTATCCGGCCACAGTGGACACCTACGCGGTCACCGTCACGGCCTCGGCCATCCGAATGCTCGCCACCACCGCGATTTCCGGCACGGCCTGCGCGGTGCCCGCCGACCACGCCGTCCACGGCAGGCGACTGCTCGGCTTGCGCCCGTACCAGTCCGCCCACGAACCGTCCTGGCTGAACCGGCCCGCCGACGCCCCGCCCTACCCCGGCCCGATGGAGCTGTACGTCGTCCTGCCCGGCGACGAGATCCACATCGTCTACCGGCACGACCGGCTGCACCTTCTCACCAGCGTGCTCACCGAGATCGTCGACACCATCATCTGAGGAGACCCCCGTTGTCCCGCAAACGTTTCACCGCCCTGATCGCGACCGCGTGCATCGCTTCAGGCTGCTCCGCCACACACCGCGATCCCACGACCACTCCGCCATCCGCGCGGCTGGGCACGGTCGAACCGGCGTATCCGGTCGGCACCGAACTGTTGCCCGGCACCACGGTCATCGACGCGATTCCTGTCGCCGACCTGTCCACCACCGGACACGTCGACTTCGATCCGGACGACCCGTGCGCCGGCGTGCCCGCCGACGTGGTCACCCCGGCCGGAGTCGAGGCGACACCCGTGCTCGACAGCGCCATCGGGTGCGTGTGGGAGGGGCCGGGCATCGCACTGGGCATCAGCGCCGACCATCGTTCGATGGCGAAGCAGGTGGAGGAGCATCGCGCCATGTCGGCGGGCGGCGCCGTCGACCGGCTCGCGCATCTCGTGTGGCTGCGCATCGACGACCACTACGCGATCGAACGCGTCCTCGAATTCGACCGGACCAGCAGCTGCTTTCTGACACTCGACGTGTCCTCGTCGTTCGTGCTGACCGTGTCGATGTACTTCATCGATCCCGTGACCAGCGAACCAGCCGATTCCGACGTGGAGACCGCGGTGCGCGAGCGCTGCCCGACGGCCCGCGCGGTCGCGGACGAACTGCTCGACCATCTCGACCATGTCGGCTGGTGGGAGCCGGGCCGTACACCGACCGGGTGACGTTACGAGTTCACCACCGTGTGTCACCACGGTTGGCTATGCTGCTTGGTTGGGACGAGTGCCGGAGGGGGCGCTCCTGGGAGGACCACATGCCTTTCGACATCACCGGCGCGGCCAACCCCGCCGCGAGCACAAGCACGCTCCGAGTCGAACCTGACCAGGTCCTCCAACTCAAAGCGGAGCTACAACCCATCTACGACGAGGTCAACGAGTTTCTGCGCACGAAGGCGCAGGTCATGGTGATGCGGCCGCTCGGGGCAGACGCGGTCAGCAGCGACACAGCCACAGCGTTGAACGAGAACTCCCAGGCAGCGGTCGAGGCCGCCAGCGGTTACCTGAACCAACTCAAGGCTGTCCTCGACGCACTCGACCAGGCCGTCAAGACCTACAACCTCACCGAAGACGCCCGCACGCTGGCCTTCCGGCAGGTATCCCAGTGACTCAGGCCCGACGGTTCACCCTCATCGCGACGTTGTCCGCGACGCTGGCGCTGACCGGATGCACCACCGTGTCCGCCGGCTCGCCCATGCCCGGCGACACCATCAGCACCACACCGGACACCGCCGAGTCCACCGCCACCGAGCCGTCCAGTGAGCGGCCGCGGGACATCGACCTCACCGGCAAGGACCCCTGCGGACAGATCCCACAAGCAGACTGGCCCAAGTTCGGCATTGATGGACCAGGCAAGCCGTCCGAACACCCGGACTTCAAGTCACCCCAGTGTTATTACTCCTCAGCCAGGGCCGGAAATGTCGCGTTGGTGGTGACCGCGGGCATTGAAGAGTGGACCACTATTAAGTACAACGTCGAGATCGAGGACGTCGAGCCCATCGACGGGTATCCCACCCTCACTGTGGCGAGCAACATCGACAGGCGAGCGTGCTGGGCGGTGGTGGACGTCGCCGACGGCCAATCTCTGATGACCACCGCAACACCGGATCCGAACGAGCCGGGTAGTCCTGAGCGGTGCGATCTCGCCTATCAGTTGGCGGAATCCGCGATGAAAACGTTGGTGGCGTCGTGACGGACATGGCGGCAGGGGGAACGCGATGAGCGGGCAGTACAACTGGGACGAGAAACCCCACCAGAGGTTGTACGACGACATTCACGGCAGGGGTGGCTTCTTCCGGCCGGACGGTGCCGGGGTCTCCGGGGCGTCCGGCTCGCAGGAAGGGTGGGCCGCGCTCGCCGACCTGATGGCGCGCGCGCACGAACGGACCGAAACGGCGCTCGCCAAAGCCGGTGCGGTGTGGGACGGCGGCGCCGCCGACGCGATGCGATCCGGGGTCACCCCGCTCGCGCAGTGGGCCGCCGACGCGAACACGGCCAGCAGCGCCAGCCAGTCGAGCACCGAACTCCACATCGACGCCTACTCCTCGGCAAAGAACGCGATGCCGGAACCGGTCGAGGTCACCTCGACCGCCAACGGCGGCGGCGGGATCCCGACCTCGTTCGTCGACATCCTCGCCGGGCAGGCCGACCAGGACAGACAGGAAGCCGCCGCACAGGAGGCCAAGGCCGAGGCGGTCCGGACCATGCTCGGCTACGAGTTCGCGTCCGCCGTCTCCCAGGGCACCGTCGGGAAGTTCGTGCCGCCACCTGCCGTCGCCGTGGACGTGCCTGCGCCGCCGAAGAGCGGGATCGGCGACAGCATCCCGGTCGGCGACCGCGAACCGCCCGGCCCCAGGCACCCGGTCGACGGCGGCACCGGTTCCCCAGACGACACGGCAGGCAACAGGTCCGGCCCTGGCGCCACCCCACCACCCGGCGCCGGCTCGGGGCCGGGATCGGCCACCACACCGAGTGTCGTCACGCCGACCCCGACACCCTCGACGGCAGCTCCGCCGGCTCACCTCCCCGTGACCGGTTCCGGCTCCGACCAGTACCGGTCCGGCATCACACCGTTTCCCGGCGGCACCGGCAGGCGCCTCGGCGAACGCGGGCCGGGCAGCACCGGACGTGGTCCAGGCGGCAGCGGGCATGGTCCAGGCAGTGGTGGTGCCGGGCGCGGTCCTGGCGGCGCCGGTCCCGGTGAGGGCCTCCGAGGCGGCATGCGCGGCGGGCCGATCAGCGAGCCCGTCGCCGGGCGAGGCACCACGCCGGGCACGGCGGGCGGTCGTGGCGTCGGCGGGATGGGCATGGGCGGGCCGATGGGCGGCCGCTCCGAGGGCGACGAGGACAAGGAACACCAGACCGCGGAGTACCTGCGCGGCACCCACGACAGCTTCTGGGACGACACACCGCCGGTCGCGCCCTCGGTGATCGGCGATGATGAGGAAGACTACTGAGTGTCCGGCAGATTCACACTGTCCTGGCTCGAGTACGACATCCTGTGGGAACACCTCGGCCTCGGCAGGCGCCCACCGATCCTGGACATCAACTCCCACGGCCGCACCTTCGACGAACGCGCCGAACTGCGGACCAGTGCGTGGAACTCGCTTGCCCGCAAAGGGGCGGGAGCACCCGGCGACCTCCACCCCGACCTGGAGTTCGGCCTGCGTCTGCTCGCACGACCGGAATGGGAGCTCGACGGGCGGCTGCACCTGTCGGCGGACGGGCCACGCACGTCCGTCCTCATCGGCGCACGCAAAACGGCGGCCGCAGTCGGCGTGCTCGACGCCGAGCGCTTCACCGTGTGGCGCACCGCGGCCAGCGGAATCGCACGCACCGCGGTCGCACAGTTGCCCGCCTGCCCACCGGGCACGGGCCTGTCGATCACACTGCCCGCCGACACACTGGACGCGTGCGCCGCGCGGGCAGGCAACGACCCCGGCACGTTGCAACGGGCACTGGTGTCCTCGGGACTCGGCAAGGACGAGGCCCGCAAGCTGGTCGGGGTGGTCGGGCAGGTCGTCCGCTTCGGTCACCTTGGAGCCGCCCACACCCCGCGGCATGGTGCCCGTCAGCGCGCGGGCCACGTGGTCAGCTTCTACGACAACCCGCTGGGGCGGTATCTCCTCACGCGCAGAGACTCGTGGGTGACCCTCGCCCCGGGCAGCCCGCCCGCGATCACCCGGCAGGTCGAGGAACTACTGGACAGCCTCACCCGAACCCGCCGGTAGTGTGCCTGGCATGGCGGTTCACATCACGCGGGTGTACACGAAGGTCGGCGACAACGGCACCACCGCACTCGGTGACGGGAAGCGGGTGCCCAAGACCGACCCGCGGCTCGCCGCCTACGCCGACGTCGACGAGGCCAACGCGGCCATCGGCGTCGCGGTCGCCATGGGCGGGCTTTCCGACGAGCTGCTGACCGTTCTGCGTGGCGTGCAGAACGACCTCTTCGACGTCGGCGCCGACCTGTGCGCGCCGGTCGTGCCGGACCCCAAGTACCCGCCACTGCGGATCACCGAGCCCTACGTCGAGCGGCTCGAAGGCTGGTGCGACGACTTCAACGGGCGGCTCACCAAGCTGTCCTCGTTCATCCTGCCCGGCGGGACCGCGGGCGCCGCGCTGCTGCACGTCGCGCGGACGGTGACGCGGCGGGCGGAGCGCAGCGCGTGGCATCTGGTCGAGGCGGACGGCGAGCGCACGAACGTCCTCGCCGCCAAGTACCTCAACCGGCTGTCCGACCTGCTGTTCGTGCTGTCGCGGGTCGCGAACCCCGACGGTGACGTGCTGTGGCAGCCCGGCGGCGGCCGGTGATTACTGCGAACGGACCGTTCGCAGCCGCCTGACCCGGGTACCTACCGGGGCATGGTTGCCTCATCCGCGCAGCGAGCGAAGAACAGCAAGGTGGTGCAGGGGCTCGGACGGGCCGGAATGGTCTGCTACGGGCTCGTGCACGTGATCGTGGCGTACCTGGCCGTGCGTGTGGCCTTCGGCTCCGGGGAGCAGGCCGACCAGAAAGGCGCGGTCCAGGAGATCGGAAGCGGTTCCTTCGGCGCCGTGGTGCTGTGGGTGCTGGCCATCGGCCTGTTCGCCTACGGCGGGTGGCAGCTCATGCAGGCCGCGATCGGCTACCGGTGGGTGACCAAGCAGGGCAAACGCACCCGGCGGCGGATCGGGGCCGTCGTCAAGGCGATCATCGGCATCGCGCTCGCGGTCTACGCGACCAGGCTCGTCACCGGCAGCGGTGGCGGCGGGTCCGGCAACCAGCAGCAACAGGAGTTCACCGCGAAGCTGCTGTCCCTGCCCGCCGGCCAGATCCTCGTCGGGATCGCGGCCGCGGTCGTCATCGCGGTGGGAGTCGCCCAGGTCAGGAAGGGCGTCAAGAAGAAGTTCCTCGACGACCTCGACCTGCACGACCTGCCGCGCGGCACCCAGCAGTTGGTCACGCGGCTCGGTGTCTTCGGCTACATCGCCAAGGGTGTCGTGGTGGGCATCATCGGCGTGCTGCTGGCGTTCGCCGCGTTCCAGTCCAACGCACAGGAAGCCGGCGGTCTGGACCGCGCACTGAAGACCCTCGCTGCGCAGCCCTTCGGGACCGCGGCGCTCGTGGTCGTCGGTGTCGGACTCGCGGCGTTCGGCGTGTACTGCTTCGCCGCCGCCCGGGCGCACAAGAACTAGGGCCCGATCCTCAACGCCGCGTGGTCTGAGCCTGCGCTGTCCATCCGGTGCGTAAGTCGGCGGATCCACCCATCGGGGTTGCGCGGGGCTGCTGCCCCGCTTCGCGGGCCGGGCGCGGAGCGCCCGGGTTCGGCGCCAGTGCCGTGAATGGGCCGTTCAGGGCACTCAGCGCCCTGAACGCGCCTTTCAGGGCACAGCTAGCCCGCGACGCGGGACACCAACCCCAGCCACCCGACCGAAACCGGACCGATCCGACCAGCACACGACGACCGACTCACACCAACTTCACGGAATCAGTCATCTAGGAAGCCCAGGGCAGCCGGCCCGGCGGGGCGGACTCCAGCCACGACAGGAACCCGGTCAGCGCGTCCGGTCCCATGGCGATCTCCACCTCGCCGCCGTCGTTCGCCTCGCGGAAACGCAGCACGCGTGAGGCAGGCGGCATGCTATACAGCTCCGGTCCCGACGGGTCCCTGCGGTCCGCGATCTCCAGCGCACTGCGGCTGATCACCCGGTCGGGGCCGGGGCGCAGGCTGAGCACGCGGAACCACACGAACTCGTCACCCTGATAACGCCCCACCCCGAGGTGCCAGCCCTTGCCCGCGTCGTCGAGACGGGTGCGCAGCGCGGCGTGCACACCGCCGGACCGCAACGCACGCAGGCGACGAACGGTGAACCAGACGAGGACAACCGCGACCAGCAGGAGGACCGCTCCGACCATCACGGTGATGTCCACGGCCCGCCTCCGCTGCCCGGCCGTCAGTCCCGCTGACCCGCTGCGCGAAGTCGACCCTGCGCTCTGGCGCGGATCTCCTCGTCGTCCGAGTTGAGGTCGGCCTCCGCCGACGCCACGTCGATCTCGTCGGCCAGGTCGGCGGACTCCGCGAGGATGCGTACCGCCTCACCCGTCACGGAAAGGAACCCACCCTGGACGGCCGCGGTCACGGTCTCGCCGTCGGTCGTGCGCACCTTCACCACGCCACCCTCGATCAGCTGACCGAGTACGGGCTCGTGACCGGGCAGAATGCCGATCTCGCCCTCGGTGGTCTGCGCCGAGACGAACGTGCCGGTACCCGACCACAGGCGTCGTTCCACGGCGACCAGCTGGACGGACATCTCGGCCACGCGGTACCTCCTTGTATGGGTCTTCCAACGGAAGTCTAATTGGTCGGCTCTCAACCTCCCCAGCCAGGCTGGTGTCGATAAGGGTGAGACGAGTCACGGATCGACTGGGGGGTGCCCATGGACGAAACCGACTTCACGGACTTCGTGACGCACCGAGGGCCCGCTCTGCTCCGCACCGCCTACCTCCTGTGCGGCGGTGACCGGGGCGCAGCGGAGGATCTGCTGCAGGACGTGCTGGAGCGGGCCTACCCGCGGTGGCGGCGCATCAGGGGCAGGCCGGAACCCTACCTGCGGGCCGCGCTCGCGAACGCGGCGGCCAACCGCTGGCGGAACCGCTCGCGACGGGTGAGCGAGGTACCGCTCCGCGACGAGGCGCCACCCGCGTGGCCGGGACCGGAACAACAGATCGTCGAGGAGGACCGGGTCGTCCGCGGCCTGCACGCGCTGCCGCCCAGGATGCGGGCCGTGCTGGTGCTGCGCTTCTTCGACGACATGGCCGAGGCGGAGGTCGCGAAGGCGCTCCGCTGCAGTCTCGGCACGGTCAAGAGCCAGACCTCCCGCGGCCTCGCCCGCCTCCGCGAGGTGCTCGACGACGACCTTCCCGCCGACCATCCCGACGACCTCCCCGCCGACCTCCCCGCCCCGGTCCACGAGAGGACGACCACGTGAACGCCACAGAACTGCGAGAACACCTGCACGGCACGACGCCCGGGCTGGCCTTGCCGCCCGCGTTCGCCGAGACCGTGCTGCGTGGCGGGCGCAGGCGCAGGGCACGACGCAGGCTGGCCGTCGCGGCGAGTGTGGTGGCGGTCGTCGCCGTGGCCGCGAGCGCGACGGTCGTGACCATGCGGGAGGACGCACCGGTCCCGGTCGCCGACGCCCGGCTGACCATGCCCACGAAGGGTGACCTGGCGGGCGACAAGGCGTTCCTCGACCAGGCACGCCATGCGTGGCAGGAGGGGCTGCCGTACTCGCCGGAGGCCCGCGACGGGTACTACGACGACCTGCGCGGCGACCCGCACGTGTACTGGGCGGGCAGCACCCCGGCCGGGCGGGCGGCGGTCGTCCTGCAGCAGGTGTACGTGCACCGCAACAACCAGGTGCCCGAGAACGGGCTGCGGACCGCGGAAGGGCTGGTCGCGATCGACCCGGGGGACGGACAGCTCAAGCTGGTCACCACCCGGATGATCGGCTGGGACGAACCAGGGGTGGCCGACTACTACAAGTTCGGCCCGGACGACCGGACAGCCCTGATCGTCGACAACGGGAAACCACTCCACTACGCCTTTGATTTCACCGTGGTCCAGGGGGACGACGGGCGCCGCGACCTCCGGTTCGACTGGAGCCAAGCCGAGCCCGATGACGGTGTGGCCATCGTGACCGTCCCGCCGGACAGGAGTCCGTGGGAGATGGTCGCCTTCGAAGGGAGCGACCCGCCCGACCTGCTCCCGGTGGGGGACTACTCGCTCATGACGACAACCGCGAGCTCCTACCTCATGCTGCGCCTCACCGACCCGTCCTACCGGATGCACTCGGACCTGCTCCCCTGGGGCGAGGTGACGTGGGAACTGGGCGAACCGCTCGGGTTGCCACCGATCGCACTGGACGGGAGATGGGGCGTGTTCCGGTCCATGGCCCAACAGAAGGACTACGTCGTCAGCCCGTGGACCATCGCCGTCGGGCTGCCCGACGGTCGCGTCATCATCCTGAAGCAGAGCCAGGTGGGTACCGCGCCACCCCGGCTGATCGCCAAGGTGGCACCCGACCTGACAGCGGAGACGATGAACCTCATCGACGGCGGCACCGTGGACCCGGAGGCGATCCTGCCGGTCCGCTTCCGCATCCCCGACGGCGGCGGCTGGGTCGTCGCGGACAAGGGCAAGCAGCTGCGCTACCGGACCAGCCCGGACGGGCCGTGGCAGGACGCCGGCCGGGACGCCGCGCTGCTGCCCGACACCGTCAGGGAGATCCTGGTCGGCGACGACTACGTGCGACTGTCCTGACGAGACGGCGAACGCCGCGCCCCCGGAAGGGAGCGCGGCGTTCGCCGTCTGTACGGAGAGCACCTACTTCTTGGTGATCTCCTTGTACTTCTTCTCCAGGTCCTCCAGGCCACCGATACCCAGGAACGCCTGCTCCGGGTAGTGGTCGAAGTCGCCCTTGGTGATCTTGTCGAAGGCCTCGACGGTCTCCTCGCGCGGCACCGTCGAACCCGGCTGGCCGGTGAAGGCCTCGGCGACCAGCATGTTCTGCGACAAGTAACGCTCGATGCGCCGTGCCCGGTTCACCGTCAGCTTGTCCTCTTCGGACAGCTCGTCCATACCGAGGATCGCGATGATGTCCTGCAGTTCCTTGTACTTCTGCAGGATCCGGATGACCTCGGAGGCCACGGCGTAGTGCTTGTCGCCCACGATGGCCGGGTCGAGAATGGTCGACGTCGACGCCAGCGGGTCCACCGCCGGGAAGATGCCCTTCTGGAACACCGACCGGGAAAGCTCGGTGGTGGCGTCCAGGTGGGCGAACGTCGTCGCCGGGGCCGGGTCGGTGTAGTCGTCCGCCGGCACGTAGATCGCCTGCATCGAGGTGATCGAACGGCCCTTGGTCGAGGTGATCCGCTCCTGCAGCTCACCCATCTCGTCGGCCAGCGTCGGCTGGTAACCCACGGCGGAGGGCATGCGGCCCAGCAGGGTCGACACCTCGGAACCCGCCTGGGTGAACCGGAAGATGTTGTCGATGAACAGCAGCACGTCCTGGTTCTGGACGTCGCGGAAGTACTCCGCCATGGTCAGCGCCGACAGGGCGACCCGCATACGCGTGCCGGGCGGCTCGTCCATCTGACCGAACACGAGCGCGGTGTCGTTGATGACGCCGTCCTCGCTCATCTCCAGGAAGAGGTCCGTGCCCTCACGGGTGCGCTCGCCGACACCGGCGAACACCGAGGTGCCACCGAAGTTGCGGGCCACACGGGTGATCATCTCCTTGATGAGCACCGTCTTGCCGACACCGGCACCACCGAACAGGCCGATCTTGCCACCGGTCACGTACGGGGTCAGCAGGTCGATGACCTTGAGGCCGGTCTCCAGCATCTCGGTCTTGCCCTCGAGCTGGTCGAAGGGCGGCGGCTTGCGGTGGATCTCCCACTTCTCGAAGTCCGCACCGTAGCCGGGCTCGTCGAGGCACTCGCCGAGCGCGTTGTAGACGTGGCCCTTGACCCCGTCACCGACCGGCACGGAGATCGCGGCGCCGGTGTCGCGCACCTCGGCACCACGGACGAGACCGTCCTGCGGCTGCAGGGAGATGGTGCGGACGATGTTGTCGCCGAGGTGCTGGGCGACCTCGAGGGTCACCGTCTTCTTCAGCTCGGCGAACGTGATCTCCGTCTTCAGCGCGTTGAACAGCTCGGGGACCTGGCCGCGGGGGAACTCGACGTCGACCACAGGACCGGTAACCCGCACGATGCGGCCCTTGGCGGCGTTCTCGGTTGTCGTCATCAGTCTTCACTTCCTACCGAGGCGAGTGCGTCCGCACCGCCGACGATTTCGCTGATCTCCTGGGTGATCTGGCCCTGACGGGCCTGGTTGGCCTGCCGCGTCAAGGTGTTCACCAGGTCGTTCGCGTTGTCCGACGCCGACTTCATGGCGTTTCGCTGCGCGGCCAGCTGCGACGCCGCCGACTCGAGCAGCGCCGCGTAGAGCCGGGTGTTGATGTACTTCGGCAGCAGCGCGGAGAGCAGCGCCTCGGCGCTGGGCTCGAACGAGTAGGCCGACGGGATCACGTCGCTCTTCGGCGCGGTCTCCTCGGCCGCGTCCGAGTACTCCACCTCCAGCGGTGCGATCCGCTTGGCCACCGGCACCTGCGAGAGCATCGAGCGGAACTCCGTGTACACGATGTGCAGCTCGTCGACGCCGAGGATGCCGTCGGCACCCGCCTCGTCGCCCTCGTCGTCAGCACCCGCGTTGAAGGCGGCGACCAGCGTCTTGCCCGCCTCCTGCGCGTTCTCATAGCGCGGCACCTGGGTGAAGCCGGTCCAGCTCTCGGTGACCTTGCGGTCCCGGAACCGGTAGTACCCGACGCCCTTGGAGCCCATCACGTACAGCACCGGCGTCTTGCCCTGCTCGCGCAGCAGCGACTGCAGTTCTTCTGCGGCACGCAGCACGTTGGCGTTGTACGCACCGCAGAGGCCCTTGTCGCTGGTGACGACGAGCACGCCGACCCGCTTGGGGTTGGGGCGCTCGGTCAGCAACGGGTCGTCGAGCGTCGTGGCCGCGCTGGCCAGCGCGGAGAGGACCTTGGTGATCTCCTCCGCATAGGGCCGGGACGCGTCCACCCGCGCCTGCGCCTTGCTGATGCGCGACGTGGCGATGAGCTCCATCGCCTTGGTGATCTTGCCGATGGATTTGGTCGCTCGGATCTTGGACCGTAGTTCGCGAAGTTGTGCGGCCATCTACTTCCCGCCCGGTCAGCTCTTCGGGGCCGGGCGGTTGACCTTGACGGTCTCCTGCCCGACCTCTTCCGCGGACATGGCCTCGGCCGCTTCCTCCTGGAGGGGCTTGCCCTCGGAAGTGGTGAAGCCCTTCTTGAACTCGTTGGTCGCGTTGACCGCCCGCTCCGCGAGATCGTCGCTCCACTTACCGGTGTCGCGGATCTCGGCGAGGATGCCCTCGTGCTTGTGGCGCAGGTTCTCCAGGAGCTCCTTGTTGAACCGCGCGACGTCCTCGACCGGCACCTCGTCGTAGTGACCGCCTGTGCCCAAATACACGGTGACGACCTGCTGCTCGACCGGCACCGGCGAGTACTGCGGCTGCTTGAGCAGCTCGTACAGGCGGGCACCGCGGTCGAGCTGGGCACGCGACGCGGCGTCGAGGTCGGAGGCGAAGGCGGCGAACGCCTTGAGCTCCTCGTACTGCGACAGGTCGATGCGCATCGAACCGGAGACGGCCTTCATGGCCTTGATCTGCGCGGCACCACCAACGCGGGACACCGACGTGGTCACGTCGACCGCGGGGCGCTGACCCGAGTTGAACAGGTCCGACTGGAAGAAGCACTGCCCGTCGGTGATGGAGATGACGTTCGTCGGGATGTAGGCGGAGATGTCGTTGGCCTTGGTCTCGATCACCGGAAGACCGGTCATCGAACCCGCCCCGAGCTCGTCGTTCAGCTTCGCGCAGCGCTCCAGCAGACGGGAGTGCAAGTAGAAGACGTCGCCGGGGAACGCCTCGCGGCCCGGCGGGCGGCGCAGCAGCAGCGACAGGGCGCGGTAGGCCTCGGCCTGCTTGGTCAGGTCGTCGAACACGATCAGGACGTGCTTGCCCTGGTACATCCAGTGCTGGCCCAGCGCCGAGCCGGTGTAGGGGGCCAGCCACTTGTAACCCGCCGAGTCCGACGCCGGGGCGGCGACGATCGTGGTGTACTCCAGCGCGCCGTTGTCCTCGAGCGCCTTGCGCACCGAGGCGATCGTGGTGCCCTTCTGGCCGACCGCGACGTAGATGCAGCGCACCTGCTTCTGCGGGTCGCCGGACTCCCAGTTCGCGCGCTGGTTGAGGATCGTGTCGACGCAGACCGCGGTCTTGCCGGTCTTGCGGTCGCCGATGATCAGCTGGCGCTGGCCTCGGCCGATCGGGGTCATCGCGTCGATCGCGGTGATGCCGGTCTGCAGCGGCTCGCTCACCGGCTGCCGCTGGACCACCGTGGCGGCCTGCAGCTCCAGCGCGCGGGTCTCGTCGGCGGCGATGTCACCGAGACCATCCAGCGGCTTGCCGAGCGGGTCGATGACGCGGCCGAGGAACGCGTCGCCCACCGGGACCGAGAGGATCCGGCCGGTGCGCTTGACCTCCTGGCCCTCCTCGATCTGCTCGTAGTTGCCCAGGATGACCACACCGATCTGGCGCGGCTCCAGGTTCTGCGCGACCCCGAGAATCCCGCCAGGGAACTCGAGGAGCTCGTTTGCCATGGTCGAGGGCAGGCCCTCGACGTGCGCCACGCCGTCACCGGTGTCGACGACGAGGCCGACCTCCTCCCGGTTGACGTCAGGCGAGTAACTGGACACGTAGTTGTCAATCGCACTGCGAATCTCGTCCGACGAGATCGTCAGCTCCGCCATGTCGTTCCCGCTCCTACCGTCTGTGTCTTCTCAGAAGTTCCGTGGGGTTGCCACAGTGCCGCTCAGCCCGCGAAGCGCCGGCGCAGCTCGTCGATACGGCCGGTGGCGCTGCCGTCGATGACCTCGTCACCGACCTTGATCACGAGGCCGCCCTTGATGTCCGGGTCGACCTCGACGTGCAGCGCGATCGGCCGCGAGTAGATGCGCTGCAGGGTGGCGGCGAGCCGCTCCTCCTGCTGCTCGGTCAGCGGGACCGGCGCGACCACCGTGGCCACGGACCGCTCACGCCGCTTGGCCGCCTCGGCCGAGAGCTCACCGAGCCCGGCGACGACCGCCCGCCCGCGCGGCGCGGCCACCAGCTGCTCGACCAGCCGGAGGGTGACCCCGTCCGACTTCTGCCCGATCAGCTCACGGACCATCGCCAGCTTGCTCTCGGTCGGCGCGGTCCGTGCGGACAGCGCCTGCTCGAGGTCGCTGTCGGCGGCGACGATCCGGCTGAACCGGAACAGCTCGTCCTCCACCGCGTCCAGGCGGCCCTCCCGCTCCGCGTGCACGAGCAACGCGATGCGGCCGAGCTCGTCCAGCCCGTCGACCAGCTCGCGCGGCGTCGACCAGCGGGCACCGACCGCGGTCTTCAGCACGTCGAGCGCCTGTGCACTGACCTTGCCCGACAGCAGGCGGGTGATCATGTCCTCGCGGCGTCCGGCCTCCGCCGACGAGTCGCCGAGCACGCGGCGCAGGCCGATCTCGCCGTCGAGGAGCCGCACGACGGAGAGCAGCTCGTCACCGAGCTGCTCTGCCGAGGTGCCCTTGGCCCGCCCGGCGGGCTTGGCGCTCAGCACCTCGAGCAGCTTGCGCTCGGCGGCGGCGAGCGCGTCACGGCTCGCGGCGTGGAACAGCGTCATCTGTATCCCGTCCTCGAAGGGCTAGTTCCGCGCCGAGACCGAGTCGAGCTCGTCGAGGAACCGGTCCACGGTGCCCCGGCGGCGCGCCTCGTCCTCGAGGGACTCGCCGACGACCCGGCTGGCCAGCTCGACCGCGTGCCTGCCGAGGTCGGCACGCAGCTCCGCGACGATCTGGGCGCGCTGGGCCTCCAGCTGGGCCCGCCCGGCAGCCACGATACGTGCGGCTTCCTCCTGCGCCTGGGTGCGGAGCTCTTCCTTGATCTGCTCCGCCTCCAGCCGGGCGTCGTCCCGGATGCGGGCGGACTCGGCACGTGCCTCGGCGAGCTGCGCCTGGTAGGTCTGCAGCGCCTCCTCGGCCTGTGCCTGTGCCTCCTCGGCCTTCTTGATGCCGCCCTCGATCTTCTCGGTGCGCTCCTTGTAGAGCGCCTCGAACTTCGGGAAGGCGAACTTCTGCAGCACCCACAGCAGAAGCAGGAACGCGACCAGCCCGAGGATGATCTCGGAGGTGTGCGGGAGAACCGGACTCGGTCCCTCCGCGGCCAGAACAAGCGCGGTATTCACCATGGTGGCTCCCAGAGCTTCGGTTGCGACGTGCTCAGGCGGAGGCGATGAAGAAGAGCACCAGGCCGATCAGCGCGAGGACCTCGACCAGAACGAAGGTCTGCCACGCGATGCCCATCAGCTTGCTCTGGGCCTCCGGCTGACGGGCGGTGCCGTTGATGACCGCGGCGAAGATGAGACCCACGCCGACGCCCGGGCCGATCGCACCAAGGCCGTAACCGATGAGCGAGAGGCCCTGGTTCAGGTTGATGGTTTCCTGGGCGAGTTGAATGGCGCTCACTTGTTTTGTTCCTTCCGAACTCGGTCCGCGAGGGATTCGCGGATCGGGTATATGCCTTATCGGTTGTGAAACTCAGTGCTCCGAGGAAAGCGCGGAGCCGATGTAGTTCGCCGCGAGCAGCGCGAAGATGTAGGCCTGCAGAACCTGGATCAGCGCCTCGAGGAACGTCATCGCGATGGCGAAGGCCCAGGAGATCAACGAAACCGGCTTCAGCATGCCGCCCGCCTCGAGCAGCAGGTACTGCCCCGCGAGCGTGAACACCAGCAGGATCAGGTGGCCTGCGAACATCGCCGCGAAAACCCGGATGCCGTGCGTGATCGGGTTCATGAAGAACTTCACGAAGAACTCGACCGGCACGAGCAGGAACAGCACCGGCTTCGGCACACCCGGCGGCACGAGCTGGTGCTTGAAGTGCCCGGCGAACCCGTGCCTGCGGATGCCGAGGTAGTTCCACAGTGGATACACGATGAGAACCGACAGGGCCATCGGGAAACCGATGTGCGCCAACGTCGGGAACTGGATGATAGGGATGATGCCGAAGATGTTGTTCACCAGCACGAAGGTGAACATCGATACAATCAACGGCACAAAAGGCATGAAGTCCTTGGAACCGATGATCTCGCGCGCGATGTTGTTCCTGCCGAAGTCGTAGACCGACTCGGCGAGGAACGTGAACCGGCTTGGGACGACCTTGAGCCGACGCGATGCCATCAGGAAGAACACGATGATGATGGCGATGGACAGCACCGCCAGCACCATGGGCTTGGTGATACCCAGGAAAATGGGTGGGAGGTCGAAGTCACCCGCTCCCGGCGGAACGAACTCGCCACCTTCGGCTAGCCACAGCGCCCGCAACTGGGCTCCTTCCGGTTCTCCCGGCCGGCAGGTTCACACCGCCGGGGGAATCGTCACGATCAGGACGTAACGTACCTCAGTCAACCCGCGCACCTACCAGGGGCACCCCTGTTCCTGAGGGGTGCGCCCTGGGCTTGTGAACCGAGGTACAAGCGCACCCTATCAGGGGGTCCAGGCCATAGAGAACGCGCGTACTACTTGGTAGTAGATCTACTGGTCGTCGTTGGTGATGATCAGTGTCGGCAGCTTCGTGCGGCGAAACGCGACGGTGTCCATCGCGGCCCAGACGACCACCACCGCCAGCATCGTGTACGCCAGCGACTCCGTGTGCAGCCAGGTGATCTCCCGCAACACCATGAGCACGAGCAGCAGAATGATCATCTTGCCGATGAAGCCGCCGAGCGCGCCGGTCATCACCATCATCGGGTTCATCGCGGCCGTCCTGCGCATCAGCCACCACGTGGCCATCGACGAGCCGAACGCGACGACGCCGCCGATCAGGGCGGCGACCCCGCCCTGCACACCGTTCAGCACGCTCGCCACGACGACGCCGATCACGGTCGTCGCCACCGCGGGCCAGATCGCGTACCGGAGCATCGCGTCGGCCAGCCGCGTGACGGCCTCCCCGTGCGTCTTCGGCAGGTCGGTCTGAATGCCCAGGTCGGCAGCGCTCGGCCCGGCTTCTTCTTGCTCTGTCTTCTCGTTAATGATGTTCGCCCCGCAAGCTCCGCTCAGTCATCGCGCCCTGAGTCTAGGGACGATGGAGACGACCAGTGCGATCAGGAGGCCGATGCCGATGCCCCAGATCACGGCGAGCGCGTCGAACAGGGTCAGCGCGACGGTCCCGAACGCCAGCAACGCGGCCCACAGGTAGATCAACAGCACCGCTCTGCGCTGGGAGTGACCGATCTCCAGCAGGCGGTGGTGGAGGTGCATCTTGTCGGCGTGGAACGGCGAAAGGCCCTTGCGGGTGCGCCGGACCACCGCCATCAGCAGGTCGAGCACCGGCACGAACAGCACCGCCGCGACCACGAGCAGTGGCGACAGCAGCGCGATGGTCGTCGTGCCGTCGAGGCTCTGCACCTTGCCAGAGGCCGAGGTGCTGGCCGCCGCCATCATCAGGCCGATCAGCATCGAGCCGGAGTCGCCCATGAAGATCTTCGCGGGCTGGAAGTTGTGCGGCAGGAAGCCCAGGCACGCACCGGCCAGCGTCGCCGCGATCAGCGCGGGCGGGTAGTAGGTGACGTCGCCGCCGGACTGGTCGAGCAGGTGCAGTGAGAACGCACACGTCGCGACGGACGAGATGAGGCCCACACCCGCGGCGAGCCCGTCCAGCCCGTCGACGAAGTTGATCGCGTTGACCATCGTGACCACGAGCAGCACGGTCAGGATCGCGCCCTGGTTCTGGTCGAGGATCAGCAGCGAGCCGCCCGCCCCGTTGCCGCCCCACGGCACCCAGAAGATGATCCACTGCAGACCGAGCAGCACCAGGATGCCCGCACAGGTGGTCTGACCGGCGAGTTTGGTGAGCGAGTCCAGCTCGAACCGGTCGTCGAGCATCCCGATCACCATGATCAGGCCGCCGCCGAGCAGGATCGCCGTCGGGTCGAGCGAGTAGTCGAACGCGCGGCGCAGCACCGGCAGCTGGTGGGCGAGCAGCATGCCGCCGCACACACCGAGGTACATCGCGAGCCCGCCAAGGCGCGGGATCGGCACCGTGTGCACGTCGCGCTGCCGGGGATGGGCGACCGCACCCCACCGCAGCGCGAACCGCCGCACGAGGCCGGTGAACAGGAACGTCAGAACCGCGGTGGTGAGCCCGACCAGCAGGTACTCCCGGATCGGCAGCCCGGCGGGCTCGAAGTTCTGTGCCAGGTCCACGCGCTCAGTCCCGGGGGTAGGCGGGGTGCGTCGCGGTGAGCCCGCGGACGGCGGCGGCCACGGCGGCGTGGTCGGCGTCCCCGGCCTCGGTACCCGCTTCCGCCCGGACCGCGCGCCCGATCAGCCGTGCGATCTCGGCCATCTCCGGCTCGGTCATGCCCTGGGTCGTGACGCACGGTGAGCCGACCCGGATACCGGACGCGGTCGCCGGTGGCGCCGGGTCGAACGGGATGGCGTTCTTGTTCAGCGTGATGCCGGCGTGCCCGCACCGCTGCTCGGCCGCCGCGCCGGTGACGTCCAGTGGCCGCACGTCCAGCAGCGCGAGGTGGGTGTCGGTGCCGCCGGAGACCACCCGCATGCCCTCCGCCTCCAGGCCCTTGGCGAGCGCGGCGGCGTTCGCGACCACCTGCGTCGCGTACCCCTGGTACTCGCTGGTCGCGGCCTCCCGCAACGCGACGGCCTTCGCGGCCACCGCGTGCATCAGCGGACCGCCCTGGCTGAACGGGAACACGGCCTTGTCGATGGCCTTCGCGTGTTCGGCCCGGCAGACGATCATCCCGCCACGCGGGCCGCGCAGGACCTTGTGCGTGGTGAACGTGACCACGTCCGCGAACGGCACCGGCGAGGGGATCACCTTGCCCGCGACCAGCCCGATGAAGTGCGCGGCGTCGACCATCAGGATCGCGTCGACCTCGTCCGCGATCGCACGGAACGCGGAGAAGTCGATCAGCCGCGGGTAGGCGGTCGCGCCCGCGATGATCATGCGCGGCCGGTGCAGGAGCGCGAGGTCGCGGACCTGGTCGTAGTCGATCAGCTCGGTGTCCTGCCGCACCCCGTACGGGACGGCCTCGAACCAGTGACCGGAGAAGTTGACCTTGGAGCCGTGCGTGAGGTGCCCGCCCTGCTTGAGGTCCATGGCGAGGACGACGTCCCCCGGCTCGCAGAACGCGGCGTAGGCGGCGAGGTTCGCACTGGCCCCCGAGTGCGGCTGCAGGTTCGCGTGCTCGGCGCCGAACAGCTCCTTCGCCCTGGCGACACCGATCTCCTCGGCGATGTCGACCTGCGCGCACCCGCCGTAGTACCGCCGGCCCGGGTAGCCCTCCGCGTACTTGTTGGAGAGCGTCGAACCGAGCGCGGCGAGCACGGCCGGGCTGGTGAGGTTCTCGCTGGCGATCAGCTGCAGCCCGCCGCGCAGGCGGTCCAGCTCACCGAGCACCACGTCGGCGATCTCGGGATCCGCAGCGGCCAGCGAATCGAAGTCCGGACCCCAGAACGGCGTGTTCACCCCTGCTGCTTCTCTCTCGTGGCGGATTTGCCGGGCCAGGCTACCGCGACCCGGGTTACGGTCCGTGGATGACCAAGCTGAACTACCGGGCGGAGCTGGCCCGCCTGCACCTGGAGCTCGTGAAGCTGCAGGACTGGGTCAAGGCGAAGGGCCTGCGCGTCGCGGTGCTGTTCGAGGGCCGCGACGCCGCGGGCAAGGGCGGCGCGATCAAACGCATCACCGAACCGCTCAACCCACGAGTCTGCCGGGTCGCCGCGCTGGGCACCCCCACCGACCGCGAGAAGACGCAGTGGTACTTCCAGCGGTACGTGGCCCAACTCCCCGCGGCAGGCGAGATGGTCCTGTTCGACCGCTCCTGGTACAACCGCGCGGGCGTCGAACGCGTGATGGGCTTCTGCACGGAGGCCGAGTACCAGGAGTTCCTGCGCTCGGCCCCGGATTTCGAACGGATGCTCATCAGGTCCGGCATGATCCTGGTGAAGTACTGGTTCTCGGTTTCCGACGAGGAACAGGAAAAGCGTTTCCAGGAACGCATGCACGACCGCACCAAACGCTGGAAGATCTCCCCGATGGACCTCGAGGCGAGACGCCGGTGGTTCGACTACTCGAAGGCCAAGGACGTGATGTTCGCCCACACGGACATCGAGGACTCCCCGTGGTGGGTGGTGGAGGCCGACTCGAAGAAACGCGCGCGGCTGAACTGCATCTCACACCTGCTGGGCCAGGTCCCGTACGAGGACGTCGAGCCAGCCGTGCTGGAACTCCCGCCACGCGGCCCGGAGGACCCCCACTACCAACGCCCCCCGAAGAATTCGATGCGCTACGTCCCGGCCCGCTTCTGACGACGCTCCGACACCTCCCGAGCGAGCACGGAGTGCCCTGAAAGGCGCGTTGAGGACGTCGAGCGCCCTGAACGCGCCTTTCAGGGCATGACCGATGTTCCCGAACCCTCACCCGCTGCGCGGCCGCCCTGCGGACACGCCGCGAAAGGCGCGTTCACGGCACACCACATGCCCTCAATGGCACATTCACGGCGCTCAGCGCCCTGAACGGCCCATTCACGACACCACCAATGTCCCAAATGCTCCGTTGATCAACGACCGGCCCCGCTACGCGGACCGCGCCGCGCGCGAACGCGGAGCGCCCGCAGGGCGAAAGCCCGCGAAGCGGACACGCCGCGAAAGGCGCGTTCACGGCACACGACATGCCCTCAATGGCACATTCACAGCGCCCAGCGCCCTGAACGGCCCATTCACGACACCACCGATGTCCCAAATGTTCCGTTGATCAAGGACCGGCGCCGCTGCGCGGGCGCGCAGCGCCCGCAGGGCGAAAGCCCGCGTAGCGGGCAAAGCCCCCGCGTAGCGGGCCCGCCCTGAAAGGGCAAAGCACCCCGCCCCAACGCACCCCACCCGAACGGAACCACCCAGAAGGTTCGGTGGTGGCGGCGGGCATCCTCTGGGCAGGGCGCCAGCCCTGCCCACAAGGGCCCCTGCAGGGCGGCGGAGGCTCACGTGTCAAGGGTGGGCGAAGCCATCGCGAAGCGACGCCGAAGGCGCCCTTGACACGTGAGGGGCCGCCCGTAAAATCCGCCGCCACCACCGAACACCAACACTCGGGAAACACCCCGAAGACCCAAGTGGGACAACAAAAACAGCGGAAAGAACCCCGCACAACAAGATCAACAGGCGGCCTCCGGCCCCCCGATCTCCAGCCTACCGAGCAGTACCGACAACAACGGAACTCGAACCCACGAGTTGTCCACAGGAACACGTCAAGGCCGCGAGTTGGCGACCATCGCCTCGTAGACGGGCAGCATCCGTGGCCAGTCCTCGTCCGGCGCGGAGGCGAACACGAAGTACTCGACCTCGTCCACGAGCCAGTACAAGGCGTGCACCCGTTGCAGCCCACGCCCGTCCCGGTGCTGGAACTCCCACTCCACCGCCGGATGCCCGCCATAGGTGGCGCTGCTGAGGTCCAGCCGCCGATAGGACACCGTCCGCGACGCGAACCCGGACTCGTAGGCCACGTGCACCCGCACGATGTCCGGTGACGAGGCCGGGGCCCCGCCGAACCCGACGACCCGGGCCGGATCAGACGGATCGACGGCCCGCATCGCGCCGGGCCCGCCCGCGGCGACGGCCCGCCACCCGTCGGGGATGACGGTCGTCATGTTGGCGGGGCCGGTCGCGCGGCGAAACCCGGCAGGGACGGTGCTCGACGACACCGGTGGCGACGAACCGTCCGACGAGATGTAGGTGGTCGGATTCTCGGCACCGGCGGCGTCGGGCTTGGGCATCGCCAGCAGTACGGCGCCGACCGCGGCGCTCACCACCAGGTAGGCAGCGGCGAACGCCCACGCGACCCAACGTGAGCTGAGCGACCTGACGCTCGCCACCAGTTTCACCTCGACAACCCCCCGACATGGGTCTACCGAGAGTAACGTGCCCGCCGAGGTGATCCAATGCTTCGAGCGTGGCAGGACGTGATCGTCAAGTGGCAACTGGTGCCGGACGACCAACCTGTCGACCAGCCGGAGGCCCGGCTGCATGCGGAACGTGGCCGGTCGGCGCTGTTCGCCGGGCGGCTCGACGAGGCCCTCGCCGAGTTCGAGGCCGCCGCGGAGCTGCGTTCCGATCCACTCGATCGGGTGGGTGTCGGCGACGTCCACCTCGCGCGTGGCGGGTGGCGTAGCGCCGAGGAGAACTACCGTGCGGCGCTGACCTGCGGTGGGGCGGGCGCCTTGCTGGCACAGCTGGGGCTCGCGCAGGTGAAGGTCGGGCAGGGGAACGCGGCGGGCGCGGTCGGTGACCTGGAGCTGCTCGTCGCCGACCGGCCCGCTGATCCGACGCTGCGGTACTACCTGGCCAGCGCCTGGTTCTCGGCGGCGGACCAGTGCCGGTCGCGGACGGCGGACGACATCCTCGTGATCACCAGTGAGGCGCAGCTGCGGATCTGTGCGGACGCCGGGCGACGGATCCGCGCACTGGACACCGGTGACACGGAGCTGCGGCGCGGCGCGGACCAGCTGCTCGCCGAGGTGGCGGCAGGCAGGCGCTGGACGTGGGCGCCGGAGGGCATCGCGGTGAGTCTCGCGGTGCTGATCGTGGCGATCGGGCTGATCACCGTGGTGGCGGGCGGGTTGCTGGACAACGTGGTGCTGGTGGTCTCCGGCGTGGTGATGGGTGCGGCGCTGCTGTACGCGGTCGTGCACCGCTTCCGACGGCAGACGTGGCGGCGGCGGGCCGACGAGATGGCCCCGCACATCGTGAAACACGGTGTCTAGCTAAGGTCAGCGCTGTGAGTGTCGTGTACGACTGTGCCAGGGAACCGGACCGCTCCGACGGGCTCGCGGCGGCGGCGAGTGCCGTCCGCGCCGGGCGGCTCGTGGTGGTGCCGACCGACACGGTGTACGGCATCGGCGCGGACGCGTTCTCCGGTACCGCGGTGCGTGCGCTGCTGGCCGCGAAGAACCGTGGGCCGGACATGCCGGTCGGTGTCCTCGTCGGGTCGTGGTCGACCATCGACGGGCTGGTGCTGTCGGTGCCGCGGCCCGCCCGCCAGCTCATCGAGGCGTTCTGGCCCGGTGACGTGTCGATCGTGCTGCCGCACGCGCCGTCGCTGTCGTGGGACCTCGGCAGCAGCGGCGGGACCGTGATGCTGCGGATGCCGCTGCACCCGGTGGCGCTCGAACTGCTGCGTGAGGTCGGGCCGATGGCGGTGTCCAGCGCCAACGTGTCCGGGCAGCCGCCGGCGGCCACCGCGGACGAGGCGAAGGCACAGCTCGGTGAGTCGGTCGCGGTCTACCTCGACGGCGGGCCGTCGGGGGAACCGGTGCCGTCGACGATCGTCGACCTGTCCGGGGACGAGCCGGTGGTGCTCCGCGAAGGGGCTGTGCCCGCGGCCGCGATCCACGAGGCGCTGGGGTCCTAGATGATTGATTCCGTGAAGTCGGTGTGAGTGGGCGGCCGGTCGTCGTGTGCTGGTCGCGTCGTTGGGTGGGAGTGCTGGCTCCGGTTCGCGTGGTGCTGCGAAAGGCGCGTTGACGGCGTGGGAATGCCCTGAAAGGCGCGTTCAGGGCGCTGGGCGCCCTGAACGGCCCATTCACGGCACTCGTTGTGCCGTGAACGCGCCTTCACGGCATCGGCCCGCCCCGTCGGGCGCCCGCAGGGGTGTGGGGGTCGTGCCTGATGACGGGTTCGTACACCAAGCCACTTCACATGATCTTCACGGAATCAATCGTCTAGCGGCCTCGGCTCTCTGTAGGAGAGTCGGGTCCGATCAGCAGTTACCTCAGGGGAACGTGACCTTGAATCCCGGGGAGGCGGACTCGTCAGGACGTCCTGATCGCGGTCGCGAACCGTGGTCTGCCCGCCAGGTCGTCGTGGTCCGCGACGTCCGTCAGCACCTTCCTGGTGGCCAGCAGTTCCGGCACGGACTCCCGGTGGCTGTCGTCGTGTTCGATCGCGACCGCACCACCCGGCTTGAGCAGCCGTGCCGACAGGTTCACCACGTGCCTGATCACCGTGAGACCGTCGTCGTCGGCGAACACCGCCCGGAACGGGTCGTGCTCCCCCACCTCCGGCGCCACGTCCGTACCGACCGGGACATAGGGCGGGTTGCACAACACGAGGTCGACCCGCGCGTCCAGTTCGGTGATCAGGTCCGGGTCGGTCACGTCCCCCGCGTGCAGCCGGACCCGGCTCGACGTCATGTTGCGGCGGGCCCACGCCAGCGCCGTCGGGTCGATCTCGACGGCGTGGACCTCCGCCTCCGGCCGTTGCGCCGCGACCGCGAGTGCCAGCGCGCCGGAGCCGGTGCACAGGTCCACCACGACCGGGTTCTCCCGCCCCGCGAGGAAGTCGAGGCCCCACTCCAGCAGCAGCTCGGTCTCCGGACGCGGCACGAACACGCCGGGGCCGACCTCCAGGGTCACGGTGCCCATCACGGCCCAGCCCAGCAGGTGCTGCAGGGGAATCCGCTTCGCGCGCTGGTGCACGAGCTGCCCGATGGCCTCGATGACCTGCCGGTCCACGAGCGGGGTCAGCATCAGCTTGCCGCGTTCCGCGCCGAGCACGTGCGCCGCGATCAGTTCCGCGTCCACGCGCGGGGACGCCACCCCGGCATCCGCCAGGATGCGTTCCGCCTCCATGATCGCAAGCCGCAGCGGCTGTCTCGACATGGCGGTCACCCTGTCACGTCGACTGGTGCGCGGCGAGTCGTTCGTCCCGGTCCGCGGTGGCGAGCGCGTCAAGCACACCGTCGAGGTCGCCGTTGAGTACCTGGTCCAGGTTGTAGGCCTTGTAGTTCACCCGGTGGTCGGAGATGCGGTTCTCCGGGTAGTTGTAGGTGCGGACCCGCTCGGAGCGGTCCACGGTGCGGACCTGGCTCGCGCGTGCCGCCGACGCCTGCTTCGCGGCCTCCTCCTCGGCGGCCGCGGCCAGCCGGGCCTTCAGCACCTGCATCGCGCGTGTCTTGTTCTGCAACTGACTGCGCTCGTTCTGGCAGGACACCACGATGCCGGTCGGCAGGTGCGTGATGCGCACGGCCGAGTCGGTGGTGTTGACGCTCTGGCCGCCCTTGCCCGACGAGCGGAACACGTCGATGCGCAGGTCCTTCTCCGGGATCTCCACGTCCTCGACGGCGTCCTGCACGTCCGGGTACACCAGCACCCCGGCGGCGGAGGTGTGGATGCGGCCCTGTGACTCGGTGGCGGGCACGCGCTGCACGCGGTGCACGCCGCCCTCGAACTTCAGGCGGGACCACACCCCGTCGGCGGTGGGTGTCTTCGACCGGATGGTGACCGTCGCGTCCTTGTACCCGCCGAGCTCGGTCTCGGTGCCGTCGAGGAGCTCCGTGGACCAGCCGTGCTTCTCCGCGTACCGCAGGTACATGCGCAGCAGGTCGCCCGCGAACAGCGCCGACTCGTCGCCGCCCTCACCGGACTTGATCTCCATGATGAGGTCGTCGCCGTCGTGCGGGTCGCGGGGCAGCAGCAGCTCGGTGAGCTTGGCCTCCAGCGCGGGGACCTTCTCCTCCAGCGACGCGGCCTCCTCGGCGAACGCCGCGTCCTCGGACAGCTCCTTGGCCGTCGCCAGGTCGTCGCGAGCCCGCTCCAGCTCGCGCAGGGTGCGGACGATCGGGGTCAGCTCGGCGTAGCGGCGGCCCAGCTTGCGGGCGCGTGCCTGGTCACCGTGCACGGCCGGGTCGGCGAGCGTCGACTCCAGCTCGTCGTACTCACCGAGCAGCTCACCGAGCGATGACGCGTCCACGGGTCTTTCCTTCCGATGAAGCCAAGGTGCAGCGGACACGAAAACGGCGCCCACCCACGCGGGTGGACGCCGAATCCGAAGCTACTTGGCTTTCTTGTCCCGCTTGCCGTAGCGGGCCTCGAAGCGCGCGACCCGGCCGCCGGTGTCGAGGATCTTCTGCTTGCCCGTGTAGAACGGGTGGCAGTTCGAGCAGACCTCGACGTGGATGCTGCCCGACTTCTTGGTGCTGCGCGTGGTGAACGTGTTCCCACAGCCGCAGGTGACCTCGGTCGTGACGTACTCGGGGTGGATACCGGTCTTCACAGATCTTGCCCTTTCTCGGTGGCCGCCGGGTCCCCGAACAGCTTCTGGGGTGAACCGGAGCCGGACTCGACCTAACAGTTTGCCAGATGTCCTGGCAGGGGGTTCAACACGCCCCCACCAGGACATATTCCGGCTTCTGGTCGGTCTCAGTCGTCGTTGACGGAAGGTGTGTTCTTCGCCACCTGCATCAGGAACTCGATGTTGGTGCGGGTCTTGCGGAGCTGGGTCAGCAGCAGGTCGATGGCCTGCTGGTTGTCCAGCGCGTGCAGCACCCGGCGCAGCTTGACCGTGACCGCCAGCTCGTCCGGCGGGAGGAGCAGGTCCTCCTTGCGGGTGCCGGACGCGTCGACGTTGACCGCCGGGAACGTGCGCTTGTCGGCGATCTTGCGGTCGAGGATGAGCTCCGCGTTGCCCGTGCCCTTGAACTCCTCGAAGATCACCGTGTCACCCGCGGACCCGGTCTCCACCAGCGACGTGGCGAAGATGGTCAGCGAGCCGCCGTCCTCGATGTTGCGTGCCGCGCCCAGGAACCGCTTGGGCGGGTACAGCGCCGTCGAGTCGACACCACCGGACAGGATCCGGCCGGACGCCGGGGCCGCCAGGTTGTAGGCACGGCCGAGGCGGGTGATCGAGTCGAGCAGCACGACCACGTCGTGCCCCATCTCGACCAGGCGCTTCGCCCGCTCGATCGACAGCTCGGCGACCGTGGTGTGGTCGCCCGGCGGGCGGTCGAAGGTGGAGGCGATGACCTCACCCTTCACCGACCGCTGCATGTCGGTGACCTCTTCCGGCCGCTCGTCCACGAGCACGACCATCAGGTAGCACTCGGGGTTGTTCGTGGTGATCGCGTTCGCGATCGCCTGCAGCACGGAGGTCTTGCCTGCCTTGGGCGGCGACACGATCAGCGCGCGCTGACCCTTGCCGACCGGCATCACCAGGTCGATGACGCGGGTGGTGAGGATGTGCGACTCGGTCTCGAGGCGCAGCCGCTCGTTCGGGTACAGCGGCGTCAGCTTCGTGAACTCGGGGCGCTGCTTGGCCTGGTCCGGGTCCAGCCCGTTGATCGTCTCGACACGCACCAGCGGGTTGAACTTCTGCCGCTGCTGCTCGCCCTCACGCGGCTGGCGCACCATGCCGGTGATCGCGTCGCCCCTGCGCAGGCCGTACTTGCGGACCAGCGACAGCGACACGTAGACGTCGTTCGGGCCAGACAGGTAGCCGGAGGTGCGGACGAACGCGTAGTTCTCCAGCACGTCGAGCACACCGGCGACCGGCAGCAGGACGTCGTCGTCGCGCACCTCGGTGTCCGGGCTGTCGCCGCGGCCGCCACCACTGCTGCTGCCGCTGCCCCGGCGGCGACGGTCGCGGAACCTGCGGCCGCGCCTGCGCCCGCCGTCCTCGTCATCGTCGTCGTCCGGGCCGTTGTCGCGGTCCCGGCCGGAGTTGCGCTGGTCACCGCGGTTGTCCTGGTTGCGGCCACCGCGGTCGCCGCGGTCGCCGCGGTCGTTGCCGCGCCCACCCCGGTCGTTGCGGTCGCCCCGGTCACCACGGTCGTTGCGGTCGTTGCGGCCGCCGCGGTCGTCCCGCTTGTCGCCCTGCTGCTTCTCCGCGGGCTTCTCGTCCGTGGAGACACGCTGGTCGCCGCGGTTGTCGCGGTTCTCACCACGGTTCTCACCGCGGTTGTCGTCCCGCTTCTCCGGCTGCTCCGGGGAACCGGCCGCACGGCTCGAACCACGGCGACGGCGGTTGCCCTCACGGCGGCCGCCGTCCTCGGTGTCGGGCTGCTCGGCCTTCGGCTCCGCTTTCTGCTCCGACTTCGGCTCGGTCCTCGGCTCGGTTTCGGCCGTGACCTCGCGCTTAGCGGGCTTCTCCTCGGCAGGTGCCTTGTCACCGATGCCGAGCGGCAGGGTGTCGGAAGCGGTGTTCGCGGCGGGCTTCGACGAGCCACCCGACTGACGCTCCTTGATGGCCGCGATCAGATCGCCCTTGCGCATCCCGGCGGTACCGGTGATGCCAAGCTGGCCCGCGAGCTCCCGCAGCTCCGCGAGGACCATGCCGGTGAGACCGGCGCGGCGCTTCGTTCCCCCGTTTGCGCTGGTGCGTTGTGTTGTGTCGGCCGCACCGGCAGCGGTGTCGACCGTGCCGTTGGCAGTCTCGCTGCCCAGCAGATCAGTGTTGCTCACTCATGTCCTTCCTGACCAGGTCCCCGCCTCCTGAGGTGGACCCGTGAACCAGCGGACCGCCGTTCGTCGAACCGAGACGGCGTGCTCCGCGGCCTCGCCAACGCGGAGCTTTCGGTCACCACTGGTTTCGGTGCCCGCCAACGTCGACTCCGACCGGGAATGGGCCGAGTCGCCGACTGAACGGAAGATGCGACCCGAGGAAAAGAAAATCCTCGGGAACGACACCGGGCGCCCGTACGCGCGGTGACTGAACGCCCCTGAGGGTAGACGCACACCCTTCGGCGTGCAACAACCGGGGCCACCCGGCGTGGCACATCCTTACAACGCGGGCTACCTGCTGTTTGTTCCACCCGGCTCGACCACGACACCGGTCCGGTCGACCGGGAGCGCGCGCACGGTGAACCCCGCGGTGTCGACTCGAGACGGCAGCGACCCGCCCGACGGCAACGCGAGCACGGTAGGGCCCGCACCGGAAACCGTTGCGGCGACCCCGTTCTCGCGGAGTTCACGAACCATTCGCATGGTCTCGGGCCACGCGGACTCGCGGTAGTCCTGGTGCAGACGGTCCTCAGTGGCCGGCAGCAGGAGGTCGGGCCGCGCGGTCAGCGCGTGCACCGCCAGCGCGCAGCGCCCGACGGTGAACGCGGCGTCGGTGTGCGGAACGTTGCCGGGAAGCAATCCACGCGTGACAGACGTCGCGGACAGGGTGTCCGGCACCAGCACGACCGGAGCAAGCCCCGGGTGCGGCTCCAGCCGGACCGCCCGGTACCGCACCCCCTCCGACCAGGCCAGGACCAGCCCGCCGTACAGGGACGCGGCCGCGTTGTCGGCGTGTCCCTCGAACTCGGCGGCGACCTGCAGCGCGTGCTCGTCGAGCTCCTTGCCGGCCAGCGCGTAGGCGGCGGCGACCCCGGCGACGATCGCGGCGGCCGACGAGCCGAGCCCGCGGGCGTGCGGGATCGCGTTGTGGCACCGCAGCAGCACACCCGGTAGCGCCACACCGAGTGCGTCCGCACCGGCACGCAGCGCACGCGCCACGAGGTGCTTCTCGTCGGTGGGCACCGCACCGGCGCCCTCACCGGTGACCTCGACGCGGACCGCCGCGCCGGTCACGGTCACCTCGACGGTGTCGTGCAGGCACAGCGCCATGCCGAGCGCGTCGAAACCGGGTCCGAGGTTCGCGGTGGACGCCGGTACCCGGACGCGGACCGAACCGGGGGTCATGCCAGTTCGAGCGCGTGCGCGACCGCGTGCGGCTCCACCGGGATCGCCTCGACGGGGGCCATCTCGGCGAGCACGGTGTCGGGGTCCTTCAGGCCGTGTCCGGTGACCGTGCAGGTCACGAGCGAGCCCTTCGGGATGCGACCGTCCGCCGCGGCCGCCAGCAGGCCCGCGACGGCGGCGGCGGACGCCGGCTCCACGAACACGCCCTCCCTGCGGGCGAGCAGGTGGTACGCGGCGAGGATGTCCTGGTCGGTGACGGCGTCGATGAGCCCGTCGGACTCGTCGCGGGCGGTGACGGCGCGGGTCCACGAGGCGGGGTTGCCGACGCGGATCGCGGTCGCGATGGTGTCGGGGTCCGGCACGGGCTTGCCGTGCACCAGCGGCGCCGCGCCCGCGGCCTGGAAACCGAACATCCTCGGCAGCGACCCGACGACCCCGTCGGCGGCGTACGCGCGGTAGCCGCTCCAGTACGCGGTGATGTTGCCCGCGTTGCCGACGGGGAGGCAGTGGACGTCGGGCGCGCGGCCGAGCGTGTCGCAGATCTCCCACGCGGCGGACTGCTGACCGACGAGCCGCACCGGGTTGACCGAGTTGACCAGCTCGATCGGGTACTCGGCCGAGGTCTTGCGGGCCAGTTCGAGGCAGTCGTCGAAGTTGCCGTCGATCTGCAGGATCCGCGCGCCGTACACGACGGCCTGCGCGAGCTTGCCCTTCGCGATCTTGCCGCTGGGCACGAGAACCGCGCAGGTCAGGCCCGCGCGGGCGGCGTAGGCGGCGGCGGACGCGGACGTGTTGCCGGTGGACGCGCAGATCACGCCCGCCACGCCGGACGCGAGCGCGTAGGTCATCGCGACGGTCATGCCGCGGTCCTTGAACGAGCCCGTCGGGTTCGCGCCCTCGACCTTCAGGTACACCTGGCAGCCGGTCAGCTCCGACAGGTGCGGCGCCTCGACCAGCGGGGTGCCACCCTCCTGCAGCGTCACCGGCTTCGCGCCCTCCGGCAGCTCGATCCGGTCCGCGTAGGCGGCGATGACGCCCGGCCACCCCGGTCGCACACCCGCAGGTGCCTGCGACAACGCTCCGCTCATGGTGCTTCTCCTTCTACCCGCATCACGCTGGCCACCTCGTGCACCGAAGGCAGGCCGGCCACCTTGTCCACCGTGGACCTCAGCGCCGCGTCCGGCGCGTAGTGCGTGACGATCACCAGGCTCGCGTCCGTGCCCCGACCCTGCTGGCGCACGGCCGCGATGCTCACGTCGTGCTCGGCGAACACCGAGGCGACCGACGACAGCACACCCGCGCGGTCGGCGACGTCGAGGCTGACGTGGTAGCGGGTGTTCACCTGCGCGACCGGCACGACGGGCAGCGCGGCGTAGGAGGACTCCCCGGGGCCGCGGCCGCCGCTGACCTTGTTGCGTGCCACGGCGACCAGGTCGCCGAGCACGGCGCTCGCGGTCGGCGCGCCACCGGCGCCCTGGCCGTAGAACATGAGCGAACCGGCCGCGTCGGCCTCGACGAACACCGCGTTGAACGCGCCGCCGACGCTGGCGAGCGGGTGCGTGCGCGGGATCATCGCCGGGTGCACGCGCACCGCGACGCTGCCGTTCACGCGCTCGCAGATGGCGAGCAGTTTTATCGTCCTGCCAAGGGTTTTCGCCGCCGCGATGTCGGCTGGCGTGACCGCCGAGATGCCCTCGCGGTACACGTCGGCGGCGGTCACCCTGGTGTGGAAGGCGATCGAGGCGAGGATGGCGGCCTTGGAGGCGGCGTCGTAGCCGTCCACGTCGGCCGTCGGGTCCGCCTCCGCGTAGCCGAGCCTGGCCGCCTCGTCGAGGGTCTCCGCGTAGCCTGCGCCGGTCGCGTCCATCGCGGACAGGATGAAGTTGGTGGTGCCGTTGACGATGCCCATCACGCGGTTGATGCGGTCACCGGCGAGTGACTCGCGCAGCGGGCGCACCAGCGGGATCGCACCGGCCACGGCGGCCTCGAAGTAGAGGTCCGCACCGGAGGAGTCCGCGGCGGCGAACAGGTCGGCGGCGTGCTCGGCGAGCAGGACCTTGTTGGCGGAGACGACCGACTTTCCCTTGCTGAGCGCGGAAACCAGCAGCTCGCGCACCGGGTCGATGCCGCCGATGACCTCGACCACGACGTCCACATCGGATGCCACCAGCGCCTGTGCGTCGGTGGTGAGCAGGTGCGGCGGGACGTCCGGGTGGCGGTTCGGGCGGCGCACCGCCACCCCGGCCAGCTCGACCGGGGCGCCGACGCGGGCCGCGAGGTCGTCGGCCTGCTCGTGCAGGATCCGCATCACCTGCGAACCGACGGTGCCGCAGCCGAGCATCGCCACCCGGATGGGCTTTCGCCCCTCCTGACTCATGAGACCTCCAGGCGCAGCTGGTCGTCCAGGTTTTCCCTGCGCAGCAACAGGCGCGCTTCCCCGTCGCGGACGGCGACCACGGCCGGGCGCGAAAGCCGGTTGTAGGAGCTGGCCATCGCGTAGCAGTAGGCACCGGTCGCGGCGACCGCGATCAGGTCGCCCGGCGTGAGGTTCTCGGGCAGCCAGCAGTCCCGCACGACCACGTCGCCGGACTCGCAGTGCTTGCCGACCACCCTGGACAGCGTGGCCGCCGCGCCCCGCTCCCCCTCCGCGCTGGACCGCGACACCAGCCTGCAGTCGTACAGCGCGTCGTAGAGGGCGGTGCGGATGTTGTCGCTCATGCCGCCGTCGACGCTCACGTACCGGCGCGACGACCCGTGGCCGAGCTCGACTTCCTTGGTCGTGCCCACCTCGTACAGCGTCACCGTGCCGGGGCCGACGATCGCGCGACCCGGCTCGACCGCGATCTTCGGCAGCTCGAGTCCTGCCTGCTCGCACTCCTTGGCCACGATGTTGCGCAGCTGCTCGGCGAGCCAGCCGGGCGGCGGCGGGTCGTCCTCGGCCGTGTAGGCGATGCCCAGGCCGCCGCCGAGGTCCACGGTGGTCACCGACGCCATCGCGTCGGCGCCGTGTTCGGCGTGCAGATCCGCGAGCAACCCGATCACGCGGTGCGCGGACAGCTCGAACGCGTTCGCGTCGAAGATCTGCGAGCCGATGTGGCTGTGCAGGCCGGTCAGCCGCAGACCCGGCGCGCGCAGCACCCGCCGCACCGCCTCGGCCGCCGCACCACCGGTGAGCGAGAACCCGAACTTCTGGTCCTCGTGCGCGGTGGCGATGTACTCGTGCGTGTGGGCCTCGACGCCGACCGTCACCCGCACCAGCACGTTCTGGACGATCCCGCGCTCACGCGCGATCTGGTCGAGCCGGGCGATCTCGAAGAACGAGTCGAGCACGACCGTCCCGACCCCGGCCTCGACCGCGTCGGTCAGCTCCGCGACCGACTTGTTGTTGCCGTGCATCGCGATCCGCTCCGGCGGGAAGTCCGCGCGCAACGCGATCGCCAGCTCACCGCCGCTGCACACGTCGAGCGAGAGGCCCTCCTCGGCCACCCACCGCGCGATCCGCACGGACAGGAACGCCTTCGCCGCGTAGTGCACGAGCGCCGGGTCGCCGAACGCGGCGGCGTGCTCGCGGCAGCGGGACCGGAAGTCGTCCTCGTCCATCACGAACAGCGGCGTGCCGTACTCGCGGGCCAGGTCACGGACGTCGACGCCGGCGAGCCGGACCACGCCGTCCTCGCCGCGCGCCGCGTTGCGCGGCCAGATCTCCGCGTTCAGCACGTCCAGCTCGGCCACGTCGGAGGGCCGGAAGCCCGCCGTGTTGGTGGGCAGGAGCACCTCTGCGTGCCGGGGTCCCGCCGGATGCGCCCTCATGGTCTACATCCGTTCCGGGGCGTCGACGGCCAGCAGGCCGAGCCCGTTGGCGAGCACCTGGCGCGTGGCGACGCACAGCGCGAGGCGGGCCGCGGTCAGCGGGGTGGCCTCCTCGTCGCCCTGCGGCAGGACGCGGCACGCGTCGTAGAACTTGTGGTACGCACCGGCCAGCTCCTCCAGGTAGCGGGCGATGCGGTGCGGCTCCCGCAGGTCGGCGGACGTGCGCAGGATCTCCGCGTACTGGCCGATCGTGCGGATCAGCTCGCCCTCCCGCTGGTGGGACAGCAGACCGAGGTCCAGCTCGGTGTCCTTGTCCGGCACCGCGAGCCCCAGCTCGGCGGCGTTGCGCGCGAGCGACGCCAGCCGGGCGTGCGCGTACTGCACGTAGAACACCGGGTTGTCGTTGGTGCGCCGCGACCACAGGTCCAGGTCGATGTCGATCGTGGCGTTGGCCGAGGACCGGATCAGCGCGTAGCGGGCCGCGTCCACGCCGATCGCGTCGACCAGGTCGTTCATCGTGACGAGCGTCCCGGCTCGCTTGCTCATCCGCAGCGGCTTGCCGTCGCTGACCAGGTTCACCATCTGGCCGATCAGGACCTCGACGGTGTCCGGGTCGTCCTCCAGCGCCGCCGCGGCCGCCTTGAGCCGGGCGATGTAGCCGTGGTGGTCGGCGCCGAGCATGTAGATGCACAGGTCGAAGCCGCGCTGCCGCTTGTCGCGGAAGTAGGCGATGTCACCGGCGATGTAGGCGGGCTGCCCGTCGCTCTTGATGACCACGCGGTCCTTGTCGTCGCCGAACTCGGTCGTGCGCAGCCACCAGGCGTTGTCGTCGAAGTAGAGGTGGCCCTTCTCCTTGAGCTGCTCGACCAGCTCCCCCACCGCGCCGGAGCGGTGCAGCGAGTCCTCGTGGAAGTACACGTCGAAGTCGGTGCGGAAGTTGTGCAGGTCGGCCTTGATCTCGTCGAACATCAGGTTGACGCCGATCTTGCGGAAGACCTCGGCGCGTTCCTTCTCGTCGGCGATGGACAGCGCGCTCGGCTCCCTGCGCAGCACCTCGGCGGCGACGTCCGACAGGTACGTGCCCGCGTAGCCGTCCTCGGGCGGCGGCTCGCCCTTCGCCGACGCGATCAGCGACCGGACGAACCGGTCGATCTGCTGGCCCGCGTCGTTGAAGTAGTACTCCCGGGTGACCTCGCCGCCCTGCGCGGACAGCACGCGGCCGAGCGCGTCGCCCGACGCGGCCCAGCGGGTGCCGCCCAGGTGCAGCGGGCCGGTCGGGTTCGCGGAGACGAACTCCAGGTTGATCCTGCGGCCCGCCATGAGGTCGCCGTGGCCGTAGGTCTCGCCCTGCGTGAGCACCTGCCGGACGATGTCGCCCTGCGCGTCCGCGGCGATCCGGAGGTTGAGGAAACCGGGGCCCGCGACCTCGGCGCCGGCGATGCCGTCCTGGCCCGCCAGGCCCTCGGCCAGCCAGTTCGCCAGGTCCCTCGGCGGCACGCCGACCTTCTTCGCGACCTGCAGCGCGAGGTTCGTCGCGTAGTCGCCGTGCTCGGGGTTGCGGGGTCGCTCGATCGTCACGGCGGGCGGCAGGGCGGAAGTGTCCAGGTCTCGGCTGGTCAGCACGTCGCTTGCGACAGCGCGGACCAGGTCGGCAAGTGCTGCGGGAGTCACCCCGGGAAGTCTAGGTAGCGGGTGTGGACCCGATAGAGTCGCCTCGGCCATATCGACGATGCTGACCTCTGGAGGACCTGCGTGGCCATCGAATTCCGGGTCGGCCCCATGGCTGCCATCGCGGTTGTCCTCGTCGCCGCAGCGGGGTGCTCGGTGGAGCGCTCCGGTGACGACGGCGCTTCCTCCGGTTCCTCCGAGGGCGCGGCGGCCGGGACGTCGGAGCAGGCCCCCTCGGCCGGGTCCGGGTTCGTGCCGGGCCCGGACAACGAGGACCCGTCGAAGGACATCGAGGGCGTCGAGATCACCGAGTATCCCGTCGGCCAGCACGCCGCGCCGGGCCAGCGCGTCGCGTACGTGAAGGCCCCGCCGGACGGCGGCGCGCACGACCAGGTGTGGGCGACCTGCAACGGTGTGGTCTACGACACCCCGGTGCGCAACGAGCACATGGTCCACTCGCTCGAGCACGGCGCCGTGTGGATCGCGTACGACGCCGACCAGGTGACCGGCGAGGACCGCCAGGCGCTGGTGGACCGCGTCGACGGCCAGCCGTACCTGATGATGTCGCCCTACCCCGGCCTGGACAAGGCGGTGTCGCTGCAGTCGTGGGGCCACCAGCTCAAGGTCGACGACGTCGACGACGAGCGGATCGACCAGTTCATCGCCGCGCTGCGGGAGAACGAGTACACGACCCCGGAGCCGGGCGCCCCGTGCGATTCGGTCGGCCCGGAGTTCGACGCGACGAACCCGCCCCCGTTCGAGGCGGGCCCTCCCGGCCCTGGTGCGGCGCCCGTCGGCGGCGGGTGACGAAACTGTGACCACCCTCCGTTGACACCCATCTGACACGGTGTCCTTACACTGGGCGGTCGGAGACTCCCTGTGTTCCTGTAGTTGAGACGAGGACCGGCACCGGCATGGCGAGCGGAACGAAGAGCAAGGGCGCGAGCAAGCCCAAGGGCAAGAGCAACAGTGCCAACAAGGCCCGGCGTTCTGTCGTCGGCTCCGCACGCAAGCCCAAGCCCTGGGGCATGATCGCCGCGATCGTGGCCGTCGTCGCGCTGGCGGCCGGCGTCTTCACCTACGCGTTCATGGAGATCGACGCGAAGGAGAAGTGGGTCGTCTCCGAGGAGAACCAGGACCCGTCGGTCAACATCGGCGGGGTGGTCCGCGAGACCTACGACGCAGGCCAGCACGTCACCGGCGAGCAGCGCGTCGCGTACGACCAGAGCCCCCCGTTCGGCGGCCCGCACGACCAGTCGTGGGCGGACTGCAACGGCACGGTCTACCCGAACCCGGTGCGCAGCGAGAACATGGTTCACTCGCTCGAACACGGCTCGGTGTGGATCGCCTACAACCCCGACCAGGTCAAGGGCAAGGCGCTGGACACGCTGAAGGCGAAGGTCGAGGGCCAGCCGTACATGCTGATGTCCCCCTACCCGGGCCTGGACAAGCCGATCTCGCTGCAGTCGTGGGGCCACCAGCTCAAGCTGAGCAACGCCGACGACGAGCGCGTCGACCAGTTCATCAAGAGCCTGCGGCAGAACAACTACCAGAACCCCGAGCCGGGCGGCCGCTGTGACGTCCAGGGCACCGGGTTCGACGTGACCAACCCGCCGCCGTTCGTGGCCGAGCCGCCCGCCAAGGACGACCCGACCACGGTCACGATGGACGGCAAGGGCGCGGTCGACGAGTCGGCGCAGGAGCAGGGCGGCATGCAGGCCCCGCCCGCTGGCGAGCCCACCGCGCCCGCCACGGGCGCCGAGGTCCCGACGGGTGCGGCCACGCCGCCGCCCAGCCAGTGACCTCCGCGGCCCCGTCGTCCAGCGGCAGCCGCACGTTCATCCTGATCGCGGCCCTGGTCGCCGTGCTGCTGGTGGGCGCCGCGGGCGGCATGCTGATCAACTCCGCGCGCAGCGGTGCTGACGACGCGTTCCCCAGCGCGGAGTCGGTCGACGTCGGCTTCGCACACGACATGCGCGTCCACCACCTGCAGGCGGTGACGATGGCGGGCATCGAGCGTGACAAGACCGCCGACCCGGTCCTGCGGGGCTTCGCCTTCGACGTGGAGTCCACCCAGCTGGCCCAGTCGAGCGAGATGGCGGGGTGGCTCACCGTGTGGGGCCACCCACAGCTGCCGGAGGCGGGTGCCCCGTACATGCAGTGGATGAGCGAGAACGGCACCCACACCCACAGCAACGGCGAGGGCGGCACGACCACGGGCCCCGTACAGCGCATGCCGGGCATGGCCACCACGGAGGAACTGAACAAGCTCCGCACCCTGACGGGCAAGGAGCTGGACGTGTTCTTCCTGCAGCTCATGCTCCGCCACCACGTTGGCGGCCTGGAGATGGCCCAGTACGCGGCCGACCACGCCGCGAAGGGCTACGTCCGCAACCTGGCCGACAAGATCGTGCAGAGCCAGGAAAGCGAAACCAACCTGATGAAGAGCTACCTGGCGGAACGCGGCGCCCAGCCACTCCCGTTCCCGTAACCGGGTCACTGCCAGAGGGACTTACCCGAAGCGGGTTGAGCACCCCATCGACCCGCTGCGCACGAAGCGAGCCCCGCGATGCGGGCGCGCCGTGAAAGGCGCGTTGACGGCACACGACATGCCCTCAATGGCACATTCACGGCGCTCAGCGCCCTGAACGGCCCATTCACGACACCACCGATGTCCCAAATGCTCCGTTGATCAACGACCGGCCCCGCTACGCGGACCGCGCCGCCCTGCGGGCGAAGCGGGCAGGCGAAGCCCGCGAAGCGGGCACGCCGCGAAAGGCGCGTTCACGGCACACGACATGCCCTCAATGGCACATTCACGGCGCCCAGCGCCCTGAATGGCCCATTCACGGCACCGCCGATGTCCCATATGTTCCGTTGATCAACGACCGGCCCCGCTACGCGGACACGCTGCGCGCGGGCGCGCAGCGCCCGCAGGGCGAAAGCCGCGAAGCGGGCAAAGCCCCCGCGTAGCGGGCCCGCCCTGAAAGGGCAAAGCACCCCGCCCCAACGCACCCCACCCGAACGGAACCACCCAGAAGGTTCGGTGGTGGCGGCGGACATCCTCTGGGCAGGGCGCCAGCCCTGCCCACAAGGGCCCCTGCAGGGCGGCGGAGGCTCACGTGTCAAGGGTGGGCGAAGCCATCGCGAAGCGACGCCGAAGGCGCCCTTGACACGTGAGGGGCCGCCCGTAAAATCCGCCGCCACCACCGAACACCAACACTCGAGAAACACCCCGAAGACCCAAGTGGGACAACAAACCGAGGAACCGCGCCGAACAATCCAGCCGCCAGCACCGGGCACACCATCCACAGCCCGGCTCACCAGTGCAGCTCCCGGCAGGTACCCTCACCGGCCTCGACCTGCACGGTCGCGTGCTCCAGCTGGTACTCCCGAGCCAGCAGCTCCTGCGCGGCGGCGAGGATCGCGGACTGGTCGCACCCGGGTCCGACCGTCAGGTGCGCCGAGGCGACCTCCATCCCCGAGGTCAACGTCCACACGTGCACGTCATGCACCTCCCCCACCCCCGGCAACCCGGCGAGCGCTTCGGTGAGCGCGTCCACGTCGACCTGTTCCGGCGCGTGCTGGAACAGGATCCGCAACGACCGTTTGGCGAGCGCCCACGTCCGGGGCAGCACGAACAACCCGATGGCGACACCGAGCACGGGGTCGGCGTACCGCCACCCGAACAGCAGCGTCACCAGCCCGGACACCAGCACCCCGAGCGACCCGACCAGGTCGGCGATCACCTCGAGGTAGGCGCCCCGCAGGTTCAGGCTCTCCGCCGCGCCCCGCCGCAGCAGCAGGAAGGCCACCACATTGGCCGCGAGCCCGAACAGCGACACCACCACGACCGGCAGCCCCGGCACCGCGGGCGGCGAGGAGAACCGGGTGATCGCCTCGTACACGACGTATCCGGCGACCCCGAACAGCAGCACGGCGTTGGCGAGCGCGGCCAGCACCTCAGCGCGGTAGAGCCCGAACGTCCGCCCGGAGGAGCGGCTGGCGCGCCGTGCGGCGAGGATCGCGGCCAGGGCGAGGCCGATCCCGAGCACGTCGGTGATCATGTGCGCCCCGTCGGAGAGCAGCGCGAGCGAGCCGGTGACGACACCGGCCGTGACCTCGACCACCATGAACACCGCGGTGACGGTGAACGCGGCGGCGAGCCGGCCGACGTGTTTGCCGGACGCGCTCATCGGCGTTCCGTGCCCGTGTCCGTGCCCCATGGCCACAACATATAGTCACATGCGCATGAGTACAACTGGAGTGGTGATGGACCGGCACCCGGACACTAGATCGAGCCGAGGTCGCCCTTCTTGTCGAACTCCGCGACGAGCAGCGCCGCGGACACGCGGAAGTGGTAGTCGGCCGTCGTGCCGGGGACCTGGACCACCCACGTGTCGTTGCCGACCTGGAACACGCGCCTGCCGCGCGGCGACATCGGGTGTTGCGGCTGGTAATCCTTCGCCAGCGCGTAGGCCCGTTTGCGTGCCTCGTCGCGGTCCGCGCACAGCGCCACCTTCGTCAGCACCCAGCGGTAGGAGTTCCTGCCGAAGCCCACGGTCTCCTCGAGCAGCACGTGCCAGTTCTCCATCACGTGCGTGAAAGTAGAACAATCCGCCCTCGCGGGAGGCCGGAACGGGTGATACTGCGGTTCTCACCGTCCACTGGGGAGGTCCTATGGCCAGAGCCGCACTCGCCGGACTGCTCGCGCTCCTGCTGGCTCTGGCCGGGTGCGCGGCTCTGGCCGACCTCGGGGAACTGCGTGCCGACCTGGAGTCGGCGGGCTACGACGCGACGAACATCAACAACAACACCACCAACGGTTTCACCGTGCTGAGCATCGACGTGTCGATGCCCGACGCGGTGCCGACCGACGAGGACGCCGAGAGGGTCGCCGAAGTGGTGTGGAGGAAGTACCAGGACGACTTCGACCAGCTGCTGGTCACGATGAACGGCGCGGTCCGCCTCGACGCGACCCCCGAGGACCTGACCGGGCTGTTCGGCGACCGCCCCGGCGACGTCGCGGCGGCGGACCGGGAGGACGGCTCGTCCGCGACGACGACGGTGATCGTGGTCGTGGTCTGCGCTGTCGTGTTCGCCGGGCTGATGGTGCTGGTGTGGCTCCGCGGCCGCCGACCGCCACCACCACCGCTCGCACCACCCGGACACCACCAGCCGGGCGGGTACTACCAGTACCCGCCACCGCCCCCGCAGGGCTAGTTCTTGCAGGCACTGCAAGGGATCCGCGGGGTTGCGTCGATGGGGTGATCTTTCGTGTCGGACGCCTGACCAGCCACTCTGCCCGGTCTACGGTCCCTGGCATGGGCGAGCACATGAGTCCGGCACAGGCGCGCGAGCTGGCCGAGGAGCTGCGGCACTACCGCGAGATCCTGGGCATGCCCGCCTACGAGCTTGCGGACCGGCTGGGCTGGTCGGCGAGCAAGCTGTCCAGGGTCGAGCATGGTCTCTCCCCCATCAGCGAGGTGGACGTCGTGCGCTACGGCGCCCACTGCGGCGTGTCGGCCGAGGGCATCGAGGCCCTGCTCGACCTGTGCCGCGATCCCGGCGCGGCGGGCTACTGGCTGTCGAAGTGGTCCAGCACGCTGGTCTTCGCCGAGAACACCGCCGCGTTCTCGGCCAGCTACGACCCACTGGTCGTGCCCGGCATGCTGCAGACGCAGGAGTACGCCGCCGCGCTCATCGGCCAGGACAAGGCGGAGTGGGTACAGGTGCGGATGGAACGCCAGCGGCTGCTGAACAACCGGCCGTTCGAGTTCTTCATCCACGAGCAGGCGCTGCGTCTGCCGGTCGGCGGTGACCGCGTGATGAACGAGCAACTGCTTAAGTTGGTGCTGGTCGCTGCCCAGCCCACGGTCACGATTCGAGTGGTGCCTTCCGCGCTGGGAGCGCAGTCGATGTTCGGAGGAGCGTTCCTGTTCTTTCGTTACGACAACCACCAGCCGCTGGTCTACGTGGAGTCAGGGTTCTTTCTCGACGACGAACAGCACATAGCCAAGTACCAGGGAAAACTGGCCGGGCTCTCGAAAGTCGCCCTGAGTAGTGGAGAATCGCGGGAGGTGCTCGCCGAGATGGCGAGCGAGGTCGACCGACCGGAGGAATCTCCCGATGCCCCTGACGACGTGGCGAAAGAGCGGCTTCAGTTCTGAACCCGCAGGCAACTGCGTCGAGGTGGCCTGGCGAAAGAGCAGCTTCAGCGAGGAACCCCAAGGCAACTGTGTTGAGGTGGCGTTCGTTCCGGCCGCGGTGGCGGTCCGTGACTCCAAGAACATCGCCGGGCCGACGCTCGCCTTCGACCCCCGCGCCTGGCGCACGTTCGTCACCCGCCGCTAGACGCTTGATTCCGTGACGTCGGTGTTGTCTGGCTGGTGAGTTTGTCCTCGCCGGACGGGCAGGTCTCTGGGGTGGCGGAGGGGTGGGTCGGCTGCGGTTGGGTTCGGGTCTGCCTGCCATCCCGTCGACCTCCCAGGTGCTATCACACCGCGCCGAGGGGGCCGATTCGTGCCTGTTGTGATTCGGGTGTTTGGCCCCCTTGACACGGCGTGATCGGGCTTCGCCAGGTCGACGGGATGGCAGGGAGCCCCTTTGTGGTTGGCTGGCGCCACCATCGGGGTTGCGCGGACAAGGCCCCGCTTCGTGGGCCGGGGTTCCGCTTCGCGGGCCGGGCACGCAGCGTCCGCGGCCATGCCGTGGGCAGCGACTCGCCTTGCGAACGCGCGGGCTCGTGCAGGTGTCCCGAAAGACGCGTTCGGGTCGGTGGCGACAGTCGTGAGTGTGCCGATAGGGACCGTGAGCGTCACGATCGGCACACTCACAACGTCGGCCATGCCCCGAAAGCGCCTTTCGGGGCACTCCACGTCCCGAAAGCGTCTTTGGGGGCAGGTCCGCTTCGCGGGCCGGGCGCGCAGCGCCCTCGGAATGCCGTGAAAGGCGCGTTGACGGCGTCGGTTGTGCCGTGAAAGTGCCTTTCACGGCACTGGTCCGCCTTGCGGATGTTCCGCCGGGTAGGTGCGTGCGTGCCGGGCTCACTTCGCATGACCTTCACGGAATCGGTCGTCAGCCCTCAGCGCTCCGGCCAGTGCCAGGGCGGCTGGTCGAGCAGGCCCTGGCCGTCGACGGTGGTGGTGCTGTCGGTCTTGACCAGGGTCAGCACGGTCGCCTTCGGCAGTGCGTCCACCAGTCGTGCCGCGTGGGTGACGACCACGACCTGGCTGCGGGTCGCCGCCGTGGTGATCAGGTTCGCCAGTGGTGGCAGCAGGTCCGGGTGCAGGCTCGTCTCAGGTTCGTTCAGCACCAGCAGCTCCGGCGGGCGCTGGGTGAGCAGTGCCGCCACCCACAGCAGGTAGCGGAGCGTGCCGTCGGACAGTTCGGCCGCGTCGAGTGGGCGCAGCAGCCCGTGCTGGTGGAACCGGAGCCCGAACCGGCCGTCGTGGTCGACGACCTCGATCCGGGAGCCGGGGAACGCGTCGGCGACCGCGTCCGCCAGCTCCGTCGCGGCGCCCTGTTCGTGGATGGTCCGCAGCGCGGCCGGCAGGTCGGCGCCGTCGTGGCCGAGCACGGGTGTGCGGGTGCCGATGCGGGCCTGGCGGGCGGGTGCGTCGCGGTCGGTGCGGAACTGGTCGTAGAACCGCCAGGACCGCATCCGGTCACGCAGCAGCAGCACCTCCGGCTCGGCCAGCTCGCTCAGCATGGAGTCGGTGAGGCCGATCTTCGTCTGCCCGCCCCACGCGCCGGTGGCGTCGCGGGCCCGCACCACGTTCCTGGCCCGGTCCGCCAGCACCGCCGACGGGCGCAGCACCGGGCCCGCCCACAGCGCCTCGCGTTTGAACTCGGGGTCGCGGCCGAACATGGTCTCGGCCGGGACCGGCATGCCCAGGTCGAGTGCGTAGCCGTACTCGTCGCCACCGAAACCCAGCCGCAGCGCGACCGGTTTCGTGCGCACGGTCCCCTGCACGGGACGGCCCTTGCGCACCTTGCCCTCCGGGCCGGCCCACAGCGTCGACGTGAGGCCACCCTCGCGAGCCAGTGCCGCCACCGCACCGCCCAGCGCCGCGTCCGCCAGCAGCCGCAGCGCCCGGTACAGGCTCGACTTCCCCGCGCCGTTCGCCCCTGTCACCACGGTCAGCGGTGACAGGGGCAGCACGAGCTGCCGCAGCGAGCGGTAGCTCTCGACGGCGAGAGTCTGGATCACGCTTCTACTTCGCGCCTGTCCTCGGACCACATGGTGTGGAAGGTGCCTTCCTTGTCGACGCGCCGGTAGGTGTGCGCGCCGAAGAAGTCCCGCAGGCCCTGGATCAGCGAGGCGGGCAGCCGTTCGGTGCGCAGCCCGTCGTAGTACGCGAGCGACGAGGAGAAGGCGGGGGTGGGGATCCCGGCCTTCGCCGCGTGCGCCACGATCCGCCGCCACGACTCCTGGCCCTCCGCGACCGCGTCCCGGAAGTACGGCGCGACCAGCAGCGACTCCGGCCGCTCGTGCTCGTAGGACTCCTTGATGCGGTCGAGGAACCTGGCGCGGATGATGCAGCCGCCGCGCCAGATCGTGGCCATCGCGCCGAGGTCGATGTCCCAGCCGTACTCCGCGCTCGCCGCGGCCATCTGGTCGTAGCCCTGCGCGTACGCCACCACCTTCGACGCGTACAGCGCCTTGCGGACGTCGTCGACGAACGTCTCGCGGTCGGCCTGCGGCACCGAGCCGGGGCCGGGCAGCGCCTTCTGCGCGGCGACCCGCTGCTCCGGGTGGGCGGACAGGGCACGCGCGAACGTGGCCTCCGCGATGCCGGTCACCGGTACGCCCAGGTCGAGCGCGGTCTGCACGGTCCAGCGGCCGGTGCCCTTCTGCTCGGCCTGGTCGACGATGACGTCCACGAACGCGGTGCCGGTCGCGGCGTCGACGTGCCCGAGCACCTCCGCGGTGATCTCGATCAGGAACGACTCGAGGTCCCCGGAGTTCCACTCGGCGAAGATCTGCGCCAGCTCCTTCGGCGACGCGCCGAGCCCGTCGCGCAGCAGGTGGTACGCCTCGGCGATGAGCTGCATGTCGGCGTACTCGATGCCGTTGTGCACCATCTTGACGAAGTGCCCCGCGCCGTCCGGACCGACGTGCACGCAGCACGGGGTGCCGTCGACCTGCGCGGCGATCTTCTCGAACATCGGGCCGAGCGTGGCGTAGGACTCCTTGGAGCCGCCGGGCATGATGCTCGGCCCGAGCAGCGCGCCCTCCTCGCCACCCGAGACACCCGCGCCGACGAAGTGCAGGCCGTGCTCGCGCAGTGCCGCCTCGCGCCGCCGCGTGTCGGCGAAGTGCGCGTTGCCGCAGTCGATGACGATGTCACCCTCGTCGAGCAGCGGGATCAGCTCCTCGATCACCGCGTCGGTCGGCCCACCGGCCTTGACCATGATCACGATGCGCCGCGGCCGCTCGAGTGCCGCGACGAAGTCCGCCACCGACTCGGCCGGCACGAAGACACCCTCGTCACCGTGCTCTTCGACGAGTGACCGGGTGCGGGCCGGGGTGCGGTTGTGCAGCGCGACGGAGAAGCCGTTCCGCGCGAGGTTGCGGGCCAGGTTGCGGCCCATGACCGCGAGCCCGGTGACACCGATCTGTGCCTGAGTTGCCATGGTGCCCACTCTGCCCGAGGACGCTCCGTGACGCATCAGTCCTCCTCCGGCCGGTCCAGCTCCTCGTCCAGGATCCGGTCGATCCGGCGGGACGCCCTGCGCAGCGCACGGACGGTGTAGAACACGAGCACGACGAGCACCGCGGCACCGATGGTGATGGTCAGTGCGGCCATGGGTCATTCCACCGTTTCCGTTGTGCCGCCCACGGAATGCGAACCCTACTCGACCACAATGGCTCGTGCGGAACGACAACGCCGTCCGATCCGCACAGTCCACGCCGCGACGGGAAATGTCCTGGCCACCATTGATGTTGTGCATGGCATGGCGCACACGGACGTGGTGGTGATCGGGGCCGGGCAGGCCGGGCTGTCCAGCGCGTACTTCCTGCGCAGGGCCGGGATGGACTTCGCGGTGCTGGACGCGAACCCCGCGCCGGGCGGCGCGTGGCAGCACCGGTGGCCGACGCTGCGGATGGCGACCGTGCACGGCATCTTCGACCTGCCCGGCACGCGGTTCACCCCGCCCGCCCCCGGTGAGCGGGCCGCGGCCGCCGTGCCCGCGTACTTCGCCGCCTACGAACGGGAGCACGACCTTCGCGTGCACCGGCCGGTGACCGTGTCCGCCGTCCGCGACCTCGGTGAACGGCTCGGCGTCGAGTCCTCGGCAGGTGACTTCTCGGCCCGTGCCGTGATCAACGCCACCGGGACCTGGACACGCCCCTTCTGGCCGCACTACCCGGGCCGGTTCGACGGCAGGCAGCTCCACACCGCCGACTACCGCGGTCCGGACGAGTTCGCGGGCAGGCGGGTGCTGGTCGTCGGCGGTGGCACCTCGGCGGTGCAGCTGCAACTGGAGCTCGCCGAGGTCGCCGAGACGTTCTGGGTCACCCGCAGGCCACCGGAGTTCCGCACGGAACCGTTCACCCACGAGTACGGCAGGCAGATCATCGCCCGCGTCGACGAACGCGTCCGGGCCGGGCTGCCGCCGGAGAGCGTGGTCACCGCGACCGAGCTGTCGCTGACCCCGGAGATCGTGGCGGCGCAGCGGAAAGGCCTGCTCGCGCGGCGTCCGGTGTTCGACCGGCTGGTGGCGGGCGGCGTGGCGTGGGCCGACGGCACGACACTGGACGTCGACGTGATCCTGTGGTGCACGGGCTGGCGGGCCGCGCTCGACCACCTCGCGCCGCTCGGCCTGCGCGCGCCGGGCGGCGGCATCGTCATGGACGGCACGCGGGTGGTCGCCGAACCGCGCCTGCACCTGGTGGGCTACGGCCCGTCGGCCAGCACGGTCGGCGCGAACCGGGCCGGGCGCACCGCGGTCCGGGAAATCCGGCGGCTGCTCGGCGTCCCGGCCGCCGTGGCGTGACCCCGGTGTGCCTCACCCGATAGTGGGACGGGTGAGAATGGTGGCGTGCCAACCACGACGAACCGGTGCCCGTGCGGGACACCGCTGCCCTACGACGAGTGTTGCGGCCGCGTGCACTCCGGTGCGGTGGCCGCGCCGACCGCGGAGGCGCTGATGCGGTCCCGCTACAGCGCCTTCGCGGTCGGCGACGCCGGCTACCTGCTGGAAAGCTGGCACCCCGACACCAGACCGCGCGAGCTCACCCTCGACATGGAGCGGCAGTGGGTGCGCCTGGAGATCCTCGGCAGCACCGGCGGCGGGCTGCTGCACGTCGAGGGCACCGTCGAGTTCCGCGCGCACTACCAGCACGTCACGCACGCCGGGATCCTGCACGAGCTCAGCCGGTTCACGAAGGTCGACGGCCGGTGGGTCTACGTGGACGGGGACACCACGCGGCCGAGGTAACCGTTGTCCACCAGCCACAACACGTTGAGCCGTGCCGGTGCGCCGGGCACCAGCGCGCCCGCGAGCTGGTACTGCAGCCCGCCACCGGTCTGGTAGAACCACGGCGCGATCGGGCCCGCCCACACGTCGAAGGGCCGCAGCACCTCGTACCGGTGGTAGTTGCAGCCAGCCGCCGGGGTGCCGACCAGGTTCGACGGCGGGATCGACCGCGTGGTGTAGGGCAGCCCGGCCGGGGCGAGGAACCCGCCGTACTCGCTGCCGTACCGGTCGATCTCGAAGCCGCGCGACAGCGTCTGCTCCCACTTCACCGGCTCGCCGTCCTGGCCGATGGCGTAGCCGTCGTCGGGCGGGTAGCGCCAGCTACCCCCGCCGTCGTCGTAGTAGCGGTCCATGAACACGTCCACTGGGCGATATCCGGTGCGGTTGTACCCGCGCAGCTGGGCCCCGACGTTCCCCAGCCTCGGCAGCCGCGCCGGGCCGAGCCGGGCGTCCCCCGCGTACAGCTCAGCCGAGCACTCGGTGAGCGAGAGCGGGGCCGCCTGTGCGGGCGGCGCGAGGACGAAGGTCACCAACAGCAAGCCCGCGACCAGCGCGGCGATCCGTCTCATGCCCTCCGACGCTGCCAGGTGACCGGGTCGCGGCGGAACGGCTGCCACCCGATCGAGTCCCGCATTGCTCCGGTGGTGCGCGGGGTGTCACGCACGCGAATCGGGGTACACGGTGCGCGTGGCCGATCCCATCACCGACGAACGCGTCGCGTCCGTGCTGCGGACGTTCGTGCGTGGGTGTGAGCCCGTGCTGCCGCGCCTGCGGGACATCGACGCGGACGTGGCGCCGGACGACGCGGAGGTCGACCAGAACCTGCTGCGCAAGGTGCGCCGCCGGCTCGCTGAGGTGCGGTGGCCGGGGTCGGCGTCCTGGGCGCGCATGAACGTCGAGCAGCGCGCGCACTGGTGGGTCAACCGGGTCGGCAAGCTGACCGCGCTCGCCGCGTCCGTCACCGGGCTCGCCGGCGCGCTCGGCGACCGGCTGCCGTTGCAGGACGTGCTCGGTGCGGCCGGGCAGGGCCTGCTGCTGTGCGCCATCGCCGGTGAACACGGCGTCGAGGACCGCGTCACCAGGGTGCGGCTGCTGGCTTCGGTCCTGTTCGACCGCGAACTGGACCCGGCCGTGGCCGCCGGTGACGGCACCGACGACCCGGAGGCCGCGCCAGAACCACCGTCTGGCCGCCGCATCGGGCTGAAACCGGCCGCGAAGTGGTTGTGGCGGCAGGGGAAGCTGCTGCTCGCGGTGCAGGGCGAGCTGGAGAAGCGCCCGCACGGCCGGTTCTACCACCGCCTGCTCGGCATGCTCCCGGTCGTCGGGATGGCAGGCGACTACCTCGGCGAGCGCTCCGCGCTCAAGCGCGCCGCGAAGTCGGCGGACCGCTGGCTGCATTCCTCGGGTTTTGATCCGAATCGCGTGTAATGGATGGCAAAACTGTGGTAATGGCACCGGCAATTGACCTGATCTAGTGTCAGTTACCGGCCACCCCGCTTTTTCGACTCGATCCCGCCACCAATAGGTTACGAAGCCACACCGTTTCTATACCTGGGGAAAACGTGACGGGAGCATGATGCATATGCGGAGCAAGCAATTCATCGCCGGGGAATGGCGCACCGGTGCGATGGACAAGGTCCTGGTGGACCGTAACCCGTTCGACGGGTCGACGATCGCGGAGTTCAACTGCGCGAGCGTCGCCGACGTCGACGATGCCTACCAGGCCGCGGCACGCGCCAAGTCCGAGTGGGACAGGGTGAACCCCTATGCCAAGCGGACCGTGTTCGAGCGGGCGGTTCGTTACGTCGAGGACCACACGCCGGAGATCGTCGAGATCATCATCGACGAGCTCGGCGGCACCCGGTTGAAGGCACACTTCGAGATCGGCCTCACGATCGACATGCTCAAGGAGGCCGCCACCTTCCCGCTGCGGATGGAGGGACGGATACTGCCGTCCCCCATCGACGACAAGGAGAACCGGGTCTACCGGGACCCGGTGGGCGTGGTCGGGGTCATCAGCCCCTTCAACTTCCCGTTCTTCCTCGGCATGAAATCCGTCGCCCCCGCGCTCGGCGCGGGCAACGGGGTCGTGCTGAAACCGCACGAGGACACCCCGATCGTCGGTGGCACGCTCATCGCGGAGATCTTCGAGGCGGCCGGGCTGCCCGCCGGACTGCTGAACGTCGTGATCACCGAGATCCCCGTGATCGGGGACGCGTTCGTCGAGCACCCGGTGCCGCGCGTCATCTCGTTCACCGGCTCGGCGGCGGTGGGCAGGCACGTCGCGGAGGTGGCGGTCCGCAACTTCAAGAAGCCGCTGCTGGAGCTGGGCGGCAACAGCGCGCTGATCGTGCTGGCGGACGCGGACCTCGAACTGGCGGTGGACGCGGCCGTGTTCAGCCGTTTCACCCACCAGGGCCAGGTCTGCATGGCGGCCAACCGGGTCCTCGTGCACCGCGACGTGTTCGACGAGTTCGCGGAGAAATACGTGGCGAAGGCGGCGTCGTTGCCGGTCGGCGACCCGCGTGACGAGGCCACGATCCTCGGCCCGCTGATCAACCAGCGGCAGGCCGACAACCTGGCCGCGCTGGTGGAACAGGGCATCGCGCAAGGCGCGCGGCCGCTGCTGCGCGGCGAGGTGAACGGCACGCTGTTCCACCCGACGGTGCTGACCGACGTCACACCGGAGATGCCGGTGATGCAGGAGGAGATGTTCGGCCCGGTCGCGTGCCTGGTGCCGTTCGACACCGAGGACGAGGCGGTGGCGATCGCCAACGACACCCGGTTCGGGCTGTCCGGCGCGGTACACACCCGCGACCTCGACCACGGCGTCGAGCTCGCGAAACGCATCCACACCGGCATGATCCACGTCAACGACTCGACCATCCACGACGAGACGATCGTGCCGTTCGGCGGTGAGAAGCAGTCCGGCCTCGGCCGCCTCAACGGCGACTGGAGCCTCGAGGAGTTCACGACGCTGAAGTGGATCTCGGTCCACCGAGGCCGGCGCCAGTTCCCGTACTGACGCGTTCGATACTGGGGGCATGGTCCTGCGCTATGCCGCCTTCACCACCGATCCGACGACGGGCAACCCGGCCGGTGTCGTACTCGACGCCGCCGGGTTGTCCGACGCGGAGATGCAACGGATCGCCGCGGAGGTGGGTTATTCGGAAACGGCGTTCGTCTGTGGCGGCACCCGCCCCGATTTCACCGTCCGGTACTTCAGCCCGCTGGCGGAGGTCCCGTTCTGCGGCCATGCCACGATCGCGACGGCGGTCGCCCTCGCCGATCGGGACGGTCCGGGTGATCTGGTTCTCGAAACGCCCGCGGGTGCGATTCCGGTTCGTACGACGACGGGCACGGCGAGCCTGACCAGTGTGCCGACGAGGACCCGGCCTGCCACGGCCGCGGAGATCACGTCGGCGTTGACGGCGCTGCGCTGGCTGCCGTCGGACCTCGACCCGTCGTGGCCGCCGCACGTCGCGTTCGCGGGCAACGACCACCTCGTGCTGGCGGCGGGGAGCCGGGCCCGGCTCGCGGACCTGGACTACGACTTCCCCGCGCTGCGGGCGTTGATGGCGCGCGCCGGGTGGACGACCGTGCACCTGTTCTGGCAGGCCGGTGCCCGGGAGTTCCACGCGCGGGACCCGTTCCCGCCGGGTGGGGTGGTCGAGGACCCGGCGACGGGGGCTGCCGCGGCGGCGTTCGGCGGCTACCTGCGGGCACTCGGCCGGGCCCCGTCCAGGTTCACGATCATCCAGGGCGAGGACATGGGGCGCCGCAGCGAACTGACGGTCGAGGTCTCCCCCGACGACGCCAGGGTGACGGTCTCCGGCACGGCGACGCGGATCCCGGACTGAGGGCTCGCCCGGCGGCGCGGGCCGACCCCCTGCCGATGCAGGACCGTCACCGCACAAGCCCACTGAGGACCGTGTCGCGCGGGCCGCTGCGCCGGGGACCGGACCTGTCCGACGTAACCAGCACGTGCCCACCGACACCAACCAGCTTTCCGGTCGACGACATCCCACCACACGCGAGGTCAGCCGTGCTCATCGTTCGTTTCGTTCCCCCGGGCGCCGAGCGCCCGGCCGTCGGTGTCCGCGCCGCGGACACCGTCACCGAGCTGCCGGTCGGGAGTGTCGGCGAGTTGCTCGGGCTGCCGCTGGCTGACCTGCGTGCCGCGCTCGCCACGACCGGCGCCGTCCACGCGGCCGCCGACGTCGCGCTGCTGCCGCCGGTGGACCAGCGGATGGAGGTGTGGGCCGCCGGGGTCACCTACCAGCGCTCGCGGGAGGCCCGGATCACCGAGAGCGAGCGCGCCGCCGACGTGTACGACCTCGTGTACGACGCGCAGCGGCCGGAGCTGTTCTTCAAGTCGGCGAGCTGGCGCGTCACCGGCGACGGCGAGTCCGTGTCGGTGCGGACCGACTCCGAGATCGACGTGCCGGAGCCGGAGCTGGGCCTGGTGGTCAACCGCCATGCCGAGGTCGTCGGGTACACCGTCGTGAACGACATGAGCTCTCGCACGATCGAAGGGGTCAACCCGCTCTACCTCCCGCAGGCGAAGATCTACCTGGGTGGCTGTGCCGTCGGCCCCGGCGTCCGGCCGGTGTGGGAGGTCGCCGACCCCTACGCCCTCACGATCGAGCTGACGATCCACCGTGACGGCGAGGTGGTCTGGTCCGGTGCGACCAGCACGTCCCTGCTGCGCCGCGGGTTCGACGAGCTGGTCGCCTACCTGTTCCGCGCCGAGGTGTTCCCCGACGGGGTGGTGCTGGCGACCGGCACCGCGCTGGTGCCCGACCTGCCGTTCACCCTCGCCGCCGGGGACCGGGTCGCGATCACGGTCGGCGAGGTCGGCACCCTGACGAGCACGGTGGTGTCCGGCAAGGAACCCCTGGCCTGGCTGGCGACCGGCCGTGAAAGACGCGGTGACACTCGATGACCTGAAGCGTCTTTTCGTGGCATCGGGCCGTTCGTTCGGCGACACTGTTCGCGGGCACGGCAAGCTGAGGAGGGACTGATCGTGCGTCTTCTGATCACCGGCGCGGCGGGCGGCGTCGGCACGTTGTTGCGTCCGCTGCTGGCCCACCCGGACCGGGTCCTGCGCCTACTGGACGTGGCGGAACTGCCGGACACCGGTGACGGCGCGGAACGCGTCCAGGCGTCGGTCACCGACCTGCCCGCCATGGTCGAGGCGTGCCAGGACGTGGACGCGGTCCTGCACCTCGGCGGCCTGTCGACGGAACACGCCTGGGACGACATCCTGTCGGTCAACATCGACGGCACCTACAAGGTCTTCGAGGCGGCACACCGGGCAGGCGTGCCGCGCGTGGTGTTCGCGAGCACCAACCACACGGTCGGCTTCCACCCCAGGGACGGCCAGGAGGCCCCGGACTACCTGTTCCCGCGCCCGGACACGTACTACGGCGTGTCCAAAGTAGCCGGTGAGGCGCTCGGCAGCCTTTACCACGACCGATACGGGATGGACGTGGTGTGCCTGCGCATCGGCGGCTGTTTCGCGAAACCACTCGACACCCGCATGCTGGAGACCTGGCTCTCCCCGAGGGACGCGGCCGACCTCGTGGCGGCGGCACTGTCCACTCCGGAGCCGGGCTTCAAGGTCGTGTGGGGGGTCTCCGACAACACCCGCCGCTGGTGGAGCCTGGCGGAGGCGCGGGCCATCGGCTACCACCCCCGGGACGACGCCGAGGTGTACGCCGACGAGGTGCCGCAGGCAGACGAGCGGTACCTGGGCCGCCTTGGCGGCGCGTTCTGCTCCCCGGACCTGGACGGCGGCGGCCGGCAGGCCGGTCGGACCTGACGGTAACGCCGACCTCGGCGGGCTACACCCGGCTTCGTCCGATGTAGACGTTTCTGGCGCGGTAGTACGTGGCCCCCGCCGGTCCCGGGGACCCGGACGAGCCCTCCATCTGCAGGTTCAGGATCAGCCACATCGGCCGGCCGACGAAGTTCGCGCCGCGGTGCTGCCCGACCCAGTTGCCGTCGAGGTAGTAGTGGATGTCGACGTCGGTCGCGTTGGCCTTCGTGATCCACGCGCGGTAGCCGTGCCACGCGCCCGGGTTGGCCACGCTCACGATCGTGTTCGACCAGCCGCCGCTCGCGTTGCGGTAGGTGTTGAACCAGTTCCTGTTGTCCCCCTTGAACTCCAGGATGTCGCTCTCCGGCGGCCAGCTGTTCACGCCGGTCAGCCAGAACGCCGGCCACGCACCCCTGGTCGCCGGGGCCTGGAACTCGCCCTTCACCTCCCAGTTCGGGAACTGGTCGGTGACGACCACCTGCTGCCGCGCGTGCAGCGCACCGGAGTGGTACCGGATCGGCAGATACGGGTCCGCGGAGCTGTTGCCCTCGTCCCAGTCGATGCGGGTCGCCTTGATGGTCAGGACACCAGAGGTCTCCAGGTAGACGTGGTTGATGTCGCTGGAGCTGGCGTACATCCTGGCGCTGCCGTTGTGGTCCGAGCCCCACGGGTAGCGGTAGTGCCAGCCCGCTTCGAGTGCGGCTCGGTTGGCGAACGAGCCGGACAGGACGGTCTCCCACGCGGCCGCGCCCGCGGGTGGCGCACCGGCCAGCGCGGCGCCGGCCGCACCGGCCAACGTGAGAAATGTTCTTCTGCCACAGGCATTGCCGGCACGTGGCGGTTCGACGGGTCGAGGCATCGTTGCCACCCCTTCGACGGGAAAGCGTTTTCCTCATGCAGGCTAGAACCGTCGGCCACGTCTCGTCAACAGTGCGTGACGATGTGAACGCTCTCATGATCCGGCCGGACCGCCGTAGCAGCCCTCGCCAAGATCCGTTTACCGCTAGGCAAGCGCATTCCTGGTTGACACCTGTCCCGAACTGGTGCTAACACTGAGTACGGTTCATTGGGAGCGCTCCCAGACCGCAACGCTCACCCCCGGACCATCCGATTTCGTGCGCGGTGGTGAGCGCCGTGGTGGCGCGTCTGTGCGAACGGCACGACGTTTTCTCGATCGGCAGGTAACTCAACGAGGAGGAACACCATGCGCAAAACCATCGCGGGCATCGCCGCGGCGAGCATGCTCGCGGCAGGCGCGGTCACCGTGGCCATGACCGGCGGCACCGCGGGGGCCGACGTGCGTGCCTACGCGGCACCGATCGGCTTCGGGGCCGGCACGACCGGCGGCGCGGGCGGGCAGACCGTCACCGTGTCGTCGACCAGCGCGTTCCTGTCCGCCGTGCAGAGCAGCTCGCCGACCATCGTGCAGGTCAGCGGCACGATCTCGTTGTCGGGCATGAACAAGGTCGCGTCCAACAAGACGATCGTCGGCCTCGGCACGTCCGGCAGGCTCACCGGCGGCGGCCTGAACATCAGCAAGGTCAGCAACGTGATCATCCAGAACCTGACGATCACCGGCTCCGGCGACGACAACATCAACGTCCAGTACTCGACCAGGGTGTTCATCGACCACAACAACCTGTCCGACGCGAACGACGGCAACCTCGACATCAAACGCGCGTCCGACAACATCACCGTGTCCTGGAACCGATTCCACAACCAGGACAAGAACGCGCTCCTCGGCCACAGCGACAGCAACTCGGGCGAGGACAGCGGCAAGCTCCGGGTGACCTACCACCACAACTACTTCGACGGCGTGAACCAGCGCAACCCGCGCGTCCGGTTCGGCAACCCGGTGCACGTGTTCAACAACTACTACCGCAACATCGGCAGCTACGGCGTCGCGTCGACCGAGAACGCGGGCGTCCTCGTGGAGAAGAACTACTTCGAGAACGTCGAGGACCCGTACCACCTCGGCGAGGGCAGCTCCGACGAGGGCTCGCTCGTGGCGCGGGACAACTACAAGGTCAACTCCGGCGCCGGCCAGACCGGCGGCAGCGTCGCGGGCATCCCGTACTCCTACGGCACGGACACGGCCGCGAACGTGAAGTCGATCGTGACCTCCGGCGCGGGCGTGCACTGACCTGACGGCAGGCGGGCGCGTCCGGCCCAGGACGCGCCCGTCAGCCGCCGCCTCCCCTTGCGGACAAGTTGACGGCCGTGGACGACGAGCGTCGTTGCCTCGGCCGTTTCTTCATGGGGGAGCGTTCTCCACTGCTCGGATCGAGTGCGCGAGCCGGACTCGCTCCCCGAGGCTGCGCGTGTCCGGTACTCGGTGCTACTGTGTAGTGGTACTCGTTATCACCGAGTACCCGGAGGACCGGAGACCCACGATGGACGACCTGACGGAGATGCTGAAGGGCACGCTCGAGGGCTGCGTGCTCGAGATCATCGGCAGCGAGGAGACCTACGGGTACGCCATCACGCGCAGGCTGAACGAACTCGGCTTCACCGACGTCGTCGAGGGAACCGTTTACACCATCCTGATGCGACTGGAGAAGAACGGGCTCGTCCAGGTGACGAAACGACCGTCAGGGATGGGCCCGCCGCGAAAGTTCTATGCGCTCAACGAGGCGGGACGCGAGGAACTCGCGACGTTCTGGGCGAAATGGGAGTACATCACCGCACGGATCGCCAAGCTCAAGGAGAGCGGGAGATGAATTTCTGGGAGACCGTCACCGGCAGCGATCTCACGAGGGAATGGAAGGCGCTCGAAGCCAGGGCCCAGGCATTGCCTGCCGACCACCGGGCAGCGTGGGAAGAGGTCAAGGCCCATCTTTTCCCGTACTCGGACTTCACGGGCCGAAACCTGATGCCGGTTCTCGACGGCGCACTGGGCCTGCTCGAAGAGACCGCGGCCGACGGGCAGAACGTTCGCGACGTGCTGGGCGAGGACATCAAGGGCTTCTGCGCGGCCCTGGCCGACGGAGAAGGCGGCCGGAGCTACCGCGACCGGTGGCGCGAGCAGCTGAACAGGAACGTCGCACGGAAACTGGCCCGGCTGGGAGGCTGACATGGGCATCCACGACATCATCGAGGGCAAGAAGCAGTGGCGGGCGCACACGGCGCGGGTCAAGGCACTCCCACCGGACTACCGGATCGTCTACAAGGAGATGCAGAAGTACGTCTTCAAGGTGGGAGCGGTCGACCTGCCTGAGGGGAACCTCCTCGCCGGGATCATCGACTTCTTCGAAGAGGGCGTCGCGGCAGGCAAGGGAGCCCTGGAAGTCGTCGGCGACGACATCGCCGCCTTCTGCGACGACCTGGTGCACAGCGCACAGCGGACGTGATCCTCGCGGGGTGCGCCGCAACAGTGCGCGCACCGGTGTCGTGTGGCTCCCGGCCCGGGGTCGGTGCTGGCTCCTTGTGAATTTGTCCTCGCCGGACGGGCAGGTCTCGGGGGTGGCGGAGGGGTGGGTTGGCGGCGGTTGGGCGGGTCTGCCTGCGTGGTGGGCTTGCGCCACCGCCGGGGTTGCGTGGCTTGCGGGCCCGCTACGCGGAGCGCCCGGGTTCGCGTTGACGGCGTGGCAATGCCCTGAAAGGCGCGTTCAGGGCGCTGGGCGCCCTGAACGGCCCATTGACGGCACTCGTTGTGCCGTCAGGGCGGGGCTGCGAGCAGGGGCCCGGTTTACCTTGCCGGGCCCCTGCTTTGTGTCAGCAGCTGCCGTTGACGGCGCCGTTCACGCCCGTCCACATGAACGCGTCGGTCACCCACGTGCCGTCGGTCAGCCGGTTCCACAGGCTGGTGGTCCCCCACCGGCCCGCGTGCGAGGTCCCATTGGCGGAACACGACACCGTGACCGTCGCGCCGTCGGCGACCGAACCGACGACGCCGTAGCCGGTGCCCGGCCCGGACCGCTTGTTCACCGCGGTGCCGCCGTTCGCGTCGATGACGCCCTGGTTGAAGCCGAGCGCGCCGTAGTTGTACAGCGCGCCGCCCGCGTAGACGCGGGTGCTGCCGTGCAGCGCCGACCCCTGGTAGGCGGCGCCGCCGTTCTGCGGCACCCACTTGCCGAGGTTGTGGTTGCCGATCCCGACGTAGGCGCTGTGCTGCCGCAGCGCGAAGTGCACGTGCCTGCCGGACGCGGAACCGCCGCAGGTGACGTCCGTGCCGGTGTTGCCGAGGAACGTGCCCTGGCTGACGCCCGCGCCGTCGACCCAGATGTTGTTCCACAGGTGGTAGTAGTCGGTCGAGTAGCCGCGGTCGTGGATGACCCGCAGCCAGCCGGTGCACATCGTGTACGCGGTGCCCGCCCGCGCGGCCAGCACCCGCTGGTCACCGCCCGCGAGGTCGAGTGAGCTCCACGGCGCCGGGGTGCCGGACCAGCCGTGCGGCCCCCCGTACATGTACCAGCTCTGCCCGACCGCATACGGCAACGCCATGCCCGTGCGCAGGTCGTTGCCCGCCTGGACGCCCGGCTGTCCGCCGAGCCCGGCGAGCCTGGCCCGCTCCCCGGCCTGGACCACCGGCGCGCGCCCGGTGAGCTCGGCGAACGCGGGTTCGCCCTCGAGCGCCACGCGCCAGCCCTTCCCCGTCCGTTCTGCGACGAACAGCCAGCCCTCGGGATGGCGGTCCACCTCGTGCCCGGTGGCGAGCACCGCGGTCCCGAACGCCCAGCCCGCCGCTTTCCTGGTGGTGGTCACGACCGGCTCGGCTTCGGACGCCACCCGCGCCTTGGCGAGCATCGAGTCGGTGACCGCGGTCTCGAGGTCCGGGGGTGGCGCGGCCACGGCCGGTGTCAGACCGGTCGTGACCAACGCGCCGGCCAGTACGGCACCGGCGAGCAATCTCCACATCATGTCGAATTCCTCCGCAGGGTTGAAGGGATGCCTTCGAGTCTTGAGACGAGGACCCACGCCGTCACCCGCCAACCGTCCGATCACGAGCCCGGTCGGCGGCGGCCGATAGGCCGCATCCTCGCCGTCCAGTGGCCGCATCCGTCGCCGATGCGTTGACAGCAAATATGAAAGTTCGTCTTACTTTCAGATGGCCCACGCCCACCCTGCACGTGGAGCCCGAGGAGGCACGACCTGTGTTGTCGTCACGTCCCATCCGCCTGGCGTTCTCGTCACTCACCGCCGCCGTGGTCGCCGTCGGCGTACTGGCCGCCCCGGCGGCACAAGCGAAACCGGTGCCCGCCGACCCGGTCGGCGTGGTCACCGACCGCCTGGCCCGCCAACTGGCTGGCGAGTTCGCGGCCGACGCGAGGAACCTGTTCCCGGCCACCGCGGACCGCGCGGTGAACCTGGCCAGAGCTCCGGAGACCAGCCCGCTGGGCCGGGCCGTCCGCGCCGCGAACCGCACCGTCCTCGCCGCGAAGGGCCTGCCGCAGAACGGCGCATCGCTGCTCACCGTCCGGCTTGCGGACCCCGGCATGGTCCCCGCGCTGCGCCGGGGCGTGGCGCCGCTGGTGGCGTCCTCCCCGAGCGACGACACCGGGGTCAGCGTGACCGCCTACGACCGGGCGGCCAACCGCGTGCTCCTGTCCCCGGACAGGGTCCCCGACCGCCCCGTCTACCTGGTGGAGGTCGACACCGGGGCGGCGGTGACCATGGGCATGGCCGTGATGCGCACGACGCTGTCGGAACGCGGCCAGGCCACGCAGCCCCGGGCGGCGGCGGGCTACTGGGCGACCCAGGTGACGTCGATCCGTCTCGATGACGACATGGAACCGTGGCACAAGGGCAAGGCGGAGATCTTCGCCATCGCGGCGGGCTTCGGCCAGGACGGCAAGGTCAAGGTCGACACCGTCGAGATGCCGTACCTGGACCACGACGGCACCACCTACTACCCCGGCCAGCTGCTGGTCCACTTCTCGTCGTACAAGTACAACCTGGCCGACCTGGTGCTCATGGAGGAGGACGGCGGCACCAACTACCGGGAGCTCGCGCTGGCACTGAGCCAGGCGCTGCTGACCATCGTCGACGGCGGCGTGTACATCCCGCTGGTCAGCGCGATCCTGAACGCGATCCCGGACTCATGGTGGGTCGACGACCCCGACTACGTGGACTCCTGGTACACCCTGTCGACCGCCACGTCCGGCACTCTCCGCGGCGCGGCCGCGAACGGCACGATCTCCGTCAGGCCGTACTGGGTGCAACCACTGTGACGACACGGTGCCGCCCGGTGTCCCGCCGGGCGGCACCGTCAGTCGACGGGGCCACGCAGCAGCAACATGACCCGCAGCACGTGTTCGACGGCGCAGGGGAAGGCGGCCCCGCGCAACTCCCCGCGAGTGGCGAGGTTGCGTGCCGCGAACTCGAGCATCCGGTCGGTCCCCAGCCGCGCGACGACAACGGCGGCGACCTCCCCGAGGTCGAGGCCCGGATGGTCGAGCCGCGCAAGCGCGAACTCGACGACAAGCTCCTCATCCGTCATGGCACCCCTCCGCCCCGAGTCTAGAACCTGTGGGAAGCCGGTGCCCGGCCCCGGGAACGTGGTCAGGTCCGGTCGAGCAACTGCTGGGCCGCCGCGACGATCTCCTCGGCGCAGGTCTCACGGGCAACGTCGTAGTGCTCGGTCCAGTCCTCCCACTGGCTGACCGCACCGACGATGGGACGTATCGCGTCCGCATACCCCACCTCGCTCCACATGGTCGAGATGCGTTGCCCACCTTCGACCGGGGAGAGGTCGCCGTCGACGATCAACCGGCACCACCAGCGAATGAGCACCCACCGCGCGTCCGCGGGGTGGTCCGGCAACGAGGGCGCGAGGTCGAGTTCGTGGATGACCTGTTCGAAGAGGTCGTGGGCCTCGGGCTCCTCGCCGCGGGTGAGCCCCGCCAACTGCCGGAGCGCAGGCGTGTCGACTCCCCCGATCAGCGCGTCGAGCGCTGTCCGGATCAGCTCGTCGGAACCGACCTGATGGCCACTCCGCTCGTTGATGGCCGCGATGAGCAGTCGCTTGAGGTGGTCCACCCGCACACGATGGCACGCTCACATCCGGCGCCCGATACCACGCAGGATGGCCCGGGTGGCGGCCGGTGAGATCCGGTTGGCGACCGCGCCGACCTTGGCCTCGGCGGTCACGGGCACCACGGTCCGCCCGTCCCGGACCGCGGCGACCACGGCGGCGGCCACCTTCTCCGGCCCGAACCCGCGCCGCCGGTACAGCTCGGTGGCCCGCGCCCGCAGCTCGTTCTCCTCGTCGGCACCGGTCCCGGCGAAGCGCGCGGCCGAGGTGATGTTGGTGTGCACGAACCCGGGGCAGATCGTGCTGACCGCGATCCCGTCGGAGGCCAGCTCCCCGGCGAGGCACTGCCCCAGCATCAGGACGGCGGCCTTGGTGGTCCCGTAGGCGGGCAGCGACGGCAGCGGCAGGTATCCGGCGGCCGAGGCGGTGATGACCACGTTGCCGCCCTCCCCGCGCTCGACGAGTGGCGGCAGGAACGCACGCAGGGTGTGGATGACGCCCCAGACGTTGACGTCCAGGACCCGCTGCCAGTCCTCGACGCCGGTGTCGAGGAACGACCCGGCGACCGCGACCCCCGCGTTGGCCATCACCAGGTCGGGCACACCGTGCTCGGCAAGAACGTGCTCGGCGAGCCGCTGTGTCGAGGCCCCGTCGGCAACGTCGAGCTGGAAGGCGGCGCCCTCGACGTCGGCGGCGGTCCGGGTGGCGGCGTCGAAGTCGATGTCGACGCACAACACCTCGGCCCCCTCGGCGGCGAGCGCGACGGCGGTGGCCCGCCCGATCCCACTGCCGGCCCCGGTGACGAGGGCGAGCCGCCCACCCAACGCGGCCCGGCGCTCCCCGACAACGGCCCTGGCAAGCTCCCGGGACGCGGTGTTCCCGCCGAGGTGGTCGACGAACTCGACCACCATCCGAGCGGCGAGCCGCGGGTTGTCCCGAACCACCCAGTGCCCGGCGGCGACGGGCCGCCGCCAGAGCCGCGCACACCACGGGTCGGCGGCTTCGAGGATCGACGGCGTGACGAACGGATCCCGGGTGAGCGCGAGCTGCTGGACAGGAACGTCGGTCCGCCGGGCGCCGGGCCGAGAAAGCCGCCCGACCATGTTGGCCCGGTACAGCTCGACCCCGTTGCTGGCGTCCCGGTAGGTGGCGTGGAACTTCCGCCGCAGACCGGGAACCCGCCACACCAGCTCGGGCAGCACAGGAACCTGAAAGGCCCCGATGTACCAGGAGTGGACGAGCTGCCGAAGCACCCGCCGCTTGTCAGCGGTCCGCATCCAGGCCCCCAGGTGATCGAGGTCGGGCCCGGAGATGGAGGTGTAGGAGGCGAAAAGCCCACGCAGGTCGGGGTCACTGACCGCGCCCCAGGCCTGGATGGACCCCCAGTCGTGCGCGACAAGGTGCACCGGCCGGTCAGCGACACTACGGACAACGGCGGCAAGGTCCTCGACAAGCCGCTCGATCAGATACCCGTCACGCGAGCCGGGCGCCCCGGACTCCCCGGTCCCCCGCACGTCATACCGCACGACCCGGAACCGCCCGGCCAGCTCGGCGACCACCCCGTCCCAGACCGAGGCGTTGTCCGGATACCCGTGCACCAGCACGACGGGCACCCCGTCAACAGGCCCGTCCTCATAAACAGCAAGCCGAACCCCACCCGACTCCACCCACCGTCGACCCATGAAGCCACGGTAGCCGCAACCCCCGAAACCGCATGCGCTAAGCTTCCCGAAGTCGCAAGACGAGCCCACGTAGCTCAGGGGATAGAGCACTGCCCTCCGGAGGCAGGTGTCGCAGGTTCAAATCCTGCCGTGGGCGCCCCTCTCCCATCTGGCATTTCGGTCTCTGACCAGGCCAAACTCTCTCACCAAATGATCATGGCCTGTCCGGCCGTGTCCGGCTATCCACGGACATTCACGGACAGCTGTGCCCTATTTCTGCCCTGAGGGCTCTGCCACGGCCGCCCGTCCGGCTCCGCGCTGCACTCCCTCGCCGCTCCCGCCCGTGGGCACAGCGGAGGGCGGACGTGACCCTGCTGAGAGGCCGCCTCGACTTCCGCTGACCCCCGATGACGCGATCTGGCCTGGTCCCGTCGTCGGGGGTCTCGTCTGTCCGGGGAGGGTGGGTGATGCCGGTTGGCGCCCATGCCTCGGTGATCTCGTGGCGCGGCCAGAGGACGAGTTGGTGGGTGCTGACGTGGCGGCGCATGGCTGGTGCTCCCGGAGGTGGTGGCCTGGTGCGGTCCGTTCCTTCGCACGGGCCGTCGGGTAGCGCCGGGTCGTCGATGTCAAGGGTGGGCGCAGCCCATCGCGCAGCGACGCGACGGAGGAGCGCCCTTGATGGCGGCAGGCCGGTGTTAAAGGATCACCGGCTGTTCGAGGGGACGGCCGCGGTGAGTCGCTGGTGCCATGGCTCGGGGCTGTTGGGTGGCGTCGCTTTGTGGGTGGCGGGCGGCGGCCGTGAGCGGAGCGGCAGGCCGTCCGCCCGCGCGGCGCGTTTGCGCGCCGCCTTGATCCCCTAGAGCCGAATTCAGCAGCATGCGAACAACCGGCTTACTTTATCCACCTTGATGTGTCGCGAGTACTTGATACTTTCAACTGGAGGGCGGACCGCCCGTAGCTAGCGAGACGGCCCGACGGCAGCGGTGTGGGACAGTTGCGCATGGCTCGGCTCACACAAAGCGTGTACTCTTGCATGCGTGCTGGTTTCCAGCGCCAGACTTGAGTGCTGATGAGCGCCATGAGCGCCCCTGGTTGGCGAGCTGATACGCCCACCAACCAGGCAGCGCTCAACCCGGAGTTTGGTGCGCAGTTTCGAGAGAACCAAGGCTTAATCGCCAGCGCAGATGGCCTACGGCACGCGACACACAAGCCGTAGCAACTTTCCGGGGTTGCTGCGTGCAGGGCTGGTGGCGTCGTGTGGAGCCAACTCTTGGCGAATGCGCCGTTTGTGGCTGTGGCTGTGGTCCTAATCAATAGGATCTACGCCTATGTAGTTGTGCGGCGAACACTCAAAGATGCGCCGGACGCTTCGTTGCAGGTCGGCAACACCACATTGACGCGCCGACAAGTCACAGCTGCTGCGGACCCGGGGAAGAGACGCGACGTGTCAGGCCGCCATTGCGAAACGCGGGCCGGTGAGGCGCGATGCACTGGGTGTGACCAGAAGATCAAGAAGAGACGTTGTTGACTATCCACAACGTGCGGCGCTGGTCGGGGCGCAGCGCGGCGCGCTTGCGGGCATCTGCGTCGTTGCAGTCGGTGTCGTCGTAGCTGGCGTCCTGATGCCGTCGAATGGTGGGGGGCGCTCGCCGCCTGGTCCGGGACCGTGGGGGCCCTGTTCGCGGTGGCCGTGGCGGTTTTCACGACGCGCCTGCAGGCTGATGAGGCCGCCAGACGCTCTAGCGCCGAGCAAGCCGAGCGAGAGGTCCAGATAGCCAAGGCTGCTCAGCAGGCGCGCGAGGACCAGGCAGAGCGTGAGATCCAGCAGGCCAGGTTGGTGACGGTCGAGTTCACCCCTAGCGAGTGGGACGATCCAGAATTCAGTAGCCACTATGACCTCACTGTGAGAATCACCAACCACAGCGCAGCCCTCATTCTTGACCCGCGCTTAGAAGAGTTTGTCCATCCTGAGAAGGGTGGCGAGGTCGCCGACGTTCCTGCGTACACGGAGTACCAGGGCGCGCCCAGCGTGCTGCGGACTGACGGCACAGACATGCTGCTTGTCACGACTACTTACCGACCAGCCCTCGCGTCAAACGCTGTGGGGCCTTCGCAGCGAGTGGAAGCGGTCATCGGGTTCACCGACGCCGCTGGCTTGCGCTGGCGACGGGTCGGATCCTCGCTTCCTGTGCGCGTACCAGTCAACGTGCAGTCAGAGGGAGTTGACATGTCAGTGGCCCACACGTTCCGTCCTAACGGGCCGGACTGGTATCGCTACGAGGTATAGACCGCTGCAAGGTCATCACGAGAGATGACCCACGCGGCCAAGCATGGGGTGCAACCAGACCGTATGGCATGTTTGCAGCCGCCTGATTGCAGGAAGTGACGGCATGAGCGCTGCCCGCGTTCACAAGATGACCTCACCGCCACAATTGAGTTATTCTGCGTCTGTTGAGCGCAGCGCTGCATGCGTCAAGCGAAACGATTGGGAGTTGCTGTGGCACGTCTCGAACCTGGCTTCAAGGTGAAGCAGATACTTGGCCCTCTCGACGGAGTGAGCAGGACGGGACCGCTGCTATGGACGGTTCAAGCCCTCTTAAAGGAGGAGGTCGGACCAGAAACATATGACCTAGCAAACGAGTATATTTGCGCTAGACTGGCTGCGATCATCGGCCTGCCTAGCCCTCCCGGCGACTTCGCGACGCGCTATGACTCGACCGAAAAATACTGGGTAACCCCCTTGGTCATGCGAGAATCTCCGCCCCCGGCGGACACGGAGAAGATCTGCGCCGAAGAACCCAAATTCACCGCAGGCACTCTTGTATTTGACACTTGGATCCTAAATGACGACCGACATGAAGACAATATCATTTACAGCTCAACGGTAGGACTATGGCTCATAGACCATGCGTCTGCCTTGTGCCCTAAAGGTGAGAACCCTAAAGAGATTATTGAGCAGTGCGTGCAGCAAACTCTTAGCAATCATATATTTAGCCACCATGTCAATCGGGACGACGTAAGCCACTGGTGTGGACGCGTCAGGGGTGTTCAACCGCAGGCGATACGAGCAGCGATCTGGCCGACGGTGAAATACGAAATTATCAGCAAGGAGCACGCTGGTGCATTACAGACGTTCCTCTGCGAGCGTGCGCAAGTAATCACGCGGCTCGTATCAGCGTTAATGCGCTTCAAAGAAGACGCGAAGACCGCGGGTGAGACGTCGGAGGAGAACATCTCATGAACGCCGACTGGGACGTCATCCGATACTTGCCAGATCTTAAACGGGGCGAACCGCGTAATATTGGTGTAGCGCTAATTGTTGAGGGCATTGCCAGAGTTCGATTCTTCGCCGAGCAAGAGCCTGGCAAAGTTGATGGTCGATCAGTACGAACTCGTGTCAACGATCTGCAGAATTACAAAGAATGGATCGCATATTTTCGTCGCAAAGCTGCTTCTGGACATTGGGAAGATGTCAAACGCAGTCGGCTGCGTCGACCTGACTATCCGTATTATATAGACCGCGGCGGCGTCATATTTGACGTATCCCCGGAGAATATCGATGTGGAGCTAGACGCGTTGTACCAAGAGGTAGTTGCCGATCCAAATAGAGAAGGCCGTACATCTTCTGTTGCAGAGGATCACCCTGACTCCTTTGCGGAGCAGGTTGATCGAATCCTTCAAAGCGTACCGGCGCATTTCAACAAGAACGTCACAGTCCCAGGTGTCTTTGCGGGAGGGCCGCGTGGCGGTAACTCAATCCAAGATAACATCCGATTCAGGTTTGGGTATCAAAATGGCCGGATGCACCTCATGGATAACGTCTCCAGTCCGCCTTATGCATACTCGTTCTTTGCGCGCGCAGAAGCAGCATACCGAGTAGACACTACATTGAGCTTCTTGGCATTCTATCGTCGAGACAAATTTGGTCGAAATGAAGGCGAAATTGATATTATCGAACGGTACGCTAATACAGTGGATGTGGAAGATGAGGAAGCTGCCATTGACTTGGTTGCAGAGATCGTGGGCGTAGAACGCACACGACAGATGGAACCCATACCACACCTATTTCGCGATCGAGAGATTGAACCCGAACCAACGCTTGCGATTGAACCATCGGAGGCAGAACGAGAATTGGGCGACGGCGATGACATCGAACCGTACTGACACAAGCCAGGTTCATGGGTGCGCTTGCCATGTTTCCTGCAACTTGCCGTCCATTCCTCCAGGCAGGCCATTTGGATCCCGACCACTTTGCAGCAGTCGATACAAGTGATTAGATAGCGCGGAGTCGACATCATCAAAACTAGCAACGACTACGAACTGTAGCGCGGTCACGCGTGTGTCACATGGCTTATCGAGCACCTGACTGGTCGAGGTGGTGAGTGCGCCAATCTGATGCAAGAATGGACAGGTGGACGAACTTGCACTGACTGCGGAACGTCGTGGGGAACTGCTCGCACTGCTGGACGACGAGGATCGCCTACGTGCCGAGTTCCCGAAGGTCAGCGACTACCTCGAAATGGCTCCGACTTTGCCGGGGACTGGGAATCTTCAAGTCGACGCAGCATTCGACTTGCGATTCGTTCACTACGTGACCGGTGACCGTACCGTAAGCGCCAATCCTTACTGGGACCTCGTTGCTCCATTCGTGAACGAACACGAAGGCCGCAAAGTGGTCAACGGTGGCAATGCGGAGGGAAGCGGCCGACTCGCCTACGCTCAGATGGCGCTACAGGAGATCTACGCGTACGCGATCCCATCGCCGCAGACCGTCGAATGGGTATCGGACTTCTGTGCCGGTCGGCAGCTCGTCGAGCACGGCGCTGGGCGCGGGTACTGGGCCGAACAGCTCTCCCTCGGCGGGGTCAACGTCGCTGCCTACGACTTCGAGCCACCAGACAAGACGGAGAACGCTTCGTTCTCGCGGGCCGCGGGACAGGCGGATGTTGTCTGGCATCACGTCGGTGACCTGGCGGAGTTCGAGGCCAACAAGGACGGCTACGGCGACGCGGTGCTGTTCCTGTGTTGGCCGCCAGGCTGGGGCAACACGATGGCGTCGGAGGTCCTGCGGTCCTTCGAGGAGGCGGGCGGCTCGCGCCTGATCTTCATCGGGCAGCCCAAGGGTGGGATGACGGGTGACGATGCCTTCTTCGACGCGCTGTCTGCCGCGTGGGAGCTGGAGTCCGAAGACCCTGGCTTTGTTGCGTGGTGGAACTTGCTGGACGTGGCGCAAGGCTGGGTTCGGCGCTGAAGAGCGGTCTGGGCTGAATCCGATGTGCTCAGATTCAGCCCAGACGGTTCTGGCATGACCTGGTGGTCAAGATTCGCGCGTGATCTTCATTCTGAACACGAACGCGTCGTATCGATCCATCGGATACGAGACGTGAGAAACCATGATGGCCCGGCCATCGTCGGTGATGAAGTGCTGACGCACTGACCTCACGAGATCGCCGGGAGTGGTGCGCAACCACTCGGCGTGGACCGCTGACGGCAACTGGTCGGAAAGTGTCTCTTCGAGGTCGGTAGCCGCGGAGAGGTCGGGCGCGTCCAGGGGCTGGTAGGTGTCGGAGATCGAGATCGGGCGTCCGCTCTCGGCCACGCGCGTGACCACGAGCTTCACCTCGTCGCCCTGCGTGATGCCGAAGGCCTCCGCTACCTCCTCGGAGGCACTGACCCGCTCCTCCTGGCGGTCCACCTCGATCTTGCGTTCTGACTCCGTGCCGAAGGTGACCTCCGGGTTCTGGAGCTGGCGCTCGGGTGAGATGCGTACGAGGTTGGGGCGGTCGGCCACGAAGATGCCGCGTCGCCGGACAGGGCGTACGAGCCCTTGGCTGCGCAGCAGCTCGATGACCTTGCGAACCACGATGTCCGAAACGCCTTGTTCCTTGGCGATCTCGGCATAGCTCGGCAGTTGCATTCCCGGCGGTAGTTCCCCGCTCCTGATCCGGCGCGCGTACTCGCCTGCGATCGAGACGTAGGCAGGCTGCGTCATGGTTCTAGCCCCTTCGGAAGTCGGCGTTGAGCTGGGCGTCTGCTGAAGCGTAGCAGCCTTCGTATACGCAGAGGTTGTGCGTATACGAAGCTACGTATACGATGGTCTCACCTGGTCGTGAAGAGCGCACGACAGGGCGGGCGGTCCGATGGGCGCTCGTTGGTGCGAACTGAAGGACAACAGACAGATGGCTATCAGCAAGGGCTACAGGTTCCCGATCGAGTTCTCGGAGGCGTTCCCGCGCGGGCTCGTGATGGTGGGCGAGGTACAGCCGGACACGGAGTTCCAGTCTCAGGACGACCGCGCACGCAACCGACCGGTGCGTCAGCGCATCGACGAGGCGACGGGACTTCGGCAGTGGAAGGTCAGCGTCACCGACCCGGACGAGGCCAAGGCCAAGCGGGCCTCGTTCGAGGTGACGATGCTCGCGGAGGTTCAGCCGGTGCCGACCACGATGGAGGCGCTGCCCGGTGTGCGGCCTATCGAGTTGGACGGGCTGACGGCGGAACCGCGCGTCGCTGGGAACGGCGAGTTCAAGTACCTGTCGTACGTGTTCCGTGCGACTGGGTTCCGGGAGGCGGGCGCGGCCGGCGGTACCGCTGGCGGTTCGACTGGCACCCGGTCAGCAGGCAAGTCGGCCGGATCGAACTCGGCGGACAAGGCCGCGTGAAGCACGAGATGCACGCCAGGCGTGGTCACGGGGAGCTGGCCGAGTTGGGATCGGTGACGGTACTGCCGTCCGGCCCTCCCCCGGCCACGTCTGGCGGAGAGGTGGCGGACATGAGCGGTGCGGACTTGGTGCCTGCGGATTTGCTGCGTGTTTGGGAGGGCATCTACCGGGACTACCTCGCTACTTCGCAACTGATGGACAACGGGGACATCGGTAAGCGGGAGGTGCTGGCGCGCCTGTCGGCACAGGTTGCGGTGACGTGGCGCCGGATGGCGGACACGGTTCCTGGAAGCGAGTGGTGGCTACGAGCCGCGCTTCTGACTGCGGCGGAAGCGATGGAGCACCAGGCGGGCGACTGGTGCGGACGCCGTGGGAGGCCGCGATGACGGGCGGCCTCGGGCTGGACATCTACGTGGAGATGACCTCGCCGCGCATGCGGGTGACGGTCGAGGAGGGCGCGGACAGCCGGTTGGAAGTGCGGATCGGCGCTGCGCACACGTTGGTGACCGGCGAGACCTCGACCGTGCACCTGTGGTTCAAGCGTCCAGACGCGGCGATCGAACTGGGAAAGGAACTGGTCCTCAAAGGCCAAGCGTTCCTTGATCAGGTCGCTGACGAGGCGGCGGAGCGTCCGGGTGATGTCTGTCAGTGATGCGGGGTGACAGGCAACCGCGGACCTTGGCAGAGGTACACGAGATGTTGATCCACGCGCGTCCGGCGCGCGATGCGGAGCCGTCGGAGTGGATCACGTTCCATCGTAGCAGCGCGGACGTCTACGCCCAGACAGCCAAGGTGGACGTTCGGCACCGGCACGAGACGACGCAGTACGCGGGGATGGAGATCCGGCGTGCTCGGGAGATCGAGCACCGTCTTGATCCCACGCTCGACGAGGATTCCTGAGTAGACAGTTCGGATGAAAGGTCGCATCGGGGAGGTGATGGAGTGACCGCTCGTGTGGTGTCCGATGAGGTGTCGGAGAAGGCGCTTGCGCGTGCTGTGGGTGAGGAGTTGCGGCGTGCGCGTGAGGCGAACGGGTGGTCACGCAAGTACCTGGTCGCGCGCCTGCCATCGGGAATCGGGGACCGAACGCTACTGTGAACCGCCCCGGGTCTGATGGAGACTCACTCGTTGAGTGAGGATGTGGATCATGGCCGGGAAGAGTT
>NZ_JBHSIS010000011.1:0-130202 GCF_042653545.1 Actinophytocola glycyrrhizae
AAGCTAAGCCCACCAGCGCCGATGGTACTGCACTCGACAGGGTGTGGGAGAGTAGGACACCGCCGGACATTCTTTCCAAGAGGCCTCGCTGGCAACAGCGAGGCCTCTTTGGCGTCTCCAGTTAATTCGGTGGACCTGGCTGCCGATTGGCGTGACCCTAGGGCATGGACCTGCGGCTGCACGAGGATCCGCGGGCGTTCAAGGCGCTCGCCGGTCCGTTCTTCGGTACTGACCCTCTTCGGCACACGATGGCGCTCACCGTGATGGCCCGCTTCCTCGGGATGTCCCGTGCGCAGGCGTCGATCATGGGCACGCTGCACGACAACGGTGAACTCATCGGTGTGGCACTTCGCACACCGCCGTGGCCGGTCATCGTCTCCGGTCTGCCGACGGATCCCGACGTTCTCGACAGCTTCCTCACCCAGTGGCTCGAGGCCGACCCCGAGCTGCCCGGTGTGAGCGGTCCGGCCGAGAACGCGCACGCGGTCGCCGACGTCTGGACGAGGCGGACCGGCGGTACGACCAATGTCACACTCGCTTCCAGGCTCTTCCGGCTCGGCGAGCTGGCACCACCCACCACGACCGGGCATGCCAGGGCCGCCACCGAGGACGATGTCGATCTGCTCGTCACGTGGCGGAACGAGTTCGAGATCGAGGCCATCGGGTTCCAGCGGGGCGCCGCCGACGTGCCGTCCGAGATCCGGCGCAGGTTCGAGATCGGTGACGTCGTCACCCTCTGGGAGGACGGCGGCAAACCGGTCGCGTGGGCCAACGCGAGCAGGCCCATCGGCGGCATGTCCCGGGTCGGGCCCGTCTACACCCCGCCCGGGCACCGCGGGCACGGGTACGGCTCGGCGGTCACCGCGGCCGTCTCCCAGCAGGCCGTGGACGCCGGTGCGACCGATGTCATCCTTTTCGCCGACCTCGCGAATCCGACGTCGAACTCCATCTACCGGAAGATCGGCTACCGCCCGGTGTACGACTCGACGGAGCTCGAATTCACCCGGCTACCCTCGACGATGTGACACCTCCACGCCTGCTCGTCATCCAGCCCGACGAGCAAGATCCGATCGGCCCGCTCGGCGACTGGCTCACCGGCGCCGGCGCCGAACTGGACACCCGCCTGCCGGGGGCCATCCCGGAGAGCACCGACGGCTACCAGGGGCTGGTGTGTCTCGGCGGTCACATGGGTGCCTACGACGACCTCGACCATCCGTGGCTCGCGGACGTCCGCCGGCTCCTGGCCGAGGCCACCACCAAGGGGCTGCCCGCACTGGCGATCTGCCTCGGTGCGCAGCTCCTCGCCGTCGCCACCGGTGGCCGCGTGGTCAGGGGGCCGGACGGGCCGGAGGTCGGCCCGCTGCTCGTCGCGAAACGGGACGTCGGCTGGAACGACCCCCTGTTCGCGGATCTGCCGTTCATGCCGGACGTCATGCAGTTCCACTCCGACATCGTCGAGCAGTTGCCGCCCAACGCGTCCCTGCTGGCGGCGTCGACGCTCTACCCGCACCAGGCGTTCCGCGTCGGCCGCGCCGTCTACGGTCTCCAGTTCCACATCGAGACCACCGCGGAGCTCGTCGAGCGCTGGGCGGCGAACAACCCGGACACCGCCGAGTTCGCGCGGCCCGGTGAGCTGTCGCACGACCGGCTGGTCCAGGCGCACGCCGACCTCGAGGAGACGTGGCGGCCGTTCGCGGCCAAGTTCGTCCGGCTCGTCGCCGGTGAGCTGGCTTCGGCCGGCAAGCCGCTGCCGCTGATCCAGCACTGAGCCATGGGCGACCGCGTGCGTTCCGTCGTCTCCGTCGCCCGCTACGGGCTCACCGACGACCGGGCAGGTGAGCAGCTGCGTGCCGCCGGCTGGTGGGTCGATGGCGCCCCGGTGAAGGAGTTCGAGCCCGTCCTCGTCGCGTTGTCGCGCAGCCCGGACCCGGACCTCGCGTTGCGTGCCGTGGACCGCATGCGGGCCGGTGACGAGGCGGGCTGGTCCGGGCTCAACCAGGCGCTGGCCACCGACCGGGGGCTGCGGGCGCGGCTGCTGTCGGTGCTCGGCGCGTCGACCGCGCTCGGTGACTTCGTGATCGCCCGGCCGGGTGAGTGGCGCAGGCTGCTCACCGACCGGCAGACCTCGCCGGTGCGGTATCCGGGCGCGTTGCTGGCGGCCGTCGAGAACGTCACACCCGCGGCGGCCACCCGTGAGCTGCGGGCCGTCTACCGCGGGTTGCTGCTGGAGGTCGCCGCCGAGGACCTCGCGCACCTCATCGAGCCGGACCTGCCCGCACTCGACTACCAGCAGACCACCGCCCGCCTCACCTACCTCGCAGAGGCCGCGATCCGCGCCGCGCTCGAGGTCGCCGAGACCGAGGCCGGGGCCGCGAGCGAGAAGTGCCGGTTCACGGTCATCGCGATGGGCAAGACCGGTGGCCGTGAGCTGAACTACGTGTCCGACGTGGACGTGCTGTTCGTCGCCGACGGTGACCTCGATGTCGCGACCCGGCTCGCCACCACCACGATGCGGGTCGCGACCCGCGCCTGTTTCGAGGTGGACGCCGCGCTGCGTCCGGAAGGCAAGGCGGGCCCGCTGGTCCGCACGCTCGACGGGCACACCAGCTACTACAAGCGGTGGGCCCGCACGTGGGAGTTCCAGGCGCTGCTCAAGGCTCGTCCCATCGCGGGTGATCCCGGGCTGGGGCAGGAGTACCTCGACGCGGTCCGGCCGATGGTGTGGACGGCGGCCGACCGCGACAACTTCGTCGACGACGTGCGGGCCATGCGCCGCCGGGTCGAGGACCACGTGCCGACCGAGATCGCCGACCGTGAGCTGAAGCTTGGCCGCGGCGGTCTGCGGGACGTCGAGTTCGCCGTCCAGCTGCTGCAGTTGGTGCACGGCCGCAACGACGAGGCGCTACGGCTCGGGTCGACCGTCGACGCGCTCGCGATGCTCGGCGACCGCGGCTATGTGGGCCGCACCGACGCCGCCGAGCTGGGGGAGAGCTACCGGTTCCTGCGCACGCTGGAGCACCGGCTCCAGCTGCAGCGGCTGCGCCGCACCCACCTGTTCCCCGCCGACACCGACGTTGACGAGCTGCGCTGGCTCGCGCGGGGCGCCGGGGTGAAACCTGCGCGCGGCAAACCGGAGTGGCAGGTGCTCCTCGACGATTTCCGCAGGCACGTGCGCCGGATCCGCAGGCTGCACGAGAAGCTGTTCTACCGGCCGCTGCTGGAGGCCGTGGCCAGGGTGCCGACGAACGCGTTGCGGCTGACCGCGAAGCAGGCCGAGGCGCGGCTGGCCGCGCTCGGGTTCGCCGGGCCGGACGGTGCGCTGCGGCACATCCAGGCGCTCACGACCGGGGTGTCGCGCCGGGCCGCCATCCAGAGCGCGTTGCTGCCCGCGTTGCTGGACCTGTTCGCGAACACGCCGGACCCGGACGCCGGTCTGCTCGCTTACCGGCGCGTGTCGGAGGCTCTGGCTGCGACCCCGTGGTATCTGCGGGTGCTGCGGGACGAGGGCGCGGTCGTCGAACGGCTCGCGCACCTGCTCGGCACGTCGAAGATGGTGCCGGAGCTGCTGACCAGGGCACCCGAGGTGCTGCAGATGCTCGGTGACGTCGACAAGCTCGCCGGGCGCGACCCCGATGAGGTGGCGCGGTCGTTGCGGCAGGCGGTGAACCGGCACGGCTACCTGCCGAACGCGGTCACCGCGGCCAGGTCGTTCCGCAGGCACGAGCTGCTGCGGGTCGCGTCGGCGGACCTGCTGGGGTTCATGGACACCCTGTCGGTGTGCCATGCGCTGTCGACGGTGTGGGCGGCGGTGTTGCAGTCGGTGCTGGCGGCCGTGGACCGGGCGGAGGCGGTGGCCGCCGGTGGTCGGCTGGCGACGATCTCGGTGATCGGCATGGGGCGCCTCGGCGGTGCCGAGCTCGGGTACGGGTCGGACGCGGACGTGCTGTTCGTGTGCGAGCCGGCCGGTGGCGCGTCCGAGGCGGACGCGGTGAAGTACGCGTCGCGGGTCGCGCAGAGCGTGCGGAAGCTGTTGTCGTCGCCGAGCCAGGACCCGCCGCTGCAGGTGGACGTCGACCTGCGGCCGGAGGGGCGGCAGGGGCCGATCGTCCGCACGCTCGACTCCTACCGCGCCTACTACGCCCAGTGGTCGCAGGTGTGGGAGGCGCAGGCGTTGCTGCGTGCCCGCCCCATCGCGGGCGATGACGACCTCGGTGCGCGGTTCATGGCGTTGGTCGACCCGATCCGCTACCCGGCCGACGGTCTGGACGCCGACCGGATCCGTGAGGTGCGGCGCATCAAGGCCAGGGTGGACACCGAGCGGATGCCGCGTGGTGCCGACCCGGCGATGCACACGAAGCTCGGCAGGGGCGGGCTCGCCGACATCGAGTGGACGGTGCAGCTGCTGCAGTTGCGGTACGCGCACGAGCATCCCGCTCTGCGCACGACCTCCACTGTGGACGCGCTGGTCGCCGCGACCGAGGCGGATCTGGTCGATGAGGTGGACGCGACGGAGATGCGGGAGGCGTGGCTGCTCGCGACCCGCGTCCGCAACGCGGCGACCCTGGTGCGTGGCAAGCAGACCGACCAGCCGCCGACGTCCGGGCGGGAGCTGGCGGCGGTCGCCGCGGTGATCCGGGCCGACGTCGAGGCGGATCCGGGTGAGTTCCTCGACTCATACCGTCGCACGTTGCGCCGCGCTCGTGGTGTGGTGGAACGGATCTTCTACGACGACTGAGGTGACGCATGGGGTTCGGCACCAGGATCGAGGTGCGTGGCTACGAGCTGGACTCGCTCGGTCACGTCAACCACGCCGTGTACCACCAGTACGCGGAGGTGGCACGGATGAAGGCGTTCGTCGCCGCCGGTTGTGAGTGGGACGAGCTGGTGCGGCGGCGGATCGGCCCGGTGCTGCTGAGCACGACGGTGAACTTCCGCAGCGAGCTGCGCGGTGGTGACGTGGTGGACGCGTCGTGCGCGGCGAAGTTCGGCACCGGCAAGACGTTCACGCTGGAGCAGGAGATCGTGAAGGTCGACGGCACGCTGTCCGCCGAGGTGTACGGCGTGTACGGGGTGATGGACCTGACCGCGCGGAAGCTGTTCGCCGACCCGCGCGCGGCCCTGGCGTCCGCCGGTGTCGACGTGGACGTGCTGCTGGCGGGTTAGAGGCCGCGCAAGAGAACAGGCCGGCGGTCGGGGTTTCCCCTCGACCGCCGGCCTGTGTCCGTGGGGTCGGCGATCACACGTCGTAGTACAGGGCGAACTCGTACGGGTGCGGGCGCAGGCGGAGCGGGTCGATCTCGTGCTCGCGCTTGAAGGCGATCCAGGTCTCGATCACGTCCGGCGTGAAGACGCCGCCCTCCAGCAGGAACTCGTGGTCCTTCTCAAGGCTGTTCAGCACCGCGTCCAGCGACGCCGGCACGGTCGCGACGTCCTTGGCCTCGTCCGGGGGCAGCTCGTAGAGGTCCTTGTCGATGGGCGTCGGCGGCTCGATCTTGTTCTTGATGCCGTCGAGGCCCGCCATCACCATCGCCGAGAACGCGAGGTACGGGTTGCCGGACGAGTCGGGGCAGCGGAACTCGATGCGCTTGGCCTTCGGGTTCGCGCCGGTGATCGGGATGCGCACGCACGCCGACCGGTTGCGCTGCGAGTACACCAGGTTGATCGGCGCCTCGTAGCCCGGCACCAGCCGGTGGTAGGAGTTGACAGTCGGGTTGGTGAACGCCAGCAGGCTCGGCGCGTGGTGCAGCAGGCCGCCGATGTAGTGGCGGGCCGTGTCGGACAGGCCCGCGTAGCCGGACTCGTCGTGGAACAGCGGCTCGCCGTCCTTCCACAGCGACTGGTGGCAGTGCATGCCGGAGCCGTTGTCACCGAACAGCGGTTTCGGCATGAAGGTGGCGGTGCGGCCCGACTCCCACGCCGTGCCCTTGACGATGTACTTGAACAGCTGCAGGTCGTCGGCCGCGTGCAGCAGCGTGTTGAACTTGTAGTTGATCTCGGCCTGACCGGCGGTGCCCACCTCGTGGTGCGCGCGCTCCACGGTGAACCCGGCGTTGATCAGGTTGAGGGAGATCTCGTCGCGCAGGTCGGCGAAGTGGTCGACCGGCGGCACCGGGAAGTAGCCGCTCTTGTACTTCGTCTTGTAGCCGCGGTTGCCGCCCTCCTCGTCGGCGCCGGTGTTCCACCAGCCCTCGACCGAGTCGATCTCGTGGAAGGAGGCGTTCTCCGTCGAGTCGAACCGCACCGAGTCGAACACGTAGAACTCGGCCTCCGGGCCGAAGAACGCGGTGTCGGCGATGCCGGACTCGGCCAGGTACTGCTCCGCCTTCCGCGCGATGTTGCGCGGGTCACGGCTGTAGGCCTCGCGGGTGAGCGGGTCGTGCACGAAGAAGTTCAGGATGAGCGTGTTCTCGACCCGGAACGGGTCCACGCGCGCGGTCGCCAGGTCGGGCAGCAGGAGCATGTCCGACTCGTGGATCTCCTGGAAGCCGCGCACCGAGGAGCCGTCGAACGCGAGGCCGTCGTTGATGGTGCCCTCGTCGAAGGACTGAGACGGCACGGTGAAGTGCTGCATGATGCCCGGGAGGTCACAGAACCGGACGTCGATGAACTTCACCTCTTCGTCGGAGATGAACTTCAGGACCTCGTCGGAATTCTTGAACACGCTCGTTGGCTCCTTACCTGTACTCCGGGGGCGCTCGCGGTCAAGCTATGAGGGCGGTGTTGCCCGGCCATCACCCCGATGTTTCGCCGGTGTTAACGACGCGCGGCGGACACGGGCCGATGTCGAGCATGCCAGCCTCGATGGCCCGGCGCGACTGGTCCTACCCTGGAGACCGTGAGCAGAGTGACGGGTTCGTGGCTTTCCGGCGGCATCGGCGAGACCGGTGGCGATCCGCAGGAGTGGCCGGGGGAACGGCTCGGCCTTCCCAAGGACGGGCCGGGGTCGGTCGCCACGCGCGGTGTCCGGCTGCTCGCGCTGCTGGTGGACCTCGTGCTGATGACGTTGGTGACCAGCCTGTTCGTCGAGATGGACGTCAACCGGCCGGACGTGATGCAGAGGTTCAACTACATCTCGGTCGCGGTGTGGTTCGTGACCACCTCGGGCATGGTCGCGTTGTTCGGGTTCACGGCGGGCAAGGCGCTGTTCGGGCTGCGGGTCGTGCGCCTGGACGGCAAGCCCATGGTCGGGCCGTTGCGCGCGGTGCCGCGCACCCTGCTGACCGCGCTGCTGCTGCCCGCGGTGATCGGTGACGCCGACAGCCGCGGACTGCACGACAAGGTCACCGGAACCGTCGTCGTCCGTACCCGTTAGGCCCTCGGTGCCCGGTCAGGCCGATTAGGATTCGTCGATCTACTGGCCAGACCGCCCGAGGAGCCGGACATGCGCAGCCGCCGGCGTGGGCAGGCGCTCTCCTTGGCCGTCGTGCTCGGTGTGGCCGGTGTCGGCACCGCGATCGCGTCGGCGGTGTTCACGCAGGTCGACGACGCGTGGGGGTACTCGGCGTATGACCCGGTGCCGCTGAACATCGCGGTCGCGGTGTTCTTCTCGGCCATGGGGGTGCTGGTCATCTGGCACGCACCTGGCAACGTGCTCGGCTGGACCATGCTGGTGATCGCCGCGTGGGCCGGCGTCGGCGTGCTGCTGACCGTACTGACCGGGACGTCGGGTTCGCCGGTGCTCGGGTGGCTGCAGTCGTGGCTGTGGGCGCCGCCGATCTGGGCCGTCACCGCGCTGCTGCCGATGATCTACCCCGACGGGAGGATGCCGGGCCGCCGCTGGCGGTGGGCGGTGGCGCTGACCGGTGTCGGCATGGTCGTCTACTGCACCGGCCTCGCGTTCGACGACGCCCTGTTCGTCGGCAGGCGCACCGTCGAGAACCCGTTCGCGCGCCCGTCGCTGGCGGCCCCGCTGCTCGCGGCAGGCGAGTACCTGCTGCTCGGCGCGACGATCCTTGCCGTCGGCGGGCTGGTGTGGCGCTGGCTGCGGGCCAACGGCGTGCACCGGCGGCGGATCACACTGCTGTTGTGCGCCTTCGCGTTCGGCGCGGTGCAGGCGGTGGTGCGCGACAGCATCCCCGGTCAGCTGCCCGCCGTGCTGGAGCGCGGGCTGGAGGTGCTGGCGTTCGCGCTGGTGCCGCTGGCGATCGCGGTGGCGGTGACCAGGGACCGCCTGTACGACCTGGACCAGGCGGTGCGTCACGCGGTCGTCGGGGTGGCGTCGGCGGGCACGGTGCTCACGTGCTATCTCGGCGGGTACGCGGTGCTGGCCGCCGTGCTGCCGCCGTCGGTCGTGCCGGGTTCGGTGCTGGCGGTCGCGGTGGCGGGCGCGGCTCTGTTCCCCGTGACGCTGCTGCTGGTCCGGCGGGTTCGGTCGCTGCTGTGGGGGCGGCGGGTGGACGTGGTCGAGCTGGTTGTCGGCCTCGGCAACCGGATGCGTGACCAGCTCGAGTCGGCCAAGGTGCCCGCCGTGGTGTGCGAGCAGCTCGTGCGGTCGTTACGGCTGCGGATGGCGCAGCTGGACCTGGCGACCGACAGCGGTCTGCGGCGGCTCGCGCAGGTCGGTTCGATGGACCGGTCCGGCGGCGCGAACCCGGAGCGGTTCCCGCTCTGGTACCGGGGTGTGCGGGTCGGGCAGCTGATGGTCCTTCCCGCCGACGGCCATCCCTACCTGGACGAACGCATGGCGCAAGCGCTTGCGGCCCTCGCTGACCAGGTGGCGCCGGTGGTGGCGGCGCTGCGGCTGGACGAGGAGCTGCTCCGCTCCCGCGAGCAGGTGGTGACGGCGCGGGAGGAGGAACGGTCCCGCCTGTCCCGCGAACTGCACGACAACGTCGGCCCCACGCTGGCGGGCACCCGCATGCAGATCGAGGCCGTGCGTCCCCTGCTGCCTGCCGACTTCGGCGGTGCCGGGTTGGTGGACCGCGCGATGCAGGGCATCGACGACGCGCTCCGCACGTTGCGCCGGGTCGTGCACGGCCTGCGGCCCCCGGAGCTCGACGCGCTGGGGCTGTCCGGCGCACTGCGTGAGCTGGCGGTGTTCCTGTCCGGCCCGTCGCTGAAGGTGGACACGACACTGCCCACCGAATTGGGCCCGCTGTCGAAGCAGGTGGAGGTGGCCGCGTACCGCATCGTCGCCGAGGCGCTGACGAACGTGGTCCGGCACGCACGGGCCACCCGCGCCGAGATCACGGTGACCCTGACCGACGGCCGCCTTGCGGTGGAGGTCCGCGACGACGGTGTGGGCGTCGCCGCGGGGACCGGCAAGAACGGCATGGGCATGCGTTTCATGGCACAACGAGCCCGCGAGATCGACGGCGAGTTCTCCTGCGAGAGCGACGAAGGCGGCACCGCCGTGCGGGCCGTGCTGCCCGCGGTCACACCAGCCGGTCGAGGGTGATCTCCGCGGGGAACGGCACGTCGGTCCGGAAGGTCCCGGTCGCCGTCTGGTCGTTCTGGTACCCGAACTGCTCGGTCAGCCGGCACGCCGTCAACGAGACCGGATCGTCGCTGTCGACGATCCAGTAGTTCGGAATCCCGGCATCCGCGTAGTCGTTGCGCTTGTGCACGTGGTCGATCCGCTTCGAGCTGGGCGAGACGATCTCCACCACCAGCAACACCTCGGATGCCCGGATCAGCCCGCCTTCGGCGCGTACTCGCTTGCGAGCACCGCTGTGCACGACCATGAGGTCTGGGCGTCGGCTCGAACCCGGCTCGTCGGCGGAGACCAGGTCCAGGTCGACATCCATGTTCAGCTGGACCTCGAAGTCCGCCGGTACCAGAGACCGCAGCTCGACACCGAGTTCGAACCCGGCATTGTTGTGGTCCGGGACAGGACTCGGCGACATGATCAGGCGGCCTTCGATGAGTTCGGTGTAGCCGTGCTCGGTCTCACCGAGCGCGGCGTACTCCCCAATGGTCAGCAGGTGGACGGAGTCGTCGGCTGACTCGTCCAGCGAATGAACGGTCATCGCGTCTCCTTCCAGGTGCCGGCCACGTTCTCACGAGGCACCGACAATTCTGGGGCGTCCGGTCAGCGGCGGCGAATCGTGCGCTGGACGTTGCGCATCTTCGCGCCCTGGGGCATCGGGCCCTTCGGCATCTGGGTGCCGCGGGCCGCGAGCGCCGACAGCCGCTTCTCCAGCGTGTCGATCTGCGCGGGCTTCAGGTTGTTCGGCAGCTTCATGATCGTCTGCTGGATCTTGCGGAGCGGGACCTGGTTCTCCTCGTTGCCGACGGTGAAGTCGTAGATCGGGGTGTCGCCGACCACGCGCGCCACGCGCTTCTTCTCCTGCGCGAGCAGCGTCTTCACCCGGTGCGGCGCGCCCTCCGCGACAAGGACGACGCCGGGACGGCCCAGTACCCGGTGGACGGCGTCGAGCTGCGTGGTGCCCGCGACCGTCGGGGTCACCCGCCAGCGGCCGCGCATGTTCTCCAGCGCCCACGCCGCGGCACCCGGCTGGCCGTCGGCCTTCGTGTACACGTTCTTCTGCACGCGGCGGCCGAACAGGATCACGGCCGCGAGCAGGCCGAACGCGATGCCGACCGGCAGCAGGAACCACTGGATGCCCCAGATGAGGCCAAGGCCGAAGAACACCCCCGCGACCACCAGGAAGGCGACCAGCATCAGCGGGATGAGCGCCTTGTCCTCCTTGCGTTGCATGTTGAACGCCTGGAAGATCTGCTTGCGCTTGGCCTTGGACGCTTGTTTCCGAGCCTTCTTCGCCTCGGCGGCCGCCGCCTTGTCCACCTTCTGAGCCATAAACCCCAGGATACGGTGCGCACCCAACACCGGACTCGGGCGGCCGTGCACCGTGTCCGTCGAACGGTTCCCCGCGCCGATCTGTCAGGATGCCGGGCATGGGTGTCGTGGCTGTCGATGATTCCGAGGGCAACGCAGGCGCCACCGGACTGGACCCCGAGCAGCTGGCCGCGATCAACGCGCCGAGGGGGCCCGTCTGCATCCTCGCGGGTGCGGGCACCGGCAAGACCCGCACGATCGTGCACCGCATCGCCCACCTCATCCATTCGGGGCACGTCGCCGCAGGTCAGGTACTGGCCGTGACGTTCACGGCGCGGGCCGCGGGGGAGATGCGGACCCGGCTGCGCGGGCTCGGCATCCACGGCGCGCAGGCACGCACCTTCCACGCCGCCGCCCTTCGCCAGCTGCGGTACTTCTGGCCGCGCGTCGTGGGCGGGCAGCAGTGGGACCTGCTCGAAGGCAAGCTCCGGCTGGTCGGGCAGGCCGCGCACAAGGCGGGGGCGGGCACCGAGTCCGAGGTGCTGCGCGACCTCGCCTCCGAGATCGAGTGGGCGAAGGCGTCCCTGGTCGGCCCGGACGACTACGCCGCGGAGGTGGCGAAGCTGCGCAGGCAGCCACCCGCGCCCGCCGAGCAGGTCGCGCAGGTGTACCGGTGGTACGAGTCGATGAAGACGCGCGCCAACCAGCTCGACTTCGACGACCTGCTCCTGCACACCGCGGCCGCGCTGGAGGAGCACTCGGCGGTCGCCGAGGAGTTCCGCGACCGCTACCGCTGCTTCGTCGTCGACGAGTACCAGGACGTGACGCCGCTGCAGCAGCGCGTGCTCGACGCGTGGCTGGGGGAGCGGGACGACCTGACGGTGGTCGGCGACGCGAACCAGACGATCTACTCCTTCGCGGGCGCGTCGGCCAGGCCCCTGCTGAACTTCACCCGCCGCTTCCCGCACGCGACCGTGGTCCGGCTCGAACGGGACTACCGGTCCACCCCCGAGGTCGTCACGCTCGCCAACCGGGTGATCGGCGCCGCGCGCGACCGGCCCGCCGGGTCGCGGCTGCGGCTGGTCGGTCAGCGCGCACCCGGCCCGGCCCCGGCGTTCGCCGAGCACGAGGACGAGCCCGCGGAGGCGGCGGCGGCCGCCAGGAAGATCTCCGAGCTGATCGATGCCGGCACGCCCGCCAGCGAGATCGCCGTCCTGTACCGGGTGAACGCCCAGTCGGAGGCCTTCGAGCAGGCGCTGGCCGAGCTGGAGATCCCCTACCTGGTTCGGGGCGGCGAACGGTTCTTCATGCGCACCGAGGTCCGGCAGGCGACGGCCGCGCTGCGCACCGCGGCCGTGCACAAGCCGACCGGTGAGCTGCCGAAGCTGGTGCGTGAGCTGCTCGCGCCGCTCGGCCTCACCGCCGACCCGCCCAGCGGCGGCGCGGCGCGCGAACGGTGGGAGTCGCTGCTCGCGCTGGTCGAGCTGGCCGAGGAACTGGCAACGACGGTAGATGGCGCGGACCTCCCGCAGTACATCGTCGAGCTGGACATGCGGGCGCGGGCCCAGCACCCGCCGACCGTGGAGGGCGTGACACTCGCGTCGCTGCACGCGGCGAAGGGCCTGGAGTGGGACGCGGTGTTCCTCGTCGGCCTCGTCGAAGGGACGATGCCGATCCTGCACGCCGACGGCAACGACGCGGCGATCGAGGAGGAACGGCGGCTCCTCTACGTCGGCGTCACCCGTGCGCGGCAGTACCTGTCACTCTCCTGGGCGACGGCACGGTCGGAGAGCAACCGCCGTCCACGCCGCCGCAGCCGGTTTCTCTACGGACTGATCCCCGAGGACCACCCGACGTCGAGGCTCACCCGCGCCCGTCAGCAGGCCGGTGTCGCGCCGACGCTGTGCCGCGTCTGCGGCAGGCAGCTCGTCGGGGCGGTCGCGACGAAGCTCGGCCGCTGCTCGAACTGCCCGGCCGACATCGACGATGAACTGCTCGCGCGTCTGCGGGAGTGGCGCGCCAAGCGTGCGCGGATGCTCAAAGTGCCTGCGTACGTGGTGTTCACCGACGCGACCCTCACCGCGATCGCCGAGCAGCGGCCGATGGACTCGGCCGGCCTGGTCGCGATCGCGGGCATCGGCGCGAGCAAGCTCGAGAAGTTCGGTTCGGAGGTGCTCGCGCTGCTCGCGGGCACCGCCCCATCGGGTGACGTTTGACCCATCGGGAAGAAGTCCCGAAAAACCTGTTGCGCCGCTCTGATCGGGCCTAATAGCCTGCAGTGGTCAGGTCGGAAGGGCCTGAAGTTCTCAAGGACAGTGGGGAGGTGGCCATCGTGAGGAACTTGACTCTGATCAAGTGCACCCCGGGCTACCCCATGTCCATGACGGGGCACCTCTCTGTCTTCCGCGGCGCCCGTTCGGCGCACCTGCCGGTCATTGTCGAGCGCAAGCGGTCCGTCGGCGTCCCGACGGCCGACGCCGCGCGCGTGCAGACCCAGACCATCGATCTTCCGTGCATTGTGTCCGCTCCACCTCACGAGCGAAGGACTTGACCGACAGGTCAAGAACCAAGGCTCACGAAGGCCGCGGACCCGGAAACGGATCCGCGGCCTTCGTGTTTTTCAGGTCAGAACCGCGACAAGAGAACACTGAACAAGGAGTAAACCCTGATGAGTACCGCGACGGTCCCACTGGAGAGTGGGGCACCACCGGACCTTCTCGGCGTGAGCGACCTGCTCGACGTGGCACCTTCGGCCGGGCTCGACCTGCCATGCCGCTCGGGCGACAACCCCGACCTGTGGTTCGCCGACACCCCGGCGGAGCTCGAGCAGGCCAAGCGGCTCTGCGTGGACTGCCCGGTCCGCTCGGAGTGCCTGGCCGGCGCGCTGGCACGGCAGGAGCCGTGGGGCGTGTGGGGTGGCGAGATCTTCGAGCGCGGTGCGGTCATCGCACGCAAGCGGCCCCGTGGCCGTCCGCGCAAGGAGGACGTCGCTCGTGAGGCGGCCGAGCGTGCTGCCCGTGCACAGGAGGCAGCGGCATGACCAAGTACCTGCTCGACAAGCCGACCAACCATGTGGACCTGATCGTTCCGGAGGGAACCAAGACAATGTTGCTCTACGAAAATCTCGCGAGAGAACGAATGCGTGAGGCGGAGCAGGAGGCTGCCGAGCAGCGCCTGGTCCGCCGGTTGAACTCGGCACGCCGCTGGGAGCGTCTTTCGACGTGGGCGGCCAGACGCGCGAGCCGCGCGCAGGACCTGCTCTAGTTCAACCAGCACAACGACGACATCGCCCGCCCCGGCCCCGCCGGAGCGGGCGATGCCGCGTCCCGGCGGCATTGCGCCGGAACGCTCCGGCCTGGCATTCCTTCGCGAAAGCACGCGACATCACGACTTCCTCCTCGGGCTTGCCGTGTGTCGACAGGAACCGTTGCCGCACAATGGGTTCGCGTCACATCGATGTCGCGGCGACCAAGCGCGCGGAACGCCACACGCAACCCGGGTCAGCGGGCACGGAACGTGCCGGAAACATCGCTGTCACCGACGGCGAACGCATCAGTCGTATCGTGCTGGGTTGGTTCGACCCGGAATTCCCCGGAACGGGGCGGAGATGACACGAGACGACGGTTCGCAGAACACGGCCACCACCGGCAGGCGGCGGCCTGACAAAGGCAAGCGAACCAAAGGCGTCGGCCGCACCGGCGCACGCTTCCCCGCCACCCACGACGAAGAACCGGAAGAACCGGAAACGACAACCGACCCCACCCCGGCCCCCGCCCCCGAGGCAACACAACCATCAGCACCGGGCCCCGCCCCCGCCCCCTCCCCACCCGCCGCCTCCACCTCCTCGTCTTCTCCCCACCCCTCATCAGCGCACGCTTCGCCCGCCCACGCTTCGCGCACCCGAGGGTCGGCCGCCCCTGGTTCGGCTGCCCACGCGTCGGCCGCTCACGGTTCGCCCGCCCCCGCGCCGGTTGTCCGGGGCTCGGCCGACTACGGGTCTACCGCCTACGGGCGCACCGAACATGGGTCGCCTGACCATGGGCAGCACGACAACAGGTTGTCTGGCCAGGGATTTCCCGGCTATGGGGTGCCTGTCGCTGGGTTGCCCGATTACGGCGTGCCCGTCGACGGCCCAACCGACCACGGTGTGCCCATTTACGGTTCGGCCGATGGTGGCGTGCGTGCCGACGGGCGGGGTGAGGTCGCCTCGCGCGCCGAGGACGTGGACGACGACACCCCGGTCGTCGGGCGCACCGGTGCTCGGTTCGGGCCGTACTCCGTGCGCAAAACCAAGCGTGCCAGAGAGTTCGACACCGGGAGCACCCACGTTGTCGAAGACTCCGTCGTCGAGACGGTGCCCGGTGAGCCAACGCCCGAACAGTCCGCCGAGCGAACCCAGCCGCTCGTCAAACCGTGGGCGGGTGCCCTCGTCCGGCCCTACGCGCACACCGGCGGCCGGACCCGCTCCAGCCGGATGCTCGCGATCGAGGCACTGGTCTCCAGCAGTTGGCGCCCCGGTGTCGGCGACGCCGCGCTCACCAGCCACCACCGGCGGATGATCGTCGACCTGTGTGTCCAGCCGCGATCGGTCGCCGAGGTGGCGGCCTTGCTGTCGGTGCCGCTCGGCGTCGCGCGGGTCCTCCTCGGTGACCTCGCCACCGCGGGCGTGGTCTTCGTCCACCCCACCGCCGGTACCAGCGGCGACGGTGAACCCGACCTCGCGTTCATGCGACGTGTGCTCGTGGGACTGCGGCGCTTGTGACGCTCGGCCGATAGCGTCGTGCCCATGGCGCACAAGCACACCCACGACAACATCGACTGGCCTGCGCGGCTTTCCTCCCTTCGTCGTGCTGACGAGCTTGACGCTCCCTTCAGTCGTGGTGTCGCCGACCGGCTCGTCGATCTCCTCGACGCGACCGCCGAACCGGTGGTCGTCGACATCGGGTCCGGTGGTGGTGGCATGAGCGCCGCGTTCGCCCAGGCCCTCGCGGCACGTGGCGGTGGCCGGGTCGTGCTCAGCGACGCGGTCGACGAGCTGCTCGACCCCGCCACCGCGCTCGTCCGGGACGTCGCCGAGGGCACCGCAGTGGAGGTCGAGGCCGTCCAGGCCGATGCCGCCGGTGGGCAACTCGCGGACCGTCTCCCGCCCGCCGACCTCGTGTGGGCATCACGCGTGGTCCACCACCTCCCCGACCAGCAGGCGGCCGTCGACGAGCTGGCGCGGGTGCTCGCGCCCGGCGGCTGGCTGGCGCTGTCCGAGGGCGGCCTCGCGACCCGGTGCCTGCCGTGGGACCTCGGTGTCGGCGAGCCGGGGCTCGGCGACCGGCTGACCGCGGCACGTGGCGACTGGTTCGTCCGCATGCGTGCCGAGATACCCGGTGTCCGGTCGCTGCCCGTCGGCTGGAACAAGGCGCTCGAGGCGGCCGGACTGACCGGCGTGTTCTCGTTCAGCTACCTGATCGACCACCCGGCGCCCGCTTCCGAAGCGGTCCGGCTGTCCGTCGTGGACTGGATCGCGTGGATGTCCGACGTGGGGGAGGACCAGCTGTCCGACACCGACCGGCAGACCGTCGCCCGTCTGCTCGACCCGGGCGACGAGGCGTACGCGGGCGCACGGGACGACGTGTTCGTCCTCGGTGCCTCGACCGTCTACCTCGGACGGAAACCGTTCTGACGTAGGCTTTCGCGCCATGGTCGACGATCCCGAACCGGCCGCCGCGCACTGCACGCGCTGCGGCCGGTCCCGTGCCGAGGCACCACCTGCGGACGCGCTCGCCTGGGTCATGACCCACGACGAGCGAGGTCGCAGCTGGTTGTGCCCGGCTTGCGCACGCGCCCATGTGCGGGACATCGAGGGGAAACTGCCCGACGAGTACTGGTGAGTCCTGGCGACGTCCCAGAGTCGTCTGCCCGGCCAACCTCGGACGGTGCGTGGACAGGCGAGAATCCTGTGCTGGTTCATGGTCTGAGCTCCTGAGTTCGTGATCCGGTGGGTCAGCCCGCGCGGCGGTGACCGTTCGCCGCCGCTGCCGCGAACGCCGCGACCAGTTCGTCCATCACCGCGGTCGGCGCGGTGGACAGGCGGTGCTGGTCCGTGCGGAAGAGCGTGCGGCCCGCCGCCAACCAGGCACGCGGGTCGTGGTGGCGTGTGCGCGGGCCGACGTCCAACGCCAGCCCCACCTCCGGCCACCAGGCGTCCGGGACACCGAGCAGCATGCCCACGTCGTCGTGGACCGGCACGTGCCACTGCGGTGCGGGCAACGCCGTCCCGCGCAACAGCCGCCGGGCCAGCGTGACCTCCTCCGGGACCACCTCGTCCGCGCTCGCCAAATCCGGTGTCAGCAACGCCCGGACCGCCGCGGAGCCGCGTTGGCTGCCCGCGTCCAGCTCCGTGCGCAGCTCGCCCACCGTGCACGGACCGATCGTCGAGGTCAGCAACACACGCAGCTGTTCGTGGTCCGCCGCGCGCCTCGCCGCGTCCAGCACGGCCCTGGCAAGCGGTGCGTACGGCAGACCCGCGTGCGGCGTCGGTCGCGGCGGCCGGGTCGTGCGCTCCACCGTCAGGTAGGCGCGGCTCGCCAGCCGACGCGTGGCAGGAGCGAGCACCAGCACGTCCGGCAACAGGGGGACGTCGATGCCGTGTGCACGCATCGCGTCGACACCCGACACCACCGAATCCGGGCCCGCGTAGGCGATCGCGGCTCGTAACCGTTGCCGCCTCGTCGGGCGGGCGGCGCTCATCAGCACCACGCCCGGCAGTACGCGCTGCCACGGACCGGAGGGTCGGCAGCGGGTCGTGATCGCGTGGTTCGTCACGCCGTGCGCGCGGAGTTCGGTGATCGTCGCGACGTTGTCGGGGGCGGAGATGTGGTGCATGCCTGGGTGTTCGGCGTGCGGGGCGGCGAGCTGAATGGGTGGGGACGAAGTTGGGGACAACATGTCCGAGCGAATGGGACTTTCGTTCGCCCGGACCGGCCTCAGTCCGCGAAACCCGGCTGCCAGCGGACGATCAGCTCCCGCACCGGCAGCTGGGCGTCCAACTGGCACAGGATGCCCGTCGAACCGCCGAGCACCCGGTGCAGCAACAAGTACTGCGGAGGCAGGTTCAGGGTCCTGCCCGTGCGGAAGTCCTGCCCGCGCATGTTGCTCACCCGCATGGCCTGCTGCTGCATCCACTGCCTGGTGAAGTGGAAGGTCTCGGCCTTCAACGGCTCGACGAACGGCGCCAGGTACGCGTAGACGTGCTCGGCCTCCGGCTGCTGCCGCACGTCCGCGCGGATGAACTGCTCCTCCCGCAACAGGTCCAGCAGCTCATCCGACCTGCCCTCCAGCGCGAGCCGCATCATCCGGCCGTGCGCGGGCGGCAGACCGTCCGGCAGGTGCGCGACCGCGCCGAAGTCGATCACGCACAGGCGGTCGTCCTCGGTCAGCATGAAGTTGCCCGGATGCGGATCCGAGTGCAGCCGCCCCGCCCGCGCAGGGGACGAGTAGTGGAACTCGGCCAGCCGACGACCGGCAAGGTCACGCTCCTCGCGCGACCCGTCGCGGATGACCGACGACAGCGGCCTGCCCTCGACCCACTCGCTGACCAGCACCTTGGGGGCGCTGGCCACCACTCTCGGTACCAGGACGTGTTCGTCACCGGCGAACGCCTTCGCGAACGCCCGCTGGTTGTCGGCCTCCGACCGGTAGTCGAGCTCCTCGCTCATCCGGTCCGACAGCTCCTGGAGCAGCGGCTTGACCTCGGTGCCCGGCACCACCGCCTGGAACAGCTTGCTGAACCGCTGCAGCTGCCGCAGGTCCGACATCAACGCCTGGTCAGCGCCCGGGTACTGGACCTTCACCGCCACCGCGCGGCCGTCGTGCCACACCGCGCGGTGCACCTGACCGATGCTCGCGGCCGCCGCCGGCTTGTCGTCGAACGACGCGAACCGCTCCTCCCACCGGCGGCCCAGCTGCTCGGCGAGCACGCGCCGGGTCGTCTGGCTGCTCATCGGCGGCGCCGCCGACTGCAGCTTCGTCAACGCCTCCCGGTACGGCTCGGCCATGTCGTTGGGCACCGCCGCCTCGAACACCGACAGTGCCTGCCCGAACTTCATCGCGCCGCCCTTGAGGGTGCCGAGCACGGCGAACAGCTGCTCCGCCGTCTTCGCGGACAGCTCGGCACTCACCTGCTCGGCGTTCTGCCCGGCCAGGCGCCTCCCCCAGCCACCGACCGCTCGGCCGGCGACTCCGAGCGGGATGCTGGCGAGCCGCGCAGTTCGTGCCGCGGTCTTACGAGGCATCTCCGTCACGATCCGATTGTCTCAACTCCGCGCCGGTATGCGCAGCAACTTCGGTGCGGTATGCCTGTTCGTCGAGCTGGTGCCGAGCGGCGCCACAGGGGCACCGCGGGTGCGCCGACCAGGCACGATGCCGCACGGTTGCCATGCGTGGCTCCAGTGCGACACTTGTCTCACACGTCGTGGGCCGTTCCCCGGCGCCCCGCAGCCACCCGGCGGCCTCCAGCACCTGCGCCACCGCGAACGCGGCCGTCGCCTGGGTGTTGGTCAGGTCCGTGAGCTGCGTCTGCCCGGCCAGCTGGACGGCGATCTGCGGCCAGCACGCGTCGCGGTCGCTGCGGTGCAGGTCAGCGCACCGCAGGCAGCTCGTCAGGCCCGGCACCACCAGCGGGCCGACGATGCCGATCGTGTCCCGCACCCGCACCAGCAGGTGCGGGATCGCCGCGCGCATCACCATGTCCACCAGTTCCGGTCTCGGCACCAGCGCATCGGTGAGAACGACCAGGTCAGGCGCTCTTGTCACGTCGAACTGGGCGGCACGCACGGTCGGCTCCGCCCTGCGCAGCGCCCGCCGGGCCGCCACCAGCCGCGGCGTCCCGACATCCTCCTCCCGGTAGCCGGTGCCGACGTCCTCCGGGCGGACCACGCCCGTCGCCGCCACGTGTACCCAGCCGACACCCGCCGCCGCGAGCAGACAACCGGTGGCGACCGCCAGCCTGCTCTCGCCCTGCACGGCGACCGCCAGGTCGGCTCGCCCGATCGGGTGGTCGTGCGGTGGCAGACCCGTCATCAGGGCGTGCACCTGGGCCGCCGACCGCTCACCCGCCAGCCGCGCGGGCGCCGGGGTCGCGTCCTCGACGAGACCGTGGTCGCGAAGGCTGTCGAGCAGGTTCGCCAGCGTCTTCCGCTCGGTTGCGTCGAGGCCGTCGGCCAGCTCGTCGGTGGTGCGGTCACCGGTGAACCTTCCCGCGGCCGCCACCACCCGGTCGGGCAGGCCGTCGACCACGACCGCATGCCGGGGATCGAGGCCTATCTGCAGCTCACCGCCCCTGCGCCGCAGGACGGGAAGGCCCGCGACGACGCGTGGCCGGACCGGTGGTCGTTTCGTCATGTGGACAGGTTCGCGGACTCCGGGACGGCGACGAAATCGTTATCCACAGGCTTGCCCAGGTGACCGAGGTCCCGTCCGGGAACGCACTCCGAATTGTCGGTGCGGAGTCGTAACGTGACAGCCGTGGCCGAATCCAGAGTCGAGGTGCGGCGCAGCAAACGCCGCACGCGCACTGTGACCGCGTATCGCGATGGCGACACGCTGGTCGTGTTGATCCCTGCCCGGCTGTCGAAGGCCGAGGAGGCGCACTGGGTCGCCGAGATGCAGCGCAAGCTGCTCAAGGGCGAGCCTCGGAAGCTCCAGCCGGCGAAACCGTCGGACGAGGCGCTGTTACGTCGTTGTGCCGAACTGTCGGCCAAACACCTGCACGGGCGGGCCGCGCCCGCCAGTGTCCGGTGGGTGCCGCCCATGCGGACCAGGTGGGCGTCCTGCACGCCCGCGGACAAGACCATACGGGTGAGTGAGCACCTGAGGTCCGTGCCCGGATGGGTGCTGGACTACGTGCTCGTACACGAGCTCGCGCATCTGCTGGTGCCCTCGCACAACGCCAGGTTCTGGGAGCTGGTGCGGGAGTACCCGCGGACCGATCGGGCCATCGGATATCTGGAGGGGTTGTCGGCTGCCGCCGGGCTGGGGATGGTGACCGAGGACTGATCTGGTCCGTGGCCGGGCCTGGGGGTCCGGGGGAGGGGTTGGCACGGTCGCCGGTCTGGTGGGGCCGGTCGGCAGTGGTGACCCGTACTGGTGCGGCGGTGGGCCGCGCATGAGCTGGGCTTGGCGGGCGGCTTCCGGAGTGGTGGGCTTCGGAAGCCACCTCGCCATGGGGTGTGAAAGCACTGAAGGGTCCTTCGGGACATGTCGTCTCGAAGGACCCTTCAGGCGGATGCTCGGCCTCGGTGGTCTCAGGCCTGCTCGTCGGTGCCCTTGTCCGGGTTCTCCCGGTCACGCTCGGCCTGCTCCTCGCGTTCGAGCGCGGCGATCGGGTCGTCGTCCAGGGCAGGCTTGCGGCCGACGCGCTCGGCGAAGTCCATCGGCTCGTCCAGGTCCTCCGCGGTGGGGACCAGGTCGGGGTGGGCCCAGATGCCGTCGCGGGCCTCGATGCCCTGCTGGTCACCGACCATGCGCCACAGAGCTGCGGCCGCGCGGAGACGCCTCGGGCGGAGTTCCAGGCCGACCAGGGTCGCGAACGTCTGCTCGGCGGGGCCACCGCTCGCGCGCCTGCGGCGCAGGGTCTCGCGGAGGGCGTCCGCACCGGGGAGACGGTCGGTCACCGCGTCGCCGACGACCACGTCCACCCAGCCCTCCACCAGGGCCAGCAGCGTTTCCAGCCTGGTCAGGGCCGCCTTCTGCTCCGGGGTGGTCTGGGGCTCCAGCATGCCCGACTGCATGGCCTCCTCGATCGACGCCGGGTTCGCCGGGTCGATCTGGGTGGCCAGCTGTTCGAGTGCCGCGGTGTCGACGCGGATGCCGCTCGCGAACTCCTCCACCGTCGCCAGCAGCCGCTGCCGCAGCCACGGGACGTGCGCGAACAGCCGCTGGTGCGCCGCCTCCCGCGCGGCGAGGAACACCATCACCTCGCTGTTCGGGCGCTCGAGACCGGCCGTGAACTCCTCGATGTTCTGGGGCAGCAGCGCCACCGTCGCGGGCGGGCCGAGCGGCAGGCCGATGTCCGTGGACGTCAGGACCTCCGAGGCCAGCTGGGCCAGCGCGTTGCCAAGCTGCGAACCGAACGCCATGCCGCCCATCTGGCTGACCATCGACAGCAGCGGCCCCGCCGCCTGCTTCGCCTCCGCGGGCAGCGCCTCCACCCACGCGCCCGACACCCTGCGGGCGACCGGATCGCACAGGCGCTGCCACGTCGGCAGCGTGTTCTCCACCCAGTCCCTCGGTGTCCACGCCTTCACGGCCGTGGCGCCCGCCGGGAGGATCGTCACCGGGTCGAGCCACATCTCCGCGAGGTGCACCGCGTCGGTCACCGCGCCCTGGAACTCCGTCGACGTCCGGAACCCGGTGTCGCCCGAGGTCAGGCGCTGCATCGCGATCTGTTTCGCCAGGTCGTAGTTCACCGGCCCGGCCGAGGTGCCGGCCTGGCTGAGCATCTGCCCGAGCTGGCTGAGCATCTGGCCGAGCTGGTTGAACGCCTCAGCGGGGTTCTCGCCCTGCCCTGAGGGCTCCTTCTTGCCACGGTCGTCCGGGTCCGGCGGTCCGAAGCCAAAGGGAAACTCGGTCATGTGTCCACGGTACGCGGGCACGCCACGCCAGTAACGCGCGGTGATTCGCTCGTCGAGAACACGCCGTACCCTGTCAACCCGTGAGTGACTCTCCGCGCCCCCAGACCGAGGCCCCCCGGACAATCGGTTACGAACCGGGCACCGGCAGTCCCCGCGGGCTGACCCGGCGCGGATGGACCGTCGCGGTCAGCTTCGTCGTGGTTGCGGCACTCGCGCTCGTCGGCGGGTTCGTGAAGGTCCCGTACGTCTCCATCGGCCCCGGCCCGACCTACGACACGCTCGGCGACGTCAACGGCCAGGAGGTCATCGAGGTCGAGGGCACCAAGACCTACCCGACCAGCGGGCAGCTGCGGATGACCACCGTGTCGATCAACGACGAGGTCACGCTGTTCGACGCGCTGGGCAGGTGGGTCAGCGGCCGCTACGCGCTCGCGCCGCGCGACGAGTACTTCGGGCCCGGCCAGACCCAGGAGGACCTCGAACGCGAGAACAAGGTCATGTTCCAGGACTCCCAGAGCGCCGCCGAGACCGCGGCGCTGCGGCTGCTCGACAAACCGGTGAAGGTCATCGCGCAGGAGATCACCCGCGGCGCGCCAGCGGACGAAGTAATCCAGCCGGGTGACCGCCTGTGGGTGGTGAACGGGAAGGACATCACCGCGCAGGAGGACGTGCGCGAGGCGCTGCGGGGCACCAAGCCGGGCCAGACGGTATCGGTGACCTTCCAGCACGAGGACGAGCCCAAGAAGACCGTCGACATCGAACTCGGCAAGGCCAGCGACTTCGGCAGCGACGAACGGCCAGAAGGCTTCCTCGGTCTCGCGCCCGCCGACCGCGCGGACGTCGACTTCGAGACCACCATCCACCTCGAGGACGTCGGCGGCCCCTCCGCCGGGCTGATCTTCGCGCTGGCGATCGTCGACACCCTCACGCCCGGCGAGATGGAGGGCGACCGCACCGTCGCGGGCACCGGCGCGATCGACGTGAAGGGCAACGTCCAGCCGATCGGCGGCATCCCGTTCAAGCTGATCGCGGCCAAGGAAGACGGGGCGACCACGTTCCTGGTGCCCGCCGACAACTGCGCCGAGGCCAGGTCCAACGCGCCGGAAGGCATGGAGCTCGTGAAGGTGGAGACCCTCGAAGGCGCGGTCGAGGCGCTGGAGGACCTGGACGCCGGACGCACCCCGCCCCGCTGCTAGGTCCGGGTGCCGAGCGGACCGCCCTGAAAGGCGCGTTCAGGGCGCTCACCGCCCTGAACGCGCCTTTCAGGGCACGAAGCCGGTCAGCGGAGGGTGTCCAGCAGGGCGTCGGTCAGGTTGGGGGCCAGCTCCGGGTGCTCGACGACCTCGTCCGCGCCTTCGTCGTTCCTCAGGCGCAGCACGCACGCGGCGGTGCCGTCGCGCAGCACGGCCGCCACCAGGCGGGCCTCGCGGCGGCGGGGGTGTTCCGACGCGATGCGGCGCAGCACGTCCGTGTCGCCGCTGTGCTCGCCGGCGGGCAGGGCGTCCTCCGCCTCCGGGGGCAGCACCACGATCTCCTGTGCGATGGCGCAGCCCTGGACGACCTCCGGCCACATGATGGCTGCCAGCGCCTCCGCGAGGTCCTCGCTGGGTAGCTGGTCCTGCGCCACCGGGGTGAGGAACGCGCCGGCGTCGACCTGGGCGGCCAGGTGGGGCTGGGACTCCACCAGCTCGGACGTCGGGACCAGGGCGAACAGCTGGGGCGGCTGGTCCCACCCCGCGGTGGACACGAAATCGTCGACCTCTCGGGCCGCTGCGGACAGGTGCTGGGCATGGCTCGCGGACATACCTGTCATCCTCACCTACCCTCGCGGTCGACTATTTCGACCCCGAACGGGAACCTGGGAGGCCCGGAATAGAGTTGGACATCTAGGACAGCCTCGGCGGTCCTAGCGAACACTGGTCAACACAGGGAGTGCACCGTGGCCACCAGGCCCCCGATCGGTATGCCGAAACTGTCCCGACGCGCCAAATTCCTGCTCAGTATCGCGGGGGTACTGATCCTGGTGCTGATCGTGGGCGCCCGGTTGCTGGATACCTACGTCGACTGGCTCTGGTTCGGCGAGGTCGGTTTCCGGTCGGTGTTCACCGCCGTGCTCGTCACCAGGCTCATCCTGTTCTTCGCGATCGGGCTGCTGGTCGGCGGGCTGCTGGCGGTGAGCCTCGCCATCGCCTACCGGTCGCGGCCGGTGTTCGTGCCGGTCTCCGGCGCGGACGACCCGCTCGCCCGCTACCGGTCGACCATCGTGCAGCGGGTGCGGCTGTTCGGGATCGGCGTCCCCCTTGTCGTCGGCGCCATCGCGGGTGCGGCGGGTCAGGGCGAGTGGCAGCCCGTTCAGCTGATGCTCAACGCGCAGCCGTTCGGGCAGACCGACCCCGAGTTCGGCAAGGACGTCGGCTTCTACGCGTTCACGCTGCCGTTCATCACCTGGCTCATCACCTGGCTGTTCGTGGCCATCGCCATCGCGGGCATCGGCGCGGTCGTCGTGCACTACATCTTCGGCGGCATCCGCCTGGGCACCAAGGGCGACAACTTCTCCGTCCCCGCCCGCGTGCAGCTGTCCGTCACCGCGGGCCTGTTCGTCGTGATCCTCGCCGTCGACTACTTCTTCGAGCGCTACGAGCTGTTGTTCTCCACCCGCAACGGGTTGTTCGACGGTGCCACCTACACCGACCTCAACGCGGTGCTGCCCGCCAAGCTCATCCTGATGTTCATCGCCGGGTTCTGTGCCGTCGCGTTCTTCGTCGGCGCGTTCGTGCGGAACCTGCAGCTGCCCGCCATCGCGATCGTCCTGCTGATCCTCTCGAGCATCCTCGTCGGCTGGGCGTGGCCGACCGTGCTGCAGCAGTTCTCCGTCAAGCCGAACGAGGCGGAGAAGGAGTCGATGTCGATCGACAGGAACATCGAGGCCACCAAGTACGCGTTCGGCCTCACCGATGACAAGATCAAGATCGAGGACTACGAGGGCGACGCGTCGGTGACCGCCGAGACCACCGAGAAGGTCAAGGCCGCCACCGGCACGATGCAGAACATCCGTCTGCTCGACCCGAGCATCCTGTCGCGCACCTTCACCCAGCGCGAGGGCGGCGAGAACTTCTACGGCTTCCCCACGAAGCTCGACGTCGACCGCTACGAGGTCGACGGTGAGGTCCAGGACTACATCGTGGCGGCACGCGAGCTCGACTCGACGCGGCTCGCGGCCAACCAGACCTCCTGGATCAACCGGCACCTCGTCTACACCCATGGCAACGGGTTCGTCGCCGCGCCGGCCAACCGCATCAACCGCGCGCTGTCGGAAAGCGAGTCCAGCGGTGAGGGTGGCTACCCGGTGTTCACCGTGAGCGACATCGAGGCGCTCGAGAACGACGCGGAGATGGACATCCCGGTCACCGAGCCGCGGATCTACTTCGGCGAGCTCGCCACCGACTACGCGATCGTCAACGCGCGCGGCGAGTACGACACCCCGGTCAACCAGGAATACAGCTACACCGGCAATGGCGGCGTCGCCGTCGACGACTGGTTCAACCGGTTCGTCTTCTTCGCCCACTACGGCGAGCGGAACATCCTCTTCTCCAGTGACATCCGCGACGGTTCGAAGATCATGTACAACCGCGACCCCCGGGACCGCGTCAGCAAGGTCGCACCGTGGCTGACCGTCGACGGCGACCCGTACCCGGCGGTGGTCGACGGCCGCATCACGTGGATCGTGGACGGCTACACCACGCTCGACAACTTCCCGTACGCGCAGCGCACCCCGCTCGGTGAGGTCACCAACGACTCGCTGACCGGCGTCGCGCGGCAGGAGGACCGGGACATCAGCTACATCCGGAACTCCGTGAAGGCGACCGTCGACGCGTTCGACGGCACCGTCACCCTGCACGCGATCGACGACAAGGACCCGGTCCTGAAGGCCTGGGAGAGTGTCTTCCCCGGCACCGTGAAGCACGGCGAGATCCCGGAGGCGCTCGAGAAGCACTTCCGCTATCCGGAGGACCTGTTCAAGGTGCAGCGCGAGCTGCTCGCGCAGTACCACGTGGAGAACGCGGCACAGTTCTTCTCGACCCAGACGTTCTGGGACGTGCCGGCCGACCCGACGGGCAGCAACAACGAGGCGGGCGGGGCGGCGCCGAACCAGCCGCCCTACTACGTCCTCGCGCAGGCACCCGGCCAGGCAGAACCGACGTTCCAGCTCACCAGCGCCATGACACTGCTGCGAAGGCAGTTCCTCGCCGCGTGGGTGTCGGTGTCGTCCGATCCCAAGGACTACGGCCAGTTCAAGGTCCTGCGACTACCGACCCAGGAACAGACGAAGGGCCCCGGCCAGGTCCAGAACGAGTTCGAGACCACCGACGAGGTGACCGAGAACCGGACGCTGTTCCAGAACCCGAACGTCAACGTCATCTACGGGAACCTGCTGACGTTGCCGGTCGCGAACGGTCTGCTCTACGTCGAGCCGATCTACATCGAGCAGAAGGACGAGAACGCGTTCCCGCAGCTCGCCCGCGTGCTGGTGTACTTCGGTGACCGGGTCGGGTTCGCCCCGACGCTGAAGGACGCGCTCGAGGAGATCTTCGGTGAGGACGTCGGTGGTGCGGTGACGCCACCGGAGGAGGAAGAGGGCGGCGAGCAGCCGCCGGACACGTCGACACCGACGACCCCGCCCGGCACGTCCACACCGCCGCCGCCGAGCGACGGGGACAACCCGGCGATGGACCAGGCCGTGCAGGACATCGGGGCCGCCCTCGAGCAGCTGAGGACCGCACAGCAGAGCGGTGACTTCGCCGCGCAGGGCGAGGCGCTGGCCGCCCTCGAGAAGGCGGTCAACGAGTACGACGCGGCCAAGGCGGACCCGCCGGCGAATGGCGGCGGCTGACCAGGCTGATCCGACCGAAGGCGCGGCCTCCCCGGGACTGTTCCGGGGAGGCCGCGTTTTCGTCTGTCAGGGCCGGTGCGTCCGTCCCCGAAAACGAAAAGCACGGCCCCCGCTGCTGCGGAGGCCGTGCTTGTCACGCCTGAAGGACGTCGGGTTTGACGAACAGAGCCAGGAGAGCCAGTTATCCACTGTGGACGCATGAGCGCCGTACAGTGACAATGCGACGTCTTGCGTCAATTTCCCCGTCTGCGGCGGGACACGGGATCCGAGCGGATTCGTGCCCCGAGGAACACCGGGTCAGCTCTTCTTCGCGCGCGTCCTGCGCTTCGCGGCCGGCTTCGCCGCCGCCTTCGCCTTCGACTCGGCCTGCGCCTCCTTGTAGGCCTCGACGACGTGCGATGGAATACGACCGCGGCCCGCGAGTTCGTATCCGCTCTCCAGCGCCCACTCGCGGATCTGACCGGCCTCGCCGGAGTTCGCGGACTTGCCGGGCTGGGCCGGACGGGTGCCCCGCTTGATCCGACCACCGATGCGCCGCGCCGATTCGACGTACTCGGTGAGGCTTTCCCGCAACCGCTCCGCGTTGGCATCCGAGAGGTCAATCTCGTAGCTAACGCCGTCCAGACCGAACAGGACGGTCGAGACGTCCTGCGAGCTGGTGCCGTCCAGGTCGTCGACGAGCTGTACCAATACCTTCTGAGCCATCTGGCTGCTCTCCCTTGGACGCCGTTGCACGAGACATGCGTGCACACCCGTTGGTTTGTGTCGGCACACTAGCAAATAACCGGCCTGAGTCCGAAACGAACCAGTGGTGGTCGAGGTTCCGGTCTGTCCGAACGCGACTCGGCCGACGCGAGGGACTTCCGTGTTCATTTCCGGCCCTGCAAGCGGTCTTACCGGATTGAATTCGTTCGGTCGATGACCGAACGGTCAATTGCGGCGGTGTCCACACGAGAGGGTGGGGCCGGGGGTGGGTGTGATCCGCATTACGGACGTGGCACAATAGACCGATGGCCCCTCGGAGGATCTCCGAGGGGCCATCGTCCCTGGTAGCGGGGACAGGATTCGAACCTGCGACCTCTGGGTTATGAGCCCAGCGAGCTACCGAGCTGCTCCACCCCGCGTCGTTGTGGTTGTAACTATACGCACGGCTTCAGAGGGGGTTTCACCGGGGGGTCATTTACGCTCTGACCTGCGGAAAGGTGCTTCTGGGCGATCTGGTGGCCGGATCGGGTCCAGTGGGCTCCGGCCCGGAATCGGTGAAATTGGTGGCCGGATGTCGCCGTGGCGGGGTGAACCCGGTGCCGGCGAGGTCGCCGAGGGGTCGTAGCCGGGGGTGGGGCGCCGCGGAGGCGGTCATCGCGAAGGTGATCGTCGATCATCGGCTCGGGGGTCCGGAGGAGTTCGTTCCGCCATTTGGCGTAGGTCTGAACCACTGGCGCTCGACGTCGGCGGGGCGGCGCCGGATGTCACCGGCGCACAACGGATCCCGTCACTCGGAGTGCCGGAAGTTTCGGTGCGGCAGCGAATTCGGTGGTCGAGATTCCGGCCGGAACGGACAAGATGGAGTGCACGCGGCACCTGCACGTGCACTTGAGTGTGCGAATGGCTGTCGCGGCCCGGCTGTCCGGTCGTCCACACAGGACTGGAGGCCGATGTGCGTGTGCGACCGTCGCTGTCGGCCGGTCGTGTTCCGCATGAGCGCGAGCATTGTCGAGGGTGTTCTCCGCATGTTTTACCCGGATGGAGTAGTGGCCTTCTTCGCGGCCCGCGAACGCGGGAATCCGGGTGGAGAAGTGCGGTTCCACGGCCCTGTCGCGGTGGTGGCGAGTGTCGTCAGGACGATGGTGTGAGCACCTGTCACGCCCGACCGCTTCGCCATTTCCCCTGGTACAAGGGTTGGCGGCCGCGGCGAATCGTGAAAATGCTTCGCGGTGCGAAGGATTCCTTGGCTCCCAGCGACATCCGGAATCCCGGCGTACTGTGCGACTGGAACTCCCCGTGGCAACGGCAGAAACCCGACCAGCCACAGTGGACAGAGGACTGTGCCACTGTGGACACCGGCTGCTGTTCGTGGCACGGTGGTAAGGTGTCTGAACTGAATGCAACTGCCGCTGCCCTTCTGGGGCTGCTGCACGAAGGTCCGGCTACTGGTGGGCAATTGGTCTCGGCCGCCCGTGATCGATTTGGGTCGTTCTTCAGTGTCACGCGGAGTCAGGTCTACCGCGAGCTCCCCGCTCTCGCCGACGCCGGCTTGGTCCGGCTCGGCAAGCAGGGACCGCGGTCGAGCCAGCAGTACCTGGTGACCGCCGCGGGCAAGAAGGCGTTCAAGGGGTGGTTGGGCAGTGAGCCCGGTCCCGACCATCTCCGCAGCCCGCTGATCCTGAGGCTCGTCCACGCGGACGCGCTGACGGTGAAACAGCGGGCCGCGCTGATCGACTCGGCCAAGAAGGTCTATTCGGAAGAACACGAGGCGGCGAAGGCGGCGGTCAAGGCCGCGGACGGTGCCTACTCGAAGGCGGTCGCCGAGTTCGGGGTGGCGAGGGCGAAGGCAGTTCTGAAGCTGCTCGACTCCATTCCCACCTCCTGAAACTCTCGCCTCAAGCGGACGGCGTGCGGGTTCACGGTAGATTCTGAAGACGTGAACCCGGACGTCGTAGCTGACCTGAAAGAACTGTCCGACACCCTTGCGAGCGTCGAGGCCGTGTCGGACCTGGACTCCCTGCGTGCCCAGATCGCGGATCTGGAGCAGCAGGCGGCCCGTCCGGACCTGTGGGACGACCCCGAATCGGGACAGAAGGTGACGAGCCAGCTCTCTCACAAGCAGAGCGAGCTGCGGCGCATCGAGGAGCTGCGACAGCGGCTCGACGACCTCGCTGTGATGTACCAGCTCGCCGATGAGGAGGGGTCTGCCGACGCCCGTGCCGAAGCGGAAGCGGAGCGTGAACGGCTGCACTCCGACATCGCTTCCATCGAGGTGCGGACCCTGCTGTCCGGCGAGTACGACGAACGCGACGCGATCGTCACCATCCGGTCCGAGGCAGGTGGGGTCGACGCCGCGGACTGGGCCGAGATGCTGCTGCGCATGTACCTGCGCTGGGCGGAGCGGCACGGGTACCCGACCGATGTGTACGACATCTCCTACGCGGAGGAGGCCGGCATCAAGTCGGCCACCTTCAAGGTCACCGCGCCCTACTCCTACGGGACGCTGTCGGTGGAACAGGGCACGCACCGGCTCGTGCGCATCTCGCCGTTCGACAACCAGGGGCGGCGGCAGACCTCGTTCGCGGGGGTCGAGGTGCTGCCGTTCGTCGAGGCCGTCGACCACGTCGACATCCCGGAGAAGGACATCCGGATCGACGTGTTCCGGTCGTCGGGCCCCGGTGGGCAGAGCGTGAACACGACCGACTCGGCCGTGCGCATCACCCACCTCCCGTCCGGCATCGTGGTGTCCTGCCAGAACGAGAAGTCGCAGATCCAGAACCGCGCCGCCGCCATGCGAGTGCTGCAGGCGAAGCTGCTGGAGCGCAAGCGGCTGGAGGAGCGCGCCGAGATGGACGCGCTCAAGGGCGACGGCGGGTCGTCGTGGGGCAACCAGATGCGGTCCTACGTGCTGCACCCGTACCAGATGGTCAAGGACCTGCGGACCGAGTTCGAGGTCGGCAACCCGTCGAACGTGCTGGACGGGGAGATCGACGGCTTCCTCGAAGCGGGCATCCGCTGGCGGCGGACGCAGCCGGCGTGATCGTGGACGGGGGTCGGCCTCCGGCCCCTGGTTTCCAGCCTACGGCGTGGGTCTGACAGTTCTCGGTGCCGTGTTCGGTGGCTGTGGACGACTATGCGGGCTTGTGGTGACGACCCGGTCGCTGTGCGTGAATCGCCCGGGGGCGGGGGAATTCCTGCCTTTGCCACGGGCCTGACGCTGGGAATTTGTGCGTTGGGCGGCCGCCGGCCCCCGTTCTCCAGCCTACGGCTCAGGGGTGACGGAGCCGGTTTGTGCGCGGCGCCTGGATGTGGGGTTGTCCACAGTCGGGGTGGTTGTCCACAGGTCCGGTTCTGTGGCCCCGATTCCGTCGGACCTTGCCGTTACGCTGGGTTTCGGGGGGCCGGAGGCCGCCATCGCCGGGGCCGTTGTCGATCTTGGCTGGTCAGCGTGTTCGGCTCCCAAGGCAACAGGTCGATAACGGACGTATGTAGACTCGCGCCTCGTGATCCGGCTCGAACACGTTTCGAAGGTGTACAAGACCTCCACGCGCCCTGCGCTGGAGGACGTCTCCGTCGAGATGGACAAAGGTGAGTTCGTCTTCCTCATCGGTGCTTCGGGGTCGGGTAAGTCGACCTTCCTGCGCCTGCTGCTGCGAGAAGAGGTGCCCACGAAGGGACGCGTCTACGTAGCGAACTTCGACGTGGTCCGAATGTCCCGGCGCAGGGTCCCCCGCCTGCGCCAGTCCATCGGCTGCGTCTTCCAGGACTTCCGGCTGCTGCACAACAAGACCGTTGCGGAGAACGTCGCCTTCGCGCTCGAGGTCATCGGCAAGCCGCGCAACACCATCCGCAAGGTGGTGCCCGAGGTGCTCGAACTCGTCGGCCTCGAAGGCAAGTCGGCGCGGATGCCGCACGAGCTGTCCGGTGGTGAGCAGCAGCGCGTGGCGATCGCCCGCGCGTTCGTCAACCGGCCGCTGATGCTGCTCGCCGACGAGCCGACCGGAAACCTGGACCCCGACACCAGCCAGGACATCATGCTGCTGCTGGAGCGGATCAACCGCACCGGCACGACCGTGCTGATGGCGACCCACGACCACTCGATCGTCGACTCCATGCGGCGCCGGGTCGTGGAACTGTCGCTCGGCCAGGTCGTGCGCGACGACTCACGAGGGGTTTACGGCGTAGGCCGTTAGAAATACCCCCGCACCCCCGCCCTCCCGACACAAGGACGCCTTCCCCCGATGCGTGCCAGCTTTGTCTTCAGCGAGGTCCTGACCGGCCTCCGCAGGAACGTGACGATGACAGTCGCGATGATCCTCACCACGATGGTCTCGCTGCTGCTGCTCGGTGGCGGTCTCCTCGTCGTGCGCATGATCGACAAGACGCAGGCGGTCTACGAGGACAAGCTGCAGGTCAACGTCTACCTGACCAACGACATCAGCGAGAACGACAAGGAATGCCAGAAGGACCCGTGCCGCAGCCTGCGCACGGACCTCGAGAACGACCCCGCGGTCGAGTCGGTCGCCTACGAGAACCGCGACCAGGCGTACGCCCGGTTCAAGGAGATCTTCGCGTCGCAGCCCGAGCTGGTGAAGCTCGCGCGTCCCGAGGCGCTGCCCGCGTCGTTCAACGTCAAACTGTACGACCCCGACCGGCCGGAAGTGATCATCCAGACGTTCTCCGGGCGGGTGGGCGTCGACTCGATCGCCGACCAGAGTGAGTTCCTCGACCGGTTCTTCGACGCGTTGAACGGGGTACGAGATCTGACCTTCGTCGTCGCGTTGATCCAGGCGGTCGCGGCGCTCCTGCTGATCTCCAACACCGTCCAGGTGTCCGCGTTCACGAGGCGGACGGAAGTCGGCATCATGCGCCTCGTCGGCGCGACCCGCTGGTACACCCAGCTGCCGTTCCTCCTGGAAGCGGTGGTCGCGGGCGTCATCGGCGCGGTCCTCGCGATCGGGTTGCTGGTGCTGGCGAAACTCTGGTTCCTCGACCGGCTGCTGGAGGGGCCGTTCGCCGCGGGCGTGATCAGACCGATCGAGGGGCTGGACATCCTGCTGGTGTCGCCATGGCTCCTGCTCACGGCCGTCGGCATCTCGGCCGTCACCGGCTACGTCACGCTCCGCCTGTACGTGCGCCAGTAAAACGGCGTGCGCTGACACGTAGAGTTGTCGTCATGTCGAAGGAACGTGGCCAGAAGGTGATCGCGCAGAACCGCAAGGCGCGGCACAACTACACGATCCTGGACACCTACGAGGCCGGGATCGCCCTGATGGGCACCGAGGTCAAGTCGCTGCGCCTTGGCCGGGCGTCGCTCGTGGACGCGTTCGCCACGGTCGACGACGGCGAGGTGTGGCTGCGGAACCTGCACATCCCGGAGTACGTGCTCGGCACGTGGACCAACCACACGCCGCGCCGCACCCGCAAGCTGTTGCTGCACCGGGGCGAGATCGAGCGCCTCATCGGCAAGACCCGCGAGGGCGGCCTGTCGCTGGTGCCGCTGTCCCTGTACTTCAAGGACGGCAAGGTCAAGGTCGAACTCGCGCTCGGCAAGGGCAAGAAGGAGTACGACAAGCGGCAGTCGCTCGCCAAGCGGGACGCGGAGCGGGAGATCTCGCGTGCCCACGGCCGGGCGATGAAGGGCCGGTATTGACTCCCAGGTCCGACGCGGAGGTCCCGGCGTTCACGCACGCGCTGGGCCTTCCCGGGCTGACCGACCTGCACGTCCACTTCCTGCCCGAGTCCGTGCAGCGGAAGGTGTGGGAGTTCTTCGACCGGGCCGGCGCCGAGTACGGCACCAAGTGGCCCATCCACTACCGGCTGCCGTCGGCCGAGCGCCTCGGCGTCCTGCGTGACCTGGGCGTGGTGCGGTTCGCGCCGCTCGTGTACCCGCACAAACCGGGCATGGCGGCGTGGCTGAACGAGTGGGTGCGCGACTTCGCGGCGGCCACCCCGCAGGCCGTGCCCACCGCGACGTTCTTCCCGGAACCAGGCGCCGCCGCCTACCTCGCCGACGCGCTCGACCAGGGCGTTCGGTGCGTGAAGTCGCACGTCCAGGTCGGTGCCTACGACCCGCGTGACGAGCTGCTCGAACCCGTGTGGGGGCTGCTCGCCGAGGCTGGTGTGCCGGTCGTGGTCCACTGCGGGCACGGGCCGGTCGCAGGCAGGTACACCGGTCTCGACGTCTTCGAGGACGTGCTGAGCCGCCACCCCCGGCTGGTCGCGGTGCTCGCGCACGCCGGTGCGCCCGAGTTCACGCTCGCGCTCGACCTCCTCGACCGGTATCCGGGCGTGCACCTCGACACCACCATGGTCGGCGTGCCGTTCAACCGCGCCGACGAGCTGCTGCCCCGCGACTGGGCCGCCCGCCTCGCCGGGCACCCCGACCGCGTCGCGCTCGGCACCGACTTCCCGTCCATCCCGTACGACTACGCCACCCAGCTGCGTGCCATCGCGGGCTGGGCCGCGTCCGACGAACGCCTTGGCGAGTCCTTCCTGCGTGCGGTGCTGTGGCACACACCCCGCCGCCTGCTCTCGACCGACGTCCCCTCGCAGGCGCGGTGACCCCGCCCGTGGTCGTCCCGCGCCCTCGGGGCCGCTCCGCTGGCTCCGCTCACGGCGAACAGCCGACGGAAACATCCTGACCACCCTCCGGGTTGAGTAGGACAGACTCAACTTTGGAGGGTGAACTGATGGCAGAGTCGTTGACGCTCCCGGTGCTGCCGCTGGACGACACGGTGCTGCTGCCGGGAATGGTCGTGCCGATCCGCATGGCCGGCACCGACGGCGCCGGAGTCAGGGCGGCGGTCGAGGCCGCGCAGGCGGTCGCCGAGGGGGACAGGCCACGCGTGGTGATGGTGCCGCGCCTGGAGGGCAAGTACGCCCGCGCCGGTGTGCTCGGCGTCGTCGAGCAGGTCGGCCGCATGCCCGGCGGTGAGCGGGCCGCCGTGGTCCGTGGCACCCAACGCGTCCGCATCGGGGCCGGCACCACCGGCCCGGGTGCCGCGCTGTGGGTCGAGGTCGAGGTGGCGGACGAGACGCCGGTGACCGACCGCACCCGTGAGCTGGCCAAGGAGTACAAGGCGCTCGTCATCACCATGCTCCAGGAGCGGGGCGCGTGGCAGGTCGTCGACTCGGTGCAGTCCGAGGCCGACCCGTCCGCGCTCGCCGACATGGCCGGTTACGCCTCCTGGCTGGACGACGAGCAGAAACTGTGGCTGCTGGAGACCGCGGACGTGACCGAGCGGCTCGAGAAGCTGCTCGAGTGGACCCGCGACCACCTCGCCGAACTCGACGTCGCGGAGACCATCCGCAAGGACGTCAAGGAAGGCATGGAGCGCCAGCAGCGGGAGTTCCTGCTGCGCCAGCAGCTCGCCGCCATCCGCAAGGAGCTCGCCGAGCTGGACGGCAAACCCGACACCGAGGAACAGGACTACCGCGCCCGCGTCGAGGCCGCCGACCTGCCCGAGAAGGTGCGGGAGGCGGCGCTCGCCGAGGTCGACAAGCTGGAACGCACGTCCGACCAGTCGCCAGAGGTGGGCTGGATCCGCACCTGGCTCGACACGGTGCTGGAGATGCCGTGGAACACCCGGACCGACGACGCGTACGACATCGCGGGCGCCCGCGAGATCCTCGACGCCGACCACGCCGGGCTCGACGACGTGAAGGACCGCATCATCGAGTACCTGGCGGTGCGCAAGCGCCGCGAGGAGCGCGGTCTCGGTGTCGTCGGCGGCCGCCGCAGCGGTGCCGTGCTGGCGCTCGCCGGCCCGCCCGGGGTCGGCAAGACGTCGCTGGGCGAGTCGGTCGCGCGGGCGATGGGCCGTAAGTTCGTGCGGGTCGCGCTGGGCGGCATCCGTGACGAGGCGGAGATCCGCGGCCACCGGCGCACCTACGTCGGTGCGCTGCCCGGCCGGATCGTCCGCGCCATCTCGGAGGCGGGCTCGATGAACCCGGTCGTGCTGCTCGACGAGATCGACAAGGTCGGCTCGGACTACCGGGGCGACCCGACGGCCGCGCTGCTCGAGGTGCTGGACCCGGCGCAGAACCACACGTTCCGCGACCACTACCTCGAGGTCGAGCTCGACCTGTCGGACGTGGTGTTCCTGGCGACCGCGAACGTCATCGAGGCCATCCCGGCGCCGCTGCTCGACCGCATGGAACTGGTCGCACTCGACGGCTACACCGAGGACGAGAAGGTCACCATCGGCCGCGACCACCTGCTGCCCAGGCAGCTGGAACGCGCGGGCCTGGCCGCGGACGAGGTGAAGCTGACCGACGACGCGCTGCGGCTGATGGCCGGCGAGTACACCCGTGAGGCCGGGGTGCGGCAACTGGAGCGGTCGATCGCGCGGGTGCTGCGCAAGATCACCGCGGCACTGGCGCTGGGTTCGGTCGTGCTGCCGCTGACGGTCGACGTCGGTGACCTGCGCACCTACCTCGGTCAGCCCAAGCACACCCCCGAGTCGGCCGAACGCACGGCGGTGCCGGGCGTGGCGACGGGTCTCGCGGTGACCGGCGCCGGCGGCGACGTGCTGTTCGTGGAGGCGTCGGTGGCGTCGAAGGACTCCGGCGCCACGGGCGTCACGTTGACCGGGCAGCTGGGTGACGTGATGAAGGAGTCGGCGCAGATCGCACTGTCCTACCTGCGGTCACACGGTGCCGACCTGGGCGTTCCGGTCGGTTCGCTGGCCGAGCAGGGCGTGCACGTCCACGTCCCGGCAGGCGCGGTCCCCAAGGACGGCCCGTCGGCGGGCGTGACCATGACGACCGCGCTGGCGTCGCTCCTGTCGGGCCGCCCGGTCAGGCCGGACGTGGCGATGACCGGTGAGGTGTCGCTGACGGGCCGGGTGCTGCCGATCGGTGGCGTGAAGCAGAAGTTGCTGGCCGCGCACCGGGCCGGTATCACAGACATCGTGCTCCCGAAGCGCAACGAGCCGGACCTGGAGGACGTGCCGGAGTCCGTGCTGGACGAACTGACCGTCCACCTGGCGACTGACGTGCGCGAGGTGCTGGCGGTGGCACTGGCCCCCACCCGCACCGCGGCGACCGCAGCCGCCTGACGAACAGGAAGGGCCCTCGCCGATCCCCCGGGCGAGGGCCCTTCCGCATGTGCAGCAGAGCTAGGCCCGCTCCAGGAACGTCAACACCGCCCGGACCCGACGGTGGTCCTCCGCGCTCGGTTCCAGGCCCAGCTTCGAGAAGATGTTGCCGACGTGCTTCTCCACGGCACCGTCCGAAACGGTCAGCGACTTCGCGATGGCCACGTTGGTCAGTCCCTGCGCCATCAGCCCCAGCACCTCGCGTTCCCTGGGGGTGAGCACGTCGATCGGGTTTCGTCGGCCTCGTGCCATGAGCTGCGCGATCACCTCCTGGTCGATGCACGTGCCGCCACTCGCGACTCGTTGCACCGCGTCGACGAACTCGGCGACGTCGGCCACCCGCTCCTTCAGCAGGTAGCCGACACCGCCCGCGCCGCCGGACAGGAGCTCCACCGCGTAGCGCTCCTCCACGTACTGCGACAACACCAGCACCGGAAGGCCCGGCAGCTGTTCACGTGCCTTCAACGCCGCCCGCAGGCCCTCGTCGGTGAACGTGGGCGGCATCCGGACGTCCACGATCGCCAGGTCAGGGCGGTGTTCGCTCACCGCGACCAACAGGCCCTCGCCGTCCTCCGTCGCGGCGACCACCTCGATGTCCTCGTCCGCCAGCAGCCGTTGGATCCCTGCCCGCAACAGCACGGAATCCTCCGCGATCACCACACGCATGGCAGGTCAGCCCTGATCACTGTCGGCCCGCCGATGGGGCTCACCACGGTCATCACACCGTCAATCGTGGCAGCCCGGTCCGCGAGGCCCGACAGGCCACCGCCCGGTCGCAGCGACGCACCGCCGTTGCCGTTGTCGGTGATGTCCACGATCACCAGGTCACCCGTCGGCCGCTCCTCGCGCCACGCGTTGACCCTGGCCTCCGTCGCACCCGAGTGTTTCGCGATGTTGGTGAGGCACTCGCCGACGATGAAGTACGCCGTCGACTCCACCGCCGCAGGTGGCCGGGGCTCGATCCGCACGTTCACCTCGACCGGGATCGGGCACTTCGCCGCCAGCGACGACAGCGCCGCGTCCAGGCCCCGGTCGCCCAGCACCGCCGGATAGATGCCGCGGGCCAGGTCACGCAGCTCCGACACCGCGAGCTTCGCGTCCGCGTGCGCCTCGTCGATCAGCGCCTTCGCCGCGTCCGGGTCGGCGTCCATCTTCGTCTTCGCCCTGCCAAGACCCATGGCCACCGCGACCAGCCGCTGCTGCGCGCCGTCGTGCAGGTCACGCTCGATGCGCCGCCGCTCAGCCTCCGCCGCGTCCACACCGCGGGCACGGGACGCCTGCAGACGCTCCGCCTTCTCCGTCAGCTCCTCGGTCTCGGTCGGGCCGAGCAGCCACTTCGCCAGCAGGATGTGCAGCGCGGCCACCACCGGCAGCACGAACAGACCCACCGGCAGGACCACGATGCCCACCAGCGCCAGCGGCAGCTCGAAACACGCCAGCGGGAACGAGATCAGCAGGTACGCGAGGTTCCGCCACATCTGCGGGTGCGTGAACCTGCGCAGGTAGCGCTGCCAGAACGAGCCCGTCCCGTCGTAGGTGATCCTCGGCGTCGGGATGTCCACGCCCAGCGTGCCGCGGATCAGCGACCGGTTCGCCGCCGCGAAACCGAACACCACCTTCGCCGCCAGCAGCAGCACCGCCAGACCGAGCCAGACCACCAGCGTGCCGACACCGACCGAGAACAACGTGACGATCAGGACGAACGCCAGCAGGTTGACCGGGAACCCGGCGATCATGAAGCCCGCGGCGCGGAAACCGCGGCTGACCAGCGTCGGCACCTCGGTCTCCTGGTCCCGCGCAGGAGCCGACGGCGAAACCACGGGCTGGTTCTGGGTCGGCGATGCCACGGTGCCGGCATCCACCCCGTCCTCGGCCGGGACCAGGTACAGCGGCTGCTGCTCCGGAGCCGGGCTGCTCATCGCGTCACCGGCCGGTAGTTCACCGAGCTCGACGGCCACTCGTTCGACCAGTCGATCGCGCCCGCCGTCGACAGGCCCTCCAGCTTCGCGATGTGCCGCTCGCTCGGGCCCAGCATCGCCCTCGCGTACACGGCGTGCAGGGTGGCGAGGCCCCTCGTCACGATGATCGCCAGCGCCAGCACCAGCACACCGAGCCCCGCGAACGGCAACGTGCCCAGCCACGAGTCGATGTGCACGACCTGGTGGTCCCACAGCACCAGCTGCCAGTCGCTCGGGATCCAGGCCCAGTACAGCGGCAGCAGCGTCAGGTACAGCGACACCGACCACAGCACCACCGTCACCGTGAACTCCGCGATGCCGATCGGCAACATCAGGATCAGGTAGGCCATGTCCTTCCAGGTCGCCGGGTCCTTCGCGCGCGAAAGCCAGCGGGACTTCTCCCCGGCCGGACGGTACGGCGAGGCCACGTACGTGCCCAGCATCGTGCGCACCCGCAGCCGCTCCAGCATGGCCATGCCCCGCATGCCCAGCACCGCGAGCGCCAGCACCGCGAGCCCCACCCAGATGATCACCGTGCTCACACCGACCGACACCGTCGTCACGACGAACACGAACGACGCGATGCCGATCGGCAGGTTCATCACCAGGTAGGCGAGCGCGCCCAGCAGCGGAGGGTTCGGCCGGGTGCCGTCGCGCTCGGTGGTGGTGGTCATCTCAGGTCTCCTTCGTCGGTGTCGCCAGACCAGCATCCCGCGACGGGAGGGGCCGGGACCATGAGGAGGACCGCACAGTTCAGGGTGGGGTTTTCCCTACCCCCGGGAAACCGGGATGATCCGGGGCCGCTCGCGCGTTATCCTGTACGTGACACAGTCACCACGAGGGGGTGAACGGTTTCGACTCTGGACGTTGATTCAAGGGAAGCGTGCAGGTGCAGGCAGATGACCACCTCAAGCGTCGCTGCAAACCAATAAGCGCCAAGGTTAATAACCAGCGCGACGTCGCACTCGCCGCCTGAGCGAGTAGTGATGTCTGTCGGCCCGGGGTCGCCTCCGACCCGGTTTGCCGGCATCAGCTAGGAGGCTCACCGTCGCGGGTTGGCCGCGGACCTGCGACGGGACACTCACAGCGGCTGGGCTCGTCACACCGGCTTGTTCACGTGACCGGTGGGGCCAAGTAGAGACACAGTGAACTGCGCACGGAGAAGTCTTGTTGAGACGGCAGAGGACCCGGGTTCGATTCCCGGCACCTCCACTCGGCCGGCGAGTGCTCGCGGAGAGCGCTCGCCGGCTCGTTTTCGGATCACGTTGGGGGGCCGAGCCCCCCAAACCCCCCACGGTGCGGTTGGTTGCCGACCCAGCGTGGGTCTTTGCTGGGGGACTCGCTTCGCTTCGTTCCCTGTCTGCCGCTTCGCGGCTCCTGCCGCTTTGGCCGCTTTGCCGCTTCGCGGTTCCGCTGCTGGGGTGGGGTCTGCCTGTGGTGGTGGGTTCTCAGGTTGCGCTAAGGCGCGTTCGGTAGCTTCTTGGGGTGGTTCGTCCGTCCGTGCGGGCGCTCGACGTGATCGGCCTGCTCGTCAGGCTCGGCCTGGCCGCGGTGTGGCTGGTGTCCGGGGCGATCAAGGTCAGCGACCTCAACCAGACCTACATCGCCGTGCAGGCGTACGACCTGCTGCCCGCCGGCGTGGTCAGCGTCGTCGCGGCCGGGTTGCCGTTCCTCGAGCTGGTGCTCGGGGTGCTGCTGCTCGCCGGGCTCGGGACACGGGTGGTGGCGATCGCGTCCGGGGTCGTGCTGCTCGCGTTCATCGGCGGGGTCGCGCAGTCGTGGGCGCGGGGCCTCACCATCGACTGCGGGTGCTTCGGTGGAGGCGGACAGGTCGCGGCCGGAGAAACGCAGTACCCACAGGAACTCGCACGGGACATCGGGTTCCTGCTGCTCGCCGTGTGGCTGACCGTGCGGCCGCGCAGCCTCGGGTCACTCGACGGTTGGCTCACGGACCGCGGGCCAGAGGTGGAGACCGTGGACACGCAGGGAAGGACTTGATCGCGGTGGGTGGAGCTGAGCGCAACGCTCGCAAGAAGCGGCAGCAGGCGCAGGGCACAGGCCAGAACACGCCACGCCGGAACACACCAGGCCAGAACACGGCGGTCGCCGCGGCCCGCAAGAGCGCCGACCGCAAGCGGATCGTGGTCGGCGTGGGCGTGGTCGTCGTGCTGGCCATCGCCGTCGTCGGCGGCTTGCTGATCTACAACAACCAGAAGAACGCCACCGAGGGCAAGGACATCCAGGTCGCCAACCCGGAGACCACCCAGCAGTCCACCGCCTCCGCCGACTACCCGGTGCGGCGCGACGGCGGGATCGTCGTCGTCGGCAGCGACGAGGCCAAGGTCACCCTCGACGTCTACGAGGACTTCCTCTGCCCGGCCTGCCGCCAGTTCGAGGAGACCTTCGGGCCGGACATCGAGGAGCACGTCGCCGACGGCACCGTGCAGGTCCGCTACCACATGCTGCCCATGCTCAACGACCGTTCCGACCCGCCCGGCTACTCCATGGACTCCGCCAACGCCGGTCTGTGCGCCGCCGACGCAGGCCGGTTCCCGGCGTTCCACAAGACGCTGTTCTCCGACCAGCAGCCGGAGGAAGGCAGCCGCGGGTGGGACCGCCAGCAGCTCGCCAAGCTCGGCATCGACCTCGGCATCACCGACGACGACTTCACGACCTGCGTCACCAGCGGCAAGTACGAGGACCTCGTGCAGAAGAACTTCGACGAGGTCAAGGCGGCGCCCTACCTGCAGCAGGAGTTCCCTGACGGGGCCAAGGGCTTCGGCACGCCCACCATCGCGTCGGGGGAGAAGGTCGTCGACACCGCCAAGGCCGACTGGCTCGACCAGCTGGTCAAGTCAGCCGACTAGATGATTGATTCCGTGGTCGTCGTGTGCTGGTCGCGTCGTTTCGGCCCGGGTGTGCTGGCTGCGGTTGGTGTTGTGGGTTTGTCCTCGCCGGACGGGCAGGTCTCGGGGGTGGCGGAGGGGCGGGTCGGCGGCGGTTGGGTTCGGGTCTGCCTGCCATCCCGTCGACCTCCCAGGGGCTATCACACCGCGCCAAGGGGGGCCGATTCGTGCTTGATGTGATTCGGGCTTTTGGCCCCCCTTGACACGGCGTGATCGGGCTACGCCAGGTCGACGGGATGGCAGGGAGCCCTTATGGGGTGGGCTTACGCCACCGTCGGAGTTGCGCGGGCAGGGCCCCGCTTCGCGGGCCCGGGGCGCGTAGCACCCGGGGGTTTGGTGCTGGTTGACGGCGTGGCAATGCCCTGAAAGGCGCGTTCAGGGCGCTGGGCGCCCTGAACGGCCCATTCACGGCACTCGTTGTGCCGTGAACGCGCCCCTTTCACGGCATCGGCCCAGCCCCGTCGGGCGCCCGCGTGGTGGGGGTTGTGCCTGATGACGGGTCCGTACGCCAAAGCCACGTCACATGATCTTCACGGAATCAATCGTCCAGACGAGTGCTCCACCGTCAGGGTTGCGTGGGCAAGGCCCCCGCTTCGCGGTCGGGCGCGGAGCGTCCGGGCTCTGGTGCTGTGAAAGACGCGTTGACGGCAGGACGGTTGCCTCTTTCAGCCTCGCCACCGTCCCGAAACCAAGCCCGCGCACCCATAAGATGAGCGGCTGATTCACGACTTTCACGGCACCGGGCCACCCCGCGGATGTCCCGCCGAGCGATGCGCCGGACTCAACCATCCAGCCCCGCCACCGGCGCCGGGCCCTCCGACCAGCGCACGAACCGCTTCGCCTTGCCGACCTCGGTACGCGGCACACTGCCCGCGGCGACGACCCGCACCACACACGTGATGCCCAGCCGCTCCCGCAGCGCCGTGTCCAGGTCGGCGGCGAGCGAGGCGTCCCCGCCGGTCTGCTCCACCGCCACCCACAGCTCCGGCCGCGCCGCCGACCGCCGGTCCTCCACCACCAGGTAGTGCGGGCTGACGCGGCCGTCCGCGAGCAGCACCGCCTCGATCTCCGTGGGGAACACGTTCACGCCACGCACCACCAGCATGTCGTCGGTGCGGCCCAGCAGCTTCGACATGCGCCGCAACGTCCTGGGCGCGCCCGGCACCGGACCTGCCAGCGTGGCCACGTCACCCGAGCGGTAACGCAGCAACGGCATGCCGGTCTTCGTCAGCGTCGTGAACACCAGCTCACCCGGCGTGCCGTCCGGCACCGGCCTGTCGTCCGCGTCGACCGCCTCCACGAAAAAGTGGTCCTCCGCGACGTTCAACATGCCGTCCGAGTCCAGCGACTCCGCGGCCACACCAGGGCCGATGATCTCCGACAGGCCGTAGATGTCCAGCGCCCGAAGCCCGAGCAGCCGCTCGATCTGCGCCCGCATCCCGTTCGTCCACGGCTCCGCGCCGAAAAGGCCCGCCCGCAGACTCGCCGGTTCGATCCCCGCCGCCGCCAGCGCCTCCCCGAGGAAGATCGCGTACGACGGCGTGCACGTCAGGATGTCCGGCCGCAGGTCCACGATCATCCGCACCTGCCGGTCCGTCATCCCACCCGAAAGCGGGAGGACGGTCGCACCCAGCCGCATCCCGCCGTGATGTACGCCGAGCCCGCCGGTGAACAGACCGTAGCCGTACGCGTTGTGGACCAGACTGCGCCGCGTCGCACCCGCACCACCCAGCGCACGGGCCATGACCTGCGCCCAGATGTCCACGTCAGCGGCCGTGTACGGCACCAGCGTCGGCCTGCCGCCGGTGCCCGACGACCCGTGCACACAGACGACGTCCTCGGCGGACACCGCGCGCAGCCCGTCCGGATAGTGATCCCAGAGGTCACGCTTCATGACCGTCGGTAGTCGATCGAGGTCGTCGAGCGACACGTCCGTGCCCGCCCGCACCCCCGCGTCGGTCAGCCTCGCCGCCTGCAGCCCGCCCGCCGCGAGCAGCCGGTCCACCAGCCCCCGCAACCGCCGTTCCTGCAGCTCCCGGCGACGCGCGGGATCGATCCCCTCCGCGTCCGGCTCGACGAGGGGCACCATGAGGGCATCAGCGACCACGGTGTGGGTGTAGCACGTGACCAGCCCGTCGCGGAAGGACCGACCCCGCTGCAACACCCCACGAACGCCGGGGTATCTTGTACGTGCACAAGGGGCTGTAGCGCAGCTGGTAGCGCACCACACTGGCAGTGTGGGGGTCAGGGGTTCGAACCCCCTCAGCTCCACAACACAAAGCAGCAGGTGAGGGTGCATGCCCTCACCTGCTGCTTTTGTCTTGTCCGCCCCTAAACCGCTGTCGTGCCAGATCAGGCGGCAGGTTCTCCCCGTGCTTCCTGGATCATGAGGTCCAGCGCTACCGCGATCGCGTGATCGCGCTCCCTGGTCGCGTGCTGGTAGATCATGGCGGCGCGAGTGCTGCTGTGCCCGATACGCGCACCTTCGCGCCGGGCCGCAGCGGGAACACGTGCCACCCGTGGGCGGCGGCGTCGAGCGCGGCGCCGAGCAGAGCGCTGGTGTCGTTGGTCATGGCGGTTGCTCCTCGGGTCCTGTGTGGTCAGTGGCGGCGGGCGGCGCGGATGTGGTTGAGCAGGCGGCGTCCGGCACGGAGCCGGGTGCCGGTGCTCTGACAGCGGCGGCAGCGCAGGAAGTGGCGTTCGCTGCTGTGGCGGCAGCGGGTGAACGGGAAGACCCAGCACCAGGCGAGGTAGCCGACAGCGACGAGCACCACGAGCAGGACAGCGGCCGGGATGAGTCCGACCAGCACATCCGCGAAGTGACTGTGGGTAGCGGCATCGGGAGTCGTGGTAGCGGCATGGAAAGGCATGGATGCCCCCTGAGAGGTGGTTTTCGGGCAGGAGGTACCAGGGCCGCTACTCGCTACCTGCGGAAATAGGGCCTGGTGAGGTGTGTTGTGGGTGGTAGCGGGGTGGGGTAGCGGTGCCGCTACCGTGTTGCCGTCCGGGTCGGTGAGTTGCAGGATGCGGGCCGCTGCCGGGTTGTGGGCCGTCGTGCTGAATGACGACCTCGGTCGTATGCGAGGCGGCGGCGTCGAGGTCTGTCACCTCGAGCACGACCGACGAGTGTCCTGCGCGACCGGGTTCGGCCCACACCTGCACACCGAAGGCCTCGCCGAGGTGCCACTCGAGCGCACCGCGACAGTCACCTTCCAGTACGGCGGAACCTTGCCGTACTGGGCGCCCGAACGATGGCGGGGACAGCCGGCGACCCCACAAAAGCGATCTGTACGCCCTCGGATGCCTAGCTCACGAGCTGGCACCGGGAACTGGCCGTTTCGTGGCCGCGACACTGCCGAGCAGCAGTATCAGCACCTGCACATGCCACCACCTGCCACCCCGGTCGGTCCGACCCTTGCTCGCTGGATCCTGCGTCTCCTGGACAAGGACCCCGCGCGCCGGCCGCAGGATGCAGAAGCAGCCCTCGCCGCCCTTCCCGCAACGGCGGCGCCGCCGGGGCCACTGGCCGTCGCCGCGCTCCAGCTGGCGCAGCGGCGGCAGCAGCAAGCTGCGGGGCAAGGCCAAGCGCTCTTGCTACTCACCGAGGAACAACACCACCACCCTGGTTTACGACCAACGCACGGCTCTGGTGGAGGCCCGGGTCCCGCACAAGACCGGCGTCACTCGCACCACCAAGTTCGTTTACGACGAGGTCGGTTACCGCACCAAGACCATCACCCCGCGCGGTGTGGAGACCACCGATGACCCGGACGACTTCGTCGCCGAGACTGCGTCTGCTGTGGTGATGGGTGCGGTGACGGCGAAGCGGCTGCCGTAGCGGGGGTCCACCGCACCGGTTCGGTCACCTCGGGGCCGGAGGGCGCGGCAGCATCCGCCTGCCCGTCGTGTCTCGCCCTCGTCGCTGGCTGGTCGAGGCAGATCGCGGTGGCTGGTCGGCCGTGGGGACTCACCGTCGGGTGCTGGTCGTGCAGAGCGTTGTTTGTGGTTTCGCTGACGCGGGGTGATCGGACGGTTACGATTGCTGCTTGGTGGCGATCGGGCCGTCGTTGACCAAGGGGGAGGGGAGCGGTGGCGGAGGAGCAGTTCATGGTGCGTCCGGATGCGCTGCGGGGGTATGCGGGGCTGTTGGAGCGTAATCATGGGTATGTCGGGGAGATGCGGGTGTATCTCGACGGAGCGGGCAGCCAGACCGAGGGTCTGATGGGGCTGATGGTCCAGTTCCAGAACCTGGTCGAGGAGATGGCGGTGGCCGAGCGGGACACGCTGCTCACAATGCTGACCAAGCTCAGTGGGACGATCCGGGGGCTGCGGGAGACCGCAGACGAGTACGCCGGCGTTGATGCCGCCAGTGCGGCGGAGATGGACAAGATTGCGCCCAAGGGCCCAGAGGGCGGCACGAGGTCGGGTCAGGGGCCGAACTGAGATGACACAGACTGCGCCTGTCGGCTTCGCCGACACCATGCATCCGCTTGGTCGGCTCAATCCGCCGGGCAATTACGACGAGTTGGTCACCGATTCGGTGACTGACGTGCTGCCGGGTGTCGTGGGTTGGATCAACGACGCCGTCGCGTGGATCACCCGTCAGTTCGGCCACGAGGTCAACGTCGTGCACTGGCTGACCGAGACCGTCGGTGGCGACTGGGGTGACCTGCTCTCGCTCGCTGACGCGTGGAACAGCCTGGCCTGGGCCAGTTCCGACATCGCGGGCAACCTGCTCAACGGTGTGGTTGAGCTCGATCCGCACTGGGATGGTAACGCTGCGCAGGCGTTCCAGGCGCACATGACCAGGTGGCACTACGCGTTCGTGCAGAACAGGGCCATGTGTGAGACGGTGCGGGACACACTCCGTGATCTCGCGACTGTCGCGAAGGAGTTCCTGCAGGCTGCGATCGATCTGATCCAGATGTTGCTCAGCATCCTGGGCAGCGGCGGGCCAATCGTGGCGGTCATGCGTGCCGCAGAGATCGCTGACGGCGTGATCAAGGCCTACCGCGTGTATGACGCGGTGAAGAAGACGATCCAGGCAGCCGTGTCGATCTTCGAGATGCTCGCCGCTGACCGGCCCGACAACGCGTCGAACACCAAGGTCGAGGTGCCGTCGACGAGCTACAGCGGCCCGGACGCCCCGGGGACGATGTGATGACCACACCCGAGGAACGCGCCGAACGGCTACGCGCGTTGACCGCCGAGTTGCGGGCTTCGGTCGCCGAGGTGCGGCGGACGAGTCAGGAGGCCCGTACGGCGATCCGCGGCGTTGCCCGAGCCGACGTGACCGGAACCGTCGAGTACCGGAGACTCGAGCGGGAAGTGGCCGAGTCGTTCCGCTCAGGAAGGTCCGGCCCGGTGGCGCGGGCGCTGCAGGAGCGGGTGGACCGCGGTGAGCTGACCTGGCGGCAGATCCGCGTGGGCACCGCCGATCCGGCGGCGACTCGGCTGTACCAGGAGAACCAGAGTGCGTTCTTGGACGAGATGGCCCGGGTGAAGCGGGATGTCGACGAAGCTGACGTGGCTGCTGAACGTGCGGCTGCCGAACGTCGTCGTGAGCGTGATGGTGGCGAGCAGCCGATGACGATTCTCAAGAAGCGGACTGGTCGACGGAAGGACAGGCCCTGACGTGTCCTGGCGGAAGGCGGGGAAGGCTGCGGGTGGTGCGCTGCTCGACGGCGTGCGTGAGTGGATCGCGATCATCGGTGGCCTCGGTGCCGGCCTCGGTGCTGGCCTGCTGATCTGGCAGGGTGGTGTCGGCAGCGTTGCCGGGATCGTGTGCTTGGTACTCGCCGTGGGAGCGCTCGTGGCCGCGTTCTTCGGGATGCGCGACCGCGACCTCGGCGGCTGGGCCGGCGCGATCATCGCGCTGATCCTCGGCATCGCCACCTTCGTCGCGTTCGGACTGGCGACCGGCACGTAGCAGGGTCGGGCGGCGAGTAACACTTCTGGGTGGTTCACACCGGCTGCGGGTGGAGAAATTCGGGAGAGTTCATGATGGTCGAACTGCGCCGAACTGCACTCAACAGTAGTCATCGCAACATATCTGACGTGGTAATGCGGTAGAGTCCCAGGTCAGAGACACCGTCCAAATTGTACTGGCAGTGTGGGTCAGGGGTTCGGACCCCACAGTTCCACATCGTGCAAAGTCCGCTGACAGGCGATTCGTCGCAGGTCGGCGGACTTTGTTGATCTTGCCCGACTGTGTCGAGTGGACAGTTCGCGTGCTGTGGATCGTCGACGTGGAGCAAAACTGGAGCACGTCGTTCCAGTCGCGAAAATGGGTCACGAACTGCTCCAGATCGGCAGTACCGAACGATGAACCGTGCGGGCGGTAGTGCAGTCATTCGTTCACGGGACGACCAGATCTGCCGCGTGCGGGGACGGCGGTTGTCTCTTACGCAAAGTTGTCGCGACCGTTGAGGAACTGGGGGCGCTGTTCCAACTTTGACGACTCCGGCCTCCGACCTTGGATCATCGGGCGGGTGGCACGAGCTTCCGGTAGACGGCGTCGTGGTCGCCGAGGCGCCAGCCAGGGGGCAGCGTCGGATCGGGGGTGGACACCAGGGCCTGTTCGGTCGTCACGCGGTTGTGGAACCGGGCGACCAGTTCCAGGCCGCCGTCGAAGCGGAGGGCGTCGAGACGGGTGGCGCCGCAGACCACGACGTTGTCGAAGGAGACCAAGCCGCTGAACGTGCAGTGGAACAGGTCGATGCTCCGCTCGTGTGGTTCCGGCGGTGTCGCGAAGGTGACTTCGGTGAGCGTCAGGCGGGTGAAGCCGGCCTGTGCTGAGAACGACCGGCGCACGGTGAGCTTCGTCAGCTCGACGCTGTCCTGGAAGTCCACGGAGTCGATCTCGACCATGCCCAGGTCGCACCGACAGCGGAGCCTGCCACCGATCGCGGTGCGGTTGCCGCTGAGCTGGAGGCTGCCGACGTCGCCGCGCTCCTGGTCGTCCCGCTCGATCACCACGTCGTCGTCCGCGACGCAGTTGACCATCACCAGTTCGTCGACCACGACGCCCCGCAGGCGAGTCGGACCGGTGAGGTGCGCGCCGTCAAGGCGGAGTGTGCCGATCCTGCCGCTGTCGAGGTGGAAGCGGTGCAGCACAGCGTCGGCGAGGTCGACGTCGACGACGATGCCCGCCTCCGCGGCCCGCCGCACCACGGTGCTGAGCACTCGCTGGGCACGCGCGCGGACCCCCCGTTCTCGGTCGGTCGGACTCGACGGATCCACGGCTGGCGGGCTGCGCAGGTAGCCGCAGACCTGGTCGAGGACATCGGGGATGAGGTGCGGCTGGTTCCTTGCCAGTCCCTCGAGCACGATGAGTGCACCGACCCGAACCCGGTCGGACTCGTTGCCGAGGAGCTCGATCGCCGTGGTGAACCGTTCGTTCGCGATCCGCACGCGTTCCAGCCCGAGCTGCTCCAGCTCCTTGGCGAGCCTGCTTCGCTCGACCGCGCCCCGTTCCTTCTCCGTCTCGAGCCGTTCCTGCTCGGTTCGCCTGCGCTGGTCGTTCAACCAGAGTGCGTAGAGCGCGAGTACGGCCGCGGAGATGAGGCTGCCAGACTTGATGGCCTCGGAGGAGTTCGCCGGCGCGGTGGGACCGGTCAGCCAGCCGATGGACAGCAGCAGCAAGCCGGACGCCCCGAGGATCGTCGTCACGAGGACGGGCGTCGGCGTGTTGCGCCGGTGGGCCCGGACGGCACCCGCCGCGAGCGCGATACCGCTCACGATCACCAACGAACCGCCGAGCACGGTGAAGACGTTGGGCACGGTCAGCATCGGCCGTCCACCTGTTCTGCGAGGCGCTGCTCGAGCATGGCCGCGACCTGGTGGTCGTTCACCCGGTCGATCGTGAGGTATTCGCCCCGCTGCGCGAGGACGTGCCTGCCTGCGGTCGAGTCGTGCACCATCACGGCCGACGGGTGGCGGGCACGGCGGCCGTCGCGGTTGAGCGCGGCCAGCCCGAATTTGGCTCGCATGGTGTGACCGCGCCGCAGCAGGTCCTGGACGTCCCCGGCGGCGCTGCCGATGTGTGCCTTCAGGGTGTCGATGAACCGATCGGTCCGGTACCCGTCGATGGCGCGTTCGAGCTGGTCCAGCGGAACGCTGAGCGCCCGGATGCGACCCGGCCCCGGGCTGTCCGGGAGCAGGTCCACCGCCGCTAGAGCTGGGGCGCTGGTCCGCACTGACTCGACGACGACGGCGGAGCGGCGGATGTCGTCGTACTCGTGGATGCTCACCCGCACGACGTCACCACTGCGGGGCACGGCCGCGAGCGCGCGCACCGACTCACCCCGAATATCCATCCGCAGGTCGACCTCACGACTCGGTCGCGCCAGTACCCGCAGCATGGCGCGCGCGTCCCTGCTGAGTCGGACGCCGGAGCCTTCGCGCACCGCGTACCCGCTCGCGACGAGCGCCGCATGAACGCCAAGGGCCTCGTGGTTTCGGTCCGCCGCCGAGCGGACGCCGTCAGTGCGTGGCAGGTCGAGAACTACCGGCATAGGAATCGTGCTGCTGTACATCCGCCACATTTCCTGCCACGCCACGAGCGCGATCGGCGGCCACAACGTGGTGCTCTGCAGTTTGGAAGCCGTCACCACGATTCGTCCTCGTCTTTCTGGTACTCGGCGTCCTCGCCGATCACGGGTGGACATGCCTCGCCGTCGGCGCTGAATAATCCGTCGCCGAATCCAAACGTGTTGCGGTGCTCGACCTCGTTTTTCGGGTATAGGGAGCCGGCGGGGAACGCCCCACCGGGCACGCCGGAGCCGGTGGCCCCGCCGGTGTTGACCGGTGGGGACTGCGTGTCGTGCGACCGGATCGGTTTGGTCGGGCTGTCCGTCAGCGGCACGGTCGGACCGTTCATGAGCAGGAAGTCGGTGGTGCTCATGGTCGTCGTCGCTTCCGTCGTGTCCATCGGCGGCGCTGTGGGCGCGGGCCCCGCCATGGGCCCGCTCGTGCCAGGCCAGTTCGCCAGCTCCTCGTTGGTGGTCCGCTCGTACTGAGCCATGAGCTCCCTGGCCCGCAACGTGGCTTCGCGCCGCTTCCGCTCGCCGCCCTCGTCGTCGCGGGCGAGCATCCAACCGAGCACCGGCTCCCGAGTGGACTGGAAGTCCATGTACTGGTCCTCGACCTTGTTCCGCACGTCGGTGAACTTCGCGACGACCGTCTCCAGTGACGACTGCACTCCGCGGATGTCGTCCAGCGCGGACGCGAGGTCCCTTCGCGTCCGCGCGCCGTATACCGCCGCCGCGACGTGCGCGTCGCCAACGCCGCTGTCGGCGGCTTCGGTCCAGTGCTGGTCGTGTTCCTCGAGGCGCTGCTCCGCCGCGAACACCCACTCGCCGCACTCGTCGACTAGCCGGTACATGTCCTCTTCAGACTCGCCAGGGTGCAGCATGTCGCGAATCTGCTGGAGGCTCACGTGGTCCCATGAGATGGCCGGCATCGCCCGCCCGCCACCGGCGTTCACGGCCTACCGCCACGCTGGATGCGGCCGAAGGTGCCGACGACGTCCTGGTCGGTGCTCTGGAGTCCGCGGCGGGACGCGTCCAGCTGCGCGGCGCTGTTCTCCAGGCGCTCGGTGACCGCGGTGAGCCGCGACACGAAACCGCCGTCGCCACGCAGCACCGAGACCAGCTCGTTGACGAAGTGGACGCTCACCGGATCCTGACCGGGATGCTTGGGCGCCGCCGTGATCCGCATGTCGCGGGCGATCGCGCTCACCCCGTCGGACGCCTGCTTGTCGGCCATGATCAGGCCGGGAATGACGGCCGTGACTATCCCAGCCTGACGGTGCATGTTCTGCGGTGCAGGCGGCTGAATATTCTCCATTCCCAGCCCCTTTCGGCTATGAATCCACCAGATAGCGGAGATCATAACCAGAGGACACCGAAAGGGTGCTTACCGCACTCGGAATGTCGCGGCCGAGTTCATTATCGAATATTCAGAGAAAGCGGGTGAATATTCGATGATGAATATTCACCCGATTTCAATCATCTGCGTCGGGCGATTCACGGTTTCCTGCCCACGCCGGACCAGATGACCGAACCCGCCGGCGATCCGACCGGTGTGAGCGGTGCGCCGAGCCCCGTGTGCTCTGGACGCCAGGCCGCCGCGGTGGTCCAGCCCGGCGCCTCCATGCGACAGCCGTCGAGCATCGACTCGATCTCATGGCGGGAGCGCCAGGTGATGTCGCTGCCGGTACCGGCATAGACTTGGCGGAGACCTTCTAGGGCGGCCATGGTCGCCGGAGACCGGCTCGCGTCCGATGCGTGCGAGACGGCCAGGTACGAACCGGCGGGGAGGAGTCCACGCAGGCGCGTCACAGACGGCGCGGCGACCTCGTTGCCCTCGGCGTCCTTCTGCTGTATGTGCAGCACCGCGATCAACAGCAGTGCGACGGGTTCGTCTGGATCGATGAGACCCGTGTCCCGCACCGTGCGCCAGAGTGCGTCCGGGGCCCGGAGGTCGGCCTGCACGATCGTCCGCTCACCCCGTTGGTCCCGCCGGTCGAGCGCGACCTTCCCGTACGCCACGGCAAGGGGGTCATTGTCGACGCACACGACGCGTGTGTCGACGGCGTGATCCTGCTCGTCGACCCAGTCGTCCACGACGAACGGCGCGGAACCTTTGCCGGGGACGCCGCTGCCGACATCGAGAAACTGCCGCACGCCCTGGTCGAGCAGGAACCGGACGACCCGGTTCAGGTAGAGCCGTTCGATCGCGGCCACCCGCCGGACCAGTGGGTATTCGTCGAGTATCCGATCGGCGAATGTTCGGTCCAGCGCCCAGTTCGTCGTGCCGCCGAGGCAGTAGTCGTACACCCGAGCGACACTTGGCGAATCAAGCCGGACTTCCACTGGCGGTAAGTGCGCTGATCCCAACACGACGAACAGCCTCCTGCTGCTTCGCGGGCAACAGTGAGGGTATCGCAGAAACAGGCCACAACGTTCCGTCAACCGACGAAGATGATCTACTACTTTGCGATGGAAAACCACCCGGCAAGGGGCACGGGTTCGCGCTCGGCGAGTTTCTGCAGGACCACGCGGCTTTCCTCGACAGATAAAGCCGCAGTCTGGACCACATCCCAGTAACGCTCGCGCTCCTGAATCTTCGTCTTGCCCGCGATGGTGAACCCGTCCTGTCCCGACTGGGCATAGACCATGTCCGGTTGGCCACCGCCGGTCACGATCGTGAAATCGGTGTCGATGTACGGGACGTTCGCTTCGTACATCAGCACACGCAGGGAGAGGCGCGGCGCGGTGTCCAGCAGGCCGAGTATGTGGATCGCCTGCTCGCCGACAACGCCGAGGTCACCTCCTGGCATGCGAAGGAACGACGAGAGGCTCGCCACCACCTCGAAAAGCGGCCCCTGTTCCCGCTTCAGATCGGCGGCCAGGCTTTCGTGGTCGTACACCACTTCGTTGAGGTCGTAGGGAATGCCGGCCAGTTCGTACTGCTTGAGGATGTAGCGACCGCACTGCAGCGCCGTCGGGATCCGCTCGCTGGTGAACTTGCGGACGCGGTCGGCGACCTTCTCCCGCTCGCGAAGGGTCTGGAAGTCCGGGTCCAGGCCCGGTGTGTCCTCGCGAGCGCGAACCGCGAGGTCCTCGATCTCGGCACGGTTCACGGGACAGTAGAAGGTGAGCAACGTGCAGAGTTCGGACTCCGACGGGATCTTCCGGCCGCGTTCGATCCGCGACAGCGTCGGCTGGCTGAATCCGATCTTCTCGACCACTCTGGCATGGCTGGCGAAGCCTGCCGTGAGTCGCGCCTCGCGGAGCATGCGCCCTAGCGCAAGCTTGGCCTGACTTGGTCTCTCCGTCACCATCGCCCCTTGACCACCCGTTCGAAGTCATGCGTTCGGGTGAGAATAAGCGAACCGTGGACTCACCGCTGCTTCCTCAACGGACACGCATGGGTGATCGTTCCCTTGCTGGTGACCACCGGTGCGAAGACGACGTTCAGTCGGCCCGTAGCTGATCAAGGAATACGTCCCAGGCGAAGGGGTCGAACGAGAGCGGGGACGAGGCGCCGGCCTTGGAATCCCGCACCATCACGACCTCCGGCGCGCGTCCCACCTCCACGCACTCATTGGCAGGGATGCACGCACTGGCTCGACGCCAACGTCTATCCCCGGGGTGACTTGATTCACATCGGTGTATCACGCTGTGGTTGGTCGCCACTTCACCGTACGGGGGCACGCTGAATATTCTTCTCCGCTGAATATTCAGCATCAAGCGTGCCGAACGCGAATTTGTTGACAGTTCCTGGACAGGCCGACCCATTCGGACGACCAATGGCCCCCATCCGGCCGCGTGTGCCCTGTTCTCCTGTTTCTCGTGGCCAGGGAGAACCCCATTCGTCCCGGTCGCGAGGGGTGGATGATCTGCTGTGCCATGGCCGCTGGCGTCGCGTCGAGGTGAGTCCGGCATCGGCGGTCGTGGGACCGGATGCTGGACGGCTCACGGATGGAGAGGCGTTGAACTACCGCTGGCGCGACGCCAGGTTCGGTGCCGCCGCGGCGCATCGGGTTCTCGTCGGTCGGTTCGGTGGTGACGGAGTTTCCTCGAACATGTTTTGATGTCGCTGGGGAGGCGCTACCCGGATGAGATGCGTGGGGCATTGAAGCAGGCTCGGGTGGTGGTGGTCCTGATCGTCCCGGTGTTGCTCGACGGCAGGGCGATACCGACGGATCTGTCCGGGACGTCGCGGAGGTTTCGGTGTGGCAGGCCGCGTCGGGTCCGCACACGAGCCTGGACGCGGACTTGGCATGGCGCGCGAAGCGGATCGTCGACCGAATCCGGAGTTGGCGCTGCCGGACCAGTTCGCTGTCTCGATGACTCGGCCGTGATCGGGACAGCAGGGGGCGGTACTCAAGAATCGTGCGCCCTGAGCGCCACATCCTGCGTGAGGAACCGATGGCTATGGGGGCAGTGTGAGCGTGGTGATCCCGGTCAGCGGCGGCCGGTGGCCAGGATGACGAGGAACTGGCCGCCGCCAGGCTCGATGTGGGCGGTCACCGGCAGCCCTGGTACCAGTCGGGAGAACCGGTCCACCAGCCAGTCCGCCGCCTCCTGGGCGTCCTGCTCGGTCGGGCAACGGGCCACCATTTCGCGGCCCCCCTTGCGCTCCAACCTTCCGGCGACGGTGATCAGCGGCGCGGGTTCGACGACCTGCAGGCGATCCGGCCAGGCGATGACCACCTTGACCGCGCCCTTGCGGGTGTTGCACCCGCGGTGCGCGAGCCGCTCGGCGACCTTGGCCTTCCGGTCGGTGGTCCGGCTGTCGACACTGGGCCCCCGCGAGTCGTTCACCGACATGCCGGGGTCGACCGGCTCGTCGCACACCCAGCACCGCCAGCCATCACGCTCGGCCACCTCATCGAGAAGACTCACCAGGGCAAACTAGCCTGCCCCGCCGCCACCCCGCGTACCGCACCCAGGCGAGCGTCATCGCTCATCCCGCGGTCCTTCGCCGGCGCACCGACGGGTCAGGGCTTGCGGTAGATCCAGCAAACGTGCTCGTGTCGGTGCCGGTCACGGGATCGGTGGTGCCGCCGGAGAGCATGACCTGGTCGGGCCCCACGTTCACAACCGACAGTTTCATCTCAGGCGAGATGTCCACCGCTCATGCCCAGGCGTGGGCGGCTCCTGCGGGGCTGGGGCCGGGGAGGTGCGGGCGCAGAGCCCGTACGTGCCCTAGGGTCGCGGCTGTGAATCCGCGTCCGGTGCCTCAGCCCGCTGATCTTGATGTCGTTCGCGATTCCTACGACCGCGTGGCCGACAACTATGTGGACATGGTGACGACCACGGGCGTCGGCGACATCCGCACCCACCCGTGGCTGCATGCGGCGGTGGACGTGTTCGCCGACGCGGTCCGTGGACTGGGCCCTGTGCTCGACGTCGGCTGTGGACCTGGCACGGTCACGGCCTATCTGGCCGAACGTGGCGTCGACGTCGCGGGGGTGGACCTGTCGCCGCGCATGATCGAGCACGCGCGCCGCCTTCATCCGGAATGCACATTCAGCGTCGGTTCGTCGACTGACCTCGATCTGGCCGAGGCTTCGTGGGGTGGGCTGCTCGGCTGGTGGTCGTTGTTCAACCTGCCTCGGCACGTCCTGCCACAGGTGCTGTCGTCCTTCGCCAGGGCTTTGGTGCCGCAGGGGCAGTTGATCATCGCGACGCACGTCGGCGACGGCGACGTGCGTCGGACCGAGGCCTACGGAGGGGTCCCGGTCAGCTGGACGACGTACAAGTGGCAGCCCGACCAACTTGCCGCCCTGGTCGAACAGGCCGGGCTGCGGCCGACGGCCGAGCTCCGGCTTCCCGCCGACGGACAGAGTGGCCCTGTCGTGGTTCTCGTCGCACAGCGCGAACGCTGACAGCATCTCGACGGGCTTCGACCGACTCGTCGTCCGCGCATGCCGCGTGTCGAGCCAGGCTTGGACTGGGTTCTGTGCAGGGGCAGCTATTTCTCGGCTGGTGTGGCGAGGGCACGTAGCCGGTTCAGTACCTCGTCGGCGCCGAGTGCCTGCGCGATGGCGTGCAGGTCGGGGCTGCGCGTGGAGCCGGTCAGGGCTACCCGGACCAGTTGCGAGGCTTCGCGGATGGAGCCGGGGTAGCTGTCGGGGTTCTTCTTGTATTCCTTGGCGTTGGGGGCGAAGCCGTGCTTGGCGGCGAGTTCGCGGACCTGGTCGAACCACTCCTGGGAGGCGGCGTGGTGCTCGTAGCCGGCCACGAGGTCGCGGGCGAAGGCGGTGGCGACGTCGGGGGCCAACCCGAGAGGGGTCAGGCGCTCGTCGCCGGCACCGGTGAGAGGTGTGAACAGCTGGGGGAAGAAGAAGCCGTAGGCGAGCCGGAAGTCGGACCACTTGCGGAGGTCCTTGCGGGGGTTGTCGACGCCTTCACGCTCGACTGCGATGGCGCGGAGTGCGAGGTCGGTTTCCGTGTCGAGGACCGGGACCAGTTCGGGGTCGTGGTCCTTGGCCCAGGTGCGCAGGGCGTCGAAGACCTGGCGGCTGGTGAGGGTGGCGATGTGGTCGGCGCTGATGTCCTCGAGCTTGACCAGGTCCACCAGGGGGCCGGCCACGCCGCACTGGTCCAGCCGGATCGGGGTGTTCAGCGCCTCGGCCATGGGCAGCTCGGCCAGCCGGCCGTTGGCAAGGCCGCGCAGGTAGTACAGGACCGCCTCGGGCGGGTAGCCGGCCTGGATGTAGAAGTCGACGCCCGCTTCGGGGTCCTTGCGCTTGGAGAGCTTGCGCTTGCCGCCGGGGATCTGCTTCATGAGCGGCGCGATGTGCGCGTAGGTGACGGGTTCGAAGCCAAGTGCGTCGAACAGTTGCTGGTGCAGAGGCACCGAGGAGATCCACTCGTCACCGCGGATGACCAGGTTGACGCGCATCAGGTGGTCGTCCACGGCGTGCGCGAAGTGGTAGGTGGGCAACCGAGGTGACAGTTCCGAGGACTTCAGGATGACCGTGTCGTTGCGGTTGGCCTCGTGCTCCAGCTCGCCCCGGATGGCGTCGGTGAAGCGGGCTCGTTGCCCGGCGGCGTCGTCAGGGGCACGGAACCGCACCACGTACGGTGCGCCCTCGGCGAGCCTGGTGGCCACCTCGGCGGGGTCCGCGTCGCGCCAGATCGCCCACTTCCCGTAGTAGCCGGGGGGCAGTTTCGCGGCCTGCTGGCGGGCGGTGATGTCGGCGAGCTCGTCCTTCGTGGCGAAACACGGGTACGCCCTGCCCTGGCGGAGCAGGTGGCGGACATAGGTGAGGTAGACGCGTTCGCGCGCGGACTGGTGGTAGGGGCCGTAGGCGCCACGCTCGTCGTGCTCGTCTGCGGCGATGGTGAAGTAGTCGAAGGCGCGGGCGAACTGGTCCAGCGCACCTTCGACCTCACGGGACTGGTCGGTGTCCTCCACCCGGACGAGGTAGACCCCACCCGAGTGGGCGGCGATGTCGCGGTCGATCGTGGCGACGTAGATGCCGCCGATGTGCACGAACCCGGTCGGTGAGGGACCGAAACGGGTGACCCGGGCACCCTCGGGCAGCTTCCGGGGCGGGTACCGCTGTTCCCAGTGCTCGGGCTCGGGCAGGTCAGCGGGGAACAGGGCGTCGATGACCGCGCGGTCCAGCATGGGGTGGTCAGTCTCGCTTCCGGCTCGGACTCGATCACGAGTTCACTGGGGATCGGGGCGACACAGGTTAGCAATCGCGGCCGACCGGCATCGCTTCGCCGCAGGTCAGCGACCATCAGCCCGCGCGTCCATCTCCGAACACGTCAGTCGGTTGCCGGGGGTGTGCTCAGCGACGAGTCGATGTGGCTGGCCAGTTCGGTGGGTGAGGGGTGGGCCCAGAGGTCGGCCGGGGTGAGGGTGATGTCCAGGTCGAGGTGGAGCCTGCGGGTGAAGGCGACAGCGAGGAGGGAGTCCAGGCCCAGGTCGGTGAACTTCGCGTGTGCGGCGACGGCGGTGGGTTGGGTGCCCAGGAGGGTGGCGAGGGTGTGGACGACCGTGTCCTGCACCATGCGGGCGCGCGCCGGGCCCGGTTGCTCGTTGCGCAGGTCGGCGGCGGCGGCCGTGTCGCGGTGCGCGGCTCGTGTGGTGCCCAGTTCGGACAGGAACGGGTTCTCGAGCGCGTGGGGGAAGGCGCGGAACAGCAGTTCGGGTTGGTAGTCGAGGACGCCGGTGTTCGCCCGGTGGTGTCGCAGGAGCGCGGTCAGTGCGGCGAAGCCGTCGGCGGTGGCGATGGTGTCGAACCCGCGGGCTGCGAAGTCCGTCGCCCTGCCCGCCTCGCCCCAGGCGCCCCAGTTCACCGACAGGGTGGGGAGTCCGTGGTCGTTGCGCCACCGGGCGAACGCGTCCACCCACGCGCCCGCGACCGCGTAGCTCGCCTGCCCGGCGTTGCCCAGCATGGCCGTCATGGACGAGAAGACGACGAGCCAGTCCAGCGGAAGGTGCTCGGTGGCGTGGTGCAGGTTGGTCAGGCCGGTGACCTTCGGGGACCACACGCGGGCCAGCCTGTCCGGGGACGTGGCGGTGAGCGGGGCGTCGTCGAGCACGACGGCGGTGTGCAGGACACCGCGCAGGTCCTCGCCCGCCGCGGCGACCAGGCGGTGGACCGTTTCCTCGTCGGCGATGTCGCCTCGGACGACCTCGACCGCGCACCCGGTGGCCGTGACCGCGTCGAGCACGGCGGCCGCGGCGGGCGGGAGTTCGCCTCGGCCGCCGAGGACGACCCGGCCCGCACCGGCGTCGGCCAGCCAGCGGGCGGCCTCCAGGCCAAGGCCGCGGGTGCCGCCGGTGACGATGTAGGCGGCTCCGCGCCGCACCACGTGCTCGGTGGTCGGCGCGTACACCCGCACCCGCTCCCGCCGCGGCGGGAAGGCGAGGGTGACGCGGCCGATGAGGTCACCGGAAGCGAGCTGCTTGAACGCGGCCGGTGCCTCGCTCAGGGGTACGACCGCGCTGGGCAGCAGGGGCAGCCTGCCCGCCGCGATCTCGGCCAGCACCCGCAGCATCGCCGTCCGGAACACGTCCGGTTGTTCGTTCGCGGTGAGCACCAGGTCCAGCGCGGTGTAGGTGTTGCCGTGCCGGAACGTGCCGAGGTCCACGCGGGCCCCGTCGTACAGGTCGCGTTTGCCTATCTCGACGAAGCGCCCGGCCGGTGCGAGCAGGTCCAGCGACGCGCGCATGGCGGGCCCGGTCAGCGAGTTGAGCACGACGTCGACCCCGCGCCCATCGGTGACCACGCGCACCTGCTCGGCGAAGTCCAGGCCGCGGGAGTCGAACACGTGGGCCACGCCGTGCTCGCGCAGGTGGCGGCGTTTGGCCTCGGTGCCCGCGGTGCCGATCACGGTCGCGCCGAGGAGCCGGGCGACCTCGACCGCGGCCAGTCCGGTGCCACCGGCGGCGGAGTGCACGAGCACGGTCTCGCCGGCTCGCAGCCGTGCGAGGTCGTGCAGCGAGTGCCACGCGGTCACGTAGGTCAGCACCGAGGGGACGATGTCGACGGCGTCGAAGCCCTCGGGGATGCGTGCGGTCAGCTCGGCCCTGGCCAGGCAGTGGGACCCCATCGACCCGCTCCCGTCCGTGATCACGGTGGTGACCCGGTCGCCGGCTCGCAGGTCGTCCACGCCGTCGCCGACCGCCAGCACCACGCCCGCCGCGTCGGAGCCGAGCGCGGGCAGGGTTCCGTCGTCGGTCGGGTAGATGCCCAGCGCCACGAGGACGTCGCGGAAGTGCACGGTGCACGCGTCCGGTCGCAACAGCACCTGCCCCGGTCCCGGCACGGGCAGCGGTTCGCCGGTCGCGACCAGCGACAGCAGGTCCAGGCCACCGTCCGGGTCCGGGCGCAGGACGAACTCGTCGACACCCGGGACCGCGTCGAGCAGACGGGTCGGCCGCGGTGGCCGGGCCGGGAGCGGCGCACGCACCAGCCTGGCCACGTACCGCTCACCGGCACGCAACGCGACCTCGGTCTCCGGTGTCCCCGCCACCAGCTCCGCGACCAGGTCGGCCAGGTCCGCCGCGGTTCCGGCGTCGCCGTCGACCCAGCTCACCGCGGACTGCGGCTGTTCGACGGCGGCGACGCGCAGCAGCCCGCGCAGCGCGCACACACCGGGGTCGGTGGGGTCGCCGTCGAGCACCGGCCGCGCGTTCCTGCTGACCAGCCACAGCCGGGGCGGTGCGTCGTGGCGTCCGTGCTCGCGCAGCAGTCCGGTCACCCTGGTCACTCGGTCCAGGTCGTCGAGGTCGCCGGTGGCGCACCAGACGACGGCGGTGACGTCGGTGCCCGGCACGGTCGCGATGTCGCGGTGGACCGTGGCCCCGAGCGCGTCGGCGACCCGTTCCGCGACCCCGTCGTGGTCCCCGGGCTCCGCGACCACGACCCACCGGCCGGCCGGCGTCGGCTGCCCCTCCTGGAGCGGCACCTGCCGCCACGCGATCTCGAACAGCCGGGAGTCGAGCCGGGTGGTGCCCGACGTGGTGGTGCGGACCAGCGTCACGTCCCGCAGCGCGCCGACCCACGCCCCCGTCTCGTCGTGGAGGTCGGCGCAGCCGGTCGCGGTGGTGTCGTCCCGCCGCACCACGGCGCGTACCCACGTGACGCGGCCCGGGTCGGCGGGCAGCACGACCTCGCCGATCCGCGTGGGCAGCCAGGGGCCACCACCCGGTTCCTCGTCGCGCACCAGGCAGGCCGCCACCGACAGCACGCACCCGTCGAACAGCACGGGGTGGACGCGCGGGGCACCGGTGCGGACGGCCGCGTCGGCGGGCACGGCGAGCCGGGTGATCCCGACGCCGTCGGTCGCGGTGGTGGCGGTGATCGAGTGGAAGGCCGGTCCGGTGTCCAGGCCGGTCCGGCGCAACGCGGCGTACAGGTCGCCGGGCTCCGCCGGGTCGTCGGGCAGGCGCAGCGCGGGGTGGTCGCCGTCGGGCCCTTCGTGCCGGGTGGCCGTCGCGGCGGCCACCCGGTCCCAGCCAGTACCGGTGTGCTGGACGACCTCGACGGCCACCCGGCGCCCGCTCCTGGTGGCGGTGACCTGCAACGGCACGGCGCCGGTCAGCGGCAGCATCCGCTCGAACCGGATGCCGGTGAGGCGGAGCTCGTCCACGGCGCAGTCCAGGACCGAGCAGGCGGCGGCCAGGACCAGTTCGACGTGCGCGGCGCCGGGCACCAGCGGGGTGCCGTTCAGGGTGTGCTGTGCCAGCCACTCGACGCGGTCGGTGCCGAGGTCGGCACTCCACACGTGGCGTGTGCCGTCCTCGGCGTCGGGGTCGGGCACGGCCGTCCGCTCGCCGAGGAACGGGTGCGCCGCCGTGCCGCGCGAGCCCTGCTTCGGCTCCTGCCAGTACCGGGAGCGGTCGAAGGTCGTCGGCGGCAGCGTGGTCCGCTCCCCGCCGCCGTTCACGGCGTCGAGGTCCACCGGCACCCCGGCCACGTGCAGCGTCGCGGCGGCCCGGCACAGCGCATCGTGCCCGTCCTGGTCCCGGAGCAGGGACGGCGTCACCACCACCGGCACGTCCATCGTCAACGCGGTCTCCTCCACCGCCTGCGTCAGCAGCGGGTGCGGCGACATCTCCAGGAACACGCGGTGCCCGTCCTCGACCATGGCCCGGCAGGCCAGGTCGAAGCGGACCGGCGCACGCAGGTTCCGCGCCCAGTACGCGCTGTCGAAGACCACCTCATCGCGCGGGTCGACGGCGGTCGAGTAGAACGGCACCACCGCCCGCGTACCGGACAACCACGACGTCCGGTCGGCGATGTCCGGCAGGATCGGCTCGACCTGCGGGGAGTGCGCGGCCACCAGCACGGCGATCGGACGGCAGAACACGCCGCGGTCCTGCCAGCCGCGCAGCAGCTCCTCCACCGCCGGGCCGTCACCCGCGACGACGGTGGACGCGGGGGCCGTCACCACGGCGACGCACACGCCCGGGACCTCGGCGATCTCGGCCTCGACCCGCGCCACCGGAAGCGAGACGACCGCCATGCAGCCGCCCGCGACCCGCTGGAGCAACGACGAGCGGGCGAGGGTGATGCGCATGCCCTCCTCGGGGGTCAGCATGCCCGCCGCCACCGCGGCGGCGGCCTCGCCCATCGAGTGACCGACCACGGCGGCCGGGCGCAGCCCCCGGTCCCGCCACATCTCCGCGAGCGCCGTCTGCACCGCGAAGAGCACCGGCTGGACCACGTCCATCCGCTCCAGGTGCTCGCCGTCGGCCAGCAGCCGCCGCACCGGAACACCCGCTGGAGCGGCGGTGGCGTCGAGCCGGTCGATGACGCGGGTGAACGCGGGGTCGGCGTCGAGCAGGTCACGGGCCATGCCGGGCCACTGCGAGCCGTGTCCGGAGAACACCCACACCGGCATGCCGGGGTCGGCCGTCGGCCCGGTGGTGACGCCGGGGTGGTCCTGCCCGCCCGCCACCGCACGCAGGGCGTCGACCAGCCCGGGCCGGTCGGCGGCCACCACGCAGGCGCGGGTGGACAGGTGGCTGCGGCCCGTCGCGAGGGTGTGCGCGACGTCCACCGGCGGGGCGGTCGAGCCGGACACGTGGTCGGCGAGGCGCGCCGCGGTGGCGGCGAGGCCGCCGGGGGAGCCGGCCGACACCGGGAACACCAGCGCGCGCCGCGCCGCCATCGGCCGGTGGGTCTGTTCCGGTGTGGACGGTGCCTGTTCGATGATGGCGTGCGCGTTGACGCCGGTGACGCCGAACGCGGACACGCCGGCCCGCCGCGGCCGCCCGGTGTCCGCCCAGCCGGTCGTGCCGGTCGGCACGAAGAACCGGCTCCCGTCCGCGTCGATCTCCGGGTTCCACCGGGTGAAGTGCAGGTTCGCCGGGATGGTGCCCCGCGCCACCGCCAGCGCGGCCTTGATCAGCCCGAGCACCCCGGCGGCGCTCTCCGGGTGCCCGATGTTGGTCTTCAGCGACCCGAGCGCGCACGGGCCGCCGTCGTCGCCGTAGGCGTCGCGCAGCGCCCCGAACTCGATCGGGTCACCGACCGGGGTGCCGGTGCCGTGCGCCTCCACGTAGCCGACGTCGGCGGCGGTGACACCCGCCGAGCGCATCGCCGCCCCGATGACCGCGCGCTGTGCGGCGCGGGAGGGCTGCGTGATGCCCCGCACCCGACCGGCGTGGTTGATCGCCGTCCCGGCGATCACCGCGAGCACGCGGTCCCCGTCGCGCCGCGCGTCGGCCAGCCGTTTCAACGCGACCACACCGCAGCCCTCGCCGCGCACGAAACCGTCCGCGGCCGCGTCGAAGGCCGCGCACCGGCCGCGCGAGGACAACGCGCCGGCGCGGGCGAACCCGATCAGGCCGGCCCACTCCAGTTGCACGGTCACCCCGCCTGCCAGCGCGAGGTCGGACTCCCCGTCGTGCAGTGAGCGGCACGCCAGGTGCACCGCGACGAGCGAGGAGGCGCAGGCGCCGTCCACGGCCAGGGACGGCCCGTTGACGTCGAGGATGTAGGAGATCCGGCCCGGCGCGCCCGAGGTGACCGCCGAGATGCCGTGGTAGACGTTGAAGTCCGACAGGGTGAAGCGTTTGGCGTAGTCGGCGCCGGAGATGCCGACGAACATGCCGGTCCGGGAACCGCCGAGGGAACGCGGCGGCACACCGGCGTCCTCCAGCGCCTCCCAGGTGGTCTCCATCAGCAGGCGGTGCTGCGGGTCGACGCTGGCCGCCTCGCGGACCGGCACACCGAAGAAGCCCGGGTCGAACTCGTCGATGTCGTCGAGGAACGAACCGCTGCGCAGGGCGGCCGAGTCCGCGAGGTCCGCCGGGACGACGCGTTCCTCGTCGGACCACCGCTTCCCGGGGTCCGAACCGGCCACCACGTCCCGCCGGTCCAGCAGGAACCGCCACAGCTCGTCCGCGGTGGTCACCCCGCCGGGGGTGCGGCACGCCGTGCCGATGATCGCGACCGGGGTCTGTCGTCCGGTGCCCGGGTTGCCGTCGGACATGCTCGAGTTCCCTTCGGGTTTCGCTGTGCGAGGGGTGCGGGACGTGCCGTGTGGTGCGCTCAGGCGAAGAGCGCGGCCGCCTTGAGTGCCGTGCGCGCGATCGGCGTGCCGAGCAGCGCCGGGATCGAGGTGTCGCCACCGAGGTAGGAGTCGACCCCGCGCCACACCGGCGGCACCGCGGTCAGTGCGGTGTGGACGATGCCGGGACGCCGGGTGAAGACGGCCATGACCTTGCGGGAGGCCAGCATCTCGGCCTCCAATGTGGACCGTACCGCCTCGGTGTAGACGGCGCGGGCCCGTTCCAGCTCCTCCGGGCGCGTGGCCCGCGCGAGTTCCGCGGCCGCGGCACCGGCCCACGACCCCGAGCGCAGTGCGAAGGAGATCCCCTCCCTCGACCACGGGTCGCACAGCCCGGCCGCGTCACCGGCCACGACCGTGCGGCCACGCGTCAACGGCGAGCCGGGACGGCGGCACCGGGTGAGGTGCCCCGTGTCGTGCAGCGGGGTCAGGTGCGCCAGGCCGTGGCGCTCCAGGAACTCCCGCAGGTACGCCTTCGTGGCGGCGCCTTCTCCCCGGGCAGCGACCACACCCGCCGTGCAGACGTCCCCCTTGGGGAAGACCCACCCGAACGAACCGGGCAACGGCCCCCACTCCATCAGCATCCGGCCGCGCCACCGCGCGGTCTCCCGCGGCTCGACCGGCACCTCGACCTCCAGCGCGAGGTCCACCTGCTCGCAGGTCACCCCGACGTGCCGGCCGACCCGCCCGGCGCTGCCGTCGGCCCCGACCACCGCCCGTGCGCGGATCCACTCACCACCGCCGGTGCGCACGGCCACCGAACCGGCCTCGTCCTCGACGGCCACCACCGACGTCCGGTCCCGCAGCACGGCACCGGCCTCGGCGGCGACCTCGGTGAGCGCGGCGTCCAACTCGGCGCGGAACACCATCCTGCACCGCGTCCCGGCTGAGGAACCGACCGTGCGTTCCCGCCGCCCCCGCCACCCGAACGTGACCGCGTCGATCTCGTCGCGGACGACGACATCGAGCCCGGGCGGCAGAAACGCCTGCGAACACCCGATCAGCCCACCACCGCAGGTCTTGTACCTCGGTACGGCGGCGCGTTCGAGCAGCAGCACGTCACAGCCCGCCTGCGCGGCGACCCGGGCGGCGGTCGCGCCTGCCGGGCCGGCGCCGACGACCACCACGTCCCACAGCCGGTCCATGGCCATGCAATCACCGATCCCAAGTGGACTGTTTCGGCACGGCCCGGCGCCAACAAACATGTGCTCGCCGTCCGAGGGTGGCTCCTGAGTCCATCCGAACGTAACAACGGCGGTCAGCCGAACGCCCTGTCGGCAAAGAGGATTACGCCACCCGGGCCGCTAACCCGCCCGAACCGGCACCGTTCGACGTCACCTGCGGTGAGGACGGCGCGGAACAACCACCGAAACGTCGAGAAGCCGGACCTACAGGGTGGTCCGGGCCCGCGTTCGTGACAGACAACGCGCGTTCTCCGGATATCCGCCGCGCCACCACGAAGGGGCTCCGTGTTATCCCGTCTACCCGTCCGTCCGGTGCGGACAGTCCACAAGCTTCAGTCGGCCACGACGACGCCAGTGATGTGGGTCGAGACGTGGTGGGTTGCCAAAGGGCGCCTTCCCCCGTGCCGCCATGGGGGAAGGCGCCCTTCGCCGCATCAGTTCAGCGCGTAGGCGCGGATGATGGTGTGTTTCGCGGCGTTGCCCGCCGGGTCGTCGATCGACGTGCGCAGGGACACGAACTCAGCGTCCCCGGGGTGCTCGACCGTGATCGACACCTGGCCGTGCCTGCTGCGCACCGGCACCTGCCGCCAGGACGTCCCGTCGTCGAAGGACACCTCGACGACCGGGTCGTGCACCCGGCCAGGGTCCTGGACGCCGTTGCGCTGTACGTAGATCGGGATCCGCAACGACTCGCCTGCCGGTGCGGAGTTGTCGTCGTCCAGCTTCGGCGCGAACCGCACCGCCAGGAGCGGCAGTGCCTCGGCGTTCTCGGCGTGCCCTGACCGGAACGTCCATTCGGCGGTGACCGAAGTGGACAGCCGGGCATAGGCGCTCCGGTCGACGTCGACGCGCATCGTGTACTCACGCGTCTCCGGCGGCAGGTCGGCGATCAGGGACCCGTAGTAGGAGGTCTCGGCGATGACCTCGCCGTCGGCGAGCAACCGCATCGAGCCGCGTTCACCGGTCGGGCTTGCCCACCGGGTCGACGACTGGTCGCCCACCATCGGTGGCTGTGCCGCGACCACGTCACCGATTCGTTCGGCGACCTCACCCGGATTCTCCGGGAAGTACGGGAAGGAAGGCCCGTAGGGACCCGCATTCCACCGTTCCCTGGTGACCGTGCCCTTCCGGTACACCTTGCCCACCCGTTCGCTGTGCAGCAACGCGAACAGGGTGTCGTCCTTCTGCGTCTCGGCGAACCAGTCGAACCACGGGATGTCCGGCGTGTAGTACTCGGTCAGCGTGAACGGCAGTGCCGTTTCGACCATCCCGCGCACCCCGGTCGCACCGGGGGTGTCGGCCGCGAACGTGGAGAGGACCTTCGCGAGGTCCCGGTTGGCGTAGCGCCGCGTCAGGTCGGCTGGTACGCGCCCGGTGTCCGTCCACTGGACGTTGTACCGGTACGGGCTGTTCCGGTAGCCGCCGGCCCCGTCGGGTTCGGCGAGCTCGGCGCGCACCGTCAGCGCGAAGTCCTCGCCCGCGCTGGTGGTCGATGGGCGCGTCGAGTAGCCGTGGTTGAAGTACCGTGGCTGCCACGCGTAGGTGCCGGAGCCCCACGCCACCTTGCGCTCGTACTTCAGGTACACCGCGCCTTCGTCGGCGTCCGGGTCGGCGACCCTGACGTCGACCTGCTCGGTCTGGCGCGCGTCGAACACGAACTCCGTGTCACGGTCGATCACCACGTTCGGTTCCTGGAAGTCGGCGAACAGCGGCCGCAACTCGTCGTCGGTGTCGCTGTACACCGTGGTGTCGAGGTAGTACGTGCCCTTCGGCACCCGGATGGTGCCGCCACCCGGTGGCCCGCCGGGCGTGTACGTCCTCGGGTTCACCACGTCCACGAGCTCGGCTCCGTACCGCTGAGCGGGATTCCCGTGGTGGTCGATGATCCGCACGGTCAGGTCGTAGCTCTCGGGCTCCCTGGTCACGACCAGCGGCGTCGTCACCGCCCGCTCGCCGCCGGTGGCGGTGACCGCGCCGGTGTACCGGCCGTCCGGAGTGTCCACAGTGGTGTCGACCGTGACCGTCACCTGGGCGGTGCCCCCGGCGGGCACGGTGACCTGTGCCGGTGCCACGGTGACCATCGCCGCTGGTGCCGCGGCACCTTCCGGTCCGGTCACCTCGGCCGCGAGGTCCAGGGTCACGGCGTCCGGCCCGGTGTTCGCGTAGGTCACGGTCCTGACGGCGGCCTCGTCGTCGTGGTGCGGCCATTCGGCGATCCCGTAGCTCAGGGCGGCCGGGATGCTCACCACGGTGCTGCTCACCGCGGCCGCGACGTCGACGCGGCCCGCGCCCTGCTCGGACAGTGCGAGGTCCGGGTTCGGCCTGGCGCTGGACATCAGCGTCGCCTTGAGTCGTTCCGCGTCCCAGTCCGGGTACCGCGCCGCCAGGATCGCGGCGGCGCCCGCGACGTGCGGGGCGGCCATCGACGTCCCGGACAGCGACGTGTAGCCGTCCCCGACCGGTTCACCGAGGTTGCTGCCCGCCGCCCGCGCCGCCACGATGTCCACGCCGGGAGCGGTGATCTCCGGCTTGATCGCACCGTCACCCACACGTGGGCCGCGGTTGGAGAACTCGGCCAGCCGGTCGGCGCCGTCCACCGCGCCGACGGCCAGCGCGGCGTCCGCCGAGGCCGGACTGCTCACCCACTCGTCGAGCCCGTCGTTGCCCGCGGCCGCCACGAACAGCGTCCCGGTCTCCTCGGTGAGCCGGTTCACCGCCGCCGACAACGGGTCGGTGCCGTCGGTCGGCACGTTGCCAAGGCTCATGTTGACGACGTCGGCGCCGCTGGTCGCGGCCCATTCCATCCCGGCGATGATCCACGACTCGTAGCCGTAGCCGTAGTCGTCGAGCACCTTGCCGTTGAGCAGCTTGGCGTCCGGCGCGACACCCCGGTAGGAGTCCCCGGAGCCGGTGATGATCGACGCGACGTGCGTGCCGTGGCCGTGCACGTCGCCAGGGCCCTCGCTGCGCTCGTCGGCGAAGTTCTGTTCGGCGACGACGGCGTCCGACAGGTCCGGGTGGGTGGTGTCGATGCCGGTGTCGAGCACCGCGACCGTCGCTCCCGCGCCCGTGTGCCCGCCCGCCCACGCCGCCGGCGCGCCGATCTGCCGGACGCTCTCGTCCAACGACGCGCGGACGGGAGCGTCCAGCCACACCCGGTCCACCGACCCGCGCGCGTTCTTCCAGAACGTGGGGCTCCTGTCGGCGCGCACGGCGGTCGCGTCGATCCCCGGCAGGTCGGCGCCGGTCTCCGCGCCGGTCACCTCGCTGCGGGCCTTGTCCCCGACGCCGTCCTTGAAGCCCACGATGAGCGGCAGGTCATCGCGCCGCGCGTCGTCGTAGCCGGCCTCGACCAGCCCGGTGACGTCGAACAGCCGCGCGTCGAGCCTGCCGGACAGGACATCAGCCGCCACGTCGACCGGCAGCACGTGCACGTCGCCGTCCGGTTCGATCCTGGTCTTGAAGCTGACCCGCTCCCGCCCCGGCGCGGGCTGGACCCGCACCCGCTCCGGACCGCCCATGGTCACGACGTCGCCGGTCAGCAACGTGACCGTGTGCGTGTCCGGCGGCGCGGCGCCCGGCGTCCGCGGCTGCGCCTCGGTCTCCGGGCCCAGGCCCACCACCGTGCTCGCGGCCACCGCCATCCCGGTCAGTACGACGGCCGTGCGCCGCCGACCGGCTCTTCTACCTAGCATCTGCCCTCCACGGTCACCGGTGGTCTGGACAACCACCTGTCCGCCGTTAGAACTCCGCGAGGACCGCTTCGGTTGGCCTGCCGAGCAGAAAGGTCGACGAGCCGTGGGATCGAACTCCGTCGCACAGGTCGACCGGCGGGTGGATGCAGGCAGGGCACCTTCCTCGCGGAAGCACCGCAGCAGTGACTCCGAGGCGTACCGGGGGTGAGGACGCAGCCGCCAACGCCGTCAACGCGCCTTTCACAGCACCAAAGCCAGGCGCTCCGCGCCCAGCCCGCGCGGCGGGCCCCTGCCCACGCAACCCAACGGTGGCGCAAGCCCACCCGAACCCAACCGCCGCCAACCCACCCCTCCGCCACCCCGGAGACCTGCCCGTCCGGCGAGGACAACCCACAACACGAACCGGAACCAGGCAACCCACCCGACCGAAAACCGATCCGACGCGACCAGCACACGACGACCGGCCGCCCACTCACCGACTTCACGGAATCAATCGTCTAGTCCGCGCGCCGATCCCAAGCGCTGTAAGGTCTTCCGGGAGAACCACAGCGGCGACCGTGGGGGATGCTCAAGCCGTGGACGCTCCGGACAACCAACTGGGGTACTGGAACGCCGCGGGTGCCGCGAAGACCTTCGGTCACCCGGTCGAACCGACGTGGCTTGACCGGATCGACCGCCAGGCGCGGATCCTCGACTACGGATGCGGCTACGGGCGGCTGTCGGGTCTGCTGGCCGGGCGGGGGTTCGTGGCTGTCGAGGGCGTGGACATCGCTCCCAGCCTGATCGCCAGGGCCCGCGAGACGTGGCCGGGGCCGCTTTTCGCGATTCTCGACAGCCCGCCACGGCTGCGTCATGACGACGCCAGCATCGACGCTGTCTTCCTGTTCGCGGTCCTGACGTGCGTACCGACCGACGCCGGGCAACGTGAGCTCGTCGCGGAGCTGCGTCGGGTGCTGCGGCCCGGCGGCCTCCTCTACCTCAGTGACCTGTGTCTGCAGGACGACCGACGCAACCAGGACAGGTATCAGGAGTTCGCCGCGAGGTATGGCACCTACGGGGTCTTCGAGACCGGCGATGGCGCGGTCTGCCGTCACCACACCATGGACTGGTTGCACAGCCTTCTCACCGGGTTCGACCTGGTGGCCACCCGTGAGGTCGGTGTGGACACGATGAACGGCCACCCCGCCGTAGCCACCCAACTGCTGGTCTCCAGAACCTGACCGCTGATGTCGGCGGCGTGGTCTACCCGTCCCGGCCGGGCCCGCGTTCACCTCGCGGGCCCGATGATGTCGTGGCGCGGGTGGAGCCGCCCGTTGCCGCCGGGTCCTCCAGCGCGCGCCGGGTGAGCACCAAGGGGGCGTCCTCGGTGATGGCGACCGTGTGCTCGGAGTGGGCCGTGCGGGAGCCGTCGGCCGAGCGGATGGTCCAGCCGTCGGCGTCGTAGACGATCCGGTCGGTCGTGGCGGCGAACCACGGTTCGAGCGCGAGGGTCAGGCCCGGCCGGAGCTTCAGGCCGCGGCCTGCCCGGCCCTGGTTCGAGACGTGGGGATCCTCGTGCATGGTGCGGCCGATGCCGTGGCCGCCGAACTCGGTGTTGACCGGATAGCCGTAGTCGCGGGCCACCGCCCCGATCGCCGCCGAGATGTCACCGAGGCGGTTGCCGGGACGCGCCACGTCGATCGCCGCCTCCAGCGCTTCCTCGGTGGCGCGGACGATCCGCAGGTCCTCCTCGGCGGCGGTGCCGACGATGACCGTGCGCGCCGAGTCGGCGACCCAGCCGTCGACGCCGACCGCGAGGTCCGCGGTGAGCACATCCCCGTCGCGCAGTGTGTAGTCGTGCGGCAGGCCGTGGAGGACGGCGTCGTTGACCGAGAGGCAGATGACGTTGCGGAACGGGCCCTTGCCGAAGGACGGCGCGTAGTCCCAGTAGCACGACTCCGCCCCGCGCCTTTCGATCATGCCGCGAGCGTGGTGCTCCAGGTCGAGGAGGTTGACGCCCACGTCGGCGAGCCTGCCGACCTCGGAGAGCACCTCGGCGACGAAACGCCCGGCCACGTGCATGCGTTGGATCTCCGCAGGCGACTTCAGTTCGATCACGGACACCTCGCGTCACGGGCTGTTGGTATTATTATACCGACAGCCTAACACTTGTCGGTATAGTAATACCAACCTATCCTGTGGGGCATGGTCCGCCAGCCGCTCACACCGGAGCAGATCGAAGCAGGCACGCGTCTCGGTGCTCTGCTGCGCCGTGCGCGGGCGGGACGCGACCTGGCGGAGGTCGCCCACGCGGCCGGTATCTCGCCGGAGACCCTCCGCAAGATCGAGACCGGACGACTGCCGTCCCCCGGTTTCGGCACGATCGTCTGCCTCGGCGAGGCGCTCGACGTGCCGGTCCAGGAGTTGGCTGCCACCTGGCGCGGCAACGGCCTGCCGCTGGAAGCCGTCTCGTAGAACGGCTTCCTGAGCACGGCGTCGCGTGCCAGTTCCCGCGAAAAGCACCATCGAGCGGTCTGCGCCGGACCCACCCGGACGCCCACGCGAACGAGCCCGGCCGATCGCGGACCGGCCGGGCTCGTCGGTGCGGAGGGTCAGGCCAGGTCGAACCGGTCGAGTTCCATGACCTTGGTCCAGGCCGCGACGAAGTCGGTCACGAACCGCTCGCGGGCGTCCTGGCCGGAGTAGACCTCGGCGAGGGCCCGCAGCTGGGAGTTGGCGCCGAAGACGAGGTCGACCGCGGTGGCGGTCCACTTCGTCTCGTCCGTGGCCAGGTCGCGGACCTCGTACACGTTCTCCTCGGACTCCGACACCTTCCACCGGGTGCCCGGCGAGAGGAGGTTGGTGAAGAAGTCGTTGGTGAGAACGCCGGGCCGGTCGGTGAGGACACCGTGCCCGCTGCCGCCGGTGTTGGCCCCGAGCGAGCGCAGGCCGCCGACGAGGACGGTCATCTCGGGTGCGGTCAGGTTCAGCAGGTAGGCGCGGTCGACGAGCAGCATCTCCGGCTGCAGCTTCTCGCCGGGACGCAGGTAGTTGCGGAACCCGTCGGCACGCGGCTCGAGGACCGCGAACGACTCGACGTCGGTCTGCTCCTGGGTGGCGTCGGTGCGACCAGGGTGGAACGGCACGGTCACCTCGACGCCCGCGTCGCGCGCCGCCTTCTCGACGGCTGCCGAGCCGGCCAGCACGATCAGGTCGGCCAGCGAGATCTTCGCGCCACCCGCCTCGTTGAACTCGCGCTGGATGTCCTCGAGCTTCGACAGGACCGACGCGAGCTGCTCTGGCTGGTTGACCTCCCAGTCGCGCTGGGGTTCGAGGCGGATCCGGGCGCCGTTGGCGCCACCGCGCTTGTCGGTGGACCGGAAGCTGGCCGCGGACGCCCATGCGGTGGTGACCAGCTCGGTGGTCGTCAGGCCGGACTCGAGCACCTTCGCCTTGAGCGCCGCGATGTCGGCGTCACCCACGAGGTCGTGGTCGACGGCGGGCACCGGGTCCTGCCACAGCTGCGGCTCGGCGATCCACGGCCCCAGGTAGCGGCTGACCGGGCCCATGTCGCGGTGCAGCAGCTTGTACCAGGCCTTGGCGAACGCGAGCGCGAACTCCTCGGGGTGTTCGAGGAAGCGGCGCGAGATCTTCTCGTAGGCCGGGTCGAAGCGCAGCGCCAGGTCCGTGGTGAGCATGGTCGGCCGGTGCTTCTTGTTCGGGTCGAACGCGTCCGGGATGATCTCCGGGGCGTCCTTGGCGACGTACTGCTTGCCGCCGCCGGGGCTCGTGGTGAGCTCCCACTCGTAGCCGAAGAGGATCTCGAAGAACCGGTTGCTCCACTGCGTCGGCACGTCGGTCCACGTCACCTCGAGACCGCTGGTGATCGTGTCGGGGCCCTTGCCGCTGCCGTGGGTGCTCAACCAGCCCAGGCCCTGCGTCTCCAGCGGAGCGCCCTCGGGCTCCGGGCCGACGTGGTCGTCGGCGATGCCGGCGCCGTGGGTCTTGCCGAAGGTGTGGCCGCCCGCGATCAGCGCGACGGTCTCCTCGTCGTTCATCGCCATCCTGGCGAAGGTCTCCCGGATGAAGTGGCCCGCCGCCCGGAAGTCAGCGCTGCCGCGGGGCCCCTCGGGGTTGACGTAGATGAGTCCCATCTCGGTCGCGCCGAGCTCGGGCACCATCTCCGAGTCGCCCGCGTAGCGCTCGTCACCCAGCCAGTCGTCCTCCGGGCCCCAGAAGATCTCCTCCGGCTCCCACACGTCCTCGCGGCCGAAGCCGAAGCCGAAGGTCTTGAAGCCCATCGACTCCAGTGCCACGTTGCCGGCGAACACGAGCAGGTCGGCCCACGAGATCCGCTGGCCGTACTTCTCCTTGACCGGCCACAGCAGCCGCCGCGCCTTGTCGAGGTTGGCGTTGTCTGGCCAGCTGTTGAGCGGGGCGAACCGCTGGCCGCCGTCGCCTGCCCCGCCCCGGCCGTCGTAGATGCGGTAGGTGCCGGCGGAGTGCCAGCTCATCCGGATCATCAGGCCGCCGTAGTGGCCGAAGTCGGCCGGCCACCAGTCCTGCGAGGTGGTCAGCACCTCGGTGACGTCCCGCTTGAGGGCCTCGATGTCGAGCTTGGCGAACTCCTTGGCGTAGCTGAAGTTCTCCCCGAGCGGGTTGCTCTTCGACGAGTGCGCGTGCAACACCGAGAGGTCGAGCTGGTTGGGCCACCAGTCCCGGATCGTGCGCGGCCGGCCGCCCGTCTTCGGGGTCGGTGAGTCGATCGCCGGGTTCTCGCTCTCGCTGCCGTGTGCGGTCACGGAGTCGTGCGCGACCGGGCAGCCGGCCGCCGCCTTCTCGTCCACTCCCTGTGCACTGGAGGGCGTCGTGCGGGGGTCGCTCATTTTCTTCCTTCCGAGCTGGCGGATTCTTGCGGTGTGCCGTCGGCCGAGCAGTCGGGGCAGGTGCCCCAGAAGACGACCTCCGCCTCGTCGACCGCGTAGCCGTGGTCGTCCGAGGCGGTGAGGCAGGGGGCGTGGCCGACGGTGCAGTCGACGTCCGCGATCGCCCCACAGGAGCGGCACACGACGTGGTGGTGGTTGTCCCCCACCCTGGACTCGTAGCGGGCGGTCGCGCCTGCGGGCTGGATGCGTCGCACCAGGCCCGCCTCGGTGAACACCCGCAGCACGTCGTAGATCGCCTGGTGGGACACCGTGGGGTGCTCGGCCCGCACCAGTTCGATCACCGTGTGGGTGTCGATGTGCGGACGGGCCCGCAGGGCGGCGAGCACCGCCAACCGGGGGCGGGTCACGCGCAACGAGACCGCCCGCAACTGCTCCTCGAAGTCGGACGTCACGCCACGACCTTAGGTCGCTTGTCTGGAACAAATCAAGTTTAAGGGCCGCGACGTGTCGATGTTCACCGCATCGGGTCCGCCGGGGCTGGCACGACGAAGGGCCGGTCCACCGCGGGATCGCGGTGGACCGGCCCTTCGACGAAGGTCAGGCCCAGTCGTTCAGTACCAGGGTCGGGTTGCTCTGGGTGAACCGGAACCGAGGAGCGCCGGGGCCGGAGCTGTGCTGGTACTTGACGACACCCGCGCTGGTGTAGCCCACGATGTCGAAGCTGTTCATGTCCCAGTTGTCCGGACCCTCCCACACGGTCGAGTGTGAGACGAGGGTGAGGTGCTGCCCCCGGATGTAGCACGAGTTGACCGTCTGACCCGTCGTCGCGAAGGTGATGTCGGCCTTCACCTTCGTGGTGTGGTTCGGGAACTGCCCGAAGACGGGCTTCAGGGGGATCGGCTGCGCCAGGTACGACACCTTGATGCCCACGATGACCTCGGAGTTGTAGCGCAGGTCGTCGCCACCGGTGTTGAACGTCATGGTGAACTTGGAGACCGAGCCGCAGGAGCCGATGGGGTTCGCGCCCGCGCTGGTGGTGGTCACGGCCCCGGCAAGGCCCGCGGTGAGCAGGATGACGGCGGCGGCGGCGATCGTGCGCGCTCGGCGGCCGATGGCGCCGGTGGTGAGCTTCATGGGTTCCTCCCTGTGTGACATGCGCCTTGGCGGCGCCGCCACCAGGGTGGTGCTTGCGACCGGGTGTCCGGGACGGGGAAACCTCCGGTGGGAAAGGTAGGAAAACCCGATGGCGCTCAGGCGAGGTCGCCGTTGCCGCGCAGGAACGCCAGCGTGGCGAGGACCCGCACGTTGACCCCCCGGCGTTTCACCTCGCCGAGCGACCCGAGGCCGAGCTTCGACGTGATCACCGAGAGGTGCTTCTCCACGGTGCCGACCTGGCAGGCCATGTGCTCGGCGATGCCCAGGTTCGAGCGGCCCTCCGCGACCAGGGCGAGCACGCGGCGCTCGTGCGGGCTCAACAGGTCGAGTGGGTTCTTCGGCCGTGGACCGGTCATCAGCGCGCGGATCAGCTGCCGGTCGATCACCACCTCGCCCCGGTCGACCCGGCGCAGCGCGTCGATCAGCTCGTCCAGGTTGCCGACCCGGTCCTTGAGCAGGTACCCGAGCGCCCGCGACTCGCCGGGCATGCCGAGCAGCCGCTGGGCGTAGCCGATCTCGCCCTGGGAGGACAGGACCAGCAGCCCCACCTCCGGGTGGCTGGCCCGTACCAGCTCGGCGAGGCGCAGGCCCTCGTCGCGGTGGTCCGGTGGCAGCCTGATGTCGAGCAGGAGGACGTCGGGCGGATCCGCGTCGACCAGGCGGGTCGCCGACTCGACGTCGGCCGCCGCGCCGGTCACGCGCATGCCGCGACCGCGCAGGCCTTCGGTGAGGATGTCCTGCAGCAGCAGGTGGTCCTCGACGATCCCTACGCGCATGGCACGCCGATCGGCAGCCGGGCCGAAACGGTGGTGCCGCGCCCCGGCTCGCTCGACACGGCCACCGAGCCGCCGACCGAGGCGGCCCGCAGACGAAGGGCCCTCGGGTCGCCCGTGCCGCTGCCCGTGCCGCTGCCCGTGCCGCTGCCCGTGCCGCTGCCCGTGCCGTTGTCGCGGACCTCCAGCACGAGCGCGCCCCGGTCCTCCCGGACCGTGACCACCACCGCGGACGCGTCCGCGTGCTTGTACACGTTCGCGACGGCCTCGGTGACCAGGAAGTACGCGGTCAGTTCGAGGTCCGGTGGAAAGCGGTCCGCCGGGATGTCCGCCAGCACCGGGATGGGCGACAGGGCGCCGAGTTGCGCCACCGCCGCGGCGAGCCCGTGCTCGACCAGCGTCTCCGGGTAGATGCCCTGCGTCAGTTCGCGCAGCGCGGCGACCGCCTGGCCGATCAACTGGTGGGCCCGCTGCAGCGCGCTGTCGGCGGGCAGCGAGCCGGTGCGGGCCATGTCGAGCAGCAGCATGGCGCCGAACAGCTGTTGCTGCGGGCCGTCGTGCAGGTCGCGCTGGATGCGGTGCCGCTCGGCGAACGCCGCGTCGGGCAGCCGGCGCGCGGCGACGTGCGAGCTGGCGATCGCCAGGCCCGCGATGTCGAGCGCGACGTCGACCACCCGGCGTTGTTCGGCGAGGGTCTCGTCGTGTTCGACGACCGCGACCAGCGCGCCGTCGCGGTGCACCTCGGTCACCGCACGCCCCGGCGACGGGCCCGGTGTCACGGGCCTGCCGTGCACGTCCAGGAACGAACCACCGTCGTCGGTGTAGTGCAGGACGAGCGTCGGATCGCCGACCGCGTCGGCCAGCGCGCGCTGCAGCACGACCGGCGGCGTCTCGTGTGGTTGGCCGGACTGTCCGAGCACGGTCCGCGCCGCCTGCGCGCACGCCAGCTCCAGGTGCAGCCTGCGGGCGGCGATCGCGAGGGGCACCGCGCCGACGAGCAGCGCGCAGGCCACGAACAGCGACACCGTGCGACCGCCCGAGTCGGCCCCGGACGCGGCGACCAGCGCGGCCGAGATCCCACCGAGCCCGGCCATCATGACCGTGCCCCACTGCGCGGCGCCGTGCCTGCGCCGCAGGCTGGTGGCCGACAGCCAGCGGCGGACGACCACGGCCAGTGTCGCGGCGGTCACGACCACATAGGTCACACTGCTCGCCACGGCGGTCGCGGTGGGCGGCCCCGGATCGTGGTTCCACCACCACGGCGGCACCGGGGAGTCCACGGCGTACCGGACGACCTGGGTGCCGACCGCGCCCGCGTAGGCCACGGCGACGAGGACGCGGGCGCCGGTCGTGCCCAGCCTGCCGTGCGGCAGGGCCAGTGCGATGTGCGCGAGGACCGCCGTCCACAGGTAGGCGAGGCAGAAGCCGATCGCGAACCAGGGTTCGGTCGTGCTGGTCCGGAGGTCGCCGAGGTGGAAGGCGGCCCCGGTGAGGACGATGAGCGCGCCGATCCTCGGCCGGGACGTGCCCGACCAGAGCCACCCGCCGATGGCGATGGCGACCACGCCGAAGCCGTGCAGCGCCACGTCGGTCCACGTCTGGTGCGCGACCGGTGCGGAGATGGCGATGGACGAGGCCGCGAAGCCGAGGGCGGCCGTGGTCCCGAGTGGAGGGCCGAGGTTCCGAGCAGGCAGCGGAACCCCCAAGAACGGACACAGCAGGAACGGTCTGGGCGTCGGTGCCCACACCGCCATTCTCGCACCGGATGCCGTCCGGGCATCCTGCTCTCCAGTTCGCGCGGATCCCTGCGGATGTTACGGCGCATCATCGACACCGGAACCGGCGCGGACCGGCGGTCGCGCGCCGCGAGCCCGGACACCGGGGGAGAACTCGCCGGCCGGGACGACCGCGGCTCACAGGGCCGGTGGTCGGGTGTCCTGGGTCAGGCGCGCCCGCCGCGTCGTCAGGAAGGCCCGTTCTGCGTCGTTCGTGGCCAGGGTGATCGCCTCGTCGTAGGCGGCGAGGGCGGCCGAGGTGCGGCCCAGGCGCGTCAGCAGGTCCGCGCGGGTGGCGGGCAGCAGGTGGTAGCCCGGCAGGTCCAGCTCGTCGACGATGGCCAGCGCCAGCGCCGGTCCGTGCACCTCGGCGACGGCGACCGCGCGGTTGAGCGCCACGACCGGGGTCGGGACGTGTGCCAGCAGTTGGTCGTAGAGCGCCAGCACCTGCGCCCAGTCGGTCGCGGACCCGTCCGTGTGCACGGCGTTGATCGCGGCCTGCAACTGGTAGGGCCCCGGCCGGGCACGGCGCAGGCACCGGCGCACCAGCTCATGCCCCTCGGCGATCAGGTCTCCGTCCCACAGTGACCGGTCCTGCTCCGCGAGCACCATCAGCTCACCGGATGGCCCCGTCCGCGCGGGCCGCCGGGCTTCGGTGAGCAGGAGCAGCGCCAGCAGCCCGATCACCTCCGGCTCGTCGGGCATCAGGTCGGCGAGCGCCCGCGCGAGGCGGACGGCCTCCTGGCACAGGTCCGTCCGCAGCAGCTGTCCCGACGTCGACGTGTACCCCTCGTTGAAGACCAGGTAGAGCACGGTGAGCACCGACGTCAGCCGGTCGGGGAGTTCGGCGGCGCCTGGCACCCGGTAGGGGATGCCCGCGTCGCGGATCTTCTTCTTCGCCCGGACGATCCGCTGGGCGACGGTCGCCTCCGGCACCAGGTAGGCCCGTGCGATCTCCGCCACCTCCAGCCCGCCGAGCAGGCGCAGCGTGAGCGCGGTCCGCGCGAGCGGCGACAGCGCAGGGTGGCAGCAGGTGAAGATCATGCGTAGCTCGTCGTCGCGCACCGGTCCCACCTCCTCCGGCTCTTCGGGTTGGTGCAGCAGCAGTGCCTGCGCGTGGCGGGCCTCCCTGGTGGACTCCCGGCGCAGGCGGTCGATCGCGCGGTTGCGTGCGGTGGTCACGATCCACGCGCCCGGGTTGGGCGGCGGCTGCTCCCACTTCTGGACGGCCACCGCGAACGCGTCCTGGACGGCCTCCTCGGCGAGCCCGATGTCACCGAGGACGCGCGTCAGCGTCGCCACGCACCGGCCGTACTCCGCCCGGTAGATCCGGTCCAGGTCCATCCGCGCCTATGCCCCGGAACCGTCGTCGAACGGACGCACCTCGATCGGGCGCCCGCAGGCAAGCGCGCACTTGTCGGCCCAGACCAGCGCCTGGTCGAGGTCGTCGCACCGGATCACCCAGAAGCCGCCGATCTGCTCCTTCGTCTCGGCGAACGGGCCGTCGGTGATCGTGGTCGTGCCGCCGGCGGGGCGGACGACCGTGGTGGCGTGCGAGGGCTGCAGACCGCCGACGAACACCCACGAACCGGCGGCCCGCATCTCGTCGGTGACCTCGCCCGTCCTGGCCATCTGCGCCCGCCGTTCCTCTTCGGACTCCGGCACGGTCTCGTCGAGCTGGACGGCGAGCAGGTACTGCTTCACGGTGACCTCCACATGGCTTCGCGGTCTCACCCTGGCTACGAACGGGCTCGACGCCATTCGACACCACCACGGAAAGATCTCGGGCGGGAGGCCGCCCGTCAGCACCGCGTGCGTGCGGCGCGTGATGCGTCACCCCCAGCAACGGATGTCGCACCACGAATTCAGCCATTGGAGTCGTTGAGAACTCTCCCGGTCCCGGTTCAGGTGAACTCGTCGTGTCCGGTGTTCGACGTCCGGCGAGGCGGGAACCCACATGTCGTCCGAACGTTTCGACGGGAGGGTGGAAATGATCAGATACTACGACAAGGAAATGTGCGGTCTGGTGATGTGGGATCCGCACGGAAAAAAGATCGGCACGGTGCGGGAAGTGTGGGCTGACGAGCGCACCGGGGAGCCGGAGTGGGTTTCCATCGGCACGGGGTTCCTCGGGCGGCACCACTCCTTCCTCCCGCTGAACGCGGTGGCGGTCACGCCAGGGCATCTCGCCGTGTCGATCCCCAAACAGGTGGTGGACGACGCGCCGCGGGTGCACCCCCCTGGCAACCCGATGGAGGAGGTCGATCAGGACGTGCTGCGCACCTACTACCGAACCGAGGTGTCCCGATGAAAGCTCTGCTGCGCGCCGTTCTTCTGGCACTGACGGCGAGCAGCGCGATACTGGTGGGGCCCGTGACGCCGGTGGCCGCGGCACCGCAGACCACCCACGTGGCCGCCGAGGAGAACCGTGGTGAGGAGGAGTCGGGCGACGACGACAACGGAATGTGGGGCCTGCTCGGTCTTCTCGGCCTGGTCGGGCTCGTCGGACTCGTCCGCCGCGGCAGGAGGAACGAGTACCTAGCGGGGCCTGCCGACGCGCCACCCGCGACCCGGTACGGCGACAAATGAGAGCGGGTCGGCCGCGAAACGGAGAATCTTGGTGGGAGTCCGCCATGCGGCCGACCCGTTCGAGGGCTTGAACCGCAAGCGGTGCGCGACAGGCCGCCGCTCGCGCCCGGGTGACCTTCACCTGACTCGATGGCAGCCTTCACCGAGGGCGTCGGTGACCGTTGTGTGCACCGAAACCACGGTGTCCAGGCCGGTGAGCCGGATGGGCCGGACGCATTCCCTGCGCACCGCGACCACCCGAACCTCGGGGCGTCCCGCCGCCGCGGCCTCGAAGAGCACGTGCAGGCCCGCCGACGCGAGGAACGTGACCGCCAGCAGGTCGATGACCAACAGGTCCGGTTCGCTGCGCATGGCTTCCGTGATCGCGGTCCGCAGTGCGGGCGCGGTCGTCACATCCACCTCGCCGCACAGACACGCGACGCTCGCGCCGGTCAGTCGGGTGATGGAAACGTCGAGCCCGGTGTCTGCCATGCCGTCCCCATTCCGGGAAAGTCGGGAAGGACGGCGGCGGTGCCTCCTGCGATCGCCGCCACCCTTCCCGTCGGGATCCCCACTACAGTGGTACGGGTCCGCCGCCGAGCAGGTCGTTCACCAGTTGTGACAGGCGCTGCAGCAGCCGCTGCACCAACTCGTTCAGCTGCTCCGCCACCGACGGCGGATTGGCTTCCCGCGCCCCTTCCGGGAACAGCCTGTCGACCTGGTCGCGGATCGTCGTGACCGCCTCGCCCGCCTCGCCGGCGAGCTCGCGGCTGCTCTCCGCGAGCGCGTACCGCTCCCCGCTCGCCAGCTCGGTCAGCAGCGGCTCCAGCTCGGTGAGCGTCGACTTCACCTCCGCGACATCACCAGCGTCGGCGGCGTCGGCCAGCGCGTCGTGCATGTCCTGGACCAGGGCGGCGTCCTCCTGCGGGACTGCGGGCTGCGTCGCGACCGCGTTCGACACGGTCACGGTCCCGGTGACCGCCAGAGCAAGGGCTGTGGCCAATGCCGCGAAGCGCCCGATTCTTGCTTTCATGAGATACCCCTTCCCCAATTTCAAGATCACATAACGGATCTCGTCGCAATGGTCGCTCGGTATCGGCTAACAGCGCCAACGTAGAGTCGTGGTGTCTGGTGATGTGAATTCCCAATGTCACAGCTACCGGACGGGAGTTCGCAAGTTCGCGTCATAACAAGCAGTGGGCCCGTCAGTGTCGCGGCGTTTTCGGCCACGTGCGGTGAGCGCGGCGCCGGGGTTGACCAGCAAGCCCCCCGTTCTGGCGAACCTTCGTGTCCATCAGTGTCATCAACACGCCGACCAGCGTGTCGAGTGCTGTTAATCACCGCAAAGTGTGGTTTGGGACGAAATTTCTCCCACCGTGATCGGCCGGCGCACCGACAACCCACCAGGGGCATACTCTTCCCGTTTCCGGGAGGCTACGGTCAATGTCATCCGTCACTGTCGGATTTCGACCCGGCACGAACGGGTTGTCGAGCATCATCTTTGGCGTACCTGGCAAATACTCGCAGTGTTCCGTGGGTAGCTTCACAGTTGCCCGAGATCTTCCAGATCTCATTCGAAAGGAGAACTGCGATGCCGAAAATGGCAGGCCGCGGCGTTTTCTTCGCGGCCCTCGCGGTGCCGCTCGCACTCGCGGCAGCACCGTTGACCGCGTCCGCGGAGGAACCGGACGACGTGGTGATTACCGACCAGGTGGTGACGGACGCGGTGGCGACACCCGCCGGTGCGGCGATCATGTCCTCGCCAGACGACGAGTACGCCGTCCACGCCACGGACGACGAGAACGTCGCCGAGGAGGCCACGGAGGAGGCCACGGAGGAGGCCACGGAGGAGGCTGCCGAGGAGGCTGCCGAGGAAGCCGGCACCGAGGCCGCGACCGTGAGGCCCGTCGACGACGTGGTCGTCGTCGAAGCCGACGATGACGTGGTCGATTGGACGAACGACCACTGGACGGGTGCCGCCTACGAGCACGTCGCCGCGTACGCGGGTGTCGAGGGTTCGTGGGTGACCTCCACCGAGGCCGGTGCCGTGACGGGTGACCACGGTTGGGGCCACGGTGGTCTGCACGGTTCGGACACCACCGCTGCCTGGCACGAGGAAGTGACCGCGGGCGCGGGCGAGGACGGCGCCTTCGTGGAGTCGACGGAGAGCGGGGCCTACGAGAGCGACGGTTGGGGCCACGGTGGTCTGCACGGTTCGGACACCACCGCTGCCTGGCACGAGGAAGTGACCGCGGGCGCGGGCGAGGACGGCGCCTTCGTGGAATCGACGGAGAGCGGGGCCTACGAGAGCGACGGTTGGGGCCACCACGGTGACTTCGCCGATCACGGCGACGAGATCGAGGGTGCCTCGTACGAGCAGACCGCCGCAGCGGCCGGTGACGAGGGCGCGTGGGCGGAGAACGTCGAATCCGCCGCGTTCGAGCTGGACTGACGAAAGGGCGACCTGGCGTCGGTTCCCGTGCCCCGGGAGCCGACGCCTTCCTCGTGGAGGCACCGTGACGCAGACCCTCACCAGGAAGACACTCCTCTCGGACAAGGAGTTGGCTGTGGTACGACTGCTGGCCGACGGCCTGCGGACGAAGCAGGTCGCCCGGCGGCTCGGCATCAGCATGAGCGCGGTGTCGATGCGACTGAGCCGGGCGGCCGAGATCCTCGGCACCACGACGGCGATCCACACCGTCGTGGAATGTGCCCGCCTCGGCCTGCTCGAGCCGGACACCCACCGTGCGGCCCGTCTCCGTCGCGAGATCGCCGACCGCCACGCCTCGACGTGCTCGTTGCTGAGCAACCCGTCGTGTGACTGCCGGGGCTAGCGGACGCCCCGGCGTGGCGGGCGCACCCGCTCGAGCTCGCGTTCGTCGATGTGGTCGAACTGGGTGAGCACCGGCTGCAGCTTGGCCAGGCACCGGATGACGATCTGGGAGATGTTGGACGACGACGTGTTCATCACGGCGGCGATCTCGCCGACGCTCAGCCCTTCGAACAGGCGTAGCCGGGTGATCTGCCGCTGTCGTTCGGTCATGTAGCACATGACCCGCAGGATGCGTTGCCGCAATTCGCCCGCGGAGACCCGGCGGAGCGCGATCGCGGCCGCGTCCTCGACGAGTTCGGGGTCCACCGGAGCGTGGTCGATGCTGGTCGTTGCCGGAAGCTCGCGGTTCTCGACACTCATCCCGGCGATCAGCTCGGTCAGGAAGACGCGCCAGTCGGGCTCGGTCTCCGGCGGTTCGCTGAGCAGCGCGACGAACGCCTCGCTCACCACGTCCGCGGCCTCGCGATCGGGTCCGCCGCGGAAGGCCCGCGTCGCGGCATCGAGTAGAGCAGGGTGGTGTTCGGTGTAGATCTGCTCCCAGTTCAACGGAGCGCTCGTCCTCACAGTGCTCACCCGGACTTTTCGCACTCGAATTTCGTTCGCGTGCTCCCGGTATATGGCAGGCTGAGATTACCGCCCCAAGCGACAAGGCCCCGGAACGGATATGTCAGGTTTTGAGCGCCCGGCAGGCTGTTTTACCGGGCTGTGGAACATGGTCCTGCTTCTCCTGCGAATTCACAGGTTGTCTCGTTCATAGAACCGCCGCCGGAACGGCGTGGCGCGTAAGCGCGGGTGTCAGATCTGGCGTGACTCGCCCTGCAGCGAAGGCTCCGCGGGGATGTACCGGGCAACCGGCGCGTCGTCCGTGCTCGGCGGCGTGCTCGGCGGCGTGCTCGGCGGCGTGCTCGGCGGCCCGTCCGCGACGGTGTTCGCCGGGGCGGTGTTCGCGGGGGCGGGTGTCGGCTGGGGAACCTGTTGCGGCGGCACAGCGGCGTGCTGGCCTCGGCGCTCCTCGGTCGGACGACGCGGCGGCGGCATGCGGTGGCTCAGGGAACCGTTGCCGAACATCTCCTGCAGCGACACCTCACTCTCCTGCAGACCGTGGAGCAGGGTGCTCGCCTTCTCGAGTGCGTCGTGGACGATGTGCCGCGCCTCCTCGGCGGCCTGCGCCCGGCACACGTCGGCCTCGTGCTGTGCCTCCTCGATCAGCGACATCCGGTGGCGCAGCAGCTCTTCCGCCCGTGCGGTGAGGTCCTGGGCCGCTTCCTCGGCCGACGCCCGGATCTTCGCGGCGTCCTGCTCCGCGGTGTCGATCAACCACTGCACGGTCGCGGAAGCAGATGCCGTGGCCGGGTCACCCGCCGTGCTTGACTCCAGCGTCAGCGCCCGCGTGACCGCCCGGTCGCGTTCGGCCTGTGCGTAGCCGAGCGCGTTGCGCAGCTCGCGCATCTCGAGATCGACGGCGTCGCGGTCGTAGCCGCGGAACCGGGTCGGGAACGACGGCGGGAAGTCGTCGAGAACGTCCTCTGACATGAGGCACCCTTTTCGCATCTGTTTCGCTGTGACAACCAGTGAGGCAGGACCAGCCGGGACCGGTCCTGCCTCCATCCACCCCAAGGTCGGCGGCGGTACGCCGCCTGCGACTGTTAATCAGTCGCCCTGGTAAGTGCCCCCGTCGGACAGCTCACTGGATGCGCAGTTCTCGGGGATCGCGGCCTCGGCCTCGTGGGCCCCGGGCGAGAGCACCGGCACGCCGACGCCGTTGGCGACGTCCTCGACCGGCACCTGGACACCCAGCACGTTGATGTTGTTGTCGCAGAGGCCGACCGTGGCGTTGACGTTGTGCAGCACGTCAAGGTTGTTGAGGTTGACGAGACCGATCTCGTCCCCGTTCTGACGGTCGGCCGCGAAGGGGAGACCTTCGTCCGCGGACGCGACGCCGCTGAACGGGATGACACCGGCGGCGATAGTGGCCGCACCGACGATGAACTGTTTCAACACGGGAAGAACAACCCTCTCATTGGTGGGCGGCAGGATGTCCTGCCGCGGGGGAGAACCAGACGCGGGAACGCGTCACTTGTCCTGGATCGAGCCGCCGTCCTGGAGGCCCGCGGAAGCGCAGTTTTCGGGAGCAGCGGCTGCCGCCTCGTGCTCACCCGGGGACAGGATCGGCACGTCGACGCCGTTCAGCACGTCCTCGACCGGCACCTGGACACCGAGGACGTTGATGTTGTTGTCGCACACGCCCACGTTGGCGTTCACGTTGTGCAGCACGTCCACGTTGTTCACGTTGACGAGGCCGACCTGGTCCCCTTCGCCGGGTTCGAAGCCGTAGCCGCGCGGGCTCTCGGTCCCCTCGGCGGAGGCGAACCCGCCCAGAATCACCATTCCGGCAGCGACCCCGGCGGTCACGAAACCAACCTTTTTCAACATGGAAATTCCCTCGTTTGATTGCGCGATCAACTGTCGGTCGATCTTTGGCTCTCGACCGGAGGCGACAGTAGCGCGAGACCGTTACGTCATTCCACCTCGATAATACTTTCGAGCGCTATAACGCTCGATTTCTATTCTTTCGGTGCATGGTGGCCCCGTTTTGTGTGCGAAGAGCAACGATCGCACCACACGAATGGGTGGATTTAGACGCGACCGTGGGCCAATCGCAAAGCGCGAGAACACCCGCGTGCTTCGACCGTACCCGCGCAGAGCGGCATGGCGGAACCCCTGGCGAAGCGAGGCACCGCGAACGTGAGACACCCGCCGATGTCCCGACGACGCTTTCACGGCATAACAGGTGCCGTGAATGGGCCGTTCAGGGCGCTCGGCGCCCTGAACGCGCCTTTCAGGGCATCAGCCACGCACGGGACCTGCCCGTCCGGCGAGGACGAACCCACCACGCCGGCGCCGCTTGCCCAGCGCTGCCCGGCACAGCCGACCTGATGAACGGTCAGCGCGGTGGTGGCGCCGCGGGGTTGTAGCGGCACGCGGGGTCCCACAGCAGGAACGAACTCGCGCCGGCCTTGGCGGACGCGGTGACCTGTGCCAGCACCTCGTCCGGTCCGTAGGCGTGGGCCAGGCTGAACGCCTGCAGCCACGGGATCACCTGCGCGCCGGTGCCGCGGACCTGCTCGGTGAACGCGGCCACCGACCGGGCGACGATGTCGTACGGCTGGGCCTCCGGGTGGGCGACCCCGTACTCGCCGGGGCCCCAGTGGGACGGGTAGACCATGGGGGAGACGTAGTCCACGTGCTCGGCGATCGCCCGGATGTCCTGGGCCACGGCGGTGGGGTGTTGTGCCGCGATGCCGAACACCGAGGCGCCGACGAACGTGCCGTGCGGGCGCACGGCGTCGCGGCTGTCGCCGAGGAAGGTCGCGATCGCCTGCTCCGGTGTGCCACGCAGGCCGGGGATCCGCATGGCGGACAGCGCGCCCTCCGGCCTGCGCACGTAGTCGTACAGGATGTCGTCGAAGCCCAGCTTCGCGGCTTCCTCGGCAAGCGCGATGTTGTAGGCGATCACGTCGGGGTTGGCGAAGTTCGTGAACGCGTACTCGCCGTAGGAGCCGGACCACGGCTGTCCGGCCGCGGTCTGCAGGACCCGGTCCTTGTGGCCGGAACGCCAGGACGCCTGAGCCAGGATGGGGTCGCGGAACGCGACGAGCCTGCCGACCACGCGGATGCCGGCGGCGTGCAGCTCGTCGACGACCGCCTTCGCGTCGTAGTGGTCGCGGGTGGCACCGATCTGCTGCGCGAGCGGCACCTTGGACGAGTAGCCGATCTCGCCGTTCTCGTCCTTGATGTCGAGCTGGATGGTGTCGATGCGCCCTTCGGCCGCCATCGCCAGCACCGGTTCCCGCAGGGTGGCCGACGTCCAGCCCATCGCGGTCATGTGGACGGCACGCATGCCGGGGTGCCGCGCAGGCACCGTGTGTTCCCTGGTGGTGTTGTTCCCGGCCTCGTCCCGTGCGACGACCTGCAGGGTGGCGGGCGCGGTGGGCAGGGAGATGGTGAAGGCGCCGTCGTCGCCGAGGTCGGCAGGCCGGTGGTCGACGGTGACGGCCGTGGCTCCCTCGGCGCGCCCGCGCAGCGTGAACGGCGCACGGAGGTCGGTCACCGGCGTCTCGTCGACGGTCAGTCGCGGCGGCGTGCTGTCGACGGTGACCGTGTGCGTGACCTTGTTGTCCGGCAGCAGCCAGTGCGCGCGGCGCGCGGTCACGGTGTGGGTGCCGTCGTCGAGGTCGGTGTCCGCGAGCACCATGCGGTCGCCCGCGCGCCGTACCTTGGCGGGCTGTCCGTTCACGAGCACGTCGACGCCGGAGAGGTCCTCCCCGGCCGGTGCCGTGATGCTCAGTTCGGCGAGTCCGCCGGGGGTGATCACCGCGCCGTCCGCGACGCCCTTGATGGCGGGACCACCCGTCAGGTGGCGAACGCCGGGAACGGCCAGGACCGCCAACGCCGCGAGCACCCCGACACACACCAGCGCGACGATCCGTCCCCGCCTCCGCCGATCCACCATTCCACGCTCCTCACGCTCACAGGCACGGCTCACGTACTGGTCATGCCCCCGGGGCACAGGACTAACCTGAAATCACCCGATAGTGTCCTTTCGTTGCGGGACAAGCGAAAGCGTCCGATCTTGGAAGTGTGTCCACAACACGCATGGCCGCGGTCGTGCTCGTCGCCACGCTGGTGGCGCCTGCCGCGTGCACAGACGAGCCGAGTCCCAGGACGCCGTCCCCGCAGCATGTCCGGGTCGAGTCCACGGCGACCACGCCCCCGCCGAGCACGGCCGACCCGGCCGCGGTCGGCGCGAACGAGCTGGGCGTGGTGCCCGTGCTCATGTACCACCGGATCGTGCCAGCGCCGGCGAGCGTGTACGACCGGACCCCGGCGGCGTTCCGTGCCGAGCTGGTCCGGCTGGCCAGGGAGAACTACGTGCCGGTCACCGCGGCGAGCTACGCGGGCGGTGACATCGACATTCCCGCTGGCACGCACCCGGTGGTGCTGACGTTCGACGACGGTGACCGCAGCCAGTTCTCGCTCGACGCGGCGGGCAGGCCCGCGGCGGGCACCGCCGTGTCGATCATGCAGGAGGTGGCCGAGGAGTTCCCCGGGTTCCGCCCCGTCGCGACGTTCTTCGTCAACGCCGAGCCCTTCGGCGCGGGGGACGGGCTGGAGTGGCTGGCCGCGCACGGCATGGAGATCGGCAACCACACCGCCACCCACCTGAATCTCGGACAGTCCACTCCCGACCAGGCGCGGCAGGACATCCTCGCGCAGGACCAGGCGATCCGCCGCGCCGTCCCCGGTTTCTCCCCGGCCACGCTCGCGTTCCCGTTCGGGGCGGTCCCCGACGACCCCGGCCTCGCGCTGCACGGCGCGGTCGGGCCGGCCGAGTACCGCTACAAGGGAGCGTTCCTGGTGGGCGCCAACCCGGCGCCGTCCCCGTACGCCGCCGACTTCGACCCGGCGGGGATTCCCCGCATCCGTTCCCAGGACGCGACCGGCCCGGACGCCGAGCACTGCTCGACGGTGTGGCTGGACAAGCTCGCGGCCGCACCGTCGCAGCGGTACACCTCGGACGGCGACCCGGACCGCATCTCGTTCCCCGCGACGTCGCAACAGCAACCGGCCGCGCGGTTCGGCGACCGGGTGCGGACGTACTGACACGTCACCGGATCGGTCGCCGTCGCGCAACGCACCGTCACCGATACGCTCCGGGCCATCCGACCTGACCGGCACCTGGAGGAAGGCAGCGGATGTCTCGTGCGGTGATCCTCGGTGGCACCGGGACGATCGGCCGTGCCGTCGCGCGCCGGTTGCTGGCCGCGGGCTGGGACGTGGCCGTCGTCGGCCGGGACCGGTCTCGCCTGCCGACGGACGTCGCGGCTGCGGGCGGACGGTTCGCCGCCGCGGACCGCGACGAGGCGGGTGCGGTCGCGGCGGTTGTGGACGCGGGTGCCGACCTGCTGGTCGACTGCCTGTGTTTCACCGCGGCACACGCACGGGATCTGTTGCCACTGCTGGACGATGTCGGGTCCACGGTGATGATCTCCACCAAGGCGGTGTACGTCGATGCCGCCGGAAACCACGTGAACTCGGCGACCGCACCGCACTTCGACGGCCCGATCCGCGAGTCGCAGCCGACCATGGCACCCCGGGAGGACATCGACTACCGCAGCGGCGACGGCTACGGCGCCAGCAAGGTCGCCGCAGAACGGGTGTTGCTCGACAGCGGGCACCCGGTCACGGTGCTGCGGCCGTCCAGAGTGCACGGTGACGGGACGTCGAAGCCCGACGAATGGGTGTTCGTCAAGCGCGTGCTCGACCGGCGCGAGGTCGTTGTCCTGGCCCGGGGTGGCCGCGGTGTCGACCAGACGAGCGCCGCGGCCAACGTCGCCGCGTTGACCGAGGTGGCCGCGAACGATCCTGGTACGCGGATCCTCAACAGCGCGGACCCCGACGCGCCAAGCGCGCTGGAGATCTCGCGGATCGTCGCCGCGCACCTCGGGCACCGGTGGCGGGAGGTGCTCCTCGACCAGCACGCGCCCGCGGGACTGGGCACGCATCCCTGGGATCGGGTGCCGGGGATCCGGCTGGACATGAGCGCGGCCCGGGAGCTGGGCTACCAGCCGGCGGGCGACTACGCGGCCACCGTGACCGCCGAACTGGACTGGCTGGTGTCCGCCGCCCGGCTACCGCCGGGGTTCCGACACGACTACTTCGCGCCGATGCTCGGCTACACCGCCGAGGACGACTATGTGAACGGGTGACGTGTCACTGGCGCGGTCGCGGATTTACCGGTCGCGAGTTCGAAGCCTCGTGCTGTCGATCCAGCCGACCGGCGGTCTGGCACGCCGTTCGGGTGAGCGGTGCCTGAGCACGAAGTTCTCCGGCAGCTTGACTACCAACAGTGTTGGTGACGACCGCGGCTCGCTAGGCTGGCCGCTGGTGCTGCCTGATGGGGGAATCGCGTGCGGCTTGGCTGGTTTGTGCTTGCGATGGGTGCGGTCGTCCTCACCGCGGGATGCGTTCAGACGCCGGGCAGGTCGGGGCCGTATCCGGACGGTGACATCGACCTGATCGTGCCCGCCGAGGCCGGCGATGTCACGGACACGGTCGCGCGCGCCGTCGCGCCGTGTCTGGCCGACCGGCTCGGGGTCGATGTGGCCGTGCGGAACCGGCCGGGCGAGAACGGTGTGCTCGGCAACCGCGCCCTCGTCGACGCGGAGCCGGACGGGCACACGCTCATGATCAGCTCGGTGGGTCCCTCGTTGGTGACGCCGTTGCTGCTTCCCGAGAGGGACTACGGCTCCGACGACTTCCGTTTCGTCGGTGTCGTGCGCTCAGCACCCGTGGTCCTGTTCACCGCCGCGGACAGCCCTGTCGACTCCGCCGAGACACTGCTGGCGACGGCGAAGGCCGGTGGCCCGCCGGTCACGGTCGCCAACCGCGGGGACACCACGGTCGAGGGGTTCGCGCTGTGGCACCTCAACTTCATGGCGGAGACCCGTCTCGAGCCCGCGCGGACCGACTCGGACGCGGAGATCCTTCGCGGTGTCGTCGCAGGCGATTTCATGGCCGGCCTGGTCACCCTCACCCCGGAACTCCTCGCCGGCATCGAGTCCGGGCAGCTCAGGCCACTCGCTTCCGGAGGTCACGAGCGGCCGGCGTACTTGCCGGAGGTGCCGACCACCTACGAGGTCCTCGGTCGCCGGTTCCCGGACCCGGCCGCCGACCCGGACCTCGTCATCGACACGGCGTTCAGTGCACCGAAGGACGTCGGCGACGCCGCGACCTCAACCCTGTCGTCCGCGCTCTCGCGATGTCTGAGCACCGACGACGTCCAGCGCGGCATCGGCGCCGAGTTCGTGCCGGCGGACCAGGGTGAGCCGGGGCAGCGGCGCGTGGGTTACCGGAACCTCCAGCATGCCGTCCAGCTCCAACTGGACATGGCCGAGATCGAAGGCAGGTAGCCCCCGCACGCGACCGCGTCCTACGCAGGCCGGCCGCCCACCGCCGGTTCACGGCGCTCGGCTTACCAGCCCGGCCCGGCCGCCGCTGACGCCACAGCACGTCCTGTCCTCGCCGCCGGGAACGGGCCTGGTGCCGTGCACACGTGACACCAAGCCCGTCCGGCCTCGTTCTGTTCGCGGTTCCGTCCGTCAGGAACGGACGTCCTCGTTCTTCTTGACCTCGCCGGAGCTGATCTTGGCCCGGAAGTCCGCCAGCTCCTCCTTCACCACCGGCACCAGCAGGTACAGGCCGATGATGTTGAACAGGGCGAGCAGGAACAGCACGGCGTCGGCGAAGCTGAGCACGCTACCCAGTGTCAGCACCGAGCCGGCGACGATGAACAGGCAGAAGATCAGCTGGTAGACGCGTTCGCTGGTGTGCGACTTGCCGAACAGGTAGGTCCACGCCTTCTGGCCGTAGTAGGCCCAGGTGATCAGGGTGGACAGGGCGAACAGCGCCACCGCGAGGGTCAGCACGTAGGGGAACCACGGCAGCACGGTCTCGAAGGACTTCGAGGTGACCGTCACGCCGTCCGGGACGGTACCGCCCGCGAAGACGCTCGCCTGGGCGTCGGTCCAGAACTGGGTCTTGGCGATGACGATCGTCAGCGCCGTCATGGTGCAGATGACGACGGTGTCGATGAACGGTTCGAGCAGGGCGACGTAGCCCTCGGTGACCGGGTTCCTGGTCTTGACCGCCGAGTGCGCGATCGGCGCGGAGCCAAGGCCCGCCTCGTTGGAGAACGCCGCTCGCTGGAAGCCGACGATCAGTGCGCCGATGGCGCCGCCGACCACGCCCTCCGGCGAGAAGGCGCCGGAGATGATGGCGCCGATCGCCTCGGGCACCTGGCCGATGTTGACGATGATGACGACCAGGCAGGCCAGGATGTAGATGATCCCCATCGACGGGACCAGCCTGCTGGTCACCTTGCCGATGGCCTTGATGCCGCCGATGATCACCGCACCGACGATCAGTGCGAGCACGACACCGAAGATCAGCGCCGCGCCGTCGTTGCCGAGAAAGCCGTCGTCGCCGCCGGTGACGTCCCGCAGCTGGGCGAAGGTCTGGTTCGCCTGAAACATGTTGCCGCCGGAGATGGCGAAGAACAGGATCATCACCGACGCCAGCACCGCGAGGACCCTGCCGAGGGCCTTGCCGCCGTTGCCGAACCGCTCGGCGATACCCTTGCGCAGGTAGTGCATGGGCCCGCCGGAAACGGTGCCGTCCTCATGCGTCTCCCGGTACCGCACACCGAGGGTGCACTCGACGAACTTGGTGCACATGCCGAGCAGCCCGGCGAGGATCATCCAGAACGTGGCACCCGCGCCGCCGATGGTCACGGCGACGCCGACGCCCGCGATGTTGCCGAGACCGACCGTGCCGGACACCGCGGAGCTGAGTGCCTGGAAGTGCGTGATCTCGCCGGGGTCGTCCTTCTTGCTGTACTTGCCGCGGACGATCTCCAGCGCCATCTTGAAGCCGCGGAACTGGATGAATCCGAAGTAGACGCTGAAGATCGTCGCGGCCGCGACCAGCCAGGCGACGATCCACGGGAACTCCATGCCGAACACGGAGATCTCAGCGAACACGAACGCCGACAGCGCCTCGGATATCGGGTCGAAGACGCTGTTGATCCAGTCCTCGATGGAGCCGAGTGTGCCGCCCTCCGCAGCGAGGCCGTAGGTCGGGGAGTCCGGTGGGACCATGGTCAGGGTGTCAGCGCTGTAAGTCGCCATGGCCGGATAGTGCACCGAAATATCCGCGCGATTTCAACCACTTCGCCGATCTCGTCGCCAAAATGGTGTGTCGACCTGCCGATACGTCCTTGGTGGCTCGGCGAAGGAGTCGCCCGGCGTGTCGCGCTTTCACGGCGTGCCCATCACCAGGCCCTCGATGGTGTGCTGCTGTTCGATCGGTTCCAGCTCGTCGACCACGCGGCACGGCAGGTGCCTGTGCAGCCACTCCGGCAGCCGGGCATGACAGGCGCGGGTGACCATCAGGTCGTGGCGTTCGGCGTTGCCCGCGCCGGGGGCGTCGACGCCGAGCACGAGCGTGGGACGCGGCGTGCCGGACCGGTTGGCGGTGCCGCGGTGGATGGTCAGTGCGCTGCGGGCGGAGACGTCGCCCCGGCGGGTGAGCCTGCGGCGGCCGAGCGCCTCGTACCGGGGCCAGTGGCTTTCCGGCGGGAACATGCCGTGCTCGAACTCGGGGCTGTCGTCCCACTGGGTACCCGGCGCGATCTCGAACGGGCCCATCTCGGGGGTCACGTCGACCGTGGTGAGGTTGAACGCGAGCGAGGTGAGCCTGCGGTCGCGAGTGGTCTCCGGCGGTGACGGGAAGTCGCGGTGCCACGGCTGGTTCACCGCGCCGGGCAGCGGCACGTCGAACCCGACCTCGACGATCTGGTAGTCGGGACCGAGCACCGCCGCGCACATCCCGGTGACCCACGGGTGCGTGACCAGGTCGACGAAACCACGCAGCCGCTCGGGGTGGATCTCGACGTAGTACCGGTTGGGGCCGCGCCCGACCGCCGCCCCGGGTAACTCGAGCGACTCCCGGAAGATCGTCATGATGTCCTCACCGAGCCGGTCGGCCCACTCCGCCGAGAACGCGCCCTGCCTGCCCGCGATGCCCTCCGTGTGGAGCTGCTCGACGTCCTGCGCGCTCGGCGCGGCCACGTTGCCCGTCATCGGTCCTCCCCGCGGGATCACGACTGCGTTGTCCGTCTCACGATAGGGCGGGACCGGGCAGCGCGTCCGGCGGACGAGGCCGCCGGCCACGCCACCCTTCCTACCTGGCCGTTTCCGTCCAGGTGACCGGCAGTTCGTGGACGCCGTAGATGTTCATGTCGGTCCGGAGCCGCACCTGGTCGGCGGGGACGGCGAGTTCGAGGGTGGGGAAGCGGCGCAGCAGCCCCCCGGCGCGCATCTCGATGCGGGCCAGCTGCTGGCCGAGGCACTGGTGGATGCCGTGACCGAAGGACAGGTGCCCGCGGGCCCTGCGGTGGAGGTCCAGGGTGTCGGCGAACCTCGAACGGTCCCAGCATCCCGATCTGCACGGGGCCGATACTGCCACGGGCACCTGGCCCCGCGGTCCGTCGCCGCAAGCCGACGGCGGTAGCCGGGGTGTCAGGGCAGTGCACCGTGAGGGCAGGTCGCCGGGGACCGGACCGGCAGGTTCCGCGCCGCGGCGCGGCTGAGGTTCCACGCCGTCCAGCCGTCGTCGCCGGCTCGCGCGGTCACCGCCAGCAGCACGCAGGAGCGCTGTGGTTCCGGCAGGCGTTCGACGGCCGGGACGACGTCGGTGGAGAAGCCGCTCAGGTACCCGGCGTCCAGCGGGGCGCCGTGTTCGGCACGGTCGATGTTGCGGTCGGCGATGAAGCGTTCGGGGTCCAGCGCCACCAGTGCCAGCGCGGCGACCGCGGCGGCGCCCACCGCCGCGCGCGGGAGCCAGGCCGTGCGCAGCCGCACCAGTGCGATCAGCACCAGTGCGAACACCACGCCCAGCCAGAGTTCGCACACCTCGACCAGCAGCCGCAGCACGGTGAAGCCGTACGCCTGCTGGTAGGTCCACATGCGACTCAGCGCCGACGCCACCAGTACCAGGCTCAGCCCGCTCAGTGCGCCGAGCAGCCCGCGCTGCCACACCCGGTCCGCCACGGTGCTGTTGGGGGCCCACCGCAGCGCCGCCCCCACCAGCGCGAGCGTCAGCACCGTGGCCACGCACAGCTGCCAGAACCCGCCTCTGGCGTAGTCGGCCGCGGTGAGGCCGTCCGTGCGCCGCAGGTACTCGCCGCCGCCGAACAGGACCACCAGGCGCACCGTGACGAACATCGCGAACAGCGCCACCAGCACACCCAGCGGCAGCGCCCACTCCACGCGGTGCGCCAGCCGCCGGCGTGCCGGGTCCCCGGCCGCGGGCGCGGGCGGGGACGCGAGCAGGTAGCACGCGCCCACGACGCCGAGACCGGTCGCGCCGAACGCCAGCACCGAGCCGGGCAACGCGTCCGAGTCCAGGTCGGGCACCGTCGATGCCACCAGGTGCGCGAACGTCGCGTCCGCGCCGCTGAGCAGCGGGACGAACACGGCCAGCAACACCAGTGAGGCCAGTACGGACAGCCCGATCCGGCGCCGTGCCCCTCGGTCGCCGCGTTCGGTCCGCTGCCTGACCGCGCGCAGGAGCCACGGCGTGGAACGCAGTGCCGCGATCGGCACGGCGAACACCTCGTAGAGCACCGAGCCCGCCGTGCGCCTGCCCACCACCGCGAGCGAGCCCGTCACGCACGCGGCCAGCACGCACAGCACGAACAGCCACTCCGACGCGCGGACGAACCCGGCGGAGAGCAACGCGAGCGTGGCGGCCGCCCACACCGGGCTCATCCGCGTGAAGTGCGCCTCGGCGGTGCCGGACGCGCGGAGGTGGTAGACCACGGCCGTCGTGGCCGCGACACCGGTCAGCGCCCAGCCGAGTCCCGGCCGGTCCAGCGGCAGCAGCACCGCAGCGCTCAGCCCGGCGGCGCCCGCGGCGGGCAGCACCGACGGCGGCACCGGCACCGTGGCGTGCTTCGGCGGTGTCGACGGCCGCGTCGGCACCGGTGCCGCCGGTTTGTCCTCGGTTTCTGGCATGGGGGTCTCCAGGAAGGTTGGTGTGCAAGGGTTTTCGGGCAGGGTTGCGCCGCCCGGCGGTGCCCGGGTTCGTTGGGGGCGGGGCTCAGGGAGCCGGCAGGACCACGCGGATGCGGCAGCCTTCCGGTTCGCCGGGTGGCAGGTCCTCCGGTGCGACGACGCCGATGGTGCCGCCGTGCAGGTCGACCACCCACCGCGCGATGGCGAGGCCCAGCCCGGTGCCACCACCGCCGGCCCGTTCGCCGCGGGTGAAGCGTTCGAAGACCCGGTCGCGTTCCCCGGCTGGGATGCCGGGGCCCTCGTCGCGGACCTCGATCACGACGCCGTCTTCGCGGGCCGCCGCGCTGACGTGCACCCTGCCGCCCGCGGGGCCGTGGCGGGCCGCGTTGTCGAGCAGGTTGAGCACGACCTGGTGGAGCCTGCCGCGGTCGGCGACCACGCTTGCCGACGGTGGCGCGACGGCCACGGCGAACCGGACACCCCTGCCGACCGCGGCGGCCATCACCTCTGCCTCGGCGACGACCTCGTCGAGCAGCAGCTCCAGGTCGAACTCCTCGCGGTCGAGCGGGAACGCGCCAGCGTCGATCCTGGACAGGTCGAGCAGCTCGGCGACCAGCAGGCCGAGCCGTTCGGTCTGGGCGAGCGCGGTCCGCAGCGTCGCGGGGTCCGGCTTCGCGACCCCGTCGACGAGGTTCTCCAGGACACCGTTCAGCGCGGTGATCGGGGTGCGCAGCTCGTGGGAGACGTTCGCGATCAGCTCGCGGCGCTGCTGGTCGGCGGTGTCGAGGTCGGCGGCCATCTGGTTGAACGCGTGCGCCAGCTCGCCGACCTCGTCGCGGGTCGTGGCGCGGATGCGGCGGGTGTAGTCGCCCGTGGCCATCGCGCGGGCGGCGGCCGTCATCTCCCGCAGCGGTCTGGTCATCCCGTGCGCCAGGATCTGCGAGGTGATCAGGGCCAGCACGATCGCGGTGACCGTGGTGCGCGGCGGCAGCCAGCCGATCTGCCAGTTGAAGAACGCGAACGCGACCCCGCCCGAGCAGACCAGCAGGATGGCGAGCTTCAGCTTGATCGACCGGATCGGGTCCAGTGGCCGGGGCAGCAGGTCGACCAGCCTGCTCGCGAACGCCTTCACGGGCCGGCCTCCAGTGCGTAGCCGACGCCGTGCACCGTGCGGATGAGGTCCGCGCCGAGCTTGCGCCGCAACGCCTTGATGTGGCTGTCCACCGCCCGGGTGCCCGACGCGCTGCCGTGCACGTCCCAGTCCCACACCTCGCTGAGCAGGCGCTCCCGTGGCTGCACCGCCCGGGGCCGCCGCGCGAAGTGCACGAGCAGGTCGAACTCGATGGGTGTGAGCTGCGCCGCGACCCCGCCGCGCGCCACCCGGCGCCGGTCGATGTCGATCTCCAGGTCGCCGAGCACGATCCGGGTCTCCTCGATGTCCGTGCGTGCCCGCTCCACCCGGCGCAGCAGCGCGTGCACCCGCGCGGTCAGCACCCGCATCGAGAACGGCTTGGTCAGGTAGTCGTCCGCGCCGACCCCGAGGCCGACCAGCAGGTCCGTCTCGTCGGCACGCGCGGTGAGCATGAGGACCGGGACCGGGCGGCGTGCCTGGATGCGGCGGCACACCTCGAGCCCGTCGAACCCGGGGAGCATCACGTCGAGCACCACCAGGTCCGGTTCGGTCTCCGCGTCGGCGGCCACCGCGGCGGGCCCGTCGTGCGCGACCGCGACGGTGAACCCCTCGGCACGCAGCCGTGCGGTGATCGACTCGGCGATGGTGACGTCGTCCTCCACGACGAGCACGCGGCGCGCAACGGGTTCCATGCGGCCGACTCTAGGTAACGGTCGTGGAGACCGTCCGGCGCGGATGTGAAGATCCTGTGGAGATAGTGGGAGCGCGTCCGCAGGGCGACCACTTTCCGGTGGCGGCGGTGTCCATACGGTCGAGAGGACCACCCGAGGGAAGGAGCCGGGCATGCGGGAGCAACCGCAAGCCGGGGAGACCGACGATCTGCTGTCGCTGGCGGGAAGTGGGGACGGGGAGGCGTTCCGCGCGCTCGTCGAACCGCACCGGCGGGAGCTGCACGTGCACTGTTACCGCCTGCTCGGCTCCGTGCAGGACGCCGAGGACCTGGTGCAGGAGACGTTGCTGGCGGCGTGGCGGGGGCTCGGCGGCTACGAGCGGCGCGCGTCGGTGCGCACGTGGCTGTACCGGATCGCCACCAACCGCTGCCTCAACGCGTTGCGGGCCGGGGCCCGCCGTCCGCACGAGAACGCGGTTCACCGACCGGAGGTCCCGATGCCGGAGCCCTCGCACCACCGGGCGGAGCCGATCTGGCTGGAGCCCTACCCCGACGTGCTGCTCGAAGGGATCGCGGAACAGGTGCCGGGGCCCGCCGCGCGGTACGAGGTCAGGGAGTCGGTGTCGCTGGCGTTCCTGACCGCGTTGCAGCAACTGCCGCCGCGACAGCGTGCGGTGCTGGTGCTGCGGGACGTGCTGGGGTTCCGCGCCGTGGAGGTGGCGGACATCCTCGGCACGACCGAGAACGCGGTGACCAGTGCGCTGCGCCGGGCCCGTGGCGCGCTCGGGAGAGCGAGCCGGGAGGACGTGCCGCTGCCGGACTCGCCGCGGGAACGCCGGATCGTGGCGGACTTCGCCCGTGCCTTCGAGGCGGGGGACGTCGGCGCGGTCGTGGCCATGCTGACCGGCGACGCGTGGCTGACCATGCCGCCGCTGCCGTTGGAGTACCAGGGTCCGGTGGCGGTGGGGCACTTCCTCGCCACCGTCGTGTGGCGTGGCGGCAGGCGGCACGTGCTGATCCCGACGCGGGCCAACGGCCAGCCCGCGTTCGGCTGCTACCTCAGTGACCCGAGGACACCGATCCTGCACGCCCACGGCGTGCTCGTGCTGACATTGACCGGCGAGCGGATCGCCGCGCTCACCCGGTTCCACGACAACGCGCTGCTCCCGGCGTTCGGGCTGCCGAGGTCGCTGCATGTCTGAGCGCCGCGGCGGGATGACGGGCAGGCAGGCGTGGGTGCTGGGGCTGGCGTCGCTGGCCTCGTTCATGATGGCGCTGGACAGCCTGGTCGTGACGACGGCGCTGAGCACCATCAGGGCGGACCTGACCGCGTCGGTCGAAGCACTCGAATGGGTTGTCAACGCCTACAACCTGACGTTCGCGGTGCTGCTGCTGACCGGGGCGGCGCTGGGGGACCGGTTCGGCCGTCGCCGGGTGTTCGTCGCCGGGCTGGCCTTGTTCACCGTCGCGTCGGTGGCGTGCGCGCGGGCACCGGACATCGGTGTCCTGATCGTCTCCCGCGCGTTGCAGGGCGCCGGTGCCGCGCTGGTCCTGCCGTTGTCGCTCACGCTGATCAGCGCGGTCTTCCCGCCCGCGCGGCGGGGCCGGGCGATGGGGCTGTACCTGGGGCTCACCGGTCTGGCGACGTTCAGCGGCCCGCTGATCGGCGGCGCCATCGCGCAGGGGCTGGCCTGGCAGTGGATCTTCTGGCTGAACGTGCCGGTCGGGGTGCTCGCGATCCTGCTCACCACGCGGCGCGTCGACGAGAGCACCGGCCCGGCGAACCGGCTCGACCTGACCGGTGTCGTGCTCGTCACCGTCGGCGCGTTCGGCGTCGTCTGGGCGCTGGTCCGCGGCAACGCGGCGGGCTGGGGCAGCGCGGAGGTGGTCGGCGCGCTGGCGGCCGGTGCCGCGCTGGTGCTCGCGTTCTGGTGGTGGGAACGGCGCACCGAGTGGCCGATGCTGCCGATGCGGTTCTTCCGGTCGAGGGCGTTCGCCACGGCCAACCCGGCGAACTTCCTCGTGTTCGCGTCGCTGTACGGCACGATGTTCTTCCTCGCCCAGTACTTCCAGGTCGTGCGGGGCCACGGGCCGCTGGGCGCCGGCCTACTGCTGGTGCCGTGGACCGCGACGCTGATGGTGTGTGCGCCGATCGCGGGGCGGCTGGTCGACAGGGTCGGTGAGCGGACGTTCGTCGTCGGCGGGCTCCTGCTCCAGGGACTGGGCATGGCGTGGGTCGCCGTGGTCCTCGACACGGACACCGGGTATCTGGAGATCCTGCCCGCGCTGGTCGTCGGCAGTGCCGGTTGCACGATGGCCATGCCAGCGGCGCAGAAGGCGGTCGTCGGTGCGGTCCGGCAGCAGGAGATCGGTCAGGCGTCCGGGATCTTCATGATGTTGCGTATGTTCGGCGGGGTGTTCGGCACGTCGGTGTCGGTCGCCGTGTTCGGTGCTGCCGGGGGGTACGCATCGGCACAGGCGTTCACGGACGGGTTCTCGGCCGCGATGGCCGCGGTCTCCGTGCTCGCGTTCGCCGGTGCGGTCATCGCACTCGGAATGCCTGCGCCGCAACGAGTCGCCCCGATCCCTGTCCTGAATGGAGGAACTGGATGACCGCAGAGCGCAAGGCACGCGCGGAACTGCTCCGCGACCTGCACGGCGGTGAGCTGCTGGTGCTGCCCAACGTGTGGGACGCGGCCAGCGCGAAGGTCGTCGCCGACGCGGGCTTTCCCGCCGTCGCGACCGCGAGCGCGGCCGTGTCGGCGGTGCTCGGGTACCCCGACGGTGAGGGCGCGCCGTGGCAGGAGATGTTCGCCGCGGCCGGGCGGATCGCCAGGGCGGTGTCCGTTCCGGTGACCGTGGACGCCGAGGCGGGCTACGGCATGCGGCCGGGGGAACTGGTCGACCGGTTGCTGGCGACCGGGGCCGTCGGCTGCAACCTGGAGGACACCGACCACCGGGCAGGCGGGCTGGCCGAAGCCGGTGCGCACGCCCAGTGGCTGGCCGAGGTCCGCTCGGCCGCGACCGCTGCCGGGGTGCCGATCGTGATCAACGCCCGCGTCGACGCCTTCCTGCCGGAGAGCGGGATACCGGAACCGGTGCGGCTCGCGGAGACGGTGCGGCGGGGCAGGCGCTACCTGGAGGCGGGCGCCGACTGCGTCTACCCGATCGGCGTGCGCGACAGGCACGACATGGCGGCACTGGTCGCCGAACTGCCGGGACCGGTCAACGGCAACACCGGTGAGAACCTCGACCTGGCCACGCTGCGGGAGATCGGCGTCGCACGCGTGTCCTACGGCCCCCGCTTCCACCGCACGGCCATGGCCGGGTTCGGCACCGCTGTCCAGGGGTTGCTCGCCGAGCTACGAGAAGCGTGAGCGCCGGTGCCCCGGTAATTCGCTGGCGTGGCGGGTGGGAATGCGTGAGGATCCGGTGTGACGCACGGAGATCTGGAGGAGACGTCATGGCAGGCAGGGCACTCGCCTATCCGCGAAGGCTTCCTACCATGACGTGATTTCCGTGTCGTACCAAGGAAGCCGCCTGTCGGGGGAACCTTCCGGGCGGCTTTCCTTTGGTGGAGACGGGGCTGCGGAGCCCCACCCGGCTGTAAACCGGGCGTCTTGCACACAGAGGGTTCGACTCCCTCCTCCACCACTGCCGAGCCCGTCGCTACGGGCGGTCTCCGGCCACCCGGCCGAGTTTGGTTCCAGGTGGCTCCGCCAGGTGTTTCACCATCACGTCGAAGACCGGCGACCCTGGTAGCGGGTTGCGCTTCTGCGCCACCTTCTGCCAGCCCCACTTGCGGTAGGCGGCCTGAGCCGCTTCGGCTGCGGGCAGCACAGTCAGTGTCGCGCGTTCTTCGACGCGGTCGCTCAGCAGCCGGTTGTGTATCCCCTCGGCAATGTGCCGCCGACGCCACGGCGTGCGCACCAGCAGTTCGACCACCGCGAAAGTCCGGTTCGAGTACTCCTGGGTCATGTCCTTGCTCACCGGCGTGAGGAGGTTCTGCCACCACGGCGTGTCCGGCAGCAGCGTCACGCCGAACCCGATGCCAGCGAGCTGCCCGTGATCGCGGGCTTCGACGAGCCGGAAGCCGTCTTGCCTGCGCTGGCCCTCGAAGCGTTCAACGAACAGTTCGGCATGCTCCCGGCCCCATTGGTAGGGCGGTTCGGCATAGACCTCGGTGTACAGCTCGACCAGCTCGTTCAGATGGTGCGCTGCCTGGTCGCTGTCCACGGACGCGAGATCAATGTTCGTGGGCACACTCACAATGGTGCCACGGTCCCGACGCGCCTTCCATGTCGCGAGGGCTGAGCGTGGCGAGCGGCGGTAGCCTGGTTGCCGTACCTCTCGCCGAGGTAGGCCCGGTCGACAAGCCGGGCCGCGAGAGGTCCAACGGCGAGAGGTGTGTCATGTCGACGCCTGACCCTGCCTTGCCCATCGGCAGGCGCATCGAGTGGTACCGCAAGCAGCGCGGAATGTCACGCCCGGTCCTGGCCGGGCAGGTCGGCAAGACGGCCGGGTGGCTCAAGGGCGTCGAGGGCGGGCGCCTGCAGGTGCCACGTCTGCCGATGCTGCTGCGGCTCGCGCAGGTGCTGGAGCTGGCCGATCTCGCCGACCTCGCGGGTGACGGTCACGCCGTGCCCGTCAGCGTGTTCGCGGGAGAGCGCCACAGCGCACTGACCGCGGTGCAGTCCGCGATCACCTCGTACCAGGTCACGCCCACCGGCCGCCCGCCGAACCTCGACCACCTCGCGCTGCGGCTCGATCAGGCATGGCAGGTGCGGCACGCCAGCCCAGACCACCGCACGCAGCTCGGCTTGCTTCTACCCGGCTTGATCACCGCCGCACAGCGCGCCGCCCGCATGGTCGGCACCGACGACCGGCGGGCCGCTCGGCGGATCCTCGCTGGCGTCTACCAGCTAACTGACTTCTACGTCGCCTACCAGCCCGCTACCGAGCTGGTGTGGATGGTCGCGGACCGGGCGCTCACCGAGGCGCGGGAGGCCGACGATCCATACGTGATCGCGGGTGGTGCGTGGGCCATGGTCCAGGCACTGCGCGACGCGGCCCGGTGGGATGAAGCCATTGAGCTCGCGTCGGACGCCGTTCACCAGCTGTCCCCTCACCTCGACCGGGCGCCCACGGACTGGCGTGGCATCACGGGCGCGCTGTGGGCAGAGATCGCCTACGTGCACGCGCGCCGAGGCCGCCATGGTGAGGCGTGGGCTCACCTTGAGCGCGCGGACACCATCGCGCGGTCGCTCGGCCCGCGGTACCGCCACGTCCAGTCCTCGTTCTCGACGGCGGTGATGGCGGCTCACGCGACCACGCTCGGCGTCGAGTTGCGGCGAGCGGGGGAGGCTGTGCGGGCCGCGAACAGTGTCGACCCGGATGCGATCGTTTCGGTGCCGCGTCGTAGCCGCCACCTCATCGAGGTCGCGCGGGCTCACCACCAGCTCGACGACCAGCACGCGGTGTGGGCTCTTCTCGACAAGGCAGAGCGGACGGCACCCGAGACGATCCGCTACAACGGGTTCGCCCGCGAGATGTTGCTCGATCTGCGCACCCGTCCCCCGGCTGGATTCCGTGCCGAGGTGGCTGACCTCTGCATGCGGGTGGGTATCGCGGCGTAGCTCGATCGAGTGAGGGCACGATTTGTGCCCCTCGCCTTACTGGCGGGCCCATAGCGTTCACCTCTAGTCAACACGGGAGGTGACCATGTCGGTGCGGAGCGAGCCGGGGATCGGGTCTGGACATGAGCAGCAACCTGGGAACCCGAACACCGGGTCGCAGGTACTGATCAAGACGATGCGCGGCCGCACGTGGGTCCAGTCCCCGGGCCGTTCGGCATGACCACCAGCCGGCCCGGGGCAGCCGTGTGGCTCGACATCCCCGAGGACTGCCGGATGTCCGGCGAGTTCACCGGCGATCACGACCTGCACATCGTGTTCGGCGACGTCAAGGACGGCGTCGAGATGCTGTTCGAGCGTCCGGCCCTGGAGCGGTTCGTCAAGCTCGCCACCGAACTGCTGACGCTGCCGATCCCCGTCGACCCGGGCGAAGACCTGCCGAGGCTGCGTGTCCCGGCTGTCTAGCAACAGACGATGAAACGGAGCAACCGTGGGCAAGCATCGGCGGTGTGAGACGGAACTTGTGCCGACGGTGCGTCAGTACGAGCTACTGGTGGTGGCGTTGCGGGCGCACCGGCCAGGTGCGCGCTCAGGACTGTGCATGGAGTGTGGTGTCGGCTGGCCCTGCCTGGAAGTCCTGCTGCCGATCGAGCACTGCCGCATCTCGGGTGATCTGCGGTGAGCGCGGGCTTCCAGTCCTCGGGCGTGGACGATCCGAGCCACCGGAAGCGGTGGGACAGGGCCACCAGCCGAGCGGTCGGTGAGGAACTGCGGCGGTTCCGCGAGTCGAACGGGTGGTCGCGGAGGCACTTGGTGGCGCTGCTGCCGTCCGGCATCGGCGACCGGACCCTGTTGTCCTATGAACACGGCACCCGGCATCTCACGATGCTGAGGTTCATCGAGGTGTGCCGGGCACTCGGAGTCGCGGCACCGGTGCTGCTCCACCAGGCGCTGCAACGGGCACGGATCGACCTGGACACGCTGCCGCTCAGAGTCGACCTGACCACGTTGGCCAAGGACCGAAGCGGCGGCTACCCGCTGCTCATCCAGTGGGCACACAACACTCTGATCGAGAACCCGGAAGGCGTCGTGGAGGTGGAGCCCACGGTGGTGCGAACCCTCGCACTGTGCGTCGGCTGCGAGCACCGGCAGCTCGTCGACCACCTTGCGCGGTTCCTGCCGGACGAAGCGAACCCGTGAACGCTTGCGTCGCGCGGTTGAATGAAGGGGTCTCGTGGATCAATGCCGATCCGTTGGAGGGCCCGTGCCGGAGGACCAGACCAGATCCCGGACCGACGTCGACAAGGCGCTGCTGGGACATGCCACCTACCGCAGCCTCGGCGAGCAGCGGCTCACGCCGGCCGAGGAAAGATTCGAGAAGGCCAGGCGCACCACGGGTTTGTGGCTCGCGCCGTTGGTCACCGTCGTTTTCCTCGCGTTGCCACTCGATCTTCCAGGTGACCAGCAGACGCTCGGCGGTGTGCTGCTCGGCGTCATCGTCCTGTGGGTCACCGAGGCGGTGCCGATCCCCGTCGCCGGGCTGATCGGCACCTCGGCCGTGGTGGTGCTCGACGTCGCCCCGGTCGACGACGTGCTCGCGCCGTTCGGGTCGTCGACCATCTTCACGTTCATCGGCGCGTTCATCCTCGCGCAGGCCATGCTCAAACACGGCCTCGCGCGGCGGTTCGCGTTCCGCATCCTCGCCCTGCCCAGGGTGGGCACCTCGACCACCGGCGTGATCATCGCGTTCGGGGGCATCACGTGTGTGCTGTCGGCGTTCGTGTCGAACACCGCGACCGTCGCGATGCTGCTGCCGACCGCGATCGGCATCCTGTCCGTGATCGCGAAGCTGTTGCAGGAGCGGGGAATCGTCGCGGAGGACTTCGACCCGCTGCGATTGCGGGTCGGTGCGGCGATCATGCTGATGCTGGCGTACGGCGCGAGTGTCGGCGGTCTGCTGACCCCGGTCGGCAGCCCACCGAACCTGATCGGGCGCGCGCAGATCGAGGAGGCCACCGGCGAACGGATCTCGTTCGCGCAGTGGATGGGCACGGCGCTGCCGATCTGCCTCGTGATGTTCCTCCTGCTCGCGGTGGTGCTGCTCCTGCTCAACCGTCCGGAGATCCGGCGCATCGAGGGGGTCGCGGACTACGTCGCGAAGGAACGCGCGGCGATGGGCCCGTTGTCCCGCGCGGAGAAGAACACGCTGGTCGCGTTCGGGACCACGGTCGTACTGTGGATCACGCCGGGGGTGGTGGCGCTGATCGCGGGCAACGACTCCGCCGCCTACGCCGCGATCAGCGACCGGCTCGACGAGGGTGTCGTCGCGGTGCTCGGCGCGAGCCTGCTGTTCCTGCTGCCGACCGACTGGGCCAAGCGCGAGTACACGCTGCGCTGGCGCGACGCCGCCCAGATCGACTGGGGCACGATCGTCCTGTTCGGCACCGGCATCATCTTCGGCGCGCTGCTGCGCACCACCGGGCTGGCCGAGACGCTCGGCACGTCCGCTTCGGACGCGCTCGGCCTCAGCAGCACGGTCACCATCACGATCTTCGCCGTGCTGCTCGCGGTGATCGTGTCGGAGACGACGAGCAACACGGCGTCCGCGTCGGTCGTGGTGCCGATCGTCATCTCCGTCGCCGTGGGGGCGGGCGTCGACCCGATCGTGCCCGCGATGGCGGCGACGTTCGCGGCGTCGTTCGGGTTCATGCTGCCGGTCTCCACCCCGCAGAACGCGGTCGTGTACGGCTCGGGCGCCGTGCCGATCACGACCATGATCCGCTCCGGCGTCTCGTTCGACGTGCTCGGAGCGGCGCTGATCCTGCTCGCGATGCCGGTGATGGTCGGTGTCATGGGCATCGGCTGAGCGCAGGCCGGGGAGGGGCGGCCGCGCCAACGGAGCGCGGCCGCCCGGCTCGTCGTGTGACACCAGCGGCGCGTCGTACGCCTGTATGGGTGGGCGAAAGTCGGCTGAAGAAATCGGCCGCCTGTTGTGTCGGAATTGTTCCACATGGCTCGTCCGACCTGTCGCCCTGCCTTTTTTCTGCGACATAGCCGCAGGTCGGCGCTCCGGAATTATTCCCAGCGGAAACGCCTAATGGGAATGTCACGGTGTCGTCAACAATCTTCTCCTGGTTCTTTTCGTGTGTAAGACTCCCCGGCCGTTGGCCGATTTTCGCTGCACCAGAAGGACGAGCCCGTGAAGAAGTTCGCCGCCGGGGCGCTCTCGAGCGCCGCGGTCGCCGCCGTACTGGCAGCCCTGCTGCCGGGCGCGGTCGACGCAAGCCCGACACGAGACAGCGCGCCGCCGTCGAAGCCCCCGGCGCACCGGGAGGACAACCGGCCGGGGCCGCTGACCAAACAGCGCACCGAGCTGCGCAAGCAGGCCATCGAGAAGGTCGCGAAGGGCCAGGCCGAGCCGAACGCCGACGGCGTGGTCGAGCTGGAGCCCGGCAAGTTCGTCGAGACCACGACGGTCCGCCAGGACAAGATCTTCACGATCCTCGCCGAGTTCGGCGAGCAGAGCTCCGGCCGGTACGGCACCGTCCCCGGGCCGCTGCACAACGAGATCCCCGAGCCCGACCGGAGTGTCGACAACTCGACCGAGTGGGCGCCGGACTTCGACAAGGCGTTCTACGAGGAGCACTTCAACGGCGACGGCGAGTCGATGCGCACGTACTACGAGGCGCTGTCGAACGGCCGCTACTCGGTGACCAACACCGTCACCGACTGGGTGAAGGTGCCCTACAACGCGTCCTGGTACGGCGACAACGCCCGCGAGGACAGCGGCGGTTCGTGGGACTTCATCTCCGACGCGGGCAACGCGTGGTGGGACTCGCAGATCGCGGCCGGGAAGACCCCGGAGGAGATCGACGCCTACCTCGCGCAGTTCGACGTGTGGGACCGCAACGACTGGGACCACGACGGCGACTTCGACGAGGCCGACGGCTACCTCGACCACTTCCAGGCGGTGCACGCCGGTGAGGGCGAGGACGCGGGCGGCGGCGCGCAGGGCGAGGACGCCATCTGGTCGCACCGCTGGTACGTCAACGGCGACGACTACGGCCTGACCGGCCCGCAGGTCGGCGACACCCAGAACAAGGCGGGCGGCGCCCGGATCGGCGCGTCGAAGTACTGGCTCGGCGACTACACCACCGAGCCAGAGAACGGCGGCCTCGGCGTGTTCTGCCACGAGTTCGGCCACGACCTGGGCCTGCCGGACTACTACGACACCGCGGGCGGCGAGAACTCGACCGCGTTCTGGACGCTGATGAGCTCCGGCTCGTGGCTGGGCCACGGCGCCGCGGCCAACCACGGCATCGGCACCCACCCCGGCCTGATGGGCGCGGAGGAGAAGCTGTTCCTCGGCTGGCTCGACCACAGCACCGTGGACCTCGGCTCCTCCGGCGACTTCACGCTCAACCCGGCGCAGTTCCAGGTGGACGGCAAGGACCAGGCGGTCCGGGTCAACCTGCCGGACAGGACCGCGAGCACCAGCTACACCACGCCATCCTCGGGCGCCAACGCCTGGTGGACCGGCTCCGCCGACGACCTGAACCAGTCGCTCACCAGGGATGTGCCCGCCGCCTCGCGGATCACGGTCACGGCCAACGCCTGGTACTCGATCGAGGCCGACTACGACTTCCTCGTCGGCGAGTACTCGCTCGACGGCGGCGCCAACTGGGCCCGCGCGGGCGCACTGGTCGACGGTGACTCGGCGGGCAAGTGGACGTCGCTGCGGTTCTCCTACGACCCGGGCGGCCAGGCATCGCAGTTCCGGTTCCGGTTCCAGAGCGACGGCGGCGTGCACCTGCCCGGCGCTTTCCTCGACGACATCACCGTCAAAAGCGGCGGCACCACGCTGTTCGCCGACGACGTCGAGAACGGCACCAACGGCTGGACCGCGCAGGGCCGGTGGAAGATCTCGACGGGCACCGAGACCGGCACGTTCGAGCGCTACTACCTGGTGGAGAACCGGGAGTACGTCGGCTCGGACGCGCTGCTCGCCGAGGGCCCGTACCAGTTCAGCAAGGGCATGACCGCGCCGAACTGGGTGGAGTTCTTCAGGTTCCAGAACGGCATGCTGGTCTGGTACGTGGACCGCTCCCATGGCGACAACAACGTCAGCGAACACCCCGGGGCGGGCTCGGCGATGGTCGTCGACGCGCGGCCGGAGCCGTTCTCGTGGTCGGACGGGACACGGCCGAGCAACCGCCGCCAGCCGTTCGACGCCACGTTCGGCCTGGAGGCCACCGACGAGACGTGCCTCCACAAGGAGGTGCTGACCGGCAAGGGCAAGCAGCAGACGGTCACCACGCTCGCCGCGTGCGCGCCGTCGGCGCCGGGCATCCCGGTGTTCGACGACACCGACCCGAACGCCTACTACAGCACCGCGAACCCGCAGGGCAGCGTGAAGGTCGCCGGCCACGGCACACGGGTCACGGTGACCGGTGACGCGGGCGACGACCTGACCATCTCGGTGGTCAACCCGGCGGGCTGAGCCCCGCCCAGCCAGGACCGTCCGGTGGCCCGGACCCGCTCGCGGGGTCCGGGCCACCGGACGCGAACGTCCCCGTCGTCGGCTACGAGCCGGTCGCCCATGCCCGGACCGTGCCACTGCCGAACCCGGCGGGGCCGCCGAAGCCCGTCACGGGTGCGGCGCTGTCGAACCTCACCAGGCTCGGCTGCGCGTACCTGCGGGAGCGAGATCACCATCTCCGCGTGGGAGCTGTGCCCGCGAGTCACCCTGAAGGACGATCCGGCCGCCTGCGCCAACCTCGACGGCCACCCTTCTGTGCCGCTGCACCTGACCCCGGCGACGTACTACTTCACGACGGGCTTCCCGAAATGAACGCGAGGGTGTCGGACTCACTCCCGATCCAGGGCGGGCTACGAGCGCACGCAGTGCCTGCACATGTTCCCCACCTGACTCGCGGTCACCACGGCAGGTCGGCGCGGAGGCGGTCGAGCCAGCGGTCGACGGTGTCCTCGTAACGGCCTGGGTCGTAGGTGCGCTGGGCGTCGTCGACCACCGGCGTGAGGGCGTCGCGGACCTCGTCGGCCCACTCGGGCAGCGCGAAGACCTGCATGTAGTAGTCAGCACGCATTTGGATCATCGCGACGTGTTCGTAGCCCTCGGTGGCATGTCTGACGTCGAGGTGGTACGCGGAGGCTGGCACGGCGGGGACGATGCTGCGGACGATGAAGACGGTCGGCCGGGCGTCGGTGACACGCTCGGTGGGGTCCGCGCGGTGAGCGATGGGTTCGTCGTTGAGGCCGATGTAGTCGATGGTGTGCCACCGGCTGTAGTACGGCGTGGCACCGGCATCGTGGAGGGCGACGGTACGGAGGTCCGCCGGGACGTCGGCCTCGGCGAGTCCCTTGCCGATGGGGACGTGGGCTCGGGCGAGGTCGGGGCCGTAGTTGGCGATCACGCCGAGGTCCGGCGCCTGTACCCCGGTGACGGCGACCCACCCGACCGCCACCGCGCCGATGCCCGAGGCGAACCACCAGCGGCGGAATGGGCCGACGGCAAGTCCTGCGGCGAGGCAGAGGACAGGGAAGGCGTGGTAGGCGAACCGGTAGAGGTAGTCCATCGTCGGGCCCGAGACCACATACGTGAGGTAGGTGGCGCCGACGGTCGTGCACAGGATCGCGCCGGTCCACCGGGTCTCGCGGCGGATCAGCAGCGCGATGGTGCACAGGAGGAGGGGGAGCAGTACGGGGACGGTGTTCTCGACCCAGATCCGGCCCGCGTCGACGTTGCCGAACTTGACGTAGAAGGTGTTCGGGAACAAGTGCCCGTAGTAGGACCATCGCCAGGCGAAGTACCCGACGCCGATCACGGCGGCGCCTGCGGTCCACGCCCAGGTGGTGCGGTCGCGGCGGTTGACCCACAGCCACGCGGCGAAAGCCGGTAGGGCGGCCAGGACGCCTTCGGGTCGGAGCATGCCCGCGAGCACGAGCAGCAGTGGCGGTTCCCACACCCGTACCGGCTGGTTGTTGATCGCTTTCAGACCGACGACCACCGCACGCAGGAGCAGGGCGGCGAACGCGACGGTTTCCAGGCCACTGGTGAGGTGGAAGTAGGTCGGCACGAACACCACGTACGCGCCGCCCGCGACGAGCGCGGACACCAAGCCGTAGCGCTGGTGGCAGTAGCGGACCAGGAGGACCAGGGCGACGGCCCCCGCGGCGAAGGACGTCAGCTTCGCCACCATGGGCAGATCGAACCCGAACAGCGCGAACGGGGTGTGCCAGAGCATCCACAGGAAGTTGGTGAATCCCTCGACCGGGTCCTCGTCGATATTCCACACCGGGCCGTGCCCGGCGGCGAAGTTGTCCGAGTACCGGAACGTGATGTAGGCGTCGTCGATGGTGAAGAACCAGGCCGCGCGCGTGCCGAGCACGAACAGCAAACCCAGCCCGATCGCGGCGAACACCCACATCGGCGCCCTGCGCCGCCGGGTGGGGGATTCCTCCGACGAGGTCACCGGAACAGTGGAAGTGACAGACACGCGCAAGTCCCCAGTTGTAGGCCGTAATCCCCGAGCCGGAGTGAAAATATCACCCGAACAGGGAGAGGCTATGGCCACCGTTCGGGTACGAACAGACCGCCCTAGGATCTGGCGGTGACCATTTTCGACGATCTCGGGCTCGACGCATCGACCCTGCCGGAGCGACAGCAGCGGATCCTCGCCACCATCCGCGACTGGGTGGTCGAGCACGGCTACTCGCCGAGCACCCGGCAGATCGGCGACGCGGTCGGGCTGCGGTCGACGTCGTCGGTGTCCAAGCACCTCGCCAGCCTGGAGGACAAGGGTTTCCTGCGGCGCAGCGCCTCGGTCAGCAGGCCGATCGACGTGCGCGCGTTCCTCGCGGGACCGGCGGGCGCAGGCGAGTCGGGGGACTCCGTGCCCGTCCCGGTGGTCGGTGACATCGCGGCCGGTGTGCCGATCGCGGCGCAGGAACACGTCGACGACGTCCTCACGCTGCCCCGAGGACTCACCGGCCGCGGCAACGTGTTCGGCCTGCGGGTCCGGGGCGACTCGATGGTCGACGCCGCGATCTGCGACGGCGACATCGTCGTGGTCCGCCAGGAACGCGAGGCCCACTCCGGCCAGATCGTCGCCGCGATGATCGACGAGGAGGCGACGGTGAAGGTGTACCGCCGCCGCGACGGGCACGTGTACCTGGAACCCCGCAACCCGGCGTACGACGTCATCGACGGCGACCGCGCGGTGGTGCTGGGCGTGGTGGTGTCGGTACTGCGCAGCGTGTAGGTGTTCGATTCCGTGAAGATCATGTGAAGTGCGCACCCGCAGGGCGGGCCAGTGCTGTGAAAGGGCGCGTTCACGGCACAACAAGTGCCGTCGATGGGCCATTCAGGACGCCCAGCGCCCTGAACGCGCCTTTCAGGGCATTGCCACGCCGTCAACGCGCCCATTCACGGCACCAAACCCCCCGGGTGCTACGCGCCCCGGGCCCGCGCAGCGGGGCCCAGCCTGCGCAACCCCGACGGTGGCGTAAGCCCACACGGGATGGCAGGCAGACCCGAACCCAACCGCAGCCCAACAGCATCCCCCGCCACCCCCGAGACCTGCCCGTCCGGCGAGGACAAACCCACAACACCAACCGCAGCCAGCACACCCGACCCAAACCGGACCGATCCGACCAGCACACGACGACCCACTCACGGGGCAGTCCCTGTTGTCTCAGGACTTCCGGAGCGGGCGGGCCCTCAGATGTGCGCGTTCGCCCTGTTTGCCGAACAGGCTCAGGAACTCGACCGGCTCGGCGTCCGCGGCGCCGAACCAGTGCGGGACGCGGGTGTCGAACTCGGCGGCCTCGCCGGGGGCCATCACGAAGTCGTGCTCGCCGAGCACCACCCGCAACCGTCCGTTGAGGACGTACAGCCACTCGTAACCCTCGTGCGTCTGCGGGTCCGGTTTCCGCCTGCCGTTTCCTGGCGGGATCACCAGCTTGTAGGCCTGTATGCCGCCCGCGCGGCGGGTGAGCGGCAGCATGGTCATGTCGCCGCGCTGCACCGGGCGCAGGTGGATGCGCGGGTCGCCGGTAGGTGGCGCGTCGACCAGTTCGTCGAGCGTCACGTGGTACGCCTTGGCCAGCGGCAGCAGCAGTTCCAGCGTCGGCCTGCGGGCGCCGGACTCCAGGCGGGAGAGCGTGCTCACCGAGATGCCCGTCGCCGAGGACAGGTCGGCCAGCGTCGTCTCCCGCTGCTTGCGCAGCGCGCGCAGCCGGGGGCCTACGGCGTCCAGCGCCTGATCGAGGTCGTCCATCCGCCCAGTTTGCCAGTTCGGCAAAGCTATTTGCCACCTGAGCGGGGCCGTGGGCATCGTTGGCGGCGGAGGTGGTCAGGATGACCGAGTACGACGTGGTTGTCGTCGGCGGCGGTGCCGCCGGGCTGAACGGGGCCCTGATGCTGGTCCGCTCGCGGCGGTCGGTGGTGGTGGTCGACTCAGGCAGACCCCGCAACGCGCCCGCCGACGGGGTGCACGGGCTGCTGGGCAGGGAGGGCACGCCGCCAGCCGAGCTGCTGGCCCGCGGCCGGGAGGAGGTCCGCCGCTACGGCGGCGAGATCCTGCCCGGCGAGGTGGCGGACGTGACCCGCGACGGCGAGCGGTTCACCGTCACGCTCACCGACGGGAGCGCGCTCCACGCCCGCCGCCTGCTGGTGGCGACCGGGCTCGTCGACGAGCTGCCCGAGCTTCCCGGCCTGCGGGAACGCTGGGGCAAGGACGTGGTGCACTGCCCGTACTGCCACGGCTGGGAGATCCGCGACCAGGCGGTCGGCGTGCTGGCGACGGGGCCGATGTCGGTGCACCAGGCACAGATGTTCCGGCAGCTGTCGGCGGACGTCACCTACTTCGCGCACACCGCGCCGCCGACGGCGGAGCAGGCGGAGGAGCTGGCCGCACGCGGCATCCGGGTGGTGCCCGGCGAGGTGGCGGGCCTCGAGATCGCCGACGACCGGATCACCGGGGTGCGACTGGCGGACGGCACGGTCGTGGCCCGCACCGCGGTGGCGGTCGCGACCAGGATGGTGGCCAGGGCCGGGTTCCTCGCGAACCTCGGGCTGCGGCCCGTGCCGCATCCGGCCGGCGTGGGCGAGCACCTGCCCGCCGACCCGATGGGCCGCACCGACGTGCCCGGCGTGTGGGTGGCGGGCAACGTCACCGACCTGATGGCACAGGTCGGCCCGTCCGCCGCGGCGGGTGCTGGCGCCGGTGCGCAGATCAACGGCGACCTCGTCGCCGAGGAGACCAGGAAGGCCGTCGCCGCCTACTCGGCACCCACGCACGGACGAATGCCCTGAAAGGCGCGTTCAGGGCGCTCAGTGACCTGAACGCGCCTTTCAGGGCATTGCCCGCGCACCAAAGCCAGGGCGCTCCCGACCTCGCCGGGTGGTGAGGGGTCACTGGACCCTGGCGCCCGCCTTCGTGGTGAAGCGGAACTCCACCGCGGTGGGCAGGGTGTCCAGGTCCAGCGCCTGCCGCAGCCGGGGGAGCGCGTAGGTGCCGATGTGTTCCCGCACGGCCGCCACCGACGCGTCCTGTTCGATGTCGACCACCACCGCGAGCCGCGGCGACTCCTGCGGTCCTGCCAGCGCCGCGCGTGCCGTGTGCACGCCGGGGCACGCGGTCACGTCGGTGACGAACGGTGCGGTCGCGGTGCTGGTCGACAGCTCGGTGCGGCCGGGCTCGGGGTCCTCTTCCAGTTGCCACGTACGGGTTTTCGTCGCCGGGGTGAGCTGGGTCAGCAGCCAGCGCAGTGCGAGCAGCGCGGCGACGACGCCGACCGCGGCGACGACGTACCACACCCACGTCGGCGGTGTGGCCGTGCCCGGCGCCAGCCGTGCACCGCGGTCCACGACCGTGAGCACGCCGGTGTTCGTCACGACCGCGAACACGCCCGCCAGCAGCAGGACCAGCCCGATCACCGCGAGCAGTACCCGGTTCACCGCGCCTTCCTCGTGGTCGACGTTCGCGTGTGGACGGTCAGGTCGGTCGCCGGGCCGATCTGTGCCAGCCGGTGCGTGACGGCCGAGGTCACCGCGTCCCCGAGGCCTGCCGTGGTGACCCGGTGCGTGCGGACCGCGGCCCGCACGCGGCGGCGGCCGAGGCGCAGCCGCGCCGAGGACACCCCGTCGACGGACGCGGCAGCGGCCCGCAGCGTGCCGAGGAGACCGCGCCGGGACGCGCCCGTGTCGAGCTCGGAGTCGTCGTCCCGCAACGGAAGCACGGTCGGCTTGCCCGGCAGTAACGCGGCGGTCAGCACCAGGAGACCCAGTACGGCGACGACGATCCCGGCGATGAGCACGGCCGTGTCCTGCCAGCGCGTGTCGTACAGCGTCCGCGCCGCCCAGTCGTAGCTGACCCACGGGCGCTCGCCGAGCAGCGACTGGATCGCGACGACCGCCGCCAGCACGCCCGCAGCACACAGGACCAGTGCGACCACGGTGGCCGCGATCCCGCGCCGTGGCCGCCGCTTCACGACACCCTCCTCGGGGCCGCGACGTCCTGGTACAGCTCGGTGACCGTGACGTCCACTGTGGACACGTGGAGGCCGGTGAGGCCGCCGACCCTGGTCGTCAGGTGCTCGCGGGCCCGGCGCGCGGTGGCCCGCACGGACGCCGGGTACGCGACCGACATCCGCACGGTCAGCTCGACCTCCGCACCGGCGACCCGGGCGGATACGCGGGCATCGCGGTCCGCCCCGTCCGCACCGACCGCGATGCCCAGCATCGTCCGTGCCGTCCCGCCTACACCGTCCACTTCGGACAACGCGTGCGCTGCGATGCGTTCGACGGCGTGCGCACCGACCGTGGTCCGGCCCCGGCTCGCGGGTGCCGAGGTGGCGGCGGTCATCCCCGGTCCCTGCCCATCAGCGCCGCCAGGTCCAGTTTGCCGTCGGCGTACCGGCCCACCAGCAGGCCGAGCACCCCGAGGACGAGCACGACGAGGAACGTGCCGAAACCGCCGAACGCGGCCGCCATGCCCAGTGCCAGCCCGGTGAGCAGGCCGATGTGTGCCGAGCTCATCACTGCACCCTGTTCTGTTCCGGCTCGGCGTCGTCGTCGCTCGGGATGTACACGTCGCTGACGTTGATGTTGACCTCGACGACCTCGAGCCCGGTCATCTGCTCGATCGAGGTGATCACGTTGCGGCGGATGGACCGCGACAGGTCGGTGATCGCGACGCCGTACTCGACGACGATCTGCAGGTCGACGGCCGCCTGCTTCTCGCCGACCTCCACCGCGACACCCTGCCCGGCGCTTGCCGTGGCACCCGGGATGCGTTCCCGCAGCGCGCCGAGCGCACGGGCGGTGCCGCCGCCGAGCGCGTGCACACCGGAGATCTCGCGGGTCGCGAGACCGGCGATCTTCTGCACCACGGTGTCCGCGATCGTGGTCGATCCCTGGTTCGTCACCAGGCGGGAGACCGCGCTGTTGTCCTCGCGCTTGGTCTCGTTCTCCGTTGTCTTGGCTGCTGTTCCGGTCATGATGTCCTCCCTGTTCGTTGTCGGTACTGCATGGACACGCCGTGACGTCGGTTCGTCACGCGGTGGCGTCGATGTCGGTGACCACCAGCCGCAGCAGGGTCTTCTCCCTGCCGACACCGGCGAGGGCCTGCCGGAGAGCGGTTTCCGCCCGCCGCAGCAAGGGCGGTAAGGGGAGCGCGAGCGCGACGAGCCGCACCTCGACGACCTCGGGCCCGACGTCGACCGAGAGCAGGTCGAGGTCCCACGGGAACCGCTCGACCCGCGGCGTCGCGGGCCGCAGCTCCGGCACCGTCCGCAGCGCGGCGAGCAACACCTCGGCGACCGAGCCGGTGGTCGCGGTCATCTCGGCAGCTCGATGTCGAGCACGGCCACGGTCACCGCCGCCGAGATGCCCGTGGCCTCGGCGAGTTCCGCCGCCACCGCCGCACGGACGGCGTTGCCGACCGCGATCGCCTGCCCGGAAACCGCGATCCCGATCTCGACGTGCGGTCTGCCGTCCGCGACGAAGACCCGGACGCCCTCGGTCGGCGCCGGGGTGAGCCCCTTGACCCGCTGCCGCGCGGCCCGCACCACGGACGTGACGAGCCCGGTGACCCCTGGCTCGACCCGCCGCACCCCGGGCACGGCCGCGGCCGCTCGGGCCGCGACCGCCGCGACCACGGCGGGTGAGAGCGCGGCCTCCGACCGGGCTCCGGCGACCGAACTCTCCAGCGCGATGGGGATCATGCCCGGCCTCCGGTGTCGTACAGGTCCGCCACGGTCACGTCGAACCGCGCCAGCCGCACCCCGACCTGGGCCGCCGCGGCGCTGGCCACCCGTGTCCGCACCTCGTCCAGCGCGGCGAGCGCGAACAGCCCGAACTCGACCGCGACCGCCATGTCCACCTCGATCGCCAGGTCGTCGCCGGGCACCTCGGTGACCCGGCAGCCGCGGGCGCGCACCCCGTCGACCCCGTCCGCGGCGAACCGCAGCACCGCGGCCACCGCCTGCGCGCTGACCCGCACACCGCCCTCGGCCGTCGCCGGGCCGAGCAGCTCGTGCCTGCGCAGGTCCGCGCGGACCGCCGACATGATGCGGTCCGTCAGGTTCATCGACGGCGCGGCGTCGTCCTCGGCCAGTTCCCTCGTCAGGTCGCGCAGCACCGTGAGGCTCTGCCGCGCGCCCTGGCAGTGGGGGCAGGTGCGGTCGTGCTCGTCACCGCCGTCGAGGTGCTGCCACACGTCCTCCACGTCCCGGCCGCACGGCAACGCGTAACCCTGGTTCACCGCCACGGCGACATCACCTCCGCGAGCTGGGCACGGGCCCGCGCGATCCGGCCGCGCACCGCGGTGGCGGTGGTGCCGATGGCGCGGGCGATCTCCTCGTAGGACCGGCCGTGGACCTCACGCAGCAGCCAGCAGGCGCGTTGCTCCGGCGTCAGCCGGTCCAGCGCCGACACCAGCGCCGACATCTGCGCGCCGGTCTCCGCGGCCCGCTCCGGTCTGCCGTCCGGGGACGGTGACTCGCGCGTGTCCAGCTCGACGTCGGCGACCGGTTTGCGGGCACGGATCACGTTCAGGCACCGGTTGGTCGTCGCGCGGTACAGCCAGCCGACGAACGCGCCGTCGTCGTGCAGCTGCGACAGCCGCCGCCACGCCGTCAGGAACGTCTCCTGCACGACGTCCTCCGCGTCGGCCGGGCTGGACAGCATGCGCAGCGCGAGCCGGTAGATCGGCGCCTGGTAGCGGCGCACGACCTGCTCGTAGGAACGGACGTCGCCGTCTCTCGCCCTGGCGACGAGCGTCGCCGTGTCGAGCGCGGTGTCGAGCGCGGGCATGTGACCCCCTCCTGCGAGGTGCCCATCAACAATTGACAGACACGGGGGCCGCCCAAACGTCACGGGCGGTTCAGTCACCCGTCCGGATGACCGCGCTCACCCTTGCGGTGCGCCCGCAGTGAACCGGGGTGGGCCTTGGCCGAGGGGTCCCTGCGGGTCTTGACGAGGCTCGCGACCGTCACGACCGCCAGCACGGCGACGATCACGCCGAGGCTGAGCGGTGTCGGGATCTCCGGGACGCGCTCGTCGATGTCCACGTGCGCCCAGTGCAGGATCAGCTTCACCCCGATGAACGCGAGGATCAGCGCGAGACCGGCCGACAGGTACACCAGGCGGTCCAGCAGGCCCTTCACGAGGAAGTACAGCGCACGCAGGCCCAGCAGCGCGAACGCGTTGGCCGCGAACACGATGTACGCCTCGTCGGTCACCCCGAACACCGCCGGGATCGAGTCCAGCGCGAACAGCAGGTCGATGCTGCCGATCGCGACCAGCACCACCAGCAGCGGGGTGGCCATCCGCCTGCCGTCGACCTTCGTGACCAGCCTGCCGTCCACGTACTCGTCGGTCAGCGGCAGCACCCGGCGCGCGGCCTTGACCATGACGTTGTCCTCGATGTCGGGGTCCTCGTCGCGGTGCCGGAACAGCTGGATCGCCGTCCCGATCAGCAGCAGCCCGAACAGCAGGAACATGAACGAGAACAGCGACAGCAGCGTCGCGCCGAGCATGATGAAGATCGCCCGCATCACCAGCGCGAGCACGATGCCGAACGTGAGGACCTTGTGCTGGTGCTCCTCCGGGACGGCGAACGTGGTCATCACGATCACGAACACGAACAGGTTGTCGACCGACAGGCTCTTCTCGACGATGTAGCCCGCGAAGTACTCGGTGCCCGCCGCACCGCCGTAGGCCATCGTGAACCACACCCCGAACGCGACCGCGACGGCGATGTAGAACACCGACCACGCGGTCGCCTCCTTGAACCCGACCCGGTGCGGCCGGATCCCGGCGGCGACGAGGTCCACCGCGAGCAGGACGACGATGAGGCCGATGGTGACGGCCCAGGTGACTCCGCTGATGTCGAGCACGCGCCGATCCTCACCCGCCACCGCCGGTCCCGCACGACGAGCCACGCGGCCGCACTCGCTCGGAAGGCGCGGCCATCGACGCCGTCGATGGGCCGCAGCGCGGATGAGCGTTGGACCGGCGGCCGGCCCGGGCGAACACTGGTGGCGTGAACGCGGATCAGGACGACCCGGGACGGCTGCCGATGGCCTTCGCCGTCCGGGTCCTCGTCCTCGCGGCGCTCGCCGGGATCGTGGGCTGGGTGCCGCTGCTGCTGTTCCTCACCGTGGTCGGCTGCTGGCTCGTCAGGTGCGCGAGCAGGGCCCGCGCCGCCGGGTTCGACGGGACCGGGGAGCGGCCCGCCAGGTAGATGGTGCGGGTGAGACCGGCCTTCGTCACGGTCGCGAACGGCAGGCCCGCCCGTTCGGCAACCCCTCGCGGCACGACGGTGACACCCAGCCCGGCGGCGACGAGGTCGAGCAGCAGCGGGATGTGCGTCGCCTCGCAGACCGGGTTCGTCGCCAGCCCGGCGTCGGCGAACCGGCGGCGCACCATCGCCTGCATGCCGCTGCCCTGCAGGTCGACGAACGGTTCACCGTCCAGTTCGGACAGCCGTACCCGAGCCCGCCCGGCGAGCCGGTGCCCCGGGTGGGTCACCAGCACCAGCTTCTGGCGCCAGGTGGCGAACACGGCGAGGTCCGGTGGCAGCGGCCCGTCCGCCGCCAGGTACGCCAGGTCCAGCTCACCACCCGCGACCGCGGCCGCCAGCGCGGGCACCAGACCGTCCCGCACGTGGATCTGCACCCCCTCGTGCCGCCGCCGGAACTCGCCGAGCTCACGCGGCAGGTCCACCATCGTCAGCGCCTGGATGGTGCCGATCGACACCCGCCCCCGGTGCAGGCCGAGCACCGCCGCGACCTCGCCGCGGGCCGCGTCCGCGTCCGCCACCATCCGCCGCGCCACCGGCAGCAGCGCGTGGCCCGCCTCGGTCAGCAGGACACCCCGGCTGGTGCGCTCGAACAGCGGGGAGCCCAGGTCGGTCTCCAGTTTGCGCACCGACGCGGACAGCGCCGACTGCACCATGTGGATCTCCTGCGCCGCCGGGGTGAACGCGGAATGCCGCGCCACCGCCAGGAAGTGCTCGATCTGCCGCAACTCCATCCGGCGATGCTATTGGCGGTCGCCCGTCCTACGGTGGACCCGACCGGCCATCGCAGGGAGGCGTCCATGGAGCTCAGGCACCGTTCGCGCGCGCTCGTGGAAGGGCCCGCCAGGGCCGGGGCGCGGGCACAGCTCAAGGGCATGGGCTACGACGACGACGCGCTCGGCAAGCCGTTCGTCGGCGTGGCGCACTGCTGGACCGAGACCATGCCGTGCAACTTCACGCACCGCACGCTCGCGGCGGCCGTGAAGAACGGGGTGCTGGCGCGGGGCGGCACCCCCATGGAGGTCAACACGATCGCGATCTCCGACGGCATCGCCATGGGCACGCCCGGCATGCGGACCTCGCTGGTGTCGCGGGAGGTCATCGCCGACTCGATCGAGCTGGTCGCGCGCGGGCACTGCTTCGACGCGCTCGTCGGGATCGCCGGGTGCGACAAGACGCTGCCCGGTGTGGTGATGGCCATGGCCCGCCTCGACCTGCCGGGCGTGCTGCTCTACAGCGGGTCGATCCGGCCCGGCTGCTGGCAGGGCAGGGACGTCACCGTGCAGGAGGTGTTCGAGGCGGTCGGCGCGCACTCGGCGGGCCGGATCACCGACGCGGAACTGGCGGAACTGGAGGCGGCCGCGTCACCGGGGGTCGGCGCGTGCGGCGGGCAGTTCACCGCCAACACGATGGCGATGGTGTTCGAGGTGATGGGCCTTTCGCCGCTCGGCTCGGCCATGGTGCCCGCCGAGGACGACGGCAAGCCGGGGGTCGCGGAGCGGGTCGGGCACCTCGCCATGGACGTGCTCGCCGCCGGCATCCGGCCACGGGACGTGATCACCCGCGCGTCCATCCGCAACGCGATGACCGCGGTCGCCGCGTCCGGCGGCTCCACCAACGCCGTACTGCACCTGCTCGCGGTCGCCGCCGAGACGGGGGTGGTGGTCGACATCGACGACATGGACGAGATCAGCGCCAGGACCCCGCTGATCTGCGACCTGCGGCCCGGCGGGCGGTTCGTCGCCACCGACCTGTACGCGGCGGGCGGGGTGCCGCTGCTCGTCCGGCGTCTCCTCGACGGCGGGCTGCTCGACCCGGACGCGATGACCGTCACCGGGCAGACCATCGGCGTGGCCGCGCACGACGCCGCCGAGACCGAGGGCCAGGAGGTGGTCCTGCCGCTGGACCGGCCGCTCAAGCCGACCGGCGGCCTCGCGATCCTGCGCGGCAACCTCGCACCGGAGGGCTCCGTCGTGAAGCTGTCCGGGCACGAGCGGCTGTACCACCGCGGGCCCGCGCGGGTGTTCGACGGCGAGGAGGCCGCGATGGCCGCCGTGCTCGCCGGGGGGATCAGGGCCGGTGACGTGGTCGTCATCCGGGCGGAAGGACCGGCGGGCGGGCCGGGCATGCGGGAGATGCTCGCGGTCACCGGCGCGCTCATGGGTGCGGGCCTCGGCGCGGACGTCGCACTGCTCACCGACGGCCGGTTCAGCGGCGCGACCAGGGGTTTCATGGTCGGGCACGTGGCGCCGGAGGCCGTGCGCGGCGGACCGGTCGCGGCCGTGCGCGACGGTGACCAGGTCACCATCGACGTCGCCGCCCGCCGCATCGACGTCGACCTGTCCGACGAGGACATCGCCGTGCGCGTGGCGGACTGGCGGCCACCGGCCAACCCGCACCGGACCGGCGTGCTCGCCAAGTACGAGGCCCAGGTCGGCAGCGCCAGCACCGGCGCGACCACCAACCCGGCGCTGCCCCCGCGTGGGGGCGTGTGACGTTTCCGGTGGACCGTGCGCCAACACTGGTGGGGTCCATCTACGTCGAGTCGAGGTTGCTGAGTGACAGCTGGTCAGACGGCGGCTGACCTGTCCGCGGCGGTGCGGGCGGCACGGGGCGGGAACGAGGCGGCGTTCCGGCTGCTGTACCGGGAGGTGCAGCCCGGTCTGCTGCGGTACCTGCGCGGGCTCGTCGGCGGTGAGGACGCCGAGGACCTCGCGTCGGAGACGTGGCTGCAGATCGCCCGCGACATCCGCACCTTCCGCGACGACGGCGCGGGCGGGTTCCGCGGCTGGGCGGCCACCATCGCCCGCCACCGCGCGCTCGACCACGTCCGGCGCGCGCAGCGGCGGCCCGTCGCCGGGCTGAGCGCGGACGTGCTGGTCGACCTGCCGGACCGCAACGACACCGCGGAGCAGGCGATCACGCAGGCCGCGACCAACGCGACCGTCGAGCTCATCGCCACCCTGCCCCGCGACCAGGCGGAGGCCGTGCTGCTGCGGGTCGTGCTCGGCCTCGACGCGCAGGCCGTCGCCGCCGTGATGGGCAAGCGGCCGGGCGCGGTGCGGACCGCGGTGTGGCGCGGGTTGCGCAAGCTCGCCGAGCGGCTCGACCAGACCGGTGACCGGCGGGTCACGACCACCGGTGTGACACGTACGGGCAAGGCGACGCCTAGGAAGTCGTCATGAGCATTCAGCGATCGCCACGCGTGGACCGCGGCACCGCCGAGCAACTGGTTGCCGGCAAGGGTGCCGGACCGGTCGCGTCCGTGCTGCGCGCCGCCGCCGCGCCCGCGCACCACGACGAGCTGGCCGGCGAGGACGCGGCGGTCGCCGCGTTCCGCGCGGCGGCGACCTCGGTCGCCCCGGAGCCGGTCAGGCGCTCGGTGTTCCGGGCCGCGTTCGCGCGGGTGCTCACCGTCAAGGCCGCGCTCGTGCTGGCCGTCGCGGGCTCCACCGGGATCGTGCTCGCCGCGAGCGAGGGCGCGCTGCCCGTGCCGTGGTCGAACAACCCGGCGGTCCCACCCGCCACCACCACGACCACGACGACCACCCCGCCGACCACGAACGCTCCCGGCTCGGACACGCCTGGCGCCCGCACGAGCGACGGCAGGCAGCCGCCCGCGGCGCCGGACCCGTCGATCGCCGGTCTGTGCACGGCGTACGCGGCACACGAGGACAAGAACCTCGACAACCCCGCGTTCCGCGCGCTGGTCGACGCCGCGGGCGGCAAGGACGAGGTCGCCGGTTACTGCGAGGTCGTCGAGGCCGCCACGTCGAACGCGCCTGCCGGTCCGGGCAGCAGACCGAGCACGCCCGGCAAGCCGGACGACCCGGGCGCGAGCGGGAACCCGGGTCAGCGCCCGGCGACCCCACCCGCCGGGCGGCCGCCCGAGCCGCCACGTCCCGGCCAAGGTGAGCGGCCGGGCGCCACCGACCCCGGCAAGCCGGACAATCCGGGCAAGTCCACACGCACGACCGACGAACCGACGAGCGAACCAGCCGTCACCAAGACTCCGGGCAGCCCCACCCGCGGCGCCGCACATGCCGTGCCCCCCAGCGGCGCCGAACCGCCGTCAACGGGCGGCTGACCGGACGGAGTGGGTTCGGGCCCAACGACCCCAGATCCGGCCCGAACCCACTCCCACCTGCCAACGACCACCTCGGTGGTCGTCCTGGCCGAGGACCGAGACGGCTCACTCGGGACCTCGGCCGCCGCCGGTGGCCCGGGTCTGTCCGGGCCACCGGCACCCAAACGGTTAGCGTGTGCGGGTGATCCTGCACATCACCGACCGGGCCGCGTACCGCCATGGCGAGCCGGTCACCGCGCCGTCGCTCGCGACCGAGGGTTTCGTGCACTGCTCCGACCCCGGCACCGTGCACCTGCCCGCCGACCGGCTGTACGCGGGCCGCACCGACCTGCTGCTCCTCGAGATCGACCCGGCGAAGCTCGACGTGCCGCTGCGCTGGGAGCCCGGGGCACCGCCGATCCCGGGCGGGCCGTGGTTCCCGCACGTGTACGGCCCGATCCCCGCCGCGGCCGTGGTCGACGTGCACGAATTCCCGCCAGGGCCGGACGGGTTCACGCTCCCGGCCTCGCTCCAGCGGGGCTGAGCGCGCGCTCGGCGAAAACCTCGCCGCTGACGTAGAGAACCCGGTGCCCGCTCCGACCTGATCCCGTGACCACCGGGAAGAGGAGCAGGGAAATGAGCAAGGTCGTCTACTGGGTCCACGCGTCCGTCGACGGTTTCATCGCCGGGCCGAACGGCGAGTTCGACTGGCCGGTCATGGGCCCGGAGCTGAGCGCGTACTCCGACGGGCTCAACGAGCGGGTCGGCACGTTCCTGTACGGCCGGGTCGTGTGGGAGCTGATGTCGGGCTACTGGCCGACCGCCGACCAGATCTCCGACCACCCGCACGACCTCGCGTTCGCGAAGGTGTGGCGGAACATGCCCAAGGTCGTCTTCTCCCGCACCCTCACCGAGGCCGGGTGGGGCGCGCGGGTCGAGACCGACGTGGTGGGCGCTGTCCGTGCGCTGAAAGCACGGCAGGACAAGGATCTCCTGCTCACCGGCGGCGCCGGGCTGGCGGCCGCGCTCGCCGCGCTGGACCTGATCGACGAGTACCAGGTGGTCGTGCACCCGGTCGTGCTCGGCGGCGGCAAGCGGCTGTTCCCGCTGGCCGGGCGGTTCGACCTGAAGCTCGCGGCGACGCGGCCGCTCGACGGGCGTGCGGTGCTGCTCAGCTACCACCGGTGAGCTGGGTGCCGAGCGGGGTGCGCGCGTGCCGCAGCAGGCGGCCCTGCGCCCGACCCGCGCGAGTCCCCCGTTCAGGACCCGCGAGTCCCCCGTTCGCGACCGCTGAGTTCCCCGTTCCGGTCAGAGCTGGGCGAAGAGCCAGTCGTCGGTGCGGCCGGGGTCGCGGACCGCGGCCGCGATCTCCGCCGCGGGCACCGAGTCGCTGCTGCGCGCCAGGTGCAGCACCGCGTCCGCCAGGTCGTGCACGGCCGCCTCGAACCCACTCGCGGTGCCGGAGTCCAGCCAGTGCAGGAACTCCCGCTGGTCGACCGTGGCACCCGAGCGGGCCGCGACCTGCCGCCACAACGTGCCGTACCCGCGCCGCACCGCCTGAGCGGCAGGCGAACCAGGCGGCTCGCCGCACGCCTGCACCAGCCGCAGCGCGCACACCGCGAAGTCGTCGCCGGTCAGCCTGCCGTCGCGGTCGCCGGTTCGCCTGCCGAAACCGGGCCGCCGCGCCCACGCGACCATCTCGTCGAGGCCGACGCGCAACAACCCGAGGTGCGTGGTGTCGTGCCGGTCGAACCGCACGTCCGCGCCGGTCCGCCGGACGTCCCTGAAGTAGCCGGCGACGACGTCGGCCGGGACCGCGTCGTCGGCGTCGCCCGCGGTCATCAGCACCGGCCGGTCCATGCGGGTCACCGGCACGCGGCACGCGTCGAGCACCGGTGCGACGCCGGGCCGCCGGTGCAGGTCGGTGAACCCGCCATCGTCGTTGGTGACGCCGTCGACTGCGTCGGCCACCTCGTCGAACGTGGCCCGCCCCGCGAGCGCCGCCAGCGCCCGCCCGGTTTCGGTCAGGAAGTCCGCGCGCACCCCGGTGAGCAGGAACGGCACCAGCGGCGACACCGGTGCGGCGCCGTCGGCGGTCAGTTCGGCGGCGATCAGCGGCGGATGCACGGGCGGCGCGATCGCGACCGTGCCGCGGAAATGGAGTTCCGGCGCGTAGTGGCTCGCGACCAGCCCGGTGAACAAGGCCGCGTGCGCGCCACGCCCGAACCCGACGGCGAGCCACGTACGTCCCACGCGCGGGTCGGACTTCCTGGCCGCGCGGACGATGTCGATCATGTCGTCGGCGAGGGCCTCGCCGTTGAGGTACGGGTGCGGGCCGAGGTCGTGGTGGTCGGCGACGGTGACCGCGTACCCGGCGGTGAGCCACCGGTCGGCGTGCACGCGTTCCGGCGCGGCGAGGCCCGGGCCGAGACCGGTCGCGTAGCTGACGACCGGCCAGCCACCGGCCGGCGGCGATCCGACCGGCAGGAACAACGACCCACCCGCCGTGCGACCCGAACCGTCGTATCCCTTGCCGTGGAAGACGATCCGGGTCGCGTCGGCGGCGTGTGCCGGCCACTGCCCGTCGGGCACGGGGTGTCGCTCTGGCACATCTCCGGGTCGCACGTGGTGGAAGGTAACGGGTCCGCCACGGGGTTACGGCCCGGGTCACCCGGCAGGACCAGGACGTCACCCCGATGCCGCAGCGGTCAGCGGCGCATCGACCAGCGGCGGCCGCCGTTCCTGGCGGGCATCCGGGTGCCGATGCCTGCCATGTGCAGGGCCAGGCACAGCAGACCCGCCGTGACGAACGCGCTGGCCGCGATGCCGATGGAGGCTTCGGCCAGATCCATGATGAGAGCGATGGCGAACAGAACCGCTGCGAGGATCGCGAGCATGGCGGGGATCCTTTCTGGGACCTTCTTTCCGCCGGGATACCCGGTTGTGGCCGGGGCAATCCCTTGTGCCGCAGTGTCTCCGGCACCGGCCGGGTGGTATGACCGGTGCCGGAGACCGATCTCACGGCCTGCCAGGCAGGCGGTGGTTCGCGCCGAGCACCGCGCCGCGGTGCGGTTTGTACTGGTCGTAGCCGCGCGGGTCGCACTGCAGGCCGCCGTTGATGCAGTGGCTCACCAGTGCCGCGAGCGTCGGCTCGTCCCATGCGTTGAAGAAGTCGTAGTGCCAGCTGAAGCCGCGGCCACTCGCCAGCCGGACCTGGCTCAGGTTCCCGTCGACGGGGAACGCGATCTTGAACTCCAGCATCGGCACCGGCTTCGGGTGCGACGACGGGCAGACGCCGTTGCCCGGATAGGCCATGTGGCTCTTGTGGTCGGGGGGGTCCAGGTGCACGCCGTCCCAGCAACTCGGTGCCTGGAACCGCACGTTCAGCTGGGTGCCCGCCGGGCAGTTCGCCGGGAAGTCCCAGTTGAAGGCGGAGTTCCCGCATTCCCAGCCCTCCACGCGGCCTGGGTGGTCGCGGAACTGGTCCACAGTGGACTGCGGGCTGCCGGCCACGTACCGCAGTCCGGGCGGGAACGGCCGCACGTCCTGGTACCGCTCGATGCCGGCCTTGTAGTAGATGACCTGCCTGAGGTTCGGGATCACCGGCGTGTTCCCGTTGAACATGGTCGGGAACCAGTAGGCGGACAGGTCGTCGGGCGCGAGGCACGACGTGGCGCCCACCCCCGCGGCCCGCAGCGACTCCAGGGTCGTGTGCGCGTTCGTGGTGGTGTTGCCGGTGAAGCTGTGCTCGTGCGAGGCGCCAGGCAGGTTCGGCAGGACGATCGGGTCGTCGGGCAGCCGGTGCGTCACCGAGCAGTTGACCTGGAACTCGTGGTGCGTCACGTCGTCAGCGGGGTCGGCCGTGGCGGGTGTGCTCAGCAGTGCCGCGACGGCCAGTCCGGCCGCCGCCAGCGCGAGATGTCGTCTCATCAGGGTGTACTCCTCCTCGGCAGGGCGAGGGAGAGCGCTCTCCCATGAGCCTAGCGGTCGGTGTCAAGGCCACCCTTGACATGCGGGCAATCTGCCCGTAACACTCGGAACCGAGTGGGAGAGCGCTCTCCGAACCACTCCGAGAACCCTGCTGAGGAGTAGCGATGAAGCGCGCTATCGCGCTGGTACTGGCATTGCTCGCCGGTCTGCTCACGGTCGCGGCGCAATCCGCGGCCGCCGCCCCGAGCGTGGTCGCTGTGACCGGCTCTCACGGCGACTGGCGGCTCACCGTCGACGGCGCCCCGTTCCAGGTCAAGGGCCTCACCTGGGGGCCACCGGTGTCGGAGGCCGCGAGTCGGATGCCCGACCTGCGGTCCATGGGCGTCAACACGGTCCGCACCTGGGGCACCGACGGCACGTCGGCGCCGCTGTTGGACGCGGCGGCCGCCAACGGCATCAAGGTGATCGCCGGTTTCTGGTTGCAGCCCGGCGGCGGCCCCGGCAGCGGCGGCTGCGTGAACTACGTGACCGACGCGAACTACAAGTCCACGATGCTCGCCGAGTTCACGCGCTGGGTCGATGTCTACAAAGGACATCCAGGGGTGCTGATGTGGAACGTCGGCAACGAGTCCGTGCTCGGCATGCAGAACTGCTTCTCCGGCGCCGAGTTGGCAAACCAGCGCAACGCCTACACGAGCTTCGTCAACGAGGTCGCCCGCGCGATCCACCGCATCGACCCGAACCACCCGGTGACGTCGACCGACGCGTGGACCGGCGCCTGGCCGTACTACAAGGCGAACGCACCCGACCTCGACCTGTACGCGGTGAACGCCTACGACGCCGTGTGCGGTGTCCGCGCCGACTGGGAGGCCGGTGGCTACACCAAGCCCTACATCCTCACCGAGGGCGGCCCCGCCGGTGAGTGGGAGGTGCCAGACGACGTCAACGGTGTGCCTGCGGAACCGTCCGACGTGGCCAAACGGGACGGCTACCGGCAGGCGTGGGACTGCCTCACCGCGCACACCGGCGTCGCGCTCGGCGGCACGCTGTTCCACTACGGCACCGAACAGGACTTCGGCGGCGTGTGGTTCAACCTGGTGCCCGGTGGCGAGAAGCGGCTGTCGTACTACTCGGTCGCGGCCGCGTTCGGCGGCGACGCCGGTGCGAACACCCCGCCGGTGATCTCGCGGATGAACCTCTCGCGCGTCACCGACGTGCCCGCGGGCGGCACCTTCACGATCGACGTCGGCGCGTCGGATCCCGACGGCGACGACATCTCCTACCGCGTCATGCTGAACAGCAAGTACATCGACGACGCGGGCGCGCTCGTGCCCGCGTCGTTCACCGGCGGCGGGCCGTTCACCGTGCGCGCACCGGACCGCCTCGGTGTCTGGAAGGTGTACGTGTACGCCCGCGACGGGCACGGCAACGTCGGCATCGAGACGCGGTCGTTCCGGGTGGTCGCGCCGGAGCCGGACGGCGTGAACGTGGCCAGGGGCAGGCCCGCGACCGCCTCGTCGTACCAGCAGGTGGGGGACGGGGCGCCGTTCCCGCCGTGGAACACCGTCGATGGAGCGCTCGCCACGCGCTGGGCGTCGGACTGGAGCGACCCGCAGTGGCTGGCCGTCGACCTCGGCGCGGTGACCGCGTTCCAGCACGTGCAGCTGGTGTGGGAGGCGGCGTACGGGCGCGCGTACGAGCTGCAGGTGTCGGACAACGGCACGGACTGGCGCACGGTGTACGCGACGACCAGCGGTGACGGCGGTGTCGACGGCATCGACGTCAGCGCGTCCGGCCGGTACGTCCGCCTGTACGGCACGGGACGGGGTACCGGCTGGGGCTACTCGCTGTACGAGCTGGGCGTCTACCAGCGCTGATCGTCTCGGAGAGCGCTCTCCCGTACGATTCACCCCATGAAAGCACGAACGCCACGGCGCACCCCCACGCTGGAGGATGTGGCCAGGGTCGCCGGGGTGTCACGCGCGACCGTGTCGCGGGTGGTCAACGGCATCCGCAACGTCGACCGCGACATCCAGGAGGCCGTGCGGCGGGCGATCGAGAAGACCGGGTACACCCCGAACCAGGTGGCCAGGTCGCTCGTCACCCGCCGCACGGGCGCGGTGGCGCTGGTCGTTTCGGGCGCCGGTGACGACGTGTTCGGCGACCCGTTCTTCGGCCGCGTGGTCAGCGGGGTGGTCGACTGCCTGCGCAGGCACGGCACCCACCCGCTCCTGATGCTGGCCGACACCAACTCCGCCCGCGACGACGTCATCTCCCACCTGCGGCAGGGGAGCGCGGACGGCGCGTTGCTGGTGACCACCCACCCGGACGACCGCCTGCCGATGATGCTCGCGATCGCGGGCATCCCGGCCGTCGGGTTCGCCGCCACCGCACATCCACTGTCGCATGTGGACCTGAAACACGCGGCTGGCGGTGAGCTGGCGGCCTGGCACCTCCTGGACCGCGACCGCTCCCGGCTGGCGACGATCTCCGGGCCCCGCGACGTGCCCGCGAGCCGGGAACGCCTTGCGGGCTTCCGCCGGATAGCGGGCGACGACATCCCGAACGTGGCAGGCAACTTCACGATGGCGAGCGGCGAGGAGGCCATGGCCGAGCTGCTGGGAATCCGCCCGGACCTGGACGGCGTCTTCGTCGCGAACGACCTGATGGCCCAGGGCGCGCTCGGCGTACTGCGGTCAAGGGGCCGGACCGTACCCGGCGACGTGGCGGTGGTCGGCTTCGACGACAGCAGCGCGGCCCTCGCCGCCCGCCCGAAGCTGACGACCATCCGGCAGCCGGTCGAGGAGATGGGCGCCGCGATGGCGGAACTGCTGCTCGACCACATCGCGGAACCGGGCCTGCCGCCGACCTCCCGGATCTTCGAACCCAGCCTGGTGATCCGCGATTCCACCTAGTGTCCCGCGCCGGAAATTCGCCTACAAAATCGGGCGAGTGACTCGAGGATCTCTTCGGCGG
>NZ_JBHSIS010000012.1:0-5199 GCF_042653545.1 Actinophytocola glycyrrhizae
CCGCCGAAGAGATCCTCGAGTCACTCGCCCGATTTTGTAGGCGAATTTCCGGCGCGGGACACTAGCCTCGTAGTACTAGCCCCAGTCGTCATGACGGCGCGAGTGGCCCGGTTGCCGCGACTCCGGCATGGAGCGATCCGCGCGTGTCGAGGACTCCCTGCGGGCCGACGTTGGAGCGCGCCAGGGCCGCGGTGTCGTGGAACAGGATCCTGCGCTGCGCCATAGCGCACGGGCGCCGACTGCTGGCATGATCATGCCCGGCCGGTACGGAGGTGCCGAGCGGCGTGCGGAGGGGGTTGTCGATGCTGGAGGAGGATGTTTTCTTCCTGTCGTCTGCGTTGTTGGGGGGCGTGCCCGGCGAGGTGATCCGGTCACGGCCGTTGACCGGGCCGGCCGCGTTGAGCTCGGCGTCGCGCAACGACCTGGTGCTGTATCGGTCGACCGCGGTGGACGGCACCCCGATCGCGGTGTCGGGCATCGTCGCGCTGCCGTCCACCCCTGCTCCACAGGACGGTTATCCGCTGGTGAGCTGGGCGCACGGCACCCTCGGTCTGGGGGACAAGTGCGCGCCGTCGCGCGACTCGCCGGAGCTGGCTGAGCGGCTGCCGGAGCATCACCGGATCAACCAGGCCCCGCACGTACTGCTCAACGCCTTGTTGGAGGCGGGTTGGGCGGTCGCGATGACCGACTACGAAGGACTGGGCACCAGGGGTGTCCACCCCTACCTGCTGGGCGAGTCCGAGGCCTACGGCGTTCTGGACATCGCCGTGGCCGCCCGCAACTTGCACCCGCAGATCTCCACCCGGCTGGCGGTCGTCGGACACTCCCAGGGCGGGCAGGCCGCCCTGTTCGCCGGTCACCACGCCCCCACCCGTACACCGGGACTGGACCTGTGCGCGGTCGCGGCGCTGGCACCGGCCTCGCACATCAAGGACGACGTGCTCGCCGGCAGCCGCTACTCCGGAACCACACCGGGGCTGGCGTTCACCCCAATGCTGCTCACCGGCGCGATCATCGGCTCGACCGCAGGGGCCACCGCCGACGACACCGCCATCGACGCGCGCCAGGTGCTCACCGACCGGGCCTACGAGCTGTTCGAGTCCTCCGGTGACCGCTGCCGCGTGGAGCTGTCCACCACCGAGCTGTGGGGCGGTATCCCCGGCACCGAACAGTTCCGCGGCGACCTCGCCGGCGACCCCAACCCCCACCAGCGCGAGTTCCTGCGCCAGCTCGACCTGACCAACCCCGCCCTGACCGCCCCCGCTCCCGTCCGGATCTCCCACGCCCAGAAGGACACCCGCGTCGCCATCGCCCACACCAACCGGCTCGTCCCCGAACTCGCCGCCCTGGGCAACGACATCACCTACCGCATCCACCCCACCACCGCCGACGCCGGCACCCTCGGCCCCCACTTCGGACTACTCACCACCGACACCCCCGAACTCCTACAATGGCTGCACCGACACGTGACCGCCGCGTAACCGGCAACACGGTCCCGCACCTGCTCGAGTCAGCGTTGACGCACGAAGCGCACACGGCCGCCTCAGCACATCCCGAGCGAGAACCACCGGTACAACAGGCTCACCGCCGCCGACCGGCGAACTCTGCCCCGCTGTCCTGGATCACTTGAAGCGGATTCACCGGACTCGACGGACCGTCCTCAGCGGACATGCGCGGAAGGGGACCTGCCGGTGCCGCGCCGGGGCAGCACGAACTCGGCGCTCACCGTCGGCGGTCGTGCTGCTGCGAGATCACCACACTGACCGGCACAGGCCACCACCGCTACCGTGGTTCCGCCATACCGAAACTTGAGCTTCCCCCCGTTGCCCGGACACCTGACCTGAGGTGACCGTTGGTCACCAGGGAGGATGTTCCGATGCCTGCACCACACCCGCCTGAGTTCCGTCGTCGTGCTGTCGAGTTGGCTCGTGAGCAGACCAAGCCGGTCGCTGAGCTGGCGAAGGATCTGGGGATCAGCGGGTCCTGCCTGCGGAACTGGATGACCCAGGCCAATACCGACGACAACGGCGGCAGCACTGGCCGGTTGACGAGCGCGGAGAAGACCGAACTCGCTGAGCTGCGTCGCAAGAACCGGCAGCTTGAGATGGAGAACGAGATCCTGAAACGCGCTGCCGCCTATTTCGCGCGGGAGAACGTTCTCCCAAAGTAACCTACCCGCTGGTCCGTGAACTCGCCGACGACGGTGTGGACGTCGCGGTGGCCTGCCGGGTATTACGTGTGTCCCGCTCTGGATACTACGAATGGCGCGACCGGCCATGCTCGGAGCGTGCCCGCGAGAACGAGTTGCTGGTGAAACACATCGAGCAGATCCACGCCGATTCACGTGACACCTACGGCTCACCCAGGGTGCACGCCGAACTCAGGCTGGGTCTGGGCATGGCGGTGAACCGGAAACGGGTCGCCCGGCTCATGCGCCAGGCCGGCATCCAGGGCCTCTACCGGCGCAAACGGTCCTGGACCACCGTGCGCGACCCCGGGGCCGAACCCGCCCCGGACCTGGTCAACCGCCACTTCACCGTCCACGGACCGGACCGGTTGTGGATCACCGACATCACCGAGCACCCCACGGAGGAAGGGAAGGTCTACTGCGCCGCGGTCATGGACGCCTACTCCCGACTGATCATCGGATGGTCAATCAACACTCACATGCGCACCGAACTCGTCACCGACGCGCTCGGCATGGCCACTATTCGCCGCAAACCAGAGAATGACAAGACCGTACTGCACTCCGACCACGGTTCGCAATACACCTCGTGGGCATTCGGACAGCGACTCCGCACCGCCGGACTGCTCGCCTCCATGGGCTCCGTCGGCGGTTGCTACGACAACGCCATGATGGAGCCTTTTTCATCCTGCGGTGGTTTCGTAGTTCTGTAGCACGTGGATGGCTTTGGCGAGTCGGCCGATACGGCGTGGGCTGACGCGGACTTTGTGCAGGATGCGCCAGTACTTGAGCTGGGCGTTGGCGCGTTCACCCGGGCCGCGGAGCCGGGCGTGGGCCCGGTTGGCGTCCTTTTGCGATTGGGGCTTGTTCTTGCCCTTGTAGGGGGTGATCACCCGTTGGCTGGTCTCGTCGTAGCCGTGGTAGCCCTTGTCGCCCAGCGCGATGAGCCCGGCCTCTTCGAGCGCGGCCAGGATCTGCCAGATCCGGGCGGCGGCGGTGTCGTGCGTGCTGCCGGGTAACTCGCCGGACACCCACAGGATGGTCCCGTCCGGCGAGGCGATGACCTGCAGGTTCACCCCGTGGCACTTGTGTTTGCCTGAGTAGAACGGCCGGTCGGCGGCGATCCGGTCGATCGGGATCAGGGTGCCGTCGATGATCACGTAGGCCATGCCCTCACGCTTCGCCTTGCGCAGCGCGTCCCGTAGCTTCGGCGCCCGCGCCGCGAGTAATTCGACGGTTTCGTTCACATACCGCCAGCATGTCGTCGTGGACACTCCGAACCCGGCTCCGACCTCGGCGAACGGCTCGCCTTTGCGCAGGTAGACCAGCACCAGCAGGGCCTGCTGTCCGGGGTTGAGCGCCCGCCATGCCGAACCGATCTCTCGACGGTGGACGCGGACCAGGCCGGACACGAACGTGAGGGTCTGATGTGACAACGGCAGCGCGGCACGGTAGAACAACACCTGAAGCCCCTGGACACTTGGCAGAACGATCTTGGTCGAAAGCTCTGCTACCAGGGGCTTCGCCATGTTCAGGCGCGGACACGCCGATGGTCACCAACCTGTGACCAGCCAGAAGCGTTACCTGCCAACACATCCAGACCAGGATGAAAACGGCTCCTTGTACTGCGCCTGGACCGGCGGGTTCAGTGGCGGACCGTGGTTCCGGGAATATTCCAACGACACCCTGCTCGGATATGTCAACGGTGTAGGCAGCACGTGGCCAGGCCCCGATGACGGACCCGAATGGATCGACAGTCCTTACTTCGACGACAAGGTACAGTCGATTTACGATGATGCCGCAGGAGACTGACCGAAAGCGCACCGTCGTGATCGCCGTTGTGGCGGCGATCACGACGGTATTGCTCGTCGTGATCGCGGCCGTCGCGTTGGGGCCTGCGGCGCCTGCGCGCCAGCCAGGACCGAACGAGCACGACACGTCCGGCACGTCCCTCGAACGACCGAGCACCTCACGATGGCCCGACGAGCGCGTGAGCAGCGCGCAGGGGTGGTGACGATCAGGCCTCAGGTCCTCCGTCAGCGGAGGACCATGCCGATGTCGAGGGCGGGGCCGGACTGGACCGCGTCAGCCGATAACTTGGCAAGGTCGTTTGGCGCGAACTGCACTCGCTTCGTGCCGACAGTGCACCAATCGAAGCGCCTTCCGAGACACCCCCGCTGGTTGACGAACGACGCCGCTGACCTTCACGGCAGCCGCACAGTGAGATCATGGGAGGTGTGCCATCGGCGCCGCGTGACGTCTTGTAGGGGGCAGATTCAGGCGGTGGAAGCATCCGCTGCGAGGAGTTCGGTGAAGACTTCGCTGGGTTTCTTCCAGTCGTGGATCTTACGTGGTCTGTCGTTGATCTCGGCGGCGACAGCGGCCAGATAGTGCGGATCGCTGGTGATGTCGACGCCCTTGGGGAAGAACTCGCGGACGATCCGGTTGAGGTTCTCGTTGCTGCCCCGTTCCCATGGCGAGTGTGGGTGAGCGAAGTACACCGGTAGGCCGGTGGCTGTGACTTCCTTGTGTAGAGCCATTTCCGCGCCGCAGTCCCAGGTCAGGGATCGCTTGATCGAATCCGGCAGCAGGCCGACCGCCGAGATGATCGCCTGGCTGACCGTGAGCGAGTCCCGTCCGGTCAGCGGCACCAGGATCAGGAAACGGCTGGTGCACTCTACCAGCGTGGCCACCGCGGTCTTGCCGCCTTTGCCGATGACCAGATCCCCCTCCCAGTGACCGGCCACTGCCCGCCCTTCGACCTCGGCGGGACGTTCATCCAGGTAGCGAGGCTCGTGGATACGCGGCGCCGACGTGGGGCGAGGGCCGCGCCGGGTCGACCGGCCGGTCCGCAACGCGATCAACTCCGCGCGCAACCTAGCGACGGGCTGGGCATAGACCCACTGGTAGATGGCCTCGTGACTCACCGGGCCAGCGTCCTCGACGCAGGGCGGGTTCATGCGGTCGTCGCACCATGTTCTGTTAGGACAGTAGCAGGGTGAGTTTCTCTTGGG
>NZ_JBHSIS010000013.1:0-1861 GCF_042653545.1 Actinophytocola glycyrrhizae
GGCGACCAGACAAGATTTTCACCCCCAGCAGGACGTCCTCGCCAGAGGACACCGACGACTGAACGGGAGACTCGCGGGTCCTGAAGCGGGGACTCGCGGGGTTAGGCGGCTTTCAGGCCGGAGGGGGTCAGTACGTGGGTGGCGGGGCGGGACGCCGGGTGGTCGTCGTGGCGGGACAGGACTTGCGTGGCGCCGGTCAGTACCGCGGCGCTCAGCGTGATCGGGTCGTAGAACGGGGTCGTGGTCAGGATGACCGCGTCCGCCGTCAGGTTCACCGCCGCGGCCCGGCACTTCAGCGCCTGATGGGTCAGCAGGCCGGACAGGATCGCGGCGGGCTCGCGTTCGTCGCGGTCCCGGGGTTCGACCAGCAGCCCACCGCCGGTCGCCAGCTCGGCGCACGTCAGCACCCCCGGTTCCGCGGGCGCGTCGAGCAGCAGCACCAGTTCCAGCGACGCGGGCAGCACCGGGCGGACCCGCTCGTACATCGCGCGGCCAAGGATCGCCGCGCGGGCCCTGGTCACGGCGAGGAAGTCGGCGAAGGCGTCCGAGGGCAGGTCCGGGTCGACCGGTGCCGCGACGTTGCCGCTGCGGACGATCGCGTAGAACGCCGTCGGGAAGTGCGTGCCCGGCAACGCGGCCACGGCCACGGTCAGCCCGTCGCCGCCGAGCCGCTGCCGCAGGCCGAACGCCAGCCGGGACACGGCACGGTCCAGCTCGGCGAACGTCACCGTGCTGCTGGTGGTGCGCAGCGCGGCGCGGTCTGGCCAGGTCACCGCGGCACGGCTGGGCAGCACGTCGACCGAGCCGACGGGCAGATCTGCGTACGAGGTCATCACGAGGCCTTCCTTTCCGGGGCCGCATCGTCCGAACAGGACGTGGGCGGGTGCGCCGCGCCACCGGAGTCCACGACCCGCCGCAGCGAGCCGAGCATCGCCGTGCCGATGGCGGCGATCTTCTCCGCCGCCACGGCCGCGGTCTCCGGGTTGTCTTCCGCGACACGGAAGTAGTGGTCGAGCGCCACCACCACGCCCGTCACCTTCGTTTCGACCCGCCACAGACCGGCCATCGACTCGAGCGGTACCGGCGGATCGATCCGCCGGTACCGCACCTGCAGCCTCTTCGTGTTCGCCTCACGCACCGAGGTCCAGGTGTTTCCCGTGCGTTCGACGATCCGGAACCGCTCGCAGCCACGGTCGATCCCGAGTCGCTCGACGGCGGCCACCGTGTCGAAGACCGTGGGCCAGCCCTCGATGTCGGCGACCAGCTCGTACACGCGCTTGGGCGGGGCGGTGACCCTGACCGTCTGGCGTGTGGTCCAGATCTTCAGTTCCGTCATGGTTCGCTCCCTCCTGCTCTCCCGGTGGCGGGGCTTCCTGTGAGTTTCCTCACCACCGCTGGAAAGCGGCTCGCGGGCTGCTCGACTGTTCGCCACCCAGCTTGAACGCTCGCGGCAAAGGGACCGCTACCAGCGGTTTCGTGTCTGTTACGAGCATGACTCCAGGCGCGGCTCGCATCCTGACCACATGGCGTGAAGGAGGCCGAGATGACGCATCATGGCGTGCCACGCAGCCTCAGGCCCGCGGTCGTCACCGTGGACGCGGGCCCTGGAACGCGACAGCGGTTTCGCGCGCTGGTCGTGCGGGCGTACCGGGAGTGGGAGCGGGGATCGCGCCGGCCGGTGTGGCTGCGCTGCTCAGCTGACCGTCCACGTGTCGCCGCCCCGGAGGAGTGACCGCAGGTCGGCAGGTTTCGTCTCCACCGCCGTGGCGACCTGCTGCCGGGCCTGGTCGTCGTAGGTGGGCCGTTCGACGTTGCGGTAGATCCCGGTGACGGTGTGTGTGAGGTCCTGTGTGGACAGGCG
>NZ_JBHSIS010000014.1:0-48277 GCF_042653545.1 Actinophytocola glycyrrhizae
GGCGACCTGACCAGTCTGGCCGCCTGACCCCAGTAACGAGTCTCTACCGAACCCGGGGCGGTTCAATGTCCGTTTTGGGTGGATCGTGTCGCCAGGTTTGGGTGGATTCACCGGCCAGTTCTAGGCTCATTTTGTTAGCCATCGCCCAGTGGATCATCGTGCGGGAGCGCTGGGGCAGGGCTTCGTAGTCTCGGACGAGTCGGCGGTGTTGCATCAGCCACCCCAGCGTGCGCTCGACTATCCAACGGCGCGGTAGCACGTGGAACCCTTTGGTGGTGGGGCGTTGACGACCTCGACTCGGATGCCTTGGCGGGCTCCGTGACGGATGACGGTGTTGTTGTAGCCGCCATCCACCCACGCCGTGGACACGGTCGGCTGCACAGCGGCGAGGTGATCCAGAACTTGTCGGCTATCCACCCGACGGCGGATCGGCCAGGACCTCCGCGACGACGGCCGCCGTCAGCTGGGCGGGCACGTACGGCGCCAGGGCGGCGAGTGCCCGGGCCCGGACCGGTCCGGGTGCAATGCCGCGTGCCACCTCGAGCAGTGGCAGGCGGTGCTCCCCGGAGAGGTGGGGTGCCACCGCGCAGATCATGTCCGCCTGCCGCGCCGCGACCGGAACCCGCCGCACGGACTCCACCGCGTAGGACGAGACGACCCCGTACGCGACCGTTGTCGCCAGCAGGTCCGCCGGCAGTTCGCGAGCCATCCCGGTGACGGACGCGGCGATCAACGCGTAGTCCACGTGATCGCCCGCCGTGCCGCCGGCGTCGGCCAGCTGCCAGGCGGCTCCGACGTCACCGTGATAACCGTCGAGGTCGTCGACCGCCTGCTTCGCCTCGAACCAGGCGTTGCGACCGTCCTCGGTGTCGAGGTGGAGGAGCAGGCGCAGGTCCCGGCTGTTCCCGGAAGCCGCCAGATGCCGCCCGAGGTGGCGCAGTTCGTACTCGGACAGCGTGGACAGCCTGCCGGGCACCCGCCGCGTTCTCGCCACCCCCGCATCCTCCACCCGAGTGCGCCGTGTCCGCAGCAACGGCGAGCCATGCCCCATGGCGAATGCCCTTTCGGGTAGGTCGGTCGGGCCTGGGCGTCGCCCGAAGGAGAGGTTCCCCGGGTGGTCGTCCGGCGATAGTCCTGTCGTGGGGGCGGTGTGCCCGCGCTCGTAGACAGGGAAGGCGCCGACATGGCCGACATGCATGAGATCGACACCGCGCTGAGCACCGCGATGCCCGAGGTGTTCAGCGAGATCGACAGCGCGACGAAGGAGAACTTCGGGCGCCTCGTCGACTACTACGCCGGGTCCGGGTACAGCACCGGCGACGTGGTCACGGTCGTGGACCAGCAGCTCGGGTCGACCGACATCGGTGCGGCGAAGGCCGAGGAGCTCACGGCGGCGGTCGACAGCCTCTGCGAGACCCTGCCGGGCGACGAAACCGTCACCGAGGAGGACGTTCCCGTGCAGGCGCCCAGCACCGAGGAGATCTTCCAGGTGCTCGGCGACGCGGCGGGCGAGGACCTCGCCGAGGCGCTCACGACCGCGATGCCGGAGTTCGAGGCGAACCTGGTGCGCGCGGTGTGGGCCGAGGTCCGCCCGGCCATCCAGGCCGAGATCGACGCGTCACCCGAGACGTGGTCGGACCCCGAAGCCGTGCGGGAGGCCAGCTACCACGCGCTGCGGGACGCCATCGAGGGGTTCCTCGCCGAGGGGGACGCCGAGGGCTTCGAGATCGTCCTGACCACCGCCAGCTGACCAGCCGCGACCGTACCCCGAGGAGTTCCCCATGACGACGATGCGTGCCTACTTCCTGACCAACTACCGGTCGATCGGCGCCAACCTGTGGCATCGGCGCACCACGTTCTTCCGGACGTCGCCCCGCTGGTTCCGGTTCCAGCAGGCCATCATCAGCCACACCGACCGGCAGCTGCTGGACATCAGCTGGCGGACCGTGGAGAGCCCGTCCAACAGCCCGGAACTGCTCACGCACGTCCGCCGCCACCTGCCGGACTGGCCCGGCTTCCGCACCCGCGTCTACACCTACGTCGACATGGAGTGGAACCCGATCTTCGGTGAGCTGCGGCTGCCCGCCACCGGGCCCACCCTGCGCGAGGAGGTGGAGCCGGAGGGGCAGCGCGACATGCTCGCGCAGTTGTTCGCGGCGTGTCCCCCCGGCAGCTACGGCTACTACGCGCAGTGGGGCCTCGGCCCGTTCCACACCGTGGTGGGCAACACGGCCGCGGCCGGTATCCACATGTTCTTCGCCTCGCAGGTCCAGTTCCTCAAGCAGCCGATGGGCGACCTCGTCACCAAGATCATGTCGACGCTGGAGACCAAGTACTGGGACTCCCAGCAGGACGTCGTCGACCACCTCGCCGGCCTGTTCCTCAAGGAGCGCGGGCGCCAGCTGGGGGTGGCCGGCCCGTCGTGGCTCCGCACGGTCTGGGAAGGGCAGCGCACCCCGGACCTGCCGACGGTCGACCAGTTGAGCGAGGCGCAGCTGCGGGAGATCGCGGACACGATCAACGGCAACCTCGCCGACCTGGACGCCTCCACGGCGGCCAGGTTCGCCCAGGAGCTGTACGACCAGGCGGTGACGGACAACCTGGTGAAGTTCACCAGCGACAAGTAGGTGCTCGCTCTGACGGCGCGCCCCTCGCGCCGTCAGAGCCTCTCCCCCTACCTCGGGTGCACGCCGCCGTAGAACTCGCCGCCGGACAGGCTGTGGGTGACCCGCTGGACCCGGTCGCTCGAGTTGCCCTCGATCAGCGTGACCTGGTCGCCGTCGACCGACTCCACGACCCCGATGTGGGTACTGGTGTCCGTGGGCTCCGGGCCGGTGCCGAACAGCAGCACGTCCCCGGGGCGGGCCTGGCCGAGGTTGTTCGCGTCGTAGGCGAGGCCACGCTCCTGGCCCCAGGTGTAGACGTCGCCGGTGAACGGCAGGGACGGGATGTCCACACCGGACTCCCGCCACACCCACGTCGCGAACGACGAGCACCACGCCGCGGACGGGCCGTACTTGTTCGCGTCGCCGGGGCCTTCCTCGTAGCCGAGTTCGCCCCGGGCGGCGTCGAGGATCCTGCCTTCTGTCTCGCCGTCCGGCGGCACCTCGCCCGGCGTCTCCCCAGGCGGGACCTCCGCACCCGGCGGGGTCTCCTCGCCGGGTGCTTCGCCACTCGGCGCGCCACCGCCCGGATTCTCGCCACCGGGAGCGCCACCCGGATCCGTACCACCCGGGGTCTCCCCACCCGGTGCCTCACCGCCCGGGGTCTCCCCGTCAGCGGGTCCTGGCTGTTCCGGCACGGCCGGGATCCACTCCAGCGGCTCACCGGCGGGCGGCACGAACGTGCCGGTGTCCGGTTCCGGCATCGTGGAGAACCTGGCGGTGATCCCGTCCAGGATCTCCGTCATCGCGGCGGCGGCATCGGTCAGCGCCGAGTTCGCGAGGTCGATCTGTTCGGTCACCTCGGGGCGGTAGCGTTCGACCGCCTCGTTGACCTGCCGCTCGTACTCGCCGTCCTCCGCCGGGCAGTCCATCGCGGTCACCTCGGTGACGAGGTTGCCGAACACCCCTTCCAGCCCTGCACCGTGCCGCCCGCGTTGTACAGGTCGGACGCCGCGTCGGTCAGCGCGTCCGCGACCGACATGCCCGCGGCGGTGAAGCCGTTCATGTAGTCGACGAAGGCGTCGGCCGACGCGCCGTCGACCTCGGCGACCACCACCCTGACCTTGTTCGTCGCCACCGCGGTCTTCCCACCCGCCTCGGAGAACCTGTTGCCGAGGTCGTCGAACACACCGGCGTCGACCGTGGCGTAGACCGGGTCGGCCAGAGCGGCGAGTTGCGGCGCGTTTCCGGGCAGCGTCCCGGCGGCGTCCTTGTTGGTCACGGGGTGCCTGCCGGGGTGAGGCACAGCGCGTTGTTCTGCTCAGTCTCGCGGACACTGTCGATGACCGCCTCGACCGCGACACCGATCTGGGCGAGCCGCTCGCTGGCCTTGTCGATCTCGACGCCGACAGCGTCGGAGAACGCGGTCACGGCGTCGGCGAGCTTGCCCGCCCCGTCGAGGTCGCCGAACGAGCCGGCACCGACCCCGGCGGGAAGGTTGTCCGCGGCGGCGGCCATCGGCCCGACCTGGCCGGACACCTCGGTACGGCACTGCTCCAGAGCTTCGAGGTTGACGGTGAATCCCTGCGTCATCGGGTGATCTCCGGGTAGGTTGGCGAAGCACGCGTTCCCGACGGCTTCGAACGTGCCACCGACAGTGGCACGCACCCCGCCAACCAGACCAGGACCAGGCACCGGCCATCTATGTCCGATGCTCTTGACGCAGCGGTCGGCGGTGGTGAACACGACACGCCCGGTCGCGGGCGCGGTCGGCAGGTCATCGCGCAGGCCGTACTCGACGCGGTCGAGGGTGCCGCCGCGGATGTAGGACACGCCGGTGTCGATAAGGTTCCGTAGGAACCTTCATGATCAACGGTCCCGCCGTGCCTGCTCCCAACCACCCGCCCTTCGGTGCGCCACCACACAAATCAGCAGGTCAAACCGCTGGGATCCGACTTTGCCTCAGCCCTGGTGATGATCCCCTGATCAACCGCCAGCAATGCTGGTGTTCATCCCGCTCCAGCCACTCCCGCTATCCGGTGGTGACGTCCTCGTATACGACACGGATATGTTCGTATCCGAACACAGGCTTCGGTTTGCCGGGCGGCAACACTGGCGCAAGTGTGCGGAATAGTCCTTTCATCGCCACATCGTCATACTCGGCTGGCGTGGACGCCGCCAATACCAGCGCTCCACCTGCAGTCAGTGGATAAACAGCCGCCAGCGGAGCTTCCTGTAGAGCGGCGATCCCACCCAGGCGAGCGACCAACTCCTTCGGAATCACGGTCAACCATGAGTATCCACGCAAGAACTCGCGACTCGCCGCAATCGAATCCCAGTCAATGCGACGCAGCGCGAGGTCTAATTCAGTTCCCGTGTAAGAGTTAAAATGTGTGGACGCGCAACCAAACGCTGGGTCTACCTCATCGAGAAATGAAACCAAGAAAGACACAAGCTCGGCCACGTCGTCGCGAACCGAATCAGGTACAATAGACAGATACCCGCTCATCCGTATGTGATGTCTCCTTGTCCATGACACTTGGGCGCTAATTCTAGCGTCATCCGTCGATCCTGAGTATCGTATCGACTCGACTGGGTCGGAAAGTTTTGAAACGAAATGCTCAAATCGCGTTCTATTAAAATCTTCACTTTCAATGGGACCCCCAGGATGCGGGACGATCACCATGCCCGCTTCTGCAATTGGATCACCAACACACATCCTCGTCCATAGCTCCGAGCTCATCTCCTGTGGAAACTCAAGGAGCCATCGCGAGCCAAGTTGCTGATATTCACCAAAATCGTCCCGATCAACACTGAGATTGATTGCCAGGGTCTCGCGATCCACGGATCCCCTCCATCTACTCCAAGCTCACTTCGCCGGTCATTCTACGCCGATCAGCTTAAGTCCACTCACCCGATCAAGCGATCCGGTACGGATCGCTTGCGGATCCGAACTCGACAACCTCTACCGTGATCCGCCGCGCAGTTACCGACGGCGCGACACACGGAGGCGCGGGTTGCAGACGTGCCCCCTCTTGATTCACAGCTCGTCACAACCGGCCTCGCCACCGAATACCACATGTTCGGTGCGAACCGCGTTGCGGTGGTTGCTCTGCTGTGGGCCGTAAGCAGGTGGCGAGGGTTGCAGAGCTTCCGGCACGAACAGGGTGGGATGACGCGAGACGGCTCTGATCTGGACGGATGCTGCGACTCCATCTTTTGCGAATGGCCGGTTGACCGGACTACGGCTGCTAGGTCGGACGCGCAGCTCTCCAGGAGCACTGGCGTGCCTGCACGCCCGAAGGGGCGGGAAGCGGGAGGCGGGAGGCGGGAGGCGGGAGGTCCGAACCGGCCAGCAAGCGGCAGGACAGAACCTACATGGCCGCGAAGCCTACTATGAGACGTCTCAACGTGTCAGCCACCGAAGATCAGGGAGCCCAATCCGCCTACGATGGCAGGTCCACCAATTGAACATCCTACTCCTGTCAGACAGGCCGCAGTGCCACCTAACACTGCTCCAATACCGACCGCCACGGGAGCCCAGTCAGGAACCGGGGCGGGCGATGGCGCAGGAATAGGCATACGCTGCTTTTCCTCGTCTTCCTTCTTTGGACTACGAGTTGGCACTCTTACTTTATCCTTATCTGAGTTCCCATAGAATATTACGCCGTCGTAGTCTGAGTTCGCTGGTTCAGACCAGGCCCGCGCCGACCCGCGACGTGTATATATTGGATCTTGGACGGGCAGCGAGAAGCCAGGCACAACACGCTGCGTCTTTCCTTCGGAAATCAATTTCTCTTGCAATTTTTCGATATATCGCGCCAGTTGGTCTGGCGCTTCGTTTCTCCCTGCCTTCGTGCCGGGCTTGACTTCCCATATATAGACGAAGTCCTCAGTCCAAAGGATGATATCAGCGACACCTTTACCGCCCCGCCCATCCTTGGCAGCCCCCGGAATGGTGTTGGCAGTCGTTCCACCGGAGCCGAGATCGGTTGTTACCGGCCCCTCGAGTCCGTTCGCCTGCGCTATGGCCGCGATGACTGGGGACTGTTCCAAGATCGGTGTTTCTGGCCCGACACGCCGGGCCGATGGTCTGGCGGGATGGGCACTGTGAGTGATGACATCGGACCTTGTGAGTCCACGCAAGAGTGATCGGAAGCCGGCGAGGGAGCTGTCGCCGGAGCAGGCCGCCGCGGCGGCGATGGTGGCCGAGGCCAAAGCTCGCGGGTTGGCGTTGACCGGCCCGGACGGCTTGCTGAAGCTGTTCACCAAGAACGTGCTGGAAACCGCGCTCAACGAAGAAACGACCGAGCACCTCGGCCACGAGAAGAACCGAGTCGAACCCGAGCGTGAGTCGACGAATGTGCGGAACGGTAGCCGGTCCAAGACTGTGCTCTCGGATGCCGCGGGCGAGGTCGAGATCAACGTGCCGCGGGACCGGGAGAGTACGTTCGAACCGCAGATCGTGAAGAAACGGCAGCGGCGGCTCACGGATGTGGACGAGATCGTGCTGTCGCTGTATGCGAAAGGGATGACCACTGGGGAGATATCCGCACATTTCGCCGAAATTTACGGAGCTTCGGTCAGCAAGGAGACGGTATCGCGGATCACCGACAAGGTCGTCGCCGAAATGAACGACTGGACTAACCGTCCGCTCGACGCCGTTTACGCGGCGGTGTTCATCGACGCGATCGTGGTGAAGGTCCGCGACGGCCAGGTCGCCAACCGGCCCGTCTACGCCGCCATCGGGGTCACCGTGGACGGTCGCAAGGACGTTCTGGGCCTGTGGATGGGTGTCGGCGGTGAGGGCGCGAAGTTCTGATGAGTGTGCTGATCGACCTGAAGAACCGCGGCGCTCGGGACGTGTTCTTCCTCGTCTGCGACGGCCTGAAAGGACTCCCCGAAGTCGCGGCGAACGTGTGGCCACAAACAATCGTGCAGACCTGCATTGTTCATTTGATCCGGAACACCTTCCGGCTGGTCGCTCGTCAGGATTGGGACGCGGTGAAACGGGACATCAAACCCATCTACACCGCACCGAACCCCGATGCGGCTGCGATTGCCCTCGACGAACTCGACGAGAAATGGAGGAAGAAGTACGGTGCGATGATCCGGCTATGGCGTAACACCTGGGAAGAGTTCCTACCATTCCTCGAATACGATATCGAGATCCGGCGCATGATCTGCTCCACTAACGCTATCGAATCTCTGAACGCCCGTTACCGGCGGGCAATCCGCGCACGCGGACATTTCCCGACTGAGCAGGCGGCGATGAAGTGCCTGTATCTTGTGACTCGCAGCCTGGACCCGACCGGGACCGGCCGCGCCCGGTGGACGATGCGTTGGAAACCCGTGATCAACGCGTTCGCCATCACCTTCGGTGACCGCTGGCCGGGAGCCGAGACCTACTGATCAACAACGCCGGAAACACCGATCATGGGATAGACCCCCGTTGAGCCCGGATGACGGAGGAGAGCGTGTAAGGCGACCCCACATGGCCGTTGGTCAAAGCCCAACCATGATCGTCTCCTTATTTTCTCCTTCTTGCCCTTGTCGATCTCCATTCAGACCTAAGTAGACAGTCGCGTAAGATCGACACCCGGACAGCAGAAAGGCCCGCTGACCTGGACCTTCATCCAGAACCAGCAGGCCCATCGCGGCCGTCGGGCTGACAGGGTTTGAACCTGCGACCCCTTGACCTTGCTCGGGTCCTCTGTGACCTGCAGCGATTCACCCCGCTCCCCCACTGACCTGCATGGACGTGCTCGTTGACTGTTGCTGGTTGCGGTGGTCTGCCGATCTCATTCTGGGAAAATCCTGGATCGGAACGTCCTAAGCGGACGGTCATTTTACCCAGTTCAGGCCCGTCCAGCCATCCATCAGCCGAGGAGCCGACCTACACACGGCCTGACACGGCAGTCGCCGCACAGTTACTCTTGTCGAATCAATGTCGCCTGCTCGATGATCGCTCACGGCGATGACGTCGCGTGTTCCTATATTGCCTGGACCGAGGCGCCTTAGGGCCTGTTTCAGAAGTTGATCTCGGTTTGAGATGATCTTCGTGTGGGTCGTGGTGATCTGACGAACGAGCAGTGGGAGAAGCTGGAACCGTTGCTGCCCAAGGGTAAGAAGTCCGGACGCCCGCCCATGCATCCGAAGCGGCAGTTGATCAACGGGATTCGGTTCCGGGTGCGGACTGGGGTGCAGTGGCGTGATCTTCCGGACCGGTATGGCCCGTGGCAGACGGTGTATGGGCTGTTCCGGCGTTGGCAGCGTGACGGGACCTGGAAACGGATCCTGACTCAGTTGCAAGCCCAGGCCGACGCCGAAGGGCTGATCACCTGGGATGTCAGTGTGGACTCCACTGTCGCTCGCGCGCACCAGCACGCCGCTGGCGCAAGCAAAAAGGGGCTGACCAGCGCGAACCGCCGGGTGGAGTCGACGTCGAGCCGGACGATCACGGGATCGGCCGGTCGCGGGGCGGGCTGACCACGAAGCTGCATCTGGCCACCGAGCAAGGTCAGAAGCTGTTGTCATTGGTGGTCACGGCGGGACAGCGGGGCGACTCGCCGCAGTTCCAGGCCGTGCTGGAGCGGATCAGCGTGCCCCGTATCGGTCGGGGGCGGCCACGGACTCGTCCAGACCGGGTTCTGGGCGACAAGGCCTATGGTTCCCGCGCCAACCGGGCCTACCTGCGCCGCCGTGGTATCCGATGCACCATCCCGGAGAAGACCGACCAGATCCGCAACCGCAAGAACCGGGGCCACCGCGGTGGACGACCACCGGCGTTCGACCAGGACATCTACAAGCAGCGCCACGCGGTGGAGTGCGGCATCAACCGCCTCAAACGCAACCGTGCCGTCGCCACCCGATACGACAAACTGGCCGTCCGCTACGAAGCCACAGTCCTCATCGCGGCGATCAACGAGTGGCTTCCATGACATCTGAAACAGGCCCTAGTCAGCAACGAGGTCAAGCGGTCCACCTGTCATTGCCCAACGGTACTGGTCATCCGGCTCGGGCCGGTGCTCAAGCACCCCTGCCCGCACCAGTGCGCGCAAGGTGTCGGTGAGCCCTTCTCCCAACTTGTTGCTGCCCCAGAAAACCCCCTTGACCGACATCCATTCTTCGCTACCGGTAAAGATGTTCAACTCACATCCGAGGATGTAGCTCGCACTGTCCCAGTCGGTCCAGTCAGACAGTTTTTCTCTCAATGACATACCTGGATCCTCCCCCTGCTTGCTGCGGAGATCGATTTCAACCTGTCACGTCAGGCCACCCCACCGCCGGGCGGTGGCGGTGTCCCGTACGAGGGTGGCACGACTTCCCACAGGTGTCGCGTGCTGCGGAGCAGGCGCTGGTACTCGCTGAGCGGCATCGAGCGTGCTGGCTCGATGAATCCGTGCTTCTTCGGGTTCGACGGGTCCGGCCGGTACTTCAGCCCGGGTGGGAGGTCGCAGCTGTTCATGCACCAACCGGTGTCGGGCGAGGTTCCGCCGTGGGTCTTCGGTCTTCTGTGGCTAGGCAGGTTCTGGAGGCTGTCCGGGGAAACCGACATGCCGCCGGTATTCGGGTGCACCATCCCGTTCTTGTCGACGTGGATGTCCGGATTGGGCTCGTCGATCTTCGCGCCCAGTCCTCGTTTACTGTCCTGCACCAGCGGTCTGCCGTCGGTCGGGTCGACCTTCATCCCGCGGTAGAGGTCCGTGCCTTCCTCGAGCATCCGCGCGGCCTTGGCGGCGTCCCCCGCGCCTGGGATGGCGAAGAGGAGGGAGTCGAAGAAACCTGACCAGTCCCCTTCACCCGCGTAGGTGATCGCGTCCGCGATGTCCCACAGTGCGCCCACTCCGGGCGCCATGCCGCCGAGTCCCATGGCGGTGTGCGGGTCTATCCCGGGTTCCTGTGTTCCCCATCCCGTTTTCGGGCAGTGGTACGAGTCACCCGACAGTGCCACGCATCCGTACGGCGTGTCTTGCCGGTAGTTGATGGGCCTGACCTCGGGCGGTGCCGCGAGCGTGTCCTTGACGGGGCCCAGGAGCGTCCGGTGGTCGGGCGTGACCGAGTTCTCCAGGTCCTGGTAGGACTCGTTGACGTCGTCGACGGGGTCTCGGTAGTCGTCTGCTTGGTTGGACGGGATGTCGGGGGCCGAGGAGACCGGTGGTGCGACGGAGTCGCTGTACAGCGGGGCCAGCATCGCGGGTGGGATGGGCATCGGGTTGTTCATGGCCGCGTCGCGGTTCGACTCGCGGGCTCGTTTCGACGGGTCGGGCGGGTTGACGCCGCTGCCGCCGGGTGCTCCCTTGGGTGGGCCGTTGGGCGACGGGCCCTCGAACGAGCTGCCGCCCGAACCCGTGATCACACCGTCGCCCACTCCAGGCGCTTGGCCGTTCCCGGTCTGGAGGCAGCTACCGGTCAGCACACGGACCTCCGGCGGCAGCGGGCACAGACCGGACCCGATACCGCCCCCCGGCTGGGTTCTGGCGTGACCGTCGGGGTCGACGTAGTTCAGCGGCGAGCCACCCGTGTAGCCGTACCGGTTCGTGACGGGTGACGGTGTGACCGGCAGCGCGGCGCTGTCGCGGCTGGAGAAGGATCCGGTGCCCGGGTCATACCAGCGGGCCGTCATGTTGACCTGGTCGGTGTCCGGGTCGGTGTAGTCGCCTTGGTAGCCGATCTTGCGTTCGGTGCCGTCGGTGACCTTGCCCCACGGGTCGTAGGCGGTGCTGTCGGAGACCGCGCTGCCTGTGGTCGGCAGGCTGGCCACGACGTCGCCGTGCTGGTCGGAGATCGCCAGGCCCTGGTCGGTGGACAGGAGTTCGCCCCACGGGCCTCGGCCGAACGTGGTCGTGCCGTCCGTGGCCAACTCGTTGGTCGCACCGCTGTAGGTGAACTGTGCGCCGTTGCGGGTGGCCACCCGGCCCAGCGCGTCGTACGTGTACGTCGCGGCGCCCTGTTGCTTCAGCCTGTCGAAGCCATCGAAGGTGACCGGGGAGCCCGACTTCGACGACAGGGTTCCGCGAGGCATGTAGGTGTAGCTGTCGGTGCCGTCGGACTGGAGGCGGTTGCGTTCGTCGTACGTGGCGGCCTTGGCACCCGCCGCCACCCGGTTGCTCGCCGCGTCCCAGCCGTACGTCGTGGTGGTCGGCGGGCCGCCGGCAGGTTGGTGGGTCCAGCTCGTCAGGCGATCGGCGCGGTCGTAGCCGTACGTGTTCAGGCCCTCGTCCGCAAGGCCTGTGGTCTCCTTCGTGGTCAGACGGTCGTTGAGGTCGTAGCCGTACTCGATCGTCGCGTCGGCGAAGGTGTCGCTGGTCGGGCGGGCCAGATCGTCGTAGGTGAACTCACGCAGGCGGCCGTTGCCGTAGTCCACCGTGGACACCAAGCCGGTGTCGTCGTAGTCCAGAACCTGAGTTACGCCGGTGACGCCGTCCTGCATCGTGGTCAGGCGGCCCGCGGTGTAGCCGAAGTTCGCGGTGCCGGACGCGTCGGTCCTGCTCACCACGTTGCCGTCGGCGTCGTAGGTGTAGTCGGTATCGCCGGACGGGCCGCCCGTCGACAACAGCGCGCCCCGGTCGTTGTACGCGAAGCGGTTCTCCCCCGATTCGGTGGAGGCGCTGATCGTGCGGCCCAGCGCGTCGTGGTCGAACGAATTCGCCGCGGTGTCGGTGGCTGTCGCACCTGTCAGGCGGTCGAGCAGGTCGTAGGTGTGGGTGCGTTCGACGTTGCCGGGGAGGTCCGTGCGGACCGGGTTCGCGGCGGCGTCGTAGGCGACTGTCCACGTGCGATCCGTCGCGTTCGGGTGGGCTGTCGTCGACGGTTCGATCACCGACTCCGGCAGGCCCCACTCGTTGACGGTGTACTCGGTGGTGTTGCCGCGGCCGTCGGTGTAGCGGGTGCGGTTGCCCGCGGCGTCGTAGCCGAACGTCGTCGTGATCGACTCCGTCGCCGAGACCGGTTCGACCTGCTCCTGCAGGCGGCCCAGAGCGTCGGAGGTGTACCGGCTGACGTGGCCCAGCGGGTTGGTGACCGACGCCAGGTTGCCCGCTCGGTCGTGGGCGAACTTCGACTTCCGCAGCGGCACACCCGCCGGGGACAGGTCCAGCACCTGGGTAGGGCGGCCTGCCAGGTCGTGGTGGGTGCGCTGCGTGCGGCCCGCCGCGTCGGCGGTCGTCGCCGGGCGGCCCGACCTGTCGTAGCCGAGGTTTGTCACGACGCCGGACGGGTCCGTCGCACGGATCAGCTGGTTCAGCTTGTCGTAGGCGTAGGTGGCGGTGGCGCCCGACGGGGCCTTGGTCGTGAGCAGGTTCGACGCGTCGTCGTAGGTGAACTCGCTCGTGTACGTGCCCGGCGTTGGATACCTCTCCATCTCACTGGTGGTCCGCAGGCGGCCGAGGTCGTCGTAGGTGTACTCGCTGCGGGCACCCATGGGATCGGTTGCCGAGAGCAGCTCACCGGTGCGCGTGTAGGTGTACTGCCACGCTCCCCCGGAGTCACCCGCCTGGTCGGCGTGTGGATCGGTCTCGGTGGTCATGCGGCCCAGTTGGTCGTACTCGTACCTGGTCACCGCACCGCGTGGGTTCGTCGACGACGCGACCCGGCCCATGGCGTCGTACGTCTGCGACGACGTCGCCGTGATCGGCTCGCCACCCGGCGGGGTGTACTCGGGTGACGTGGCGGAGACGAGCCTGCTCAGCTTGTCGTAGCCGTACCGCCACGTCTCGCCGTTCGCGTCCGTCACGTGGGTGGCGGCGCCGAACGTGTCGTAGCCGGTGGCCGTCGTCGGGCGGGTCAGGCCGCCGGGCTCGATCTCCACCTCGGGTGCGGTCGCCGCCACGAGACGACCCAGTGCGTCGTACCGGTAGTCGGTCGTCGCGCCCGCCGGGTCCGTCGTGGACGTGACGAGGCCGCGCTGGTCGTGGCCGTAGGTGGTGGTGAGGTCCTCGGTTCCGGTGTGGACGGTCTCGCTCGTCTGCCTGCCTGCCGTGTCGTAGCCGAAGTCCACGACCTCCGCGGTAGTGAGGTCGTCGAACTCGCCGGCGCCGGACTCGCGGCCGGTCATGCGGACCTGGGTGACGTTGCCGTTCAGGTCGTAGGCCCACCCCGTTCGGCGCGCGAGGCCGCCCGGATCGGCGGTCATGGCGCTGCGCCTGCCCACCGCGTCCGTCTCGTACGTGGTGACGCGGCCACCCGCAGTGGTCTGGCGGGTGAGGTTGCCCGCCGCGTCGTACGGCTATCGGGCGTCACGGTTGACGGGTCGTCGTCGATGTAGGTGTCATGACGCCCCGGCACGAGCACGCGGACGAGGACAGCACCGGTTCAGGTGCGCGGCCCTGGTTGTTGCAGGCGGTGTGGGCCGCGGTTGCCGCCGAGGTGCGGGGTCATCGGGAGCGCGGGTTCGGTTCGTTGCTGACTGAGGATGCGGTGCGGTTCTGTGTTGCGCGGGCGTTGGCTGCCGCGGGCGTGGATGCCTCGTGGTTGCGGGTAGAGGTCGCGCACCCGGTGCTGAAAGGTGCGAGGATCGATCTCGTGGTCGGAATCGATCAGCCGATCGCGTTGATGGAGTTGAAGTACCCGCGGGAGCCGAACCCGGCCAACGCGGCGTGGACGATGACCTTGGGTGAGGTACTCAAAGACCTCTACCGGCTGGCGGCCTACCCGGGCGCAGTGGACCGCGTGTTCGTCTATGTCGAGACCGCTCATCTGCGCAGGTACATGACCGGAGTCGTAGCCCGGTACGGGGTGAACCTGGACACGGACACCGTGATCCTGCGGCCCGCCGCGATCAACGCGTTACCGAGCACAGCCACCGCCATCATCGGCCCTCAGTTGGTCGTGCACCAGGTAACCGCGCAACGGCTCGCCCTACTCCCCATCGACGAGAGCCTCAGGCTGGCCGTGTATCAGGTCGACCCGCTCACGCCACCGCGCGACGACGATGCCCTCGAACTCCCCTCCAGCGCGGTGCCCACCAGCACGGCCCGGGCCGGTGTACGCCGGGAGATACTCGCCGCGGTCCACGCCGTCCTGACACGCTCTGGCAGTGACACATTCACCCCCGCCGAGATCGTCGCCGAGATGACCCGCCGGGGCACCGGCTACGCGGAGTCCACCATCCGCACAATGATCACTGCACACCTGTGCCGCAACGCCCCAGACAACGCCACCACCACCTACGACGACCTCGAACGAACCGACCGCGGCCGCTACCGGCTGGCAGCGAACTGACACCCACTGGGGCCGCTCTCGTCCGGCGCTCGCGCTGGCCGTGGGAGTGGCACCGGTCATGATCGTCCTGGCCCTGTTCGGGCGCGACGGACGCCACCGCCGTCGGCGACGCCACTGCCGTCGCCACGTCGGCATCACCACTCATCGAGCAGTCGCGGTCCGCCGCTCCCGAAACGGCACACGATGACTCCATGCTCACGCGACTTGTGCGAAGCGAGGACCAGCGGGCACGAATACCGCCCACCCGCCACCGAGGAATGGGACGAATTCGAAGGTCACTTCGACAAACGCAAAGTCGAACTCGGCTCCTGCGGACGCGCCTACGGCACTCCCTGCCAACACGAACACGCCTGCATTCGCCGCCCCGTGCTTCACGTCAACCCCACAATGCTCGCCCGGCTCAACGAACTCGGACCGATCTCCTCGCCCGCCGCGATCGCGCGGAAACCGAAGGCTGGAAAGGTGAGATCGAAGGCATCGACCTCACCCTCACCTTCCTCCGCGCCAAACGCGACGACACCCAACACCGCGCCAACCGGCCAGCCGTCGACCTCGGGATCCCGCTAATCCCACACCGCCCGAGGAGGCGAAATGACTCGTGGACATGTTCCTGTCCAACTGATCCACTCGCATCAACGTGCGTGTCAGGCCAGGGAAACGGTGGGACCGACTCAACTCTCGCCAGCTGAAGCGACCAGGTCAGCTACGCGGCGGCTTGTCCGGGCAGTCGGCCTCGGTCCAGGTGGCGATCAAGTCACGACTGACGACGGTGAGCGATCTGTCAAGGAAGCCAATCTCATGGCTGCATCCGTGCTTGTGAGGCAGGATCTCGTCCAGCGTGACCGCATGGAAGCTGGCCCAGTCGAGCTCGTTGATCGTGTCGAGGCTGAGACTGCTGATGCCGAGATAGCGAATGCTCAAGTCTTCCTCGTGCTTCCAGCAGTTGTGGCGGAAGCCAAGTTGCAGCCAATCTTCGCCAACGGTCTCTCCGCGCAGCAGCGTGTCGGGCTTGAGGTCCTTGACACACCGTCGGCTGAAGAAGTTGTAATGATCAGGATCGACAGAAAATGCTCGTGCCCCAGGCGGAAGAACGTTGACCAACGTGGGCAACAGACCAAGATATCTGTCAGGGTCAAGGAAATCGCCGGTCCCGGTGGCCTCCACCTTGACGTATTTCATCCGCTGTTCAATCTCTCCGCTGACGCCATCACAGTACACCGGGTCCGGTGGGGACTACTCGGGACGCGGACCGCGCGCCTCGCCTGCGGGCCTCCCGCCTACCGCCTCTTACTCCCACCGGTTCGGCTCAACGAGCCTCGGGCGTCCCGGGACGCCGGTTGTCGGGATAGCCAGATCATTGCACGCCGGCGAGTCGTGCAGCCACCAGGTTTCCGACAACCTCGGCGGTGCCCCAGAGGTCACGAAACCGCGCCCAAGTGGACGGGCCAGTCCCGACTCGACGCTGTGGTGCAGATAAGCACCAGCGAGTACAAGATCAATCCGCTGAAGAAGGCCGCGCGGGAGCTGCTGGGATATCCGCATCCGCGACGGGTGCCCCGCGGGGTGTACGCCGAGCAGGCCATCGGCATCAGCACCGACGAGTTCACCCGCGCTAAGGACTCCGGGCTGCGGTTCCTGCGCAACGTCTTCCCGCTGATCGATCTCGGCTTCGACCGGGCCCAGAGCAGGGAGTTCCTCGCCGAGCGGGATTTCGGGGAGACCGTGAAGTCAGCCTGTGTCGGGTGCCCGTTCCACGGCAACGCGGGCTGGCGCTGGGTGCGCGACCACGACCCGGACGGCTGGGCGGGAGCGGTCGAGTTCGACCGCGCCATCCGCCACGGCCACCCACACGCCACCAAGCAGGGCCAGGAGTTGCGTGGACAGTACTTCCTGCACCGCTCCTGCACACCCCTGGACCAGGTCGACCTCGACGCACCCCCGAAGAACAGACGGCCTGCGGCTGGTCACCGCTGCCGCGGCACGTGACGCCGTCCGCGACGACCGTGATGTCCGTGAGGACCGCGACGAGGACGGGGTCCCGGACGGCTGCTCGCCCTGGTCCTGTCGTTCCGGCGAACCGGGCGCCGAGTCGGGGGAGCGTGCGGCATGATTCCCGCGGCAGCCGCGGCTCCAAAGAAGGCAGTCCGGTCGTGTGGCTGGAAGACCGATGTGACGCTTGTGATGCTTTGGGCGCCATAGACGGTAAAGCTGCTCTGTATCCTTCGGGCGAGACGCCTTCCCGAACCTTGGTTAGCGTCGGCGATCGTTTCCACAGCGGTCCATTGGAGGCCAGGGTGAGGTGCGCGATGTCGCTCTCACTCGTTTGGTCGTAAGGGATTCGGGTGGGTGCCTTCTTCGGTGTGCGCCGGGTGGTCTGTGTGGGTGAGCTGGTCCGTTTGGTGGCGGTGAACCGACTTTCGGGTTGGGCTGTTTGGTGGGTTCGGTGGGGTAGGGGTGTGGGGTTTGCTCATTTTCGGAACTGCCTGCTTGTTGGTGGGTGGTTGACCTCGCCGTAGTACCCGGACCTGGGGGTCTCACATGTTGTCGTCGCGTTCACGCGGCGCGCTTTCGCGTGTCGTTTTGCTGATCGTGGTTGTCGCGTTCGTGTTTGTCGGTTCGCCGGTGGGGCAGCCGTTCTCGAGTGGACAGTGGCCGGGCGCGTCGTCGGTGTGGCAGTGGCTGGGTGGGTTGTTCTCGGGACCTGCGGCCGCGTCAGCGGAACCGGGCACCGGCTCGGCGGCAGCGGCAGTTCCGGTTCGGACGGGTGAGCCGAAGGAGCCGCCGCGTCGGGTGCGGGAGGTGCCGGAGCGGGCGTCGGCGTCGACGCGGGTGTTCGCGATGTCGGATGGGACGTTCGAGGCGGAGGTGTCGCCGGAGCCGGAGAGGTACCGGGACGCGTCGGGGGCGTGGCGGGACATCGACCTGTCGGTGCGGGAGTCGGCGCGGGACGGGTACCGGTTTGCCAGTGACCGCAACAACTCCGTGGTGCGGTTTGGTGATCGGACCGATCAGCTGGTGCGTTTCGAGCACGGCGGGCGGCAAGTCGCGCTGAGTGCCGTGGGCAAGGGCCGGCCGGTCGCGCCGAGGGTGGAGGGCGCGACGGTCACGTATCCGGGTGTGTTCGACGGCGCGGATGTCGAGTACGTGGTCACGCCGGAAGGTGTGAAGGAGAACATCGTTCTCGCCGGCCGGGTGGATGACCCGACGTTCAAGTTCACGGTGCGCACCGCCGGTGTGGTGGCGCGTGAGCAGGCGGACGGATCGATCGGGTTCTTCTCCACCGACACACCGGACGGGCCGCCGGTGTTCGTGTTCCCGCGGCCGTTCATGACCGACAGCGCTCCGGATGCGAAGTCGCCGACGGGCACTCGGTTCAGCGACAAGGTCACCCAGTCCGTGGAACAGCGGGGCGCGAACGTGACGGTGACGGTGCGTGCGGACAAGGCGTGGCTGGACGCGCCGGACCGTGAGTATCCGGTGCGGATCGACCCGACGATCCGGGTTGAGCCGACGCCGACGACGGGACAGGACGCGCAGATCTGGTCGGACACCCCGACCCGGGCGGACGGCGCGCTGTACTCGCTGTCGGTGGGCACCGACCCGTGGGGGCGTGCACGTTCCCTGCTGCGCTTCGACACCTCGACAGTGCCCGCGGGTACCGCGCTGACGGGCGCCAAGTTGCGGCTGTACTACGACAACGAGCTGCACACCGGCGCGAACAACGTGACGATCGAGGCCCGGCGGGTCACCCAGTCCTGGGCTGAGGACACGGTCACCTGGAACTCGATCAACACCGCGTTCGCCGAGGCTGGTCTGTCCACTGTGGTCAAGCAGGCGAACAAGGCGAACGTGTGGCACGAGCTGGACATCCGCAACATCGCCCAGTCGTGGGTGTCGACACCAACGGCGAACCACGGTGTGATGGTGAAGGCGACCGACGAGACGCTGGGTCGTGGCGGGGCGGTGTACCAGGCGGCGGAGTACGCCTACAACGGCGAGACGGTGAACCGGCCGAAACTGGTGCTCACCTACGGCCGCCCGAGTGTGGACCTGCAGCCACCCGCGACGGTGACCGCGACGGGCGCGAACCTGTCGTGGCCATCCTATGTGGACCCGACCCCGGGCGACCCGAACGATGACGTGGTCGAGTTGCAGGTGCACCGCACGGTGTTCCAGACGTTCACGCCTTCGCGGTCCACGCTGATCGCGCCGCTGCCCGGGTCCGCGACCTCGTTCAACGACACGACTGCGGCGCCGACCCCGGCTGATGACCCGGATCCGTTCGGCAACGCCTACTACTACATGGTCGCGGCCAAGACCCGGGACGGGCAGCTGATCCCGGGCCCGACGCAGCTCGTCCGGCTCCCCAAGGCGGGTCTGATCACGCACACGTTCACCGGTAGCGCGGCGGACACCACGATCGCCTCGGGCACGCCGACGACGAACCTGGAGGTGCTCACCGGGCAGCCGTGGCTGATGGTGGGCAACAACTCCACCACCTACGGCAACACCCGCGCGCTGGTGCGGTTCGACAACCTGAACGCGGCACTGCCTACGGGGGCGCGGATCGTGGACGCCGACATGACCGTGTGGGGGTTCTACTCCGAGGGCAGCGGCGCCACCTTCGACGCGCACGCGTTGTCGAAACCGTTCGTGGAGAACCAGGCCACCTGGGCCCGGGCTTCCACGGCGACGGCATGGACCACGCCCGGTGGCGATTTCGGTGCCCGTTTGGACCAGGTCGTGGGCATCCCGAATCAGCCGTTTATGCACATCTGGGAGAACGCCGCGGTGGTGCAGGGCTGGGTGGACAACCCCGCGTCGAACCACGGCTACCTGCTCAAGGTGCGGGACGAGGCCGGTGCGGCGAAGCAGCGGGTCTTGATGCTGTCCGGTGAGGCGCCCGAGGTGCGTTTGCGGCCCAGCCTGACGGTCACCTACACCGCCCCGACGGCGGAGCTGACCTATCACGCGCCGGACACGCCGACGGTGCGGATGGTGTCCGACGAGCAGCGCACCGTGCCGGTGACGGTCACGAACACCACGACGGCGACGTGGCGGGCCGCCGACTACGCGCTGTCGCAGCGGTGGGCGCTGCCGGACGGCACCGACATCACCGGCACCAACCGGATCGACACCGCACTGCCCGCCGACATCGCGCCCGGGCAGACGGTCACGGTGGCGGCGAGTGTGAAGACCACCCTGCAGGGTGTCGAGAACAACATGCGTGAGCAGCAGGTCCTCTCGTGGGACCTGCGGAACAAGACCACCGGCGCCTGGCTGTCCGCGACTGGCGGCCCACCCGCACTGCCGCAGAACGTGTCGGTCGAGGACCCGACCTCCGACCAGCTGGGGCTGGAGAAGTTCTACTCCTACTCCGGCACCGCGACGGGTGCGGGCAGCAACCTGCTGGTGAACCAGTACGCGGGCAACGTGGTGTTCTCCTACGACGCGTTCACCAACCCAGGCCGCGGCCTCAACACCTTCCTCCGCCTGACCTACAACAGCCTCGACACCGCCACCACCACCACCGGCTACGGCTGGTCCCTCGCCGCCTCCGGCCTCGTCCGGCTGGGCGCCTCGCTCGAGTTGCACCCGAAGGGCCAGGACTATCCGTCCCGGGTCACGCTGCCCGACGGCGACGGCACCACCCACGTGTTCCTGCTGGACAAACACGGCTCTGTCGACCCCGCGACGTGGACCTACGTCAGCCCGAAGGGCGTGCACCTGTACCTGCAGCGCAAAGCAGGCGAGGACACCTCCCGGCGGTGGGTGATGACCTCCCCGGACCGCACGGAGTTCTGGTTCGACACCGAAGGCTGGCTCACGGCGGTCCGGGACCGCAACGGCAACGAGCAGTCGTTCACCTACACCGAGCGGAAGTCAAACAACCAGCCACGCAAGTTCCTCGCCTACGTCACCGACCCAGCCGGGCGCCAGACGATGGTGCTCGACTACCACACCAAAACGGACACGCAGAATCCGCACATCATCGACCAGGTCAAGTCCATCCGCGACATCTCCGGCCGCACCCTCACCTTCGCCTACAGCGACAAAGGCCTCCTCACCGACGTGGTCGACGGCGCCGGTAGCGGCCAGCCGAAACCGTTCCACTTCGACTACGACGCCACCCAAGGCAACAAGAACGTCAAACTCGTGCGCGTCACCGACCCGCGCGGCAACCACACCGACCTGACCTACTACACCGCACCCGTGGACCCGCAAGACAAGTGGAAAGTCCACACGATCACCGATCGGCGGAACAACACCACCACGTTCACCTACTCCGATCCGGACGGGCCGCAGGGCGCGGAGATGGACGCCACCGTCACCGACGCCGAAAACCACACCACCCGCTACCACATGGACGGCTTCGGCCGCCCGGTCACCTCGGTCAACGCCAAGAACGAAACGACCACCCTGGAGTGGGACGGCGACCACAACGTCATATCGCTCAAGGAAGCCAACGAAGCCGTCTCGACGTGGCGGTACGACCCGAAAACCGGGTACCCGCTGGAAATACGGGACGCCGAGGCGGTCGCCAACAACACCCCGGCCACCGTCCTCACCTACCAGACCGGGCTGGGTGGCTACACGGCTGAACTGGCATCGAAGACCAGCCCCGAGGGCCGCAAATGGGTGTTCGCCTACGACGCCAAGGGCAACCTGACCCACGTCACGGACCCCAAGGGCGTCGCCACCCCCGAGGTGGGGGACTACCAAACCGTCCACACCTACGACCAGTACGGCCAGCTCCAGACAGTCACCGACGCCAACAACAACACCACCACGTACGGCGACTACCACCCGACGGGGTTCCCGCGCAGCACCACCGACCCGCTGACCCATATTTCGACGATGGTGCTCGACCCGCGCGGCAACCCCACCTCCTTGACCGACGCCCGGGGCAAGACCTCCAGCGCCACCTATGACACGTTCGGCCGTCCACTCGAGACCCGCATGCCGAAGGATCAGGACGCGGCGGCCTACATCACCACTCTCGCGCCGGTCTACGACGCCAACGACAACATCGAGCAGGCGACCGCACCCAACGGCGCGGTGACTACCGCGACCTACGACCCCATGGACCGGCCGCTCACGGTCACCGCGCCGCGCGACACCCCGACCGGACCGGCGCGCGTCTCCGCGTTCACCTACGACAAGGTCGGCAACCTCCTCACCCAAACCGAGCCACTGGGCACCCTCACCCCGGCCGACCTGAACGACTACGTCACCCGCTACACCTACGACCCCATCTATCAGCTCACCGACACCGTCGACGCCGCGGGCAACAAGACCACCTGGCGCTACGACAACGTCGGCAACGTCACCACTCTCATTGATCCGCGCAAGAACGCGACCGCGGACACCGACGACTACGCCGCGAAGGTCATCTACGACCGCAACCACCGGCAGCGCACGACCACCGATCCGGATGGCAACGTCACCAAGGTTGATTACGACCTCGATAGCAACGTCGTCGCGCAGACCGACGCGGAGAACAACACCACCACGCTGGTCTACGACGAACGCGCCAGCCTGGTCGAGGCCCGCGTTCCGCACAGGACCGGCGTCACCCGGGTGACCCAGTTCGTCTACGACGAAGTCGGCAACCGCACCAAGACGATCACCCCTCGCGGTGTCGAGACCACTGACGACGCGGACGACTTCGTCGCCGAGACCATCTACGACAAGCTCAACCGTCCCAAAGAGCAGCTGACTCCGTTCGACCGGGACCACGCCGAGATCAAGACCCCGGACAAGACGATTTACACCTACGACCCGGTCGGCAACCTCGCCGAGGTCTCCATGCCGCCCTCGGCGGGGCAGACGGTCCGCAACGTCACGAAGTACTCCTACTTCGACAACGGCTGGCAGCGGACGTCAACGGATCCGTGGGGGATTGAGACCCGCTACGACTACAACGCACTCGGCCAGCAGACCCTGCGCACGCTGACCAGCGCGGGCGGTTCGAGCGACCGCACGATGATCTGGGACTACTACCCAGACGGGAAGCTGAAGTCCCGTAGCGACAGTGGCATCCCGGTCGGCAAGCAGGAAGTCGTGGTTGACAACTCCGACAGTCCGCGTGTCTCCTTCATCGGTCCGGGCGAGGACGTGACGGTGCGCGACACCTCCGGCACCGGCTACCACGGCTACGACTACGGCCGCGCCCCGGCAGGCACGTTCACCTGGAACCCGGTCGTCCCCGCTGACGGCACCTACGAGGTCTTCGTCCGCTACCCGGTCGCCGCCAACGGCGCGCAGTTCGGCACCTACACGGTCGACACCGGCAGCAGCCGGACATCCAAGAACGTCAACCAGACCCAGGGCGGCGGGACCTGGGTCAGCCTCGGCCGCCACCAACTCACCGCGGGCACAGCCGCCAAGGTCGAGCTTTCCGATGACGTCGCGCCCGGGGACCTGCTCGCGGATGCCGTGAAGCTGGTCCGCGACAACACGGGTGTCCCGGACAACGAGGCCAAGACGTTCTCCCACGCCTACGACGCCAACGCCAACCTCACCACCCTCACCGACGCCAGCCCCGGCACCCCCATCGACACCTACCAGATGGGCTACAACGGGCTCAACCAGCTCACCAAGGTCGAAGAGAAACTCGCCACCACCATCAAGAACACCACGTTGTTCACCTACAACGAGAACGGCGCCATCCACACCCGCGACCACGACCGCCAGGACGCGGTATTCGACTACAACACCCGCGACCTCCTGTCCAAGGTCACCAACACCGAAACCGGCGCCACCCCCAAAGCCACCACCTTCACCTACACCCCCCGCGGCCAGATCGACCTCGAAACCAAGGCCAACGGCAACACCGTCGACCACGGCTACCACCTCGACGGCGCCCTCGCCTCCCAGGTCGAGAAGAAGACCGACGGCACCCTGGTCGCCCAGCACCTCATCGAATACACCCCCAACGGCCACCGAGCCACCGACCACACCAAGATCCAGAACGCGGACAACCACGCCGCCTACCTCGACCACATCTACGCCTACACCTACGACCCGCGCGAACGACTCTCCCAGGTCGAGAAGAAGAACCCGATCAGCGGCGCGGTGGTCGAGGCCGAGACCTACCGGCACGATGCCAACAACAACGTCATCGACCAGACCGTCGACGGCACCCAAACCCAGTTCACCTACGACCGCAACCGCCTCGTCACTACCACGAGCGGCGGCAGCACCGCGGCCTACAACTACGACCCCTTCGGCCGCCTCGACACCGTCATCTCCACCGGCCAGACCATCGAGCAGTACGTCTACGACGGCTTCGACCGCACCACCACCCACCGCAAACGCGGCAGTGGCGGCGGGCTGACCTCGACGAACTACGTCTATGACCCGCTCGATCGCACCACGTCGAAGACCGACAAGGCGGGCACGTCGGAGGCGAAGACGACCGACTTCGCCTACCTCGGTCTCACCGACAAGGTCGTCGCCGAAGAGATCGCAGGGCAACTCGATCGCACTTACCAGTACGACGCCTATGGCCGCCGCCTCACCCAGTCCACCAAGGACACCGACGGCGCCGGCCCGAAAGTAGCCGAAGACTCCTACTACGGCTACAACCCGCACACCGACGTCGAAACCCTCACCACGCAGGCGGGGAACACCAAAGCCACCTACGGCTACACCGCCTACGGCAACAACGACACAGAGTCGTTCACCGGCATCGACAAGCCGGACACCCAGAACCCGGGCAAGGAGCCCTTCAACTTCTACCGCTACACCGGCAAACGGTTCGACCCGGCGTCCGGCGGCTATGACATGGGCTTTCGCGACTACCAGCCCGGCATCAACCGCTTCACCGTCCGCGACACCTACAACGGCGCCCTCGCAGACCTCAACCTCGGTACCAACACCTGGACCGGCAACCGCTACACCATGGCCGGCGGCAACCCCATCACCGGCATCGAAATCGACGGCCACTACTGCGACTCCTGCAACCTCTACGACCCGGACTCAGCAGCAGGCAACAGCGTCGGATGCAGCTACTCCACCAACGGCTACTGCGGCCCATCTGGCTCCGGCCACTCCGAAGAAGAGCAGAAACTGCTCTATCAATGGAAAACCGGCACCGGCGATGGCTCCAACCAGCCGATCATCCACGGGATGCGCCTCCCCACCGCCGAGGAAATGCAACACAGCATGTCCATTGGCATGCCAACCCCAATGGCACCAGGAGACACATACCAGCAGGCTGTAGCCAACTGGGCCACCTACCAATGCAACAGTGGCGGTGCCCGCGCCCACCCCGGCTTCTGCGAATGGTCCTACACCGTCGGCAACGAAAAAGCCAACGGATGGGATGCACTGTGGACGATCGCCGAAGCTGCACTCCTTGCTATCCCCATTGGCCGAGGAGCCAGCGCCGCTGGCGGAACGGCTGCAAAGGAGGTACCCGACCCCGCGCCGGTTCTGAAGCCCTCTGGGGTTCGTGATCGGACCAGTGCTGTCTACATCAGCGTCCGGAAGCCGGATGGGACGATCGTGACCGTCGGGTCGCGCCCTGGGCTTCACGCCGAGGACGTGGCTCAAGGACTCGCGCCCGGAGGTCCGATGAGCAGACCTTTTGGCTGGCGGAAAGACCCCACCTCTGGTGAGATCACGTGGCAGCCCATTAACGTCTGCGTTCAGTGTCAGCCAAAGTATCCGCCCTCGATCTTCCCGCGAGGTACCGGAGCAGATCCTGGAGGAGCGTGGGGACGGTGAGCCACACCCCAGTAACACTTGCACAGTTCCTTATCCGATCGGTGAACTGGGCCGAGTTCGAGCTGATGACCGGCCCTGCTCATGGGTTCGGTGAGCGCCTCGCCGCATTCGTATCGCCCAACGCGACCGCTGCGCGTGGCGAACTCTGGCAAGCCATGGAGAACCAGGTCTTCGCGCAAGATGACGTGTTCAGTGCCGCCGAGCCGACGATCCGCGTCCTCCTTGCAGCGCTAGCCGAGCCGCTTCCAGTTGGTGTCCGGAATGCAGTCCTTGACCTGCTCTTCCACCTCGTGCACGCCGCCAGCTTCCGCGGTAACGATCTCGGTCGACGGTGCATGGTGGCTGCAACTGAGGGCGGATGGCTCTTGGTTCGTGAGGCATTGGCTGGTGACCCGGGCGTCCGGGAGTCCTGCCTTGAAGTCCTCGACATATGCGCGCCCGATTGCGCTCGCGCTGTACAGTTGATGCCATAGTTCGATGCCTGGGGCAGGCAGGATGGCTGAGGTAGAGGCCGCAGGCGGCGTTTCGACTGAGTCGGTGAGGTCCGCAGGGATCTCGATGCCATCGACGTCGGTATCGGTGCGAGCCGAGACCGCAGTGACAGAGCGTCCATGATTGCGGACGCCTGCTCTCCTTGCCCTCACCTGGTGGTGGCACCACTGTCGCGCCAGATCGGGGAGGCCGCAGTAGTAGGAGGTGACGAGTGCTGCTTGGTTGTGCACGCGGTTCAGCAGTAGTCGTCGGTCGGGTAGCGGGCCGGGTCGTCGGTGTGCCGCTCGAAAAGTCATCGTTGCTGGTAGAGCGAGGGTGACGCTGTCCTGGGAGTATGGCGGGGTGGTCGTGTCTCTGTTGTACAAGGTGACCCGGAGGTTGCTGTCAGGTCCGTCGGTGCTGCTGCGCAGGGAGGCTGCGAAGGATGCCGAACTGCTCGTGTTGCGGCACGAGAACGTGGTCCTACGTCGGCAATTGGCGGTCCGGTCCGCTATGACCCTGCGGATTGGATCTGGTTTGCCGCCTTGTCCGGATTGGTGGATCGTCGGCGGTGGCGGGAGGTCTTCCCGGTGGCGCCGGGCACCCTGCTCGCCTGGCATCGCAGATTCGTGGCCGGTAAGTGGGACTACTCTGCGTGTTGACGTCGTGCCTGCCGATAACCTCATCCGCGCAGGTCACAGGCCTGCCGAGACATTGCACGGAAACGGTCATGATCCTTGGATGCTGTCAGCCAGGACGGCATGATGGCCGGTCGTGCTGACCCGACTGACCTACCTGAGCGTGACCAACGCATTCGCCCTACTACGTCTGCTGCCCATGGGCGACCGGGACAAAGACGTCGAGATCCTGGTATTACGCCACCAGATCACAGTCCTGGAACGCCAACTGGGCAAGACCCGACCGCAATTCTCCCCCGGCGACCGAGCCTTCCTCGCGGCACTGCTGCACCGACTCCCAGCAGAGACGCTTCGTCGGTTCCGACTGCTGATACGCCCTGAAACGGTGCTTCGCTTGCACCGCAACCTCGTCGCGCGCAGCCACGCAGCCAGATCCCGCTCCAGACGTCCCGGCCGCCCTCGGACCGTACGCTCGATCCGGCTCCTGACACAGCGCCTGGCACGGAAGAATCCTGCCTGGGGCTACCGTCGCATCCACGGCGAACCACTACTCGTCCTCGGCATCAAGGTCGCCGCCTCCACCGTCTGGCAGATACTCAACGACGCCAGAATCGACCCAGCGAACAAACGCACCTCCACCACCTGGTCGACCTTCCTCCGCACCCAAGCCGACGCACTACTGGCCTGCGACTTCTTCGAGACATCCACCCTGACCGGCACCCGCCTGTACGTGCTTGCGGTCATCGAGCACAACTGCCCTGGGGTGTGAGTTGCGAGCGAGCGGCAGCCGGTGCGGGGTTGTTCTCGTCGACGACGACAACTGGTGCGGGATGGCGCTGCGACTGGTCGTCGGCGGCGAACCGGACCGACCGTGGTCGCGGAGACGGAGGACGGCGACGCCGCGATCACCGCAGTGGACGAGCACCGGCCGGACGTCGTGCTGATGGACGTGCGGATGCCCGGCCGCGACGGCCTCAGCGCCACCTGCGAGACCCTCGATCAGCCGTTGCCGCCGGGGGTGCTCGTGCTGACGACGTTCGACTCCGACGACTTGGTGCTCGGCGCACTGCACGCCGGCGCGCTCGGGTTCGAGCGTCGCCACCGTGAAAGTCCACACCGGCAACCTATTCGTCAAGCTGGCGCTCGATAACCGGGTACAGATCGCGCTGCTGGTCCGCGACGCGGACGATCGAGCCGTCGCCGGAGGTGGTCAGCCGCCTGCCTCGCTCGCCAACGGGAGCCCTGCCGGCCGGCGAAGCACCGGAACTCCGTCGAACGTGCGTTCCACATAGGACAACGCGGTCAGCAGCTCCGACGAAGTCGGGACCTTCCGCCCCGCTCCGGTCGGGCGGGGAAGCGGCATCGCGCCGGTGTCGGCCCACCGCAACCACCCCTGCGCGTCGACGTACGACCGTGACCGGCCCGCGTTGTCCGGGTGCACGCAGTACGGGATGTCGAGGACGCCTCGGCCGACTGCCGTTTCGAGGGCATGACCGATGTCTCCGCTCAGGTTGAGCACGGTACCGATCAAGAGGCGCGCCTCGTGGAGGATCTCGTTGTCCACCGTGCACGGAGGTGGGTCCGGCACCGCTCGCCGCACCGTCTCGGACGCCTGCCTCAGGGCCGCTACGTTGTCCGCGACGGTGGGGATGTGGTGCGCCTCGGCGACGGTCTTGACGATCAGGCGCGCCGCACCTCCCGCACGTGCTAGTCGCGCCGCGGCTGTGAGCAGGAGAGTCGCTCCGCGCCGCGTCCTCGGAAACGGCCCATGTACGTGTAGACCACGATGTGATGATCCACATCCGGAAGAAACTCCCCAGCCAGCGCGCGGAGCGCCGCGATGGCTGCCATGTCCTGTTCCGGGTTGGTTTGTTGTGCGTAACTCAGCGACACGCTGCGCAGGCCGTGTTGCCGGAAGAACATGCCTTCCAGCACACTCACCGCGACCAGCAACCCCGGCGGGCACAGCTGGCCGAGGAGACATCCCCCGAAGGTCTCGAGGTGGGGCCACGCCGCGGTGTCAGCCATGAACCGGCACGCGTCGGCCCACGCGCGCACAGCGTCGGTCAACGCCGTACGCCCGTACGGCAGGCAGTACGACACCGGTCCGCCCTCGGTGGCATCCAGGCCGGCGGCCACCAGGGTCCTCACGATCGCCTCCGGCCGGGGAGAACCATGGCGAACCTGCACGGGGAACGTCGCGGTTCGCACGCCGGCCAGCATTTCCCGGGTCGCCTCCCCTCCGTGCGCGACGAGCGGGAAGCCGTTGAGGTCGCCGCCGTCGCGCAGCACAGTGGCAGCGGCCCGGAGATCTCCTGTACGGGTGTAGCTGTCGACGGTGATCGTCCCGACGGTGGCACGTGCCGCCTGGCGGGTAGCGAGGAGTCCGGCCCTCATCGCGTCGATGCCGGCGAACCCCATGCGAGGCTGGACCACGAAGTCACCCGCGGCGTACCTGCCGCGCACGAACTCACCGAAGGACACGGACTGTTCGCTCATGAAGCGAGTTCGGCACGGACTCCGGCGAGCAACGCAACGAACGACCCACCCGGGTGACTGTCGGAGAAGACCGCGTCAAAACCCGCGTCCGCGAGTGCCCGCTCCTGGTCGGCGGTGAGTGCCGCCACGTCCAGCTTGCCGCCGATCACCGTTGTCACACCGCGCAGGTCCGGGTGCTCCCGGATCCGTGCGATCGCGCGGAGGCCGTCCCGGAACCCGTGCCCGTTCACGGAGCTGAGGACGATCACGTCGGGCCTGGCGTCCAGACATCCCGGCACAAGTTCGTCCTCCGCCACGCACGGGCCGAGGTTGACGACGTCGTGTCCGAGCTCCTCGAGGTACATCCGCAGAAACACGAGGTTCCAGGTGTGCGTGTCGGACGCGGTCGAGGAGATCACGATGCTCAACCCATTTCCGGAGCCCACTGCCACCAGCCCTCACTCCTCATCACACACTCGGTCAGTCGTATCTCGCGTCGAGCGTCCGCCGCATGGTGGGGAGGAACCCGGCCAGCTCCCCGTGGGAGGGCACGGACCCGCGGCAGGAGTAGACGCGTTCGCGGAACCCCCGCCGCCAGTCCAGTTCCGCTCCCGGCGGTACGTTCAGGTCGAGCCGCGAGACCTCGGGCATGGCACGTACGTTCTCGAGCCCCGGCACCGCGGTCAGCCTGCGGGCGGACAGCGGCGCCAGTCCGAAGTAGTGGAAGACCACCTCCTCCGGGGTGCGCGGCGCGACCTCGGGTGTGTCCCCGAGCGCGATGCGGACGCCCAGTTCGATCAGGTTGACCCCGTGACCGCGCAGGAAGAGGTCATAGATGTTCCCGCCGGAGCGGCCGTTCACCTCGATGATCTCCGGGCCGTCGGCGGTCAGCATGATCTCCGTGTGGCAGACGCCGTCCCGGATGCCAAGCGCCGTCAGGGCACGAGCAGCGAACTCGAACAGGACGTCCTCGTCGAACTGACCAGGACGCGGCGGCACGAAACCGCCGTGTTCGCGGAACGGCGGGCTCAGCGCGAACTTGCCGGTGATGCCGAGGTGGGTCACCACCCCGGACCGGACCATCGATTCGACGGACACGTACCCGGCCCACGGTTCATCGGCCGGCTGCCCGACCATACGTTTTTCCAGCACGTAACCATCGTCGTCAGCGCACACGACACCGCCGATGTGCTCGCCGACGAGCCGGAGCAACTGCTCGCGCGACTCCACCAGGTAGGTGTTCCTGCCGCCCACCCCCCGGTTCGGTTTGAGCACGGCCGGCAACGGCACCTCGTCGAGAGCTCGCAGCGCCGACACCCGGTCGGTGATGAGAGCGGTCGGCGTACCACCCACGCCCGCGTCGTTCAGCACCCTTCGCTGCCGGAACTTCCGGGTGATGTCGGCCGCCACCTCCGTCGAGTGGAACGGCAGACCGAGGGACTCGGCCAGGCGAGCCGTCGTGTCCATCTGGAAGTCGCTGAACGTGGTGATCCCGTCCGGCTCGAGCTCCGCGAGCTCGTGTTCGCCCGCCACCTCCGCGATCCCGTCCAGCATCGTCGCGATCCTGCGGCCGTAGGCAGAGTCCGGCAGTACGAAGACCGGGGCGGCCACACCGTGCAAACTGGTGAGGATGTCCACCGGGACCGCGGCGCCGAGATCGTAGACGATCACCACGCGGCGGTCGTCGTTCCGGCCCCCGTTCACCGCACCCCCCTCGCCGTCCGGACACCCAGGGCGTCAACGAGCATGTCCACCAGCTGCGTGACGTTTGGCGGGCGAACGATCGAATAGTGCGTGCCCTCGACCTCGCGTTCGTCCACGGTGGACTTCGTGTGCACACTCCAGTCGACCTGTGTGACCAGACCGTGGTCGAGCGAGTGCCGGGCCCACGCGACCGACAGCGGTGCCGCCACGACGCCGGGCCGCCAGCCGGTGAACAGGTGACGGTGGAGCGCGGCCACGACCACCCTGTCCTCCAGCACGTCGGTGTCGACCGCGACCCCGTCCCCCCACAACGACGTGGCCGCAGCCGACACCCATTGCCCGAGGTGCCTCTCCGCCGGGCCGCCGTGGGCTCGCAGCGTCGCACGCAGATCCACTTTCTCCTCCCCGTCGGGTACGAGGGACGCGAGCACCGAGACAGCACCTTCCATCCAGTCCGGTGTGGACGGACGGATGTCGCGTGCGGCCGAGAAGCCGCAGTCCCAGAGCGAGACGGAGGACACCGTCGCTCCGCGCTCTTCGAGTACTCCGGCGACGGCGTGGGCGAGTAACCCGCCCATCGACCATCCCACCAGGTGGCACGGTTGCCCGGCGAGGACACCGGCGATCTCGTCGGAGTAGCCGCGCACCATGGCCTCGGGTGTCGGCCACGTCGTCCGGGCCCCCCGTCCGTGGCACCGTCGAAGACGCCGTAGACCGTCTTGGGCACCGGAAGCGCGGACACGAAATGCCGGTACACGTTCGCGTCTCCCCCGAGGGGGTGCAGGCAGACGATGGGGGCGTCATCGCGAGCAGCGACCAGTTCGACGACGTGCCGCCGCCGGGTGCGGGAGCGGGTCGCCTTCCCACGACCACGTGACCGCACGTGTGCGGCCAGCCCACGTGGTGTGGGCGCACGCAGCAGGTGGCCGAAGGTGACCGGCACGTCGAACGCGTGGCGCACCCGGGCGATCAGGCGGGCCGCGGTGACCGAGTGCCCGCCCATCTCGAAGAAGTGCGAATCCACGTTCAGCTCGGCGATGCCGAGAACGTCCCGCCAGGCGTTGACGAGCTGACGCTCGACCGGGTCAGCGGGCGCGGAGAGCACGGGTTCCGGTGTGGGTGGCGCCGAGGAGGACCGGGCGAGCTCCCGCAGGGCCGCGTGGTCCACCTTGCCTGCCGCCGTTTCGGGGAGTCGCGATACGCGGTGGATGTGCGCGGGCACCATGTGCTCCGGCAACGTGCCGAGCAGGTGCTGCCGAAGACCGCCGTCGTCCACACCGCCCTCATCGACGACCACGAACGCGTGGAGGGAGGCGCCGCGTTCGCCGTCGTCCACCGCGAGTGTCACGGCGGCGTGTACCGACGCGTGATTGTCGAGCGTGGCGTCGATCTCGCCGAGCTCCACCCGCTGACCACGTATCTTCACCTGGTTGTCGAGCCGTCCCAGGTACTCCACCGCACCGCCCTGGCAGAGCCGGGCTCTGTCGCCCGTGCGGTAGACGCGAACCAGTTCCCCGTCCGGTCCCCACGGGGCGTCGACGAACCGCGCCGAGGTGAGTTCCGGTTCGTCGAGGTACCCCGGGCCAACTCCGCCGCCACCGATGTACAACTCCCCCACCGCGCCGTAGGGCACGAGTCGCCGTCGCTCGTCGGCGATGAACAACGACACGCCGGGCAGCTCCACGCCGATCGCAGGACGCGTGACGTCGGCGTGTACTCGTTGGCACGTCGCGTCGACTGTGGTCTCGGTCGGTCCGTAGACGTTATAGACGCGCAGGTGCTGCGCCTGCGCGAGTGGTGCCCACAGCGAGGCGGGCAACGCCTCCCCACCCGTGGCGATCCGCCGCAGAGCCAGGTCCGCGCGCGTGAGCAAACCGTTCTCCACCAGCAGCTGGAGCTGCGACGGCACGCAGTCGAGCAGCGTGACCGCCGAGCGGGCGAGGTAGTCGAGCATGTCCTCCGGGTCGAGGCGCACCGCCTCCGGCACGATCACCACCTTCGCCCCACCGAGCAGAGCGACGAGTTGCTGGACGGACGCGTCGAAGACGAGGGGCGCGTTGAGGGAGACAACCTCGGTGCTCCAGTCGGCGACCTCCCACGTCTCCTCCAACCCCTGGATCAGGTTCGCCAGGTTCGCGTGGGTGACCAGCGCGGCCTTCGGCCTTCCGGTCGTGCCCGAGGTAAACATGGCGTAGGCGATGTCCTCGGGCTCGGTGGTGCGGACCGGGAGATCGTGCCGGCGGTCACCGGTCAGTTCACGCACGTCCAGGACAGGTCCGTCCGCGGTGGAAACGGACCCGAGCACGACCGGTATCCGCGCGTCGCCGACCATCCGCCGTCGGCGTGCCGCGGGCAGCGCCGGGTCGATCGGCACGTAGGCGCAGCGGGCGAGCCAGGTGCCGAGCACCGCGACGATGGAGTGCACCGAACGGTCGGCAGCCACTCCGACGAACGTACCGGGACGCAGCCCACGGGCGATCAGTTCGCTCGCGACCCCCTCGGCGCGGCGCACGAGTTCGGCGAACGTGAGCACCTCGTCGCGTGCCTGGATCGCGATCCTCGGTCCGTGCAGCCGGCCGAGCCCTCGGATGATGTCGCTGACCGGCGGCACGTCCCGTGGTGGTGCACCGCGTCGGATTGTGCGCATCAGGCGAGCGCCGTCCTGGTCGAGAAGATCGAGGTCCGCGATGGCCGTGTCCGGGTTGCCAGCGCCGGACAGGATCAGAGTGAACAGGGCGCGGACCAGACCGGTCACCATCGTCTCGTCGAAGAGCGCCGAGTCGTACTCGACGAGCAGGCGAAGCGAATCCGTGCCGGTGAGGAAGAAGAAGGCCAGGTCGACCTTCGCGCCCTTGTCGTCGAAACCGGTCAGCTCGGTGGTGATGTCCCGCCACCGGCGTTCGCCGGCGGCGGTGAGCGGCTGCTGCTCGACGACGACCCGGAACAGGGTCGCCCGCTCGTGCGCCGACTGCCCGTGGACACCGTCGACGATCCGGTGGAACGGGATGTCGTCGTGGGACAGTGCGCCGGTCAGTGTCTGTTTGCTCCGGCGGAGCGCCGTTGCGAAGGACGGGTTGTCGGACAGGTCGGTGTACAGGGGAATCGTGTTGACGAAGAAGCCGAGGCACGACTCGAACTCCGGCTTCTTGCGGTTGAGTGTCGTCGTGCCGAGCACGACGTTGGGATAGGCCGAATACCGTTGCACCACCGCCTGCACCACCGCCTGCACCACCGCCTGCACCACGGCGAACGAGGTGACGTCGAATGCGGCGCTCACCGACTCGATCGCGGCTCGCACCTCCACGGGTACGTCGCAGACGTGCTTGCGAGAAGGCCCGGAGTCGATCACGTCCGACCGGCGGGTGGCCAGCAGCGACGGGGGCTGCGGTTCGGCGGGCAACGCGGCTCGCCAGTAGGCCACCTGCCGTCCTTCCACCTCCGAAGTCAGCGTCGTCCGCTGCCAGCGCGCGAACCGGCTGTACTGGGTCGCTTCCCCGCCGGGCTGCCACGCCCCGGTCGCGATGATCGCGGCATAGGCGTCCGCTAGTTCCCGTTCGAAGATGTCGAGGGACCAGCCGTCGGTCGCGATGTGATGGAAGGAGAACAGGAGCGCGTGGTCGTGGTCCGACACGCGCACAACCTCGGCCCGGAAGGGCGTCTCCGAGCGGAGGTCGAAGGGCCGGAGCGTGAACTGCCTGGCCATCGCGTCCACACCGGCTTCCGTCACCGGTACGGTGCGGATCGCGACGGCGCTGGTGAACCAGCCGTTCGATCTGGCAGAACCACCAGTACGCGCCGACCTCGTGCGCGTGGCCGACGATGAGCACCTCCTCGTGCTGGCGGTGCACCACATCGCGGTGGATGGCTGGTCGGTGGGAGTGCTCAGCCGCGACCTCGGCACGGCCTACCGAGCCACCTCGTCCGGCGCGGCGCCACCCGCGCCACCCGTCCTCCAGTTCGCGGACTTCGCGGCCTGGCAGCGAGCGGAGCTCGACGGCGACAGGCTGCCCGCGTTGCTCTCGTGGTGGCGAAACCGGCTCACCGGCGCCGAAACGCTGCGGTTGCCGACTGACCGGCCGCGGCCAGCGGTACTGCCCGACAGCGGGGACGTCGTCACGTTCGACGTCCCCGCCCCGGCAGGCAGGACGCTCCGGCGGCTCGGCAGCACGCAGGGCGCGACCCCGTTCGTGGTGATGCTCTCGGTGTTCGCCGCAGCATTGGCAGAAGTCACCGGGCAGCACGACCTGAGCATCGGCACCGTGGTGTCCGGCAGGCCGTTGCCGGAACTTGCCGGCACGGTCGGCCCGTTCGTCAACACGATCGTGCTGCGCCTCGACGATGTGCGCGCGCCGACCTTTCCTGAACTGGTCGGCAGCACCCGGCGGGTGGTGCTGGACGCGCTCGCCCACCAGGACGCGCCTTTCGAGAAGGTGGTCGAGGCGGTCAACCCGCCGCGTGACACGAGCCGCACACCGCTGTTCCAGGTAGCCTTCGGCAGCGGGGTGCCAGGAGCACGCACCGTCGAATGGTCTGTGGACGGACTGCGCGCCGAACCTGTCACATTGCCGTTCACGACGTCGAAGTACGACATGACGTTGGACACCGAGGACCAGCCGGACGGTTCGTTCCGGTGCCGGTGGCACTACGCCACCGCCCTCTACGACCGTTCCTCGGTCGACACGATGGTCCAGCGGTTTCTCAGACTCGCCCACGGGTTCGCCGCCGACCGAGCGGGGTGAGCATGACCTGATGTGCACCGGCGGATGCGGGACCGCGCACTAGACTCAGGTCGGGCAACGCGGAAACCCTAGTCTCATGGCCAATAGTGGTGAGCGCGCCGGTCGCGGAATCATCGCACCGTGAACCTTGTCCCCGCCCACGGCGGCAGAAGCGCGGCGAGTGGAGCGTCCTCGTCGCTGCCAGACATCGACGGACACCGACTGCTCACGCGCATCCGGGAACTGGCCAGGATCGGCGCGGATTCGCGTGGTGGTGTCACTCGACCCGGGTTCAGCGCCGCGGACCGGCAGGGCATCGCCTACGTGACCGAGCAGGCGCGGCAGGCGGGCCTCGTGGCGACGGTGGACCAGGCGGGCAACCTGGTCGTGCGCCAGCCGGACAGCGCTCCCGGACGGCGGCAGGCGCTGCTCATGGGCTCCCACCTGGATACAGTCATCCACGGTGGGGCCCTTGACGGTGCCTATGGCGTGCTCGCCGCGCTGGAGGTGCTGCAGTCGCTCGGCGACCACGGAGCGCGGATGCGTTACGAGCCGGTCGTCATCGCCTTCGCCAACGAGGAGGGCGCTCTCTTCCCCTGTCCTTTCTGGGGTTCGCTCGCCGTGACCGGCGAACTCCAGTACACGCCCGACGAACTGCTGGACCGCTCCGGTGGTTCGCTGCGCGAGCCGTTGCGTGCCGTCGGCGGTGATCCGGACGCGGTGACGGCGGCGCAGTGGGCGACCGGTTCGATCGGCGCCTACCTGGAACTGCACATCGAGCAGGGCCCCGTGCTGGAACGCGGTGGCGACCAAATCGGCGTCGTGGAGGGCATCACGTGCCGCACCGTGATCACGGTGGCGGTGCACGGCGAAGCAGGACACGCTGGCACAGTGCCGATGGATCTCCGCGCAGACGCCCTCGCCGCGGCGTCCCGCGTCGTGCTCGCCGCGGAGGATGTGGCCCGCAGAGGGCTCTGCACAGTCGCCACAGTCGGTCGCTTCCAGGTGGATCCCGACGTCACCAACGTCATCCCCGGCGTGGTCCGGTTGACCGTCGACCTGCGCGACCTCTCGGAGACGCGGCTCCAAGAGGCCGAACGCGCGTTCGCGGACGAGCTCGCCAAGGTGGGTGCCAGAACCGGTACCCGGATCGAGGCATCGGTCACCGACCGGTACCCGGGGTCCATCGCCGACCGGGGACTGCGCGCGGCGATCGGTGACGCCGCCGACGACCTCGGGCTGTCCAGGACGGACCTACCGAGCGGTGCCGGACACGATGCGCAGATCATCGCGTCGGTGGCACCGGTCGGCATGCTCTTCGTCCCCAGCCGTGGCGGCTCGAGCCACGTACCCGAGGAGAGCACCGGCGACGACGACCTCGTCGCCGGTGCCCGCGTGCTGTTGCGCACCGCGGTCCGCGTCGGTGAGCTGGACCAGGCGTTCTAACCCCGTTGCGCACCTCGTTGTCCGGCCAGGTCGGGCAGGGCGGTCCGGTCGACCTTGCCCGCCTGGGTCAGCGGCATCCTCTCGAGCAGCACGAACTGGGCAGGCACCATGTGTGCGGGGAGTGCCCGCGACACCCACGACACGAGCTCCCCGGACTCGGCCGACTCGGTTCCCGGCGCTTCTCTCGGGGCCGCGACGAGGTACGCGACCAGGCGCTTGTGCCCCGACCGTGCCGACCGGGCGATGACGACCGCCTCGGACACCCCCGGGTGCGACAACAGGCGCGCCTCGATCTCGCCCAGTTCCACGCGGTACCCGTTGATCTTCACCTGGTGGTCGATCCTGCCGAGGAAGTCGATGTCCCCATCCGGGCGACGTCTCGCCAGGTCGCCCGACCTGTAGAGCCGACCTCCGGGTTCGGGTGCGTAGGGGTCGGGCAGGAAACGCTCGGCGGTCAGGTCCGGTCTGCCGAGGTACCCACGCGCCACCCCGTCCCCGCCGATGTAGAGCTCGCCGGTCACACCGATGGGCACCGGGTCGAGCTGCTCGTCGAGCACGTACATCCGGATATTCGCGATCGGTTTGCCGATCGGCACCGGGGCGGCCGGGTCGAAACTCTCACCAACCGGGTACACCGAACAGCCGACCACCGTCTCGGTGGGCCCGTACTCGTTGATGATGGTGGCCGTCGGTGCGATCCGCTGCCAGCCGACGATCGTCTCCGGCCGGACTTCGTCCGCGCCGACCACGAAGGTGTTCACCGAGGTCACCCGCCGGTCGACCAGGAGTGCCCGGAGTACGTCGAGGTGCCCCGGGGTGATCTTCAGCAGGCTGAAGTCGCCGGGTGCGGCGAGCAGGGCCGCCAGGTTCGGCACCCGGTCCACCACCGGCAACAGGTGCACCGTCCTGCCCCCGATCAGCGGCAGGTAGAAGTTCGGCACCGACAGGTCGTAGGCGATCGAACCGACCATGGGGGTCGCGGACCCCGACGGCAGCCCGTAGCCGTCAATCGCCCACCACAGGTAGTTGTTTAAGCCGCGATGTGTAATGAGGACGCCCTTCGGACGGCCTGTGGATCCCGAGGTGTACATCGCGTACACGAGGTTTTCCGCGCGCACTCCCGACCCCGGTGACGTGCCCGGCGAGGTGGAGATGTCCGCCCACTCGGTGTCGAGGCACAGCACGCGACCGGGGAATGTGGCAGGGAGCCTGTCGCGCAACGTTTCCAGGGTCAACACCACTCCCGCACCGGTGTCCGTGAGCATGTACGCCAACCGGTCAGCCGGGTGCTCGGGGTCCAGCGGCACGTAGGCTCCGCCCGCCTTCATGAGGAGAACGCCCGGTTGGCGACCTGCGGCTGGACGGTCTTGTCCCGGCGGATCTCGAAGTTCGCGAGCCTCCGAGTACCCTCCTCGTAGGAGGCGTTCACCCACACCTTGTTCGGACTCGTCCCCAGCGTGACCCGCAGCGACTCGCCATACGGGGAGTACAGGTGCTCCGAGGCGTAGGTGCTGGCGCCGTACGTCCTCGACGGCAGACCGTCCTGGTCGTACTCGTGGACCACGGTCTCCTGGACAGCTCACCGACCTTCGATGCCCGCGCCTTCGTAGTCGCCGTCGGCGAGTGCGGGCAGGTCGAGCTGGGAGTGGGCCCAGTACAGGGCGCCGAGGACGTGCTCGCGGGCCGCGGTCAGGTCGTGGGTGGAGCCGGGTTCGACGTCGGCCACCCATCGCGGGAGACCGTCTGGTTCGGAGAGTGCTTGGACGTTGCCGTCGGGCTCGCGGTGCTTGCCGGAGTACCAGAGATCGATCTGTTTCCCGTCGACACTCAGGGTTTTCTCGCTGTACCGGTCAGTAGAGAAGATCTTTCCGTTGGGGATCACATACGCGAGTCCGTCGGCTTTGGCCTTGGCCAGGGCGTCATGCAGATCCGGTGCTTGGTCGGCGAGCACATCGATGACCTCGTCGAGGTAGCGGTACCCGGTGGCACGGGAGACTCCGTGGTCCCTCGCCAACGCGGCGACCTCGGCGTTCTGCCGGAACCAGCGCAACCCCAGCACCGCCTGCCAAAAGCAGGTCAGAACCTTGCTGTTCTTGCGAGTACCGCGCCGACGACATTCGGCATGCAGCAACCGGCTGCCGTACTGGGCGAGGTCACGCGGCACGTCGAGCATGGCACGATAGGCAATCACGGGGAGCCCTGACCTCGGACTTGATCTTCGCAAATCCAGTCCTACCAGGAGGCTCCCCGCCCACCTCTCACAGGCTCCCACCAGCAACAGAGCCAACCATCCCACCGCTACGCCCTTCACCTAAGCCGAGCTTGGTGAGATCACCTCACTGCCGCGGTTCAGTTCCACGCGATGTCGAAGTAGGCCCCGAACTCGGTCAGGAACCGTTTAGCCTGTTGCGCTACCAGCGGAGGCTGTTGTCCGGCCCAGTCCGCCATACGGCGCAGGACCGCCGGCACCCGCGCTGTGTTCCCGCTGATGGCGTGTGCGACCGCGAGGTGCGCGAACGGCACGGTCGTCGTCGCAGTCTGTTCCAGGTTGTCGATGAGGTCGGGCAGTGACGTGAACCGCTCGAAAAACGGTTCGCCGTACGTTTCGAGGTCCACCAGCAGACGCTGTACAACAGGGGCGACGTCCTCCTCCGACTCGACGACCCACATCAGGTCGCGACGACCGGCCTCGTACACCAGATCCGCGAGCGTGGCACCAGCCTGAGCGGCACCACCACCGAAACCGAGCAAATTGGCCGCGAGATCATCAACGCCCGGGTGCCGCACCCCCAGCGACGGATTCAGCGACAGACCGTAGTCACGCGGAGTCAGATCCAGCCCGAACTGGGCTTCGACCTCCAACCCTTCCTCACGCGTGAAGCCCGCAAAATCATCATCGTCGACCGTATCAACGCGCCAACCCCCGGTGGCGGCGTGTTCCGTGAACCGCGCCAGGAACTGCTCCGTCAAGAGCCACATGCTGGACAACTCCAAAGGTCAATCTCGATACCCATCGTCACAGAGGCCCCCTTTGGGAAACCGAAGCCCCGCAGCTTCGACGTGTCGACGATCGCACCGACCGTGCTCAACGCGGGATACCCCGTTGCCTGCCCCGGCGTAATGCGTGCACCGCGGCCGGTTTTGGCCTCGACAGCCACCCAGTTGCCGGAAGGGTCGCGCGCGACGAAGTCCGCCCTGAACACGCCTCATCAACGCCCTCCAACACCGGTGGACCACCGCACTCCACACCCTCACCGGCAACACCACCACGCCAGACGCCGAACACAGCGCCGAGCGGCTCACCCGACTCGCCCTACCCGCCGCGACCATCCCCGCGATCGACCTGACCGCCTGACACCACCCCAGCACACGGCCGCCACCTCCCCCCACGGAGGTGGCGGCCGTTCCTCGCTTCGGCATCCCCATCGACACGACGGCTTTCGCAGGCGATCTGCCGCGATGAACCGGCCAGACCACACCCCAGCCATCCACACCAGTCATCGACCCGCTCACGCCGCCGTCAGCCGGGCGCAACCACCACCAACCGGCCCGCAACCGGACCCAACCCAGCAGCGATTGACCACCGATGACGTCCGTTGAGCCCGGATGACGGAGGAGAGCCTGTAAGGCGACCCCACATGGCCGTTGGTCAAAGCCCAACCATGATCGTCTCCTTATTTTTCTCCTTCTTGCCCTTGTTGATCTCCATTTAGACCTAAGTAGACGGTCGCGCAAGATCGTCACCCGGACAGCAAAAAGGCCCGCTGACCTGGACTTTCATCCAGAACCAGCGGGCCTATCGCGACCGTCGGGCTGACAGGATTTGAACCTGCGACCCCTTGATCTTATTCGGGCCTATCGTGGCCTGCGGCGATATGGCCACTTCCCCCGCTGACCTGCGGGAACGTGCCCGTCGCCTGTTGTTGGCTGCCGTGGTCTACCGACCTCATTCTGGGAAAATTCTGGATCGATATGTCCTACGACGACGGCCGCTTGCCCAGGTCAGCTCCCTCCAGCCATCCGTCGCACGCGCCTGGCTCGACCCCACGCATCGAGGTGTGGCGCACGTGCTCGCCGACGTCCGCCCGCTACGAGGTCGCGGCATGGGTCACGACATCGCCGTGTCCGCGCTGGCCGCGTCCGGGACCTACCGGCCGACAGCGAGCGACGCGGCAGTCATGTGCCAGCAGGGCGTCCGCGCGATAGCGGCGGTTGTCCACATGGGTCGAGACCCCACACCTCGATGTGGTCGCCCGTCGGTCAAATCGATGCGTGCTTGGTTACCGCCTGTCGACCATCGTCCGTGCCCGGTCTGCGACGGCGGCCGCGGGGTGATCGGTCGCGGCCGCAATCAACCCCCAGGCTTCAGCTGTTCCCACCTTGTGAATTGCCGACAGTGCCTTGACGTTGAGGTGGTGGTACTCGTCCCACTCAGGGTCCCAGTACAAGATCTCACGCAAGCAATCCAGGGAAGCCGGGTCAGCGACCTCGCCCAGCACTTCAAGCGTGTCCTCGTTCGGCACCTCAGGAGCCTTCAGGCTCAGCGCTGCGCACAACGACGCGGTTATCGCCGATGATGGGTGGTGTACTGCCGCCCGCAGGTACACCTCGAACGTCGCCCAGTCCTGCTCCTCCGTCGCCACCACGATTGCGTCCGCCACGCAGCCCTCGATGCCGCTCATCTGCTGAATCCGCACCATACGCTCGGAGTTAGATAGAGCGCTGTCGTACAGCACGGATCGCAATTCGTCGCAGTTACTCATCGTGAAACACCTGCACAATCTCCCAGCCCAGGATCCGGTCGTTGAAAATCTTGACAGAGCCCTTTCGCAAGCCGAAGTTGAGGTATCCCAACTCGACCTTGATGTGCACCTGGCTCCTACCGGCCTTCTTGGTCGCCAGTACTGGCAGGTAATCGAGGCCCAGTTCCCGAACACCCTGGGAGACCGCCAGGTCGCGTGCACCCGCCTCGAGAAGTGCGTCGCGGGTTCCCGGCAACATCGAGAAGGACACCAACACCTCGTAGTCCTCTGGGTGCCGAGCCGCCAACTGTTCGATGTAAGCAACTTCCTGCGTCACGAACGTCTCGCCGTACCTCGGGTACAGCGAGCCGTAGGCTTCAAGCTGTTGGCGGTACTCACCCCAGGACATGCCTCGGTAGAACGTCTCGGGTTCCGGGCTGTCTTCGGTGGCATCTGGATCCGGCGGAGCGCGCCCTTGGGCGGAGGCATGCCCAGGATCCACCGGTCAGGGCCACCACCGCCGCGTCCGGTGGGGCCGCATGGGCCGCCGCAGGGGAGCGGCGCACCACCCGGCTGGGCCGGTATGCCATCGGTCGGCGACCTGGACCGCGTTCGGCAGCGCATCCCGCACAGCCTGCGCATAGGCCGCCGAACCATCCCGGCACACGACCTCGACTCCTGGATGGGTCCGTAGCCAACCAGCTACCACCTCGGCGCCGCGGCCGGGCAGCACGTCGATCCGAGCACCGGTGTCGGCGTCGATCAACACGGTGGCGTAGTCATGACCCCTGCGCAGAGCGAAGTCATCGATCCCCAGCACCCGCGGAACCGCGCGATCCGGCAGCGGGATGCCCATCAAGACCCGCACCGCGGTGTCCCGCCCGACCTCGATACCGATCGCTGGCAGCAACCGGGCGGAGGCCCTGCCGGCCAGCTCGCGCACGACACGACGGACCTGTTCACCGAGCCGGACGGTGCGTCGCTGGTATCGCTCGACCAGACCTGGTACCTGTTCTCGGAAGGTCTGGCGGGCGCATTCGGTTACCGGGCAACGCATCCGACGCATCCGCAACCTCACCAGCACCCGGCGCCCATCGACCGGCACATCCGCGGGGATTCGCTCGTGGAAGGCGTGAACCTGGCCCGTCGGAGTGCCACAAGCAGGACACGCCACCTCCTCGCCCCTGGTCGATGCCCGCACCACGATCACATCGCCAGCGTCCTCGACATCCTCGATCGACAGCTCCGAAAGTCCCGAGAACACCGCGCTGACAAGCTTCGCCATCTCAGTCACAAACGATCATGACAACCCCAAACCCCGGCTCCGCCGGGACCCCACCACACCGCCACCGAAAGTGCGCCAGAGCCGATCATGGGATAGACCCTCGGGTCTGCGCAGGTCGCGGTGTCGCATCGGTCTTTGAGTGGGGTGTCCGAGGGTCAGACGCCGAGGTTCTCCACAACTCGCTCGCCGAGCAACGTCAACAGTCCGCAGGCCGCGTCGATCGTCTTCGGGTCGTGGCCCTTGTCCGGGTACTTCAACACCATCACGCCCTGGTCGTCAGCCGTCCCGATGATGACGATGCACACCCCGTCACGCGATCGGCGGCGCCCCGCCGGATTTACGTTCGACAGGCCATAGCCGGACAGGGTTCGGACCCGCACGACCGTCCATTCACCCTCCCACCGCCTCGATGAGAGATGCCAGCGCAGGGTCTACCTCTTCGACGATGTGGCGGTATTCGGGTTCTTGGAGGTTGCTGAACACGTAGTTCTCCAGAGCGCCTCGCCTTGCGTCCCAGTCAGGGTGGTCGGCAAGGTATGCCTCGCCGACCACCAGGAACTGCGCAGCTACTCGGTCCTTGGTGTTGGGGTAGCTGTCCAGCGCCGGGCGCATGACCGGATGCCACAATGCGTCCGCAGCAACAGGTCCGACCAGCAAAATCAACTCGTCGTCTTGATCGATGGCGTCTTGCACCGCTCTGGCGATTCGTTCGGCCAGGAAAGGACGGGTCTCAGGCAACCGCATCCACATGAGGTCACCCAGCGTACCCAGGCTCCACGACATGGGCACGCCAGAACCCAGCGCGGTGACGTCATGGGAGAAGGCCGCGTCTGCGGGGCTGTTGCGGCGAACCGGGACGGACGTACCATTGGGTAGGTCGACACGTCTCCAGTGCTCTGTCATGGAGACATTGTAAGGAATCTGGTTGGCCATCGCTCATGCCACGCAGCCGCTGGGCGGGCATTGGGGCATCCCGAGGTATTGGCGACCGATGCCGGTGACGTCGAACAGGTCGAAAACAGCGTCCCCGACACCTCCGTTGCGCACGTTGACGCCAAAACCGAGCAGGTCTACGGCGATGAAACCACGCGCTGTGAACTTCGCCGGACCTTTCTGCGTTGGTTCACCACGTGCGTCGTAATCGAACTCGGCGGCAGTCAGGTAGCTGACCGCCGCCCTGCCGGTCGCCTTCTTCAACGTGTTGCGGAAGTGGCGGTTTCCACTGGCGTCCTTGGCTTTGATGTCGGCGACTACGTTACCGGTGCGATCCGAGGTGTTCAACGTGTCCCACAGATCGCCTGCTTCGGTCTTGGCGACTGTGATGTCGGCGTCACCGGCGACGATATTGCCCTTGCGCACGTCGTCAAGCCATTCCGACAATCGGTTGAACTGGTCGACTGCCTTCTGGTAGTGCCACTTGACGCTACCGGTGCCGAGCGCGTTGCCGGTGTTCAGTTCGAAGCGCAGCGCGTCGGCCGTGGTTCCGCGGTCGACCGCCGACCCGACTTCGGTTGACACCGGGAGCTGGCTGGTTTCAGGCCGCTGACGCGGTTGTGTTGATGGTCTCAAACTCGACTGGGGTGAGTTTGCCCAGGGCGCGTTGTCGGCGTTTGCGGTGGTACTTCGTCTCGGTCCAGGACACGATCGCCAGCCGGAGTTCCTCCCGGATGTGCCACCGTCGTGTGTCGAGAACATTCTTTTGCAGCAACGAAAAGAATGATTCCATGGCTGCGTTGTCGCCACACGCGCCGACCCGGCCCATCGGGCCGATCAGCCCGTGAACACGCAGGACGCGCCGGTAGGCCGTCGACCGGAACTGGGCTCCGCGATCGGAGTGGACCACGACGCTGCACGGGTCGCGCAGCGCGATCAACCATCACCGACAGGCTCGACGTCCAGTCGTCAGCGCGGCCGCAGTGGCCAGCCAGGGCGCGGGACCGGCGAGGTCCGCGTCGATGACCGGGAACGTGTGCGCCCCACTGCCCCGGCTGGCCGCCATGATCTCACGGTGGAACCGGATCCGGAACTCACGGTCGCCCGCGTTCTCGGCGCGGATGACCTTCAGCGCGACCGGGCACCCGTCCGGCGTCACGGCCAGATATACCCTGCCATGCCGCCTCGCACAGCAGCCTGCGCACCCGGTACGACCCGACGGCGACCGGGTCGTCCGCAGTCCGTGTGCCACCACCCGCGGCGCCCACCCCCGCGGCCTCGTCGGCCCGGTCGACGAAGGCGATGCTCTGCAGCTTGACGGCCGAGGACCCGTTGCCCACGAAGCGCACGAACCAGACGCTGCGCCTGCCGCCCCGTGCGGTGAACGATACGCGGAAGTCCAGAGCCGGGCGGCCGGCCGGCCGGGCGCCCTCGGGATCGTGAGCGCCGGGATGCTGCCGTCGGCCGGCGGCTCACGGCGCTCACCCGACCAGGCGGCGAGGCCGGGCTCCGCGGTGTCGTCAGCGACGAGGTCGAGCACTCTGCGCGGAGTTGCATGGCGACGTTTGGCGACCAGTTCCCATCGTCCGTCTGCAGCGCAGCGCTGGTTTCGATGGCCACGGGTGTGCCCGGTGTGTCCAGCCGCAGGTATGACATCAATCCACCGCAGGAACGAAGGATATAGGGCCTCGAATCAGCTCACCAGTTGCAAATAGTCGCTCGCGCCCGGACATGTACGCCAACAGGAAAGAGCTGAATGACAAGGTTGGGGAATATTTGATCGACATTCCCGTGCTAGACTCGACGATCCCCCATGATAGAGAATCCGAGGACACGGGCGCCCACCAACAGATGCCCTCTCCCTTAACTCGACCCCAGGGAATCATTCCTTGCGGTTCAGGGTATATGGGTGGCCCTATCTCCTTTCGTCGCTGATCACCACCGAACATAGCCTGCACAGTTTCGATGAACTGCAGGACATCGCTGTCGTACTGAGCACCAGGCGCCATAATGCTTACATCACCGACAGTACCGGACCCAAAGGTGTTGACAAAGGATTTATAGTCGGAAGGAAGCGTTATGCCTAACCTGGCCTCGATCGGAGCCCATTCGATCGACTGATTCATTGTACGTGACACCGAAAGAATCGCAAAAATATCTTGCATTGCGTTGACCGGGCGTTGCCCGGAGTCAGGCAAGTTCCGCCAGAATCCCTCGAAACTGGTGCGTGTCACTGCAGGTTGGGGTGCACTGATTCTGCACCACGGCGTATTGGACGCTGAGTCAGCCCCGTAAGGTTGGCCATCAAATCGCCCAGTCACGACATCACGAAGAAAACTGGCCAGACCCTTGGATACCTTCTTCCAGTTAGAAAATTCGTAGTCGGTTACAACCACTGGCCATGAATTCGGGTCGGTTAGATCCGTTGCCCAGAAGAACAGGTCTCCTTGGGTTGTCACACCCCACGGAATGAGGCCGCCCGACTCCGGAAAGATCGGATATGGGAAGCGATCGGGCTCGTCGGCTCGCCAAGTCCTCATGTCGTCGAGTCGATGACTGTAATAGCCGAGATATTCTGACGACGCTTCGCCCACGTCGCCTGGTCGGATTACATGCAAAAATCCTTGGAAATGACCTGGTGGAAATTTGCCGACCAGCTCCTTGTAGTCATCCGGGAGCCGGAGCCCCAAAGAGTGCTCGATTTCATCCCATTGATATTCGGGTTGTGCGAAATCGGTAAGACCGACCAGCGCGCAAAGCTCATCGACAGCACTGTTCAACAACCTCGCCTCCCTCCACGTGACCCGAGCATGTGGAGCCGACATTACATCATCCCGCTCACAGGTGCTCGAGTGAGGTCCGGAAGACACCGGCGGCCTCTTGCTCTATTTGTTGTTAATGATATATGTGGCGTCCGGCGAGTTGTTGCGGCGGACATATATTTCTATTCTTTCCGGCACATACGCATCCGCTCCGTACATCGGTCGGACGAAGTAGTAGACTCGTTCGCCTCTGTTGAGACGATCGACTACGGCTTGCTCGGCACCGTTCTTCATTTGTTGCTGCTGATTGACATTTGGGTATAGCGGAACGAATTTTTCCGGTTTGGTGTTACTGCCCCCGAATTGCCTCCCAATCAGGTGCCCGCGATCCATGCCTTTCTTCCAGCCGGGCGGCGTGAACCGACCTGCCTCGTCCTTCTTGACAACGCGTCCGTGGAGGCAGGCTTCCGCCCCAGTTGCCCGACGAGTGTCACGATCGAGTGGATGGTAAAATATTTCTGCAACGTACGACGTATCAGCGTTCAGGCAATTTTTAGCCTGTTCATTGATGTTGACTTGAATGCCTTCTTGCTGGGGCGAGTCGCTGGCCAATACCTGGGACATCGCAATAAGAATTGAACCGAGGAGTCCGCCTGACGTTGGTTTCGCCGGTCTCTTCCCCCCTTCCTGGAACACTCGGATCCTGGTCGGGTCCCGTACCTGGCGGCAAAATAGAGGATGTCTGGCTCGGTTCGGCAAGTGCGGGTAGTTCTACATGGCTGCCGACCGGATTGGCAGAGACAAGGTTCTGTGCTGTTGCGATGGCTGCGTCAGAGGCAGCGGCGCGGGGGATGCTGACGCTGGTGTTTCCACCGAGGTAGGCAATGTGGCCGTCGATTTCGATGCCGGTGATGGGGTTGCCGCCGGCGAGGCTGTATCGGTTGCCGGTCCAGGTGTTGGTGCCGAGGTTGACGTCGGCGAGGGCGCCGTTGTAGGTGTCGCGGACGGTGAAGCGGTTGATACCGGGTTGGTAGTCGCGAAACCCCATATCGTAGCCGCCGGAGTCTGGATCGAACCGTTTGCCGGTATAGCGGTAGAAGTTGAACGGCTCCTTGCCCGGGTTCTGGGCATCCGGCTTGTCGATCCCGCTGAACGACTGCTCGTCGTTGTTGCCGTAGGCGGTGTAGCCGTACGTAGCCTTCGTGTCCCCCGCAGTAGTAGTGAGGGTTTCGACGTCGGTGTGCGGGTTGTAGCCGTAGAAGGAGTCCTCAGCGACCTCCGGCCCCGACCCGTCAGTGTCCTTCTTCTGCTGGGTGAGCCGGCGCCCGTACGCGTCGTACTGGTAGGTGCGGTCGAGCTGCCCGGCGATCTCCTCCGCAGCAACCTTGTCCGTCAACCCGAGGTAGGCGAAATCAGTGGTCTTCGCCTCGGACGTACCGGCCTTGTCGGTTCTGGTCGTGGTGCGGTCGGAGGGGTCTGCCCAGACTTCGGTTGTCACCGGGGGCTGACTGTTTTCAGGCCGCTGACGCGGTGGTGTAGAT
>NZ_JBHSIS010000015.1:0-14766 GCF_042653545.1 Actinophytocola glycyrrhizae
GCCGCACTCGTCCTCACCCATTTCGAACACGGCCGACTCACCTGAAAGTCGCTGAGATCACCTCAGTGAGCCCGCGACCGGAACCATCGAACTTTTCAATCCACCCGCGTTAGTTCCGGAGCTCAGCGAGGCGGGCGTTGAGTCGCTGTCGCAGCCAGACCAAAAATTCGTAGTACCGCTGTCGCGAGGGCGTCGCCAGGTCGGGCTCGGGATACTTCTCCTCGAGTGGTGCGAGCATGCTGTCCAGGAGCTCGAGATCGCCGTCGTTGATGTACATCGCAAGATAGCGCCACGGCCAACCGGGAGGTGTACCCGCAGGCAGCCGGGTTTGACTCTTCATATCCAGCACCTGAAGCAAGTGCTGGCGGTCGCGCATCTGCAACAACCGGTCCAGCAAGCCGTCGTCGGAGAGCAACCGCCGCAAAGCCGCCCCACACTCGTCAATTCCGTCGGACATTGAGAACATCCAGCGCGTCTCGTCACCATCGATGTTAAAAGAGACGGCGATCTCAGGTGACACGACGACCCGATCGGACAAGATCCCCCACGTGATATCGGGACGCCTGACCTTCGGACTGTTCCGATTCCGATAGTCTAGCACGGCAGCCGGGATCACCGACCATTCAACAAAGAAGCCAACCTGGTGGACGTCCGATTGATGGGGGCGCATATCCAACAAGATCATGTTGTCCGGCGCCTGTCCAGCAAGCCAGCGTCGCTTACCAGACTTGCGGAAGCCCGCAGCTTTCATGATCGGGGTCAAGTACTGCTCGACGAGCTCGTCGAGCAGCTTGGTTCTGGGATCCACGCCCGTCATCGTAGCGGAACCGGGAGACGAGGCAAGATCACGATCGGCGGCGGGATCGGCATCCCGGGCGCGGGAGGTTTGTCCCTTACATTCGGCACCGAAGGCGGCGGCGCGGGTTGGCGCCATTTTGCCCACCGATCGTCGTCCGCGTGAAATTTAGCAAGACTGCCGTTGCCCTGCTGTTGGTTAAGGTGGTTACGAACAGGCCGTTTGTCTTCGTCTCCGTAGACGACCGCTCCCTCCATCCCACCCCAGTAACTGGTGTTGGGATAACCGGCAACCTCTCCCTTGTATGGTCCTCCGATATCCCATCCACGATCAGCGAAAACCGAGTTCTCCGCGTCCCGAAGATGTGCGGCATACCATTCCGACTCATCCCAGGCAACTTTGGCTCCCTTGCCACGACCGAACGCCTTGACCTCCCAAACGTACCACTGAGTGTAACACTGTTCTGGCTTGGCACACTTTTCCACCTTGAGCACAATGTCTGCAAACCCATACCTGCCACAGTCAGCGATTTGATTCCAGTTCGCATCGGCACATTTTTTGGAGGCGCCGTCAATCTTGAAGCCGGTACTGATGCTGAAGTTTTTCAAGCCTAAAGCCTTGGCCTGTTTCCTGATTCTCTGGACTGCAGCATCTTGCACATTGTTGTGCTTGGTCGTGCGATTCTGTGGATGGATGTCCGGGGTGCCCGGACCTTCATTGTCTATCGGCTCGCCGCAATGCCCTCCAGATTTACAGGAGCCCGAGTCGATCCAACCCGCGTCTTCCTGCATCTTCTCGCCGGTTGGGTCGCTGTAGGTGATGGGGTTGTTGTTGCTGTAGGTGTAGCCGTGTATTTGTTGTGGGTCCGTCAGGTCCATGATTGGGTCGACGGACAGGAATCGGCCGAGGGTGGGGTCGTATTCGCGGGCGCCGAGGTGGGTCAGTCCGGTGGAGGCGTCTTTTGTGCCGCCGACGAAGCCTCGGTCGCCGGGCCACGCGGTCGGCTGGTCGCCGCGTGGTGCGCCGAAGGGGTACTGGCGGCGTCGGGTGACCTCGGTTGTGGTGGAGTCGATCGCGATGTCGTGGGTGGCTTGGTGGTCGGAGGCCAGCCAGGTGAGGGTTGGGCCTTGGCGGACGGCGATGGTGGGGCCGTCGCCGCCGGCGGTGTAGTAGCGGGTGGCTGAGACGGTGTTGGTGGCGCGGTCGAGTTTGAGTTCCTGGTTACCCAGGTAGAGGGTGACACTGGTGGGGTCTTTGCGGATTAACCGCTGGCCGTTGGTGTCGTAGATGAAGGTGGAGGACTGGCTGTCCTTGGTCACCGAGGCGAGGTGTCCTTCGGCGTCCCACCGCAGGACCTCGTCCTCCCCTGTCAGTGAACGGGTTGTGGTGTTGCCGGTGGCGTCGTAGCCGAACGTGTCCAGGGTCGTGCCCTCGGGTGTGTCGGTGGTGACCGAGGTGAGGGTGTGTGGGCGGGGTTGGCCGGTGGCGGGGTAGGTGTAGGTGCGTTCGACGTCGCCGGTGGTGGCGTGCTGGGTTTCGGTGAGCCGGTTGCCGGTTTTGTCGTAGGTGTAGGAGTGCCAGTACGGTGCCGGGCCCTGCAAGCCGGTGGCCGTGGGATCGCCAGAGCAGCCGGTGTCCTCATCCCAGGAAGTGGTGCCGGGTGTCCAGGCGTCGGTGAGTCGGCGTAGGTGGTCGTAGCGGAAGCACTGGACGTCCGCGGTCTGGGCTGCTGGTGTGTCGGCGATGGAGGTGATGTTGCCGGCGGGGTCGTAGGTGTAGTGCACGTCGGTTTGCATGGGTTGCGAAACTTCGGCGTCCACGATGGAGCGGGTCAGTCGGCGGGTGTTGTCGTCGTAGTAGAAGGACAGCCAGCGGCGGGCGCCGGTGTCGCCGAGTTGGACGCGTTCGGTTTCGCCGTACTTGGTGTACAGCATGTCGGTGACCAGCTCGACCGGGCCGTCGTGGGCGCCGGAGCTGGACAGCAGGCGGCCCCAGTCGTCCAGGACGTAGTTCACGGTTTCACTGTCGAGGCCGCCACCGGCCGCGTAGGACTCGCCGGAGAGGATTCCGTCGGGCCCGTAAGCCCGTGACCATTGGTAGTCGCCCGCCAGTGCGCCTTCGGCCTGGGGGATCGACAGGGTGACGGTCATGGGCTGGTAGCCGCCCGAGTAGGTGTTCACGGTGGTGGTGTAGGGGTTGCCGTTGACCCATCGGGTGGTGGACGCCAGGTGCCCCTTGGACAGCAATGTGGTGTCGTAGTTCCACTCCGCCAGCTTCGTGCCGTCACTGTCGCCCTCGTACACGGCGGTTTTGCGGCCGAGCGCGTCGTAGGTGTTGGTCAGCGTGAGGTCGCGGGCGTCGGTGGTGGACTCGAGCTGGTTGGCGTTGTCGTAGCGGTAGGTGGTGGCGCCCTTGTCGGGGTCCTCGGACCGGATCTGGCGACCTCGTAGGTCGTAGGTGTAGCGCCAGCTGTTTCCAGCGGGGTCCTTCACTTCGGCGAGCTGCCCGGAGGGGGTGTAGCCGTAGGTCGTCTTGTCGTAGCTGCCGGTGGGTGTGGATGCCGCGAACTGGCGCAGTTCCACGGTTTGACCGCGGGCGTCGGTAATCGTGGTGGTCGGTGTGCCCCCGGTGGGCGGGGTGACGCTGACACGGTCACCGTCATGGGCGAAGGCGGTGTGCCACTTGTCGGTGGCGCCAGCCTGGAAGGTTTCCTTGACCGGGCGTCCGGCCCCGTCGTACTCCGAGCGGCTCAGCCCTGGGATCTCGACGTCGGAGGCCACCCACAGGGTGGTGTCGACGGCGGCGTCGTTGTAGTAGGGCTGGGTGCTCTTGTAGACGCGGCCGTGGGAGTCGTAGCGGATGTCGGTCAGCAACCGGCCCCCGTCCACGGCTGGTGCCTGGATCTGCCGTTTACGGAGAAGGCCGTCGAACAGTTCGTTGGTGGTGACGTAGTTGCCGCCGTTCGAGCCGATCGTCTTCGTCGTCACCACGGTCGGGGCGTCGTTGCGCACCAGGTAGCTGAACTTGACGTTTCCGTCGGGGTAGAGGCTGCGGCGCATGTTGGTCAGCCATACCTCGGTTTTGCGGCCGAGGGCGTCGTAGGTGATCTCGATGTTGCGCCTGTTGGGGTCGGTGATCTTGACCGGTTGGCCGGACGTTGTGTCGAGGGTGGTGGTGGTGACCAGTCCGGCCGGTACCGCGATCGTGGGTGGGGTGGTGACGGCGGTCTGGGTGAGCGGTCCGCCCTTGGCGGGCGTATATGCCGTCGTGGTGGTCTTGCCCAGCGCGTCGGTGGCGTCGCGGACACGCCCGTGGTCGTCGTAGGTCGAGGTGGCGATCGTGGTGTACAGCGGTTCGCCGTTCACGTAGTCGTCGGCGACCTCGGAACGGGTGGCGTTGCCGAGGGTGGGAGCGACGCCGGCCGCTTGGCCGTCGTAGGAGGTGCGGACGGCGGCGATCGCGTCGTCCGGGTACTGCGGGGTTTGCCCGCAGCGGAGCGAGACGGTCTCGGTTTCGGCGGGGAAGGACAGCAGCCACTTCGTGGTGTTGCGGGCATAGCTGGTGGTGGTACACCGGTCGTCGGTGGCGGTGCTGGTGTCGCCGAGGTCATTGACGGTGAGTGGGAGACCGTCGTCGTTGTAGGTGGTCTCGGTGCGGGTCTCCCGCCAGGTGTTGGCTGCTTCGATGCGGGTATAGCCCCGCGAGACTTTTGGTTTGACCATGTACGCCTTGAACGGGCCGCGGGTCGCGGTCGGGCCCCGCCACCAGGGTTCGGTGATGGTCGTGTCGATCGCGGGACCACCGGTTCCGTTGAAGGTGGTGGTCTCGTAGGCGAAGCCTTGCAGCCAGTCGTGGTCGGTGTAGGTGCCGTTCCTGGAATCGGTGACGCTGGCGGGGCGGATGCCTGTGGGCTGCTTGTCGCCGTCCATGCCGCGGTAAAACCGCTGTTCGGTCATGGTGATCGGCCCGGACGGGTCTGTGGAGGACCCGGCCCGGACGCGGACGCGTTTGAAGCCCCGGAACTCGTTCCAGGTCTTCTTGTCTTCCTTCGTGAACTCTGAGGTGTCCCAGTGCCACGCGGCGCCGTCGAGGTACTCGTAGCTGGTTACCTGCTGGGTACTGGTGGACAGCCGGTCCGACTGGACGATCCTGGCGACCACGTACTTGTGGAAGTAGTCGTCGGTGCGTTCGGTCCCCCCGTCCGGCGCCCACCGGACGGGGAAGCAGCGCAGGCTGTTCGATTCCGGGTTGGCGGGCATGGGGCCGCCGTCCTTGCATTGCGGCTCTTCGTAGTCGATGGTGGTGAGCCCGCCGGATTCGGAGACGATTCCGGTGATCCGGTAGCGGAACAGCCAGCCCGCGCCGTCTTGCTTGTGCACCCGGTTGGCCATCTGGGTGCCTTCGAACGTGACCGCGGGCAGCGAGAGTTCTCCGTCGCCGGCGAGGCCGGTGTGGGTGATGCTGCGCAGCCACAGCGCGGCCTTCTCACCGTCGCCGGGGTCAGGGAACTCGTGCCCGAAAGTCCACCGGTCCACGTCGTCGTAGGTGGTTCCGCGCCGCACCTGTGTGGTGACCGAATTAAGGCGTTTGGTGGACCAGAAGGTCGGGCTGTAGTGGTCCTCGCAGGTCGTGGTGTCGCATCGGTCTTTGAGTGGGGTGTCCGGCCAGTTCAGTGGTTTGTCGATGGTGCATGCGCTGCTCTTGACGCAGCGGTCGGCGGTGGTGAACACGACACGCCCGGTCGCGGGCGCGGTCGGCAGGTCATCGCGCAGGCCGTACTCGACGCGGTCGAGGGTGCCGCCGCGGATGTAGGACACGCCGGTGTCGATAAGGTTCCGTGCGTACTTGTTGGTCTCGGTCTGGTAGTAGTACCGGATCACGTTGCCGTGCCGGTCGATCACCTTGTCCAGGTTCCATCGGTATCCCTGCACGCAGTGCGATGAGCTGAACTGGGCCTGGTGGCAGGGTTCGTCCGCGTCGTCGCCGAACACCGGAACCGTCCACGTGGAACTCGAACTCGGTTGGGATCCGAACAGGTACTGGGTTCCGTCGAGGGTGGTGATCCGCCAGTGTTCGCCGTTGTCGTCACCGTTCGCTGCGCCGGTGAGCCGTTCGACCCGGGCACCGTTGTCGTTCATGACGCGCCACTGCTCGGTGTCGTCGTCCCGGATCAGTATTCCGCCGCCGCCGCTGAACGAGGCGGTGGCGTTGTCGCTGCGCCAGCACAGGTCGCCGACCTGGGGTGGGGTGAAACTGCCCTCGTCGTCCTCGGCGCAGGCGCCGTAGGTGCGTTCGATGAATCCCGGGGAGAGCTCCCAGCCGTCGCCGATCCACGACGGCTGGTTGTTGGTGACGCTTGTGCGTCCGTCAACGGCCGAGGATCGGTAGGACAGCGCGAGGCTCGGCTGCAGTCCACCCGCTGCCGGCGGCACCCGTAGCGGGTAGGACCAGGAGAAGTCGCCGGTGTGCCCGGACACATCCCAGGTCGCCGACGGTGACAGGGACGTGGCGGTGAACGTGCCGCTACCGGGCGGTGCCGGAACCCCGGACGGGTCCTGGTCGCCGTCCAACGCGTCCGACGACGCCTCGTCCTGAGGCCTGGCCTGCATTGTCTGCGCCGTGACCGGGACCGAGGGCGTGGTCGACGGCGGCACGGACGGGCCACCGTCGGCCGCCGCCACCCCGGTCGCGACCGTCAACGGCGGGAGAAGGGTCGCGACCAGCGCGATGGTCAGCCCGACCGCCCGTGTTCTGGGCAGGCGCAACCGTTCGAAGGACGTCATCACGAGGCTCCTCTAGAAGGTCCAGCCAACGACGATCGGGAATGGTGGCCGGGTCCCGGCCACCTGCTCTGGCTCTTCAGCGGCCTGCTGCTCGGCCGCGGCAGCGGTTGCCGGTTCAGGCGCTGGCGACATGGCGGGGACGGCGGTGAGTACGTGGCCCAGTTCGCGTTCTACGGGCCACCCCTCGCAGGTGTCCGACAGCGACTCGAAAATCTCCTGGTTGTGCGAACACTGGTACAGCGGTCGGCTCGGCAGTCCATCCGGCGGCTGTGTCCAGGCCCAGCCCGCGGTGGCCAGCACTGTGCCGCCCTCACAGGCCGGGTCGGTCGACAGAAAAGTGTCGATACCGTCCTTGCAGCTGAACAGTTCCTGCCCGCCGGACACCGGGGTCAGCGAGACGACGCCCAGCGACAGTTCCCTGCGGTAACCCGGTGGTGCGCCGTGGATCGAGGAGAAGTGGTCCCAGCCAACCGGGTTGTTGTAACGAGTCAACCGGCCATAGGCGACGGTGTAGCCGAGCCTGAACTCGAGCGAGGCTCCCGGGACGCCCTCGCAGCCGGCATCGAGGGACTCGAAGTGATCCTTGACGCTGTAGCACCGGTACAACGGCACCGTCGCCAAACCAGTCGGCTGTGTCGCATATACCGGACCGATCTCACCCAGGCTCGTCTGACCCTCACAGTTCGGGTCAGCCGAGGTGAACACATCGGCCTTGAACAAACACGCGTACAGCATCCTGGTGCCAGTCGCGTCCGCCGGCAGCGATCCACCCAGCGACGCCGCGAAGTGATACCCAGCCGGAGCGGGTACGTCGGTGCGGGACGTGTAACTGTCGCCCTGACTGTTCACGAACCGCCCCACCTGGCCTACCGGTGGTGCCGGATACGCGGCGCGACTGGCGATCTCCGAGTCCGCAGCCGCTCCCACGTCCGTGGTCACCTCGTCGATCAGACCGGAGAAGAAGCTGGCGGGCTGTCCGGCTACCTTTCCTCTGCCGATGGTGAACCCGCCCCAGGCTGCCCACAGGAACACATTGTTACGGCTTCCGGCCAACTGACCGTCCACATACAAACGGACCTGCCGCGCCGGGTAGTCGTACACCCCGGTCAGGTGGGTCCACGTGTTCGGTGTCGGTGGCTGCGCCGAGGCAGCGGCGACCAGCGACGCCCCGTCGGCGTCCTGGGTCGGACCGCCGAACACCCACCGGTTCAGCTCAGGCCGGTACTGCAGCACGTATCCGCTCATCCGGGTGCCGTCCTCGCCGAGCACGGTCTGGACCCGGTCGGTGCGGTTGAGATTGGCCCAGGCGGACACCGTGAAGCTGCCGGTCATCGGCACACCCGTCATCTGCGCCGTGGCAGCTTCCCCTTCTCCGTCGAAGCTTGCTGCCTGGTCGTTCATGCCTGCGCTGTAGGTGGGGGTTCCGGTGAGTGTGGTGGGGTTGTTCCGCCACGAGGTGTCGGTGCCGTCGCCGTCGAACCGCCAGTAGCCGTGGACCGCGAGGTGGACGTCGTCGTAGATCTTGCGAACCTCGCCGTCGGTCAGTACTCGGTTGGAGAAGGCACGCACGTCATCGACGCCGCCGCCGAGGAATTCGGCAGGTTCTCCGTTCACGCGGGATCGGCCAACCGACAGCGGCCCCGTCGACTCCACCATCCCCACATCAACCTGGGCCGCCGACAGGGCACCGTTGACATACAACCGCAGCCGATCCAGGCTGGCGTCATAGGTGACCGCCAGATGGTCCCAGTATCCGGCTTTCACCGACTCCACCGATGTCAACGTCACGGTGCCGGTAGCGGTAGGCACCCGGACGACCCACCGGCCATCACTGGCCCGGTACTGCACGGCGAAGACACTGGACTGCGGGCCGTCCTGCGCAACCACCGTTCCCACTCCGCTGGTGTTGAACACCGCCGCCCACGCCGCGACCGAGAAACTCCCGGTCGTATCCACCACCGGCCCTGCCGTCTCCGCATACGCCCCGACGCCGTCGAACTGACCACCCCAGGCACTGCGCGCGGGCCGCCAGGACGCACCATGCAACGTCATATCCCGGCGCGTCCCGCTGGTGTCGGCAGCAGTCTCACCGCTTCCCTCATCGAACGTCCAGTAACCGGCGTCCGGGTCGGGTGCCTCGAGTGCCGGCAGCTCCGTCGGATACGACCGGACCCACGAGTCGACGCGGTACTTGTCCTGCAGTCCGGTGTAGACCCGCACATCATCGATCTGGCCCCGCCAGTGCTGCCCCGGCTCGCCACCAGCCTTCCCGCGCCCAATCTGCAGCCCACCGGTTGCCTGCCAGGTCGCGGCGACTGTTTCGTCATCGACGCTCTCGCCATTGACATACAACCAGATTCGTTTCGTCTGGGCGTCATAGGCACCGGCCAGATGCACCCAGGTGCCGACCAAACTGGGCTCGACCGATATCGCTGCCTTGAGCGGCGAGACCGCGCCGCCCGTATCCGCCAGCGGCATCTCGAAGAACCAATTGCCCCATGGGGCAACATCCATGTCGACGACGCGACCGAGCCGGAACTTGCTGGTCTGACCACCATCCGCGCTGACCGCGATGTCTGCGCACTGTGTGACCACCTCCAGATCGCAGGTGGCCTGCGGATCGAGGTAAACCCAGGCACCGACAGTGAAACTCTGGTCGGTACGCAGATCAATCCCTGTGGTCGACACGGAGTCGCCCGCACCGTCGAACGTCACGGAGTTCCCCACCCTGCCGGGACCGAACGCCGCATCACCGGCCAAGGTGCCGCCGCGCGTGCCGACCGAGTCCGCGGCGTTGCGGCCGCTGGTCTCGTCGAGCTGCCAATGGTGCACCAGCGCAAGATCCCGGCCCGCCATCACGTTGACCTCGTCGGCGAACAACGCTCTCGAGTAGACGTTCACGTCGTCCACCGCGCCCGGGAAGTACTGACCGTACGTGCTGGCTGTGAGCTTTGCGCGCCCGATCTGCACGGCACCGGCGGCGTTGGCCGCATCCGGCTGTTGCGCTGTCCCGACCGGGGCGCCGTTGATGTACAGCCGCAGCTGTTTGTCCGCCGCGCTGTACACGCCGGCCAGATGCGTCCACACACCGGCTTGTGTCGCCGCGTCCACACTGGTCGCGGTGCTCACCGTGACCCCGTCCCCCTGGAGCGCGGCGAACGTCCACCGGCCATCCGAGAGTGCCTGCAACCGGAACCCAGCCGTGTTCGCCGCGTCCTGGGACACCGCGGTCGCCGTCGTCCCCGTGGTGTCCAGCCGGACCCACGCGGTGACCGAGAAGCTGGTGTGAGTGTCGACCGGATGAGAGGCGGTGACGTACTGGTTGCTGCCGTTCAGCTTCACCGCCAGATCGCCGGGGTTCGGGTTGCTGCTCTGCCCCGCCGCCCACTCCGGGTCGCCGCCGACCGTGCCATGGTTCTTCAGTGTCGAGTCGTCGGCGTTTCCGTCCAAAAGCCACGTGCCACTGGTCACGCCGTCCCCGACGACGATCCCCGCGACCTCGTCAGCCGAGACGGCACGGCTGTACACCCGCACCTCATCAATCCACCCGTTCAGGAAGTTCCCCGGATTGCCCGCGACCAGGGCACGGCCGATGTTCAACGGCCCGCGCGCGTTCCAGCCCGCGCCACGCGCGGCGGACCCGGACGCCACGCCGTTGACGTACAGCCGCATCGCCGACCACGGCTCCGCCGCCACGTCGTACACCGCGGTCAGGTGCACCGGATCGTCAAGATCCTGCGTCGCCGGTACCCGGACGGTGTCGTAACTCGCAGGGGCGACGTCATCGGATCGCGGTATCGAGAACACCCAGTCGCCCGGGCTGTCGCCGGTACCAGGCTCGTACCGCAGACAGAACCCACAAGTGTACTCCCCATCCTGGCTCACCACCGTCTGGATGCGACTCCGGTCCTGCAGCTTGACCCACGCCCCGACCGAGAAGCTCTGATCCGTCGCCACCACCTGCCCGGTCGTAGCGGCGTAGGAGTCAGCGGCACCGGTCAACCTCAATGACCCGTTCACCGCCACCTCCTCGTCGTCGAAGCTGGCCCCGTCGGCGAGAACGGCCATCGGTCCGCCCTCCACCCCGTTCCGCGCGGTGGCACCTTCCTCGTCGTCGAACCGCCAGTGCGCCACCTGCACATCGGCTCCGCTCACCGCGGCGGAGAGCTCGTTCCCGGTGACCACCCGGTCATAGACCTGCACCTCGTCCAGGTCACCGAGCCAGTGGTTGGCCAGCCCACCGTTCACCAGCGCGTTGCCCACCTGCACCGAACCTTCCGCAGTCCAGGTCGAGGTGTGCGCGACACGGCCGACTTGCACACCGTTGACGTAGAGCCGGATCTCCCCCAGCCCCGCGTCGTACACACCGGCGAGATGGGTCCAGTTACCTGGCTGTACCGCGCCGGACCAGGCCATGTCCGTGGCCGGGCTGTTCCGGTCCTCTCGCGGCATCACGAAGAACCATCTGTTCTGCGTCGCCTCGTAACCAAGCTGGAAGGCGGCGATACTCGTGCCGGACTGGCTGACCGCCGTGTGCCAGCCAACAGTCTCGTTGAGCCGCACCCACGCAGCGACCGTGAAACTCGCCTTGGTGTCGACCGTGTTCGGTGCGCTCATCGAGTCGCGAGACAGCTCGACCGAGCTGCCCACCGTGCCCGGCACGAACGTCGGCGTCCCGGTGAAGGTGCCGTGCCGGTCCCCCAGGAACGCCGTGTCCTGAGCGTTGCCCTCGAACGACCACTGCGCCAGCGCGCTGTTACCGGCCCGCACATACACCCGGTACTCCGTGACCGGGCTCGCGTGCCGCGCCCGGTCCTTGCTCATCACATACAACGTGCGCGGCCCGTCGCCAGGCGGGGTCAGCGTGACCGTGGCGTTGCCGCCCAACGCGTCGGCATCCACCTTCGTCGACGGCGGATTGGACCAGCCGTACAGGTAGTGATCGACATCGGTCACCCCGTTCGCGCTGAACGTGAACGTGCCCGGCACCCCGACACCACCGTGCCAGCGGTTGTCATCCGGATAGACGTGGCTCTCCACGTCCGGAGCCGCCGCGGGCGCGTGCCGGTCCACACTGAACGACCGCCCATACACGCCCGTCGAGATGTCCGTGCCGTCATCCCCGTGAACCCACCACTGCACCGTCTTGTCGTGCTTGTTCCTCAGGTCCACCGTCGTGTCATGCGTCGCCCCGGCCTTCTGCCGCACGCCGTCCCACTCTGTGATCGTCCCGTCGACCTGCATCCGCCACTTCGGCAGAAGAAGATCCTTGTCAGCGTCGTTCAACGTCGCCAGCAGGCGCACGTTCGCGTCGCCGAGGTAACTACGGCCACCGCACCACCGGCACGGCTCCGGCGTCGGCGGGTCCGTGATCACTCGCGTCGGCGGGCTCGGCTTGGTGTTGTAAGTGACCGACAACTCCGTGTGCGCCGGGTCGTACTTGCGCCACGCCAACTGGTCGGTTGTGCTCTCGGCCTTGAGGAAGAACGTGGTGACCGCGCCGATGCCATCCGCCTGATGCCCCGCGGGGAAGCCGAATCCGACCGGCTTCGCCCCAGGGCAGGAATCCCATACCCCCGGCACGGAAACCGTGCGCAATCGCCCACCCCCGGGCATGTTGCTCCACGACGTGCCCGGCGTGATCTGCTGCCCACCCGGCACCACGTACAACTCGTGATTCCGAGCCGAACAGTTCGGGCTGTACACCACCCGCGAACGGAACTCCGTGCTGATGATGTGCTTACCCGCGACACTGCTCGTGTTGAACTGAAAGTACGCCCGCGCCTCACCGATGCCATTGCACTCGCCGCTCGCGGTGTAACACTGCCCCACCTGAGCCCACGGCGGCGACCCACTCGTCCACCAGTAAGGAGTCGTCGCCTTCCCTGCCAGCACAGTGGCCCAGTTGCTCTTGCTCCACGTCGTCGTGAGCGGATCGATCGTCACCGGGAACACCACCGCCGGATCAGCCAGAAACCCCCGGTCCGGCTCCAGCACCAGCGCACCGCCCGCCACCGCCACCCGCACCGCCGCAGACCTCGACGCGGCCGGACCCTCCGTCCGCCCGCTCGAATCCCACATCAGCGACGGAGGAGCCACGAACACCGGTTCACCCGCCTCGTCCACCACCCGAACCGCGCCGGTGTCGTCCGCGGACACCCGCAACCCGGGGGCCTCCACCCGCAACGCGATCCGCGCCAATGCCGGATTCCGCGCCGCCTCCAGCGTCTTGACCACCACGTGCTGTTGGTAGCCGGACCGCTCGACACGCATTACCAGGTCAACCCCAGGCAGCACCTCCGGATAGGTGACCACCGAACCGTCCACCCGAGGCACCGGCAACACGCCCGGCCAGTACGTCGCATACGACCGGCCGTCCCGGGACAACCGCGCCAACGGCACACCCGATCCGCCACCCGACAACACCAGATCACCCTCGGCCGCCCGGGGAGCAACCGTGCCATCAGCCCGCCGGACCACAGTGGTGTCGATCGGCACCCAACCATCGCCCCGCCGCACACGCGTCGGCACCACCGACAACTCCGCGGTCATCGTCCCGCCAGGATTCGCATACACCGTCTGCGTCGCCGTGCGCAGACTCGCCACCTCCACACGCGACCCCTGCGACCACGCCGCCGCCACCGCCGACGCCTCATCCGGCGCCACGGCAACCACCTCGGGCACCGGCTCACCCATGCGCACCGACGCGGTCAACCCAGACACCACCACCGCACCGACAACCAGCAGGCACACCACGCGCAGCCCAGCACGGGACCGCGCCCAACGGCGCAGCAACACCACGGATCCCCCAGAGAGGTCGACGCGTGCCCCCCGACACCACGCGACCCAACAAGAACTACACCTACTCTGTTCGAAACCCACAGACGATCACAGCCGCCAGATGGGGCAATCACACTCCGCTATCACCACAGTCGCAGAGAACCAGCGGCCGTCCCGCCGACGGACCAGCCTCAGAAGGCATGCCCGCCCGGGCCCCCCGATGCCCCAGCCACGGGAGTGCTGTACGGCCATATGCCCCTTGCACATTTGGCGGGGACGAGAGCAACGACCATCGATCGATCCGCCCCCAACAGCCGGGACTCCCACCGGTTTCCGCTGGTCATTCTGGGTTTGCTGGGCGGTTTCAAAACCCGTCCGACGTGCGTTCGAACCCGCACCGGACACGAACGCGCACCCGCTGCGGCCTCTTCGCGCCGAACAACACCTGCTCGTGTGGTCCGCCTATCGCAATCCGGGCCACACAGTGCTGCTTCCGGGATCGGATGGGAGCGGTTGTGGAGCAAACTGGGAGGCAGGTACACCGCCGAAACGGCGATGAGGTGCGTTCAACTGCTCCGAACAGACGTACGCTAACCTGCCAGAGTAACGTTCCCGCAGGTCAGCGCCTTGATCTGCGTGACGCGGCAGGGGTCACCGTCAGGGATGACGGTACGAGTTTGGGTGTGTCGTGTCCCCATCAGGCCTGTTTTTCGGAGTTCAGGGGTGTCACCGCCACGTCGAGCATCCTTGGAGACACCGATGACGCACCCAGACCGTATCCGTCGCGGGCATGCAGCACAGCACCGCGGCACCCCTCGTCAGCCACCACATCGTCCTCTTCGGCGGCCGGCCCAAGACCCGGTCGCCTCGACCTCACTCGACCACACCGCCGCGAACCCCAGCGAACTCGCTGACCGTGCCGCGAGCCAGCGGCCATACCACGGGATCACCCGGCCCCCGCGCGGTAACTCGTCAGGTGAGGTCGCGACCTCAACCGACGACCCGTCTCGTCTCGCGTCGGACGACGCTCCGACACACCCTTTGCTCCATACCGCTGAGCAGGCGGCTCAGCTTCTGCAGGTGCGACCATCGTGGTTGCGGCGCAAAGCCGCCGCGCGGGCGGTGCCGTGCCGGTTCCTGGGCAAGCATCTACGGTTTTCCCGCGCCGACATCGAGTTGATCGCCCAGAACAGCGCGGCCCCGCCTCAGCACTCTTCCTAACCGCGCGCGTTAGCACCAGAGGCTTTGCCGTCTTTTATGAGGAGTGCAGTGCCAGCTTGACATTTGACGGACATGGAGCGTCCATGTGTGCGTCAAACACAAAACCGCAACAGGGGGTTTGAACCGCCCCGGGTCTGATGGAGACTCACTCGTTGAGTGAGGATGTGGATCATGGCCGGGAAGAGT
>NZ_JBHSIS010000016.1:0-5971 GCF_042653545.1 Actinophytocola glycyrrhizae
AGTCCGTCGGCTTTGGCCTTCTCCAGAGCTTCGTGTAAGTCGGGTGCCTGATCGGCGAGTACCTCAATGATCTCGTCGAGGTAGCGGTACCCGGTGGCACGGGAGGATCCCATGGTCCCGCGCCAGCGCGGTGACATCGACGGCCTGGCGGAACCAGCGAAGACCCAGCACTGCTTGCCGGAAGCAGCTCAACGCCCTGCTGTTTGCGCGAGTACCACGACGGCGGCGTTCGGCATGCAGCAGACGGCTGAGGTACTGGGCGAGTTCACGCGGCACGTCGAGCATGGCACGATAGGCAATCACGGGGAGCCCCTGACCTCGGACTTGATCTTCGCAAATCCAGTCCTACCAGGAGCTCCCCGCCCACATCTCACCGGTACCGGCCAACCGGCGCACTCGCCCCACGCCTCCCCGCCCAGCGCGCTCACCACCAAGCTGATCTTGCTGAGATCACCTCAGTGGACCTAATAAGGTCCGATTTGGAATGGAGGATGATCAATGCCGGAACGGCGTCGGAAGTTTTCTCCCGAGTTTCGGGATGAAGCGGTCAAGATGGTGATCGACGGTGATCGTCCGGTCGCGCAAGTTGCTCGGGAGTTGGGAATCAACCCGGGCACTCTCGGGAACTGGGTAGCCGCGTATCGAAAGAATCACCCGGTGGACGAGGAACCGTTGTCGGTGTCCGAGCGTGCCCGCCTGCGGGGACTCGAGCGGGAAAACCAGGAACTGAAGATGCGGAACGAGTTCCTGGGAAAGCTGCGGCCTTCTTCGCCCAGGAGTATCGGTGACCGCGAAGTTCGCGTTCATCGACGGCGAGAAGGACACGTTCCCGATCACCAAGATGTGCGCCTGGCTGAGTGTGTCCACCTCGGGCTACTACGAGTGGAAAGACCGGGCACCGTCGCCGACGGCCCGCCGACGCGAGCGCTTGGCCGCGATGATCACCGCGATCTTCCAGGCCAACCACGGCACCTACGGCTACCGGCGCATCCACGCCGTGCTGGCGCGTTCGGGCGAGCAGGTGTCCGACGAGCTGGTCCGGGACCTGATTGCGCGACCTGGGCTTGGTCGCCTGCCAACCGCGGCCGTGGCGGCCGACCACCACCGAGGCCGACCAGACCCACCGCATCCCGGACCTGGTCGACCGTGACTTCACCGCCGAGGCGCCGGGCACCAAGCTGGCGGGTTCGACAGCGCCTGGGTGCGCCGCACATGCGCCGGTCCGCAACCTCACCCTGATCGCGGATGCGCGCGGCAGTTGGCATCGAGGTGTCGTGTCCGGTGCGGGCGGGCCCGGGATGGTGACGTGCCGAGATCGGTCGATGCTGCCCGTTTGGGCGGTGCGGCCGCCCGAACGAGCGGTCGTGTAGCCGTTGTCAGGCGGCCCCGCCGACGCGAGGCTGGAGTGACCGTCCGCAGACCCCGAAGGAGCGTCGTGTGAGCACCCCCGCCTCCGCGTTCGCCGCCGCGACCGCTGTCCCCATCGATGCCGCCTCCGAGCGGCGAGCCTGGTTCCAGGCGTTGTGCGATACGTACGAGGCCGACCGTGAAACCTCCTGGGACGGCTTCGTCCAGAACCTGGCCGGGGCCGTCGAACAGGCCGGCGTCCGCCAGGACGTGGTGACCGAGTTCGTCCGCGTCATGGCGGAACTCCCCGCGCCGCTCGAGGTCGTCGCCGAGATGCACCAGGCGGGAGTCGACACGCTCGACGCCGCCTACGAGAGCGCCTACGAGGACGTCGCCCAGGCCGGAGCGGGGTTCGAGGAGGGCGCTGCCGATACGGACCCGAAGGTCTGGCACGCGACCCTGCACGAGCTGGGCGCCCGCTGGGACCGCGACGAGGCGAGCTGGCTGACGTTCCGCGAGTGGTTCTCCTACGAGACCGGGCAGCGGGGACTGGGCGCGGAGGGACAGGCGTTCGTCGAGTACGCGGAGGCCGGCGACAAGGTCCAAGTGTTCGACGAGTACGGGGTCCCCGGCTACGCCCTGGCAACCCGGGAGACGGCCGCGGACGCCCCCGCTGTCGCGGAGTTCCCGGTGGTGACCGAAGGCGACAGCGGCGACTGGGTCGCCTACGCCGACGAACTGCTCACCCGAGCCGGCTACTGAGGAGCTGCGTCATGGCAACGAACGTGTTCGACGAGAACTTCCGCGCCCGCCTGCTCGCCTTCCAGCGCGACCACGGCCTCGCTCTCGACGGCAAGCTCGGCACCGAGGTCTGGACCCAGCTCACCGAGCAGGCCGCGACCCCGAAGGCCGGGTCCGTGGCCTCGCCCGAGCCCACCACCGGCACGACCGGTTCGGACGGTGGGCAGCCCGAGATGCTGGCCCGCCTCGCGCCGGAGAACTTCCCGCTGCTGGCGAAGATCGCGAACACCTGTCAGGACGAGGCGGGCGTCCGGCGGTTCCTGCTGGAGGAGGTGGGCCTCGACCTCGACGAGCTCGCCCGTGACGTGGAGTCCGTGATGGCCGAGGAGGCAACGGTATGACCAGCTCGGAGCGCATGGCCGAGGACGCGGCCAAGATCGCGACGATGGACCAGCAGGGGGCCACGGCGGCCAAACGGCGCCTGAAGGACGAGATCAACGACACCCAGGTCCAGCTGGACAAGGCGCGGGCCGAGGAGACCGAGCACTTCCGCTCCGAGGACAGGTTCGACGTCTTCGGAGAGCGGCCGGTCCCGGTCGAGGGCACCTGGCACTTCTGGAAGGGCTCGGACTGGACCTCCGAGGAGAAGCGGGAGCTGAACACCGCCTGGAGCACCCTCGGCCTCGGCACCCTGGCGAGCATCGGCGCCATCCTCAACGCGGTCTTCTCCCTGCACGCCGCCGCGTCGGCGGAGGACGCGGGCCACGCCAGAATCGAGGAGGCCGGCGACAACACCACCAGCGCGACGAACCAGAACCTCCTCGACACCGCCGCGTGGGGGTTCGACTCAGCGATCGTGAACACCACCATGGTCGGCGGAGCCGGTCTCACGGCACTGGCCACCGGCATACGCGATTACCGGCGCGCGTGCGTCAAGCACGCCGAACGGCTGGCCTCGCTTAACCGGCCGGAGGAGACCGAGCGCAGGGAGAACCTGGAGAACTACATCAACGGTCTGCAGGAACGGCTCGCCAAGGTCCGCGAACGGCTCACGGCCCTGGCCCAGCAGGCCGACGTGGAGAAGGGCAACCTGATCGAGGTGATCACACACGTCCAGAACCACATGTCCTCGTCCTCGTCCTCGTCCTCGACGTAGTCCGGGCGCCCGTGGGGGCCGGGAACGTGCCCGGCCCGCTCGAAGGTTAAACGCCGGCGACCGACTGGGTCCAGCTGCGGTACGCGGTTAGACACTGCCGAGTTTGCCGCCGATGGTCGGACGTTTGCCGAACGCACGCTCATGCCGATGAGCGGAAGCTACACAGTGACGCACTGCTTTGAAGTCGATCATCATTCACTTGCATCGCGCAGTACTCGGGCATCGACGCGCCTAACTAGTCCGATACCAACTCCACGAACGTCGGTTCGCCCAGCTTGTCCAACCGCATCAACGGCACGACCTTCTGGTGTGCGGTGCCGTCGTTGTCGTAGGACAGCGGTCCGCTGACCCCGGGCACGGCGTTCTGCCGCTCAGCTCCGCGCCGGAGCGATCACCGCTGGTCATCGAGGTTGTGCGGGAATTAGCGGAGCTGGTCGATGGTCGACTGGAGGTTCAGCCAGGAGAGCGCGACCAGGTCGGCGAGGGTCTGGCAGAACGATTCGTCGACGCCGCCAACGGGGGCGGCAGTGTAGCAGCCGGTGGACTCGAGGGTGCTGTAGGCGTCGTTGAAGGATGTCACCGCTTCGTTGACCGCGACGTAGGGCCCGTTTGCCGGCATGCCGTCCAAGGCGACGTCCACGAGATCGACAAGCTTCTTGGCGCTGGCCATCAGCTCGCCGCAGGTGGTGTTGTTCATCGGGGTGCCGGTGGGGCAGCGCGGTGACGTGCCGCCGAGGAGCATGCGCATCAGGTCGGCGTCGTCGGCCGGGCTGTCAGGGGCCGACGACGCCGCTGTCGTGGTGGTCGTGGCTGTCGCCTGTGTGCGGCGCTGCTCAGGGACCGGGTCACCGCCACAGCCGACGAGAGCCAGGGGAACCACGCACACGACCACGATCCGACGCCACATGACAGGCACGGTAGAAGGCCAGCCCACCGCGGAACGGGCGCTGACCGCAAGGTGCCACGGCTGGGGCCGGTGCAGGGCCACCGGCCCGCGAACCTCAGGTCAGGGCGGCCAATGTCGTGTGCGTCAGCACCCGGATGCCCGTGAGCAGTGCGCGCTTGTCCAGTCGGAACATGGGCTGGCGGCACGAGGTCCTCGATATCCTCGACCTGCCGCTGGGTGGCATGTACGAGTGGCGGTTCGGCTCGGCACTACGTCGAGGTCGGCATCACCCTCGCGGGGACGATCTGCATGCCGACCCCGAGAGGGTGACCCCGCCGCGCCGTGTCGACGTGACCGTCCTGTACGGCCTGGATCGGCATCTGCTTGCGGTGGCAGGCGGAGGCGTTCGTCGACGCCACCCGCCGCATCGTCGGGCACGGCCTGGTCGACGCCGACCGGCACTTGGTGGCCGCCGCGCGGGCGACCCCGCGCGACGGTGCGGCGCGGCCGGAGGGGCAACTGCATCGCGTATTACGGCGGCTCCGAGCTGGCTGGCGAGGATGTCGTCCTGCGGATCTGACCCGAACGCGCGCGACCGCTCGGACCCGACGACCCGCCGTTCTGATCAATCCGAGCAATCTCGGGTTTTCGCCAGTTCCGGGTACTCCGCTCCGGCGGACGTGTCCGGTGGGGTGCGCCGGACCGGTGCCGTACACCGGAACATCAGATCGACAAGTTACGGGCCGTGCTGTCGGTGATGTGGATGGGAACGTCAGCATAGAACGCGATCGAGATCCCGCCGCTCACACGATCGGCGGCGCGCCACCGGGTCTACGTTCGACAGGCCATAGCCGGACAGGGGTCGGACCCGCACGACCGTCCATTCACCCTCCCACCGCCTCGATGAGAGATGCCAGCGCAGGGTCTACCTCTTCGACGATGTGGCGGTATTCGGGTTCTTGGAGGTTGCTGAACACGTAGTTCTCCAGAGCGCCTCGCGTTGCGTCCCAGTCAGGGTGGTCGGCAAGGTATGCCTCGCCGACCACCAGGAACTGCGCAGCTACTCGGTCCTTGGTGTTGGGGTAGCTGTCCAGCGCCGGGCGCATGACCGGATGCCACAATGCGTCCGCAGCAACAGGTCCGACCAGCAAAATCAACTCGTCGTCTTGATCGATGGCGTCTTGCACCGCTCTCGCGATTCGTTCGGCCAGGAAAGGACGGGTCTCAGGCAACCGCATCCACATGAGGTCACCCAGCGCACCCAGGCTCCACGACATGGGCACGCCAGAACCCAGCGCGGTGACGTCATGGGAGAAGGCCGCGTCTGCGGGGCTGTTGCGGCGAACCGGGACGGACGTACCATTGGGTAGGTCGACACGTCTCCAGTCCTCTGTCATGGAGACATTGTAAGGAATCTGGTTGGCCATCGCTCATGCCACGCAGCCGCTGGGCGGGCATTGGGGCATCCCGAGGTATTGGCGACCAATGCCGGTGACGTCGAACAGATCGAAAACAGCGTCCCCGACACCTCCGTTGCGCACGTTGACGCCAAAACCGAGCAGGTGTCAAGCCTCGGGTTTGATGGAGAGTCTGTTATCTGGTTTCCAGGGTTGCGGTGACGGGGTGGGTCATCGCGTGTAGTGCTTCGTACTCGGCTGGTGGGAGGTGTCCGAGTTCACCGAGCAGGCGTCGGTTGTTGTACCAGTCGATGTACTCGACGGTGGCGATTTCGAGGTCATCGATCCCGCGCCATGGTCCGAGGTTGCGGACGAGTTCGAGGTACTCGCCGATCAGGCACCCGACTTACACGAAGCTCTGGAGAAGGCCAAAGCCGACGGACT
>NZ_JBHSIS010000017.1:0-463927 GCF_042653545.1 Actinophytocola glycyrrhizae
GTTGCCGTAGTACCAGAGGGTGCCGTCCGGCTTGATGCCCACCAGGTCGGCGCGACCGTCACCACCGAGGTCCGAACCGTCCACAGTGCGCGGAGGGCTGCTGCTCTCGACGATCTTGTCGTACCGGATCGGCGTGTAGGTCGCGGCGTTGGCAGCGCTCCAGACCCGTTCCGTCGTCCCGGTGTCCCCAGCCTGCTCGCGGACCCTCGGCTGGGTCTTCGCCGCGTCCGCCCAGCCGATGAACAGTGCGACGTGGCCGGGGTTGCCGAGTCGTAGCAAGGCGTCGCCGGTCCGCAGCTCCGCTCTCGGGATCTCGTGCGACACTTGGTGGAGCGTGCTCGTCGTGTAGGACAGCCGGAGACCCCAGATCATCGACACGTACCCGGAGCAGTCGGTGCGGTAGTCGCCGTACTGGTTGTTGTGGCAGGCGCTCATGCTGTACGGGACGTGCACCGCAAGCCAGGTCGCCGACCGGGTGAGCGTCTCGGACCTGGTGACAGGCTTGTTCTCAGCGTAGGTTCCACAGTTGAACATGACCCCCATCTCGTCGGAGGGGGACAGTTCCTGAGCCGCTGCCGGTACGGACAACGCCGTGGACAGTGCCGCGGTCAGTGCGACAGCAGCCACGGCGACCGCTGCGAGTCTTCGAATGATCACTTTCGGTCCTCCCAATCCCCAGGGGCTTTGTTCCCCATCGATGGGTACAGGTTGTCGAGGACCGCTCAAAGAGTTCTGAAAGCGTTCTGCCAGAGGCTTTAAGGGGTGGTCCGGACTTCCGCGGCCGGCATGGCGACCGCATCGAGGGCCTTGCTCGGCTCTCTTGCCTCGCGCGTGCCGTGGTGGCGGAAAAGGTCCTGGGCCTCGGCCCAGGTCGCGTCAGCCGTGTCGTGCTCGCCGAGACCCGCGAGCACCATGGACAGGTCCCGCAGGGTACGAGCGCGCCACACGGGCAGGGACAAGGCAGCCCACCACTGCAGCGCATGGTCGAGGAAGTGCCTCGCCTCGACCAGCCTGCCCGCGACGAGGTCGAGCTCACCGAGGGTGCGCAACATCAGCGCCTGTCCGAACCCGTCCTGCATGTCGTTGCAGACCGCGACGCAGGCGAGGAGATCGTCGCGGACGGCATCACCGAGGTGCTGACGGATCCGGACCTTCGCCAGCGACTGCTTGGCGTAGGCGAGCAGCAACCGTTCGTCAGTCGCCTGGAGCATCTTCACCGCGTGGACCGAGAACCGCTCGGCGCTCTCCATTCTGCCGGCCGCGCGGTGCACGATGCCTGTCGAGCGCAGGACCATGGACTCGCCGGTGCTGTCGCCGATCTCGCGGTATGCCGACGCGGCGTGCGTGCACGCGGTGAGCGCGGCCGGGAACTCGCCCAGTTCGGTGAGTACCCGCGCCAGCTCGTGTGCGGCCCTGGCGACGTCACGGGGTTCGGACAGATCGGCGGTGGCCAGGTTGAGCACCTCGTGTGCCCGGAGGAGCAGGCCCTGCTCACGGAGGACGGTGCTCAGGGCCAGTCGTGTTCTGGCCTGGTTGAGCCGGTCTTCTATCGACGCGTACGCGGTGATCGCCTGCTCGTAGTAGGCCACGGACTCGTCGAAGCGGTCCTGTTCGTAGCGCAGCCAGCCCAGGCCGGCAAGCAACCGTGCCTCCCCTACGCGGTCACCGGCGTCCTTCGCAGCGGCGAGTGCCGCGGAGTGCGTGCGCCACCACTGGCTGAACAGGTTGCGGACGGAGAACCGGGATGCGCACAGCGCGGATGCCAGACGGGTCGCGACGCCGGTCAGACCGAGATCGCTGACCCTCTCGACCACCCGGACGAGCCCGGCCTGTTCACCCTCGAACCAGCTGTCGGAGTCGATGAGCAGTTCGGCGACGATGCCGGGCGCCAGGTATGGGACGTCGGACGGCGCTACGCTGCGGCCCGCGGCGTCCACCAGCGCCAACAGGCTCTCGGCGACCCTGGTCAGTGCCGCTCGCACCTCGTCAGCCGGTTCCTCGGCCTCACCCCGCTCCTTGGCGAAGGCGCGGATCAGGTCGTGGACGCGGAATCGGAGCGGACCGTCGTCGGCTGTCACGTCGAGGAGCTGGACGTCGGCAAGCCGTTCGATCAGTTCCTCGCCTTCGTCGACCGAGCAGTCCAACAGGGGCGCGAGCAGCCACCCGCCGCCGCCCGCGACGTCCAACAGCCCCAGCCTGCGGAGAGCGGCTCGCTCGCGGTCACCGAGCCCGTTGTAGCTGAGTGCGACACTGCCGCGCACCTCGAGGTCACCGACGGCCAGTTCACTGAGGATTCCCCGCTGCGCGCGCAGCCGCTCCACCAAACGGCCCAGCTTCCAGTGCGACCGGGCGGCCAGCCGTGCGCCCGCGATGCGCAACGCCAGTGGTAGGTGACCACAGAGCCGGATGATCTCCGTAGCCTGTTCCCGTTCGGCGCCGACCCGGTCCGCGCCGGCGACGCGTTCCAGCAGTCGCATCGCCTCGATGTCGTCGAGGAGGGCCAGCCCGAGCTGGGTGGCGCTGTCGAGCGCACCGAGCCGCTCACGGCTGGTCACCAGCACGGCGCACTCTCCACCGCCGGGCAACAGCGGGCGGACCTGCCGTTCGTCGGCGGCATCGTCGAGCACGACGAGTACCCGGCGGTCGGCGAGCAGGGTGCGGTACAGCTGGGCCCGCTCCTCCAACTCGGCCGGGATGGCGGACAACTCCATGCCCAGTGCCCGCAGGAAGGTGGCTAGCACGTCGCCGGGGTCAGCGGGAGCCGCCTGCACCCCCCGAAGAGACGCGTGGAGCTGGCCGTCGGGGAATTGCTCGAGTACCTGGTGGGCGACGTGCACGGCGAGCGAGCTCTTGCCCGCACCCGGCTTGCCGAAGACGGCGCACAGCCGCCCCGCGCCACCCGTCCCGAGCAGGGTCGAGGTCAGAAGTGCCGTCTCCTCGGCCCGGCCGGTGAAGTCGGCCAACTGGAACGGTAGCTGCCGTGGACACGCCCTGCTGCCGTTCTGCCGGGACTCGGGGACCCGAGGCGGTTCCGGTCCGCTGCGCGCCACCTGCTCGAACGCGGCGCGCAGCGCCGGTCCTGGCTCCAGTCCGAGCTCGTCGCGCAGGACCACGCAGGCCTGCCGGTATTCGGCGAACGCGTCCGCCCGCCGCCCCGCCTGGTGCAGCGCCGTGATCAGTTGGCCGCGCAACCGCTCCCGGAACGGGTGCTCGGCGACAGCGGTCCGGAGGTCGGTGACCACTCCCGCCCCCCGCCCGGTCGCCAGGTGGGCGTCCGCCCGGTCCTCGATGGCGGTGCACCGGAGTTCGTTCAGCCTGGCCCGTTCGGCCTCTGCCCACCAACCCTGCGCCCCGCCTAGCACGACCCCGCGCCACAACGCCAGTGCGTCGCTGAAGTGGGTCGCCGCGTCATCCGGTCCGCCCTCGGCGAGTGCGGCCCTGCCACGCGCGGTGTCCCGCTCGAACCGGAAGACATCGACGCGCTCGGGGTCGACCGCGAGGAGGTACCCACCGCCTGAGCGAAGGAGCACATCCTCGTCGTGCAGAACGGCGATCGACCGGCGGAGGGAGGACACATAGGTGTGCACCGCCGCGCGGGTCTGTTTCGGTGGGTTCGTGCCCCAGATCGAGTCGACGATCTCGTCGAAGAGAACACCCTGACCGGCGCGGATGGCAAGCAGGGCGAGCAGCGTCGTGGGTTTCGGCCCGCCGATCGATGCCGTTCGGCCGTTCTGGGAAATCTCGATCGGACCGAGAATCCGGAACTCCATCTACCCCCCAGCACGCGTCCACCCGCTGTCCACACTAGTGGCCGGGGGAACCGGCATGAGGATGATTTGCCGATGCGGCCGAATGGAGCAGTCCTGTCGTCCCAAGGGAATGACGATGGGGACAAACGTGGAAGGACCGCCGTGAACTCCGCCGCCACCCACCACTGGCAACCAGAAGAACACAAAAGAGGGCGCCCCCGGCAGGGGCGCCCTCTTTGCGTGAGATCAGCGGCGAGCCCGCCGCCGGGCCCCGGTCAACCACAGCATGAAGTGGTTCATCCGGGGGAAGTGCTGGCTCGACGTGGCGACGAACTTCATCTGCCACGGCATGATCACGGTCCCGCGCCGCCGCTCGACCGCCTTGCAGATCGCGTCCGCGACCTCCTCCGGCGTGACCGTGGGCACGATGCGGGCGATCTTGGGCAGCTTGTCCTCGGAGTCCGGGTTGTTCGCGAAGTAGCCGGTGCTGACCGTGCCGAGCACGATCTCCGTGGCCCCGACACCGGACCCCCGCAGGTCGCTCTTCAACGCGAGGTCCAGACCGCGCAGGGCCCACCGGGCACTCGCGTAGCCGACCGCTCCCGGCCACACGGCGCGGGACACGCCCGAGTTGACGGTCACGATCCACCCCCTGCGCCGCGCCAGCATCCCGCCGACGAACGCGCGGGTGGTGAGCAGCGCGGCCAGGTAGGGCACCTTGGCCATGTCGACCAGCTCACCGGGGGCGGCGTCCTCGATCGACACCCAACGCCCGGCGCCCGCGCTGTTCACCAGCACGTCGACCTCGTGACCGTCCGCGCGGACCGCGGCGGCCAGCTCTTCGACGATGTCCGCCTCGCCGACGTCGCAGGCGTAGTGATGCGCACGGACGCCGAGTTCGTCGGACAGCGCCTTGAGTTTGGTCTCACTGCGGGCGACCAGCAACACGGTGGCACCGCGGGCGTGGGCGGCGCGGGCCACCGCCTCGCCGATGCCGCTGGACGCGCCGGTGATCAGAACGGTACGGCCGAGCAGTTTCATGGTGTGCCCCAGACGGTCAGTGCGTGTGGTTCTTCTGGTACCCGCAGGCGGGGCAGGACGCCTTCTCGCGCAGCCTGCGGGCGCGCAGGTGCTGCACCTTGCTCATGATCTTCGACTGCAGGGTGTCCGGCGGCGGCACGATGCCGAGCTGGCGCGCGGTGTGCAGGCAGTCGTAGATGGTGACGTTGCTGGCGAGCAAACCGTCCCGGAACGTCCACTCGTCGATGCACCGCACCGACATCGCCTGCCCGGTGGCCGCCATGTTGGTGTACGGCCACAGCCGCGACAGCGTCCCGGTCATCGTGTAGCGGGCGATCGCGAACTGCTCGGTCGGCGACGGGATCGGGTCGCTCACCCTGGTGATCTTCAGGTCCTGGTAGCTCGTCGCGAGCGCGTTGATGAACTTGACCAGTTCCTTCCGTCCCCGGATCGGCCACGGCACGCTCGGGTCGGTCCACACGATGTCGTCGGTGCACGTGTCCGCAACGGCTTCCGCGTCCAGCGCGTCCCACGCCGCGAGGTTGCGGTCGGCCCAGTCCTTCAGGAACGCAGTGTCCAGGCCGCCGGGCTGCTTCTTGGCCGTGGCCCGCGCTATCGGTGTGGCCATGGTGGTTCCTCCTACCGGCAATCCCGGTCGATTGGCGTGATTTCCAGCTGTCGCCCAGAATTGTGCGACCGCGGACCGGGTGGCGGCCAGTGCGCACGTTCCTGATTTTCATCTGATCCGTTCACCGGGTGGGTGTGGGTTCTTCACGTATCCCACGACGGGGTTCCCAGCCACTGACCCGCCGTGTGACCATCGGTGAACATCCAGGGCATAGTTCAGTGGTCGGAGTGAATTGCCATGAAGTTTCACTTACTGGGGTCATTGGAAGTCAGTGACGGCGCCACCCGAATCGATCTCGGCGGCGTCAAACAGCGTGCTGTGCTCGGTTACCTGCTCCTGCACGCCAACCAGGTCGTGCCCAACAGCAGGATGCTGAACGCGCTCTGGGACTGCCAGCCACCGTCGACGGCGCGGAAGATGGTCCAGAACGCCGTGTCGGCGATCCGGCGGATGCTCGCCGCGGCGGGCCCGGACTGCTCGGCGCAGCTGCTCACGCACGCGCCCGGCTACCAGTTGCGTGTCGACCCGGACGACGTGGACATGCACCGGTTCCGCCGTCTGGTCCACAGTGGACGGGAAGCGGCCGCGGCCGGCTCGCCGGAGCGCGGCACCCTCCTGCTGCGGGAGGCGCTTGGCCTGTGGCGCGGTCGCGCGCTCGCCGACCTCGTCGAGTCCGGCACGATGTGGTCGGAGCTGTCCGCGATCGAGGACGAGCGGTTGAGCGCGCTCGAGGACTGCTTCGACGCCGAGCTGCAGTGCGGCAGGCACCGCGAGATCACCCCGGAGCTGGAGGTGCTGACCGCCGCCGAACCACTGCGCGAGCGGCTGTGCATCCAGTTCATGCTCGCCCTGTACCGCTCCGGCCGCCAGGTCGACGCGCTCAACGTGTACCGCAGGACCAGGGCCGCCCTCGTCGACGGGCTCGGCATCGAGCCGGGGCCGGAGCTGCAGGCGCTGCAGCACATGATCCTCGAGCACGACGCGTCGATCCAGGTCCCCGTCTACGCCTGAGCCACCCACCGACCGCGAAAGGCAGGGGAGCCACATGAGGAAGTCGCGACACGAGCAGGGCAGGGCCTTCTCCTGCTACGTCTTCACCAGCGACGCCCGGCTGCTGCTGACCATGCGCGGGCAGGCCAAGAAGGCGTGGCCGGGAGTGTGGAGCGACTCGTGCCACGGCACCCCCGGCGTCGGCGAGTCCACAGCGGACGCGGTGGTCCGCGCGCTGCGCGACGAACTGGGGTTCACCACCGCGGTCGCCGAGCTGGTGCTGCCCGACTTCCACTGCCTGACAACGGGCGAGCTGTGCCATGTGTACCGCGTCGTCACCGACGAGCCGCCACGGCCCGACCCGGTCGAGGTCGGCGACTTCGAATGGGTGGACTGGGCGGACTTCGTGTACGCGGTGTCGGCCGGCGACCTCACGGTGGCGCCGTGGTGCGCCCCGCAGGTCGCGGCGCTGAGCTCGCTCGGCACCGACCCGGTGCGCTGGCCGCCGAACGGCATCGCGTCAGCCGCCTGACTTCCACCACCCGGTAACAAAACCAGGAACCCGACGGTAATTTCCCCGGCCATTTGTCGTGCACACCCGATGGTTCGCATTGCTCACGGCGTTGTGTGCGATGCACCATCTGATGGAGCGAACGAGCCGGGAGGATCGGTGTCCATCGGAATTATCGGGACTGGGTCGTACATGCCGGAGTGGGTGGTCACCAATGCCGAGCTGGCCCAACGGGTCCCCGGCACCACCGCCGAGGCCATCGTCAGGAAGACCGACATCCGCACCCGCCGTTTCGCGGCGGGTGCCCAAGCCACCTCGGACCTCGCGGCGGTCGCCGCGACCCGTGCGCTCGAACAGGCCGGCCTCTCGGTCGACCGCATCGACTACCTCATCGTGTCGACGTCGACCGGTGACCACCCACAACCACCGACGTCCTGTCTCGTGCAGGACGTCGTCGGCGCGTACGGCGCCGCGTGCTTCGACGTCAACGCCGTGTGCGCGGGCTTCGTGCACGGCCTCGTGCTGGCGCAGAGCCTCGTCGCGGTCCGGCCGGGTGCGCACGCACTCGTCGTCGGCGCCGACCTGTACTCACGCATCCTGGACTTCGACGACCGGCGCACCGCGGTGCTGTTCGGTGACGGAGCGGGTGCCGCGGTCGTCGGTGCGGTCACCGAAGGACGGGGGTTCGACGGGTTCGACCTGGCGTCCCGGGGTGACCGGCACGACCTGATCTGGGTCGACGCGGGCGGCAGCAGGCGTCCGGCGTCGCAGAAGACCCTCGCAGAGGGCGGCCACTTCTTCCGGATGAAGGGCAGGGATGTCACCGACATCGTCCTGCACGAGGTGCCGCCGTTCGTGGACAAACTGCTGGCCCGCGCCGGGGTGACCGCGGCAGACGTCGACCACGTCGTGCCGCACCAGGCGAACGGCAGGATGCTGACGCAGCTGGTCGAGCGCTGCGGGCTGGCCGGTGCGACCACCCACCGCACCGTGGAGAAGTACGGCAACGTCGGCAGCGCGTCGGTACCGGTGACGCTCGACGAAGCCAACCGCGCCGGCCTGCTGGCCGACGGCGACCTCGTCCTGCTGCTCGGTTTCGGCGGCGGGATGTCCATGGGCGCGAGCCTGCTCCGCTGGGCCGCCCCCGCAAGGAAGTGATCTCACATGAACAGGATTCGACGCGTCGGCGTCGTGGGATGTGGCGTGATGGGCGCCGGTCTCGCCGAGGTCTGCGCACGTGCCGGTCTCGACGTGCTCGTCGCGGTCTCGCGGCCGGGCCGGGAGAGCGACGGCAGGCGCAGGCTGATCGGTTCGCTGGACACCGCGCTGCGCAAGGGAAAGCTCACCGAGGGCGACCGGGACGCCGCGCTGGCGCGGGTGTCGTTCACGGCCGACCTCGCGGACTTCGCCGACCGGCAGTTCGTCATCGAGGCCGGGCCGGAGCTGGAGTCGGTGAAGCTGGACGTGTTCGCCACCCTCGACAAGGTGGTCGCGGACGACGACGCGATCCTCGGCTCCAACACCTCGTCGTTCCCGATCATCCAGCTCGGCCGCGTCACCGACCGGCCAGGCAAGGTGATCGGCACGCACTTCTTCAACCCGGTGACGGTGCTGCCGCTGGTGGAACTGGTCGGTTCGGTGCTCACCGAGGAGGAGACCGTCGCCACGGCGGACACCTTCGTGACCGACGTGCTCGGCAAGCAGGTCGTGCGCACCAAGGACCGGTCCGGTTTCGTGGTGAACGCGCTGCTGATCCCGTACCTGCTGTCCGCGATCCGCGCGTACGAGTCCGGTGTGGCGACGATGGCGGACATCGACAAGGCGATGAAGCTCGGCTGCGCCCACCCGATGGGCCCGTTCGGGCTGATCGACCTGATCGGACTGGACATCGTCAAGGCCATCAGCGAGTCGCTCTACAACGAGTACCGCGAGCCGCACTACTCACCGCCGCCGCTGCTGGCCCGCATGGTCTCGGCCGGACTGCTCGGCAAGAAGTCCGGCCGCGGTTTCTACGACTACCCGGTGCGGGAGAAAGTGAAGGTGGCGGCGTGAGCGGAGCTTGCGGAGCGAACCAGACAACACAGGGCGACCGCGAGCGGCGCCCCGGAGCCTGCGAGGGGGCGTCATGAGTGTCATGGACTTCGCCGACTACCGGCTGCGGATGCGGGCGGGCGTGCCGGCGCTCGCGCAGCGTTCCTTCTACCTGGTCGGCCTCACACAGGGGGTGCGGCGCGGGACCCGTGCGGTCGCCGCCGACCCGCGCAAACGACTGGCGGGCGCGATCCGCGCGCTGCACCCGAACGCCGTGGTGCACGACCCGGTCGAGGCGTGGGACCGGACCCGGGACCAGGCGCCCGCCGAGTTCCACCGGCTGACCGGGCTCGCCGCGGGCAGCGACGTGTGCGTCGCGTGGCTGCCCGACCGCGACGCCGCGGCCGACGCGGTGGCGGAGGTACAGGCCGCGCACCGCGGTGGCGCCACCGTCGTGGTGATCACCGGCGAGACCGACGACTTCGTGGTGCGCGCGTTCGCCACCGTCGTCCTGCCCGACATCGACGCGTTCTCCGACTGGCTCCACGCACAGGCCGCGTGAGGGGAATTGTCAAGCCCAGTTCATGGTGGGCGTGAAAACCTCATAGTGCGCCATATGATTCGTACCAAAGGGGTCACATGAACATCCGTCGGCAGCCGAATGTCCATGAACAGATCGCCGCCCGCGCGGTGTCGCGGCCGGACGGCATCGCGGTCGTGTCCGGCGACCAGAGGATAACCTATGCCGAGCTGGCCGAGCGCACCGGCAGGCTGGCAAACTATCTGCGACACAACGGAACCGGGTCCGGCTCGGTCGTGATGGTCCACATGGAACGGTCCATCGACACGGTCGTCGCACTGCTCGCCATCCTCTCGGCAGGCGGCACCTACCTGCCGGTCGAGCCGGGTGCGCCGGACAACCGGATCCGCGCGTTCGCCGAGGAGGCGGGCGTCACCACGGTCATCACCTCGGCCAGGGACGCGCACCGGTTCGCCACGTTCGCCGACCTCGTCGTGACCGCGGCGGCGGGCAGTGCGGGCGGCTTCCCGGCGACCGCGCCGGACGTGCCGGTGTCCGGTTGCGACGCCGCGTACGTCATCTACACCTCGGGTTCGACCGGCACCCCCAAGGGGGTGGTGGTCGACCACGACGCGCTGAGCTACGTGATCGGCGAGCTCGTCGACTGGTACGGGATCACGCCGGAGGACCGGGTGCTGCAGTTCGGTGCCCTGTCGTTCGACACCTCCATCGAACAGATCATGGTGGCGCTGACCGGTGGCGCGACGCTCGTGCTCCCTGACATGGCATGGGCGCCGAGCGAGCTGCCGGACCGGCTGCGCGCGCACGGGGTCACGGTCATGGACCTCACGCCCGCGTACTGGCGGCGGTTCCTCACCGAGCTCGCCGCCCGCCCGGCCGAGCTGCCGGTGCGACTGTCCATCGTGGGCGGTGAGGCGGTGCTCGCCGAGGACTGCCGGACCGCGCTGGAGCTGATGCCGGACGTGCGGCTCGTGAACGCCTACGGCCTCACCGAGACCACGATCACCTCGTGTGTCGTCGACCTGACGGCGGCGATCCTGCCGCCCCGCGGCGCCGCGCCGGTCGGCCCGCCGCTGCCCGGCACCACCGTGCACGTCCTCGACGAGGACCTGCGGCCGGTGCCGCCGGGGGAGCGCGGTGAGATCTGCATCGGCGGCCGCGGTGTCGCCAGGTACCTGTCCGCCGACGACCGCGCACGCGAGCGGTACGTGCCGGATCCGTCCGGGGAAGGGCGGATGTACCGCACGGGTGACCTCGGTGCGTGGACGCCGGAGGGAAACCTCGAGGTGGTCGGCCGCATCGACCGGCAGCTCAAGATCCGCGGGTTCCGGGTGGAGCCCGGCGAGGTCGAGGCGACGCTCGCCGCGCACGAACTGGTCGGCAACGTCGCGGTGACCGGCTACGAGCAGCACGGGCAGCGCAGGCTCGCCGCGTACTACACGGTCGCACCCGGTGCCACGCTGGCGGACAAGGAGCTGCGGGACTTCGCGGCCGGTTTCCTGCCGGACTACCTGGTGCCCTCGGCGTTCGTGGCGTTACCCGAGCTGCCGCTGAAACACAACGGCAAGGTCGACCTCGCCGCCCTGCCTGCTCCGGCGGCGGCCGCTGGACCGTCGGAGGAGGACGACGAGTCGACGGTCGTGAGCCTGTTCGAGCGCGGCGTGGCCCGCCTGTGGTGCCAGGTGCTGGAACGCGAACGGGTCGGCCCGCACGACAACTTCTTCGCGCTGGGCGGCAACTCCATCCTCGCCGCGGAGCTGCTCGCCAAGGTGCGCGGCATGTTCGGCGTGATGATCACGCAGGTGCGGCCCCTGATCCGGCTGCTGCTGGAGGACGCGACACTGCGCAGCTTCGCGTTCGCCGTGCAGGCCGCGCGGTCGGGCACGCTCGCCGGTGACGACACCAGGAAGCGCGTCGACTTCACGGCCGAGTCCGAACTGGACGTGCCGATCAGCGCGTCGGTGCCCGACCAGCCGGGCTGGCGGGACCCACGGCACGTGTTCCTCACCGGCGCCACCGGGTTCCTCGGCACCTACCTGCTGCGTGAGCTGCTGTCCACGACGGACGCGGTGGTGCACTGCCTGGTGCGTGCCGACGACGCCGACACGGCGATGACCCGGCTGCAGTCCACCTCGGTGCACTACTACGGCGACGACCTCGCCCAGTACCGCATCGCGGGCCGTGTCGTCGCCGTCCCCGGCGACCTCGCGGCACCGGGACTCGGGCTGTCCGAAGAGGACTTCGACCGGCTGGCCCGCGAGGTCGACGTGATCCACCACCCCGGCGGGCTCGTCAACTTCATCTACCCGTACTCGCACATGCGGCCGGCGAACGTCGAGGGCACCCGCGAGATCATCCGGATGGCGGCCCGCTACCGCAACATCCCCGTCCACTACACCTCGACGATGGCGGTGGTCGCCGGGTTCGGCACGGCCGGGGTCCGGCACGTCGACGAGGACACCCCGCTCGCGCACGCCGACCACCTGTCGGTGGGGTACGTGGAGAGCAAGTGGGTCGCGGAGGCACTGCTGCTCGCGGCGGCCGAACAGGGGCTGCCGGTGGCGATCTACCGCGCCGCCGACATCTCCGGCGACCGGGTGACCGGGGCGTGGAACACCGCGACCGAGATGTGCGCGATGAAGAAGTTCGTCGTGGACAGTGGCACGGCGCCGGTCGCCGAGCTGCCGCTGGACTACACGCCCGTCGACGTGTTCGCCGCCGCGGTCGCGCACATCGCCGCGACCTCCCTGCCACGCGGGGACGTCTACCACCTCACCAACCCCGGCAAGGTCAACATCGCCGAGCTGGTGGACCGGTTGCGGGCGCGCGGGCACCAGATCCGGGACGTGTCGTGGCAGGAGTGGCTCGACGAGCTGGTGAAGCTCGCGGTCGAGCACCCGGAGCACCCGATGACCCCGTTCGCGCCGCTGTTCATCGACCGCTGCGCGACCGGTGAGATGAGCGTCGCGGAGATGTACCTCGAGGACACGTTCCCGGCGTTCAGCCGCACGAACGTGGACAACGCGCTGCGGGGCAGCGGGATCGTGATCCCGCCGGTCGACGCGGCGATGCTCGACAGCTATCTCGACTACCTGACCGACATCGACTTCCTGCGGGCGGCGTGATGAACCGGACCCTCGGCACCGTGACCCCGTGGCGGACGCTGGACCTCTCCTCGGCACCCGCCGACGGACCGGTCGCCTTCCACGACGACCTCACCCCGGCGACGCTCCTCGACGCCTACCGGCACGGGCTGTACCCGTTCCCCGCCGACACCGAGGAACAGAAGATCCTCAGCGAGATGACGTACGAGGGCCGGGTGCCCGTGCTGGGGACGAGCGCCGACCCGTACGCGGTCGCGTGGTGCTCGCCGGACCCCCGGCCGGTGATCTTCGTCGACGAGGTCCACCTGCAGCGCAGCCTCCGCAAGCAGCTGCGCAACAAGGTGGACTGGACGACCACGGTGAACACCTGCTTCGCGCGGGTGGTGCGGCAGTGCAGGGCGGGCCGGGAACCGAGGTGGCTGACCGACCGGCTGGTCGCGAGCCTGGAGAAGCTGCACGCGGCCGGGCACGCGCACAGCGTGGAGGTGTGGGACGGCGACGAGCTGGTCGGTGGCACCTTCGGCGTGCGGATCGGCGGCGTGTTCTCCGCCGACTCGCAGTTCACCCTCGCGAGCGGCGCGTCGAAGGTCGCGATCGCGTGCCTGGTGCGCCGGATGGCAGAGAGCGGCGGCGTCGCGGTCGACGTGCAGCACGACGGCGACCACGCCCGGCTCATCGGCGCGGTGCCGGTCCCCCGTGCGCGGTACCTGGAACTGTTGGGCGAACACGGTTCCTCGGACAGCGCGCTGCCCTCGGACCCGCTCCCCGCCAGGGAGCTGGCGGCATGACGACCGTCGAGACACTGCGGATCGTCACCCTCGCGGAGCGCCCGGACCTCGAGACCGCGATGCTGGAGATGGAGGCGACGTGGCCGGAGTTCATCCGCCCGGACCCGTTGGTGATCGCGTGGGCGCTCCGACGGCACGCCGCGCACCAGCTCGTGGTGCTGGCCGGCGCCGAGGTCGTCGCACGTGCCGCGACGGTGCCGTTCTGCTGGGACGGTGACCCGGCGAGCCTGCCGGACACCGGGTGGGACGAGGCGCTGCGGCTGTCCATGCTGGACACCCACGACGGCCGCACACCGAACACGTTGTGCGCGCTCGAGGTCGCGGTGGTGCCGGGGCAGCGGTCACGGCACCTGTCCGGGCGCACCCTCGCCGCGGTGGCGGACAACGCACGCCGGCACGGGTTCCGCGACGTGGTGGTCCCGGTGCGGCCGAGCGGGAAGCACCTCGAACCGCACGTGCCCATGACCGAGTACGCCGCACGCACCCGCGACGACGGGTTGCCGTCCGACCCGTGGCTGCGGGTGCACGTGCGGGAGGGCGGGCAGATCCTCGGCGTCTGCCCGGTCTCGATGACGATCGCCGGCAGTCTCGCCCAGTGGCGCGGCTGGACCGGTCTGCCGTTCGACACCAGTGGGCCGGTGACGGTGCCGGGCGCACTGAACCCGGTCGAGGCCAGCGTGGCCGACGACCGCGCTGTCTACGTCGAGCCCAACGTGTGGGTTCGGCACCGGTTGGTTCCCTGACTCCTGAATGGAAGGTGCTCCGCCATGACCAGCACGGTCCCCGTCAACGCCGCACAGAAGATGCGCGACCGCGCCGCACTGATCGAGAAGATCGGCGGCTACATGCACGCACACGCGCTCGGCCTCGCCGCCGAGCTTCGCCTCGCCGACCTGATCCACTCCGGTGTGGACACCAGCGCCGAACTGGCCGAGGCCACCGGCACGCACGAGCCGTCGTTGCGCAGGCTGTTGCGTCTGCTCGCTTCGGTCGGGCTGACCACCGAACCGTCGCCGGGCCGGTTCGGGCTCACCCCGGTCGGTGACCTGCTGCGGTCCGACTCACCGGACTCGCTGTACGCGTTCACCAGGATGTTCACGCACGAGTCGCATTTCAGCGCCTGGCAGGGACTGGGGCACTCCGTTCGCACCGGGGACTCGGCCTGGGACCACGTGTTCGGCAAGAACATCTACGCCTACCTCGCCGACCTGCCCGAGCTGTCGGAGCTGTTCAACGTGGCCATGAGCCAGGAGTCGCGCATCGCGGCGGGCCACATCGCGGCGGCCTACGACTTCTCCGGCGTGCGCAAGGTCGTCGACATCGGCGGCGGTGACGGAACGCTGGTGTCGGCGATCCTGCGTGCCAACCCCGCGCCCGATGGCGTGGTGTTCGACAGCCCGGCCGGGGTGGCGCAGGCACCGGACGTGCTCGCGGCGGCCGGGTTGTCGGACCGGACCACGGTGGTGGCGGGCGACTTCTTCGAGTCCGTGCCATCCGGTGGTGACCTGTACATCATCAAGAGCGTGTTCCAGGACTGGGACGACGGCCCCGCGAAGGCGATCCTGCGCACCGTGCGCGCCCACATCCCGGCCGACGCGACGTTGCTGATCGTGGGTTCGGTGCTGCCGGAGACCGCGGCGCCAGGGGAGCCGATTCCGTTCTACACGGACATGAACATGCTGGTGAACTCCGGTGGCCGGGAGCGCACCGAGAGCCACTTCCGCACGTTGCTGGCGGAAACCGGGTTCGCGGTGGAGTCGGTGGCGCTGAAGGCAGCAGGCCCGCTGTCGATGATCAAGGCTTTACCGGCATAAACCGGTCCCTCCGATGGGGCCGACCGGCCGTCCCGGTCGGCCCCATCGTGGTTCCGCGACAAAGGAGTGCAGCGACTCCGACGGCCCATTCACCGCACAACGAGTGCCGTGAATGGGCCTTTCAGGGCGCCCAGCGCCCTGAACGCGCCTTTCAGGGCACTTCACCCGGGACCGCTCCTCCGGCCAAGGACGAAGACCACCTGGCACAACGGCCTTATGGCACCCGACGATGCAGGTTCTTGTGCCGGGACGGTCCCGGGGTGGGGTCGGCGATCCATGGCCCTTCGATCGACGGGTCGAGGATGCCGTCCTCCAGCCAGGTGTAGCGGTCCGCGAGTACGCCTCGTGCCACGGCTCGGTCGTGGTCGTCGGTGTTGCTCCACAGGCGGCCGAACAGTTCGGCTGTGCGCAGGCGGGCCTGGTGGCAGAACGCGTCCGCCAGCTCCGCGGCGGCCGGGTCGGTGCGGGACTTCGCGTACACGCAGCTCACGCTCATCGCGTACAGCTCCGCTGTGATGTCCACCAGCCTGCCCAGGAACTGCTGTCGTTCCTCCAGTTCGCCTGCCCAGCGGGTGCGGCCGTGCGCGAGGTGCTGGGCGACGCTGCGACAGGTCCGTTCGACGAACCGCAGGTGCGGGGTCAGTGGGCCGAAGTCGTAGTCGGGGTCCGCGGTGGGCGGCGGAACGTGCGGTGCCAGGGCTTCCTGCGCGATGAACCCGCGCAGTGCCTCTGTCGAGCCGTCGAAGATGCGGCCGATGCGGGTGTCGCGCAGCAGTTGCTCCACCGGTACGCCGCGTTCGCCCCGGGCGGCTGCCGACGCCGCGGTTTCGTAGCCCCGGCCGCCCCGGATCTGCACCAGTTCGTCGGCCACCTGCCACGCCTTCTCCGACGCGAACAGTTTGGCCAGTTCCGCGTCCATGTGGGTGTCGGCGCCCGCGTCCGCGTGTCTGCCCGTCACCTCGACGATCGCCTCCAGTGCGAAGGCGGTGGCGGCGATGAACGAGATCTTCGCCGCCACCGCTTCGTGTTCGCCGATCGGCTTGTCCCACTGCACGCGTACGCGGGACCACTCGCGGGCGATCTTGAGGCTCCACTTCGCCGCCGCCGCGGATACCGCAGGCAGGGACAGCCTGCCGGTGTCCTGTGCGGCCAGCGCCACCTCGAGGCCCTTGCCTTCCTCGCCGATCCGGTGGGTCGCGGGCACCACGACGTCGTGGAAGCGGATGACGCCGTTCTCCAGGCCGCGCAGGCCGAGGAACTCGCTGCGGTGTTCGACGGTGACGCCGGGGGAGCGGGCCTCGACCACGAACGCGGTCATGCCCGCGTCCGGCACCATCGCCAGCACCACGATCAGGTCGGCGAGCACCCCGTTGGTGACCCACGACTTCAGGCCGGTGAGCCGGTAGGAACCGTCGGCCGCGCGGACCGCGGTGGTGCGCATGCGGAACGGGTCGTTGCCGATGTCGGGTTCGGTGAGGGTGAACGCGGAGATCTCCCGTGCGCACCTCGGCAGGAACAACCGCTTCTGCTCCTCGGTGCCGAACAGCAGGATCGGTTGCGGAAGGCCGATCGCCTGGTGTGCGGCCAGCAGCTCGCCGAGCGCGGAGTGGGTGGTGTTGACGATCATCAGAGCCCGCAGGTAGCAGGAGCCCGGCAGGCCGAGGCCGCCGTACTCCTTCGGGATCCTGATCCGGAACGCGCCGAGGTCCTTCAGCCCGGCGATCACCTCGTCGGGGATCCGGCCCTCGTGCTCGACGAGGGTGCTGTCCACCTTGTCGGTGCAGAAGTCACGCAGGCGCGTGAGGAACGCCTCGCTGTCCGCGTCGAGTGCCCTGGCGGGCAGTGGGTCGAGCAGCCCCGGCCGGAAACGACCGAGGAACAGCTCCGTCCCGAAACTCTCCACAGTAGACACGAGGCGTCCCTCCGCTGTTGCTTACGCTGTCTTGGCTTCCTGTTCCTGATCGGTGTCCGCCTGCTTGCCGGTCGGGGGCACCTGCCGGAGCCGGGCGAACGCCAGTGCCGCACCTGCCGCGGCGATGACCGCGGCGACCAGTGCGCCGAGGTTGAGCCCGCTCGTGAACGCGGCCCGCGCCGGTTCCAGCACCGCCGTCGCCACGTCCGGGGGCAGGTCCCTCGTCGCCGACACCGCGCCGTCGATGCTGTCCCGCGCCGCCGCCGAGGTCTCCGCGGGCAGGCCACCGGGCAGGCTGTCGGCGACCTCGCCGCGGTACACCGCGACGCCGATGCTGCCGATGAGCGCGATGCCCAGCGAGATGCCGAGGTCGTTCGCGGTGGTGGACAGGCCGGACGCCGCACCTGCCTTCTCCGGTGGCACGGAGCCGACCACCAGGTCGGTCGTGAGCGCCATGGCCGGGTTCACCGCCGGGTACAGCACGATGAAGCCCGCGATCAGCAGCGGCAGCCCCGCCGTGCTCTCGACCTGCGTCAGCATCAGGTAGCCGACCACCTGGACGGCGAGGCCCGCGCCGATGATGATGCCGGGACTCACCCGCCGCGCGAGGATCGGGGACACCAGCGAGACGCAGACCAGGAGCACCGCGGCGGGCAGGATGGCGAGCGCGGTCTGCAGCGGGGACAGGGCCGCGACCAGCTGAAGGTACTGCGTGAACATCAGGTACACGCCACCCATGCCCGCCGCGGCCAGGACGAACACGCCGAGCGCGCCGCTGACCGTGCGGTTGGCGAACAGCCGCACGTCGAGCAGTGGCGCATCGATGCGCAGCTGGCGCAGCACGAACCAGACGCCGAACGCGATCCCGGCCGCGATCGTGCCGAGCGCGACGCCGAGCGAGTCGTCCTTCGCGAGGGACTTCACGCCGTAGATGAACGGCAGGAGCGTGGCGAGCAGCAGACCGACGGACAGCAGGTCCAGCTTGCTGCCCCACGAGTCGGTGTGCGCGGGCAGCAGCAGCGGCGCGCCGACGACGACGATCACCATGACCGGCACCGCCACCAGGAACGTGGCCCGCCACGAGAACGCCTCCAGCAGGACGGCGGACAGGATCGGGCCGAGCGTGACACCGGCGGAGATGCTGGCGGCCCACACGCCGATCGCGACACCGCGCTGCTTGGCGTTGTGGAACATGGAGAAGATCAGGCCGAGCGTGGAGGGCATCTGCGTCGCGGCGGCGACGCCGAGCACCGCGCGCCACAGGATCATCAGCGCCGGGTCGTCGGTGTACGCGGCGAGGATCGACACGATCCCGAACACCGCGGCGCCGACGATCAGCAGCCGCCTGCGGCCGATCTTGTCGGCCAGCGTGCCCATGGCGACGAGGAAGCCGGCCATGGTGAAGCCGTAGATGTCGAGGATCCACAGCAGCTCGGTGCTGCTCGGCTCGAGGTCCCTGGCGATGTGCGGGATGGCCAGGAACAGGATCGTCAGCATCATGAACAGGAGCAGGGAGGGAAGTACGAGCAGGCCCAGTCCCAGCCACTCCCTGCGACCGGCTCGTGGCCCGGACGACGTGTTCGCAGAGGACATCGGTGTTCCCTTCGTGACTCTCGGCTGATCGATGTTGGACCGAGCGTACCCTACCGGGGTATGGGTATGGAACCAGTGTCGGCGGCCGCCAGCTCGACCCTGACAAGAAGGCCTTGCGGTGCACTGGTAACACGCTCGCGGCGCACTCGCGTCCCTGGACGGCGGCCGATACCCCGTGCTGGTATGTCACCATGACCGACATCGTCTCGCGCGCGCGGATCGAGATCGCCAGGCACGCGACCGGCAACCGGTTCGTCGACCTGCTCGAGACCGGTGCCGTGCCGCGGGAGCGGTTGCGGTGGCTCGCGGGCGAGCTGTACCGGCTGGTCGGCAGTGACCGGCGCAGCCAGGCCGTGCTCGCGGCGCGGTTCCCCGCGCCACCGGCAGGCGACCTGTTCCTCGCGCTCGCCCAGGGCGAGGCGGAGGCGCTGACACTGCTGGACGACTTCGCGGCCGAGGTCGGCATGGGGGCGGCCGAGGTGGCCGCGTACGAGCCGCTGCCGCTCGCGCAGGCCTACCCCGCGTACCTGACGCAGGTGGCGGTGTTCGGTCCGAGCAGTGCGATGGCGCTGGCACTGCTGGCGAACGTGGCCGAGTCCGGTGGCACCTACGCCAGGGTGGCTGCGGCGCTGCGGGCCAGGTACGGGTTGTCCGAGAAGGCGGTCGGCCACTTCCTGTTCTTCTCCGAGACCCCGCGGGAACTGCTCGACCAGGCCGGTGCCGTGCTCGCGGCCGGGCTGGCGAACGGCGAGGACGCCGACGAGGCCGTGCGGACCGCACGGATCGTCAGCGCACTGGAAGCCGCTTTTTGGGATGCCCTCGCCGACGGCCTCGCATAGCATCCCCGTTCATGCCCCTTCTCCAGTCCGTGAACGTCGGTGTGCCGAGGGACAACCCCTGGAAGACCTCCGGGACCACGGGAATCGACAAGCGGCCGGTGAGCGGGCCCGTCGCGGTCCGCGCGCCCGGACCGAAGGGGACCGGTGCGGTCGGGCTGGCCGGGGACCGGGTGTACGACATCCGCCACCACGGCGGCGACGACCAGGCGGTGTACGCGTACGCCCGTGAGGGCCTCGACCGCTGGGCCGAGCGCCTCGGCAGGCCCCTGTCCGACGGCGTGTTCGGCGAGAACATGACCACGACCGGCCTGGACGTGGACGGCGCGCTGGTCGGTGAGCGCTGGCGCATCGGGGCCGACGTGGTGCTGGAGGTGTCCGGCCCCCGCATCCCGTGCGGCACGTTCCAGGGCTGGATGGCCGAAAGCGGCTGGCTCAGGACGTTCACCGCCGCGGCCGAGCCGGGTGCCTACCTCCGGGTGCTCGAACCCGGCGAGATCCAGGCGGGTGACGGGGTCACCGTCGTCCACCGGCCGGACCACGACGTGACCGTCGCGCTCGTGTTCCGCGCGCTGACCACGAACCCCGACCTGCTGCCGCGGCTCCTGGTCGCCGACGCGCTGCCCGCCGAGGACATGGCGACGGTCCGCAGGCGGGTCGGCTGATCATCAGGCACGACCCCCACACCCACGCGGGCGCCCGAGACGGGGCTGAAAGGCGCGTTCACGGCACAACAAAGTGCCGTCAATGGGCCGTTCAGGGCGCCCAGCGCCCTGAACGCGCCTTTCAGGGCATGGCGTCCGTGGGCTGGAACCCCGTCAGCTCGGTCAGCGGGACCTCGACGCGGCGGTCGATGCGGTCCTCCGCCCACGTGCGGGTGTCGACGAGCCACCACTGCTCGACCTCCACCAGGTACAGCCGGTGCGGTGCCGGGGCCACGAGCGCCGACGGCGGCAGTGTCCACTCGGCACGGTCGCGGGCGTCGGGCAGCACCGCGTCGTAGAACGTGCCGTGGTACCGCTGCACCTCCGCCGTGGTCAGCTCGCGGCACACCCCGGTGAACTGCGCGCCGTCCACCGCCATCAGCTCGCCGCCCGCCACGAACAGCGAGCCGCTGACCAGTGGCCGGGTGGCGATGTCGTTGCTGTGCCGGGACTGGACCGCCGAACCGAACAGGAACCGCAGCGGGTCGGCGAGCCACGCGTACTGCAGCACCGCCGACCACGGCTGCTCGTTGGTGGACACGGTGGCGAGCGAGAGGTACCGCGCCTCGTCGAGCAGCCTGCGGGTTCTCGTCGCCAGGCTCACGGTCACGCGGCCTTCACCGCGCGGTGGCGCAGCAGGACCGGCAGCGCGGCGACGTCGTTGGCGATGAACGAGTGCAGCGGCTGCACGTCCGAGGGAGCGACGGCCAGCGCGAGGTCGGGGAAGCGGGCGAACAGCGCGGGCACCGCGACGTGCGCCTCCAGCCGGGCGAGCCGCGCGCCGGGGCAGAAGTGCGGGCCGGCGCCGAACGCGATGTGCTCCTTGTCCGCGCGGTCGATGTCGTACACGTGCGGGTTCTCGTGGACGCCGGGGTCGCGGCCGTGCCCGAGGTAGTTGATCAGGATGGCGTCGCCCGCGCGGATGACCACGCCCTCACCGAGGTCGATGTCCTCCTTCGCCCACCGCATCGGCAGCGACGACACCGGGCAGTGCACGCGCAGCGCCTCCTCGATCGCGTCGGTCCAGCGGGCCGGGTCGGCGAGGACGGTGGCGAGCTGGTCCGGGTTGGCGAGCAGCTCGCGCACCGTGTGGTCGATCAGCGACACCGTGGTCTGGCTGCCGCCGCCGATCAGCAGGAGCAGCATGTCCACCAGCTCCTGCTCCGCGAGCGGCGCCTCACCCTCGACGCGGGCGGCGATCAGGAAGCTCGTCAGGTCGTCGGCGGGCTCGCGCCGCTTCAGGTCGATGAGCGTGCGCATCGCCACGTTCATGTCGGTGTAGACGGCCGCGGACTCCTCCTCCGGCACGTTGTCGGTGTTGAGCACCACGCGCAGGATCCGCAGCACCTCGGGCCGCAGGTCGTCCGGCACACCGAACAGGTCGCAGATCATCCTGGTCGGCAGCTGCTGCGAGTACGCGGTGTGCAGGTCGAGCGGCTCGTCCGCGGGGCGGGTCGCCAGGTCGTCGAGCAGGTTCGCGGCGATCGCCTCCAGGTGCGGGCGCATCGCGTCGATCCGCTTCGGGGTCAGCGCGGGCGCGACCATCTTGCGCAGCCGCTGGTGCTCGCGACCCTCCGCGGTGGACATCGACTCCACGTCCACCCACGGCGAGAGCCACTTCACCTCACCCGGCTGGTAGCCGGCCACGTTCTTCTTGACGTTGCGGGACACGCCCGGGTGCAGCAGCAGCTGCCGCACCACGTCACCCCTGGTGACCACCCAGGCGGGGAAGCCCTCAGGCAGCTCGACGGCGACCGCGGGGCCCTGCGCCCGGAGCTTGTCGATCTGCTCGTACATGCACCGTCCACCCCTGCTGTCGATCTGCGTGCCGGGGGTGGCGCTGAACCCGATCATGTTGCCCCTCCTGGGAAAGTACGCGCGAGCAAGGACCGTGGGATTGGCCGAGGCGACAGGGGCGAAAGTAACCGCCGCGCGCCGCGGTGCGGAATGCTGGAGCCCGGCTCGTACGGCGGTGGCGACCGCGAACGCGCAGGCCACGGCGGTCCGGGAGGCGGTACTCCAGGCGGATCAGTCCCGAATTCGAGTGTGGTGCACAGCGCGGGGCGAGTGCCGCACCACACTCGCGCGTCCACGCACACGCGCCGCACCGCCGCAACGACGTGTTTGAGGTCGAGCTGAGCGGCTAGGCGACAGGTATGCAGGCGACGCACATGCAGGCGCAGAAGACGGTCGACGGCATCGAGTTCCCGGTCGGCAAGGCCGGCCTGGTCGGCTACGCGGCCCGCCGCGGCGCCGACGAGGAACTGCTCGCCGACCTGGAGCAACTGCCGGAACGGGTCTACGACGGCCCGAACGCGGTCGGCGCGGCCTTCGCGGCCGTCACCGGCCGCTGACGGTGGCGGTCGACCACCTGGTCACCTCGGCCTCCCGGTTCCCGGTGGGGATGACCACGTCGACCCGTGTCGGCATGACGAACCCGCCCGGTCTGCTGTGGTTTAGGCGGGCCCGTCCCGGCAAGCCGTGTCGGACCGACACCGAAAGGAGAACGAGATGGCTGACCCGAACCCGAACCCGATTCAGATGCAGAAGTACCTCGGCGGGATGGACTACCCGGCGGGCCGGGACGAGATCGTCGAGCACGCCCGGGAGAAGGGCGCCGACGACGACGTGCTGCGGCACCTGCAGGCGATCCCGGACCGCCAGTACGACGGCCCGAACGCCGTGAGCAAGGAGTTCAGCGACGCCTGACTGGGACAGGGCCGCCGCAGCCGGGGTACGGCGCCGACCACATCAGGACCCGCACCTTCGAGGAGTCCGTCCGGAACCGCCCGGCGCCCTGCTCCGGCTGCTCGGCCGTGGACAGCCTGTCCTCTTCGCGCAGTGGCGCGTCTGAGCCACCCGCGATGCGCTGACTCTCCGGGCCCTCTTGGCACGATCAGTGACGAGATCGTCACGGCCAGGAGGAACCCATGAAGAGAAGGCTCGGGACATTTGGCCGTCGCGCTGGCAGCGGTGGCTGTCGCGCTGGCAGCGGTGGCTGTCGCGCTCACCGTGCCGTCGACGGCGGCCGCGAACACGGCGGCGGCCTGCCCCGGCTACGGGAACGGCGAGTCGCTCGCCAACTGGAACCGGTCCGGCTTCAACGCCAGCCCGCCTGCCGGGTGGCAGATCATCCAGGTCCCGTACCACGCGGGGGTGTTCCCGGTCGTGGACCGGCTGACGCTCGACGCGTCGGTAGCGGAGGGGACCGCGAAGCTCGACCGTGCCGTGGGTGACTTCCACGCCGCGTCCCCCGGCGCCCGGCTCGTCCTCGCCGGGCTCGTGCCGCGGCCGGTGCTCGACCACCTCGCCGCGACCTCGCCGTGGTTCGAGCTGATCCAGGCCGCCTGACCGGGGACCACCACCGGCCCGTTCCGCGCGCGTGAGGGCGGCGTGCGCGGAACGGGACGCGGCATGCGGACCAATCCGCTGCACCGCTCGGCTGAACTTGTTCCCACCACGGGGGCAAACGTTCACAAGAGAACGCAGTGAGACCGCTCAACTCTCTTGTGTCACCGCCGTCATACGACAAATGTGGAGACCGTTCGCGCGAACATCTGCTCCATCTCCATCCACAGTCGACTCCCAACGAGGGCGGGAGTCCGGCTGCCCTGCAAAAGGAGAGCCACACACATGGGAGAGTCACGCGCTAGCTCGAAGAGACGAGTTCTCGGGGCCACGGTGGCCGCGGCGACGGCCGCACTGATCGGCATGGGCTTCGGGACCACGGTGGCACAGGCGGCCGAGGGTGACGTCCTGTACGCCGGCGCAGCCGACGCGATCAAGGACAGCTACATCGTCGTGTTCAAGGACTCGGCGATGTCCGCGCAGAGCGTCGGGGACCAGGTGTCGAACCTGGCCTCGAAGTACGGCGGCAAGGTGGACTACACCTACACGGCCGCGCTCCGGGGCTTCGCGGGCTCGATGAGTGCGGACGCCGCACGCAAGCTCGCCGCCGACCCGAGTGTGGCCTACGTGCAGCAGAACCGGGCCGTGCACACCACTGTGGACCAGCTCAACCCGCCGTCGTGGGGCGAGGACCGCGTCGACCAGCGCAACCTGCCGCTGGACAGCAAGTACTCGTACTCGACCACGGCGAGCAACGTCACCGCGTACGTGATCGACACCGGCATCCGCACCACCCACCAGGACTTCGGCAACCGCGCCACGTGGGGCACCAACACCACAGGGGACGGCAACAACACCGACTGCAACGGCCACGGCACGCACGTGGCTGGCACCATCGGCGGCAACGCCCACGGCCTGGCAAAGGGCGTTCGCCTGGTCGCCGTGAAGGTGCTGGACTGCAACGGTTCCGGCTCGTTCGCCGGTGTCGCGGCCGGCATCGACTGGGTGACCCAGAACCACACCTCCGGCCCGGCCGTCGCGAACATGAGCCTCGGTGCCCAGGGTTCCGACGCCGCCACGGAGAACGCGGTCCGCAACTCGATCGCCGACGGCGTCACCTACGCGATCGCGTCCGGCAACTCCAACTCCAACGCGTGCAACTTCACCCCGGCCCGCGTGACCGAGGCGATCACGGTCAACGCGTCCACGAGGACCGACGCGCGTGCCTCGTTCTCGAACTGGGGCAACTGCACGGACATCTTCGCGCCGGGCCAGGACATCACGTCGACGTGGCGCACCAGCGACACCTCCACCAACACGATCAGCGGCACGTCGATGGCCGCCCCGCACGTGGCGGGCGCCGCGGCACTGTACCTGGCCGACAACCCGGCCGCGTCCCCGGCGACTGTCCAGTCCACGATGAAGACCAACGCCACGCCGAACAAGATCACCAACCCGGGCACCGGTTCCCCGAACGCCCTGCTCTACACCGGCACCGGTGGCGTGACCCCGCCCAACCCCTGCGCGGCGGTCACCAACGGCACCAACTACAACATCAATGACCACGCGACGGTGAACAGCCCGATCTCGGTGTCCGGCTGCACGGGCAACGGTGGCGCCTCGGCGACCGTCGCGGTCGGCATCGTCCACACCTACATCGGTGACCTGGTCGTCGACCTCGTCGCTCCCGACGGTTCGGTGTACAACCTGCACAACCGCTCCGGCGGCAGTGCGAACAACATCAACCAGACCTACACGGTGAACCTGTCCGGTGAGACCGCCAACGGCAGCTGGAACCTCCGCGTCCGCGACGCGGCCAGCGCCGACACCGGCTACATCAACACCTGGACGCTCGACCTCTGATCGACTGTCCTGATGTGACATGAACGGCGGGTGGCGCCGGTCTCCCCGACCAGCGCCACCCGCCTCGTGCCACGCGAGCCGCTCCCTCGTCACCACTCCCGGCACCGCACGACACGGGACGACCACCCGCCCGACCCCACCCCACGTGTATCCGCGCAGGCAGCCGTCGCGGACAAGGACCACGACCACACCCGTTCGGCACGCGAACGTGACGGCCTTCACCCCCACGCGGGCTACCGCGAAGCGGGGAGGAAGGCGAGCCGCGCGTGCGAACGGGCCACCGCCTGCCGCACCGCCCTGCTCCCCGGCACGACCAGCATGGTGCTGCCGAGCGCACCGCACCGCTCGTGATGGTCCATCAGCACCGCGAGCCCGGCCGCGCCGAGGAAGCTCACCCCGGTGAGGTCCACGACCACCGGCGCGGGCGGCGACACGGCCGCTTCCGCGTCCGCGAGCGTCGCGTCCAACGTCCCCGCGGTGTCCGTGTCCAGCTCACCCGTGACCCGGACCAGCACCAGCCGCCCCTCGACCACCAGCGTCGTCGGGTGGGGTCGTCCCCGCTTCCCAGCTCGAATGTCACCAGCCACATGACCTCCCCAGCAGCGGTTATGACGCTCAGCACCCTTGTTGTCACCCTAGGCACGCGGGGTGGTTGGCCGCCAGTCGGCGCTGGGCGGCGTGTCCACGTGGTCCCGGGGACCGACCGGGGAGCTTGCCACTGTCGCGTCGTCCCACTTGGACTTCGGGCGTTCGACCACGATCACGTCCGGTCGTGACGGCGGGCACGCATCGACGGCACAACGAGTGCCGTGAATGGGCCGTTCAGGGCGCTGAGCGCCCTGAACGCGCCTTTCAGGGCATTGCCGACGTGTCGACCTCGGCGAGTCTGCGGCGCAGGTGGGCGCGTTCCGGTTCCGTGCCCGCCAGGTCGAGGGCGGTTCGGTACGCGGTCGCGGCCTCGGCGTGCCTTCCCAGCCGGTGCAGCAGGTCCGCGCAGGCGACGTGGTAGGGGTGGTAGGCACGCAGCAACGGCTCACCGGCCAGTTCGTCGAGCAGTGCGAGGCCGCGTTCGGGGCCGTCGCGCATGGCGATCGCCGCTGCTCTGTTCACGGCGACCACCGGGGACGGGGTCAGCGCCTGCAGCACGTCGTACAGGGCGACTATCTGGGGCCAGTCGGTGGCCGGCAGGTCCGGGGCCTCGTCGTGCAGTGCCGCGATCGCCGCCTGTACGCCGTACGGGCCCGGTGGGCCGCCGGTCAGGGCGGTCTCGGCCAGGGCGCTGCCCTCCTCGATCATGGGACGGTCCCAGTGGGTGCGGTCCTGTTCGTCGAGGAGCAGCAGTTCGCCGTCGCGGCCGGTGCGGGTGGTGCGGCGGGCGTGGGTCAGGAGCATCAGTGCCAGCAGGCCGGCCACCTCGCGTTCGGCAGGCAGCAGGCGGCGGAGGATCCTGGTGAGGCGGATGGCTTCCTCGGCGACGTCCACGCGCTGCAGGTCGGGGCCGGTGCTGGCGGTGTAGCCCTCGGTGAAGATCGAGTAGAGCACCTGCAGCACGCCGGGCAGCCGCTCCGGCAGTTCGTCGGCGTCGGGGGTGCGGAACGGGATCCGCGCGCCGTGGATCTTCTTCTTGGCGCGGGTGATCCGCTTGGCCATCGTCTCGCGGGGGACCAGGAACGCCCGCGCCACCTCCGGGGTCGTCAGTCCCGCGAGGAAGCGGAGCATCAGCGCGCCGCGGTCCTCGGCCGGGAGCGCCGGGTGCGCGCACGTGAAGAACAGCTGCAGGCGCTCGTCCGGCAGGTCGCCGCCATGGTCCTCGGGTGGCGTCGCGCGTTCCGCCTCCACCCGCAGTATCGCGAGCCGGGTGGTCAGCGCCTGGTCGCGCCGCAGCCGGTCGACGGCCCTGCGGCGGGCGGTGGTCATGAGCCACGCGCCCGGCCTGGGTGGCACACCGTCGACCGGCCAGTGCAGCAGCGCGGCCTCGATCGCCTCCGACGTGACCTCCTCGGCGAGGTCCAGGTCGCCGAAGCGGCGGACGAGGGCCGCCAGCAGCCTGCCGCGCTCCTCGCGGAACACGGCGGCCACCGCCCCCTCCGCGGCCCTGTCCGCCACGGCGCTCAGCTCCCGAAGTCGGCGATCGGCCGCACCACGACCGAACCGCCGCCCAGCGCGCCAGGGCAGCGGGCCGCCCAGTCCAGGGCCACGTCGAGGTCCGGCACGTCGATCACGTAGAAGCCGCCGAGGACCTCCCTCGTCTCGGCGAACGGCCCGTCGGTCACGGTCCGCCCGCCGTCGTCGTCGACCCGCACGGCGGTCGCGGTGACCAGGTCCGCGAGCGACTCGCCGGAGACGAAGACTCCCGCCTCCCTGACCTCCTTGTCGAAGGTCATCCACAGGCTCGGGTCACAACCGGTGTCGCCGTCAGCACCGGCGTTGATCAGCAGCATGTACTTCACAGTCGAACTCCCTCATCCCTGCGGCGACGTCCGCCGCATGACACCACTACGGACGGGGTGTCGCCAAATGGACAGCCCTCGCGAAGAACTTTGCGCGACGACCGGGTGCGGCGGGGTGCACCCGGTCCGCCGCGACGGAGCCGGGCCGGGGTCGCACCGGCCAAGGCGGGCATCGCCGTCCCGGCTACGAAAAGGCGACAGTTTCCCGCCGGGGTGTTGTCCAATTTCTGTCACATCGCCGCCTTCCCGCGACTCGCGTATTACGGGTTGATATCGTGCCTGGCACGCAATGAGGCAATCCCGTGGAAAGTATTTGCATGACCGCGGCACCGCAATCCGGCTCGGAGCCACTTCCGCGCGTGTTCGTGTCCTACGCGCACGACTCCAGGGTGCACAAGAGGCAGGTGTTGCGGTTCTGCGGTCTGCTCCGCGGGCTCGGGGTCGACGTCCGGGTCGACGAGTGGGACAGCGACCTGCGCAGGGACTGGTACCTCTGGATGATCGACCAGTTCCGCGGCGCGGACAACGTCATCGTGATCGCCTCGCCGCAGTACCGGACGGCGGGTGACGGCGACGCGCTGCCCGACTGCCACCGGGGCGTGCAGACCGAGTCGGCGATGCTGCGGGATTTCCTGCACGGCGACCGCGCGACGTGGACCCGCAAGATCCTTCCGGTAATACTTCCCGGCAGGTCGGCGCGGGAAATTCCGCTGTATCTCCAACCCGCCAGCGCGAGTCATTACCACGTTCGCGAAATCACCCCCGCCGGTGTCGCCGAACTCCTCGGGGTGATCACCGGAACACCGCGCCCGCCCTCGGCGCCATCCGGTGACCGGCTCGACGTGCTGCGCAGCGCGGCACCCGAGGTGGTGTCGACCCTGCCGAGGGACGTCGTGTCGTTCACCGGCCGCGACGCCGAGGTGACCGGGCTGGTCACGCGGATCGACCGCGCGATCGAGCAGGGCGACGCGGCGATCCACGTCGTGGACGGCATGCCGGGGGTCGGCAAGACCGCGTTCGCCGTGCACGTCGCACACCGGGTCGCCGGGAAGTTCCCCGACGGGCACCTGTTCCTCGAACTGCGCGGCCACACGCCCGGCCAGCAGCCGGTCACGCCGGTCGACGCGCTCGGTTCGCTGCTGCTGGCCGTCGGGGTCGCCGCCCGGCACGTGCCTGCCGCGCTCGACGACCGCGCCCGGCTGTGGCGGGACCGGCTCGCGGGCCGGAAGATGTTGCTGCTGCTGGACGACGTCGCCGACCACGAGCAGGTGCGGGCGCTGCTGCCGGGCACCGCGGGCTGCCAGGTCGTGCTCACCAGCCGCCACCGCCTCGCCGGGCTGGAGGACGCGCGGCCGCTGCCGCTGGGTGTGCTGCCCGCTGCGCAGGCCGTCGAGATGTTCCTGCGCCTGGCGGGCAGGTCGCCGGACGGCGACGAGTCGGAACTCGTGCGCCTGTGCGGGCACCTGCCGCTCGCGATCGGGCTGGCCGCGGGCAGGTTGCGCAGCCACCCGACGTGGGACGTGCGGTACCTGACCGAGCAGCTCGTGTCGACGCGGGACCGGCTGGCCGAGATCCGTGCCGACGACCGCAGCGTGGTCACCGCGTTCGCGGCGTCCTACCGCGACCTGCCCGCCGACGTGCAGCGCCTGTTCCGCAGGCTGAGCCTGCACCCCGGCATCGACTTCGACCTCGACGCCGCGGCCGCGATGGGGCGCGGCGGCGTCGACGCGACCCGCGCGCGGCTGGAGACGCTGTACCTCAACAACCTCGTCGAGGAGCCGGCGCCTGGCCGGTTCCGGCTGCACGACCTCATCCGGCACTTCGCAGGCACCCTGATCGCCGCCGACCCGGACGAGGACCCGGACGCGGTGGTGGAGCGGGTGCTCGACTACTACGTGCACGTCGCGACGACCGCGGCCGAGCTGCTGCCCCAGCACGACCGGGTGCTCGAACCGCGGTGCGGCACCCCGCCCGCGCACGCGCCGCGGCTGGCGACCACGGCCGACGCCGTGCGGTGGTTCGCGGCCGAGCGGATCAACCTGAGCAGCTGCGTCGAGTACTCCAGGGGGCACGGCAGGGCACGGCACACCGTGCACCTGGCCGCCGTGCTGCACTCCTACCTCGCGCAGCAGGGCCACTGGGACGACGCGCTCGCCATCCACGACGTCGCCTGCCGCGTCGCGGAACGCACCGGTGACCTGCGCGGGCTCGCCGTGTCGCTGCGCAACCGGGGTGTCGTGCGGCACCTGCTGGAGGACTACCCGGCGGCGTTGACCGACCTGGTGCGGGCACACCAGCTGTACGCCCAGCGCGGTGACCTCATGGGTGCCGCCGACGTGATCCAGTGCATCGGCACCGTGCAGTACGCCACCGGCGACTACGCCGCCGCGACCGCGAACCTGTCGGCAGCGCTCGCGCTGTGCGAGGAGGTCGGGGACCGCTTCGGCGTGGCCAACGCCCGCTACCGGCTCGGCATCGTGCGGCACCTGACCGACGACTACCGGGCCGCCGCGTCCGAGCTGGCGCGGGCCTACACGGTGTTCACCGAGGTCGGCAGCAGACAGGGGCAGGCGGACGCGCTCAGCTACCTGGGGCTCGTGCAGGCGATGGCGGGTGACCACCCGCCCGCGCTGCGCGGCCTGACCGGGGCGGCCGCGATGTTCGAGCGGCTCGGCGACCGCCTCGGCATCGCGAACGCGTTGTGCCGCACGGGTTTCCTGCTGCGGGTCGTCGGCAGGTACCGGGAGTCGGTCGCCGTGGCGCAGCGGGCACACACGTTGTTCGCCGACCTCGGCAGCTGCCAGGGCCGCGCGAACGTGCTGACCACCCTGGCCATGGCCAGATACCTCGGCGGCGACCGCACCGAGGAGGACAACGCGGCGGCCGTCGACACCCTCGAGGAGGCCCGCGCGCTGTGCGGCAAGGTCGGTGACCGGCTGAGCGAGGCGGTGATCCACAACGCGCTCGGCGTCCTGCACCTCATGGCGGGCCGCTGCCACGAGGCGACCGAGACACTCGGCCGCGCGCTGGAGCTGTGCGCGGACAGCCGCGACCGCACCGGCAAGGCGGAGACCCTGAACAACCTCGGCCGGCTCGCGTGGCACTGGCCGGAGGCGGGCGACGCCTTCTCCCACCACAAGCGCGCGCTCGAGCTGGCCCGCGAGATCGGCAACCAGCTGGAGGAGGCCCGCGCGCTGGAAGGCATGGGCCGCTGCCTGGTCCGCGACTGCCACGTCGGCAACGGGCACGCACACCTCCGGGAGGCGCTGGGACTGTACGAACGCCTCGGCGTCCCGGAGGCAGGGAGCGTGCGCGCCGCGCTGGCCGTGCTGGCCTGACACCGGCCCGCGGCGGCACACGCCCCGCACGTCGTCGAGCCGGAGGAACGGGGAAGTGGACATCCGGGAAGAAGATTTTCTGGCGGCCCGGTCCAGGTGTTCGGCGACCCGATCCCGGGAACACCGGAGAGACCCCCGACGCACGGGAGACCGACATGACGAACTCCGCCGACCACGGCGACGGCTCCGCCGACTACGAGGACCTGCCCACCGGCACACTGCGCGACCGCGTCCGCTCACTCAGCGCCGACGAACTGCGGCACCTGATCGACGAGGAACGCGGCAACGACAACCGGGCTCCGGTGATCGAGGTGCTCGAGTCCCGCCTGGCGCAGCTCCGCGAGGAGGGCGGCTGACCTACCTGGGCCGCCACCTGGTCCGCTCCCGCAGCCACAGCCCGGCCGCCGTGACCAGCAGAACCCCCGCGACCTCGACACCGATCCGCGCGCCGGTACCCACCCAAGCCGGCTCTGGGGCCGGGCCGCACGTCGTGCCAGGAACAAATGCACAGCCGCGCATGCCGCCGCGGCTGGACACGGAGTCGGGCTCGACGACCGGCTTCCGCGCGGCCACCCCGGCGAGCAGGAAGCTCGCCGCGACGGCGAGCGCGGCCAGCGCGAGCAGGACCAGCGCCGGGCCCGGGCGCGGGCCCCTCACCTGTCGGCCCGCCACGCCGCGAGGCACAGACGGCTCTCGAAGCGGCGGGGTTCGCCCGTGACCGGGTCGTCGAAGGCCAGCACCTTCGCCAGCAGTTGCAGCGGCCGGGTGAAGTCGTCGAGCGGCCGGTCCTCCAGCACCGGGTAGAACGGGTCACCGAGGATGGGGACGCCCAGGCCGCACATGTGCAGCCGCAGCTGGTGGGTGCGCCCGGTCAACGGCAGGAGCCGGTAGCGGCCGAGGCCGTCGCGGTGGCCGAGCAGTTCGACGCGGGTCTGGGCGTTCGGCTCGCCCGGCACCTCCTGCGCGGTGATGACGCCGCGTTCCTTGACGATCCGGCTGCGCACCACCGCGGGCAGCGCCAGGTCCGGCCGGTGCGGTGCGACCGCCTCGTACTCCTTGTGGACGCGGCGGTCCCGGAACAGCGTCTGGTACCGCCCGCGCAGCTCCGGGCGCACCACGAACAGCACGAGCCCAGCGGTCGGCCGGTCCAGCCGGTGTGCGGGCGAGAGGTGCGGCAGCCCCAGCAGGGTGCGCAGCCGCACCAGCGCGGTCTCCGCGACGTGCTGCCCGCGGGGGATCGTCGACAGGAAGTGCGGCTTGTCGGCGACCACGACGTGGTCGTCCCGGTGCACGATGCCGATCTCGAACGGCACCGGCACCTCGTCGGGCAGGTCGCGGTGGAACCACACGAACTCGCCCGGCCGGTAGGGGGTGTCGGCCGCGAACGGGCCGTCGACGCCGACGAACCGGTCGTCGGCCAGCATCGCGTCGATGCGGGCCGGGTCGACCCTCGGCAGGCGCGCGACCAGGTAGGCCCGCACCGTGGGCCACGTGCCGTCCACCGGCAGCCGCAACCGCGCCGCGTCGAGTCCGCCGCGTTGCGGGAGGGGGGAGGGGGTGGTGCGGCGCACGGCTCGTTCCTACCAGGCCGTGCGCCGGGGCGACCACCCGCCACCGCGGCGCACCCCCCAGCCGTCCGCCGTGCCGGCCCTCCTCAGCATGCTGGACGATCGATCGCGTGAAGCTCACGTGAAGTGAGCTTGGCGTACCGACCCGTCGTCAGGCACGCCCCCCACACCTCTGCGGCCGCCCGCGACGGGGCGGGGCCGATGCCGTGAAAGGCGCGTTGACGGCATAACGAGTGCCGTCAATGGCGCATTGACGGCGTTGAGCGCCGTGAATGGCCCATTGACGGCATCGCGAGTGCCGTCAACGCGCCTTTCACGGCACCAAAGCCGGGCGCTACGCGCCCAGGCCCGCGAAGCGGGCGCCGCACGGCAAGCCCTGCGAAGCGGGCCTGCCTGCGCAACCCCGACGGTGGCGCGAGCCCACCAAAAGGGGCTCCCTGCCATCCCGTCGACCTGGCAGCGCCCGATCACGCCGTGTCAAGGGGGGCCAAACACCCGAATCACAACACGCGGAAAAGGCCCCCCTTGGCGCGGTGTGATAGCCCGTAGGGAGGTCGACGGGATGGCAGGCAGACCCGAACCCAACCGCCGCCGAACAACCCCTCCGCCACCCCCGAGACCTGCCCGTCCGGCGAGGACAAACCACAACGCCAACCGCAGCCCACCCACCCGGGGAGGACACCCGCCACAGCGTGTTGTCGGTCAGCTCGCGCTGCGGTAGCGGCGCCTTGCCGGAGTGCGGCCCATGTAGGCGGTCAGGTCGACGACCGCCTTGGCCAGTTCGTCGAGGTCCTTGCCGATGAGGGCCTGCGCGCCGTCGCACAGCGCGAGCTCCGGCTGCGGGTGCACGTCGACGATGAGGCCGTCGGCCCCCGCGACGATGCCTGCGCGGCTGAGGGGGAGCACGAGTTCGCGGCGGCCGCCGGAGTGGGACGGGTCGACGATCACCGGCAGGTGCGAGAGGTGCTGGACCACCGGCACCGCGGACACGTCGAGGGTGTTGCGGGTCGCGGTCTCGAACGTGCGGATCCCGCGCTCGCACAGCACGATCTCCAGGTTGCCGCGCTGCGCGATGTACTCCGCGGCCATCAGCCACTCCTGGATGGTCGCGTTCATCCCGCGTTTGAGCATCACCGGCACGCGGGTCTCGCCGATCGCCTGCAGCAGCGCGAAGTTCTGCATGTTCCTGGTGCCGATCTGCAGCATGTCCGCGTACCCGGCGACCATCTCGACGTCGTGCGCGCTCGTCACCTCGGTGACGACCGGCAGCCCGGTCTCCTCGCGCACGTCGGCGAGGATGCGCAGACCGGCCTCACCGAGGCCCTGGAACGCGTAGGGCGAGGTCCTCGGCTTGAACGCGCCGCCACGCAGCATCGTCGCGCCGGCGGACTGCGCCATCCGTGCCGCCGCGAGCGTCTGCTCCGGTGTCTCCACGGCACAGGGCCCGGCGATCAGCGTGACGGTGTCCGGCCCGATCGGCACCCCGCGGACACGCACCACCGAACGCTCCGGGTGGTGCTCGCGGCTCACCAGCTTGTACTCGGTGGACACGCGGGTGACCTGCGCGACTCCGGGCATGGCCCCGATGTCCAGCGAGGCGAACGTCTCGACGTCGCCGACGAGCCCGACGATCACCCGGCGCACGCCGCGGCTGACGAACGCCTGCCCGCCCGCGGCCTCGACCCGGTCGACGACGGTCTGCACGTCAGCTGGCTGCGCGCTCGGCTGCATGACGATGACCACGGCACTTCCTTCCTGCTATGCGGCCAGGTCCGGCCGCAACCGGGTGGCGCCGCGCAGATACACGTGGCGGACCGCCGATCGGGGACGATCGCTCTCGATGTGAGCGAGCAGCCGGACCACCCGTGGCAGCGCGCCGGGTACGGGTACCTCGGTCGCGCACAGCAGTGGCACGTCCACGAGCCCGAGGTCGCGGGCCGCGGTGGCGGGGAAGCAGCTCGTCAGGTCCGGGGTCAGCGTGAACACGATGCTGATCAGCTCCGCGTGGCCGATCCCGTTGCAGCGCAGTACTTCCGTGATCAGCTCACGGGTGCCCGCGAGGACGTCGGCCGGGTCGTCCCGGTCGACCTGGATCGCGCCACGCACGGCACGGACCACGGTCAGGCCTTGAACTGGCCCGGCCGCCTGCCCTCACCGGCGGGCCCGCGGTAGCACTGCGCGACGTCCAGCCACGCGTCCGCGTCGGGGCCGGTGGCGCTCAGCGCGAGGTCGTCGCGGTGGCGGCGGCGCGTGGCCAGCAGGCAGAAGTCCACGGCGGGGCCGGTGATCTTCTGCTCGGCGTCGGCGGGACCGAACTCCCACGTGGCGCCCGACGGGGCGGTGAGTTCGTAGCGGAATTGGGTGTCCGGCGGGGTCAGCCCCCTGGACTGGTAGCCGAAGTCCCACGTGAGGGTGACGAAGAGGGCGATCCACCACAGCCGGTCGGTGTACTCGCGGGTGACGCCGAGCCCGTCGGCGATGTCCTGGCCGTGGGCGAACAGCTCCATCATGCCCGCGGAGGCCAGCACGGCCGGGGGCAGGGGCCGGACCAGCCAGGGCACCACCTGGTCGGCGGGCACCGCGGCGAGGGCCTTGATCGCCGTGTCGCGCTCGGCCCGCCAGCGCGACAGCAGCACCTCGGGCGGGTCGCCGAGGTAGTCGGCGAGCGCGGCCTCGACCGCGCCCTCGAAGTTCGCGGCCGCCTTCGCGGCCATCGCGCCGAACAACTCCGCGTCGGAGGCGGCGGTGCCCGCGAGGCGGAAGATGAACGCGAGGTGCGCGACCTGGTGGGCGACGGTCCACCCCGGCGCCGGTGTCGGTCGTTGCCAGCCGGTTTCGGCGACTCCGGTGACGAGTCCCTCGAACGCCTCGGCGTCCGCGGTCAGGTCGGAGATCACGTCTCGCTGCGTCACGCGCCTTGTCCTCTCGCCCGTCACTGTCTTCCCTACCAGGATGACCGTGGCGGGCCGGACTGTCTTATCCGCGCATGCCTTGTGTACCAGGCTGTTCCAGCGAGGCGTCTCAGCGTGCGCTGTCGCGGAAACGGGCCGACTCGGCGGGTGGCCCGATGTGGACGACGCCGAAGGAGTCGAAGCAGTTGATCCGGATCTTCATCACCAGGTCGTCCTTGACGATGACGAAGAGCTCGTTCGGCCGCTGGTAGTCGTCCACCACCCGGTAGCTGCGGAACAAGGTGCCCTCGACCATCGCGAACAACGCCTTGTGCGCCGCGTTCTTCGCGTGCTGGCTCGCCGTGGTCGCCCACTCCTCGAAGACCTCGACACCGGTCTCGAGACGGAATCGCGTGCGGGGGATGGTGCTGTCCTGCTGGTGGTACTCGTTCATGACCGCACCTGCCTGCTCAGATCCATAACGGTGTTGTACTACCAAGATAGCGGTGTTATGTAACATTGTCAATCTCGTCGCGCGACATGCGACAATGTCCACGTGAGCCCCAGACGTCGTGACCCAGCCACCCGTGCAGAACTGATCGAGATCTCCGCCCGCCTCCTTGCGGAGGAAGGGTCGGAGGCGATGTCGAGCCGCCGCATCGCCAAGGAAGCGGGTACCTCGACAATGGCCGTCTACACACATTTCGGCAGCATGAGTGGTCTCGTGCGGGAAATGGTGCACGAGGGCTTCGGCAGACTCGCGGCCGCGTTCGACCGCATCACGTGGTCGGACGACCCCGTCAGGGACCTCGCGGTGATCGGGCGCGTGTACCGCAGGACGGCGGTGTCGAACGCGCACCTGTACTCGGTCATGTTCGGGGACCGCGCGATCGCCGGCTTCGAGCTCAGCGAGGAGGACCGGCAGTACGGCCGGTTCAACCTCCTGCCCGTGGTCGAGTGCGCGGCGCGCTGCGTCGAGGCGGGGCGGTTCCGTGGCGAGGACGCGATGCTGGTGGCGCACCACATGTGGCTCGCCATGCACGGCGGGGTCACGCTGGAGCTCAACGGCTACCTGATCGACCCGTGCGACGCGGACCGGTGCTTCGAGAGCCAGACGGTCACGCTGATGGTCGGCGCGGGGGACACCCTCGAAGCGGCGCAGGCGTCAGTGCTCGCCTCGGCGGAGGCGTTCGCCAGGGACTTCGGGGACGGTGTGGGAGAAGGCGCGTCAGCTGCTGAGCCGGAGGCGGCCGGTGACGGGCTCGACGGGGGTGGCGGGCGGCGTGAACGGACCCCAAGTAAAAGCGGGTAGCCACCGGTGTGAGCCGCGGTCCCAGTCCAGCGCGGTGATCTGCGCGTGGCTGCGGCGCCCGGCGAGCGACCGGTACAGGTCGTAGCGGTCCGCGGTCAGTGTGGCAGCAGGCGCACCGTCCCCGACTATCCACTGTGTACTGACGGTGGACAGCCGCAGGGCGGGTAAGCCGTGGTCGCTCACCGCGGCGGCGAACCCGTTGGCGAGCACCTCGAACGCGCCCGCGAACGCGGGGTGCTCGCGGGGCAGTGCCGCGCCGATCGCGTAGCGGATGTCCAGCTCGTGGGTGAACGCGTCCATGGCGAGGATGCTGCCCGTGCGGCCGCCGCGTTCCGCGAGCAGCACGTCGACCTCGGCGCCGAGGCGGTCCCACGCCGCGAGAAGTTCCGGGATGTCCATGTCCGACGACGAGGAGGGCTGGGCCGACGGATAGCCCGATAGCCTGCCGATCGAGGTCGCCGCGACGCCGACCAGGTGTGTCACCAGTCCCCGGAGCGTCCACTCCGGACACGACGGCACGACCGGGTCCTCGACCACACGTGGTGCCCTGAGCAGTTCCAGCACACTGCCGCGCACGTACCGGTAGCTCTCGTGGTTGGGCACCCGCTCACCGCGCAGTGTGGGTGTGCCGACCTCGTACAGTTTCGTGTCCATGGTCAAACTCCCGGTCGTTGCGTGCGCCCGTCGTGGTCGTCGTGGTCGTCGCGCCCGGCTCAGGCCGACTTTGCGGCGGGCGGGCCGTGCTGGTGGAAGCCGCCGCCGACGAACAGCAGCGCCTGGCCGCTCGCGTGGCTCGCGCTGCGGACGATGCCGAGGAAGATCGAGTGGTCGCCGCCCTCGTAGACCTCCTTGAGCTCGCACTCGAGCCACGCGAGCGATCCGGTCAGCAGCGGCACACCGGTGTGCCGCCCCGGGAACCAGTCGACGCGGTCGAACTGCGACATGCCCGCGGGGCGGCCCTTGCTCGCGAAGTAGCGCGCGACGCTCTCCTGCTCACTGCTGAGCACCGAGACGCCGAACCCTCTCGCGTCGAGGATCGTCTCGTGCATGCGTGCGGTACGGGCCACACAGCACAGCACCATCGGCGGGTCGAGCGAGACGGACGTGAACGCGTTCGCCGTCATCGCGTGCGCCATCTTGCCCCGGGCGGTCAGCACCGTGATCCCCGTGGCGAACTGGGCCATCACGTCCCGCAGCGCCCGCTGGGTCGTCTCCTGCTCCTGTGCGCGCAGTACCCGCACCGGTTCGGTGCGGGGCTGCGGTTCCTGCTGTGCGGTGGTCAACGCGACTCCCTGGCACCCGAGTCCACGCGCCGCCCCACCGTCTCGGGGATCATCGTGAACGGTTCGAGTGCCGCACGCAGGGCGGCAGGCACCCGGGTTGGCACCGTGTCGTTGTTCGGGCCCCGCATGCACGCGATCCGCTGCCGGCCCCTGGCCACGAGGTTCTCCAGGCCGTCCATCAGCTTCACGTAGTCGAACGTGAACTGGATCTGCGTCTGGGTCAGCTCCTCCAGCCGCATCCGCACGCTCAGCTCGTCGAAGGCGGTGATCTCGGCGAAGAACTCGCAGTCCACCTTCAACGTGAACAGCTTCAGATCTCCCCGGAGCTCCGCGATCACCTCGGGCGCCATCTCTTTGAGGAACATCTCGCGGCATCGTCCCTGCCAGCGCAGGTAGTTCACGTAATAGACGTTGCCGGCGATATTTGTGTCCTCGAAACCCACCGTGTGGCGGATCTCGTAGTACGCGGCCATGTCAGTTCTCCCTTCCCGACAAGACAGTGAAGACCACCTGATCGGGGATGTCGTTGACAGTGGTCACCCATGTCACGATCCGTGTCTCGCCGTCCGCCAGCACCACCCGGCCCTCCGGCGTGACCCGGTCGAATATGAGGGACCGGGACGGCATCCCTGCCTTGCGCAGGCATTCCAGCGCGCCCCAGATCCTGGTCGCCGCCACCGCGGCCGACTCGTCTGCCTCCGTCGCGACCTGCTCGCGCACCGATCGGTGCCGGGCGCTGAGCAGCATGTCCCAGTCCTCCTCGGTGCGTTCGGTCACCACCTCCACGTCGCAGGCGAGTCGCCCGGTCCCGACGGCGACCACGGTGAGACCGGCGCCGTGTGACGCCGACACCGTGCCGCCCTCGATCGCCAGCCGTCCGTCGGTGCCGTGCCGCACACCCGCTCTGCGGTCCAGCGCCCTGCTCGCCGCGAGCTCGATCTGCGCCAGCCGGTCCGCGGGTTCCATCAGCCCGGTCACCGGGTCCGGTTCGACGACGACCTTCGTGGTGGCGCCGAGCACGGCCTCGGTCACGCGTTCCAGCTGCGGGCCGAGCAGCGCGGGCACCCATGGCCCCGCGTCACCGCGCGTGCCGGTCGCACACAGCGTCAGGCCCTCCCAGCGCTCCACCCGGTCACCCGAGGGAGTCAGCACGTCGACGTCGAACACGTGGAGATCGCCGTCCCGCTCGCGTTCCCGGGCGTCCACGACCACGACCTCGGGGTCGCGGCCCGCCGGATCCGCGGGATAGAGCCGCTCGACCCGCGCGGGCAGCAGCGTCTCGCCGGGCACACAGCACTGGATGGAGTGGATGACCGCGTCCCGCGTGCCCGGGTCGGCGAGCACCCGGTCCTGGTCGTGGAACGCGCCGAACCACGATGCCTGTGGCGTGGTGGCCACCTCGGCGACCACCCGCCGGGCCGCCACCTTCCGGTAGGACAGCAGACGCTGGAAACGCTTGCCCTGGAACAGGATCCCGCCGTACAGGTCGGTCACCGGGTCCACCGCGACCGAGGGCAGCCCGGTCGGGACCGCCGGTGGCGGGACGGTGGGTTCCTGGCCGGTGAAGCGCACCAGAGCGCGGAAGTGGTCGGTGGCGAACCCGGTTTCCTCGCTGCGCACCGCGACCGCGACCGACCCGGCGTTCCTGGTGAGCGCCAGCACCCGGATCCTGGTCGAGCCACCCGGCCGGACCACGATGGGGCGCAGGAACTCCATGTCCTCGAGCAGTGGCGGCGCGGTGGCGCCGGAGAGCGCGGTGGCCACCTGGGTCATCGCCTCCATGCCGAGCACCGCGGGGAAGAGCAGGTCGCCGCCGACCAGGTGGTCGGACAGGTACGGGTCGCTGTCCTGGGCCAGCGCCACCTCGGTGACCAGCTCGACACCCGGGTACTGGACCAGCACCCGGTCGAGGAAACGGGTCTGTGGCAGCGCTCTGCGGTCGTAGGTGATCGTGGGCAGGGCCGCCGTGCGGCCGCTGACCACCAGCACCGGCGGTGCCGCCGCGTCGGCCAGCGCCCTGCGCAGCACGGCAAGTCCGTCCTCGAGCGAGATCGGGGTGACGCCCTCGCGCATCAGCGCCTCGACGACACCGAGCTTCTCGCCCATGCCCGTGCCGGACCACACCGACCACTCGATGGCCAGCGCCCGCGCGTCCGGGTGCCTGCGCCCGAAGTCCACGGTCAGCTCGGTCAGCCAGTCGTTGGCGGTGGCGTAGTGCGCCGAACCGCGCAACCCGGCCCGCCCGACGATACTGCCGAAGGTGACCAGGAGCCGCACGTTGTCCTCGCCGACCGCGTCGAGCACGGTCCGCAGACCGTCGACCTTGGGTGCGATCGTGCCGCGCATCTGCTCGGCGGTGAGGTTCTCCAGCGCGGCGGGTTCGTGGCTGCCCGCACCGTGCAGCACGGCGGTGACCGGCCCGAACGCCGCCTCGATCCGCGCGACCGCGGCCCCGACCTCCTCGGCCACGGTCACGTCGGCCCGTTCGTAGCGCACCCGGACGCCCGCCGCGACCATGCGCGCCAGGTTGGCCGAGACCTCGTCGTCCGCCGTGGGGTCGGCGCGGCCGACCAGCGCGAGGGCGGCCCCGGAGTCCTGTGCCGCGGCGAGCGCGCACTCGGCGGTGATGCCTTTGGCGCCACCCGTCACGAGCAGCACGTCGTCCGCGCCGAGGGGGGTGGCCGCCGCGTCCGGCCCGTCCGGGCCGAGGCCGGGCACCGCCCGCAGCATCGGCACCGTCCTGGTGCCGTCCGCGAGGTAGCGGACCTCGGAGTAGCCGATCGTCTCGACGACGTCGCCGAGCACGTTGTTCACCGCGACGTCGACGGCCTCTGGGGTCGTCGGCGTCGCGTCGGCGAGACCGATCACCGTGGTGCGGACCGACGGGTACTCCAGATGCAGGGTGCGGGCCAGTCCCGCGGCGCCGAAACCCTGCTGTACCACGACGAACCGGGTGTCCTGGCCCGCCATGGCCGCCGCCCGGCCTGCCCGCAGGACCAACTCGGCGTGCTCCTCGCCACTGGCGGGCAGGCACAGGAGCACGCCCTCGCCCACCGCCGCGCCGGCCAGCGCGGCCCGCAGCCGCTCGGCGAACGGGTGGCCCGCCGGGGCACGCAGTTTCCACGGGCCGAGCCGGTCGATGCCGATCCCCAGCGACGGCCGCTCGGCAGGCACGTACTCCACCGAGAACGGGCGCACCCACGGCGCGTAGCCGGGGACCTCGCCGGAGAGCACGCCGTCCAGCGCGGTCTCGTCGAGCTGGTCGATCAGGTCCGCCAGCTCACCGAGGGTGGCCACGGCGAAGCTCGTCGTCGCGGTGAGCGCGGGACGACCGAGCTCCTGCACGGCGGTGTTGACGAGCTGGCCGACGGCGATCGAGCTCAGGTGCAGGTCGTCGAGCGGGTGAGTGCGCGCGGTCAGCGTCTCGGCGGGCAGTTCGGTCCGCTCGGCGATGACCCTGCGCAGCACGTCCAGTGTCGAGGTGGCGGTGACCTCGTCGGCCGTCCTCGACTCTGGCACGGCTTCCGCCGTGGTGCCGGAGTCCATGATGACCGGCCGGATCACCCGGTCGGCGAACAGCGTGGTCGGGTCGACGTCGGCACCGAGCGCGTAGGCCGCGCCGGTGACGGCCAGCAGTGGCGCCAGCGACGTGCTGTCGGTGTCCAGCGCGAGCACCGGCGTGCCGGGTGCTGCCCCGGCGACCAGTCCGGCGAGTGCCCGGCCGGGACCGACCTCGATGGCGAGGTCCACGTCCGCGACCGCCTCGGCCGCCGCAGCACCGAAGCGCACCGGCCCGGTGACCTGGTCGGCCAGCAGCGCGCGCAGGTCGGTGCCGGGTGCCAGCCGCGTGCCGGTGACCGTGGACACCACCGGCCTGCGCAGCTCACCGAAGTCGAACTCCGGCAGGCGCGCGGCCAGCGCGTCGGCGGCGGGCCGCACCAGCGGGGAGTGGAAGGCGTGGGAGACGTCGAGCCGGGTCGCGGTCAGGCCGCCGGCGCGGGCCGCGGCGCTCACCGCGTCCACGTCCTCGGCCGGTCCGGCGATCACGGTCCGGTCCGGGCCGTCGTAGGCGGCGATCACCACGTCCCGGCCACCGGCGAGGGCTTCGACGGTCGCCGCGTCCGCGGACACACTCGCCATCGCGCCACCGGTCCGGCTCGCCCTGGCCATGACCTGGCCGCGGACGGCCGCGAGCCGCAGCAGGTCGCCGCCGTCCAGTGCGCCGCCCCACGACAGCGCGGTCAGCTCGCCGAGGCTGTGCCCGACCGCGACGTCCGCGTCGATGCCCAGCGTGTGCAGCACCCGCAGGCCCGCTATCGAACCCGCGACGACGAGCGGTTGCGCGAGCCCGGTGCCCACGCGGTCGCCGGGGGCTGGCACGGCGGCCATGTCGAACAGGTGCGCGGCAACGGCGAACCGGCGGCGCAGCGCGCCGCCCCCCTCACGGCCCGCGCCCTGGCCGGGGAACAGGTAGGCGATCCGGGGCTTGTTCGTGCGGTGGGCGAGGAACACGCCGTCGGCGGGGGAGAACAGTTCGGTGCGCCCGGCACCGAGTTCGTCGGCCACCCTGGACAGCCTGCGCGCGGCCTCGGCCGGGTCACCGGCGACGACCGCGGCGCGGAAGGCGCCGCCGCGCTGCTGGATGGCGAGCGTGCCGGCCAGGTCGGTGACCTCGGCGGTGGACAGCCCGGCCGCGAGTGCGGCCAGCCGCCGCACTCTGGCCAGCAGTTCCGCCGGGGAGTGCGCGTCGACCAGCAGCAGATCGGCGTCCTGCCTGCCCGTGACCAGCGCCGTGGTCCACCCGCCGATGCCGGTGCGGCGTTCGCGGCCGGGGGCCTCCTCGAGCGCGAGGTGGGTGTTGACGCCGCCGAAGCCCATCGCGGACACACCGGCCCGAACGGGCAGGTCGGCCGGCCACAGCGCGGCGTCGTCGGGCACGTACACCGCCGCGTCCGGCTGGGTCAGCTCGGCATGGGGGGCGTGGGTGCCGGTGGCGGGCGGGATCACCTGGTGGTGCACCGCGAGTGCCGCCTTGACCAGCCCGGCCACGCCCGCTGCCGCCCCGGTGTGGCCGATGTTGCCCTTGACCGTGCCGAGCGCGGCGGGCAGTGCGATCGGGTCGGCGTCGCGGCGGGCGCCGGAGAGCGCGTCGAGCTCCGCCGCGTCGACCGCGGTGGTGCCCGTGCCGTGCCCCTCGAAGTAGGAGACGGTGTCCACGCCGTAGCCCGCGCGCTCGTAGGCGCGGGCCAGTGCGAGCTGGTGACCGGCCGCGGTGGGGCGCGTCAGGCCGCCCCTGCCGTCCGCTGAGACGCCCCAGCCGGTGATCGTCGCGTAGATCCTGCAGTTGCGGGCGATCGCGTCGGTCTCGCGCATCAGCACGACCACCCCGCAGCCCTCACCTGGCCAGCCGGTCTCGTCGGCACCGGTCCACGCGGCCGGGTCGATGGACAGGTCGGCGCCGCCCGCGATGGCGACGTCCAGGTCGCCGACGGCGAGTGCCTTGATCGCGCTCACGACCGGCAGCAGGGAGGAACTCGCGCCGTCGACGGCGAACCCGCCACCCGCGAGGTCGAAGTGGTCGCAGACCCGGCCTGCGGTCGCGTTCGCCGGGCCGCCCGCCGGGTTGCTGCCGACGATCACGCCGGTCGTGCGGCGGGGGAGACCGTTGGCGTCGGGGTAGCCCGCGTCGGCCAGTGCGGCGGCGACGGTGTCCAGCATCAGCCAGTGAACGGGGCCCGCGGAGCGGTACGTGGTGCCCGGGATCCGGTGGGCGACCCGGTCGAACTCGTAGTCGCGCAACACCGCGGCCTTGCCGGCGTGGTGCTGCCGGAACGCCTTGCGGCCGGCGAGCACGTTCTCCCAGAGCTGTCCCGGGGAAGTCGCGTCCGGGTAACGCAGGCCGATGCCGACAATGGCGATCCGCTCGGTCTTCACGTTCACCGCCCTCACGGTCAGGCAGAAAGTGGCACACGAAGCCACACGGTGCTGGTCACCACCCGACTGACGGTTTCCAGCATGCAATGCGATCACTGAACCGAGCTACTCTCCTTGTGCTGTAGCAGGAGGTAGGGGCACCTGTGCGGCCCGTTCCCGCTTTCGACCACTCTCAGACTGCGGTGCGGCCACTAATCGCCGAATTCGTCGCCGCAGGCGCATTCCAGAATATTCGTGTGCGCTGTTCCCGGCCTTACGCTGCACTGAGGCGCACCGGTGAAATGAGCGAACCATGCGAGCTGAAATCAATGTGCTGGGGACATTCGAGGCCACCATCGACGGTGTTTCCATCGTGCCGACGGCAGCCAAACCACGCCACTTACTGGCTGTGCTCTCGCTCAACGTCGGCAGGGTGGTCACCGCGGGTGCGCTCATCGAGGAGTTGTGGGGCGATGGCGCGCCACGCAGCGCGCACAGCACTCTGCAGACCTATGTGATGCAACTGCGGAAGGTCATCGCCGACGCGATGCCCGACGCGGACAAGCTGGCGTGCCGGCGGGTACTGGAGACCAGGCAGACGGGGTACGTGCTGCGGCTGGACCAGGACGTGCTGGACGTCGACCGGTATCTGCGGCGGGCCGCGGCCGGCCGCACGGCAGGCACGGCGGGTGACTACGAGGCCGCGGAACGGCTGCTCCGTCAGGCGTTGTCGGTGTGGCGCGGGCCGCTGCTCGTGGACGTGTCGATCGGACCGCACCTGGAGATCGAGGCGACCCGGTTGTCCGAGAGCAGGCTGGTCGACCTGGCCCTGCGCATGGACGCCGACCTCTACCTCGGCCGCCACCACCAGCTGCTCGGCGATCTCGCCGCACTGTGCGCGCGGCACCCGCACATGGAGAACTTCCGTGCGCAGTACATGCTCGCGCTGTACCGCTGCGGGCGGCCGGGGCAGGCGCTCGAGGTCTACCACGAGATGTGGACGACCATCCGGGACCAGTTCGGCGTCGACCCGTCACCCCGGCTGCGCATGCTGCACCAGGCGATGCTCGCGGGCGACCCCGCCATCGAGGACCCGAAGTTCGTGGTGCAGAAGTGGGGCTCGTATGCCGCTGCCCGCTGACGTCCGTCCCCGGGTCGCGGCCACGCGGGTGGCACCGCCACCGCGGTACCCGCTCGCGCTCTGAGCCTGGCACAAGAAAACAAATCAGGAGGACCGACATGCCCGCGATCCTGGGTACGTTGCGCAGACTGGTGCTGACGCCGAAGCTGCGTGCGGTGACGTTCGCCGAACGCGGTTTCCCCGGTGCGAGCTCACCGGCGGCGGAGCACCTCGAGTCGATCCCGCAGTCGGTGATCTGCGGGTTCGAGTGGGGGATCGAGCACCGCGCGCTCTGGGACGTCGAGCGGCGGCTCGCGACCGTCTCGCCGGACCTGCGCGGGTTCGCCTACGAGGGCGCGGCCATGGCCTTCGCCGTGCGGGACGCGATGGCGGGTGGCAGGGGCACCAGGACCAAGCAACTCCTCGAAGGGCCCGGCCTGCCGCACATCTTCCTCACCTACATCGGGATCGGCTTCGCGATGGCGCGGCTGCCGAGGGTCCTGTGGCGCGGGATCATGCCCGACCTGGCGGGCGTGCCGTTCTTCCCGACGATGAGCTGGCTCGCCGTCGACGGGTACGGGTTCGACCGGGCCTACTTCCACACCCGCCACGTGATCGACGAGCAGCGGCCGTTCAAGCCCTACCCGTGGGCGGGCCGGGCCGACTACTTCCCCCGTGCGGCGGACCAGGGGGTCGGGCGCGCGCTGTGGTTCATCCACGGCGCACGGCCGGCGGAGGTCACGGCCGCGGTGAACGCGTTCCCCGAACAGCGGCGGGCCGATCTGTGGAGCGGTGTCGGGCTCGCGGCCACGTTCGCGGGCGGCTGCTCCGACGTGGGTCTCGCCGACCTGTCGGTCGCGGCGGGCCGGTACGCGGACGAGGTCGCGCTCGGCGCGGTGTTCGCGGGCACCGCGCGCCTGGCGGCGGGGCACGTGCCGGAGCACAGCGCGCTCGGCGTCGAGGTGCTCACCGGTCGCTCGGTCCAGGACGCGGTCACCGTCGCGGCCACCACCGCGGTCGAGCACGGCGACGCCGTCGCGGAGTCCGGGCCGCCCGCCTACGAGGTGTGGCGCGCGCGGATCAGGGAGCAGTTGCGGGGCCCGGTCGCGAAGGCGGCGTAGACCAGTCCGCCTCCCCGAGTTCGAAGGTGTTGGTCCCAGCCCGGCGACACCCACGGCCCGGGGCGGTGCCGTCACGTTCCCCTGCGGGTGACTGCTGATCAGGCCAAGACTTCGCACGAAGTCCAACAGGACACGCTCTACCACAGCGAAACCCCGTTCGGCACCGGTGCCGAACGGGGCCTGTTCTTCTCTCCGTTGGTCAGGCTCCCGGCAGGGCGGCTTCCTCAGCCCCACCGGGAACCCGTGCCCGGTCGGCCCACATGGTCTCGTCGAGCTGGGCCAGCAACGCGGGAGGGTCGAAGATCAGGCGCGGCCGCAGCCACACGTCGATCGGCCGCACGGGCTTGCCGGCGGCCACCGGGATCGGGCCGAGCGCGCCGACGTACACCTCGCCCCGCGCGCCATCCGGCGTGCCGTTCGCGACGTCCATGGTCCGCGCGAGCACGTGCCACGTGCCGTCCGGGACGTCGGCGAGGACGAACTCGCCGGACGCGGGCAGTGTCGTGTGCCGCACCGGGATGCCCTGCGCGATCCGGTCCGGGAACAGGCCGACGACGATGTGGCCCGGCCTGCATTCGGCCGGATGGTGCACGTGGCCGCGCACCACCGGGTGCTCGCCGTGACCGGGCCAGCCTGCGGGCAGTGGCTCGTCGAGCGGGGCGACGTAACCACCGAACTGCCGGTAGGACGTGGGGGAGACGCCGACGCTCATGCGGAACCGGGAGCTGAACGTGCCGATGCTGTTGTAGCCGACGAGGTGGCTGATGTCCGCCACGGTCAGCGAGCTCGTGAGCAGGAGCCGCTTGGCCTCCTGCAGACGCAGCGCGGACAGGAACCGGCCCGGCGAGATACCGGTCACCCGCTGAAACATGCGGGAGAAGTGGAACTTGCTGAACATGGCCGTGCGGGCCATGTCGTCGATGGTGATCGGTTCTCCTAAATTGTCCTGCATCGCGCGGATCACGCGCTCCACCGCTTTGAAGATGAAATCGTCCATTGCTGGCACCGATCGAGTGAAGGATTGTCACGCTGTTTCGTATGAAATCGACCGTAAGGTGGTGGAAATTTGCTGGCAACCACAGTCCCTTCTGGCTCCATGGTTGGACTATCGGCGACTCAAGAGCGCTCGACGTTGGCTCAAGTAACGGCAGGTATCGCAGGTGGGGCGCGGTGCGGGCGCGCGAGGTGTGGGCACGACAGGAGATGCGGCGACCGCGGCCGGTCAACCAGACTCAGTGGCGGCCGGAATGGTTTCGACCCCTATTTTTCCGGCCTGCGGCACAGACAGGAGGAGCCGTGGGAGCAGGCGCCGAATTCGACGACCAGGCCCGGACAAGCACCCTTGAGGCATTCGCGGACACAATCGTTCCCGGCGTCAAACGCAGCCCGGACGATCGCGCGATCGCCGGTGTGTGCGACGACGCGGGTGCGGTCGAGGCGGGTGCACTCGAACTGCTGCACGACCCCGCGACCGGGATCACCGAGGGGCTCGGCCCCCTCGCGCAGGCGCTCAACGGGCACGCGGCGGCGTACGCGCAGGAGCACGGGCGCACCCTCGACGACGGCGTACCCGCGTTCGTCGCGCTGGACTACGAGGACCGGGTCGCGGTGGTGGATCTGCTGACCACACCGGGCCACCCGGAGCAGAGCGGCTGGGTGCTGCTCTCCATGTTCAGCAACATGGCCTACGACAGCGCGGCGCACCGCAGCACCGGCGAGGCCATCGCCGACGGCCACCCCGGCCTGATCGCCATGGGCTTCGCGAAGCCCGACAGCGACGGGCTGTGGCGGTTCCCCGACTTCAGCTATGGCCAGGAACTGGCCAAACGGCACCCCAACACAACCGAATCCGGGAGCCCGGCATGAGTGCGGTCGAGACCACCGACGTCCTGGTCGTCGGCAGCGGGTTCGGCGGGTCCATCGCGGCATACCACCTCGCGGCCGGCGGCGCGAAGGTCGTCGTGCTGGAACGTGGGCCCTGGTTGGAGGGCAAGGACTTCGATCACGACTACCTCCTCGGCAAGTCCTACACCCGGGTGTTCGACTTCGTCGCAGGGGACGGGATGAGCGTCCTCGGCGGGAACTGCGTCGGGGGCGGCAGCGTCGTCTACTTCGCCGCGCTGCCGAGGGCCCCCCGGTACGTCTTCGAGAAGCAGGGGTCGATCGGCCGCCGCATCTGGCCGGCCGCGCTCACTCGCGACTCGCTCGACCCCTGGTACGACCGGGTGTCCGAGGTGCTGCCGGTGAGCCAGCAGGACTGGAGCGACATCAGCTACGCGGGCGGGCTGTGGGCCGCGGCGTGCCACCACTCGGGCCACACCGCGAACCCGGTCCCGGTCGGCATCGACACCGCCAAATGCACCAACTGCAACTGGATGATGGCGGGCTGCCGGTTCGACGCGAAGCGCTCGATGCTGCTCAACTACCTGCCCGCCGCCCTCGCGCACGGCACGGAGATCCGGCCGCTGCACGAGGTCCAGAAGATCACGCGCACCGAGGACGGCGACTACCGCGTCCACTACAACAACATCGACGACGTCGACTACCGGGTCGCGACCGGCAGCGGCGTGATCGAGGCGAAGATCGTCGTCCTCGCGGCGGGTTCGGCCGCCACCCCGGTGATCCTCCAGCGCTCCGAGGAGACGCTCGGGAAGATGCCGCACGGCGTCGGCCGTTACTTCTCCGGCAACGGCGAGCGCCTGAACACCGCGATCATCAACGAGGAACGCGTCGGTGAGGTGCTCGGCCTGCGCAGGCCGAACGGCGCGGTGTACGAGGCCAACCAGATCGGCAAGGGCCCGGTCGTCGCCTGCTGGGACAACATCGACGGCGACAAGCCCGAGTACTCCCGCTTCTCCATGGAGCAGCTCTACTTCCCGCCCGGCCTCGGCACGATCCTCGCGCAGGTGCCGGGCAAGTCCGGACCGGCCTGGTTCGGCAAGGAGAAGAAGGAGATGCTCAAGCGCTGGAAGTCGTGGCTGACCATCTTCCTCATGACCGAGGACGACAACGAGGGCGTCTTCGGCCCGCCGCCGCCCACCGGCAACGCCTACCGGATCTCCCAGCAGATGCTCGGCAAGGGCCCGCTGCGCTACGACCCGACGCCGAACACGCTGCGTGGCTGGGCGGAGGCCGACGCAGCGGCGAAGGAGATCCTCGAGAAGGACGGTCTCGCCACGGTGGCGCCGTGGACGAACGACCTGGTGGGTGCCTACACGGTGCACCCGCTGTCGTCCTGCCGGATCGGCGACGACCCGGCGACTTCCGCACTGGACGACCGCCACGAGTTGCGTGGCCACCCCGGCATCTTCGTCACCGACGGTTCCGCCGTGCCAAGCGCGCTGACCGTGAACCCCGCGCTCACGATCGCCGCGCTCGCGGAGCGCGCGATACCCGGCATCGTGCGGGCGGCCAGGGACCGTGGTGTCGATGTCACCTACGGGGCACCGCTGCCCACGGCGGCGAACACCAGGCCCGTGACCGGTTCGGCGGCATGACCGTCCTCCTTGAGTCCTCTGTGGACTGATCGGAGTATTGAGCGGGGTCGGGCGGTGTGTCACGCTGACGATGCGGAAGCGTCCGCCGGCGTATTGCCTGACAGTGTCTGGGAGGTCTGTGTTCATGTCGTCTCTCGAGGTTCCAGGGTTGGACGTGGCGGGGCGGGTCCGCGCGCGTGACATCCAGATGGCGGGGGTCGCCGACGTGCGCCGCCGGGTGCTGATGGTCTCGGGGGCCATCGACGTCGTGGACTACGACGTGTCGGTGTCCATCAACCTGCCGGAGCCGGGGCGCTGGCAGATCATCAAGTCGGAGACCAACCTCACCGACCAGACCTGGGTCGCCATGCAGGTCACGACCGACGAGGACACGCACTTCGTCGAGGACGGCGACGCGCTGGTGATGTCCCGCCAGTTCACGAAGTCCTTCCTCACCCCGGACATGCGGCGGCTGACGTTCTTCGACGGCGAGGTCCGGCCCGGCGAGGCCGTCCTCAAGGTCTTCGAGATCGAGACCGAGGCGCGGCGGCCCGCGTACGCGCACGCCAGGTACAGCCCGGTCTCCTCGGACAGCGCGGAGCGGTCCGAGGAGCTGTTGCAGCAGATGGTCACCGACGGCATGCCGCAACGGCCGACCATCGAGGTGATCGTCCCGGTCACGGTCATCGGGTGACCAGGTTCCTGCCACACCCCGACCTGCTCGCCTCGCCCCGGCACCGGGACTGGCCGGAGTACCCGGCCTCCGCCGTGCCACCGCTGCTCGCCCCGCCCCGCGCCGCCGACGTGGTCGTCGTCGGCGCGGGGCCCGCGGGGCTCGCGGTCGCGGCGGCGCTGTGGCACCTCGGGGTGCACGACGTGGTGATCGTCGACCGGGACGGCCGCACGGCGGGCCGCTTCCACGACCGCATCGACCGGATCGGGCAACGGGTGCTGCGCTCGCCGTACGAGCACCACCCCGGCGTCGAGGGTTACCGCGACTGCGAGCTGCGTGACTTCGCGCGGACGCACTGGGCGCTGCTGACCGAACTCGAGCGGCGCGAGGTCCGGATGTCGCAGGCCGGGCACCGTTCCGTCGTGCCGGTCGACGTGTTCGAGGCCTACTGCGCGCACACCGCGGTCCTCCACGGAGTGCCCGGCAGCCTCGTGCGTGGCGAGGTCCGCGAGCTGGTGCCCGGCCCGGAACGGGTGTCCGTGCACGGGGTCGCCGGTGCCGGGGAGTTCACGATCTCCGCCGGGTACGTCGTGCTGTGCCAGGGTGAGGAGCGGCGCGACGCGCCCGCGCACTGGTGGCCGGGCGACCGGCCGGCCGCCGTGGCGTACTGGGACGAGCCGGGCCCGGCCGAGACCGGTCACGAGGTGGTCGTCGGCGCGGGCTTGACCGCCGCGCACCTCATCCACAACGCGCTCGACCGCGGCAGCCGCGTCAGCTGGGTGCTGCGCGAGGAGGCCGAGCGCTACCAGTGCTCCGACGTGAACGCCTCGTTCTTCCGCGCGGAGGGCCGCGCCCGCTTCGACGGCGTGCCGTGGGAGGAGCGGCTGGCGCTGATGGGCAGGCAACGGCGCGCGACGGTGATGTTCGAGTTCCGCCCGCAGCTGACCGAGGCGGAGGCCGACGGCAGGCTCACCGTGCACCGCGGCGCGGCGGTCGAGGCGGTCGAGGACGGCGCGGTGCTGCTCGCGGACGGCACGTCCGTGCGCGGCGACCACGTGTGGCTCGCGCTGGGCACCGTCCCGTCGATCGGCGACGGGCTGCTGCCCGCCGAAGTGGTCGGGGCGCGCGACGGCTGGCCGGATCTCGACGAGCGCACGCTCGCCTTCCGGTCGGTGCCCAGGGTGTTCGCGGCGGGCGCCGCGACCTGCATGGTGCTCGGCCCCGCCGGGCGCAACATCGACGGCCACCGGGTGGCCACCGCGCGAATCGCGACGTGCGTGGCAGCGGGGCTGCGGGACCGGGCGGTCGCGCATGTCTGAGTACGACACGGTGTTCTCCCTTCCGAACGTCGACGAGGACCCCGGCACCGAGCTCGGGGTCCTGCTGATGGGCCTTGGGCCCGAACGGCTGCTCGCCGGGCTGGGCGTCGCGGCCGAGACCGGCGACCCGGCCACCGCGACGCTGCTCGTGGACCAGTTGCGCCACGACGCCTGGCCGGACCGGACACTCGAGGCGGTGCTCGCGACCGGCGGCGACCGGTGGCGGGCGGTACGCGCACGGTTCGTGGCGGCGGCGCCCGCGGGCGAGACCCGGTCGGCGGCACTGCGCAGGCTGTGGTCCACGGCGGTGGACGTCGTGACCGCCGCCGGCGTGGCGGCCGGCGATGCCGAGCGGGTGTACCTGGCCGCCTGCTGGCTGCGCCGGGACGAGATCGACCAACTCGTGCCAGAGCGGCACTGACCAACCGAACGCGAAGGAAGCCCGTGGCCCACTTCAGATCCCTGCCGGACGACGCCGTGCTGATGGACGTCTTCCGCGCCTACCCGGAGACGTCCCGGCCGCTGCTTGGCTACCACGAGGTCGTCATGCGCGGCCCGTCCCCGTTCACGCCAGGCGAGCGGGAGCTCATCGCCGCCTACGTGTCGGGCGTCAACGCGTGCGCCTACTGCCACGGCGTGCACACCGTCACCGCGGAGGCTTGCGGGATCGAGACCGGCGCCGCACCTGCGGCGGTCGCCGACCTCGACACGGCGCCGGTGGACGAGCGGATGCGGCCGGTCCTGCGCTACGTTGGCAAACTGACCCGGGAACCGTCGTCGGTCACGCGGGCGGACGCGGACGAGGTGCTCGCCGCGGGCTGGAGCGAGGACGCGCTCCATTCCGCGATCATGGTGTGCGCGCTGTTCAACTTCATGAACCGGATGGTCGAGGGACACGGGATCAGCGCGGGCACGGACTACCTCGCGACGTCCGGCAAGCGCCTCGAGGAGCTCGGCTACGCGGGACTGAACCAGCTCCTCTCCTGACGCGGCGCGTCAGGAGTTGAACACGACGCTCGTGTCCTCGACGGAGGCCTGGCCGGTGAGGATGGCGTGGTGCAGGTGGCGAACCCTGGGCGACGGTTCGACGCCAAGCTGTTCCACCATCTCGCTGCGCAGCTTGCGGTAGGCCGCCAGCGCCTGGCTCTGCCGCCCGCAACGGTACAGCGCGATCATGTGCTGCACGCAGAAGTTCTCCAGCATCGGGTGCCGCACGCACAGGGTCGCGAGCTCCCCGAGCAGCTGGTGGTGGCGACCGAGCTTGAGGTCGGCCTCGATGCGCAGGTGCAGGTCGCCGAGCCGGTTCTCGTCGAGGCGCAGCGCCTCGATCGCCAGCTGTGGCCCCACCGGCACGTCGGCGAGCGCGGGTCCGCGCCACAGGCGCAACGCCTCGGCCAGCGTCCGCGACGCGCGCTCGTGGTCGCCCTCGTTCACCGCCTGGCGCCCCGCCGCGGACAGCCGTTCGTAGCGGATGGCATCCACCGCGGTCGGCTCCACGTTCAGCAGGTAGCCGGACCGCCGCGTGATCAGGATGTCCTTGGACGTCAGGTCGCCCTGGTCGGCCAGCGCCATGTCCAGGTTCCTGCGCAGCTTCAGGATGTAGGTGTGTAATGTCGGCACGACACTTCGGGGTGGATTGCTGGCCCATACCTCGTCGGTCAGGGAGTTCACGGTCACGACCCGGCCCGCGTTGAGTGCCAGTATCGCCAGCAGTTGGCTCGGCTTGCTCGCCGTGGGCACGATGGAGATACCGCCGACCGCGACTTCCAGAGGACCGAGCACATTAATTTCGGTTCGCATGTCGTTTCCCTTTTCTCATCTGCTCGGGCCGAGCCGGAAACACCAATGCCCATTCGCCGACGACGCGGTCGGTGAATGGGCATTGGTGTTATCAGAAAATGGGCGCAGCTCCGCCTGAAAAAAGCGTGACAGAAGGTCGAGTCGTTGTCAAGCCGGATCCGAGAACGCGATGCGCCTGATTCGAAGTGGTGAGAGGAAGCGGGCCGGGCGGACCCGGAAACACCGGCGTCCAGCTCGGCTGACAATTCCGCGCACCACATGACCGTCTCCCCACTGTCTGTCGCTTCTGCCTATGTCACCCTGGTGTCCTCGCGCTCGGCGACCAGGACGTACAGTTCGGCCAGGTCGTACTCGGCCCGGCCCGGTGTGCCGTAGCGGGTGAGCCGTCCCCGGCTCGCCCACTTGCGGATCGTCGCCTCGGGCACCCCGGCCGCCAGCGCGGCCAGTTGGGTGGGCACCGTCGTGCGTCGGATACGCGGGTTCATTCCCCACCTTCCCGTGAGTCCAGCTGGTGGCCGCCGCGGAGCAGCAGCCACTGCTCCGGCGGCCATTCGTGGCCCGCGTCGCAGCGGACCCGCCGCGGCGGATGGCCTTCCGCCCGCACGGTCCGCCCGCAGCCAGGGTGGGCGCACGGTCCCAGCGTGATCTCGACGGTCGACTCGGGTTGCAGCACCGCGCGGGCGCCGTCGGCCAGTGCGGCCAGCTCGTCAACGAACTCCGGCGCGGCCGGGTGCGCGGTGAGCCACCCGAAGTGGATCAGCACGAAGGTCGACAGGCGCGGCACGCTCAGCTCGTCGGGACCGGAGACGCCGCGCTCGTTGGCCACCAGCCCGCACCAGGACGCGAGCACGCCGAGGACGTCCGAGCGGACGTTCACCACGGCCTCGCGCAGCACGATGCCGCGCGGCTTGCCCCCGCTGACCCGTTCCCGCAGCTGCGGCCTGCGCATGTCGAGCATGTAGGCGCACATGTTGTACAGCCCCGGTAACTCGAGCAGGTTCTCCTCGGTGTCTTCCCGGCACTCCGCGCAGATCGCGAGGCCGGGCGCGGTGCGGGGCGGGGTGTCGTCACCGTCGTGCCGCCTGCTCCGGCAGAAGTACCGATCCTGGTTCTCGGGCACCATCTCGGCCATGATCACTCTCCGTCGCAAGCGTGGGCGATGGTGGGCGGTGGCGGTCATGCCGGCACCCGGACGCCGAGTCCGTTGTGCAGCGCGGCTTCGGCGATCTTCTTGGCGAGTTCGATGTTCGGGGTGCCCGCGCTCAGCAGCTCGACCACCACGATGTCGTCCTGCTGCTCACGACCGTGGTGGGCGCCTGAGAGCAGCAGCCCGAGGTCGGCGGCGATGGCGGGCGGCCGGGTGTGGGTTACCGACCCCTTCTTCACGTTCTCCAGGTGCTTGCCGACGACGTGGCGGCCGGCGTGTTCCGGCAGCAGGGCGAGGTCGTCGACGTAGATCTGGTCGGCCCGGTCGACCAGCGCGGCAGGCAGGTCGTGACCGGACGCGTTCACGAGCAGGGTGCCGCGCACGAGGTGGCCGATCGGCGCCTCGCCGGGCCCCTCGGTCATGGCGCCCTCGCTCACCGCGACGACCAGGTTCGCGCCGAACAGCGAGTCGGCGAGCTTGGGCACCACGGACAACCCGATGCCCGCGAAGTCGAGCTGGTCGACGAGCCGGGGCTCGAGCGGGACCGAGGTCGGCTCGTCGGTGAGCCGCATGGCGACGTGGATGATGTCGGGCACGTGCCGCGCGAGCACGGAGAGCTGCGGCTGGGTGGCGGCCGCGGTGCCGAGCATGGCGACCGTGACCCCGCCGGGGGCGAGCAGTTCGTGCGTCGCGAGCGCGGCGAGCGCCGCGACGTGCACCGCACGCAGGCTCGCGGCCGGGATCGCGCAGGACAGGCCCGGCTCGACGTCCTCGGCCAGGACGCACTCGACCTGGCCGCCCGACCAGGGAACGCACCCGGGCTCCCGTGTCCGGTCGGGGTGGCCGATGGTGCGTTTGATCAACTCCTCGGCGAGTACGGCGACCGGGTCGACCTTCTCCAGTGTCCGCCACACATCGTCTGTGTCGAGCCGCAGGACCGTCTTGTCCATCGCGCTCGCCTCTCCCCATCGCACCGAACCTTACGGTGGTGAATCTCCCGGAGGCGCTTACTCCCACCCCATCGCCTGGCTATCGCCGCTCGATAGCGGGGCGTTAAGCGGCGAAATGTCAACGCAAGGCGAGTGGCCGTTGACTTGTTCTCAAGCGGGGATCACCCGCTGATCAAGACAACGAGCCAAAGGACGAAATCATGTCGAAACTGTCGAAGCTGGCCGCCAGGACGCTCGTCACCCTCGCCGGTGCCGGAAGTCTGCTGTTCGCGGCCACGTCGGTCGCGGCTTTATCCGAGATCGGCCCGGCGCAGGGCGAGGTCTCCGTGGTCGCCGACTCGCCGTGGGACCACCTGAAGCCCTGACACCATTCGTGTACCGGCCGGAGACCGTTCCGCGCCGACTGGGGAGTGAGAACCGTGGCGTCATTTCCGCAATGCGACGGAAATGACGCCATCCTATTGTCCGGGCTTCGGGGAAACGCGCGCCAGAAAGTGACCTGAGCGCTGCCGTTCCGCGCGGCCCGGCCGATGTCCCGAACGACGCTTTCGGGACGTTGAGCGTCCCGAAAGCGTCTTTCAGGGCATCACCCCCGCCGCCCGCGCAACGCCCACCGGGCGCAAGCGCCCCGGCAGCTCCCGCGGGACGGCCCCGCTGCCGTGAAAGGCGCGTTCACGGCACAACCGCTGCCGTGAAAGGCACATTCACGGCGCTGAGCGCCCTGAATGGCCCATTGACGGCATCGCGAATGCCGTCAACGCGCCTTTCACGGCACCAGGCCAAGCGCTACGCACCGGGCCCGCGCACCGGGCCCCGCACAGCAAGCCCGCGAAGCAAGCCCCGCGAAGCGGGGCAACGACGACCCCACGCGACCCCGACGGTGGCGCAAGCCCACCACGAAGGGGCTCCCTGCCATCCCGTCGACCTGGCAGCGCCCGATCGCACCGTGTCAAGGGGGGCCAGAAGCCCGAAGCACAACAGGCACGAATCCGGCCCCCCTTGGCGCGGTGTGATAGCCCGTAGGGAGGTCGACGGGATGGCAGGCAGACCCGAACCCAACCGCAGCCCAACAGCCCCCCGCCACCCCCGAGACCTGCCCGTCCGGCGAGGACAAAGACCACCAGACGGGCAACCCGAACCGGCAAACCCCGGAGACCTGCCCGTCCGGCGAGGACAAGGACCACCAGACGGGCAACCCGACCCGGCAAACCCGGAGACCAACCGGACGATCTCAAGGAACGCTGTCGACGACTTCGTCGAGCAGGGCCGCCCGCACGGCGGCCAGTTCCTGCTGCAGCCGTCCCGCCTCTTTCGAGTCGATCCCGTCGAGCAGTTCGGTCGCCAGCTGGATCTCCTCGCGTGCGCGGTCGAGGTCGCCGGCGCCCTGGTGCACGTCGGAGATGAGGATCAGCGTCTTGGCGTGCCAGACCGTCGAGCCGAGCTCGGCGAACAGCTGCTTCGCCTCGGCGAGGTGCTCGAGGCCCGTGGTGCTGTTGCCCCGAGCGAGGGCGATCTCGCCGAGCGCGTACAGCGCCTGCGCCTCGATGAGCCGTTCGCCGACGCGGCGCGCGAGGGAGTGCGCGTGCTCCAGGGTGGTCTTCGCGTTGTCGAGCCTGCCGGTGCGCAGGCGCACCACGCCCACCCCGTACAGCGCGTGTGCCTCGCCGATCCGGTCACCGATGTTGCGCACGATCAGCAGCACCCGGTTGAGCGCCTGGTGCGCCTCGCCGACCTGGTTCTGGCCGAGGTGCAGCTCGGCGTACCGGATGACGATCTGTGCCTCGCCGCGCAGGTACCGCACCCGGCGGGTGCACTCGAGGGCCTTGCCGAGCAGCTCGCGCGCGTCGTCGGTGTTGCCCTCGTCGATCCGCAGTTTCGCGAGACTGCGCAGGATGCCCGCCTCGCCGACCGGGTCGTCGACCTCGCGCATCAGTGTCAGCGACTCGTGGTACTTGGCGAGCATCGCGCCGGAGCGGCCCCGGCACCGGTCGACCATGGCGGCGTTGCGCAGCACGAGCGCGCAGCCGTGCTGGTCACTCTCCGCGCGGAAGATCTCCAGTGCTGCGGCGAAACGTTCCTCGGCCGCGGTGAACCGCCGCTGCGACATCGCCAGCGAACCGAGCGAGTACAGCATCGCCGCCTGCCCGCGGCGGTTGCCCGCCCGCTCGGCGACCTCGAGCGCCGCCTCCGAGGTCTCGCGCCAGCTGTCGAAGTGCCCTTTCACCTCGAACAACGTCACCGCGGTCAGCGCGAGGTCCCAGCACAGCTCGTCCTCGCCGACCGACGCGGCGAGGTGAACGGCACCCACGAGCGAGCGGCGCTCGGACTCCAGCCATTCGAGGGGGTCGTTCATGCCGCCGTCGGCGTCGCCGTCGGGATACCAGCGCGGCCCGGAGCCGTGCAGGATCGTGTGGTCGCCGCCGTACTCCTTGCGGTGCGCCTCCTCTGCCTTCGCGAGCCACGCGCCGACCAGCCGCACCACCGCCGCGTGGCGGTCCGCGTCGGAGTTCTCCTCGTTCAGCCGTTCCTGCGCGTACACCCGGATGAGGTCGTGGAACCGGTAGCGCGGGTGCTCGCCGGGATAGGAGACGATGTCGAGCAGCTGGGTCTCGACGAGCTGTTCGAGCGCCTCCTCGGCGTCGAACGGGTCGATGTCCAGCAGCGCGGCCGCCGTCCAGCCGGGGAAGTCCGGGGTGGTGATCAGGGAGAAGAGCCGGAACAGCGCCTTGGCGTCGTCGTGGAGGACCCGGTAGGTCAGCCCGATGCTCGACCGGAGCTCGAGCCCGTGGTAGGTCAGCTCGTCGAGCCGCCGTGTCGTGTTGCGCAGCCGCGCGACCAGTACGTCGAGCCGCCAGTGCGGGCGGGAGGCGAGCCGGGCGCCCGCGATCCGCATCGCGAGCGGCAGCCTGCCGCAGAAGTCGACCAGCTCGACCGCGGCGGCGCGCTCCGCGACCATCCGCTCCGGGCCGATGATCTTGGCGAGCATCTCCAGTGACAGGGCGACGTCGAACGGGCTGACGGCGATCAGCGCCGCGCCCGGTAAGCCCGACAGCGGCGAGCGGCTGGTCACGATCACCGCGCAGCCTGGGCCGGCGGGCAACAGGGGGATGACGTCGTTCTCCCCGGCCGCGCCGTCCAGCACGACCAGCACGCGCAGGTCGGCGAGCCTGCTGCGGTACATGTCGGCCTTCTCCTCGACGTCCTCCGGGATGGCGGAGCCGTCGACGCCGAGCGCGTGCAGGAACCGGTCGAGCACGCCGTGGATCCGGTTCGTGCCGGTCGGCGACTCGAGGTCGGCGTAGAGGTGGCCGTCCGGGTAGCTGTCGCGGAGCTCGTGTGCCGCGCGGATGGCCAGGGTGGACTTGCCGACGCCGCCCTTGCCGGAGATCGCCACGATGCGCATGCCGAACCGGGTGTTCCGGTCGTCGTCCTCGCCGGACAGCGCCCTCCTGATCTCCGCGAGTTGCTCCTCGCGGCCGGTGAAGTCCGCGATGCTGGCGGGCAGGCGGCGCGGCACCACCAGCGGCTTGTCCGACTGTGTGGTCGTCGTGGCGGTGTCACGCAGCGGCCCGGTGCCGGTCGAGGCGAGGTCCAGCTCGGGGATGCGGTTCAGGATCGAGCTCTCGAGCTCCTGCAGGGCTTTTCCCGGCTCGATGCCGAGCTCCTCGACCAGCGTCGTCCGCGCCCGCCTGCCCACCTCGAGTGCCTCGGCCTGTCGCCCGGAGCGGTAGAGGGCGAGCATGAGGAACTCGTAGAGGCGTTCTCGGAGCGGGTGTTCCTCGATCAGCGCGGCCAGCTCACCGACGACCTCCTCGTGCCTGCCGAGGGCGAGGTCGAGCTGGATGCGTTCCATGATCGCCGTGAGCCTGGCGTGTTCGAGCTGGTCGGCGCCGCGGCGCACGAGGTCGCTCTGCAGCCCGGCGAGTGCCTCGCCGCGCCACAGGCCGAGCGCGGTGCGCAGCGTGGCGACCGCCTCGGAGGTGCGGCCCGCGTCGGCGTGCGTGCGCGCCGCGGTGACGAGCGCGCCGAACTGCTCGGTGTCGAGCTCGCCGGCCGGCACGACGAGCTGGTAGCCGGGGGTCCTGGTCTTGATGCGCACCCCGGCGTCCGCCTCGAGGAAGATCTTGCGCAGCGCGGAGACACAGATCTGCACCTGTGCCCGCGCGGTGGTCGGTGGCGCGGTGTCCCACACGGCGTCGATGAGCGACTCGACGGGCACGACGCGGTTCGCGTTGAGTGCCAGCATCGCCAGTACCACTCGTTGTCTCGGGCCACCCAGGTCGAGTTCCCGACCGCCGGCGGACAGTTCCAGTGGGCCCAGGAGTCGCAACAACTGCGCTAACACCCCCCCAGTTGTCAGCGTGCCAACGGCTGGGCCGCGGCGACCGGTTTTGTCGCGTGCGAGGCCCAGCACGACAACTTCTTCTGTCGTGCCAGTCAGCTCATGACGATTACCAGTTCCCTGGAGGGTAGCCCACGAACGGGAAAAACAGTAGATGCGTGTAATTTTCAGGTTCGCGGGAACTGATCACTCCGCCGTTCGCGAATGGCACGCCCGGAGATGCCCGGGTGCCGCCACCGCCGGAGTATGGAGATCACACGTACCGACTGTCGCACACCTGGTGGGGAAACCGTGGTCGTCCACCGATCCCCGTGTGGTGCGCGGCGGAGATTGGACGCTGGGCCATGACCGAATCGAACTGGAAGGTGGTCGTCGATAGTGACCGCCTGACGATTTCCAGCGACGCCTTCACGTTCACGACCAACGGGATGGATCCGTTGCAGCTCGAGACGGTCGTCGCCGACCTCCAGAGTGCGGTGCGCGGGACGTACGGCCAGTACTGCGGCCTGGCGCAGGCCGCGGAGATGGTGGGGGAGCGCTGGGGGTTCCTGATCGTCCGCGACCTCCTCGCCGGACCGAAGTCCGCCGCGGAGCTGCACGCCGGACTGCCGAAGCTTTCGGTGAAACTCCTGTCCAGGCGGTTGAACGAGCTGGAGTACACCGGCGTCGTCCGTCCGGCCGCTGACGCTGACGACCAGGGGGAGGAACGCTACGAGCTGACCGAGTACGGCCGTGCGGCGGAGGACGCCGTGCTGTCCTTCGGCCGATGGGGTGCCGCGGCGCTGGCCAAGCCCCGCCCCGACGACATCGTCACCGACGCCTCGCTGACGATCGCGCTCAGGGCGATGTTCGTCGCCGAGGCCGCTCGCGACGTGCACACGAGCTACGAGGTGCACATCGGCGGCCACGTGCTCCACCTCCACATCGACGACGGCACGCTCAAGGTCGGCCTCGGCCCGCTGCCCGGCGCGGACTCCGTGCTGCGGCTCGGTGTCGCGCTGCAGGGACTGGTGACCGGTCAGACGACCGTGGCGGACGTCCTGAGCAGCGGCGCGGTGAGCATCGAGGGCGACCCGGAGTTGTTCACCGATTTCGTGACCATGTTCCAGCTGCCCAGGATCCCGTCGCCGAAGGTGCACGTCTGAGGTCGCGCGCGGTGTTCTGGCGCAGCCGATTGGTCTGTTGGGTTATGGTCCGCCACGTCTCCTTCGTGGGACGCTGGGAAACTCCGTCTCATGTAAAGGAAAAGCATGACGACAGCTGATGCCATCGCTGACACCAGGCGGTGGACCGGCCAGGGCGGGTTGCTCAACACCCGGTACCACAAGGCCGCGCTGTGGGTGTTCCTCTTCGTGGTCGTCGCGCACTGGGCCGAGCACCTCGCGCAGGCGTACCAGATCTACGTGCTGGACTGGGCACGGCCCGAGGCGGGCGGAGTGCTGGGTCTCGCCTTCCCGTGGCTGGTGCAGTCGGAGTGGCTGCACTACGGCTTCGCCATCGTCATGATGGTGGCGTTCGTGCTGCTGCGGCACGGCTTCGTCGGCCGTGCGCGGACCTGGTGGAACATCGCCATGTGGATCCAGGTGTGGCACCACTTCGAACACCTGCTGTTGCTGCTGCAGGCGGTGACCGGCGCGAACCTCATGGGCGGCGCCGTGCCCACGAGCATCGCCCAGCTCGTGTTCCCGAGGGTGGAGCTGCACCTGTTCTACAACGCCATCGTCTTCGTCCCCATGGTGGTCGCGATGATCATCCACATGCGGCCAACGCCCGCGGAGGCCGCGCAGATGCGGTGCTCGTGCGCGCGGGTGCCCGTGGCCGCCTCGGCCTGACATGGTCTCCCACGCCGTGCCCGTCGTCCTGCTCGCGCAGGGCGGCGGGCACAGTCACACGCTGTCCGTCGGGGTGAGCATCGGACCGACGGTGCTGCGGATCGCGCTCCTCGCCGCGATCCCCGTCATCGCGGGTTTCGCGCTGCTGCGTGGTTTCCTGGCCGAGCCGGGCAGGCGTTCGCTCGCGGGCGTCATCATGGCCGCCGGTGTCGTGGCCACCCTCGAGCTCCTGCTCTCCGGCGGGTTGAACCTCTCGCAGCGGTTGGTGCCGCTGCTGCTCGCGCTGCTCGCCCTGCCCCTGTACCTCGTGCTCTCCCGCGACGAGCGGTTCCGGCCCGCCGTCGACCGCGCGCGCCGTTACGCACCATGGGTGTTCTGGCCTGCCGCCGCGCTCGCGGCCTGGCAGTTCGTGCTGGCCTGGTTCGCTGGTGCGGGAACCGCCCGCACCGCGACGTTGCTGCACACCGGTGTCCTGCTCGCGGTCGTCGCGCTGGCGTGGTTCGTGATCACCCGCACCCGCCGTGCCGCGAGCACGATGAGCGTGCGGTTCGGCGCCGCGGCGCTGGCGATGGGGCTCATCGCGAGCGGGGCACAGGCGATGGTGCTGCGCCCGGCCGGAACGGTGCCGGGGGTCGCGGTCGCGGCCGAGGTCGACACCGGCGACGGTGTCGTCGACGTGCTCGTGGTGCCCAACCTCCCCGGCTGGAACCTGGTCCGGGTGACGGAGGCGGGGGTGGCGGTCGCCGCGGTGGGCGGCGACTTCGTCCCCGCGGTCGCCAGACCCGGCGCGACCGGCGCCTGGGCCGCGGTGGAGCTGCCGGCCGGCCCCGGCGAGGTGCGGGTCCGCCGGGGTGGTGGCACCGGCTCACTCACCGTCGACACAGGAACCGGCGACCCGGCACCCGCCCTTCTCGCCGGGCCGGACGGCACCGAGTGCGCAGCCGCGTTGCTCGGCAGGGCACTCGGCACGGACGCACCGGTTCCCGACGGCTTCCGGTGCCCGGCCGGTGCGCTCTCCGATGCCGACGCGGACGCGTTGCGCGACGTCGTGGCGGCTGTTGCGGCACAAGGACATCGCTGGCTCACCGTGGCGGGGGACGACTCGCCGCGGGGCCGTGCGGCGACAGAGGTGGTCCACGCCGCCGCGGCCGCGTGGCGGCTCGAGGTCCGGCCACCGGCCGCCGTAGCGGCACGGCCGGGCCCGATGGTGATCGTGTCCGGGTGGACGGCCGCCGCCACCACGCTGCGTACCCGGCCACATGCGACGGTCCACACCGCCCCCTGGCTGGCCATGGAGCCCCCGCGGGCGCCGGGCTTCGGTGACTACGGGACGGACCTGCGTGAGCGGTTCCCCGGGGTCGAGCCCTCCGTGTCCGGCTATCGCGCGTGGCGCGAGGCCCGCGCCGGCGCGGCACCGGACGACCGCGCAGCACCCTGAGCGACAGTACTCCACAAGCGACAGCACGACGACACGGCGAAAGTCCCGCACCCCGGCCGGGTGTGCGGGACTTTCAGCTCGTGGCCGCTTGCCCTACGCGGCGTCGCGCAGCTGCTGGCGTGCCGCCTCGTCGGCGGCGATGTCGGCCAGGATGTCGGCCCAGACGATGCCCCTCGCGAGGTTCGTCTGGGGACGGGGCTGCAGGTCCTCGACGAGGTTGACCGGGGTGGCCGGTGCGTTATCGTCGTGGCGCGCGTTGTTCCGTTCACGTGGTAATTCGAAAATGGGCACGGTTGGTTCACCATCCTTCTTTATGCGGGTTCGGATCGCCGGGCGACGGGAATCCCGTGTTTCATTCCTGTGGATTCCCGGCGGCGGGCTGTAATGGTGTTGAAAACGTGGCTGTCGCTGTTTGAAAGCGTAGCAACGGGCCGACAACGCCCGGTTATCTCAACGTGCCCACCGGCCCGGCGCAGGGAAGACACGCGAATTCTCCACCGGATACCGACGTCTGCATCGGCGTGACTCCGGTGACCGCGGCCCGGCCGCCGCCCGCGAATTCGAGTGGACCGGTCACATCTGAACAGGCGGGTTCATCGGCTGCGAGGCGACGAGGCCGCCGTCCACACCGAGGTCCTGTCCGGTGATGTACCTCGCCCGGTCCGACAGCAGGAAGGTCACCGCCTCGGCGACCTCCTCCGGCGTGCCGAGCCGGCCGGCGGGCACCAGCTGGCTGCACACGTCGCGGGCCTCGTCGGTGGGGGCGAGCTCGTCGAACATTTCCGTCCGGATGAAGCCGGGGCTGACGGAGTTGACCCGCACGCCCTGGCTCGCCAGGTCACTGGCCAGCAGGCGTGCCAGGCTGGTGACCGCCGCCTTCGTCGAGCCGTACATCGTCGCCAGGCCCATCGTGAGGCCCATGCCGCGGTGCGCGAGGCAGGTGCTGTTCAGCACGACCGAACCACCCTTGTCGAAAAGCGGCAGCGTTTTCTGGATCGCGAAGAACGCGCCCTTGAAATTGACGCCGACGTACCGGTCGAACTCGGCGTCGCTGACGTCCGCGCGCGGGGAAATGGGGTTGTAGGAGGCCATCCCGGCGTTGGCGAAGACGCCGTCCAGTCTGCCGAAGCGGCCGCGGACCCGGGTGGCGAGCTCGTCCAGCTCGTCCTCGCGGGACACGTCGGTGCCCACCGCCAGCACCCGGTCACCGGTGGGGTCCAGTTCCTTCGCCGCCGCGTCGATCTTCTCGACACGGCGACCAGCGAGCACGACATTGGCGCCCGCGTCGACCAGTTGCCGTGCGGTGGCAAGACCAATGCCACTGCCGCCGCCGGTAATGAGGACGGTCTTGCCGTCGAATTCCGCCATGCGCCCAAGGTTCACAGCCGCGCCCATTGGCGGCATCTCCGGCATTGCGATGTTCCGCTGCGCGGGAGAATTGCGAATTCTGGCACAAGTGCGCTCGATGGGATACCGGCCTGTCCGGAGCGGAGCACGAACGAAGAAGACACCGCACCCGCGGCGGGGGGACCCTGGGCTGGACCCAGGTGACCCGACGTCTGCCCGGAAGGCGATCATGCCGCACGTCAACATCAAGCACTTCCCGGCTCCACTGACCGACGAGCAGCGGGCCGGCCTGGTCGCCGCCGTGACCGACGCCGTGCGCAGCGCCTTCGGCTGCGACGAGGACGTGATCTCGATCGCGCTGGAGCCGGTCGAGTCGGCTGCCTGGCACGAGCGGGTCTACGTGCCGGAGATCGTCAACCGCCAGGAACTGCTGCACAAGTCACCCAACTACTGACCGGGCAAGGGGACGGCATCGAGCGGCCCCGAAGAGGAGAGCCCCGTGCCGACAGCGACGCCGCCGAGTGACCATCCGCCCCTTCCCGGGGCCACGCGGGAGGACCCGCGGACACACCTCCCATCGGCGGGTTCGTGGTGAACCGCGCGACCGGGACAGCCGCGTGGGCCGGCCTGCCGAACAGGTCGGCGACCAGCCGGGAACAACCGGAAACAGGCGTGCCATCCCACCGGATCGCTGGTTCGAGCGGGTCTGTTCCGTGATCAAGAAAGGGTTGTTTGCTGTGACGACTACTACCGTTTCCGTGGGGAACTCCCGCGTGAGGTACTCGGTGTCGGGTTCGGGCCCGGTGCTGGTGTTGGTGCACGGTGTCGGCAAGGGCGGCCAGGCCACCTTCGGTCACCTGGTCGACGATTTCGCGAAGCGGAACACCGTACTGGTGCCCGAGCTGTCCGCCAGCGAAGCGGCAGAGGACGACGGCAGCGACCTGACGGTCGAGCAACTGGCCGAGGAAGTGTCCGCGGTGATCGCGGACTTCGGGACCGAGCCGGTCGACCTGCTGGGGTTCTCCCTCGGCGGTGCGGTGGTCGCGGCCACGGCCGCGCTGCACCCCGAGCAGATCCGGCGGCTGATCCCGGTGGGTGGCCTGGTGGAGACCGACGCCTACATGAAGAACCTGATCGGGCTGACGCTGAGCCAGTCGCACGACCCGGTGGCGTTCGGGCGCGTGCTCACCACGACCGCGTTCAGCCCGAAGTACATCAACAGCCTGCCCAACCTCGACGAGGTCGACAAGGCCGGTGCGGAGCTCAGCCCGTCCAAGGGCCGGATCCGGCAGCTGGAACTGCTGGTGCGCGTGGAGATCCGGGCACTGGTCGAGAAGGTCAGGGCCGAGACCCTGGTCGTGGGCTGCAACCCCGACGCCGCGGTCCCCACCCACCACTCCGTCGACCTGCACGACACCATTCCCAACTCGACCTACGTCGAGATGGACAGCGGCCACATGGTCATCTTCGAGAAGCCCGCCGAGCTGGTCGAGCTCGTCCACAACTTCGTACACAGGCCCTGACCCGCACTGCCGTCCAGGAGGAAGAATGGCCAGGATTCTGCTCGCGGTCAGCAGTCACGATGTTCTGGGGAACACCGGCGACCCGACCGGTTACAGCGTGTCGGAAGCGGCCCATCCGTACCGCGTCTTCGTCGACGCGGGCCACGAGGTGGAGTTCGTGTCCGTGAAGGGCGGCGAACCGCCTGCCGTGGTGTTCGACGGTGAGGAGAACGACCCCGAGGTCCAGGCCTTCCTCGTCGACGAGACGATCCAGGCGAAGCTCCGGGCGACCCGGCCGGCCTCGCGGGTGCGGTCCGACGACTACGCGGCGATCTTCTACGCCGGCGGGCACGGCGCGATGTGGGACTTCCCGACCTCGCCCGACTTCGCCCGGATCGCCATCGGCATCTACGAGCGGGGCGGCGTGGTCTCCGCCGTGTGCCACGGTCCGGCGGCGCTGGTCGACCTCCGGCTCGCGGACGGCTCCTACCTGGTCGCCGGGAAGCGGGTCAGCTCCTTCACCAACGAGGAGGAGCACTCCCTCGGCCTCGTCGACGTCATGCCGTTCCTCCTCGAGGACCGCCTCAGGGAGCGCGGCGCGCTGCACGCCAAGTCGGACAACTTCGTCGCCCACACCTCGAACGACAACCGGGTGATCACCGGCCAGAACCCCGCCTCGGCCGCGCTCGTCGCGGAACTCGTCGTGCGCGAGCTCAAGAACAGCTGAGGCCGGGCCTCGAAACCGTTTGCGAAGACGGTTCGCAAAAGGGAGACACCATGCAGGGTTTGATCCAGGTCGCCGGAATCATCGACCAGGCCGAGGCGGACATGATCGTCGAGGAGGGCGCGGACTGGCTCGGGTTCGCGTTGCGGCTGCCCGCGAAGAACGAGGACCTCTCCGAGGCCGACGCGGCCGCGATCGTCGAGGCCATCCAGCCGAAGAACAAGGGCGTCATCATCACCTACCTGACCGACGCCGCCGAGATCAAGGAGTTCTGCGCCCAGATCGGCGTCGACGCCATCCAGCTGCACGGTGACGTGACGCCCGCCGAGCTGGGCAGGCTGCGGAGCATCGCGCCCGACCTCTACGTCCTCAAGAGCCTGGTCGTGAAGTCGGACAACATCGACGAGCTGGCGAGGATCGTCGAGGACTCCGCCGAGTGGGTCGACATGTTCATCACCGACACCTTCAACCCGGCGACCGGCGCCAAGGGCGCGACCGGCCTGGTGCACGACTGGGGCATCAGCGCCGAGCTGGTGAACCTCTCGCCGCGGCCGCTGATGCTGGCGGGCGGGCTGAACCCGGAGAACGTCGCGGAGGCCATCGATCAGGTCCGGCCCGCCGCGGTGGACGCCCACACCGGTCTCGAGGGTCCCGACCGCCGCAAGGACCGGTTGAAGGTCCGCAAGTTCGTCAGGGAGTCGCGCCTGGCCTTCGCCAGGATCGCGGGCGACACCGGCCAGGTGCGTGCCTCGTGACCGCGACCAGGTCCGTGGCGGAGACGGTGCACCTGCTGCCCCAGACCAAGCAGTTGCGGGCACTGCACACGATCGTCCGGGACCGGCACGCCGACCGGGCCGACCTCGTCGTCACCGCGAGCCGGATCATGCGCCGGCTGCTCGACGCGGCACTGGAGCTGCTCCCGTACGAGCCCCACGACGTGCAGACCCCGGTCGGGCAGACCTACCCCGGCCTGCGCGTCACCTCGCAGGTCTGCGGGGTGTCCATCGCCCGCGCCGGGGACAGCATGGAGGCCGAGCTGCGGGTGATGGCGCCGTCGGTCCGGCTCGGCAAGATCCTCATCCAGCGGGACAAGGTGACCAAGCTGCCGCACCTGTACTACTCGGCGTTGCCCGCGGACATCGCCCGCCGCCACGTGCTGCTGCTCGATCCCATGCTCGCCACGGGTGGCACCGCACTGGCCGCGATCGAGGTCCTGCTCGGCGAGGGCGTTCCGCAGGAGCACATCGTGTTCGTCAATCTGCTCTCGTCGCCGGAGGGCATCGAGGTCGTCGGCCGGCGGTACCCGAACGTGCGGATCGTGACGTCGTCCATCGAGGAACGGCTGAACGAGAACGCCTTCATGGAGCCGGGGATCGGCGACTTCGGCGATCGGTTCTTCGGGACGGACATCGCGGCGTGAGCGCCACCGCGCCGACCTGACTCGCGTCCGGAACGGACACAACAGCCAAGGAGCACCATGTCAAGCACCGGCCTCGACGGGGCGACCAAGATCGCCATCGTCTACTACTCCGGAACGGGCAACATCCACCTGCTCGCCACAGCGGCGGCCGAGGCAGCCGAGAAGGCGGGCGCCGACACCCGCCTGCGCCGGGTCCCCGAGTACGTCGACGAGTCCCTGTGGCCGGACTTCGCCGAATGGACCGCGGCGTGGACGGAGAACGCCGAGGCCATGAAGGACATACCGGTCGCGGCGATCGACGACCTCGAATGGGCGGATGCGATCCTGTTGGGCGCCCCGGGACGGTTCGGCCTCATCGCCGCGCCGCTCAAGCACTTCATCGAGCAGGCGTGGCCGCTGAACGCGCGCCGCGGACTGATGAACAAGGTCATGTCCTCGTTCACCTCGACAGGTGCCCCGCACGGCGGACAGGAAGCCACGGTCCTGTCGCTGAACACCGTCTTCTACCACTGGGGCGGGATCATCGTGCCGCCAGGCGTCACCGACGACATCCAGACGGCGCCGAGCAACGGCAACCCCTACGGCGTGAGTTCGGTGTCGGGCAGGCAGGCGATCCCCGGCCGGCTCGCGGAGAACGTCACCGAGGACAACCTGGCCGCGATCGCCTACCAGACCCGGCGGATGGTCGAGATCGCCACCGCGGTGCGGCACGGCTTCGAGGCGAGTCCGGCCGCCTGACCCCCACGGCCCCGGTCAAGACGGAAACGAAGGCGATGACGACGATGAGCGCACTTCCGCACGACAGCATCCCGCTCGTCTTCAGCGACGAGGTGGCAGACGCGCTCGCCGAGGGCAGCCCGGTGGTGGCGTTGGAATCCAACGTCATCACCCACGGCCTGCCCTACCCGGACAACGCCGCCACCGCCAGGAAGGTCGAGGCGGCCGTACGGGCGGGTGGCGCGGTGCCTGCCACGATCGCGGTGGAGGGCGGCAGGATCGTGGTCGGGATGACCGACGCCGACATCGACCGGTTCGCCGCCACCCCCGGCATTCCCAAGGTCAGCAGCAGGGACATGCCGGTGGTCCTGGCGCAGGGCGGGATGGGCGCGCTGACGGTCGCCTCCTCGGTGGTGGCGGCCGAGCTCGCCGGTATCCCGTTCTTCTCCTCCGCCGGGATCGGCGGGGTGCACCGGGGCGGCGAGCAGACCATGGACGTGTCCTCGGACCTGATCCAGTTCACGCGCTCCAAGGTCGCGGTGGTGTGCGCAGGCGCGAAGAAGATCCTGGACCTGGGCCTGACGCTGGAGTACCTGGAGACCCAGTGCGTGCCGGTGGTGTCGTACCGGTCCGACGACTTCCCGGCCTTCTACTGCACCTCCAGCGGCTTCCCCAGCCCGATGCGGCTGGACGACGACGAGGTGATCGCCCGGTCCATCGAGAACCACTGGGCGCTGGGCAACCACAGTTCGTTCCTGATCACCACCCCGGTCCGGCCCGCGGACGCGATCGACAGCGACGAGGTCGACGCCGCCATCGACGCGGCCATGGCCGCCGCCGAGCGGGACGGCATCCGCGGCCAGGCGATCACGAAGTACCTGATGCGCGCGGTCGACGCGGCGACGGACGGCCGCTCGGCCAAGGCGAACATGGCCGTGCTGGCCAGCACGGCCGAGGTCGGCGGCAGGCTCGCCGCCGCGCACGCCGAGTACCGCCGACGCGGGGGGACCAGTCAGTCATGAGCGAGCCAGCGAGCGAATCACCGACACAGGGCGACCGCGAGCGGCCGCTCGGAGCCTGCGAGGAGCGGTCATGAGCGCCATGCGGCAACAGAACGTCACCGTCGCCGACACGTGGGTCGATCCGCGCTGTCCGTGGGCGTGGATCACGACCAACTGGTTGCTGGAGGTGGAGCGGCTGCGCTCCGTCGAGCTGCGGTTCCACATCATGAGCCTTTCGGTGCTCAACGAAGGCCGCGAGGTGCCGGAGAAGTACAGGAGGGGCATGATCGAGGGCTGGGCGCCGGTGCGCGTGTGCATCGCGGCCGAGCAGGACCACGGTCCCGCGGCGCTGCGGGCGCTCTACATCGCCATGGCTACCAGGATCCACGACGAGGAGGGCGGTTTGGGGCGTGACATGATGCTCGGCGCGCTCGCCGACGCCCGCCTGCCTGCCGGGCTCATCGAGGCGGCGGAGGACACCGACTACGACAAGGCCCTGCGCGTGAGCCACCACGCAGGCATGGACCCCGTCGGCGCCGAGGTCGGCACGCCCGTCATCCACGTCCCCGGTCCTGGCGGCGAGGTCGTCGCCTTCTTCGGCCCGGTGCTCTCGCCCGCTCCGCGCGGCGAGGCGGCCGCCCGGCTCTGGGACGGCGTCCTCGCCGTCGCGGGAACCGACGGCTTCTTCGAACTCAAACGCAACCGCAATCGCGACCCCATCTTCGACTAGCTCGACGTCAGCAGGGAAACGGTCAGACGTGAACGCTTACCAACCACCTGGCACCGGTGATGCCGGCACCCGGATCTCCCGTGTGGAAGGTGGTGGCGCATGAAGAGCGGCAACCAACTCGTCACCGCCGGGGTGACCGCACTGGCACCGGCGATCTGGGGCAGCACCTATCTGGTGACGACCGAGTTCCTGCCGCCGGACCGGCCACTGCTGGCCACAACCGTGCGGGCGCTTCCGGCGGGCCTGATCCTGCTGGCCTTCGTCCGTACGCTCCCGGTCGGGAAGTGGGTGTGGCGCTCGCTGGTCCTCGGCGCGCTCAACATCGGCGCGTTCAACTTCCTGCTGTTCGTCGCGGCCTACCGGCTGCCGGGCGGGGTGGCGGCGATGATCATGGCGGTGCAGCCGATGGTCGTGCTGGTCCTGGCGGCGCTGCTGATCAAGGACAGGATACGGCCGGTACACGTGGTGGCCTGCCTGCTCGGCGCTTGCGGTGTCGTGCTGCTCGTGTTCAGGGGGACGGCGGCCCTGGACTTCGTCGGCGTGCTGGCGGCACTGGCCGCGGCGGTCTCGATGGCCACCGGCATCACGATGACCAAACACTGGGGCCGCCCGGAAGGTGTGGGGCTGGTTCCCTTCACCGGCTGGCAGCTGGTCGCGGGTGGGCTCGTCACGCTGCCGTTCCTGGCCATCGAAGGGCTGCCGAGTTCCATCAGCGGCACCAACGTCATCGGCTTCGTCTACCTCATGTCGTTCGGTGCCGTGATCAGCTACCTGATCTGGTTCCGCGGGATCGAGAGGCTGCCCGCGTTCGCGGTTTCCTTCCTCGCCCTGGGCAGCCCGGTCGTCGCGACGTTCCTCGGGTTCGTGTTCGTGGACGAGCGGTTGTCGATCCCGCAGGTGGCCGGCGTGGTGGCGATCATCGTCGCCGTGCTGCTCGCGCAACCCAGGCCACCCGGCCGACGAGGCACCCGGCAGCGCGACCCCGTCGGCAGCGGCGAACCCGTGCACATCGCGGACGGGGAAGGGAGACGTTCCTGATGACAGGTGGATGACTCGCCGCGGCTCTCGGATCACCCGTAATTCTGTAGCCTAGAACAGGGCAGTGAGAAGAAGATGGTCACACAAGATGAGCGCACGCACTCGGCCGTGAAGGGTTGGCTGGGGGTCGCTGCGATCACAGCCAGTCTGTTCGTGTTCCTCACCACCGAGCTGATGCCCGTCGGTCTGCTCACTCCGGTGAGCTCGGATCTGAACATCACGGTGGGCGCAGCCGGCCTGATGGTCACTTTGTACGGTATCTCGGCCGGGCTGGGCGTTCCCTTCGTCGTGGCATGGACCAGGCGGGTCAACCGGCGCCTGCTGCTGTCGCTGCTGCTGGTGGTTCTGGCCGTCGGCAACCTCATCACCGCCCTCGCGCCGAGCTACCCGCTGGTACTGACGACACGGCTCATCATGGGTTTCGCCAACGGGGCGTTCTGGGCCATCGGCATCGGCATGGCGATGCGCATCGTTCCCGGACGGCACGCCAACCGGGCGGCCGCGATCGTGATGTCCGGCATCTCGATCGCCACGGTGCTCGGCATTCCACTCGGCACGGTTCTGGAAAGCGTCACCAGCTGGCAGACCACGTTCTTCATCTGGAGCGGTCTGAGCGTGCTGGTGTTCCTCGCCGTCGCCATCCTGGTGCCATCTCTGCCCTCGGCGAACGCGGTGTCGGTCAGGGAGGTGTTCGGCCTCCCGTTCAGGAACGTCCGGCTGCGGTTGGTCCTGGTGACCGTCGTGTTGTTCGTGCTCGGCCATTTCGGCGCCTTCACGTTCATGCGGCCCTACCTGGAGAGCAGTTCGTCCTCGTCGTCCACGTTCATCACGGTGTGCCTGATCATCTTCGGCATCGGCGGCGCGGTCGGGAACTTCGTCGCCGGGCACACCGTGGCCAAGAACCTGGTCGGCAGCTTCGTCGTCGGCGGCCTGGTCCTCGTGGCGGCACTGCTGTTGCTGCTCACGACCGGTCACGGGGCAGGGGGCGCGCTGATCGCGCTGGTCTTCTGGGGCATCGCCTACGGTGTCATGCAACTGAGCCAGCTCACCATGACCCAGACCGCCGCACCGGAGACCTTCGAAGCCGCCATGTCACTCAACACCATGGCGTACAACACGTCCATCGCGCTCGGCGCGCTGTTCGCCGGGCTGTTCGCGGACAACGTCGGCATCACCAGTGTCGTCTGGTTCGGCATCGTCCTGGTGGCGGCGTCGCTGCTCTTCACGATCGGCAGCAACCGGCGGGCCACCACACCCGAGCTGGCCACCGTCGGCAGCTGACCGCCACAGCGAAAGCCTCCGCACTTCGGCGCCGAAGTGCGGAGGCTTTCGCTGTGCTGAGCTTGGGAACCACCGGCCTGGACTGCCGGTAACGGGCACATCGTACGAGGGTGCCGACGGGGTCGCAGGGTGTCTCGTTCCGGCACCCTCACGGGTACCGGAACGAGCGCCGGTGGCTACCGGCCTTCACGCCGCGCGGTCGTCGCGCTGCTCCGCCGCGCCGAGCCGGCCGCGGATCTGCCCGACCAGCTCGTCGATGCCGGTGTCCTTGAGCAGGCCGTAGTGATCGGCCTCGAGGTCGACGAACATGGGCGGCCGCGCCGAGTAGCCGCTGCTGCGCTCCAGGAACGAGTAGTCGTCGCCGCGTGCGCGGAAGACCGTGATCGGCGCGTCGATCCGGCGCTGCGCCAGCTCCCGGAAGGTGTAGCTGAACTCGTGGGTCTGCTGGACGATCCCGATGATCCGCCGCACCACGTCGGCGTCCAGCTCGGGGAACCGGCTGATGACGAACGAGGCGAAGCTCTCCTCGTCGGTGGCGGTCTCGAGGCACCGTTCCAGCACCGGCCCGTTGATGGTGCCTGCGAAGACCGAGAACAGGATCGTCACGAACGCCGGGTTGGCGTAGACGGGGTCCGAGCCGTTGGCCAGCGCGTCGCGCGCCCTGACCTTCGGTGAGCCGGGGGCGATCAGGAACAGGTCGTCCACCCGCTGCCCGGCCTGCTCCAGCTGGTAGGCCACCTCGAACGCGACCCGCGCGCCGAAGGAGTAGCCCCACAGGGTGTAGGGCCCGTCGGGCTGCAGTTCCCGGATCACCCGGACGTCCTCGGCGGCCATCTCCCTGATCGTGGGGTACGGGACCTCGCCCGCGTTGATGCCGTGCGCCTGCACGCCGTAGACCGGCCGGTCGAGGTCGACGGACTCGGCCAGCAGCCGCAGGTTCATGGTGTAGCCGCCGAGACCGGGCCAGCAGTAGACGGGAGCGCCGTCCTCGGGCCGCTGGGCCCGCAGCGGCACCAGCCGCGAGGAGGCCTCGGCCGACCCGAGTCTGCGGGAGAGCTTCTCCACGGTGGGCGCCTCGAACAGCACCTGCAGCGGCAGTTCGCTGCCGAACTCCTTGTTCAGCTGGTTGACCAGCCGGACGGCGACGAGCGAGTTGCCCCCGCAGGAGAAGAAGTCGTCGTGCACCGAGACGGTCTCCAGCTTGAGGGCCTTCTTCCACAGCGCGCAGACGCGCCGCTCGGTGCTGGTCCTCGGCGCGGCGAACGGGCGGTCCTTGCTGTCGACGTCGGTCTTCGGGGAGGATTCGAGGGCCTTGACGTCGATCTTCCCGTTCGCGGTGAGCGGCAGCCGGTCGAACACCACGACCTTGTTGGGGATCATGTAGTCGGGCAGGAAGTTGACCAGGTCGTCCCTGACCATCTCCGCGGGGCCCTTCATGTGTACGACGTCTTCGCGCATGCCCCGGTCGAACACCTGCTCGTCGCTGACCCGGCCGCCGATGAAGAAGTAGGACGGGCCGTCGGCGTGCCCGGATTCGGCGAGGATGCTCCGGATCCGTTTGGCGGCGGGCAGGTCGTACCCGGTCTTGGAGCTGTAGCCACAGGACATGAACCCGAGGTTGAGTTCGTTCATCTGCAGCCGTTGCAGCACGCGGCCGAGGTCGAGGTAGCCCAGCCAGTCCTCGCCGGTCCGGCTGACGACCGTGACGCCGACGCTGGCCCTGTCGTAGACGTGCTGGTTGATGGCGATGACGTGGCGCTTCTGCACGAGGTCGTCGGAGATCCGTTCGAGCTCGCCCGCGTGGTACCGGTACTGGCCGGCCGGCAGGTCGGCGACCTTGCCGGGGTGGACCTGGAGGTAGAGGTCGAGGTCGTCGTCCTGGCGCGCCATCGCGTACGGGGCGAACTCGAACGTGCCGAGGTAGAAGTCCTCGTCGGCGCAGTCGAGGTTGTCCTTGACCGCGGGGGTGTACCCCCGCTCGCGGATCGTCAGCCCGAACAGCGGGAGGTACTCCTCGAACAGGCCGACCATGTGACCGGCCTCGATCTCGAGTACCTCCTGGATGTTGTTGCTGTAGACCGCTTCGATCGCGCGTCGCTTGCCGAGGAAGTGCACGCGGACGTACGGCGTGTCCGAGGCGGCGGTCCCGGTGATCAGCACGAGCTGGTGGTTGCCGGGGTGGTAGTAGTAGTAACCCGGTGCCAGGCCGGCGATCCCGTTGATCTCGACGTACAGCTGGGTCGCGTACAGCGACCCCGGTGAGGCGTAGGCGTACTTCGGCAGCAGTCGTTCCCCGCTGACGCAGTCACCGAAACTGCGCATGATCTCGCCGAAGTCCTCGTAGCTCAACGAGGTCACTTCGTGCGAGGCGCCGCCACGCGGCCTGCGGCCGAGCAACGAGACGACGTCGGCCCTGGTGACCTCGCCGCCCTCGAAGAACCGGTAGGTCTTGCGCGCGAAGACCCACTTGCGTTGCAGCGCGGTCGCCTCCGCACCGGGCAGGTCGACGACGGGACGGCCGCGCAGCTCGTCGGGCGTGCGCCGGCCCGGGTTGGAAAGCTGCGTGCGTACCGCGAGTTTGTCGTCCTTGGACTGGTGGTGCGCGCCGTGGTTGCCCTGGTCCATAAGGGCGGCTTCCTTGGGGTTCAGCTCGACACAGGCGATGAGGTTCTGGAACCCGCTGCGCTCGTCGTGCTTGACGATGACGGCGGCGTTCCTGACCCAGTCGTGTTCCTCGATGGCCAGCCTGATCTCGTCGAGCTCGACCCGGAATCCGCGTAACTTCACCTGGTTGTCGGCACGGCCGACGAACTGGACCGTGCCGTCGGCGTTCCAGGACACGAGGTCACCGGACCGGAACCACCGGGTCTGGGCCACGTCGGGGATGGCGATGTCGACGAACCGCTCCGCGGTCAGGTCCGGCCGGTGCAGGTACCCACGCGCGAGCTGGGTGCCCCCGATGTGCAGCTCCCCGACCTCGCCGACGGAAACAGGCCGGCGATCACCGTCCAACACCACGTACACGGTGTCGCGCACCGGCGCGCCGATCGGGATCGTCAACGGCCCTTCGGCGAGGGCGGCGCGGTCGACGGTGTGCGCGGAGGAGTTGATGGTGCACTCGGTCGGGCCGTAGAGGTTGATCAGCTCACACCAGGGCAGCGCGTCGAGGCACTGCGTGGCGAGCATCCGGGACAGCGCCTCGCCACCGCTGAAGATCTGGGTGAGCGAGGTGCATTCGGTCAGTTCCTCGGTGTCCAGCAGGGCTTGCAGCAACGTGGGCACGCATTGGACAGTGGTGATCCCGTGCGTGCGGATGGTCTCGATCAGCCGTTCGGGGTCCCGGTAGATGCCAGGACTTCCCATGACCACGGTGGCGCCGCAGGCAGGGGCGAGGATCTCCCACTGTGCCGCGTCGAAGCTCATCGGGGTCTTCTGCAGAACGACCTTGTCGTGGAGTTCGTAGGTGGATCCCAACCAGCGCAGCTGGCTGACGACGCTGCGGTGTTCGATCATCACCCCCTTGGGCTTTCCCGTGCTGCCCGAGGTGTAGATGACGTAGGCGAGGTCGCGCGGACCGGGAGCAGCCGCCGCCGACGGCCGGGCACCGCGCACGTCACCCGCGGTGACGATCGTGGTGCCTGCCGGAGCGAGGTCGGCGAGCCGGCCGGTAAGCTCCTCCTGAGTGAAGATGACCTTCACCCGGGCGTCCTCGATCATGTAGCGCAGTCGCTCCTCCGGATACTCCGGGGACAGCGGCAGATAGGCGCCACCGGCGAGCAGGACGCCCCAGGCACCCACCATCAACTCGACCGAGGGGTCGACGAAGAGCCCGACGCAGTCGTCGGCGGTGACGCCGAGGTCGCGAAGGTGCGCGGCCACCTCGACCGCACGCGCGGCCAGTTCGCGGTAGGTGACGCTCTCGCCGTCCCCGATGACGGCGGTGGCGCCGGGCCGGCGCTGGACCTCGTCGGCGAACAGATCCACAAGAGACTTTCCGGCGCGGGGGTAACCAGCGGTCTCGCTGCCGACAGAATCGCTGCGCTCGACAAGTTCCATCGGTACTCCCGGGTGGTGACGTAACCGGCCATCTTGTCGGATGCGGTATATCTCAGCAAGGTTATCCCGCCGCGTGAAGAATTCCCTCTCGCAGGATGCTTTCCCCATTAGCCCACTTCAAACGTTCCGCAGCCATATGGGCACTTACGGTTATTCTACCTGGTAGGCCGGATGCCGCCGGGCGACTGGTAGTCCATTGAGGAATTCGAGACCACGCCGCGAAACGATCTATTCAAGATCTAAAAAACCGGACATCCTCGACTTTGTTACCGCCTCCGGCAACGGGGGCGGAGCGGATTGATTCCCGGCCCGCCCCGGCAGAGCCCGCGCCGACTGGCCGCGGAGCGAGTCACCACAACCGTAGGACGCCCGCAATGCCCCGAAAGACGCTTTCGAGACGCCGAGCGTCCCAAAAGCGTCTTTCAGAGCGAGAAGCCAGGACACGTAGCGCCCCGACGGAACACCCGAAGGGCGACTGGTGCCGTGAAAGGCGCGTTCACGGCACAACCGCTGCCGTGAATGGCACATTCACGGCGTTGAGCGCCGTGAATGGCCCATTGACGGCATCGCGAATGCCGTGAACGCGCCTTTCACGGCACCAAGCCAGGGCGCTCGCGCCCGCCCCGAGCCCCCGAGCCCCGCGCACCGGCCCCCGGACCCCGCGCACCGAACCCCGGGCCTCGACCCCCGCGCACCGGCCCCCGGACTCCGCGCAGCAGTTCCCGCGCACCGGGCCCGCGCGTTGGCCCCGCCACAGCAGGCCCCGCCGCAGCGGGGCAACGACCCCGCGCAACCCCGATGGTGGCGTAAGCCCACCCCATAGGGGCTCCCTGCCATCCCGTCGACCTGGCAGCGCCCGATCACGCCGTGTCAAGGGGGGCCACAAGCCCGAATCACATCATGCGGAAACCCGGCCCCCCTTGGCGCGGTGTGATAGCCCGTAGGGAGGTCGACGGGATGGCAGGCAGACCCGAACCCAACCGCCACCGACATGCCCCTCCGCCACCCCCGAGACCTGCCCGTCCGGCGAGGACAAACCCACAACGGATGGCAGGCAGACCCGCCCAAACCGCCGCCGACCTGCCCCTCCGCCACCCCCGAGACCTGCCCGTCCGGCGAGGACAACACCCACAAACAGGCAACCCCAGAGACCCGTCCGGCGAGGACAAAGACCACCAAACAGGGGAGACCTGCCCGTCCGGCGAGGACAAACCGACACAACGCCGATGGGCCGCGCCGTGCCAAAGGGCCCCGAGAAACCACCCAGCACAGCGCGGACCAGTCGCCGTGACTCGCGAATCAGGCCGCCGCGCGGGCGGAGGCCGCCAGCCGGACCGGCAGCGTCTGGTGCCCGTTCATGATGAAGGTGGGCAGCGGCACCAGTTCCTCGGCGGGTACGGCGAGGGACAGCCGGGGGAACCGTTCGAACAGTGTGGACAGTCCGATGGTGGCGACCATGCGGGCGATGCCAGCGCCAAGGCAGTAGTGCGGTCCGTGGCCGAAGGACAGGTGTTCCTTGTTCGGCCTGGTGATGTCGAACTCACCGGCACTGTGGCCGTGCATGGCGGGGTCGCGGCCCACCGCGCTGTAGTTGATCAGGATCGCCTCGCCCTGCGGGATGGTCACGTCGTCGAGCGGAATGTCCTCGACCGCGTAGCGCAGCGGCAGGTGGGCCAGCGGCGACTGCACTCGCAGCACCTCGTCGATGACGTCGTTCCAGGACTGCTGCCCGGAACGGACCAGTTCGAGCTGCTCGGGGTGCGACAGCAGGGCGGTGATCGCGTTGTCGAAGAAGTTGATGGTGGTTTCGGAGCCCGCGCCGAGAATCGCGAAGATGGTGTCGGTGAGCTCCTGCTCGCTCAGCCGTGAGCCGTCCCCGTCCCTGGTGGCGATCAGGTCGCTGGTGATGTCCTCACCGGGGTTGGCGCGCTTCTCCGCGATCAGGTCCGCCATCGCGCCGCGCCAGCCGGTCAGCACCTGCTGCGCCTGTTCCGGGCTGATCGTGGTGTCGACCATCAGGTCGTACACCTTCGCCGCCGCGGCCCTTGCCGGCTCGGACATCCCGATCAGGTCGGCGACCAGGCGGGCGGGCAACGGGTAGGCGAACCCGGCACGCAGATCGACGACCTCGTCCGGGGACGCGGTCGCCATCCCGTCGAGCAGTTCGTTGGTGAGCTCGATGACCCGGGGACGAAGCAGTTCGGTGCGGCGGGCGGTGAACGCCTTGCCGACCAGCCTCCGCAGCCGGACATGATCCTTGCCGTAGGCAGTGACCATGTTGTCCATCGCGATCCAGCTGATCATCTCCCAGTCCGGCGGAATCTCGCCGTTGATGAACGCCTGCCAGTGATTGCGCGCGCTCTTGGTCACCTTCGGGTTCGCCAGCAGGTGTTTGACCGCCGCGTAACTGTTGATCGACCACGCGGGCACGCCTCCGGGCAGCGTCACCCGGACGGCGCTGCTCATCGCGCGCAGCCGGTCCGTTTCGCCGTGCAGGTCCTTCCCGGATGCGTCCAGTACCGGATCGCTCGTCATTGGCATCTCCATTGGGTGTGCGTGCACGGTCTTGGGAAACGTACGTACTCGCCATCCTCGTGAGGGCAGGAAGAGCTGCGCATCTTCGGCATTGCCGAAGAGTTCCGCCGTGCTGTCCGGTTCGCACGCGAGGAGATGTCATGGCGGTGTCGGCGGTGCTGGACTAGCCGCACGACAGTCCGCTGTAGGAGGAGCCACGCATGCGAGTTCTGTTCGCGACCGTCCCCCACCCGAGTCACTCGTTCGCCGAGCTCGCCACCTTGCACCGGAGCGGGTCGTGACCGGATCGGACACCTCGCAAACGCTGTCCCTGCAACAGGAGTTCATCAACGCGCTGGACAAGGGCGACGAGATGGGCCCGTTCGGACCGGCCTACGTGCTGGCCTCGGCATGGCGGTTACGCGGTCCGGTCGACCCGGCCGTGCTGTCCGCCGCGCTGGACGATGTCGTTGCCAGGCACGAGATCCTGCGTACGCCGGTGGCACGCGGCTCGTCGGTCGCGCTGCCGCCGGAGCCGGCGCCGGGGCCGGTGCCGCTCGCCGTGCACGACCTGAGCGGGACGCCGGTCGCCGACCGCGACCGGCGCGGCGAAGAGCTGCTCAACGAGATGGAGGGCGGCCGTTACCCGGTGACCGAGCTGCCGCACCTGCGGGCCGCGCTCGCCGTGTTCGCCCCCGACGACGCCGTGCTCGTGCTGCTGGTGCACCACATCGTCGCCGACGGCTGGTCGATGGGCGTGCTCATGCACGACGTCGCCGACCTGTACGCGGTGCGGTGCGGTCACGAGGTGCCCGCGCTGCCGCCGGCCCGGCAGTACCACGAGTTCGCTGCCGCGCAACGGGAAAGCCTCACGGACCCGGCAGTGCTGAAGGCCGCGAAGTACTGGCGTGAGCACCTGGCGGACGCCGAGATGACGCTGATCCCCGCCGATCGGCCGTTCGCCGGGAAGACCGCGGCCTACGCTGCACACCGCTTCCTGCTCGACGCCGAGCTCACCGCTGCGACAGCCCGGTTGGCCAAGTCGCACCGCGCCTCGCCGTTCATGGTGTTTCTCAGCGCCTACAACGTCCTGCTGCGCGAGCTCACCGGCACCGAGGACGTCGTGGCGGCGTCGTTCAGCGCGGGCCGGGGGCTCGGTGACTTCAACCACGCGGTGGGGCCGTTCCTCAACTTCGTGCCGCTGCGCACCCGGCTTGCCGGGTGTCGCACGTTCGCCGATGTCCTCGACCGCACCCGCACCACGTGCCTCGGCGCCTTCAGCAACGAACTGCCGTTCCCGCTGATCGCCATGGAGGCGCCCGGACTGCTGGCATCGGCGGCCGAGCCCGAGCGGGACCTGCCCGCGTTCGAGCTCCTGCAGTTCCCGCCGGAGTCGAGCAGCGAGAAGGTCGGTGGGCTCGCGATCACCGAGCTGCGACGGCGACTGCTGTCCCAGGACGTCAGTTGCGGTATCCCGGACGGGATCGTATGGGCACTGGACGTGCTGCCCTCCGGCGAGACCGTCAACAGCCTGAAGTTCGACAAGAATCTCTTCGACGCGGACACGGTATGGGGCTGGGCGCACTCGTTCGAGCGGATCCTGCGCGCGGCGGTGGCCGATCCGAACTCCCCGCTGCCCCAGTAGTTGTGAAGGGAACCGCAATGCCGACCACCAACCCGGCCGCGGCGGCACTCGCCGCCGCACTGATCGAGGCCGAGGACGCCGGCAAGGGTGAGCTGGCGATCCTGCTCGGCCTCGCCATCGAAGCCGAAGAGGGGCAGGCGGCGGGTCCAGTGACCGCCGCCGCCCGCGCCCGCGTCGACGACTACCTGTCGATCTGGCGGGAGACCGCGGACGAGGCGCTGTCGCTGGCGCTGCTGTACCTGCTGGCGCACTTCCCGCAGGACCGGGACCGGGTGCTCGACACGGCGACGGCGTTGCCGCTCGACCCGGAGGACCTGTCCAGGCTGCGTCGTGCGCTGGCCGAACTGGACCAGGACAACCCGGACATCGGCCGGGTTTTCCCGCATCCGGCCGCGTGGGAACGCGACGACGCCGCGCGCCGCTTCGACCAGGCGCGGATCAGCGCCCTCGGTGCGGAGAAGATCGCCGGACTCTGGCGGGAGGACACCGAAACCGTGCTCGGTCACCTCGGCGTGAAGGCGCGCTGGGCGGTCCGCAACGGCCCGGTGGTGCCCGCTTCGTCGGACTCCGTTCCGGACCGCGACGTCGAACCGCCCGCCGCCGGGGCGGAACTGCTGGCGCAGCACGCGGCGGCGTTCCGGTGCCCCGGGTGCGGCGGTTCGCTGCGGCTCGCGGACAACCTCGCCAAGTGCGCGGCGTGCTCGAACGCCTATCCGGTCGAGAAGGGCATCCTCGATCTCACCGCCCGGGTCGGCGAGACCGGCGATGACTTCCTGCTCAAGCTGGCGCAGGTGCCGAGCATGGGCCACTACTACGAGGCGCACGCGCGGCCGAACTTCGTGCGGTTGTGCGGATCCAACTGGGCCGGCCAGGTCCTGCCCTCCGACGAGGACGACTACATCGCCTCGCATGTGCGTCCCGTCGACGGCCCGGTGCTCGACCTGGCGGCAGGTGCGGGCCGATGGACCGAGGTGCTGGCGAAGACCGTCGGCGCGGAACGGGTCATCGCGCTTGATCTGCTGCTGCCGATGCTCGTCACGCTGCGCGGACGGCTCCCCGAGGTACCCGCCGTGCTGGCGAGCGCGGCCACGTTGCCCTTCGGCGACGCGACGCTCGGTGCCGTGCTGTGCTGGAACGCACTGCAGGCATTTCCTGCCGACGCTCCCACGGCCATCGCCGAGGTGGCCCGCTGCCTGCGGCCGGGCGGCACGTTCACGTTGCTGACGTTCCGCAACTCCGACGACCCGGTCTACCGGTATTTCGCTCGCAGGCACCGGTTCCCGGCCCACAACGACGGGTTGACGCTGTTCGACCGGGACGAGCTGGTCGGCTGGCTGACCGAGGCGGGCCTGGAGATTCGCGATGAGGCCTCGCCCGGCACGTTCGTGATCATCAACGCCGTGCGCCCGGCCGGCTGACGGGCCAGGGCTGGGGCGAAGTCCCCGGTCTCAGCCGGTCGAGTCGAGAATCCGGCGCATCGAGTGGATTCCGCAGGTCGAACCGAACCGCCCCGCCGCGGCATGGCCGCGGCGGGGCGCTGTCGGGTTGTATGCCGACCAGGACCGTCCGACCCAGCCCATGGCCGACGAGCAGGCTGTCGACGATCAGGTCGCGGTCGGCCGTCCGAGGGCACCGCGGGCCGGGCTCGGACGTGCCGCCCGTGGCGCGGCATCCTTGCCGCTGGTCACGTACCAGTGCGCGACGGCGAGGTTGAGCACCCACGTCAACCACTGGAGCGAATCGAAGGTGACCACCGGGCTGATCAGCGGAGCGAGATGCGGCGCGGCGACCACGAGCCCGGCGTTCAGGGGGATCACGAGAGTGAGTGCGATGCTGTAGGACATCCACTGCCGGTGCTTGGCGAACTGGTGCTTGCGAGCCGCCCGCCAGGCGACCGCGGTCGCGGCCAACCAGACCATGCCCCAGAAGAAACTCGCGGTGTTCGTCGGCTCGCCGATGACGAACAGCACCCCGACCAGCAGGACCGAGCACGGCAGCACACCCGCGAACACATAGGCGCGGCCGTTCCACCGGTGCAGGCGCGGAAACCGGCGCCGCATTCCCGGCCAGATCTGCACGAGCGCGGTGATCATGGTCAGAACACCGAACGAGCCGTGCAACACCCGAACCGCCGCGACGTCCGGATCGACGAACCTCGGTATGAAGTGCGGCAACATGACGCTGAGATAGAGCACCACGCCGGCAGCGATCAGGGATACGCCAACGACCGGCCACGACCAGGTTCGATGTGCGGGCGGGCGTGGGAATCCAGTTGTTGGCGGTGTGCTGAGCACCTGTTCCGTCGACACGGGCGACCTCCTTCTTGCCGGCGCGACGACGACAAGGTGCCGACCTCGGCTGATCACTCACTGAGATCGGTTGGTTACGCACCGGGCATAGGAAGGTTCGCACGGTGCCGGGCGGCGCAGCGTCTTTGTCCTTGCGTAACAGGGAGTTCCTGGCGCGGCCCCGGACGGTTCACCGCGCGGCGGTGTCTCTCGTGCCGCTCGGCGGGGGCCAGCGCAATACCGAAGACGCCGCACGACCTCGGGAGCGAGCAGACTTGACAGCAGTCGGTACATGAGGCGAGGAGCGGATGATGCGCCACACTTCCATTCCGGGCTGCTTCGTCGCGCAGGTGCACCAGACGCCGGACGCGGTCGCGCTGTCCGAAGGAGAGGCGCGACTGACCTACCGGGAACTGAACGAACGCGCGAACCAGGTCGCCCACCGGCTGCTGAGCGCAGGCGTGGCCGCGGGGGAGCCGGTCGCGGTGGCGATGGCGCGGTCGGTCGAGCTCGTGGTCGCGATACTGGGGGTGCTCAAGGCAGGCGCGTGCTATCTCCCGTTGCACGAGGCGTATCCGGTCGAGCGTGTGCAGGACATCCTCGACCGTGCGAACGGTCCTTTGCTGCTGACCGACGAGCCGACCAGGGTGCGTGGTCTGCCGCGGGCGGAGCGGGTCGTCTTCGCCGACGACACCACGGAGTTCACCGGCCGGTCCACAGTGGACCCGGTGATCGCGGAAGCGGAGGGCGGGCAGGTCGCCTACATCATGCACACGTCCGGTTCGACCGGTGAGCCGAAGGGTGTCGCCGTCACACACCGCGGCGTGCTCGGCCTGGCGCTGGACTCGTGCTGGGACACCGGGCGGCACGAGCGGGTGCCGATGCTGGCTCCGTACGCCTTCGGAGTGTCCACCTACGAGATCTGGGTGCCGTTGCTGCGCGGCGGGACCATCGTGCTGCCGCGCGGCGCGCTCGACGTCGACGGGTTGCGGACGTTGGTCGCCGAGGAGTCGATCACCGGGTTGCATCTGACGGCCGGGTTGTTCCGGGTGATCGCGGACGAGGCGCCGGAGGTACTGTCCGGTGTCCGCGAGGTGCTGACCGGCGGCGACGTGATCGCGCCATCGGCCGTGCGGCGCGTTCTCGACGCCTGTCCCGATCTCGTGGTCCGCGCGACGTACGGCGCCACCGAACTGTCCTCGTTCGCCGCGCACTTCCCGATGACCGCGCCGTTCGAGGAGCCGAGGACCATCCCCATCGGCTACCCGATGGACGACGTCCGCGTGCACGTGCTTGACGACGAACTGCGGCCGGTCGGTCCGGGCGAGGTCGGTGAGCTCTACATCGGCGGGCCCCGGCTGGCACTCGGCTACGTCGGCAGGGACGATCTGACGGCCGAGCGGTTCCGCACGGATCCGTTCGAGGGACAGGGGCATCGCGTGTACCGCACCGGGGACCTGGTGCGGACGCGGGCCGGTGGTGTGCTCGAGTTCGTCAGCAGGGCGGACAACCAGGTCAAGATCCGTGGTTACCGCGTCGAGCTCGGCGAGATCGAGTCGACGCTGGCCGCGCACCCGGGTGTCGTGCATGCCGCTGTCGTGACGCGCGAGAGCGAGCTCGGTGAGCATCGCGTCGTCGCCTACGTGGTGTTCCCCGCCGGGACGGAGCCGGCGTCGGCGACCGAGGACCTGCTTGCCGACGCGGCGCGACGGCTGCCGGAGTACATGCTGCCGTCGGTGGTCATCCCGCTCGACCGGCTGCCGCTGACGCCGAACGGAAAGCTGGACCGTGCCGCGCTGCCGGAGCCGGAGTCCGGTACGTCGGCGAACTACCGGCCGCCGGCCACCGCCCGCGAGGCGGTGTTGTGCGCGGTGTTCGAGGAGGTCCTCGAGGTCGGCCGGGTCGGCATGGACGACAGCTTCTTCGATCTCGAGGGGAACTCGCTGCTCGCCATGCGGCTGATCAGCCGGATTGCCGCGCGACTCGACGTGGAGCTCACCATCGCCGATCTGTTCAACGCTCCCACGGTGTCCGACCTGTGCAAGCTCCTCGACGACCAGGGAGTGACCAACGATGAGTGAGCGACGGCCCGACCCAGTCGCAACGGGAGGAAAAGTGAGCGCGGAGTACATCAACGGCGTCGAGATGCTGCGGGGAGTCGAGGAGGATTTCCGCGGCGCGCGCGAGGCGGCCTACATCTACAACTCGGCCGTGGCCGCCTGGGCGATCTGCGCGGCGTGGGAGGTCGGCGCGCTGGACGAGCTGAACGAGAACCGCAAGCTCGACACCGCGGAGTTCGCCGAGGCGCACGGCCTCGACCCGCTCTCCACGCTCGGCATGTTCCGCGCTCTGGCTTCGGTCGAGATCGTGCGCAGGATCGAGACCGTCGTCATGGCGACCGACAAGTTCGACGAGATCTACCGGACCAAGTCGTTCTTCCACTGGCTGAACCGGGGCAGCGGCGAGTTGTTCCGGCAGATGCCCAAGGCGCTGGTCGAGCGGAACCGCGTCGGTGAGTACTACGAGCGGGACCCGGCGGCGATCGCGTACGCCTGCCGGGACATCAGTGCCATCACCTACGACGAGACGTTCCACGCGACGCTGGACCGGATCGACTTCCCGTTCACCGTCGTCGCCGACCTCGGCTGCGGCAGCGGCGGGCGGCTGATGGACGTGCTCGGGCGTCATCCCGGCACCAGGGGGTTCGGCATCGACATCGCCGAGCCGTCGCTCGAGGTGGCCAGGCGTGACGCGGCGGAGGCTGGCTTCGGCGACCGCACCGAGTTCTTCCAGGCCGACGTGCTGAACCTGCGGGAGCGGCCGGAGTTCCGTGAGGTCGAGGTGCTGACCTGCTTCATGATGGCGCACGACTTCTGGCCGAAGGAGACGTGCATCGCGACCCTGCGCCGGTTGCGGGAGCTGTTCCCGAACGTCAAGCGGTTCCTGTTCGGTGACGCGACGCGATCGGTCGGTGTCCACGACACCGAGCTCGGCGTGTTCACGCTCGGTTTCGAGCTCGGGCACGACCTGATGGGCACGTTCATGCCCACCCTCGCCGACTGGTGCTCGGTGTTCTCCGAGTCGGGCTGGAACCTGCTGCGCGTCAACAGGATCGAGGTCGCAGCCGGTGAAGTGATCGCGGAACTCGCCTGAGGGAACGGGAAACCCCAGTGACGACACTCGCGGCGGCAGTCGCGCACGAACTCGCGGCCGGCGGTGTCCGGCATGCGTTCGGCGTCGTCGGCGGCGGGAACATTCTCGCCGCCGCCGGGCTGACCGAACATGGCGTCCGTTATGTCGCGGCCAGGCACGAGGGTGGTGCCATGGCCATGGCCGACGCCTATCACCGGGTGAGCGGCTCGGTCGCGGTCTGCACGACCTCCCACGGGGCGGGCATCACGAACACGGCGACGGCGCTGGCCGAGGCCGCACGGCACGGGAGCGGGATCGTCGTGCTGTGCGGCGATCACCCGGTTTCCGGCCTGCGCCGCTGCGATGTCGACCAGACGACGTTCGCGCGGACGCTCGGCGCCGAGGTCGTGCGGGTCCGGGACGCGGGCACCGCACGTGCCGACGCGGCCGAGGCGTTGCGTCTGGCCCGTGCGTTGAGCCGCCCCGTGCTGTTGTGCCTGCCGAACGATCTGCTGAACACCGAGGTGCCCGAGCGGCTGGTGTTCACGGTGGACGGGGAAGGCACTTCTGGTGCCGGAGCCGAAGCGGTGCGGGCTGTGGGCGCCGCGCCGACGGCGGACGACGTCGGCGCGGTGCTGGAGCTGCTGTCCACCGCTCGCCGCCCGTTGGTCCTTGCCGGGCTGGGGGCGTGGCGTGCGGACGCCGGAAAACCCGTCGCGGACCTGGCCGTCCGGGCCGGGGCACTGCTGGCGACGACGGTGATGGCGAACGGCCTGTTCAGCGGGAACCGGTTCGCGCTGGGGATATGCGGCGGATTCGCCGCGCCGCGGGCAGCCGAACTGATCAAACAGGCCGATCTGGTGCTGGCGTTCGGCGCCGACCTCGACCCCTTCACCCTGCACGGCGGGCGGCTGCTCGATCCCGGTGCGCCGGTGGTCCGGATCGACAACGTGCCGCGCACCCGCGTCGCGCCGGTGTCGCTCGAGATCACCGCAGACGCGTCCGTCGCGGCGTCGGCGCTGACCGACGCGATGAACGCGGCGAACCTGCCCACGTCGGCGTGGCGGGACGCGAACGAGGACCTGCTGCCGTGCGCGACCTGGGCGGACCAGGCCCATCCGGACGCGAGCACGGTCGACCGGATCGATCCACGCACCCTGACCAAGGCCCTCGGCGACCTGCTGCCCGCCGAACGGACGGTCGTGTTCGACGGCGGTCACTTCATCAGCTGGCCATCGATGTACTGGTCGGTACCGGACCCGGCGGCGATGGTGTTCATGGGTGGCGCTTTCCAGGCCATCGGACTCGGGTTCGCCGGCGCGGTCGGTGCCGCCAGCGGGCGTGCCGACCGGTTGACGGTGGTGGCGCTGGGTGACGGCGGCTCGCTGATGGGGCTGCCGGAACTGGACACGCTGATCCGCTCGGAATCGCCGGTGCTCGTGGTCATCTACGACGACGCCTCCTACGGCTTCGAAGCGCACCTGTACACCCCGCGCGGCGCCGATCCGCGCACGGCGTCGTTCGCCGACACCGATTTCGCCGGGGTGGCCCTGGCGTTGGGAGCCGAAGTGGCCGTGGTGCGCGCGGTGCCCGACCTCGACGCCGTCCGCGACTGGCAGGCACGCGGTCCCCGCGGCGTGCTGGTGCTCGACTGCAAGGTCGTGCCGGATGTCATCGCCCCGTTCCTGTCCGACCTGATCGCCGGCCACTGACCACACGGAAGGAGTCCGCGATGGCACCGAAAACCGTTTCGCTTCCTCATGAGCCGGGCTTCGAAGAAGCCACACAGGTGTTCAACCTCGCCGCCGTGCCGGAGCCGGCGGCGGCGTTGACGGCGCACACGATCGATGACATCCGCGCGGCGCTGCGCTATGCCGAGGCGAACGGGTCACCGGTGCGCATCCTCGCCACCGGGCACACGGCGGCCGCGCAACGTCCGATGGACGGGGCGGTGCTCGTCAGGACGGCGCTGCGCGGTGAGGTCGAGGTCGACGTCGCCAGACGGGTCGCGCGGGTGCCGGCCGGTACCCGCTGGGGCGCGGTGGTCGAGGCCGCCGTCCCGCACGGGCTGACCGCGCCGCACGGCTCGTCGCCGACCGTCGGGGTCGTCGGTTACCTGCTCGGCGGCGGTATGAGTGCATACGGCAGACGGTTCGGTCTCGCCGCCAACAGCGTGCTGGCGATCGAACTGGTCACGGCGGACGGCGAGGCACACCGGGTCGACGCCGGCACCGACGCCGAGCTGTTCTGGGCGTTGCGGGGCGGTGGCGGCGGCTTCGGCGTCGTCACCGCGGTCGAGATCGCCCTGTTCCCGGCGTCGTCGGTGCACACCGGCGCCGCGTTCTGGCCCGCGAGGCACGCGGCCGAGCTGCTGGCCGCGTGGCGGGCGTGGACGCTGGACGCCCCGGACGAGGTGACGACGTCGCTGCGGGTGCTGAACCTGCCCCCGCTCCCCGGCGTTCCACCGGCTCTGGCCAACGGGCCGGTCATCTGCGTCGATGGCGCGGTGCGCTGCCCGGACGACGACCACGAGACCACGGCCAGCAGGCTGGCCGCGGCGCTGCTCGACCCGTTGCGCGCGATCGCCGAACCGGTGATGGACACCTGGCAACGGGCCGACCCGTCCGCCGTGCTGGCGGCGCACATGGATCCGAGCGATCCGGTTCCCGTCGTCGGCGAGCACATGCTGCTCGGCGAACTCGACGACGGCGGTGAGGCCGCGTTCCTGCGGGTGCTCGGCGAGGGATCGGGCTCGCCGCTGGTGGCGGCGGGACTACGCCAGCTCGGCGGCGCGTACACGCGGCCGGACCCTGCCGGCGGGGTGCTGAACCACCTGGACGCCCGGTTCTCCTACGCGGGGTCAGGGGTGCCGATGGGGCCGGTGACCGTCGAGGCGCTGCGGAAACACGCCGCGAAGGTGCGGGCCGCGCTGAGCAGGTGGGACACCGGGCAGACGGTGCCCTCGTTCGTCGAACACGTGGAGCAGCCGCAGGGGCACCTCACCCCGGAGCAGGTCGCCGCGGTGGACCAGGTGCGGAGGCGAGTCGACCCGGCCGGCCGGTTCCGCGGCGACATAGCGCCGAATGCGACCGCACTGGACTGACTGGAGTACACCGCACTTTCGGAGAAGAATCGGTTCGCTACAGACGGTACAACAGGAAGGGCGCACAGAAGGGTGTGTTTCCCACGGGGCTGCTCGCGGGACCCGACGACGCGAAAGAGTGCAAGTTCATGGACACAAGCGCTGGAACGACCGCGCTGGCCGGTCGGAAAGAGTTCATCGGGCTAGCGGTGCTAGCCCTGCCCACCATCCTGGTGGCCCTGGATATGAGCGTGTTGTATCTGGCGCTGCCGCATCTGAGTGGTGATCTCGGGGCCAGCAGTGTGCAGCAGCTGTGGATCACCGACATCTATGGATTCCTGGTCGCCGGCCTGCTCATCACGATGGGAAACGTGGGCGACCGGATCGGCCGCAAACGGCTGTTGATGATCGGCGCGGGCGCGTTCGCCGTTGTCTCGGTGCTGGCGGCGTATTCCACGAGCCCCGAGATGCTGATGGTCATGCGGGCCCTGCTGGGTGTCGCCGGTGCCACGATCATGCCGTCCACCATGGCGCTGATCGCCGCCATGTTCCAGAACCCCAAGCAGAACGCCATGGCCATGGGCGTGTGGATGGGCTGCTTCATGGGTGGCACGGCACTCGGCCCGATCATCGGTGGCGGGTTGCTCGAGTTCTTCTGGTGGGGCTCGGTGTTCCTCCTCGGCGTGCCCGTCATGGGCATCCTGCTGGTTCTCGGACCGAAGGTGCTGCCGGAGTTCAAGAACCCCGCCGCGGGCAAGATCGACCCACCCAGCGTCGTGTTGTCGCTCGTGGCGATTCTCCCGATCATCTACGGCCTCAAGCAGCTCGCCCACGACGGGGCATCCGCGCTGCCGATCGCCGCCGTCGTCGTCGGCGTGGCGTGTACGGCCATGTTCCTGCGGCGGCAGAAGCGGGTCGCCAATCCGCTGCTCGACCTGGGTCTGTTCCGCAACAGGACGTTCAGTTCGGCACTGAGCCTGACGGTCGCCGCCGGGTTCATCGCGGGCAACCAGCTCTTCGTCTACATGTATCTGCAGTCGGTCGAGGGGCTGTCGCCGGTGGCGACCGCGCTGTGGCTGGTGCCACCCGCGCTCGTCACGCTGATCATGATTCAGGTTGCGCCGCTGCTGGCCCGCCGGATCCCGCCAGGCCGGGTGATCGCGGCCGGTCTCGTGGTCTCGGCCATCGGCTTCCTGCTGCTGACGCAGTTGGACGGCACGGGCAACGACATCCCGTTGCTGGTTACCGGTCTGGTGATCGCGAACCTCGGTATGGGCCCGATGGCCGGGCTGTGCGCCGCCCTGGCGATGCAGTCCGCTCCGATGGAGAAGCTCGGTTCGGCGGCCGGGATGACGTCGACCTCGGGCGAGTTCGGTATCGCGATGGGTATCGCGGTGCTGGGCACGGTGGGTACCACGCTGTACCGGAACACCATCGAGATCGACCCGGGCGTGCCGGCCGCGATGGCGGACACGGCAGCGGAGAGCATCGCCGGTGCCCAGGTCGCCGCGAGCAGCCTGCCGGCGGCGGATGCCGGGAACCTGTTGCAGAGCGCCTATCAGGCCATCACGACCAGCGTGCACGGCACGGCGATCGGGAGCGCGATCATCGTGGCGGCGGGAGCGGTCATCGCCGCGATCGGTCTGCGCAACGTGCCGGCCACCGGGCAGCACGCCCAGCCGGTCGCCGATGACGCGGACACCGCCAAGGCGGAGGCCGAACCGGCGGTCTGAGGCCGGGAGGCGAACGATTTGTGTCGGGCGGCACCTGAGAGCTGACGGGTGTCGTCCGGCCACGAACAGCGAGCCCGACACAACAGAAGATCACGCCACGCGCAGGGGGTCCAGTTCGCATGCCGGAAGTGGGTCGCGTTCATTGTCGTTGGTCGGCAGCCGGATGGCCCCGCTGTGCAGTTGAAAGGACATGGCATGGCTGACGCTTCACCGGCAAGAAAGCAGAAGGAGTTCGGGGTCACCCGGATCGTCGACGCCCCGCGGGAGCGGGTGTTCGAGGCCTGGACCGACCCGGACCAGCTCGCGAAGTGGTGGGGACCGGCTGGCTTCAGCACGCCGCGGTCCTCCGTTTCGATCGACGCCCGGCCCGGCGGCAAGTGGACGGCGACGATGAAGTCGGACGGCGAGGACGGCACCGAGGTTCCTTTCTACGGTGTCTACGAGGAGCTGGAAGCACCCGCGGTGCTGTCGTTCACCCTGATCGACGAGAACCATGCCGAGTTCGATCCCGACGACCCGGAGAAGGGTGCCGAGCGGGTCAGGGTCGTGTTCAACGACAAGGACGGCGAGAAAACGGAGATCGTCTTCCGTCAGGTCGGGTACCTGCCGGACGACCAGATCGAGCCGAGCCGACAGGGCTGGGTGAGTTTCTTCGATTGTCTGGCCGACCATCTCGCGAAATCCTGACGGTAATCGTCCCGCCGTGCACGGGACTGATACGATCGGTCGCGGCCAAAGGGGCCGTGACTTCGGTCGTGTCGGCCGTTGTTCGCATAACTGAATACAGAAGATCACACATCACGCGCAGGGGGCGGCCCGCAGGTCGAAAGTGGGTCGCATTCGTTTGTGGTCGACGCTGTCGGTCGGCAGTCGAATGGCCCCGCTGTGCAATTGAAAGGAACATGGAATGGCTGACGCTTCACCGGTAAAGCAGAAGGAGTTCGGGGCCACCCGGATCGTCGACGCCCCGCGGGAGCGGGTGTTCGAGGCCTGGACCGACCCGGACCAGCTCGCGGAATGGTGGGGACCGGCCGGGTTCAGCACGCCGCGGTCCTCCGTTTCGATCGACGCCCAGCCCGGCGGCAAGTGGACGGCGACGATGAAGTCCGACGGCGAGGACGGCACCGAGGTCGCCTTCTACGGCGTGTACAAGGAGCTGGAAGCGCCCGCGGTGCTGTCGTTCACGCTGGTCGACGAGAACCATGCCGACAGCGACACCGCCGAGCTGGTCAAGGTCGTGTTCAACGACAAGGGTGGCAAGACGGAGATCGTCCTCACGCAGAACGGTTATCTGCCGGACGAGCACGTCGAGCCGAGCAGGCAGGGCTGGCTGAGCTTCTTCGACTGCCTGGCTGATCATCTCGCGAAATCCTGAGCCGCGGTGGGTGCTTTGATCGGCGCGCTGGTTGTGCCCGATCAAAGTACCGGCCAGCAATCGTGGAGATGTCCTGTCCGATCTGTCCGTGTGATCCTGTGGGTGAGCAGACAACGTCGGTTTGTCGCAGACGACTGGTTGCGCTCGCAAGGATGTTGCGTTACGGATACGCGGTGAGGAGATCGAGTTGAGCAAGGTCGTGATCGACGTATGGGTGCCAGACAATACGTTTCCGGGCTGGATGGACCGCTGGTACAAGATCGGCGCTGAATTCGAGAAGGTGCACCCGGAATACACCGTCAAGGTGACGGCGACGAGTTTCTGGAACGCGCCGCTCGAAGTCGCGCAGGCGGCCGCGCAGGGGAATGCTCCCGCGGTGTCCGAACTGTATTTCTACATGGGCCAGTCCGCCCGCGACATGACGAAGCAGGATGGCAGCCCGCTGTTCACCTCGCTGGAAAGGGCGATCGGCGGCCGCACCGAGATCAGCGGTGAACCCGTGGTGACGGGCGATGTCATCGCGCCTTTCCGCGACTACTTCAGCTACCAGGGCGAGCTGTTCTCGATGCCGTCGGTCGGCACGACGAGCGTCCTGTTCGCGAACACCCGCCTGCTCGAGGCCGCCGGTGTCACGCGGTTGCCGGAAACATGGGACGAGGTCACCGCCGTCTGCGAGACGCTCGCCGGCGCGAAGAACGGCCCCAAGTACCCCATCACCTGGGCGAACCACGGCATGTTCTTCCAGCAGGCGCTGGCCACGCAGGGCGGGCAGCTGGTGAACAACGACAACGGGCGCGCCGGCCGGGCCACGAAGATCGACCTGGCGTCGAAGGAGATGCTGACCTGGGTCGAGTGGTGGCGGCAGCTGCACCGGGACGGTCACTATCTGCACACCGGCGCGATCCCCGGCTGGATGGAGGGTTTCGCCCCGTTCGCCGAGCAGCAGGCCGCCATCCGGATCTCGTCGTCGAACGACATCAACTACACGCTGCGGGCGGCGGAAGGTGCCGGGTTCGATCTCGCTGTGGGGATCTTCCCGTTCAACGACCACGTTCCGTACGCAGGCAACGGGGTGGCAGGCACGTCGCTGTGGCTGACACAGGGCCTGGACAAGGCCACCGAGGACGGCGCGCTCGCGTTCACGCAGTTCCTGCACAACCCGCGCAACGCGGCCGACCGGCACAAGGACAACAGCTTCATCCCGATCACGCAGGGGTCGTTCGACCTGCTCGAGAGCGAGGGCTGGTTCGCCGAGCACCCGTACCACCGGGTGCCGAGTGACCACATCCACCGTGTGCCGTCGGGGGCGACCCCGGCCGCGGGCGGTGGCCTGAAGTCGCAGGGCGCCGTGTTCGGTGACTTCGCGGGCGCCCAGGACGTGATGACCAGGGCCGTGCAGGATGTGCTGGAGACCGACGTCGACCCCGCCGAGCGGTTCACCGAGGCGACCCGCGAAGCGCAGCACCTGCTGGACAACTACAACGCCTGGGCGACGAGCCCGGCGCCGCGCGATCCGGACGCCGCTCCGCACAGCAGCCTGAAGGTGGAGCACTACGCCGGAGCGGTGGCCGGCAAGGACTACGGCGGCAAGGATCTGGAACGCATGGTCCAGAAGGACTGACCGGTCGTCACGTTCTAGTCGGTGACCCAGTCCATGTGTTCGATCCAGTGATCGAACAGCTCCCGGTCGCCGAGGAGTTGCAGGGTGCGTGCGTCATCCAGGGGTCGACGCCTGGTGAGCACCTGCAACAACTCGGCGGCCGGACCACGTGCGGTGGCGTCGGCCTCGGCGTGCGTGCGCTCCAGAACGACCAGGTCCGGTTTCCGGCGCACGAGCCATCCGTCGGCGGTGTCGGTGGCATGGAAGTGCAGCGACTGGCCGGTGTCGGGTATCGCGTCGACGAACTCCGGTCTGGCTTGCGCGTAGCCCGGCGATGTCAACGTCTCCAGCCAGTCGTCGATGGCCGTGACGGCGTGTTCGGGCGCCACGTCGTACCGCGCCCCGACCGCGACAGCCGCGTCGGCGCGGTGCACGGTGATCTCACCGAACAGTCGTCGCGCCCAGAACGGAACTCCCGAGTCCGCACCGGAGGGATCCCACACCGGCGTGTCATCGGTGACCGAGTCGAACGCCTCGGTCGCCGCGGTCTCGGTCTCGGTCAACCACGCACGCCAGCGGGCCGGATCGGCGGGCCCCGTGTCCGTGGCGGCGAACGCGGCGCTCGGATCGGTCAGCCGCTGCCCCACGAGGGTCGCCACCATCCGCTGCGTTCCGCCGACATGGCTGACGAGATCGGCGAGGGTCCACCGCGGGCAGGTGGGCACCGGGGTCTCCGGGTCCTTGTCATGCACCCAATCGGCGAACGTTTTCGTTTGCACGGCGAAAGATTCCAGGTGTGCGGACGTGTCCAACGTTCTTCACCTCGATGTGCCTCTCGATGCCAGTGACACTCCGTATCCGACCAGCACGGCAAGTAGTTGTCAAATTGGCGGATACGTCCTGATGGGGGCTTTACCGGGTACGGCTGGGGGGTTACCCCGCCAGTCCTCCTGGTAACCGTCCGTGCCACTGATCGCGTGCTGCCGCGCAGGCGGGCGAGGTGCCCAGTGGCGGCAGGAGGCGGGCAGCGCGTGCCTCCTGCCGCGGCCCCGGCGGTGGCGGATCACTCGGTGACGGGCACAAGGAAGCCCACCCGCGGCACCCGCCGTCAGCGGAATACCGGAGTGGGCGTGTCATCCAGAGCGTCGCGCCCGCCCTTCGGCAGGCCGGGCCGCCGCGCCGGCCCGCAGAGCACCAGCGCGGCCCCGAGCAGCAGGATCAGCACCTGGTGCCCGTCGACGGGGCGAGGCCCCGTCGACGAGCGGATCCGGGCTCAGCCGCCGAGCAGGTCGCGGCCGCGCTCGGCAAGATCCTCGTAGGAGGAGAGGTCGGGCACCTGCCAGCCGTCCAGGTCGTACTCGGCCAGGCACTGGTCGACCAGCGCCTTGTAGCCGTCCAGTTGTCCGTCCGCCATCTGTCCGAACAGCAGCTCGACCCGGGTGTTCTCGTGGTTGCCTGCGTAGTTGCGCTCGTAGAGCTCGTGCCTGCCGCCGAACTCGCTGCCGACCGCGTCCCACAGGAGTTTCATCACCTTCACCCGCTGGACCGCGTCGATGCCGTGCGAGCCGCGCAGGTACTTGTCCAGGTACGGCCGGACCTCCGGGTTCTGGAAGTCCTTCACGCTGGAGTTCAGGTAGATCAGTCCACTCGCGACGTCCTGCAGCACGATCTCGCGCAGCCGCGCGTAGCCGAGCTGGGAGAACCACCGGTACGCCATCCCGTAGCGCGGGTTCGGCAGCACGGCGCCGTTGCGCCACGGCACCGGGTTGCGGGCAGCCGCGTCGGAGAACGCCCAGAACAGGTTCCGCCAGGCGAGTACCTCACCCAGCCTCGACTGCACACCGCGGAAGTCGCTGACCCCGGTGATCTCCAGCGCCTTGGCGAGCAGACCGGCGAGGAACTCGAACTTCACCGCGAGCCGGGTGCAGCCGTGGAAGGTGAACCGCTCGATGAACCCGGAGTGCCCGGTGAACATGCCGACCTTGACGACGTCGCCGTAGATGAACACGTTCTCCCACGGGATGAGCACCTTGTCCAGCACGAGGATGGTGTCGTTCTCGTCGAGCCGGGAGGACAGCGGGTAGTCGAACGGGCTGCCGGTCAGCGCGGACGCCGCAGTGTAGGACTGGCGGCAGATCAGCTTCATGCCCGGCGCGTCCATCGGCACGGTCGCCACGAGCGCGAACTTCTTGTCCTTGATGGGCAGTCCGTAGTGGGCGATGAAGTTGTAGTGGGTCAGCGCCGAACCGGTCGCGACCACCTTCGCCCCGGACACGATCAGCCCGTTGTCGGTCTCCCGTTCCACGTGGACGAACACGTCGGCGACCTCGTCCGGCGGCCGGTCCCGGTCCACCGGCGGGTGCACGATGGCGTGGTTCCAGTACAGGACCTTCTCCTGCGACTCCCGGTACCAGCGCCGCGCGTTGTCCGCGAACGGGTTGTAGAAGTCGGCGTTCGCGCCCAGCGTGCCGAGGAACGACGCCTTGTAGTCGGGACTGCGGCCCATCCACCCGTAGGACATCCGTGCCCACGCCGCGATCGCCTGCTGGTCGGCGACGAGGTCCTCGGCGCTGTGCGGTGTGGTGTAGAAGCGGTGGGTGTAGCCGGGCGGCCCGCCCGCGTCGGTGGCCGTGGTGAGCACGTCGCGGTGCTCCGGATCGTGCAGCGCGTCGTAGAGCCGGGCCGTCATCCGCACCGGGTTCCGGAACGCGGGGTGTTCGGTCACGTCCTTGACGCGCTCGCCGTAGAGGTAGATCTCGCGGTCGTCGCGCAGGCTCTCGATGTACTCGGCGCCGGTGAGGGGCCGGGTCTGTTCGGGCACTGGGTCTCCGCCCTCTCGTGATGGCATGGGGTCAGCTCGTCACGTCGAACACCAGTTTGGCGAGCTCGCGGTTGGCAACGCTGGCCAGGAAGACGCTCACCCCGGCGTGGCTGTGCAGGGTCGACATGTCCCGCCACACCCGCTCGACGCGCGCCCCGGACCGGACCGCGCTGGATCCCGCGGTCGGGAACAGGTGATCGGCGACCGCACTCCAGCACAGCCGGACCGACTCGCGGCAGATCATCGACAGCCGCAGGTCGACTTCGCGGGTGAACGTTCCCGGACCGCGTCCGGCGGTCTCGGTCCACTGCCGCACCGCGTCGGACAGCGCTGCCTGGGCGGCGCCGACGCGGCCCGCGGCTTCGCCGTAGTTGAACTGGTAGTCCACGTCCTCGGTGCGCGGGCTGAACGGGGGGAAGATGGTCCTGCGGTCCCGCATCAGCTCGGCATAGGCGTCCAGCGCACCGGTGGCCATCCCGACCGAGAGGGCGGCGAGGGGGAACTGGGCCATGCTGAGCACGCCGCCGCCGTAGAGGGGGTTGCCGTGCAGCTCCAGCCCGGGCGTGCCGTCCACGACCGAGGTCATGCCCATGTGGGTACCGACCAGTCCGAAGTGGGCGGGGATGTGGGCCTTCTCGATCGCGACACTGTGCGAACCGGAACCCCGCAGACCCAGCTGGGCGCCCCAGTCGTCGAGCCGCTGCCACTGCGCCCTCGGCACCGCGAACATCATCGGCGCCGGCGGTCCCTCACCGCCGGGCACCAGGGTGTGGCCGATGAAGTGGGTGGCATACGGGGAACCCGAGCTGTAGGGGTGGGTGCCGTCGACGACCCAGCCGCCGTCCTCGGCCGGTTCGGCCATGCCGATCATCGCGACCGTGGCCGGGGAGATGAAATCACCGCCCGCGAACAACTCGTCCTGCGCCGCCTCGGAGAACAGCGTCGCCGCCAGCACGGCGTGGGAGGCGCCGAAGGTGTACTGCCACGCCGTCGACGGACACCCCCGAGCGAGCGCGGACACGACCCGCAGGTAGGTGCCGAGGTCGAACTCGTAGCCGCCGTAACGGCGCGGCGTCAGCAGCCGGTAGAACCCGGCGCCGAGGAACTCGTTGTGCGTGTCCAGCGCGTAGTACCCGCGCTCCTCGGTCTCCGCCTGCCGGTCGACGAGGGTCGCCGCGATCCGCTCCGCGCGGGCGACGACCTCCTCCGGCGTCAGACCTGGCTCCGGGGGCAACGGGAAACCGTCCGCCGGCACACTCCTCGCGGCTGTCATGTCCTGGTCATCCCTTCGGGGAAAGTGCTGGCGTCGGGTATGGGCTGATGGTGACGGGGACGCCGTTGAACACCGCGTTGCCGGACGGGACGTCCAGCACCAGTTCGTCGGTCAGCGCGTTCGCGTTGACACCGGGTTCTTCCGCGGCGACACGCTGCGAGCCGCCCTCGTGCCCCCAGCCGTGCGGCAGGCTCACGACGCCGGGCATGACGACGTCGGTCTGTTCGACGTCGACGACCAGCTCGCCCTTGGCCGACCGCACGACGGCCCGCTCGCCCAGCCCGTGCCGGGCGGCGTCCGCCGGGTTGACGTGCAGTGTGCAGCGGTTGCTGCCGCCCTTCAACGACGGGACGTTGTGCAGCCAGCTGTTGCTAGAACGCAGTTGGCGCCTGCCGATCAGCAGCACCTCCCCGTCCTTCGCGGCGGGCTCGCGGGGCAGCCGGGCGAGGTCGCCGGTCACGCCGGGTGGCGCGAGCTCGACCAGGCCGGAGGGCGTGCACAGCAGTTCCTTCAGGCGCGGTTCGAGCGGGCCGAGGTCGATGCCGTGCGGCTTCGCCTTCAGCTGCGGGAGGGAAAGGCCGTACGCGCCGAGCCTGAGCAGGGCGTCGAGCACCAGCTCGGGGCTGCTGTCGCCCTCGAGTTCGGCCCGCAGCTCGGCGACGTCCCGGCCCTCGAACGGCGACCCCGGCATCTGGGTGGCCCCTTCGAACAGCTGGCCGATGAACATCTCGTCGACGCCGGACGGGTCCGCTGCAGCGCCCGCACCCGCCGCGATCAGCGTCAGCCGCGCCAGGATCTCGGCCTCGGTGCGCTGGTCCGGCTCCAGCGGCAGGATCGGCGGGGAGAACCGGGCGTAGTTGCGCACCGTCACCATCGACAGCAGGAAGTCGTAGTGCGCGGTCTGCATCATCCGCGGTGGCGGCAGGATCACGTGGGCGTACTTGGTCGTCTCGTTGAGGTACGGGTCGACGCACACCATGAAGTCCAGCTCGCGCAACGCCTGGCCCAGCCGGGGGCCGTTTGGCGTCGAGAGGACCTGGTTGGACGCGATCGAGATCAGCGCCCGGACCTTGCCCGCACCCGGGGTCTCGATCTCGTCGGCGAGGGTGGCGGCCGGCAACTCGCCGAGTACCTCCGGCAGGTCCCGCACCCGGCTGCGCCAGTTGCCCGTCGAGAACGGCTGCCCGGACCGGAACACCTCGAGGATGGCGGGTTTGGCGAACATGACGCCGCCCGCGCTGTCCAGGTTGCCGGTCAGCACGTTGACCACGTCGACCAGCCACTGCGTCAGCGTGCCGAACTCCACTGTGGACCCGCCCATGCGGGAGTACACGGCGGCCGTCGGGGCGGCCGCCAGCTCCCGCGCCAGCCGGACGATGTCGGCGGCGGGCACGCCGCAGAACCGCTGCGCGAACTCCGGGGGGAACTCCTGCGCGATCGCGCGCAGCTCGTCGAGGCCGTTGACGTCGACCGCGATCCCGGTCAGGTCCTCCGCGAGCAGCGTGTGGACGATGCCCAGCAGCAGGTAGGGGTCGGTGCCGGGCCGGACGGGCAGGTGCCGGTCGGCGAACTCCGCGGTCCTGGTGCGCCGGGGGTCGATCACGACCATCGTGCCACCGCGCCTGCGCAACGCCCTGAGCCGGCTGGGAAGATCGGGCGCGGCCCACAGGGAACCGTGTGTCTCCAACGGGTTCGCACCGATGATCAGCAGGTAGTCGGTGCGGTCGACGTCGGGCACCGCGAGCGCGAACGGGTCGCCGAACATGCTGCCCGCCGCGACGTGCTTGGGCATGTGGTCGATGGTGCCCGAGGAGTAGACGTTGGTGGTGCCCAGCGACTGGATCAGCGGCATCCGGTACAGGAACCCGGCCATGGTGTGGTACGTCGGGTTTCCGAAGTAGACGGCGACCGCGTTCTTGCCGTGCTCTTCGGTGATCCGCGTGAGACCCCGTTCCACGGCGGCGAAGGCCTCGTCCCAGGTCGCTTCTGCCCACTGGTCGCCGGTCCGGATCATGGGCACCCGCAGGCGGTCCGGGTCCTCGTCGACGTTGCCGAAGCTCGCGCCCTTCGGACAGATGTAGCCGTTGGAGAACGGGTCGTCCTGGTCGCCGCGCACCGACGTGACACGGTTGTCCGCGTCGAGGCTGATGGTCAGGCCGCAGACGGACTGACACAGGGGGCAGGTCCGGTGTGCCGTGGTCATCACGCTGCCCGGGGCATCTCGGTGACGTCGGCGAACACCGGCTCGACGCCGGGGGGTGCCTGCCAGACATGTGGCCGCAGGCTTTCCTTCGACGGGCCGAACATCGACTTGAACAGGATGCGCAGCATGAGGCCGGGGCGCATCAGCGACTCCGGCGTCTCCATCAGCGCGGCGACCCTGAAGTACGCGGCGGCCACCTTGCCGTCCCTGGTCGCGGCGATCTGCGTCCTCTTCAGGAACTTCTGCGCCATGCGCACCTGCCGGGTCCGGTCGCCCTTCACACCGGGGAAGGTCAGGTCGATCGTGTTGGTCATCTCCCACGCCTGGTCGATCGCATCCTTGGCCAGGTCCCGGAAGTAGTCGAGCGGAAGCGGGGTGGCCCCGCTGTGCAGGTGCTCGCGCATGGTGATCGCGCACAGCGCGGCGACGGTCATGCCCTGCGCGTAGACCGGGTTGAAGCAGGTGACCGCGTCGCCGGTGACGAGCAGCCCCAACGGGAACCGGTCCAGCTTCTGGTAGTGCCTGCGCAGGGTCGTCGGGAACCGGAACGCGACCGGCGCGTCGACCGGGTCGGCGTAGCGCAGGACCTCGTAGACATCCTTGGCACCCAGGGACTTGATCCATTGGTACAGCTCGGTCTGGTCGGTCGTCGGGTGGTCGCCGAGCAGGCCGTAGGTGGTCAGCTCGAGCAGGCCGCCATCGACCTTGAAGAAGACGTTGCCGCGCTGCAGGCCGGGGTGCGCGATCTGGTTGATGGCCGTGTCCTTGCCGAACGGGTCGCAGCCGGGGCGCAGCTTGTAGTGCTGGGTCACGTAGACCAGGTCGATCTTCTTGCGCTCCTCTTCCGGCTTGGCGTAGCCGAGCTGCTCCAGCCAGACCGGGGTGCGCGAGCCGCGGCCGGTCGCGTCGACCACGAGATCGGCTTCGATGATCTCCTCGGTCTTGCTTCCGTGCGCCTGCACCCGGGCTCCGGTGACCCTGCTCCTGTCCGCGGTCGTCTCGAGCCCGAGGATGTCGTGCTGCTCAACGAAGACCACGTTGGGAATGGCCTGCACGCGCTCGCGGATGTGCCACTCCAGCACCGGCCGGAGCACACCGAGCGCGGGAAGGCCGGCGGTTTCCTGCTTGAGGCGGTAACCCTGGGTGTACCAGCGACAGGTGCCTGCCAGGTCACCGATCGGTGCGCCGTTGTCGACCAGTTCCTGAGTGATCCCAGGGAAAAGCTCCTCCATGACGTGCACGCCTTTGGCCTGCAGACCGTTGGCCTGCTGGCTCTGCGGGCAGAACCGGCGCACGCCTTTGGTTCCGACAAGCACGTCGCGGTCCACGATCCGCACCTCGTCGTAGGCATCCGCGAGCACTCTTGCCGCGAACAACCCGGCGATGCTTCCACCGAGCACCACCGCGCGTGATCCAGCGTTGTGGCTCATCACGGTCTCCTCCTTGATACCTAAGACGCCTGTGGTTTCGTCATTGCTGACCGGGTGCATCCAGCGGAAGGAACTCGCCAGACCGCCGTCGACGCCGAGGTCAGCGTCACATTCGCTGCAGCACGCGGCATCTTCCGCGTTGCGCTTGCGCCCGATCACCACCAACCAGGCCCGCCCCACCTACCCCCATCGCAGATGGCCTCACCTGGATCTTCGTCGCATCCCACGCCACCGCGACAGGCACGAACCCATGACCACACAAGGCATCCGCCCCCGCCCAGCGAACACCAACCGCGCAGCGCCCACACCCCAGGCACCATCCGCCCCGACGCCGTGAATGGGCCGTTCAGGGCGCCCAGCGCCCTGAACGCGCCTTTCAGGGCATTCCCACGCCGTCAACGCGCCTTTCCCGTCCAGCGAGGACAAACCCCACACGGCAGCCCCCAGACCAGAAGGCAGACCCGCACCTGACCCAGAACCCACGCGATGACCATGAGCGCACTCACGAAGATGTTCGCGGCGGGCAGCCGCTGGCAGGCTGCTCACTGTCCAGCGGAGACGTGTCCTCGCCCCAGAGGTCCTGTTCGAGCTGACGACCGTGGCGCGGGTGCTGCGGCACGCGCCGCGCCGCCCCGAACCAGGCATGTCCTGGCTCGACGCCGCATGGCCGGACGGCGCCCGCCGCCCAAGGACGTGCCTGAGCCGCATGACCGCCCACCGAGATCGACCCGAAGGACGATGCCATGCGCGTGATTATCGCGACGGTGCCCCATCCGAGCCACTTCTACACGCTCGTTCCCTACGCCCAGGCGTTGCAGAACGCCGGCCACGAGGTCGTCGTCGCGGCGCCGCCGGGAGCCGAGCCGTCGCTGGTCGCGGCCGGTCTGACCGCCGTGAGCAACGGCGTGCCGACGCCGCTGACCCCCGCGAACCTGGAGAAGGTCGGCGTGCCCGACCTCGAGAAGATGGACCGCTTCGCCGACGCGTTCGGGTTCGACGAGGCCACCCGCGACCGTTGGGACTCCTTCTACCAGTTCTTCGCGTTCAACAACAGGATGTCCATCCCGACCGAGCCGCAGCCTGCGCTCGACGGGCTGGTCGACTTCGCCAAGGCGTGGCAGCCCGACCTGGTGCTGTGGGAGAACTGGTTCAACTTCGGCGCGATCATGGCGCGCGCGTGCGGCGCCGCGCACGGGCGGATCCTCATCAGCCCGGACTACGGCGCCTGGTCGATCGAGCTGTTCGCCGAGAGGGGCGACGAGGTCGCCGCGATCGGCGGGAACCCGATCGTCGAGGACCTCGAACCGGTGGCGCGGCGGTACGGACTCGAGGTCGACGAGGACCTGCTGCTCGGCCAGCTGACGATCGACCCGCTGCCCCGTGAGCTGCGGATGTCCCAGGACATCAACGCGACGCCGGTGCGGGCGATCCCGTGGAACGGTGGGGCGCAGAAGCCGGAGTGGCTCTACGGGAAGCCGGAGAAGCGCAGGGTCGCGCTGACGCTCGGGTTGTCCAACCGGCTGTGGCAGGTCGACGGCGACCCCCGGCTGCCGAAGCTGCTGGCGGCGGTGGGCGAGCTGGACGTCGAGGTGATCGCCACGGTCACCGAGACGCAGCTCAAGCAGGTCGAGCGGGTACCGGACAACGTGCAGGTCGTCGAGTACGTTCCGCTGACCCAGCTGCTGCCGACCTGCGACGCGATCATCTCGCACGGCGCCACCGGCACCTTCTGGGCGGCGCACTCGGCAGGCATCCCGCAGATCATCCTGGACACCGACGAGAAGCACCGGATGATCTGGACCCGCGACGGTGACAACGTCAGCGTCAAGAACGCCGACCGGCACGGCGACTCGTGGGTCTGCGCGAAGTACATGTCCGACCACAACGCCGGAATCCGGGTGAACCACCAGACCGAGACGGTCGAGGAGATCCGCGCGAAGATCAACACGCTGCTGACCGACCCGACCTACCGGGAGGGTGCCGCGGCACTGCACAAGGCCTGGCTCGACCGGCCGAGCCCGGCCGAGGTGATCCCCGAGCTGGTCCAGCTCGTCGAGAGGCACAAGGCCCAGATCGACTGACAGGTACCGCTGCGGCGTCTTCCCGGCCGGGGAGACGCCGCAGCGGCATGTCCGGCGGCGCATGTCCTGACGGCACGACAACGCCCGCGGCCCGGTCATCTCGGATCGAGGTGACCGGGCCGCGAGCGTCAGGTGTGTTCCGGGTCGGTTCAGCCGCCGGCCATCGGGGAGATGATGGTGACCGTGCTGCCGGGCGCGACCTCTGTGGTCTCGCGTAGATGACGCATGATGAGCTCGTCGTCGACGAACAGGTTCACGTACTTCAGCGGCGCGCCGTCCGCGCCGATCAGGCGGCGTCGGAACACCGGGTTCTCCTCGACGAACCGGCGCACGACGTCGTAGAGCAGGCCGGATCCCGCTACCTCGTACCCGGTCCGTCGTTCCGGCGACCACACCGCCGGCACAGTGATCGTGATCATGGTGACTCCTCCGTGCTAAGCGTCCTTCGCGCAACGGAAGCCATGCGCGAAGCTGGACCAACCGTCCGGGTCGCCGTGCATCCGTTCGGTGCAGCGGACCTGGTAGCGGAAGTTCATCCACGATCCACCGCGGATCACCCGGTAACGGCCCACCGTGGCGTGCATCGTGGGATCGCACCGGGTCGACTCGTCGTACAGGTGGGACACCGTGGAGGTCCACTCGTAGACGTTGCCCGCCATGTCGGCGCAACCGTGCACGCTGTCGCCACGGCCGGAGAACGCGCCGACGGGCGTGCTCAACGGCACCGGTCCCCGCTTGGCGTGCAGCGTCAGCCACCACTCCCGCCACGAGTCGAGCGTGGTCAGCGTGCCGGCGTGGTATTCGGCGGTGTTGGCGTTGTCGCTTCGCCATTCGTCGCCCCACGGCCAGATCCGGACCTCGACGCCCCGCGCCGCGAACTCCCACTCCGCCTCGGTCGGCAGCCGCATGCCCGCCCAGGCCGCATACGCGTTGGCGTCGTTCCAGGACACGTTGACCACGGGGTGGTCGTCGTAGTCGTCCGGCACGATCCCGGGACCGCCCGGCTCGCGCCACCACACCCCCTCGTGCTCGGTCCAGCCGAAGTCGTCGTAGATCATGCCGAAACCACGCCGCTCGGCGTCGGTCACGTAGCCGGTCCGCCGCACGAACTCGGCGAACTCGGCCACGGTGACCGGGTGCCGCGCCATCCAGAACGGCTCGACCGTCCGCCTGATCTGCGGCGTCTCGTCACCGAACCATTCCCTCGGCAGCGGCTGGTCCGAGGCCAACATCCAGTCCACCAGCCATGGCGGCGACCCCTGCAGGAACTCGCCACCCGGCACGAGAACCATCTGCTCCATCGCTGAATCGTCGCCTTTCCCACAGGTCTGCGGCATCCGACTGTCTCGCTGCTCAGGCCGCGGGGCGTTCCCGCGAGTCATGTCCGGTGGCCGCGGCCACCAGCCGCGCGGCACGGACGACCTCGTCCCGTCCGGTGAAGCGCCCGACGCTCACCCGGATGCTGCCCATGATCCGTTCCGGTGACAGGCCGAGCGCGGTCAGCACGTAGGACGGCTCCTCGGACGCGCTGTTGCACGCCGAACCGGTCGAGACCGCGACGTCGGTGAGGGAGGCCAGCAACCACTGCGCGTCCACCCCGGTCAGGGACAGGCTGACGGCGTGCGGGAGGAAGCCGGGGCCGGTCCCGCTGTTCAGCTCGAAGTCGACCAGGTGGGACAGCTCGTCGAGGAACACGGCACGCAGTCCGGCGAGGCGGCGCGACTCCTCGGTCCGGTGCTCGGCCAGGAGCTCCACGGCGGCGCCGAGCCCGACGATCCCCGCCGTGTTGAGCGTGCCGGCCCGCAGCCCGCGCTCCTGCCCGCCGCCGTGGCAGAGCGGCACGAGGTCCATTCTGCCGGTGAGGTCGTCGGACACGTACAACACGCCGACCCCCTTCGGCCCGTAGATCTTGTGACCGGACATGCTGAGGAGGTCGACGCCGAGCTCGTCGACGTCGATGTCGACATACCCCGCGCCCTGCGTGGCGTCGCAGTGGAACGGCACGCCGGCGTGCCGCGTCACCCTGCCGATCTCCGCGATCGGCTGGATCGTCGACACCTCGTTGTTCGCGAGCATCACCGAGACCAGCGCGGTGTCCGCGCGCAGGCTCTCGGCGACCTGCCGCGCCGAGACCCGTCCCTCGCCGTCCACCGGCAGCACGGTCACGTCGTAGCCCTCGACGCCCAGGAAAGCGCAACAGTCAAGCACTGACTTGTGCTCGACCGCCGTCGTGACGACATGGCCGCGGCGCCGGTTCGCGACGCCTTTGATGGCGAGGTTGTTCGCCTCGGTGGCACCCGAGGTGAAGTAGATCTCGCTCTTGCGCGCGCCGAGGAAACGCGCGACCACGCCACGTGCCTTGTCGATCAGCGCAGCGACCGCCACGCCCGCCCGGTGCGGGCTTCCCGGGTTCGCAAACTGGCGCTCGCTGACGCTCGTCATCTCCGCCAGCACGATCGGATCGATGGGTGTGGTCGCCTGGTGATCGAGGTAGATCATAGCTCTCCATAGCCCTTCGTCATCCGCAGTCATCCGCACTTCTTGGTCAGGCAGCGCGGTCGGCTGCGCTCCCACCGGTCGCGCTCACGACATGGCGCGGGGTGTTCTGGTACGCGGCCAGACCGGCCGTCCTGCCGGACACGCGGGCGGGGCTCACCGTGCCGTCCTCGACGAACAGGTCCGCGATGGTGTCCGCCTCCCCGTGGGCTGCGTGGGCATCCGCCGATGTTTTGATTCGACATTGCCTTGGCAGGACCGAAAGCGCATCTCCGGACTTGCGAATTCCCTTGTGGCACAAAGGGCAGGGACGGCACCGCAGGTACGAACGCCCACCGCAACGGGGGAGATGTGCCGGGTGGCGGCGGGTGTGAGGCTGGCCGCGCGGCTGAGTCGCCCCCGTCCGGTGCGGGTGGTTCTCCCGCGCGCGAAGCAGGGCACGTCAGAGGATGCGTTGCCCGCACGGCTCGCACGAGGATCTCAGGACCACACGGCCACAACGAGGACGAGCGAGGTCCAACCATGCCAAACCGTCGGGACTTCCTGCGACTGGGCGCCGGTGCCGGTGCGGCCGCGGTGATCGGCACGCCGCTCGCGGCCGCCACCGCGAGCGGCGCGGTGCCATCCGGTCGTCGCCGGGCTGTCAACTGGGCGGCGTTACGCCGCCACCTCGCGGGCGACGTGGTCCTGCCGGGTGAAGCGGACTACGAGCGGGCCCGCCAGGTGGCGAGCACCCAGTTCGACGCGATCCGGCCGCAGGCCGTCGCGTTCTGCGAGTCGAGCGCCGACGTGGCGACGGTCGTGCGCTTCGCCGGGGACCACGCGCTGCACACGGTCCCGCGCAGCGGCGGGCACAGCTTCGGCGGCTACTCGACCACCGACGGCGTGGTCCTGGACGTCTCCCGGATGAACCAGATCCAGGTCAACGGCGCCACCGTCACCGTCGGCTCGGGTACCCAGCAGATCGACGCGCTCGCGGCGCTGTCCCCGCGCGGACTCATGCTCGCCGGCGGGCAGTGCGCGACGGTCGGCGTCGGCGGTTTCCTGCAGGGCGGCGGGATCGGGATGCTGACCCGCAAGGTCGGCCTCGGTGCCGACCGCATGGTCAGTGCCAGGGTCGTGCTGGCCGACGGCCGGGCGGTGCGCGCGTCCAGGCGCGAGAACGCCGACCTGTTCTGGGCACTGCGCGGCAACGGCGGCGGCAACTACGGAGTGATCACGAGCTACGAGCTCAAGCCCGTGCGGGTCGCCTCGATGGTCAACTACATCGTCGCCTGGCCCGTCGACGCGGCGAAGCAGGTCGTCGAGTCGTGGCAGCCGTGGGCGATCGGCTCGCCGTGGGACCTCGGCGCCTCGCTGGCGGTGTACACCCCCGACGCCGCGACCGTGCCGCCGTCGGTGGTCGCGTTCGGCGCGTGGTTCGGCTCGCCCGCCGAGCTCGACCGCATGCTCGACGCACTCGTCGCGCAGGTCGGGGTCGCGCCCGCCGCACGCGTGGTGGCCCAGAAGACGCCCTACGACGCGATGATGGAGTGGTACGGCTGCACACAGCTGACCACCGAGCAGTGCCACCGGGTCGGCTACTCACCGGAAGCACAGATGCCGAGGACGAACTTCTACCAGACCCGCAACCGGATGTTCGCCGGTCCGGTGCCCGAGGTGGACGATCTGCTCAGTGCGTTCGAGACCGACGCACGCGCGGGCCAGTTCCGGATGCTGTACTTCGAGACCCTCGGCGGCAAGGCCGGTGTCCCGAGCAGGCGCTCGACCGCCTATGTCCACCGGAACACCGAGATGCTGTGCGGCTACTCGATCTCACTGACCTCCCCGGACTACACCGCCGAGGACACCGCGGCCTGCAGGCAGTGGCTCGCGGGCGGCTTCGCCGCGCTGGACCCGCACTCACTCGGCGAGAGCTACCAGAACTTCATCGACCCGGCGCTCCCGAACTGGCAGGACGCGTACTACGCGGAGAACTACCGGAAGCTGGTCGCGGTCAGGCATCGCTACGACCCGCACCGGTTCTTCCACTTCGACCGCGCCATCGGCTAGTCGGTTTCGGCGACCGTGTGCTGGTCGACGGCGTTGGCAGTGCCCTGAAAGGCGCGTTCAGGGCGCTGGGCGCCCTGAACGCGCCTTTCAGGGCACTTGTTGTCTCGGGCTCCCGGCCTGTCTGTTCGGCGAGGACACCGCCACACGGGAAGACCGGCCAGCCTGGGGCTGGCCGGTCTTCCCGCGCGGCGCCGGTTCTGGGTCAGACCACGTGCACGTCCGGCACGTACAGCAGCCACCGGCCGCCGTTCGCGACGAACTCCTGCTCCTTGGCCATGATCTCCTCGGCGTGGTTCCACGCGAACAGCAGTGCGTAGTCGGGGTAGTTCTCGGCGAAGTCCCACGGGGGCCGCACCGGGATGCGCTGCCCGGGGGTGACGAGCCCCTGCTTCGCGACCGTCGAGTCGCTGATGAACTCGACCAAATCCGGCCCGATGCCGCAGAAGTTGAGCACCGTGGCGCTCTTCGCGGTCGCGCCGTAGCCGACAACGCGACGGCCCTCGGCGCGCAGCGCGGTCAGCTTCGCGACGAGGGCCGTCCGGATCTCCCGCACGCCCCGTGCGAACTCCCGCAGCGTCGCCGCGGCCGTGAGCTCGCGCTCGGCCTCCTCCGCCAGCAGCGCCGTGACCGCCGCCGACGGCGTGCGCGCGCCGAGCCGCGCGATCGTGTAGCGCACCTCGCCGCCGTGCACCGGCAGCCGCCGCACGTCCACCAGGTCGAAGCCGAACCGGTTCGCCACCGCCTGCACCGAGCGTGCGGAGAACAGGTAGAAGTGCTCGTCGTAGATCTGGTCGAACGACCGCTTCTCGATGATGTCGCCGAGGTAGGGGTCCTCGAAGACGAACACGCCGTTCGGTCCGAGCAACGCGTCCACGCCGCGGAAGATCGAGTCCAGGTACGGGATGTGGCAGATCGTGTTGGCCGAGTAGATGACGTCGGCCGGCCCGTCGACGGCGGCCGTCTCCCGTGCCGTCGACTCCTCGAAGAAGTCGTTGCGCACCCGGACACCCGCGGCCCTGGCCATCTCGGCCACCTTGCCGGACGGCTCGAAGCCCAGGTGGCGGACACCTGCCTCGGCGACGGTCCTGAGCATGACACCGTCGTTGCTGCCGATCTCGACGATGAACGGGTCGGGGCCGGTCAGTTCGGTCTCCAGGAAGCCCTTCGCCACGCCGGAGAAGTACTCGGTCATGTACCGCGAGCCGGTCGAGGTGAACGGGTAGTCCTCGTGGAACATCTCGTCCCTCGGCACCTCCTCGACCAGCTGCACCATCGTGCACGTGGTGCAGTGGCCGACGGCGAGCCGGAAGAAGAACTCGCCGGAGGTGTCCTCCTGGGTGCGGAAACGCTGGGAAACGGGCTGGCTGCCCAGGTCGAGGAACTCCTCGACCTGACCACCGCAGACCCGGCAGGTGACGTCGGGTGGGGTCGTGCTGTCCCGATCGGTCACGGGTAACCTCCTCAGTCGTTCGGTTCGATGGCGCGGCTCAGAGGTCCGCGATCACGTCGCGGAGCGCGCCGATCACCTTGTCCTGGGTGTGTTCGGGCAGCGACGGGTACATGGGCAGCGAGAAGATCTCGCCGGCGAGTCGTTCGGTGACCGGCAGCGAGCCGGTGGCGTAACCGAGGTGGGCGAACCCGGTCATCGTGTGCACCGGCCACGGGTAGCTGATGTTGAGCGCGATGTCGTAGGCCTTCAGCCGCTCGATGATCTCGTCGCGGCGGGGGTGGCGGACCACGTACACGTAGTACACGTGCTCGTTCCCGGGTGCCGTGGCAGGCAGGCGCAGCCCGGCGAGGTCACCGAGTCCCTCGGCGTACCGGTCGGCGATCGCCTGCCGGGCCGCCACATAGTCGTCGAGGCGGCGCAGCTTGCGGCGCAGGATCTCGGCCTGCAGCTCGTCGAGACGGCAGTTGTGGCCGGGCGTGGCGACCACGTAGTACTGCTTCTCCATGCCGTAGTAGCGCAGCCTGCGCATGTTCTCGTCCACTGTGGAGTCACGGGTGAGCACCGCGCCCCCGTCGCCGTACCCGCCGAGGACCTTGGTGGGGTAGAAGGAGAACGCGGCGGCGTCGCCCATCGTCCCCGCCTGCCGGCCGTGGTGGCTCGCGCCGTGGGCCTGCGCGCAGTCCTCCAGCAGCACGAGGCCGTGCTCGTCGGCCAGCCTGCGCAGCGGGCCCATGTCGACGCACTGCCCGTAGAGGTGCACCGGCACCAGTGCCTTGGTGCGCGGCGTGATCGCGGCCGCGACCTGCTCGACGTCCATCAGGAAGTCCTCCTCCCTGATGTCCACGAACACCGGTGTCGCACCGGTTCCGTCGATGGCGACCACGGTCGGCGCCGCCGTGTTGGACACGGTGATCACCTCGTCACCCGGGCCGACACCGAGTGCCTGCAGGCCGAGCTTGACCGCGTTGGTCCCGTTGTCGACGCCCGTGCAGAGTCCGCCGCCGTGGTACTCGGCGAACTCCGCCTCGAACCCGCTCACGCTCTGCCCGAGCACGAGGTGACCCGACTCGAAGACCGTCGTGACCGCGTCGAGCAGGTCCGACTTCTCCTTCTCGTACTCCAGCAGGTAGTCCCAGACCCGAGTCGTCACGAGAGCTCCTTCACCTGGTTGCTTCCGCGGACCGTGCGGCCCGGACGTTCATGTAGTTGCTGTCGTGGTCGAGCCCGAGTGCCTGGGCGCTGAGGTAGTCGACGCCGTCTGGGTAGGTGTAGGGCTGCATGAAGCTGCCCGCGCGGGCATCCCGGTAGAGCCGGGCGAGCGGGTGCGCCGCGGTGTAGGAGGCGCCGCCGACCAGCGTCACGCAGTCGCCGACGATCTCCGGCACCACCTTGTTGGCGTGCTGCTTGGCGTACTGGAACGGCAGCATCATGAGCCTGCCGCGCTCGGCGAGGTCCCCGCTGAGGTCCACGTTGGCGATGTCCGCGTTGGACAGTGCGGAGCCGACGGTGGCGCGCAGGGCGTAGAGCCGCGTGTCGATCTCGGCGACGAGCGTGCGGACCGCCGCGGCCGGGGTGCCGCGCCGCCGCGCCACGGCCGCCACCGCGATGTCGCGCGCGGCCTGTGCGATCCCGACGTAGACACCGAGGTTCGTGCAGGAGCTGACCGTCTGCCCGGCCAGCCCAACGTCACTCCGTGCCCCCACCACGCCGCGCAGCAGGACGTTCTCGTCCGGCAGCCGGCAGTTCTCGAAGACGATGTCGACGGTGCCCGACGCCCGCATGCCGAGGCCGTCCCAGTTGTCGAGGACCGTCATCCCCGGCGTGTCCCTGGCCAGCACCGGTGCGGCCAGCCGGTGCGGCTCGCCATCGACCCGCGTCTCGGCGGACACGATCACGTGCCTGGCGACCTGGGCCATGGTCACCAGCGTCTTGCGGCCGTTGAGCAGCCAGCCGCCCGACCCGTCCGGGGTCAGCGTGGTGACCCCGGAGTGGTGGTCCTTCACCCCGCCGCACACCGGGTCGCCCGCGGCCATCAGCTTCAACACCCGTGCGGCCAGCTCGCTTGCCGCGGGCGAACCGTGCTTCCACTCGTACTGGAAGGTCAGGCCCCGGCTGAACTGGGCGTGCAGCACGAGCGCCGTCGACGCGTCCGCTTCGGCGATCCTGCTCAGCACGACCGCGACGTCGTAGAGGCTGCGCACGCCGACACCGCCCAGCTCGGCGGGCACCGTGCCACCCAGCACACCGTTTCGGCCGTACGCCTCGATGACCTCGGCCGGCAGTGTGCCCGCGCGGTCGTGCTCGGCCGCGCCGGCACGCACGGCCGGGAGGTGCTCGTCGACCAGGTCGAGCAGCGCGCGCCCCTCGTCGGTGACCGGCTGGTGGAGCGCGCCGGACGCCTTGTGGATCACGGTATCGGTCAGCATGTCGTTCCCACCAGCTCCTAGTTCACGGACCCGCTCAGTCGTACAGCCGCACCGCTCCGGTGTGGATGGCCGCCAGCAGCGTGCGGGCCTGGATGTTGACGTAGTGGCCGTGCCTGAGCAGCGAGCCGAGCTGGCTCGGCGTCACCCACAGGTAGCCCTCCGGCGGCCGCAACGGCGCCTGCGACTCGTCGGCCTCGACGATGAGGTAGCGGTTCTCCGCGTTGAGCAGGCGGCCTCCCTCCTCGGACTGCACGGAGGTGTAGCGAACGCGCTCCGGCGCCGCGTCCAGCACCAGGTCGAGGAACCGCGAGCGGGGCGACCCGTCGAGCTCGTGGTACTGCGGGGTGAGCTGCACCGTCGGCCCCATCTCGACGCCGTTGCGGAACCCGCCCTCGGCTCGTGCGTGCACCAGCAGGTGCGGCACGCCCGCGATTTGGCGCAGCACGAACGCGATGAGCCCGAGGCGGATGGGCTCGATCAGCGGCTGGCTCCACCGGGCGACCTCCCGGCGGTCGGCGCGCACCGAGACCGCGACCACCTGGAAGTACCAGTCCCGCGCGTGCCTGATCGCCCACTCGTCGCTCGACCAGTCGGTGACGTCGGCCAGGGGGATGTGCCGGGCGGCCACGTCGTACCGGGACCGCTCCGCGGTGAACCAGGAGAGCACCTCGGCGTCGGAGTGCAGCGCACCGGGCTCGGCAACGCTCGCGGGAGCGCAGGCGAGGACCGTGCGGGTGTCCATGTTGACGACGTTGTCCTGCCACAGCAGGTCGCCGACCTGACCGAGGGTCAGCCAGCAGAAGTCCGCGCGCGGCGGGACCTCCTCGTCGACCTCGATGATCATGTTCCGGTTCACCTTGCGGGAGAACCAGGAGCCGTGCTCGGACTGCAGCACGTCCGCGATCACCTTGCCGCGCCCCGGGTCGAGGAAGTACTCGAGGTAGGGCACCGAGGCACCGTTGTGCACACCGGTGTAGTTGCTGTGGGTGGCCTGCACGGTGGGCGAGAGCTGCAGCGGTTCCGGGTTGCCGGGCTCCATCTTCGCCTGCAGCAGGCAGTGCAGGACGCCGTCGAACTCCTTGACGAGGATGCCGAGGATGCCCACCTCCGGCTGCACGATGATCGGCTGCTGCCAGTGCCGGTAGGAGCGCGGCGAGCCGCCGTCCACGGTGACGTCCAGCCCCTCGATGGTGAAGAACTTCCCGCTGCGGTGCGCGAGGTTGCCGGTTTCGGGGTGCGTGGACCAGCCGTCCAGCTCGGTGATCGGGATCCGCTCCACCTGGTATCGGTGGGCCCGGGCGCGACCGCCCAGCCAGGCGGTGACCTCGGCGGTGTCGTGCAGGTGGCGCCCGTGCTTCGCGGCGGCGGAGTCGGCGAGCCTGCCGGGCAGCGACAGGTCCTCGCGGGGCTCCAGCCGGATCGGAGCCGTGCCGCGGTCGCCGGCGGGCACGATCCAGGCGAACCTGCCGACCACGAAGTCACGCAGCGAGGTAGCCCTGACCGACGCGCCGTCGAACACGATCGAGTCGGTGAGCGTGGCCGCGTGGATCACGCAGTCCCTGCCGACGGCGGTGTTCGGCCCGACCTTGCTTCCCTCCACGACGGTGTCGGCACCGACGATCGCCGGCCCGACGATCCGGGACCGGACCACCCGCGCCCCGGCCGCCACCACGACCGGGCCCACCAGCTCCGTCTCGTCGTCGACGTCACCGGCGATGTCGCGGTGCAGCTCGCCGAGCATCTGGCGGTTGCACTCGAGCAGCGCGTCGGGGGACTCGACGGCACGCCAGAAGCCGTAGTACTCCTGCGAACCGATCTCGACGCCCCTGCCGTGCAACCAGCGGACCACGTCGATGACGCCGGGCTCGGTGGCACCGGAGGTGGCGGCGGAGACGGCCGCGGCGGCAGCGTGGATCTCGGCGGTGAAGAAGTACGCGCCGATGACGGCCAGGTTGGAGCCGCCGGAGTCCGCCGGGTGGTCCCGCAGGTCGAGCACGACGCCGTTCTCCCCGACCTCGGCCACGACGAACGCGCTCGGGTCCGGCACCTTGTGCACGAGCAGTTGTGCCACCGGGCGGGTGGACCTGAACTCCGCGGCCGCCGCACCGAGCCCGTCGGCGAGCAGGTTCCCGCCGGAGTACAGCAGGAAGTCGTCACCGTCGAGAAAGTCCCGGGCCGCGGCGAGGGCCGGCAGGGTCCCGGGGGCGCCATGGTGGGGAATCACGCGGACGTCGCCGCCGACCGCACCGACGGTCTGCGGCTCGCGGTCGTCGATGACGAGCCCGATGTCGGTCACACCGATGTTCCGGATGGTCTCCAGGACGTACTCGAGCAGCGGCTTGTTGGCGATCCGCACGAGGTGGGCCGGCGTGGACCGATCGACCGGGCTTCGCCAGCTGTCCCAGCCGCCCGGCAGCACAAGAGCCTTCATGAGCCCGTCCTCAGTGACCGTAACGGAGCTGGACTTCCTGCAACACACAGTGACCTGACCGGTGGTCGGCGGCATCTCCCGAGTTGCTTTCCCGCCATGGCAACGACTTCGTGCGAAGGCGCAACTCCGGAGATGCCCGGGGGACCGCCAGGAAGAAGGGTGGTAGCCGTCCGCCCGAGGTGAGGAGCCATTCCATGACCGAGCCCGAACGTCCCCTCGTCGCCGTGCTCGGTGCGTCCGGCTTCATCGGCTCGGTCGTGACCGCGGCGCTCGCCGAGCGGCCCATCCGGTTGCGCGCGGTCGGCCGCACCCGCAGCGTCGTGCCTGCCGGCGGGGCGGCCGACATCGAGATCCGGACCGCCGATCTGACCGTCCGCGGGGAACTCGAGGACGCGGTGGCCGGCGCCGACGCGATCGTCCACCTGGTGGCCCGCACCACCGGTTGGCGCGAGCCCGGGGCCACGGCGGCGGGCGAGCGGGTGAACGTCGGGGTGCTTCGCGACCTGCTCGACGTGCTGGCAAACCGCCGGGACACCAGCGGGCCCGCTCCGGTCGTCGTGTACTCCGGCTCGACGTCCCAGGTCGGGGTGCCACCGCGGACCCGGCTGGACGGCACGGAGGCCGACCGGCCGGAGATCCCGTTCGACCGGCAGAAACTCGCCGCCGAACGGCTGCTGCTGGCGGCCGGCGCGGCGGGCGTCGTCCGGGGGGTGTCGCTGCGCCTGCCGACCGCGTTCGGGCACAGCCCCGTCACCGGCGCGCTCGACTCCGGGGTGCTCACCTTCATGGCGCGCCGCGCGCTCGCAGGCGAACCGATCACGATGTGGCATGACGGGACGGTGCTGCGGGACCTCCTGTACGTGCGCGACGCCGCGAGCGCGATCGTCGCCGCGCTGGACCACGCCGACGCGCTCGCAGGCAGGCACTGGCTGGTCGGCACCGGTGTCGGCGCACCGCTTGGCGATGTGTTCCGCACGATCGCCGAGCTCGCCGCCGAGCGGACCGGGACCGAGCCGGTGCCGGTCGTGTCGGTCGAGCCGCCCGGCGTGGTGTCGGAGACCGATCTGCGCAGCGTGGTGATCGACGCAGGCGCGTTCCGCGCGCGCACGGGCTGGCGCCCGACGGCCGACCTGCGCGAGGCGTTGCGGGCCACTGTCGCGGCCGCCTGACCGTGCTCGCCGGGCCGAGGCCGGCAACGGCTACCCGACAATTCTTCGGTCGGAAATAGGGATTGTATTTTGGCTGCCATCTCCTGGTGTGCCGTGACCGGTCACGTGTCGGCATTGTTGAGGTCGGTGTTTGGCACGATGGGAGGAAGAAAAACAATTCGAAATCGATAGGGTTGGAACGTGGGATTCAGCGCCGACTCCGAGGACGTGCCCGCGGGCCGGGTCGGCTGAGCTGATGATCTCCGGCGGCCGGATCCGGGACAACTCGACGGTCGCCGGGTACACCCCGCTGCTCCAGTACGAACGCGCGACGGGGTGAGCCGGACCGCCGTGTGTCGCGTGTGGAGAGGCAAGATGCGGATACTGTTCACGACCGTTCCCCTGCCGGGGCACTTCTTCCCGCTGGTGCCGCTCGCGTGGGCGTGCCGGGCGATGGGCCACGACGTGCTGGTCGCCACCTCGGAGGACTTCGTGCCCGAGGTGCTGCGGTCCGGGCTCGCCGCGACGGCCACCGGAGCGGTCGCGAGTTTCGCCGGTCTCACCGCGGGTGGCGACCCGGACGGGCTCGCCGGGCGGCGGCACGTGAACGGCCGGGTGTTCGCGCGTATCGCGGCCGACAACCTTCCCGGCGCACTGTCTGTTGTGGACTGCTGGCGGCCGGACCTCGTGGTCAGCGAGCGCGCCGAGGTGGCGGGGCCGATCGCCGCGGCCACCTTCTCCCTGCCCACCGCCGAGCTGCACTGGGGTGTGGCGCCGCTGGTGGAGTATCGCGCGGCGGCGGCCGAACTGCTCGCCCCCGACCTTGCCGCGCTCGGCCTGTCCGCGCTGCCCACACCGGCGCTCGCGCTCAACCCGTGGCCGTCGAGCCTGCGCCTGCCCTACGCGGCGGGCCATCGGCGCATGCGCAACGTGCCCTACGACGGTGACTCCCGGGTGCCGGGGTGGGCGTTGCGCTCCCGCGAGGTGAAGCGGGTGTGCCTGACGCTGGGCACCGTGCTGCCCCGGCTCGGCGAGGACGGCGCCTACGAGACCGTGATCCCGATCGTCGAACTCCTCGCCACGCTGGACGTCGAGATGGTGATCGCCGTCGACGAGAAGATCGCGGTGAAGTGGCCCGCACTGCCGCCCGCGGTCCTGCAGGCGGGCAGGCTCCCGCTGTCGCAGGTGCTGCCCGCCTGTGACCTGGCGATCCACCACGGTGGCCAGGGCACCGCGCTGACCGCGATCGGTGCCGGCAAGCCACAACTGGTGCTGCCGATGCTGGACGACCAGTTCGACAACGCCGACGCCGTGGCCTCCTCCGGCGCCGGGCTGTGCCTGCGCCCGGAGGAGATGACCCCGAGCGGGGTGGCCGAGCACTGTCTCGAACTGCTCCACAACCCCCGGTTCGCCCAGGCCGCCACGGACCTCGCGGCCGAGATGGCGGCCCAGCCCCCACTGGTCGACCTGGTCGGTGAGCTGGCCGCCGTCGCAGATGGCGGAGCTGTCCGCGCGACCCAGGAGGGGGAGAGCACCTGAGCGGCACCTACGCCACCGGGACGACCGCGGCCGCACCGTCCCGCGGCCTGTCAAGAACGTGGTGCTGTGGGTGCTCCATGCACTGATGGCGACCCCGGCCAGGCTCGCCCGCCCGGCGGCCGGGTCACTCTGCCTTCCTGCGCACGTCGTCGAGGATGAACAGCTGCCCGGTCGTCTCGGTGTCCTCTTCGGACACGTGGTCGAGCGCGATCCGCCGCGCCACCCAGTCCACGACGCTCGTCACCTGGGGAAGGTCGGGGTCGTCGGTGCCGCCGAGCGGCTCGAACCGGATGTCGGCGAGCTTCGCCACGACCACCTCGGCAGGCACGCCGTACTGCAGGGCGAGCGACAGCACGATCGAGAACGCGTCCATCAGACCGTGCGTCGTCGAGCCTTCCTTGCCCCACTTGGCGAACACCTCGGCAGGTCTGCCGTCGGCGAACCGGTTGGCGGTCATGGACACGGCCGCACCGCCGATCACGACGGTGTGGGTGACACCGGAACGGCGCCGGGGGAGGGGCTCCCGGGAGGACGTGTGGTTCATGCCGCTACCTCCGATGTACTACTGGCCCTTGGGAACCGTAGGCCCCGCGGGTACCCGCAGCCATCTCCGAGGCTGCCGCCCCGACAGCCGCACATGGACCCAACATCCTGCCGCCCGGTCCGGGACAGGAACATCTCCGTGAGTGCGTAGGACTCTTGCGATCCTGGACCGAACAAAACCATGCCCGCACAGCACCCGCCGTGCGCCCCCGGCGTCGTGAATGGCGCATCGACGGCACAACGAGTGCCGTGAATGGGCCGTTCAGGGCGCTGAGCGCCCTGAACGCGCCTTTCAGGGCATTGCCACATGCCCCTCCGCCACCCCCGAGACCTGCCCGTCCGGCGAGGACAAAGACCCACCAGCAGGACCCTGCCGAAGCCTCACGGAGACCGAAGCCCCACGAGCGAGAAAGGTGGCCGCACGCCGGGAGATGCGCCGGAGGGCGTGCCAAGGGACTCTCGATGAAGAACAGCCGCGGACGCAGGCGCCGCCTCGCGCGACAGGTGTTCGTGCTTGTCAGAAATCCCTTGCTTGGAGGACATCTTGGCCACCACGATCCCATCGCGCGAGGACATCGTGCGCAAGGCGACGGAGCTGACCCCGCTCCTGCGCAAGCACGCGTCCTGGGCCGAGGAGAACCGCAGGCTGCACGACGAGTCGATCGAGGCGCTCGCGGACGCCGGTGTGTTCAGACTGCGGCGGCCCAAGCACTTCGGCGGGTACGAGGCGGACACCCGCACGCTCGCCGAGGTCGGTGCCGCGCTCGGCCAGGGCTGCGGCTCCACCTCGTGGGTCGCGTCGGTGTACTGGATCCCGACCTGGATGGCGTGCCAGTTCCCGGACGAGGTGCAGGCGGAGGTGTTCGCGACCCCGGACACCCGGATCTGCGGGACGCTGAGCCCGTCCGCGATGGCGACGCCCGTCGACGGCGGCATCGTCGTGAACGGCAGGTGGGGTTTCATCAGCGGCGCCCACCACGCGGACTGGCAGGAGGTCATCTCGATCCTCGTGCCGCCGGACGGTGAGCCGTACCCGGTGATGGCGCTGGTGCCGATGTCGGACCTGTTGATCGTGGACGACTGGGACACCTCCGGCCTGCGCGGCACCGGCAGCGTCAGCACGGTGGCGAAGGACCTGTTCATCCCGCAGGAGCGCGTGCTGCCGCTGCCGGTCGTGCTCGGCGGCCAGACCGCGTCCAAGCGCAACGCGAACACCCCGATCTACCGTGCGCCACTGCTCCCGGTCGCCGCCGCGTCCTCTGTCGGCACGATCGTCGGCATGGCGAAGGGCGCCATGGACGCCTTCCTGAAGCGGCTGCCCGATCGCAAGATCACCTACACGGACTACGGCAGCCAGCGCGAGGCGCCGATCACCCATTTCCAGGTGGCCGAGGCGACGCTGAAGACCGACGAGGCCGAGTTCCACGCCACGCGGCTGGCGACCCTGGTGGACGCCAAGTGCGAAGAGGGCACGGAGTGGAAGCTGGCGGAGCGCGCGCGGACGCGGGCCGACCTCGGCGTGGTGGTCCGGCTGGCCAAGGAGGCCATCGACCTGCTCGCCACGGGCAGCGGTGGATCCTCGATCTACAGCGGAATCCCCATGCAGCGGATCAACCGCGACATCCAGGCCGTGCACCAGCACGCGCTCATGCACCCCAACACCAACCTGGAGCTCTACGGCCGGGTGCTCTGCGGCCTCGAGCCCAACACGCTCTACATCTAGTCCCGGTCAGCCGACATGAGGAGGAAGCCAGGATGACCACCGATGCGGGCAAGGCCGCGGTCGCCGCTCTGACCCAGAAACTCCTGGCCGCGTGGGCCTACAACGATGCCGACGCGTTCGCGGACCTGTTCGTCGAGGACGGCACCATGATCCTGGCCGGGGTGTTCTGCTCCGGTCGCGACGAGATCCGCGAGCACGTGGCCAAGGAGTTCGAGGGCCGCTGGAAGGGCACCCAGGTGACGGGCACGCCGATCAGCATCCGCTCCCTCGGCCCGGACGTGACGCTCCTGCTGAGCAACGGCGGCATCCTGGAGGCCGGGGAGACCGAGGTCTCCGAGGACAGCGCGATCCGCGCTTCCTGGCTGGCGGTCCGCCGCGACGGGGAGTGGCGGCTCGCCGCGTACCAGAACTCCCCGCGCCACGACGCGAGCGCCACCGGTTCCGCCGCCCGCGCGGCCTGACCGACGAGCGTCCACCTGGGCCGTTGCCCGTCCCCGACGGGCGACGGCCCTTGTCGCACCGGAGGCATTCGATGTTGGTGAGCGTCACCGGCGGCACCGGGCTCGTCGGTTCGCACACGGTCGCCGCGCTCGTGGCCGACGGGCACCGGGTGCGGCTGCTCGCCCGCGACGAGTCCACGGTGGACCGTGCGCTGTCGCCGCTCGGGGTCGGTGCGGGCGCCGTCGACGTGGTCACCGGCGACGTGCTCGACGAGTTGTGCGTCGCGCGGTTCGTGCACGGCGCGGACGCGGTGCTGCACGCGGCGTCGGTCTACTCGTTCGACAGCAGACGGCACCGGGAGATGGGTGCGGTCAACGTGGCGGGTACGGCGGCCGTCCTGGACGCGGCGCGCCGGGCGGGTGCCGGCCGGGTCGTGTACGTGTCGAGCTTCGGCGCGCTGCTGCCCGCCCGTGGCCGGGTGCTCGGCCCCCGGTCACCGGTCGGCCGCCCTCGGGAGCGCTATCTGGCGACCAAGGCCGCCGCGGAGACCGTCGCCCGCGAACACCAGGCGGCTGGCGCGCCGGTATCGATCACCTATCCGCCCGCCCTGCTCGGCCCGCACGACCCCAAGATGGGGGACCAGACCACCCGGCTGCTCAACACGCTGCGCGGCCGCATGCCGATCTGGCCGCTCGGCGGGCTCCCGGTCGGGGACGTGCGCGACACGGCCGCGCTGCACGCCGCCCTGCTCGCCGCCCCGGGGAACGGCTGGGAACGCGTGTTCGGCCCCGGCCACCACCTGACCACCCGCGCGTACGTGCGGACGTTGCGCGAGGTCACCTGCCGTGCCCTGCCCACGGTCTACCTGCCTGCCCGCGCCATGTTGCCGGTCGGCGTGCTCGCCGGCCTGCTGCAGCGGGTGTGGCCGTGGCACATCCCGGCCGAGTACGGCGCGATCTACACCTGTGCCTGTGCGGCGCGGGTCGACGCCGGCGCGGACACCGGCGGGGTGACCGCGCGGCCGGTGGCCGAGACGTTCACCGACACCGTGCGCTGGCTGCACCGCGAGGGCCACCTGTCCGCGCGGGCGGCCGGTGCCGCCGGTGTGCGTGTGCATGCGGGTGAACCTCGCTGATGGTTCTACCCGGTTCTTATCCGGTCGCTGTTACCCGCCGATAGCGGACCCTAAACCTCTTCAACATCAACTGAAGGCGTGCCGTCGTTGACTCGTTCTCGAGCGGGACCCCCGCCGAAACGGAAATCAACGAAGTCTCGGAGGCATTCCATGTCTGCCATTCGCAAGGTTGTCGTGTCCGCCGCCATGCTGTTCCTGGGCCTGTCAGGCGTGTTCCTGGCGGCCGGTGTGGCGTCCGCCGCGACCACCGAGAGCCGGGCGTACGCCATCGAGTGCGACGACGACTGGCAGACCCCCTGCCCGTGAGTCGCCGCAGTTGAGCCGCAGGTGAGATGACGCGGTGGCAGGCGACGACTCGGGGGAGTCGTCCTGCCGCCGCCCCGATGGCTCGACAGCTCGATGGCCAGCTCGACAGGTCAGTGGAAGATGGCGCTGCGGCGGTTGTGTTCCAGCTCCTGGCGCAACCGGACGGCCTCGGTGGACTTCACCGTGCCGAGCAGCTCGATGGCCTCGTCGAGGTCACGGGCCGCGCGGGCCTCATCGCCCCGGCCCAGGTGCAGGTCCGACCGCAGGACCAGCGTCTTCGCCTGCCAGATCGTGGTGCCCAGCTCGGTGAACAGCGTGCGTGCCGCGTCGACGTGGTCCGCCCCGGCCGCCTCCTGGCCGCGGGCCAGTGCGATCTCGCCGAGCGCGTAGTGCGCGCTGCCGGCCACCATCCGCTCGCCGACCTGGGTGGCCAGTGACAACGCGTGCTGCAGGGTCGTCTCCGCGTTGTCCAGCCGCCCGGAGCGCTGGCGCACCACCCCCAGCCGGTACAGCGCGTGCGCCTCGCCGATGCGGTCACCGATGTCCCGCACGATCAGCAGCACCCGGTTGAGCGCCTGGTGCGCCTGTTCGATCTGGTTGCCGAACAGGTGCAGCTCGGCGAACCGGTTCATCGCCTGCGCCTCGCCACGCAGGTACCCGACCCGGCGATAGCACTCGAGTGCCGTCTCCAACAAAGCTTGCGCGCGGTCGGCGGCCCCTTCGTCGATGCACACCTTGGCCATGTACTGCAGGACATGGGCCTCGCCGACCATGTCGCCGACCGCGCGCATCTTCTCCAGCGCCTTCTCGTACTTCGACATCGTCGCCGCGGTCCCGTACCGCAGCCGGTCGAGGGTGGTGGCGTTGCGCAGCGCGAGCGCGTAGCCGTGGTCGTCGCCCAGCCGTTCGAACAGCTCGAGCGCGGTGGCATAGCAGCGCTCGGCCTCGCCCCACCTGGTCTGCTGCGAGTGCATCCCGCCGAGCGAGTACAGCATCGCGGCCCGGCCGCGTTCGTTGCCGGTCTCCTCCGCCGCGGCCAGTGCCCGCTCCGCGGTCTCGCGCCAGTCGTCGAAGTGGCTCTTGACCTGGAACAACGTGACCCCGGTCAGTGCGAGGTCCCACGCCGCCTCCGACATCCCGTACTCGGTGGCGAGGTGGACGGCGGACACGAGCGAGCGGCGCTCGAGCTCCAGCCACTCCATGTGATCGCCCATCTCCTCGGCCTCCTCCAGCTCCGGCCCACCCGGCCAGCGCGGGAAGGTGCCGTGGAGGATCGTGTAGTCGCCGCCGTACTCCTTGCGGTGCGCGTGCTCCGCGCGGCCGAGCCAGGCACCGAGCAGCCGTGCGACCGCCTCGGTGCGTTCGTCCTCGGACTCGGCGGCACGCAGCTGTTCGGTGGCGTACACCCGGATCAGGTCGTGGAACCGGTAGCGCAGCCGCTCGCCCGGGTACTGCACCGTGTCCAGCAGCTGCGCGTCGACCAGCGTCTCCACGATCTCGAACGCGTCGAACGGGTCGATGTCCAGCAGCGCGGCCGCGCTCCACCCCGGGAAGTCCGGGGTGCCGATCAGCGCGAACCGGCGGAACAGGCGCCTGCCGAGCTCGGAGAGCGCCAGGTAGCTCTGGTCGATGTTGGAGCGCAGCACCAGGCCGCGGAAGGACAGCTCGTCGAGCCTGCGCACGCTGTTGCGCAGTCGCGTGACCAGCAGGTCGACCCGCCAGTGCGCGCGGGAGGCGAGCCGCGCGCCCGCGATCCGGATCGCCAGCGGGAGGCCGCCACAGAGGCCGACCAGCTCGCGGGTGGCCGCAGGCTCGGCCGCCAGCCGGTCCGCGCCGACGATCGTGGTGAGCAGCTCCAGCGACCGGTCGAAGTCGAACACCTCGACGTCGACCTGGTGGGCACCCGGCAGGCCGGACAGCCGCGCCCGGCTGGTCACGATCACCGCGCAGCCGGGGCCCGCTGGCAGGAGCGAGATGACCTGCTCCTCGTCGGTGGCGCCGTCGAGCACCACCAGCACGTTCTTGTTGGCCACCCGGCTGCGGTAGAGCTCGCCGCGTTCCTCGTCGTCGTCGGGCAGCGCCTTGCCGTCGACGCCGAGGGCACGCAGGAACCGTGCGAGCACACCGCGCACCCGGTCCTCGCCGTCCGGCGACTCCAGGTCGCCGTAGAGGTGGCCGTCCGGGAAGTCGGCACGCAGCTCGTGGGCCGCGCGCAGGGCGAGTGCGGACTTGCCGACGCCACCCTTGCCGGAGATCGAGACGATCCGGGTGCCGTAGTTGCCGTCCTGCGCCGCGCCGTCGTTGCGGAGCACGCGCTTGATCTCGGCCAGGTGGGCTTCCCGGCCGGTGAAGTCCGCGATGGTCGCCGGCAGCCTGCGCGGCACCACCGCCTGCGGCTCCACCACGGCATGCGCGCCCCCGGTGGCGCCGCCCACCTCGACGTCGAGCTTGGGGCTGCGGTTGAGGATCGCCGTCTCGAGCCTGCGTGTGCTCTCGCCGAGCTCGATGCCGAGCTCGTCCATCAGCGTGGCGCGGGCCCGCCTGCACACCTCCAGCGCCTCGGCCTGCCGCCCGCAGCGGTACAGCGCGAGCATCAGGTACTCGTACAGCCGCTCCCGCAGCGGGTGCTCCTTGACCAGCGCGAGCAGCTCCCCGACGACCTCCTCGTGCCTGCCGAGCTCGAGGTCGAGCCGGATCCGCTCCATCACCGCGGACACCTTGGCGTCCTCGAGCTGAGCCGCGCTCCTGCGCAGCGGCTCCGAGTTCATGCCCGCCAGGGCCGTCCCGCGCCACAGCGACAGCGCACTGCGCAGCGTGGCGACGGCCTCGGACAGGTGCCTGGCCCCGACGTGCGCCCGCGCGGCGCTCACCAGGCTGTTGAACCTGGCGACGTCCAGGTCGTCCTCGGGGATCTCGAGCAGGTAGCCGGGCGGCCGGGTGCGGATGAGCGCCGTCCCGCCCGCCGCGGCGAGCACCCGGCGCAGACCGGAGACGCAGATCTGGATCTGCACCCGTGCGGTGGTCGGTGGCGCGTCGTCCCAGACGGCGTCGATGAGCGACTCGACCGGCACCACGCGGTTGGCGTTGAGCGCCAGCATCGCGAGCACGATCCGCTGCCGGGCGCCGCCGAGGTCATGCTCCTCGTCGTCCGAGGACAGCGTGAGCGGGCCCAGCAACCGAAGCGCCAGCACCTCTCGCCCCCAGTCTCCCCGACTTCGTCCTGGTCACGCCGCCGCGCCCCCGCGACTCACCCGTTAAATCGACGACCAGTTTTCCCGCCATTCTCTCATACCGTGCGGATATCCCGGACGTACCGGTTTCCGTGGCAGCGCTGCCATTCCGGGCCGACACGGCGCTGTTGCTGTGTGTGATCGACGGTGTCGACGGCCATTTTTCGTGAATGGGCCGCCGGGTTCCGGTCCGAAAAGGGCGTTTCCGGTTTAGTGCCTTCGCCGGTCAGCTGTGGTAGCCGTGGCGCGTGATGCGGTCCGCCGCGTTCGCGTACGCCTGGGGGTCGGTGGGGGCGAACGTGCCGAGCCCGTCGACGTAGCGGTTGTACATGCAGAACGCGGCCGCGATCAGCACGGTGTCGTGGACCTCCAGGTCGGTGGCCCCCTCAGCGCGTGCCGCCGCCACCAGGTCGCGCGTGACCCCGCGGCCCGAGGCCTGCACGGCGGCGGCGATGCGCAGCAGCGCGCGCAGCTTCGCCGAGACGGGCGCGGCGTCCAGCCCGGCCCGGACCAGGTCGACGACCGTCGCGCCGTCCTCGAGCTGGGCGGCGGCGAACGCGGCGTGGGAGTTGCCGCAGTAGTCGCACTCGTTGAGCCAGGAGACGTAGGCGGCGATCAGCTCGCGCTCACCCTCCGACAGCGGGTGCGGGCCGCGCAGCAGCGCCTCCGCCAGGTCGAGCAGCGGTTTCCCGGTCTCCGGGCGGTACCGCAGCGGCCCGTTGATCCCGGGGAACCGGGTCTCGTCGAGGCCGAGGTCGATGTGTGCCATAACGTCCTGCTTCCTTGGTCGTTCCGATGTGCCCGGACCGGGGAAACGGACGAGGCGGCCGGCCGGGGGATCCCCGGCCGGCCGCCTCGTCACATGGTCGGATCGATCACTCCGTGCCGGACAGCACGGCGAACGCGACCGGGTTCTCGAGGTCGTTGAACGTGGTCACCCAGGTGGCGATCCTGGCTTCCCCGGCCGACAACACCACCCAGCCGTCCTCGTGGATCCGGTACACGGTCAGGGTCCGGTCGGTGACGCCCACCTTGCGCAGGCACTCCAGCGCACCCCACACCCTGGTGGCGGCCCGGTCGGCGTCCTCGCCGGTCTCGGTGGCCACCAGGTCACGGACGCGGACCAGGTCGGCGCCGAGCAGCCCGGCCCAGTCCTCGTCCGTGCGCGCCACGACGCTCTCCACGTCGCAGCCGAGCCTGCCTTCCCCGGTCACGACCAGGCTCACCCCGGCGCCGTGCGACGCCGAGATCGAGGCGCCGTCGACCTCCGGCTTGCCATCCGGCCGGTGCCGCACGTTCACCGGACCGCCGAGCGCGCGGCTCGCGGCGAGCTGGGTCTGCGCCCGCCGGTCCGACGGCACGTCCGGCCCGGGGCCGGGTTCGACGACCACGGCGCGGCTGCCACCGATGACCCGCTCCAGCGCCCGCTCCAGGTAGCCGGACAGCATCGAGGGCACCCACGGGCCGGAGCTGTCCTTCTTCCGCACCGCCCGCAGCGTCAGGCCCTCCCAGCGTTCCACCACCGTGCCGGACGGCTCGAGCACGTCGATGTCGTAGACGTAGCTGTCGCCGTCCTGCGACCGCTCCCGCGCGTCGAGCAGCACGTACTCGACGTACTGGGCGGTCGGGTTGGCCAGGTGCAGCTTCTCGACGCCCTGCGGCAGCAGCGTCGCGTCCGGGACACAGCACTGGAGCGCGTGCATCACCGCGTCGCGGGTGCCGGGGTCGGCCAGCACCAGGTCCTGCGGCAGGTAGGGCGCGAACCAGGGCGCGGGTGTCGTCGTCGACAGCTCCGCCACCGCGTGCCGGGCACTCGCCCGCCGGTAGCCGAGCACCCGCTGGAACCGCTTGCCCTGGAACATCACCCCGCCGTACAGCTCGGTGATCGGGTCGACCGGCACCGGCGAGAGCTGGGTGGCCTCGCGGGTGATGCCGTTGTCGGCCAGCTCGGGCCGGGGCAGGCGCAGCGTCGCCCGGAAGTGGTCGGCGCTGAACCCGGTGTCCTCGGCGCGGATGGCGACGGTCACCGTCTCCTCGTCGCGGACCAGCGCGGCGAGCCGCACCGCCGTCGTGGAGCCGGGCCGGACCACGACCGGCCGCAGGAACTCCATGTTCTCCAGCAGCGGCGTTGCGGTCCTGCCGAGCACGGCGGCCGCGACCTGGGTCATGGCCTCCATGCCCACCACGGCGGGGAACAGCAGGTCGCCGTCCAGTTCGTGGTCGGACAGGTACGGGTCGCTGCCCGCGGACAGCTCCACCTCGGTGATCAGCTCGACGTCCGGGTAGTGGACCAGGATCCGGTCGACGAAGCGGGTCAGCGGCAGCTCCTGGCTCATGTCCAGCGGCAGCGTCGGCAGCCCGCCCATCCGGCCGGTGATCGTCACGATCGGCCCGGCGTCCGGGTCGGCGAGCACCTGGCGCAGCACGGCGAGGCCGTCCTCCACCGAGATCGGGGTGATGCCGTCGCGCACCAGCGCCTCGACGACACCCAGCCGCTCACCCATGCCGGCGCCCGACCAGACCGACCACTCCATGGCGAGTGCCTTGGCCTCCGGGTGCCTGCGCTGGAAGTCGGCGGTCAGCTCGGACATCCAGTCGTTCGCGGTCGAGTAGTGCGCCTCGCCGCGCAGGCCGGCCCGGCCGATGATGCTGCCGAACGTGACCAGCAGCTTGACGTTGTCCTCGCCGACCGCGTCGAGCACCGTGCGCAGGCCCGCGATCTTGACGGCCAGCGTCTGGTGGAACCGCTCCTCGGTCAGGTTGGTCAACGCGGAGGGCTCGTTGCGCCCGGCGCCGTGCATCACGCCGGTCACCGGGCCGAGGCCGACCTCGAACGCCGCCACCGCGGCGGCGACCTGCGCCGCGTCGGTGACGTCAGCGCGCTCGTACTGCGCACGCACGCCCGCGGCCGCCATCCGCGCCAGGTTGGCCGAGATCTCCTCGTCGTCGGCCGGGTCGTCCCGGCCGATCAGCGCGAGGCTCGCGCCGGAGTCCTGTGCCATCGCCAGCGCGCACTCGGCGGTGATGCCCTTGCCGCCACCGGTGACCAGCAGGACGTCCGAGCTGTTCAGCGGGGTGCCGGTGCGCTCGTCGGCAGGTGGCTGCAGCACGTGCAGCACCGGCGTCCTGCGCTGGCCGTCCGCGTTGTAGCGGACCTCGCTGAACTCGGTGGTCGCCGCGGCCTCGGTGATGACCCGCCGCACCGCCTCGTCCACGTCGGCCGCGGAGGACGGCGCGAGGTCGGGCAGGGAGACGATCGTGGTCGGCACGCCCTGCGTCTCCAGGAACGCCGTCCGTGCCAGGCCGGAGGCGCCGTAGCGGTGCTGCACCACGACGAACCGGCTGCCCGGCTCCGCCGCAGCGGCCGTCTGGCCGGCCGACAGGATCAGGTCGACGTGCTCCTCACCGCTGTCCGGGAGGCACAGCAGCACACCGTCGCCGATGCCAGCCTCCGCCAGCGCGACCCGCAGCCGCTCGGCGAGCGGGTGACCGGCCGGTGCGAACACCTGCCAGCTGCCGACCGGGCCGGTGCCGACGGTCACCCTCGGTGTCCTGGCCGGCACGTAGTCGACGGAGAAGGGCCGCACCCACTGGCCGACACCGGCGACCTCGGTGCTGCCGCCGCCTGCCCCGCCACCCTCGGCGGCCTCGGCCATCTCGTCGATCAGCACGGCGAGCTCGCCGAGGGTGACGGTGGCGAAGTTGGTCGTCGCCTCCAGCGTCGGCAGGCCGAGCTGGCGGGTCACCTCGTTGACGATCTGGCCGACCGTGATCGAGCTCAGGTGCAGGTCGTCGAGCGGGTGGGTCGCCGCGGTCACCGTCTCCAGCGGCAGTTCGACGCGCTCGGCGGCGAGCTGGCGGAGCAGGTCGAGGGTGGACGTGCCGTCCTCGGCCGCACCGGCCTGACCCTCCTCCGCCGCACCGGCCGGGGCCTGCGCGCCGAACTCGGTGAGCCCGACCGCCAGGTCGGGTGCCGCCTCGCAGGGGCTCGCGAGGAACGTGAAGCTGCCATCCAGCTGCAGCGGGCGCAGCACCCGGTCGGCGAACAGCGCCTCGGCGTCCACGGCCGCACCGAGTGCGAACGCGGCGCCGACGACCGACAGCAGCGGGGTCAGCGACTGGCTGTCCGTGTCGACCGACAGCACCGGCACCTCGGGTGCGATGTCGCGCAGCAGCCCGGAGAGCACCCGGCCGGGGCCGATCTCCACCGCGAGGTCCGCGCCGTCGGTGGCCTTCGCGGCCGCCTCGTGGAAGCGGACCGGGAACACGATCTGGTCGCGCAGCAGCACCCGCAGGTCGGCGCCGGGGTCGAGCACGTCGCCGGTCACCGCGGACACCACGGTCCGCGTCGGCGTGGCGAAGTCGAAATCGGCGAGCCTGCCGGTCATCGCGTCGGCCGCGGGCTGGACCAGTGGCGAGTGGAAGGCGTGCGAGACGTTGATCCGGTTCGCGGTGACACCGGCGGCCCTGGCCCGGTCGCACACGCGGTCCACCGCACTCGCGTCGCCGGCGATGACCGTCTGCTTCGGCCCGTTGTACCCGGCGATCACGACCTCGTCGTCGCCGAACAGCTCCCTGGCCTTGTCCGCCGTGGTGGCGAGACCGGCCATCGCGCCGCCGCCCTGGCTGGCGTTGGCCATCACCGCGCCACGTGCCTTCGCCAGGCGCACGACGTCCTTGCCGCCAAGTGCGCCTGCCCACGCCAGCGCGGTCAGCTCGCCGAGGCTGTGCCCGACCGCGACGTCGGCGTCCACGCCGAGGGTGTGCAGCACCCGCAGGGCCGCGACGGACCCGGCGACGATGCGCGGCTGCGCGACCTCGGTGGCGACCTGGTCGCCGCCCGTGGGAACGTCCGCGTGGGTGAACACGGTCTCGGCCGCGGCGAACCGGCGCCGGATGGCACCGACCGAGCCCCGTCCCGAACCCTGACCGGGGAACAGGTAGGCGATCCTCGGCGAGTTCTGCCCTCGGTCGAGGTACACGCCGTCGGCGGTGAACAGGCGCTCACCCTCGTCGAGTGCGGCACGCACCCGCGCCAGCTTGGCGATGGCGTCCTCGGGGCTGGCGGTCACGATCGCGACGCGGACCGCCCCGCCGGACAGCTGCCCGGCCAGTGCCCCGGCCAGGTCGGCGACCTCGGCGAACGACAGCTTCTCGATGACCTCGGAGAGCCCGCTGATCCGCTCGGCGAGGCTCGCGTCGTCGTCGGCGTCGAGCAGCAGCAGTTCCACGTCCTGCCTGCTGCTGTTCAGCGCTGCCGTCTCCCTGGGCAGTTCCGCGCGCCGCGTGGTGCCCGGCGCCTGCTCCAGCGCGATGTGCGTGTTGATGCCACCGAACCCCATCGCCGAGACACCGGCGCGGATCGGGTGGTCCTGCGGCCACAGCTCCGGCTCGCTCGGCACGTACAGCGCCGGGGAGTCGCCGATGAGCTTCGGGTGCGGGTCGTAGTGCCCGGTCGCGGGCGGGATGACCTGGTGGTAGACCGACAGCGCGGCCTTGATCAGCCCGCCGACACCAGCGGCCGCCTTGGTGTGGCCGATGTTGCCCTTGAGCGAGCTGATCGCGGCCGGCCGGGCCGCCGGGTCGGAGTTGCGCCGGGCCGAGCCGATCGCCTCCAGCTCGGTGGCGTCGCCCAGTGCGGTGCCGGTGCCGTGGCCCTCGAAGTAGGCGACGGTCTCCGGGCCGTACCCGGCGCGGCCGTACGCGCGGCTGATGGCGAGCCGGTGCCCGGCCGCCTCCGGCCGGGTGATGCCGCCCTTGCCGTCCGAGGACATGCCCCAGCCGGTGATCGAGGCGTAGATCCGCAGTCCCCTCGCGATGGCGTCCTCTTCGCGCATCAGCACGACGACACCGGAGCCCTCACCCGGCCAGAAGCCGTTCGAGTCGGCGTCGTAGATCTTCATCTCGCCGGTGGACAGCGCGCCGGTCTTGGCGAACCCGATCACCTCGAACGGGTCGATGGACAGGTCCACGCCACCCGCGAGGCAGACGTCGAGGTCGCCGTCGGTCAGTGCCTTGGCCGCGGTCGCGATCGAGATCAGCGACGACGAGCAGGCGCCGTCGACGGTGTAGCCACCGCCGCCGAGGTCGAAGTAGTTGCAGACCCGGCCCGCGATGGTGTTGGCGAGCCCGCCTGCGAGGGTGTCCTCGTCGATCGCCGGGAACGGTGCCTTGTACACCGGTTCCAGGTCGCGCAGGAACGCGCTCGTCTCGTCGTCGTCCCAGCCCTTCGCGGCCAGGGCCGCCGCGAGCGTGCGCCGCACGTACGGCCAGCGCAGCCGCATGAGGTTGGCACGCGCGAACTCACCGGTGAGGCTGTTGCCGAAGACGACACCCGTGGCCTGCCGGGGGAGGCCCTCCGCCTCGGGGAAGCCGGCGTCGGCAAGAGCCGTCGCCGCGACGTCCAGCGCGAGCCAGTGGGTGAGGTCGGTCGACCGGTAGGTGCTGCCCGCCACCTTGTACTTGAGCCGGTCGAACTCGAAGTCCCGCAACACGGCCGCTTTCTTCGCATAGAAGCGGTCCGGTGCGGCCTGGTCGGGGGAGTAGTAGTCCGCCTGGTTCATCCGCTCGTCCGGGAGCCTGCGGAACGCACGGCGTCCGGCGAGGATGTTCTCCCAGAGGTCCTGGGTGCTGGCGGCGTCGGGGTAACGAAGTCCGATGCCGACGATCGCGATTCGTTCGGTGCTCAACCTGTACCGCCTATTCTCGACGACCATCCGAACGAATCGGCGCGGATTACGCCGGCCGCAGACCGCGGCGATAAGACCGAAGTTCGGCGACAGTCCTCGACACGCTTTTCCCAATGCCGTCTCCAAGGCTGCCCGACTGGTACGGCCTCTGCCATCTCCTCAAGTGCCATCCGATTACTTCTTCGAAAATGACACGAGACCGCATCGCCGGAGATGCGCGCCGCCGTTTGCACGACTGACTCTGACAATGTCACCTCGGACATCAGGAACGCCGGGGACGCGGCATGCGTGAAGTCGTGGCCGGTGCCCGTGGTGGGTGACGATTGTGGACGAATCACGAGGCCGTTTGCCGACGGTTAGGGGATGGAACTTGACCAGTTCATGGCGGGCGCTGCGGCGGCGCCTACTGACACCGAATGTCGCCGAGACCACTCTCGACAAGCGCGGCTTCCACAAGAAATCTCCCGCCGCACAGGAACGGCTCGAGAACGTCGGAAAGGCATTCATCACCGGTTACGCGCACGCGGTCGAGGCGCGCACGTCCGCCGACGCGATGGCGCGGATCGAGGAGCTGCCGGACTGGCTGCACGGCTTCGCCTGCGAAGGGGCGGCGATGGGCCTCGCGGTGCTCGACGGCCTGCCCTTCGGCCGCTCGGACAACGTGCGCCGGTTCCTCGCGACCCCGGGCGGGGCGGCCTACCAGCACCTGGCCTACGTCGGCATCGGCTGGGCGATGGCGCGGCTGCCGCGGTTCCGCTGGCCGAAGCCCTCGTCGCTGGACCCGGTGCTGGCGCCGCTGGTGCTCGACGGGTACGGGTTCCACCAGGCCTACTTCCACACCGCGCGCTACGTGGACGGCAAGTACCAGGACCAGAACTTCCCCTGGCCGGGCGGTCGGCACGGGTCGTATGCGAACAACGCGATCGACCAGGGCATCGGGCGCGCGTCGTGGTTCGTCCGCGGCACCGACCCGGTCCTGGTCGCCGACCTGCTCGACACGTTCCCGGAGCGGCGGCGCCCCGACCTGTGGGCAGGCGTGGGGCTCGCGGCCACCTATGCGGGAGGCGGGGACGACCGCTCCGTGGCCGAGCGGGAGCTGCGGACGCTGCGCGCAAGGGCGGGCGACTACCGCGGCAACCTCGCGCAGGGCAGCGCGTTCGCGGCCAACGCACGGGTGCGCGCGGGCGTCGTCCCCGCGCACTCGGCACTGGCCACCCAGGTGCTCTGCGGCAGCACGCCGCAGGAGGCGGCACGGCTCACCGACGAGCTCCGCCCCGGCTATCAGCCAGACGGCGACAAGCCGGCGTACGAGGTCTGGCGGCAGCGGCTCGCCGACGCATTCGTTTCTCTTGGAGGTGTGAACACATGACCGCGGTACTTGGCATGCTGCGCAGGCAGCTGACCGGTGTCATCGCGCTCGTGGTCGTCGTCGCTTTCTACTTCGTGGTCACCTTGCCGCAGAGTTCGGCGGACACCAGGAACGAGATGGCGAGCAACTACGCGTTCAGCGAGCACAGCGTGGCGTTGCCCGCGTCGGACAAGCAGCAGTCGATCCGGCAGGTCAACCAGGCGTACAAGCACATCGACGCGTGGATGTCCTCGGTCGGCGCCGCTGTGGCGATGAACGACCTGGACGGCGACGGCCTGCCGAACGACCTGTGCGTGGTCGACCCGCGCACCGACCAGGTGATCGTCACGCCGGTGCCCGACGCGCGGGGCGACCGGTACGAGCCGTTCGAGCTCACCCCGGCCCCGTTGCCGGTCAACGACGTGATGGCGCCGATGGGCTGCGTGCCTGCCGACCTCAACGAGGACGGCAGACTGGACCTGCTGATCTACATGTGGGGCCGCACCCCCGTCATCCACCTGCAGACGGCAGACCACGGCTCGCTCTCGCCGTCGGCGTTCGTCGCGACCGAGGCGGTGCCGGGCAACAACACCGCTCCGGACGGGCAGTACAACGGTCCACAGTGGAACTCCAACGCGGCGACCGTCGCGGACTTCGACGGTGACGGCCACGACGACATCTTCGTCGGCAACTACTTCCCCGACAGCCCCATCCTCGACCCGGACAAGGACGGGGGCGTGGAGATGAACCACTCCCTGTCCCACGCGCAGAACGGCGGCGGGAAGCACATCCTGCTCGGCAAGGGCGCCACGGCGGGTGCGAACCCGACCGCGACGTTCGAGGCGCTGCCCGCGGACACGCTGCCGGAGGAGGCACGCAACGGCTGGACGCTGGCGGTCAGCGCGAACGACCTCGACGGCGACCTGCTGCCCGAGCTGTACATCGCGAACGACTTCGGTCAGGACCGGTTGCTGTACAACAGGTCCCAGCCGGGCAAGGTGAGCTTCGACAACCTCGAGACGACCCGCACCCCTGGCACGCCGAAGTCGAAGCGGATCGGTGAGGACTCGTTCAAGGGCATGGGTGTCGACTTCGGTGACACCAACCACGACGGCCTCTACGACGCGTTCGTCTCCAACCTGACCGTCACCTGGGGCATCGTGGAGAGCAACTTCCACTACGTCAACACTGCCAAGGACAAGGCGGATCTGCGCACGCAGCTGCAGGACGGCGAGGCGCCCTTCGCCGACGTCAGCGGCGAGGACGGCACCGCGTGGTCGGGCTGGTCCTGGGACAACAAGCTCGCCGACTTCGCCAACCGGGGTGAGCTGGACATCGCGGTGACCAACGGCTTCATCCGCGGTTCCACGAACCGCTGGCCGCAGCTGCAGGAGCTGGCGATGGCCAACGACGCACTGGTGTCCAACCCGTTCTTCTGGCCCAACGCCAACGCCGGCGACGACATCGCGGGCAGTGAGACGCTGCACTTCTTCGTCAAGGGTGAGGACGGCCGCTACGTCGACCTCGCGCCGGAGCTCGGCCTCGCCGTGCCGATCCCGACCAGGGGCATCGCCACCGGCGACGCGGACGGCGACGGGCGCCTGGACCTCGCGGTGGCCCGCCAGTACGGCGAGCCGGTGTACTACCACAACGAGGCACCGGACCCGGGTGGCTACCTGAACCTGCTGCTGACCCACGAGCAGGAGGAGACGGTCGGTGGCGCACCCGCACCCGGCTCGCCCGCGACCGGCGCGCAGGTCACGGTGACCACGCCGGATGGCAAGAAGTACATCCAGCGCGTCGACGGCGGCAGCGGCCACGGCGGCAAGCGCAGCAGTGAGGTACACATCGGACTCGGTGACGTCGACGGCCCGGTGGCGGTCCGCCTCGAGTGGCGGGACCGCGACGGGAAGGCGCACAAGGAGGAGTTCGAGCTGGAGCAGGGCAGGCACGCGTTCGCGCTCGGCGACACGGCCGAGGAGAAGTGAGGGACGAAATGGTTGTGCAGGAAGCAAAGCCGGGCGGTCAACCGCCTGCCGGCGGGCCGCCGAAGCTGCGTGAACCCAAGCACATCACCGCGCTGCGCAGGTTCGCCATCTCGATCACGCTCTTCAACGTCGCCGGGTACATCTTCCTCGGCTTCGAGCAGCCGTGGATCTGGCCGATCGTCGCCATCGCCACCGGGTACACCGTCGAGCTGGTGCTGGAGAAGATCGGGGCACGGGTCGAGGGGCGTGACCCGCGCTACGCGGGCAACGGGTTCAAGGGACTGATGGAGTTCCTGTTCCCGGCGCACATCACCAGCATCGCGCTGAACATGCTGATCTACGTCAACGACCGGATCTGGGTGATGATGTTCGCGGTCACCCTCGCGGTGGCGGCGAAGTGGATCCTGCGCGCCCCGGTGCGCGGCAAGCTGAAGCACTACATGAACCCGTCGAACTTCGGGATCCTGATGGTGCTGGTGCTGTTCCCGTGGGGCAGCATCGCGCCGCCCTACCACTTCACCGAGGGCCTGAACGACTGGGGCAGCTGGATCCTGCCGGGCATCATCATCATCACGGGCACGATGCTGAACGCGAAGCTGACCGGGCGGATGTGGCTGATCGCCGGATGGCTGAGCTTCTTCGCGCTCCAGGCGATCCTGCGCGGCATCGTGTTCGACACGGCGATCCCCGGCGCGCTCGCGGTCATGACCGGTGTCGCGTTCATCCTCTACACCAACTACATGGTGACCGACCCCGGCACCACGCCGTCCAGGCCGGCCGCGCAGTTCGCGTTCGGTGCCGGTGTCGCGCTGTTCTACGGCCTGTTCATGATCATGCACATCGCCTACGGCCTGTTCCTCGCCACCGCGGTCGTGTGCCTGATCCGCGGGATGTTCCTGTGGAGCCAGCACTTCGTGAACAAGGCGGCGGATCAGCGGGCCAAGGACGAGCGGGAGAAGGCGTCGGCACCGCCGATCGCCGCGGTCCCCGACAGCGGCGACGGGGCAGGCGGGCCGCAGGCCCGTCCCGCGGCGGCGTGACCGTGAACGGTGGCCGAGTGCCTCCAGGGCCGCCCCGGCGGGCGGCCCTGGGGATCCTGCGCCAGCTCCGCGCGGACCGCCTCGGCCTGATGAGCGGGGCGGTCCGGGAGTACGGCGACGCGGTACGGGTGGCGATCGGCCCGAAGAAGCTCTACATCTTCAACCACCCCGACCACGCCAAGCACGTGCTGGCGGACAATGCGGCCAACTACCACAAGGGCATCGGCTACACCGAGGCCAAGCGCGCGCTCGGTGACGGGCTGCTGACCAGCGAGGGCGCGCTGTGGAAGGAGCAGCGGCGCACCATCCAGCCGGTGTTCCAGCACAAGCGGATCGCAAGGCAGGCCGACGTGATCGTGTCCGAGGCGCTCGGCATGGTCGAACGGCTGCGGGCGCGGCTGGGCGGCGACGAGCCGGTGGACGTGCTGTCCGAGGTCACCGGGCTCACGCTCGGGGTGCTCGGCAGCACGCTGCTCGACGCCGACCTCGGCGAGTTCGAGTCGGTTGGCCACTCGTTCGAGGCCGTGCAGGACCAGGCCATGTTCGAGATGGAGACCCTCGGGATGATCCCGAGGTGGCTGCCGACGGCGGGACAGCGGGCGTTCCGTTCGGCCCGGTCGGACCTCGAGCGGATCGTCGGCGTCCTGGTGGCGCACCGCGCGGCCAACCCGGTCGAGTCCGGCGACGACGTTCTGACCCGGCTCATCGCGTCCACCGCCAAGGAGGCCGACCGCCGCGTCGCCGACCGCCGCATGCGGGACGAGCTGGTGACGCTGCTGCTCGCCGGGCACGAGACGACGGCCAGCACGGTCGGCTGGACGCTGGACCTCGTGAGCAGGCACCCGGAGGTCCGGGCGCGGCTGCACGAGGAGGCGGTGGCGGTCTACGGCGACCGCCGCCCGGCCTACGAGGACCTCACCAGGCTCCGGTACACGCACATGGTGCTGCAGGAGGCGATGCGCCTGCACCCGCCGGTGTGGATCCTGCCGAGGCGGGCGCTCGCGCAGGACGAGGTGGGCGGCTACCACGTGCCCGCGGGCGCCGAGGTGCTGATCTGCCCGTACACCCTGCACCGGCACCCGAGGTACTGGGTGGACCCGGAGCGGTTCGACCCGGAACGGTTCGACCCGGACATCCCGTCGGACCGGCCGCGCTACGCGCACATCCCGTTCGGCGCCGGTCCCCGGTTCTGCGTCGGCAACCACCTCGGGATGATGGAGGCGACGTTCATCATCTCCACGCTGATGCGGGACCTGAGGCTCGGTGCGGTGCCAGGTTTCCAGGTCAAACCGGAACCGATGATGTCGCTGCGCCTCGGCGGTGGCCTCCCCATGACCGTCCACGACTGGTCCGCGCCCGCGAGCCGCGCGGCCTGACCGATCGAAAGTCGGTGAACGCCATGTCCAACCCCGAACACCCCAAGGCGGAGGAGTTCGCGAAACTCCAGGCCGCCATCGCCGACGAGCGGGTCCGGGAGCTCTTCCCGTTCCGGTTCCTCGCGGCGAACGAGAACTTCTCGCGACTCGTCGACGCGACCGCGCACCGCATCCTCTCCTCGATCGGCGCGCTGCCAGGGACGAACGGGATCTCGGTCCAGCAGGCGAAGAGGGACCTCTCGATCCCGTGGCGCAGGACGATCCCGCTGAAGTTCCTGTACGAGAAGCTCACCATCGCGGGCGTCTTCGAGCACGAGGGCGGCCGCTACTACCCTGGTGCGCTGACCGAGCCCGACTTCGAGACCGTCGCGGCCGAACTGGCGCAGCGGGAGCCGGGGGTGGCCGTGGCCGCGGACATCCTGCGCACGCTGGTCGACGAGGCGAAGACGTTCTTCTCGGGCGAGGCAACGGGCGACGAGATCCTGTTCGCACCGGCCAAGTTGCCGCTGTGGCTGAAGTACTTCTCCAACGACAACCTCCTCTACGCGATCAACAACACGGTCGGCGCGGAGGCGGTGTCGCGGCTCGTGCCCCCGGGCGGCGGCCCGTTCGAGGTGCTGGAGATCGGCGGTGGCTGCGGCAGCGCGGCCGAGTACGTGCTCCGCAAGCTCGGCCCGGCCGTGACGCGCTACCGGTTCACCGAGGTCGCCGAGACCTTCGCGCGGCACGGTGAGCGGGCGGCGAACGCGGCGGCGGACCCGTCGACGGTCGTCGAGTCGGCACGTGTCGACATGACGCAGCCGTGGGAGCCGCAGGGGGTCGAGCCTGGCACGTTCGACGTGGTCTACTCGGTCAACTGCTTCCACGTGGCGCCGGACCTCGACTTCGTCATCCGCGAGGCGGCGAGGGCGCTCAAACCGGGCGGCACGGTCGTGGTGAGCGAGTGCATCCGCCCGACCAAGCTCGCGCGGCCCATCCACGCGGAGGTCATCTTCGACTTCCTGGACAGCTTCACCGACGTCGCCACCGACCCGGTGCGGCGCCCGACGCACGGTTTCCTGACACCGGCCGCGTGGCGCGCCACGTTCGAGGCGGCCGGGCTCGGCGACGTGCGGGTTCTGCCGGACGTCGACGGGATCGCCGAGCAGTACCCGGACTTCGTGGTGGGCGCCGTGATGGCCCGTGCGGAAGGTCGGGGGTAGGCGATGGTCGCGGGTCTGGTCCGGTTCGCGGTGCGCCGGTCGCTGAACGACACCCGGCACGTGCGGGTGGTCAAGCGGCGACACGCCACGGGGTTGGTCGCCGAGGTGTACCGGCAGGTGGAGCGTGACTTCAGCATGCTCGCGCCGCCGGTGGCGCTGCACTCGGCGTCGCCGGACGTGCTGGCCGCGTCGTGGATGATCCTGCGGGAAACCCTGCTGGCACAGGGGTTCGCCGACCGCGCGGGCAAGGAGGCGGTGGCGACCGGTGTCTCGCTCGCCAACGACTGCCCGTACTGCGCGGACGTGCACGGGATGACGCTGGCGGCCATCCCGGACGCGGGGTCCGAGGTGGCGGTGCTGACGGAGTGGGCACGCGCGTCCTCGGTCGCGGAGCCGGTCGCGGCGCCGTTCTCGCCGTCGCACGCGGCCGAGCTGATCGGGGTCGCGGTCGCGTTCCACTACTACAACCGGGTCGTGAACGTGTTCCTCACCGAGTCGCCGTTCCCGTCGCACGTGCCGGAGTCCGCCAAGCCGAAGGCCAGGAAGGTGCTCGGCGGGGTGCTGCGGCCCGGTCCGGGCGGGGCGGCCGCCGGGGAGTCGCTGGAGTTCCTGCCCGCCGTGCCGCCGCGGGACGACCTGGGGTGGGCCCGGTCGAACCGGGTGGTCGCCGAGGCGTTCGCCCGTGCCTACGCGGCGGTCGACGCGGCCGGTGCCCGGTCGGTGCCCTCGAGTGTGCGTGCGCTCGTCCTTTCTCGGCTGTCCACGTGGGACGGACGGGCACCGGGGCTCAGCAGGGCATGGGCCGACGACGCGGTCGCCGGACTTGCCGAGGAGGACCGGGCGGCGGGGAAGCTGGCCCTGCTGGTCGCGTTCGCCTCCTACCAGGTCGACGACGCCCTGGTCGAGGAGTTCCGCCGCACCGCGCCCGGCGACGACACGCTCGTCGAGCTCGCCGCGTGGGCCGGGATGGCGGCGGCGCGCCGGATCGGCACGTGGCTCGCCGGGGCGGCGCCCGCGCGGGAGGCGGCCGCCTGAGGCACGGTCGGCACGGTCAGGGCGCTGGGCGCCCTGAACGGCCCATTCACGGCACTCGTTGTGCCGTCAACGCGCCTTCACGGCGGGGCGGCGGAGTTTGGTTTCATCCTCGCGAAAGTGCTGGGAAAGGGCGTCGCGGCAGCATCTGCTCCGGGTCACAGGGGGTGACCGTCGAAAGGAGCGACATGCGAAGGGTTCTCGCCATGGTGGCGGTCACGGCCGCGCTGGTCACCGGGGGGATCAGCCTCACAGGCGCCACCGCGTCGGCGGCGTCCTCGGTGGGGTGGTGCGACGGTGTGAAGGCGGTCAAGGTCAACGCCAGGGGCGACTACGTGCGCCAGCCCTACCACAGGGGTACGGGCAGCAGGAACTGCACGCTCGCCGAAGGTGCCCAGGGTGGTGCGGTCGTCGTGCTGCAGACGGCGCTGAAGTCGTGCAACTACGCGTCCAACCTCGGCATCGACGGTGACTTCGGGCCCAACACCAAGAAGGCCGTTGCCTACGCGCAGTACAGGTGGCGGATCGGGCAGGACGGGATCTACGGTCCCGAGAGCCGCAGGGCGTTCGCGTGGCCGATGTACTTCGCGGGCAACAACCCGTCCGGGAAGTGTCTCCACGTCGGCTGATTCGCCTCACGGTCGCGGCGGGGTGAGCCACCTCGTCGCGACCGCGACCGCCGCCGCGGTCCACTCGCGACTCTTCGCCACCTCGGCGGGTGAGTCGCCGGCGGGGGAGAAGCCGTGGCCCGCGCCGTCGAGGACGACCAGTTCGTGCTCGGCCGTCAGGTCCGCTGCCGCCTTCTCCGACGATGCGAGGGGTATCGTCGGGTCGGCCGAGCCGTGGATCAGCATCGTCGGCGCCACCAGGTCGCGGAACACCTCGTCCGGACGGAGCCAGAACACCTCGTTGAGCATCGCGCGCCCGAGCGGGAACACCGGCGTGTGCTCGACATGTCCTTGCCTGTCAAGGGTTTCCGCTGCCTCGCCGGTCACCTCGGTGCCGGTCCACCACGGTTTCCCGAACACGAACCGGCGCCGGTAGTCCAGCAGCGGGTATAAGAGCACGAGCCGGTCCACGATCTCCTCGCGGTGCGCCGCGAAGTACGCCGAGACGCCACCCGACAGGCTCGCCGCCACGATGCCGGTCCTGGCCAGTCCGGTCAGCGCCGCCACCTTCGCCGTTGCCGCGTCGAGCGCGTTCAGCAGGCCGGAGAGGGTCAGGTCGGCCCGCCTGCCGCCGCTCGTACCGTGGCCCGGCAGGTCCAGTCGCAGGCTCGCCACCCCGGCTGCCGCGAGTGCCTCGGCGAGCAGCGGGTAGAGGCCCACTTCGTCGCGGGTCACGCCCGCCCCGTGGACCATCAGCACCGCGCGCCGCGGTTCCTCCGGCGTGGTGAACGTGCCGGACAGGCGGGTGCCGTCCAGCGTGCGGACCGAGACCTCGACGGACATGAAGGTTCCTCCCGGATGGTTGACGTGGACCGAGCGCGCTGCCTAACATCCTCGCTCATACGTAGTACCAGACTCCGAGCCGTTTCGGACGGAGCGTTGCTCATACGTATTCGCAAGCAGATTCCCGGCAAAGGAGCAGGGTGACCGAGATGGTGACGACCAACCCCTTGTCCAGGCGCGCGTTGCTGCTCACGGCCGCGGTCGCCCTCGCCGCCGGGGCGTGCGCGGCGCCAGGGAACACGGCGGGCGGCGGTGCCGACACGCTCGTCATCGGCAAGACCGACGCGGGCACGACCTACCCGCGCAACTTCAACGTGGTCGGCCCGGCCACCCAGAAGACCCCCGGTGCGAGCCTGATCTACGAGCCGCTCGTCCGCACCGACTACAGCGACGGCGCCACCACGAAACCGTGGCTCGCCGAGAGCTGGGAGTTCTCCGACGGCGGTGCGACGCTGAGCTTCACGATCCGCGAGGGCGTCACCTTCTCCGACGACCGGCCGCTCACCGCCGACGACGTCCACTTCTCGCTGAACCTGCCGCTCGACCAGCCCCAGTTCAACATCGCGGGCGTCACCTACACCGCGGTCGAGAAGGTCGACGACAAGACCGTCGCCGTCCACTTCGCACAGCCCGCGTACAGCGAGCTGAACCAGTTCGCCAACCCGCAGCTGCCCATGGTGCCCAAGCACATCTGGGCGGACCAGGACCTCAACACGTGGACCAACCCCGACCCGGTCGGCACCGGTCCGGTGACCCTCGCGAGCTTCTCCGCGCAGCAGGTCACCCTCGCCACCCGTGCCGACTACTGGGGCGGCACACCGAGGATGAAGACCGTCAAGATCATCCCGACGAGCCAGGACGCGGTGAAGGCACAGCTCCTGCGTGGTGAGGTCGACTGGGCCGCGACGTCCTGGCCGGGTGCGGACAAGGAGTACGTCGCCGTCGACCCCGAGCACCACCAGTACCAGCAGTACGCGACGGGCCGTGCCTACGCGCTGGTCTTCAACGCCGCCAGGACACCCTTCGACGACCCGGCACTGCGCCGCGCGCTGTCGCTCACCATCCCGCGCACCGACATCGTGGCCACCCTCAACCGGCCGGGCACCGAGGCGGGCCCGACCGGGCTCGCCGAGCAGGTGTACGGCGACTGGCTCAAGGCCGACTACCGCGACGCCGACCCGGCGATCGACGTGGAAGGTGCGCGGAAAGCCCTGTCGGATGGCGGTTTCACGGTCGAGAACGGCGCGCTGACCAAGAACGGGCAGAGCTTCACCCCGACGCTGTCGTTCAACCAGGACTACGGTTGGGGCGCCTACGCCGACATCATCGTCAACAGCTGGCGCAAGACGTTCGGCCTCACCGTGAAGACCGTGGGCGTGCCGTCGGTGAACCTCTACGAGCAGCAGCAGCTCGGCGACTTCGACCTCACCGTCGCCGAGATCGGCGGACCAGGCGTGTTCGCCACCTACGCCGGGTTCAACAGCAAGTACACCAAGCCGCTCGGCCAGAAGGCGCCCGCCAACTTCGGCCGGTTCACCGACCCCGACCTCGACGCGGCCATCCAGGCGATGGCAGGCACCGACGACGAGGGCAGGCTGAAGGAACTCGCCAAGGACGCGCAGACGGTCGTCGTGGAGCAGGTGCCGTTCGCGCCGATCTACAACTCGTACTGGTTCATCAACATCAACTCCAAGCGGTGGGGCGGCTGGCCGGACCCGCAGGACTTCGACCGCGTGCCGTTCCCCGACCTCGGCCCCGACGCCGCCCGCACCCTGCTCGGCCTGACCCCCACGGGCCGGAAATGACCACGACGGCTCCGGCGGCCGCGCAGCCCCGGCGGGCCGCGAAGGCGGCCCGCCGGTGGCGGTTCCTCGCCCGCAGGCTCGGGTTCTACCTCGCGGCGCTGTGGTCGGCGGTGACGCTGAACTTCCTGCTGCCGCGGCTGATGCCGGGGGACGCGGCCGTCGGCATCATCGAACGGCTGGAGCGGGTCAGCGGGCAGCAGGTGTCACCGAGCGCGGTGGAGTCGATCCAGCGCCTGTTCGGCGACCCGGACGCGAACCTGCTGCGGCAGTACTTCGCCTACCTCGGCCAGATCGTCCGGCTCGACTTCGGGGTGTCCGTGCAGAGCTTCCCGACCCCGGTCTCAGACCTGCTCGCGCAGAGCCTGCCGTGGACGGTCGGACTGGTCGGCGCCACGACCGTGCTCGCGTTCGTGCTCGGCACCGGGCTCGGCGTGCTCGCCGGCTGGCGGGCGGGCAGCCGGTTCGACGCGGTCGTCAGCCCACTCACGACCTTCGTGTCGTCGGTGCCGTACTTCTGGGTCGCGCTACTCGCCCTGTGGGCCTTCGGTTTCCTGCTCGGCTGGTTCCCGCTGTCCGGCGGGTACGACCCGGACGCGGCGAGCGGCCCGGCGTTCTTCCTCTCGGTGCTGCACTACGGCGCGCTGCCCGCCGCGACGATCGTGTTCTCCGCGTTCGGTGGCTGGCTGCTCGGGATGCGCAACATGATGGTCACCACCGTCCGCGAGGACTACGTGCTGCTGGCCAAGGCGAAAGGGCTCTCCCCGCGCCGCGTGATGCTGCGCTACGCGGCACGCAACGCGATCCTGCCGAACTTCACCGGGTTCGCGCTCGCGCTCGGCGGCGTGCTCGGCGGCGCACTGCTCACCGAGATCGTCTTCAGCTACCCCGGCATGGGCTACCTGCTGTACTCGGCGCTCAACCAGCGCGACTACCCGGTGATGCAGGGCGTGTTCCTGCTGATCACGATCGCGGTACTGATCGCGAACCTGCTCGCCGACTCGGTCTACGCGTTGCTCGATCCGCGCATCAGGGAGGGCCGGTGAACGGAGCTTGCGGAGTGAGCCATCGGCGGCTGCCCGGAGCTTGCGGAGTGAGCCGTCAGCCACAGCGGCTCCCCGGAGCCCGCGAGGGGGCGGCATGACCATGTTCCTGCGTGGCTGGAAGGTCCGGGTCGGCCTGACGGTACTGGGTTTCTTCACGTTCCTCGCGGTCTTCGGACCGTGGCTGACCGAGCACGTGGTGGGTATCGACCCGAGGGCCAACGACATCACCGCGATCGCCGCCCCACCCGGCGGCGACCACCTGCTCGGCACCACCCAGTTCGGACAGGACGTGCTCGCGCAGGTGATCGCGGGCGCACGCGGGTCGCTGTTCGTGGGTGTGCTCGCCGCCGCCATCGGCACCGCGCTGGCGATCCTCGTAGGCGTCACGTCCGGCTACTTCGGCGGCACGGTCGACAACGTGCTGAACCTGCTCACCAACATCGTGCTGGTGCTGCCGGGGCTGCCGCTGCTGCTGATCATCGCCGGGTACCTGCAGGGCACGGGGCTGTGGGTGATCGCGCTGGTGATCGGCCTGCTGGGCTGGCCGGGCGGCGCGCGCACGCTGCGGGCGCAGTCGCTGAGCATCGCGAACCGGGACTTCCTGGTCGCGATGCGGATGCTCGGCGAGAAGCGGCGGCGCCTGGTCTTCTTCGAGGTGCTGCCACACCTTTCCGGCCTGATCGCGTCGATGTTCCTGCACGCGATGATCGGCGGCATCATGGCGGAGGCCGGGCTCGCGTTCCTCGGCATCACCGACTCCTCGGCGGTCAGCTGGGGCACGATGATCCAGGCCGCCCAGCAGCAGAGCGCGGTCCTGCGTGGCCTGTGGTGGTGGTTCGTGCCACCCGGGCTGTGTATCGCGTTGATCGGCACCGCCGCGGCGCTGGTGAACTTCGGGGTCGACGAGCTGGCGAACCCCAAGCTGCGGGCCGCGACGAGGTCGGCGACCAGGCGGGCCCGGGTGGCCGCACGGGCGGCGGGAGGCGAGGCGTGATGTCGGTGCGGGTGGCGGACGAGGTCACCGCGGTGGAGACCGCGACGGTACTGGACGTCGATGGACTGAACGTGGAGTACGTGACCGGGGACGTGCCGGTGCGGGCGTGTGTCGACGTGTCGTTCTCGTTGCGGCGCGGGGAGATCCTCGGCGTCGCGGGCGAGTCCGGCTCCGGCAAGTCGACGCTGATCACCGCGTTGACCCGGTTGCAGCGGCCGCCCGCGGTCATCACCGGCGGGCGGATCCTGTTCCACCCCGAAGGCAGGCGCGCACCGGTCGACCTGGTCTCGGCGTCCGACCGGCAGCTGCGGCGGCTGCGGTGGACGTCGCTGTCGATCGTGCTGCAGAGCGCCATGGACGCGCTCAACCCGGTGGCGCGGATCGGCGCCCAGTTCGTCGACGTGCTGCGCGCCCACGACCCCGGCCTGTCCAAGCAGGCGGCGCGGGAGCGGGCCGTCGAGCTGCTCGGCATGGTCGGCATCTCCGCGGACCGGGCCCGCAGCTACCCGCACGAGATGTCCGGCGGCATGCGGCAGCGTGCCACGATCGCGCTCGCGCTGGCGTGCGAACCCGAGCTGGTCGTCATGGACGAGCCGACCACCGCGGTCGACGTGGTGATGCAGCGGCAGATCCTGGCCCAGGTGCTGCGGCTGCGGGCCGAGCTGGGGTTCGCGGTGGTGTTCGTGACCCACGACCTCTCGCTGCTGCTGGAGCTGGCCGACCGGATCGCGATCATGTACGCGGGCCGGGTGGTGGAGATCGGCGCCGCCGAGTCGATCTACCGCGCGCCACGCCATCCGTACACACGCGGGCTGCGTGACTCGTTCCCGCCGCTGTCCGCGCCGCTGCGCACGCTGTCCGGCATCCCCGGCAGCCCGCCGGACCTGCGCCGCCCACCCGGCGGCTGCCCGTTCCACCCCCGGTGTCCCGACCGGTTCACCGGCTGCGAGGAGCACCTGCCCGTCATGTCCACGGTGGACGACGGACTGGTCGCGTGCCGCCTGCACGAGAGCGGAGGGGTGTCATGACGGCGCCGATCCTGGAAGCCCGCGACGTGAGCATGCACTTCACGGTGCGGGGCGCGTTCGGGCAGACCGCCGTCGTGCGTGCGGTCGAGGGCGCGACGCTCGCGCTGCGGCCCGGCGGGATCGTCGCGCTGGTGGGGGAGAGCGGCAGCGGCAAGACCACCCTCGCCCGTCTGCTTGCGCGGTTCCACCGCCCGACCTCCGGTGAGATCCGGTTGCGTGGCGAGCCGGTCGGCAAGCGGGGCGACCGCGCCTACCACCGCGACGTGCAGATGGTCTTCCAGGACCCGTTCGGCTCGCTGAACCCGCTGCACCGCGTGCGCTACAACCTCGAACGCGCGCTGCGGTTGCACCACGGCGTCAAGGACAGGGCCGAGCTGGAGCGGCGGGTCGTCGAGCTGCTGGAGCGGGTGAGCCTGGTACCCGCGCGCGACTTCGTCGACAAGTTCCCGCACGAGCTGTCCGGTGGGCAGCGGCAGCGGGTGGTGATCGCCCGCGCGCTCGCCGTCGAACCGGCGGTCCTGCTCGGCGACGAGCCGATCTCCATGCTCGACGTGTCGATCCGGCTCGACATGCTCAACCTCCTCGCGCGGCTGCGGGAGGAGGAAGGCCTCGCGCTGCTCTACATCACCCACGACATCGCGAGCGCCCGCTACCTGTGCGACGAGATCGTCGTGATGTACGCGGGCCGCATGGTCGAGGGTGGCCCGAAGGAGGACGTACTCGCCCGGCCGCTGCACCCGTACACGCGGCTGCTGATCGAGTCCTCACCCGACCCGGACCGCGGCCGCGCGGCACTGTTCGACGGCGCCGACGAACTGGGGGAGCCGCCCAGCCTCATCGACCCGCCAGCCGGATGCCGGTTCCACCCGCGCTGCCCGTTCGCGATGGCGCGCTGCCGCACCGAGGCGCCTCCCCGCACGACCGTCTCCAGTGGACAGTGGGCACACTGCTGGCTGCTCGACGGACAGGAGACCACATGACCACGAAACGCAGAGCGCCGAGACAGTCCGACGTGGCGCGGGCCGCCGGCGTCTCCCAGTCCGCGGTGTCGCGGGTCATCAGCGGCGACACCGACACCGCGCGCATCCCGGAGGAGACGAGGCGGCGGATCCTCGACGCCATCTCCGAGCTGGGCTACGTGCCCAACGCGGCGGCACGCAACCTGCGCAACAAGAGCAACCGGCTGCTCGGGGTGCACACCTTCGAGTCGGTGTTCCCGCACGCCCGCAGCGACTTCTACTTCGAGTTCCTGCTCGGCATCGAGGAACGCGCCGAGGAGGTCGGCTACGACCTGGTGCTGTTCACCTCGACCGGCACCAGGGACGGCCGCCGCCGCATCTACCGCGACGGCACCAACCGGCTCAACCTGGCCGACGGCAGCGTCCTGCTGGGTGTCGCCACGAACCGGGAGGAGCTGGCCCGGCTCGCCGCCGAGGACTACCCGTTCGTCCACATCGGACGTCGCGAGGTGCCGGGCGCGGACATCCCGTGCATCGTGCCCGACTACGCGGACGCGGCAGGCGCGATCGTCGACACGCTGGCACGGCGCGGGCACCGCGACATCGCCTACGTCCGCGAACCGTTCGACCAGGAGTCCTACCTGGACCGCCGCGCGGGCTACGAGGAGGCGGTGCGCAGGCTCGGCCTCACCGACCGGTCCCCTGGCGCCCGCGGTGAGCCGAACCTGACCGAGGAGTGGCTCGACGACCTCGTCGCCGGACCGGAGACCGCGGTGGTCGCCGAGAGCGTCCGGCTTGCCGAGGAACTGCGCACCGGGCTCGCCGCCCGCGGCGCCACCATCCCCGGCGACCTGTCGGTCGCGGTGCTGGAGGGCGTGTGGCCGGGCACCAGCGCGGTCTGGGACTGCCTGCAGGTGCCACGCAAACAGATCGGCCGCCTCGCGATCGATGCGCTGGTGGCCATGGTGGAGGACCCGGCACAGCGGGCCAGAAGCGTGCTCGTGCCGTGCGAAGTGGTACCCGGCGAGACAGTCGCCGACCCGCGCACCGACTAGAAAGAGGAGTACAGGGGGCATGGCAGAACTCCGTACGGACGTCCTGGTCGTCGGTGGCGGGCTCGGGGGTGTGGCCGCCGCGCTCACCGCCGCCCGGCTCGGCGGCTCGGTGGTGCTGACCGAGCAGACCGACTGGCTCGGCGGGCAGCTCACCGCGCAGGCGGTGCCGCCGGACGAGCACCCGTGGATCGAGGGCCCGTACGCCGCACCCGGCTACACCGAGCTGCGGCAGCGGATCCGCGAGTACTACCGGCGCAACTACCCGCTCAAGCCCGAGGTCGCCGCCGACCCGCTGCTCGACCCGGGTCGGGGCATCGTCAGCCGGTTCTGCCACGAGCCGCGCGTCGCGGCCGCCGTGCTGGCGGAGATGCTCGCCCCGTGGCGTGCCTCGGGGAAGATCACCGTGCTCACCGAGCACGTGCCGGTCGCCGCGCACACCAGCGGCGACGAGGTCGACGCGGTCACGCTGCTGCACCTGCGGGACGGGCGCGAGGTGACCGTCGCCGCCGCCTACACCGTCGATGCCACGGAGCTGGGCGACCTGCTTGAGCTGGCCGGGGTGGAGCACGTGATCGGCGCCGAGGGCGCCGAGGACACCGGTGAGCCGCACGCGCCACCGGTCGCGGACCCGCTCGACCAGCAGGCCGTGTCGTGGGTCCTCGCGCTCGACCACCGGCCGGGCGAGCACCACGTGGTCGACCGCCCCGCCCGGTACGACCACTGGCGCACCAGCGTCTCGTCGTTCTGGCCCGGCCCGCAGCTGTCGTTCACCGACATCGCGCCGGAAACCCTGCTGGTGCGGGAGTGGCGGCTGTTCGAGGACAACCCCGAGCAGCACTCGTACTTCCCGCTGTGGACCTTCCGCCGGGTCCTGTCGGCCGCCAACTTCGCGGAGAACTCGGGCATCGGCGACATCACGATCGTCAACTGGCCCCAGATCGACTACTGGGAGGCGCCGGTCCTCGGCGTGGACGAGGCGGCGGCAGCCCGCGCGCTGGCCGCGAGCCGTGAGCTGTCGCTGTCGTTCCTGTACTGGCTGCAGACCGAGGCGCCACGCCGGGACGGCGGCACCGGCTATCCCGGCCTGCGGCTGCGCCCGGACGTCACCGGCACCAGCGACGGTCTCGCCAAGACCGCCTACATCCGCGAGTCGCGGCGCATCGCCGCCGAGTTCACGGTGCTCGAACAACACGTCGGCGTCGAGGCGCGGCCTGAGGGGGCGGGCAGCGCGGTCTTCACCGACAGCGTCGGCCTCGGCCGGTACCGGATCGACCTGCACCCCAGCACCGCGCAGCGGACCTATGTGGACATCGAGGCCTACCCGTTCCAGATCCCGCTCGGCGCGCTGATCCCGGTCCGCGTTGAGAACCTGTTGCCCGCCAACAAGAACATCGGCACCACCCACGTCACCAACGGTTGCTACCGGCTGCACCCGGTCGAGTGGAGCATCGGCGAGGCGGTCGGCGCACTGGTCGCCTTCTGCCTGGACAAGGGCCTGCCGCCACGCAAGGTCCGCTCCGACGCCACGCACCTCGCCGACTACCAGCGGCTGCTCACCGACACCCTCGGCACCACCCTGTCCTGGCCGGACGACATCCGCACCCGCACGCACTGATCCCGTTCGAGGAGCCCGATCATGACCGAGTCGCCCGACCCTGCCCTGAAACCACTGCTCGACCGGCTGGGCCTCGATCAGAAGGTGCGGCTGCTGACCGGCGCCGACATGTGGGGTGTGCACGCGGAACCGGCGATCGGGTTGCGCAGGATGGTGCTGTCCGACGGCCCGTCCGGCATCCGGGGCGAGAGCTGGGACGAGCGGGAGACGGCGCTGAACCTGCCGTCCGCGACCGCGCTCGGCGCGTCGTGGGACCCCGGCCTCGCCTACCGGTACGGCGCGGTGCTCGCCGCGCAGGCCCGGCGCATGGGGGTCGACGTCGTGCTCGGGCCCACCATCAACCTGCACCGCAGTCCCCTTGGCGGCAGGCACTTCGAGGCATACAGCGAGGACCCGCTGCTGACCTCGCGGCTGGCGCGGGCCTACGTGCGTGGCGTGCAGGACGGCGGGGTCGGCGCCACCCCGAAACACTACGTCGCCAACGACTTCGAGACCGAGCGGTTCACCGCGGACGTGGTCGTGTCCGAGAAGGCGCTGCGCGAGGTGTACCTCGCCGCGTTCGAGGACACCGTGACCTCGGCGCACCCGTGGCTCGTGATGTCGGCGTACAACTCGGTCAACGGCACCACGATGACCGAGAACCCGCTGCTGGCCGAGCCGCTGTGCGGCGAGTGGGGCTTCGACGGGGTCGTCGTGTCCGACTGGTGGGCCACGCGGACCACCGAACCGGCGGCGCTGGCCAGGCAGGACCTGGTGATGCCGGGTCCCGGCGGGCCGTGGGGGGACGAGCTGGTGGCGGCCGTGCGGGCGGGGCGGGTGCCCGAGTCCGTGGTGGACGAGAAGGTGCTGCGGCTGCTGCGGCTCGCCGCCAGGGTCGGTGCGCTGCCCGGGTTCCGGCCAGCCACACCATCCGTTGTGGACGGCCCGGCGTTCGCTCGGGAGGCCGCCGCGGCGGGCACCGTGCTCGTGCGCAACAACGGCGAACTGCCCTGGCGCGCGACGCGGCTGCGGTCGGTCGCGGTGATCGGGCACAACGCCTTCCTCGCCCGCAACCAGGGCGGCGGCAGCGCGCTCGTCGAACCGGAGCACGTGGTCTCGCCGCTCGACGGGCTGCGGGCCGCGTTGCCCGGCGTCGACGTCACCTGGCACCTGGGGGCGGAGTCGCAGCGGGGCATCGCGCCGCTGCCGCACCAGGACCTCACCGACCCGGTCGACGGCGAACCGGGGGTGCGCGCGGTGTTCCGCGACGCGAACGGCGGTGTGGTCCTCGACGAGCGCCGCCGCACCGTCGACCTCGCCCGTCTCGGCGGTGCGCGGCTGGGCGGCACCACGTCCATCGAGCTGACCACCCGCTACCTGCCGCGCGAGAGCGGGACCGTGCGCCTGGGCATCGCCGGGGCCGGGCACGCGACGCTCCGCGTGGACGGCGTCCCGGTGCTCGACGCGTCGCTGGTGCACGACGGGCAGGAGTTCGGCGGCGGGCTGGTCGCGCCGCCGTCGGCGAGCGCGCCGGTCGCGCTGACCGCGGGCGTGCCGGTCGCGCTCGTGGCCCGCCTGGACCTGCCTCCCCGCGAGAAGCCGGACGCCGGGGTCACCATGACCGTCGGGTTCGACCTCGCGCCCGCCGCGCCGGACGAGGCGATCGCCTCCGCGGCAGCGGCGGCCGCCGCCGCCGACGTGGCGCTGGTCGTCGTCGGCACCAGCGCCGAGGTGGAGAGCGAGGGGTTCGACCGCACGTCGCTCGCCCTGCCCGGCCGCCAGGACGACCTGGTGGCCGCGGTCGCCGCCGCCAACCCGCGCACGGTCGTCGCGGTGAACGCGGGCGCTCCGGTGGTGCTGCCGTGGCGCGAGGACGTGGCGGCCATCCTGCTCACCTGGTTCGGTGGCCAGGAAACGGGACACGCGCTGGCCGACGTGCTCCTCGGCGCCGTCGAGCCGGGCGGGCGGCTGCCCACCACGTGGCCGTCCGCCGAGACCGACGTTCCGGTCCTCGACACCACCCCGGTCGCCGGGGTCGTGCGCTACGACGAGGGCGTCCACATCGGACACCGGGCGTGGCTGCGGGCCGGCGTCGAGCCCGCGTACCCGTTCGGGCACGGACTCGGCTACACCACGTGGGCGCTGTCGGACCTGTCCGTGGGCGAAACCGAGGTCACGGTGCGCGTGCGCAACACCGGCGGACGCGCGGGCAGGCACGTCGTCCAGATCTACCTGTCCAAGGAGGACTCGACGGTCGACCGGCCGGTGCGATGGCTCGCCGGATTCGCTCCCGTGCACGCCGAAGCGGGTGCTTCGCGGACGGTGACGGTGCCGCTGGCGCCGAGGGTGTTCGAACACTGGGACGGCGGCTGGCGGCGTGAGCCGGGCCGCTACACCGTGCACGCCGGGTCGTCGGTGACCGACCTGCCGCTGCACGCGCACCTCGACGTCGAAGGGAGGTGACGAGGCCGAATCAGGGGGTCCGCTTCGACCGACAACCCGGAAAGGACACACCGTGCAGAAGCGATCAACGGTGCTCGCCGCGATCGTGGCAATGCTGTTATCCCTGGCGGGGGTGACGACGACCTCGGCGGCCTCGGCCGCCGAGACCGGCGCCACCTTCATGGAGCAGTTCGACGGTCCGCTCGACACCTCCTTCTGGTACGTCTCCGACGGCTACAACAACGGGGCGCACCAGAACTGCCAGTTCAACAGGGACAACTCGAAGGTCGCGAACGGGCTGCTGTCGCTGTCCATCGACGACACCGCCTACGGCGACCGCCAGTACTCGTGCGGGTCGATCCAGACCAACCAGAAGTACCACTACGGCACGTACGAGACCAGGATGAAGGCGGGCAAGGCCAGCGGAACGAACTCGTCGCTGTTCACGTATGCCGGCCCGTACCAGGGCATTCCGCAGTCACACGAGATCGACTTCGAGACGCTGGGCAAGGACACCACACGCACCGAGGTCAACTCGTGGGTCAACGGCGCCGCGAAGGGCCCCGGCGTCGTGCCGCTGGGACTGGACAACTCCACGACGTGGGTGGACCTCGGGTTCGTGTGGCTGCCAGGGCAGCTCGACTTCTACGTCGACGGTGTGCACAAGTACTCGTTCACCGGTTCCGACGTGCCATACGAGCCGCAGCTGATCCTCACCATGATCTGGTCCACCGGGACGCTCATCGACTGGATGGGCCAGTTCACCTATCCCGGGTCGCCGATCGTGTCGCAGTACGACTACGTCGCGTTCACCAGGGCCGGGGACCCGTGCCAGTTCGCCACGTCCGTCGCGTGCGGGGTGCAGGCACCCACCACGTCCTTCGTGGACGACTTCGACACGCTCGACACCGACCGCTGGTACGTGTCGAACGGGTGGAACAACGGCGCGGGGCAGAACTGCACGTGGGACGCGGCGCAGGTGTCGGTCGCCAGTGGGCGGCTGAACCTGTCGTACACGAAGAAGGCGGCCGGTGACCGCGAGTACGCGTGCGCCGAGGTCCAGCACCGCGCCAAGCGCGGGTACGGCACGTACGAGGTGCGGATGAAGGGAGTGCGCGGGTCCGGGCTGATGGCGTCGATGTTCACCTACGTCGGTGGCACGCCGTCGGAGGCCACGGACGTCAAGCTGCTCGGCAAGGACACGGGGAAGGTCAAGTTCAACACGTGGCGGGACGGGCAGCCACAGGGCCCGGTGCTGGTGGCCCTGCCGTCGGCGGCTGACGCCGGGTTCGTCGACTACGGTCTCGAGTGGACGGCCACGCGGATGGACTTCTACGTGAACGGGCAGGTGGTCCACTCGGTCACGGACGCCGCGAAGATCCCCGACCGGGACGCGAACCTGTTCCTGAACCTGTGGGGCAGCGAGAACAACCCGGACATGGGGACGTTCGTGCCGCCCTCGGGCACGGTCACCTTCCAGGTGGACAGGGTGGCCTACACCGCACCCGGTGACCCGTGCCAGTTCACGGGCTCGATCGCCTGCGCGTGAGCCGTCGGCACTGCCCCGAAAGGCGCGTTCAGGGCGCTCAACGCCCTGAACGCGCCTTTCAGGGCGGTAAGCAGGCCACGGCCCGACCGGAACGCGGGCGCTACTCGACGCGGGGCCGGCGCCTGCGTGCGACCAGCACCCCGCCCGCCACCAGCGCGGCCAGCGCGACGATCATCGGCACCGGGCCGATCGCGTCGACCCAGCCGACCAGCGTGGACTGGATCTCGCGGGCGGCGTCGACCACCGGGTCGGCCGCGTTGCCGCCGCCGTGGAACAGGCGCAGCTCGTAGTAGCCGTAGTAGCCGACGTAGGCGCCCGTCACCAGCAGCAGCACGCCACCGATCTTCGGCACGTACGGCAGCACCCGGCGGATCCCGGTCGCCACCGCCGTGCTCGCCAGCGCGGCCGCGACGGCAAGCACGGCGACCACGAGGCCCATGCCCACCGCGTACGCGACGAACGTGGTGATCCCCGTGGTGAGGTCGCCGCCGCGCAACGCGATGCCGGTCGCGGCGAGGAACGGGCCGATCGTGCAGGACAGCGACGCGACCGCGAACGCGACGCCGTACCCGGCCATCGACACGATCCTGGTCGACGGCGCGCCCCGCGCGGGTTTGGGCAGCAGCAGGGTGAGCTGCCTGCCCGCGAGCAGCAGCACGCCGACCACGACCATGACCACACCGATGACCATCGTCACGATCGGCAGGTACTGCTGCAGTGCCCCGCGCAGCGGGAGGCTCAGCAGACCGAAGACCCCGAACACGACGACGAACCCGGCGGTCATCAGCGCGCTCGCGGCCAGTGCCCGGCCCACGCGGGCGACGCGCGTCGCCTCCCCGTTGCCCGCGATCACCATGGTCAGGTAGCCGGGCAGCATCGCGAAGCCGCACGGGTTGACCGTGGCGAGCATGCCGGCGCCGATCGCGTAGGCCAGGCCGTCGTTCATCAGCTCAGCGCACCGAGGCGGGCGAGCAGTTCGTCCTTGTCGAGCTGGTCGGTCTCCGTCTCGACCTTCCCGTCCGAGCTGACGAACGCGTACGCGGGCTGGTAGGTGACGCCGAACCGCTTCCACACCGCCGCGTCGGTGTCGGCGATGTGCGTGAACGAGCCGAGGTCGTAGCGCTGCACGAACTCGCGCATCGCCGGCACCTCGTCCTGCGCGGCCACGCCGACGAACTCGACGTCGCCCGCGGACCGCGCCGCCGCCGCGATGGTCGGCGCCTCGGCCTGACAGTTGGGGCACCACGGCGCCCAGAACCACAGCACGGCGGGTTTCCCGGCCAGCGACTCACCGGAGAACTCCTTGCCGTCCACCGTCTTCGCGGTGAACCGCAGCTCCTCGGCCACCACGGGCGCGGGCGGCGTGGTCACCGGCGCGTCGTCGGCGGGGGTGCCCGGGGTGGTGGGCGCTGTGGCCGGGGTCGACGTGGGGGTGCTGCCGCCCGCCGCCGGCTGGTCGTCACCACACCCGGCCAGTACGAGTCCCGCACCGATCACCAACACCGACACCGAGCGCAACCGTGCCATCAAGGTCCTCCCTTGTCCGTTTCGTCCACCGCATCATGCCGTGCGGCCCGCTCGGCAGACCCTTACGAACTTGTGACGTGCGGCGTGAACGCGATCGCGTTCACGGTGGCGGCGACCTCCGGCCAGCGTGGATCCGCCGGGTCGGCGGGGAAACCGAGCAGCGGCGCGAGCCGTTTCCATGCCCGGGGATGGGCCCGCCGGTAGGCGAGCAGCACGCGGTGCGTCTCGGCGGCGTCGAGGTGCCGGTGGTCCGGGCCGGGCCACCGCTGCCTGCCCAGCCGGACCTCGATCGCCGGTGCGGCACGCAAGTTGCGGTACCAGTCGGGCGTGCCACCCCAGGCGGCGACCACCACGGCCGCCGGCACCGCGGGGTCGTAGCGCACGGTCTCCACGACGACCTCCCTGCGCGCGCCGGTGCGGCGGCCGCGGTGGGCGATGTAGATCAGCCGGTGCCCGAACAGGCCACCCAGCCCGGCGCGGTAGAGCCGGATCGGCGCGCGCAGCAGGATGCGCAGCAGGCCGCGGGGTTTCCGGTCGGTCACCGCCATGCCGGCACCCCCGCGTCGCGGGACCGGCGGTCGAGGTCGGTGATGACCGCGGTGGGTTTGCCCGCCAGTGACCGCGCGACGAGGTGTTCGAGGCCGGGCAGCCGCGACAGTGCCAGCATCGCCCGCCTGCCCAACAGCTCCATGGTGGACCGGGGGAGGAACCAGCGGGCCCCGTTGCGGGCGGTGAGCTGTTTCTCCGCCATCACCGGCCGCCACAACCGTTCGTAGCTCCCGAGACCGTCGGCGACGGTGCGTGCCCGGTGGAGCTGGTCGGCGAGCAGGTAGGCGCCCGCGATGCCGAGCGAGGCGCCCTGCCCGGCGAGCAGGGACACGGCGGCGCACGCGTCACCGGCCAGCACCACCCGGTCGCGGTGCCAGGCGGGCACCTCGATCTGCGCGACGTGGTCGTAGTACACCGCGTCGGCGGGTGGGCACCGCGCCAGCGCCTCCGGTGCCACCCAGCCCAGCCCGCCGTACTCGGCGAGCAGCGCGGCCCTGGGGTCGGCGGGCAGCTCCCGGTCGGTGGTGCGGTGGACGGCGAAGGCGGCGACCCGGCCGTCCCGCAGCCCGTACAGGCCGAGCTGCCGGTCCACGGAGTCGGTGAGACAGAACCGGTCACCCACCCTGGCGCGGATGGCGGCGTCGTCGAAGGTCCACGCCGCGGTGTGGAAACCGAGGTGGCGCAGGAACGTCCGCTCCTCGCCGAACACCATGCCGCGCACGGCGGAGTGGATGCCGTCGGCGCCGACGAGCAGGTCGGCGTCGAGCCCCTCGCCGTCGGTGAGCGTGACCCGCACGCCGTCGGCGCGGTTGCCGATGTGCGTGATACTGGTGGCGAACCGCAGGTCCACCTCGGCGGGCAGGCTCTCCCGCAGCGCCGACTCCAGGTCCGGGCGCATGATGCTGAGCAGCCTGCCGTCCACCGTCCTGGCGAACTGCGCGAAGCTCAGCCGGGCCCTGGGCCTGCCGTTCGCGTCGACGAACCGGGCCTCCTCGAGCACGTACCCGAGCTCACGCAGCCGGGGCAGGAGTCCCATCGCCTCGGCCGCGTCGTAGCCTGCGCCGAAGAAGTCGATCATGTAGCCCTGGCTGCGGGGCCCCGGTGCCTTCTCCGCCACCACCACCTCCCAGCCCAGCACCGCGAGCCGCTGTGCCAGCGCCAGGCCGGTGATACCGGCACCACAGATCACCACTTTCATGACTGTCCTCCCAGCAATCGAGTGAGTACGGGCGCGATCGTCCCGGCGGTCAGCGAGGGGTCCAGTGCGCGTTGCAGCACCAGCCCGTCGATGGCACCGCCCACCACGGCGGCGGTGGCCTCGGGGGCGGCGACCCCGTGAGCGCGAAACCATTCGGCGAGCCGTGCCCGGAACTCCGTGATGACCTCGGCGACCGCGGCACGCAGCGCCGGGTCACGGGTCGCGGCCAGGTAGGTCTCGACGAACAGCACCGACGTGGGGTCGTCACCCGTGTAGGGGTCGAGCGCCGACGTCAGGGCCGCCACCGCTTCCGCCGGTGTGCTCGCCGCGGCGAGGGTGGGCTCGAGCACCGCGGAGACCGCACGCATGACCCCGACAGCCGCCTCGGAGAGCAGTCCCTGCACCGACGAGAAGTGGTAGTGCACGAGCCCTGGCGCGACCCCGGCGCGCTCGGCCACGACCCTCGTGCTCACCGCGGTCCAGCCCCGTTCGGCGATCAGCTCCACCGCCGCGTCGAGCAGCTTGCGCCGCACCGCCCGGCCACGCTCCGCTGATGTCATGTCTCCGCCTTGGTCACTCGCCCTGGACGATCGCCCAAGACTAACACGTGTGAGTGGTAATGCCCTGAAAGGCGCGTTCAGGGCGCTGGGCGCCCTGAATGGCCCATTGACGGCACTTGTTGTGCCGTGGACGCGCCTGTCGGTGCTCGTTGCGCGGGCAGGTCAGGCATCTCGGGCTTTGCCGGAGGGCTGGGGCTTCCGGGGAAGCGCTACGCGAGCCGGAGCGCGTTCCAGGACACCGGCGGCAGGACCACGTGCAGAACACCATCGGACAGCTCCGCGGGCAGATGACGAGGCACGACACGATTCGGGTCCGCCGCCGTGTTGGTCGCCGACGGGTCGGCGTCGTGCAGGGTCCACGACTCGGCGACGGCGCCCGCCGTGGCCATGGTCAGCTCGACCGGCTCGGACCGGTGGCGGTTCACGACGAACACGACCGTCTCGCCGGTCGCGGGGTCGTGGGTGGCGACCGCGTCGACCACCGGGACCTCGCCGTAGCGGGCCGTCGTGTGCACCGGGGACGTGATCTCGGTGCGCAGCACCTGCCCGCCGGCGAGCCGGGACGTCAGCGCGAACGGGTGGAAGGTCGTCTGCCGCCACGCCGGGCCGCCGGGTTCGGTGCGGATCGGGGCGATGACGTTGACCAGTTGCGCCTGACAGGCGGCCACCACCCGGTCGCTGTGCCGCAGCAACGAGATCAGCAGGTTCCCGACGACGACGGCGTCGGTGACGTCGTAGGTGTCCTCGATGAGCCGGGGCGCGACCAGCCAGCCGGTCGGCGGCGCGGCCTGGAAACGGCTCTGGTACCAGACGTTCCACTCGTCGAACGACAGTCCGATCCGCTTGTCGCTGCGCAGGCGGGCGCCGACGGCGTCCGCGGTGGCGACCACGCTGTCGATGACGTGGTCCATGTCCACAGCGGACGCGAGGAAGCTGTCGACGTCCCCGTCGATGGGCTCGTAGTAGGCGTGGCAGGAGATGTGGTCGACCTGTTCGTAGGCCAGTTCGAGGACCGTCGCCTCCCACTCGCCGAACGTCGGCATCCCCGAGTGCGAGCTGCCGCATGCGATCAGCTCCAGCCCCGGCTCCGCCTGGCGCAGCGCCCTCGCCGTCTCCGCCGCGAGCCTGCCGTACTCGTGCGCGGTCTTGTGCCCGGTCTGCCACGGTCCGTCCAGCTCGTTGCCGAGACACCACAGCCGCACGCCGTGGGGGTCCGGGGTGCCGTTGGCGCGCCGCAGGTCCGACAGGTGGGTGCCGCCCGCGTGGTTGAGGTACTCGTGCACGTCGAGCGCCTCCGCGACGCCCCTGGTGCCGAGGTTGACCGCGTACATGACCTCCGCGCCCGCCTTGCGGGCCCAGCGGGCGAACTCGTCGATGCCCACCTCGTTGGTCTCGACGCTGTGCCACGCGAGGTCCCTGCGCACCGGCCGGTCCGGCCCGACGCCGTCCTCCCACCGGTACCCGGAGACGAAGTTCCCGCCCGGGTACCGGACGAGCGTCACCCCGAGCTCGCGGGTCAGCGCGAGCACGTCGCGGCGGAAGCCGTCCTCGTCGGCGGCCGGGTGGCCCGGCTCGTGGATGCCGGTGTACACGCACCGTCCCATGTGCTCGACGAACGAGCCGAACACGCGGCGCCGCACCGGCGCGACCACGAAGTCGGGGCTGATGGCGATGGCGGCACTGAGCACGGGTCTCCTATCGGAGTGCGCCGGTGGCGGCGCCACTGCGCCAGAACCGTTGCAGGAGGACGAAAGCGATGACGAGCGGCACGATCGCCAGCAGCGAGCCGGTGACGACCAGGTCGAACAGCACCCGCGTGCCCGCCTCCTGCTGCGCGGTGTTGAACCACGTGGTCAGCCCGACCGTCAGCGGGAACAGCTCGGTGTCGCTGAGCATCACCAGCGGCAGGAAGTAGTTGTTCCACGTGGACACGAGCGTGAACAGGAACACCGTCACGAGCACGGGCCGGATCATCGGCACCACCACCTGCCAGAAGATCCGCAGCTCGCTCGCCCGGTCGAGGCGGGCCGCGTCGAGCAGCTCGACCGGGACGCCCTCGGCCACGTACACCCGCACGAGGTAGGTGCCGAACGGGCTGAGCAGCGAGGGCAGGATGACCGCCCACGCGGTGTTGACCACCTCCAGCTCGGACAGGATGAGGTAGGTCGGCAGGACCAGCGCCGTGGCGGGCACCATGATCATGCCGAGCAGTGCCGTCTCGAAGAACCGCTTGCCCCAGAAGGAGAAACGGGCGAGGCCGTACCCGGCGAGCGCCGCGAGCAGCGTCGCGCCCACCGCGCTCGCCCCGGAGTACAGCGCGGTGTTGGCTAGCCAGTGGCCGTACACGCCGTCGTCCTCACGGAACAGCCTGCCGAGGTTGTCGAACAGGTTGAACGTGTCGCCGAACCACATCGCCGGGCTCGCCACGAGGTCGGCCTGGCTCTTCGTCGCGGCGATCACGATCCACAGCAGCGGCACCAGGAAGTACAGCATGCCCGCCGCCATGATCAGGTGCGGCAGCCGCGTCCTCGGTGTCATGACGACCGCCGTTTCCTGGTCAGCAACACGAACACGTACGCGGCGACGAACACCACGAACCCGAGCGAGAAGGAGATCGCGGCGGAGTAGTGGAAGTCCGAGTAGGCGAAGGCCTGGTTGTACGCGTACAGGTTCGGGGTGTACCCGGCGGAGATCTGGGGCGCGAACCGGGCCATGACGTAGGGTTCGACGAAGAACTGCATGGTCCCGATGACCGTGAAGATCGCCGCCAGTGCGATCGCCTGCCTGATCGCGGGCACCTTGATCCGCAACGCGATCTGCACCTGGGACGCGCCGTCGATCATCGCCGCCTCGTACATCTCCCTCGGCACGGCACGCAGCGCCGAGTACAGCACGATCATGTTGTAGCCGGTCCACGCCCACGTCACGATGTTGCCGAGCGACAACAGCAGCAGGTCCGTGCTGAAGAACTCGACGGGCTCGCCGCCGACCACCGTGGGCAGTTCGGCGAACGGGCCGAACGTCCTGCTGTACAGGAAACCCCACATGAGCGCGCCGAGCACGGCAGGGACGGCGTAGGGCATGAACGCGACGAGCCGGAACGCGACCGCGAACCTGGTGGTGACCGCGTCGAGCATGAGCGCACCGGCGAGCGCGAGCCCCAGCATGACCGGGATCTGCACGGCACCGAACACGACCACCCGGAGGACGCCGTCCAGCAGCACGGGATCGGAGAACGCCCGTACGTAGTTGTCGAACCCGGTGAAGCGCTCACCGAGCGCCAGGCTCCTGCTGGACAGGCTGAGCCAGAACGCGTACCCGAGCGGCACGACCAGGAACGCCAGCACCACCAGGAAGAAGGGGAGTACGAACAAGGCTCCGGCGACCGGGTGGTCGGTCATGCGCGTGCGCCGCACGGGGGACCTCCTCGCTACCGGGTGACCGTGAAGCCCTGTTTCTCCGCGTAGTCCACGACGTTGTCCTGGGTCGCGTCGAGCACCGTGTCCCACTCCCGTTTCCCGGCGACGGCTTCCGCGCACCGGTCGAGCAACTCGTCGAACACGAAGTCCTGGAACGGGGTGTAGTCGAAGTCGCCCAGTTTCTCCGACACCGGCACGAAGATCTCGTTCACCTTCTGGCCCGCGAAGAACTCGTAGGACTTGCCGGTGAACGCCGGGTCGGCCGCGACGTCCTTCACCAGCGGGTACAGGAACGCCTTGTTCAGGCCGATGTCCCAGGCGTGCTCCGAGGTCCCGAACAGCTCGCGCGCCACGACGGTCGCCGCCTCGGGGTTGTCGGCCTGCTTGGTGACCGTGAACGTCGAGCCGCCCCAGTCGCCGTGGGCGTCCTCGCCCTTCTCCCACTGCGGCATGGGCGCGACCGCCCACTTGCCCGCGGTGTTCTTCAGCGAACCCGCGACGTAGCCGGGAGTCCAGCCGGCGGCCGCCCACGTCCAGTACTTCCCGGAGTCGAGCGCGGCCGTGGCGTCGGCGGTGAAGAACGGGTCGGTGGCCATGAGGTCCCGCTCGACCAGGTCGCCGTAGAACTCGATCACCTTCGCGCAGTCCGGGGCCGTCAGGTCGATCTTCACGCGATTCCTGGCCTCGGTGATCGAGTAGCCGTACGGGCGGCAGCCCGCCTGCCACATCAGGCCGTTGAGCCAGCCGCCGTCGCTGCCGAAGCTCGCGATGTGGGCGTCCGGGTCGGCCGCCTTCATCCTCTCGGCGGCGGCCGCGTACTCCGCCCACGTCGTCGGCACCGGGATCCCGTGCCGGTCGAAGAGGTCCTTGCGGTACATCAACGCCATCGGCCCGCCGTCGACGGGGATCGCGTACACCTCGTCGCCGTCGGTCGCCTGCTGCCAGGCCCATTCCGCGTACAGGTCCTCGTCCTCGCCCGCACCGTACTGGCCCATGTCGACGAGCGCGTCGAGGATGAGGAACGTGGGGATCTGCTGGAACTCCACCATCGCGACGTCCGGCGCGCCGGTGCCCGCAGTGAACGCCGTCTTCAGCTTGGCGTACTGGTCGGGGCCGGTGCCGACGTTCGTCCAGTCCACCTGGATGTCGTCGTGGGAGGCGTTGAACGCCTCGACCACGCCCTTGAACTCCGGGTACCAGGCCCACACCGACACCCGAACGGGCCCGCCCGCGTCGCCTTCGCCGGAACCACCGCACGCCGCGACCGCCAGCAGCCCGACCGCGGCGAACAGGGAACCGACCTTGCGTAACCGGTTGATGCCGAGCATGAGACAGCGCCTTTCCGCATGGCACGCGGCGACCACCGGCAGGGAAGACATCGGGGACGCCGAGCAGATGGCAGGGACCGAACGGTGCTGCGCGCCACGGCGATCCGTGACTGCCGCCGTGGCACCTGGTTTTGCTGCGCTGCAAAACAGTATGAACGCCGGTTTGCCGCGCTGCAAGCCCTCGTTTCGACGGCATAACCGGGTTGTCGTCTCGATGGGCGCCGTGCACACTTCTCGATGGCCGCCCCACCAGCACCGAAGGAGCACGCCATGCGCGATGCCACCCTGCGTGACGTCGCGCGGCTGGCGGGGGTGTCCGCCCGTACGGTGTCGAACGTCGTGAACGGCTACGCCCGCGTCTCGGAGCGAACGCGGGAGAAGGTCGAGCGGGCGCTGCTCGAACTGAACTACCGGCCGAACGTGCTGGCCCGCAACCTCGCGCGGGGACGGTCGGGACAGATCGCGGTCGTGGTGCCCTACCTGGACACGCCGTACTTCGCCGAGCTGCTGCAGGCGATCATCCCCAGGGCGCGGGAGAGCGGGTACAACGTCCTGATCGACCAGACCGACGGCGACGCGGCACACGAACGGGAGCTGATCAGCCGTGGTGCCCGGGCGTTCCTCTTCGACGGGATGATCTTCAGCCCGCTCGGGCTCGCGCAGGAGGACCTCGTCGAGATCGACCCGGACCTGCCGTTGGTGGTCCTCGGCGAACGGGTGTCCAACGGCGTCTTCGACCATGTCGGCATCGACGACGTCGCGGCGTCGCGGGCGGCCACCGCGCACCTGATCGGCCTTGGGCGCAAGCGGATCGCGGCCATCGGGGACCAGCCCTACCCCACGGGCGAGGCCGCGCAGCTGCGCACCCGCGGCTACCGGCAGGCACTCGCGGCCGCCGGGCTGCCGGTCGACGAGTCGCTGATCATTCCGACGCCGCGCTTCAACCGGGCCGACGGCTCCCGCGCCATGCGTGCGCTCCTCGCGCGCGACGACCCGCCCGACGCCGTGTTCTGCTACAGCGACCTGGTCGCGCTCGGCGCCCTGCACACCGCGCTGGAACTCGGCCTGCGGGTGCCGGAGGACCTCGCGCTGATCGGCTACGACGACATCGAGGAGGGGCGCTACTCGAACCCCACGATCAGCACGATCTCCCCGGACAAGGTCGCCATCGCGGCCACCGCGGTGGACCGGCTGCTGCGGCGCATCGACAGCGCGGAGCCGGTGCCCGGCATCGAGGTACGCGCCGAACACCGGCTCATCGCCAGGGAGAGCACGATCGGAAAGCCCTCGACGATTGATTCCGTGAAGATCATGTGACGTGGTTTTGCGTACGAATCGGTCATCAGGCATGCCCCCCTCTGCGGTCGCCCGACGGGGCTGGTCCGATGCCGTGAATGGGCCGTTCAGGGCGCTCAGCGCCCTGAACGCGCCTTTCAGGGCATTGCCACCCCACCGCCGCCGACGCGAACCGCAGCCAGCACACCCGACCGAAACCGATCCGACGCGACCAGCACACGACGACCGACCGCCCACTCACACCGACTTCACGGAATCAATCATCTAGTACAGCGTCGGCCAGCCGCCGCTCCAGCTGACGAGGTTGACGCCCAGCCTGCTGCCGGAGGACGTGTAGTAGTGGTAGGCCATCAGCCACCCGTCGGTGTCGGGCATGAGCGCGGGATGGCCGGGGCCGCGGATGTTCCCGTGCGTCGCGAGGACCTCCGTGCCGCCGCCGCTGGTCATGCGCGCGCCGTTGCGGTCGGTGTATGGCCCGGTGATCGACGTCGACCGGCCGACCATGACGCGGTAGGTGCTGCTGGTGCCCCGGCAGCAGTGGTCGAACGACACGAACAGGTAGTAGTAGCCGCTCCGGTGGACGATGAAGGGCGCCTCGACCGCACCGTCGGCGCTTGATGGCCGCTGCGCCAGGCTGTACCGCGTGCTGTTCGCGGGTTTCCCGGTCGCCGCGTCGATCCGGACCATCTTGATGCCGGACCAGAACGAGCCGTACGTCAGCCACCACGCGCCGGCGGCGTCCACGACGAGGTTCGGGTCGATCGCGTTGTGGTCGCTGGAGTTGTTGGTCTGCACGACGACACCGTGGTTGGTCCAGCTGCCCGGTTGCGCCGTCGTGCTGGTCGCCAGGAAGATCGCCGAGTTGCGGGAACCGAACGTGGACGCCGAGTAGTACAGGTAGTACCGTCCATTGTGGAAGGAAACGTCCGGTGCCCACAGGTTGTCGCTGCCGCCGGTGAACGGGTGCGCCCACGACGCACCGTTCGGGAAGACCGCGCCGGCCCGGCGGAAGGCGGTCCGGTCCGGCGACGTGCGGATGTCGATGCCGTTGCCGGTGGAGAACAGGAAGTACGTGCCGTCCGCGGCCTTGACCATCGCCGGGTCGTGGACCGCGATGTCGCCGGTCACGAGCCCGGGGTTGGGGTACTCGGCGGCCGAGGCGGGGGCCTGCGCCACCGCGACGGTCAGCAGGGCCGCGGCGAAGATGCCGGAAACGCGACGCCAGGATCTCATGGGATGTCCTTTCACACGGGCTGGAGACGCCACTGCTGGCAGGTGTTGTTCAGCCACGTCCACTGCCGCACGGCCGCGCCGTCGGCGGTGCCGCAGTCGGCGACGTCGAGCACCTTGCCGCTGTTGAGGTTGGTCAGCCGGACCCAGCCGCCCTGCTCGGTGACCACCGGGCGGAACCGCTGGCAGGTGTTGTCCAGCCAGGACCACTGCCGGGTCGCGGCGCCGTCGGTCGTGGCGCAGTCGGCCACGTCGAGCACCTTGCCGCTGCCCGCGTTCACCACGCGGCTGGTGTCGTCGGCGAGGTCGTCGAACCGCCACCGCTGCCCGCTCGCCCCGGTGCACGCCGCCTGGGTGGTGGCCGCGCCGTCGGCCGATCCGCTGACCTGCAGGCACTTGCCGCTGTTGCGGTTGACGATCGTGTAGGCCGCCGGGGTCGCCGCGGTTTCCCCGGACGGTCCGGCCAGTGTGGTCCCCAGCCGGACGGGGGTGCCGAAGTTCGGCGTGCCGTCGGCGTTCCAGGTGAACCGCTGCGCCCGCGTGGTGCGGTTGTTGTCGCACCCGTCGCCGACGCCGTCGTTGGCGTGGTAGACGATCCAGTCCTCGGTGCCGTCGGGCGAGGTGAAGAACCCGTTGTGGCCGGGGCCGAAGACGCTGTTGGCGTCGCTGCGCTGGAACACCGGCTGCGGGGCCTTCGTCCACGACGACGCCGACAGCGGGTTGCCGCCGTTGTGGGTCAGCAGGCCCAGCTTGTAGTTCGGCCCCCAGCAGGCGCTCGCGGAGTAGACGATGAACGTCTTCCCGTTGTGGTACAGCGGTTCCGCTCCCTCGTTGACCGTGCCGTCCTGCCGCTCCCACGAGTGCGTCGGCGTCGAGATCGTGGTCAGCGCGCCGCTCACGGTGTACGGGTTGCTCATCGGCGCGATCACGAGGTTCTGTGTGGCTCCCCAGACGCTGCCGAGCAGGTAGCGCTGACCGTTCAGTTCCAGCACGCTGCCGTCGATCAGCCCGACGTCGTTGCCGGGCGCGAAGAGTTTGTTCTTGTACGTGTACGGGCCCATCGGGTCCGACCCGGCGCTCTCCAGCACGTGCGTCCGCTGGTCGCGGGCGTAGTCGGTGCCGGACGGCCCGCCGCTGAAGTACAGGTACCAGCGCCCGTTCGCCGGATGCAGCTCCGGGGCCCAGAAGTTGCAGCACCGCGAGGACTGGTCACCGGCCCACACCTGCACGCTCGGCGCCGTCGCCAGTCCGGCCAGCGTCGGCGACTTGCGCATGGTCAGCACGGACGTCCACGACGTCGTGACCAGGTAGTAGTTGCCGTCGTGGTACTCGATCCAGGGGTCGGCGCCCTTCTGCGCCTTGACCGGGTTGGTGAACGGCCTGCCGGGGGCGGCGCTGTTCTCACCGGTGTCACCGGTGGCGACACTCGTGAGCGACAGGGCGAGCGCGACGGCCAACACGGCCCTGGACAGCGTCCGGCGAAGCGAGGTTCGAGGCATCGTTGCCACCCTCTGGGGTCCGATTGACAGGGAAAGCGCTTGCCGTCGGACGGTAGAGCCCGGGAACAAAAGCCGTCAACAGCCGGTGATCGTCGCGAGGCGCTCAGTGATCACGAAAGCGATCGGGTCCCCGCGCTTCTGGAGCGCTCCCAGCAGCGGTTTTGTTGTTAACGCTCACACTTAGGTGGGCGCAGAAAACTCGCCGAGAAAATCTTGCCTCTTCCCGCAGGCTGTCGACCTGCGTTGACACCCTGGAATCGGAGTGCTACCAATTTTCACAAGGCGACCTGATAGCGCTCCCAAAACACGCTCCCCCTGCGACTCGGAGTCCAGTCATGCCCAGAACAGCTCGAACCGCCACGCTGTGCGCGGCGGTCTCCCTGCTCGGCGCGCTCGTTGTCGGCACCCCCGCACACGCCGGCCAAGCGGTTCCCCACGCCTCGGCCGGAGTGGACGCACTGGACCGCGGGGTGGTGAGCGTCCGGTCCGGGGACGGCAACTTCGTCAGCTGGCGACAGCTCGCGGCCGACGAGAAAGGCCTGCGGTTCAACGTCTACCGCGACGGCCGGAAGGTCAACGCCGCCCCGGTGACCACGAACTTCGTCGACGCGGACGCGCCGGTCGGCGCCGCGTACACCGTCCGTCCGGTACGCGGCGGCGTGGAAGGTCTGTCCTCCGGCGAACCGGTGACGTTCCTCGCGGACTCGATGGACGTGCCACTGCAGATCCCGCCCGGTGGCACGACACCCTCCGGCGAGAACTACACCTACAACGCGAACGACGCGAGCGCGGGCGACCTGGACGGCGACGGGCAGTACGAGGTCGTGCTGAAGTGGGAGCCGAGCAATGCCAAGGACAACTCGCAGTCCGGCTACACCGGCAACACCTACCTGGACGCGTACAGGCTGAACGGGACGAGGCTGTGGCGGATCGACATGGGCCGCAACATCCGCTCGGGCGCGCACTACACCCAGTTCCAGGTCTTCGACTACGACGGCGACGGTCGCGCCGAGGTCGCGGCGAAGACGGCCGACGGCACCCGCTCGGGCACCGGCCAGGTCATCGGCAGCGCGAGCGCCGACCTCCGCAACTCCTCCGGCTACATCCTGGCCGGCCCCGAGTACCTTTCGGTGTTCCGCGGCACCGACGGTGCCGTGCTGGACACCGAGGACTACGTGCCACCAAGGGGAAACGTCGCTTCGTGGGGCGACAACTACGGCAACCGGGTCGACCGGTTCCTGGCCGGCACGGCCTATGTGGACGGTGCGAGGCCGAGCATCGTCATGGCCCGCGGCTACTACACCCGATCCGTGGTGTCGGCATGGGACTTCCGGAACGGAGCGCTGACCCGCCGGTGGACGTTCGACTCGAACTCCTCGACGAACGGCTCGGCGTGGACCGGAAAGGGCAACCACCAGCTGTCGGTGGCGGACGTGGACAACGACGGCCGCGACGAGATCATGTACGGCTCGATGGCGATCGACGACGACGGCCGGGGCCTGTGGCAGAACAACACCCACCACGGCGACGCGTACCACGTGGGTGACCACATCCCGTCCCGAGCCGGGCTCGAGGTGTTCAAACCATCCGAGTCGGGTAGCAACCCCGCGCACTGGATGGGCGATGCCCGCACCGGCCAGATCATCTGGAGCGCCCCGGCCTGCAACTGCGACAACGGGCGAGGCGTGGCAGCCGACATCTGGGCAGGCAACCCGGGCGCGGAGGCGTGGTCCTCGGCGGTGTCCGGCCTGCGCAGCGGCGCCACGGGGAACCAGGTGGCGTCCCGCAAACCGGGCTCGGCGAACTTCGTGATCTGGTGGGACGGCGACGCGCAGCGCGAGTTGCTGGACGGCACGCACATCGACAAGTACGGCACCGGCGGCGACACCCGTCTGCTGACCGGCTCTGGCGTGGCGTCCAACAACGGCACGAAGGCCAACCCGGCCCTGCAGGCCGACCTCCTTGGCGACTGGCGCGAGGAAGTCGTCTGGCGCACCGGCGACAACCGGGCACTGCGCATCTACTCGACCACCGACCCGACGAGCATCAGCCGCCCGTCGCTCATGCAGGACCGCCAGTACCGGGTAGCGGTGGCGTGGCAGAACACCGCCTACAACCAGCCCCCACACCCCAGCTTCGCGATCAACTGACAAGAGACGGCCCTGAAAGGCGCGTTGAGGGCGCCGAGGCCCTGAAAGCGCCTTTCAGGGCCTCGGCCACTCCCGGGCGCGCGCCGCTGGTCAGCGTCGCCTGACCGGCGCGCGAGCGAGGCTCATGCCCCTGCCCATATCGTGGGGGCGCACCGCTGGTCCCGTATCACGCCGCGGTCGCTGTTTGTCGCAGACCTTGCGTCAAATGGCGGCAGCGAGGTGTGGCCAGGCTCGCTTTTTGTAGGGTTCCGACAAAGCATCGGCCTCGGCATGCGCGACACAGGACATCGGTGTACCCGGCGGTAATCGAGCAGGGTTGGAGACAGGTGCAGGCGACGCTCCGGAACCCGGGTCGTCGCCTGCTGTGCGCGTGGTACTTGGGAGGCTCAGCCGGTGTTCAGTCGTGTCGCCATCGTCAACCGTGGAGAGGCCGCGATGCGGCTCATCCACGCTGTCCGGGACCTTTCCGCGGAGACCGGGACGCGGATCGAGACGGTCGCGCTCTACACCGACGCCGACCGCAACGCGACCTTCGTTCGCGAGGCCGACGTCGCCTACTCGCTGGGGCCCGCGTCGGCGCGGCCCTACCTCGACCTCGCAGTCCTGGAGCGGGCGCTCCTGGCGACCGGCGCCGACGCCGCGTGGGTCGGCTGGGGCTTCGTCGCGGAGGACCCCGCGTTCGCCGAGCTGTGCGAGAAGATCGGCGTCACGTTCGTCGGCCCGAGCGCCGACGCGATGCGCAAGCTCGGCGACAAGATCGGCGCGAAGCTGATCGCCGAGGAGGTCGGTGTCCCGGTCGCGCCGTGGAGCCGGGGCGAGGTCGCCACGCTCGAGGAGGCGTTGCGGGCCGGTGACTCGATCGGCTACCCGCTGATGCTCAAGGCCACCGCGGGCGGCGGCGGGCGCGGCATCCGGATGGTCGCCTCCGCCGAGGACCTCACCGAGGCCTACGAGCGGACCAGCCAGGAGGCGCTGCGCGCGTTCGGCTCCGGCATCGTGTTCCTTGAGCGCCTGGTCACCGGCGCCCGGCACGTCGAGGTCCAGGTGATCTCCGACGGCACGACGGCATGGGCGCTTGGCGTCCGCGACTGCTCGGTGCAGCGGCGCAACCAGAAGATCATCGAGGAGTCCGCGTCGCCGGTGCTGGCACCGGAGCAGACCGCCGAGCTGAAGGCGTCGGCCGAGCGGCTCGCGGTCGCCGTCGGCTACCGCGGCGCGTGCACCGTGGAGTTCCTGTACCACCCCGGCGAGAAGCTGTTCGCGTTCCTCGAGGTCAACACCCGGCTGCAGGTCGAGCACCCGATCACCGAGATCACCACCGGCACCGACCTGGTCAAGCTGCAGCTGCACGTGGCGGAGGGCGGCAAGCTCGAAGGCACCCAGCCCGCCGAGCTGGGCCACGCCGTCGAGGCGCGGCTCAACGCGGAGGACCCGGACCGCGACTTCGCCCCCTCACCCGGCCGCATCGCGCGGCTCGCCCTGCCCGCGGGCCCCGGCATCCGCGTCGACACCGGCGTGAGTGAGGGCGACACCATCCCCGCCGACTTCGACTCGATGATCGCCAAGATCATCGCCTACGGCCGCGACCGCGACGAGGCGCTCGGCCGCCTGCGCCGCGCGATGGCCGAGACCACCGTGATCATCGAGGGCGGCGCGACCAACAAGAGCTTCGTGCTCGACCTGCTCGACCAGCCCGAGGTGATCGAGGCGACCGCCGACACCGGCTGGATCGACCGGGTCCGCGCGGAGGGCCGCCTGGTCACCCACCGGCACTCCGCGGTCGCGCTCGCCGCCGCCGCCATCGAGGCATACCAGGACGAGGAGGAGGTCAGCCGCCAGCGGCTGTTCTCCACCGCGCACGGCGGGCGCCCGCAGGTGCAGCACGACAGCGGCAGGCCACTGGACCTCAAGCTCCGCGGGGTCGGCTACCGCGTGAGCGTGGCCCGCACCGGCCAGACCCGCTTCCGCGTCGGCGTCTCCGGTGGTGGGGACGTGCACCCGGCCGACGTCGAGGTCGAGCGGTTCGACGCGCACAGCGGCGTGATCGTGGTCAACGGGCACCGTTTCCGGCTCACCTCCGCCACGCACGGCCCGATCCACCTGGTCGAGGTCGACGGCGTCACCCACCGGGTCAGCCGCGACGAGGGCGGCGTGGTCCGCTCGCCTGCACCGGCGCTGGTCGTGGCGACGCCGCTGTCGGCAGGCGACGAGGTCGAGGCGGGCGCGCCGATCCTGGTGCTGGAGAGCATGAAGATGGAGACGGTGCTGCGTGCGCCGTTCCGTGCCAAGGTCCGCGAGTGCCCGGTGTCGGTCGGCAGCCAGGTCGAGACCGGCGCCCCGCTGATGCGCCTGGAACCGCTCGCGGACGATGGCGCGGAGACCGAGGCCGATGGCGCGGGGGAGGCCGTCGAGATCGACCTGCCCCAGCCCGCCGACGTGCCCGCGGCCGAGCGGCTGACGCGCTGCCTGCAGGACCTGCGCAACCTGCTGCTCGGGTTCGACGCCGACCCGCACGACGGCAAGCGGGCGTTGACCGGTTACCTGGCCGCGCGTGCCGAGCTGGGTGGCAGGCCGGTCGAGGGCGAGCTGGACCTGCTGACCGTGTTCGCGGACCTCTCGGAGCTGTCCCGCAACAAGCCGGGCGGCGAGATCGAGATCGAGCCGGCGAGCCCGGTGCACAGCCCGCGCGAGTACTTCCACAGCTACCTGCAGAGCCTCGACGTCGAACGCGCCGGGGTCACCGAGGCGTTCCAGACCAGGCTGGCGCAGGTGCTCGGCCACTACGGCGTCACCGACCTCGACCGCACGCCGGAGCTGGAGGCCGCGGTCTTCCGGATCTTCCTCGCGCAGCAGCGGATGTCGACCAACGTCGCGGTCGTCTCGGAGCTGCTGCGGGAGTGGCTGGCAGGCCCGCCGCCCGCGGCGGTGCTGCGTGAGCGGGCCGGTCTCACCCTGGAACACGTCGTCGAGGCGACGCAGGTCCGGTTCCCCGCGGTGTCGGACCTGTCCAGAGGTGTGGTGTTCCGCTGGTTCGCCCAGCCGCTGCTGCGCCGCAACCGGGCGCGGGTCTACGCGGCGGTGCGCAACGACCTGCGGTACCTGGACCACAACCCGGACGCGCCGGACCGCGCGGACCGGATCCAGGCCATGATGGCCGGCTCCCAGCCGCTGGTGCGGCTGATCGGCCAGCGGATCGGGCGGCCGGGCCGGGACCACGCACCACTGCTGGAGGTGCTGACCCGCCGCTACTACGGCAACCGCAGGCTCTCCGGGGTCACCATGCGGGAGATCGCGGGCTGCCGCTTCCTCGCCGCCGAGCACACCGGCGAGGACGGGGTGACCCCGCTGGTCACCACCGCCGTCGACATCACGGCACTGTCGGGCGCCGTCGCCGCGCTCGGCACGTTCGCAGCCGACCTGGCAGAGGACGGGCTGGTCGCCGACCTGTACGTCAGGTGGGAGGACCAGCCGGACGTGGACGCGATGGCGCTGCGGTTCGGCGAGATCCTGGCCGCGCACCCGCTGCCAGCGAGTCTCCACCGGGTCATCATCACCGTCGCGGGCACCGGCGGCGCGGTAATGCACCACCACATCACCTTCCGGCGCGACGGTGCCGCGTTCGCGGAGGACCGGCTGATCCGCGGCCTGCACCCGCAGATCGCCCGGCGCCTGCAGTTGCAGCGACTACGCGAGTTCGACCTCACCCGGCTGCCGACCGCCGACGAGGAGATCTACCTGTTCAAGGCCGTGGCGAAGAGCAACCCGGCCGACGAACGGCTCGTCGCCATGGGCCAGATCCGCGACGTGACACCGCTGCGGGAAGCGGATGGCCGGCTGGTCGCGCTGCCCGCGCTGGAGGACGCGGTCACCACCTGTCTCGACGCGATCCGCAACATCCAGGCGCAGCGACCGCAGAACAAGCGGTTCGACACCAACCGCATCATGATGTACGTCTGGCCGCCGACCGAGCTGACCCACGACGAACTCCACACGCTGGTCCAGCGCATCCAGCCGACCACGGCCGGTGCCGGGCTGGAGGAGATCCAGTTCCTGGTCCGCGTGCGCACCTCGGCGGGCAAGCTGACCGAGATCGCCGTGCGGATCACCCTCGACCCGGGGCACGGCGCCCGCCTGCACGTCGGCGAGCCGTCCACGGAACCGGTCGAGCCGCTCGACGACTACCGCCAGAAGGTGCTGCGCGCGGCCCGGCGCGGGAACGTCTACCCGTACGAGCTGACCGGTCTGCTCGCCGGGCCGGACGGCAGCTTCGTCGAGCACGACCTCGACGCCGCCGGCGCGCTGGTGCCGGTGGACCGGCCGAGGGGCAGGAACTCGGCGGGGATCGTCGCCGGGGTGGTGAGCACACCGACCGAACGGCACCCCGAGGGCGTGACCCGCGTCGTGCTGCTCGGCGACCCGACGAAGGCGCTCGGCGCGCTGGCGGAACCGGAGTGCGCACGGGTGATCGCCGGGCTCGACCTGGCGGAGCGGATGGGCGTGCCACTCGAGTGGTTCGCGCTGTCGGCCGGCGCGAAGATCTCGATGTCCTCCGGTGTGGAGAACATGGACTGGGTGGCGGCCGCACTGAAGCGGATCGTCGAGTTCACCCAGGCAGGCGGCGAGATCAACATCGTGGTCGCGGGCATCACCGTCGGCGCGCAGCCGTACTGGAACGCCGAGGCGACGATGCTCATGCACACCAAGGGCATCCTCGTGATGACGCCGGACTCGGCGATGGTGCTGACCGGCAAGCAGTCGCTGGACTTCTCCGGTGGCGTTTCGGCGGAGGACAACTACGGCATCGGCGGCTACGACCGGGTCATGGGCCCCAACGGCCAGGCGCAGTACTGGGCGCCCAGCCTGCCCGCGGCCCGCGAGGTGCTGATGTCCCACTACGACCACACCTACGTCGTGCCCGGCGAGACGGCGCCCCGCAAGGCGAACACCGAGGACCCCGCCAACCGCGACGTCTCCTCGTTCCCGCACGCGGTCGCGGGCAGCGACTTCACCACGGTCGGTGAGATCTTCTCCGTGGCGCACAACCCGGACCGAAAGAAGCCGTTCGACATCCGCACGGTGATGCGGGCGCTGTCCGACCAGGACCACGCGGTGCTGGAACGCTGGGCGGGCATGGCCGACGCCGACACCGCCGCCGTGCAGGACGTGCACATCGGTGGCTGGCCGGTGTGCCTCATCGGCATCGAGTCGCGTTCGGTGCCCCGGCGCGGTTTCCCGCCGACGGACGGCCCGGACACCTACACCGCGGGCACCCTGTTCCCCCGGTCGTCGAAGAAGACGGCACGGGCGATCAACTCGGCGTCGGGCAACCGGCCGCTGGTGGTGCTGGCGAACCTGTCCGGCTTCGACGGCTCCCCGGAGTCGATGCGCAAGCTGCAGCTGGAGTACGGCGCGGAGATCGGCAGGGCGATCGTCAACTTCGACGGCCCGATCGTGTTCTGCGTCATCTCCCGGTACCACGGTGGCGCGTTCGTGGTGTTCTCCAAGGCGCTCAACCCGAACATGACGGTGCTGGCGCTGGAGGGCTCGTTCGCGTCGGTCCTCGGCGGCGCCCCGGCGGCGGCCGTGGTGTTCTCGGGTGAGGTCAACAACCGGACCGCGACCGACCCCAGGGTCACCGAACTGCAGGAGCGGGTGGCGGCGGCCAGCGGCGCGGAACGGGCGGCGCTGAACGCCCAGCTCGCCGAGGTGCAGTCGTCGGTCCGCGCGGAGAAGCTGGGCGAGGTGGCCGCGGAGTTCGACCGCGTGCACAGCATCCAGCGTGCGGTCGAGGTCGGGTCGGTGGACGCGATCATCAGCGCCGCGGAGCTGCGGCCACGGATCATCGAGGCCATCGAACACGGCATGAAGCGCTGACGGGAGGCGTGGGACCGGCCGCGGCCGGTCCCACGCCGCACCCGCCGGGCGCGACCCTCAGCGGTCGCGTTGCTGTTCGGACAGGAAGCGTTCCAGTTCGGCGCCGAGCTCCTCAGCGCTCGGCACCGGTTCGCCGTCGGCGACGAGCAGGTTCTCCGAGGCGTTGGCGAACGCGTCGTACTGCTGCTCCAGTGCCTCGACCACCTGCGCGACCTCCGCGGACTCCGCCACCTGGCGGGTGATCTCGGCGTTGGTCCGGTCCGCCGCCTCCCGCAGGCCGGCGGACCGGATCGCGAGGCCGGTCGCCGTCGTCATCGCGTCCAGCAGGCTGATGGAGGCGGCCGGGTAGGTGCCCTGCGCGAGGTAGTGCGGGACGTAGGCGACGAAACCCATCGCGTCGTGCCCGGCCTCGCCGAGCCGCAGCTCCAGCAGCGCCGACAGGTTGCCCGGCACCTGCACCCGCTCGAACGGCGAGGACTCGGTGACCAGCTCGGGGCGGGTGGCGTGGGAGATCACCGACAGCTTGCGCGTGTGCGGGACCCCCATCGGGATGCCGTGGAAGCCGACGGTGAGCCGCACGCCCCACCGCTCGACCAGCTCACGCACGGCCGCCGTGACGGCCTCCCACCTGCGGTCCGGCTCCGGGCCGGTCAGCAGCAGGAACGGGATCCCGTCCGCGTCGTGCAGCAGGTGCACCACCAGCTCCGGGGTGTCGTAGTCCACCCAGCGATCCGTGGCGTAGGTCATCATCGGGCGGCGAGCCCGGTAGTCGATCAGGTCGTCGATGTCGAACCGCGCGATCACCCGGTGCTCGTAGGTCGTCAGCAAGTGCTCGACCAGCGTCGAACCGGCCGACCCGGCATCCATGAAGCCGTCGAAGTGGTGCAGCAGCACCGCTCCGGTCAGGTCCGGGACGTCGGAGTCGACCTCGTACAGCTCCTCCGGGTCCAGCGCCACCTCATGCCTCCCGCAATGCTCACGTACTCGAGTCCTTCCCTGTGCCAACGCGGGAACGCCGCGAGACATTCCCCCGGCGTCGAGCAGCTTCGCCAGGTCGACGGGATGGCTTTGGGGTGGGCTTGTGCCACCGTCGTGGTTCACGGCACTTCGGACGCTCAGGAAGTGGCGTTCGGACACCTGGCGTGCCTCAGACGAGGTGGAACTCCAGCAGGCAGCGTTCGTCGGTCAGCGTGGTCACGGTGTCGATGGCCAGTCCGTGCGCGGCGGCGAGTGCGCGGAGTTCGTCGAGACCGCGTTCGCGGCCGCCGTGGAACGCGAGCATGACGAGGTCCATCTCGGTGTCGGCCCGCAGCCCGCCGACCGCCTCGACGAGCAGGACACGGCCGGAAGGGCGTGCCGCCTCGACGCACCGGGCCAGGATGCGGTGGACGTGTTCGTCGTCCCAGTTGTGGACGATGTCGAACAACAGGTAGGCGTCCGCACCGGAGGGGAGGGGGTCGAAGAAGCTGCCTCCGGTCACCTCGGTCCGGTCGTCGAGGCCGTGGGCGGTGAAGGTGCGCCGGGCGTCGGCGGCGGTCGGCGGCAGGTCGACGAGGTGGCCGCGCAGGTGGGGGTGGGTGGTCAGGATCGCGGCGAGCAGTGTGCCCTGCCCGCCGCCGACATCGACGAGGGTGGTGAACCGGGCCCAGTCGAACCCGGCGACGACCCGCGGGATCTGCCCGGCGAACCGGCCGGTCATCTGCCGGTCGAACGACTCGCGCAGCCGAGGGTGTGCTGCGAGGTCGGCCCAGAAGTCCTGGCCGTAGCGCCGGGAGTAGACCTCCCGACCGGTCCTCACACTGTGCGCGAGTTCGACCAGCGCGAGTTCCGAGCGGCCACCGGCGTTGTCCAGGTGCAGGAGGTTGTGCAGACCGTTCCCGGCATCGGCGCGGAGGTGCGCGCCGAACTCGGTGGTGCGGTAGCCGGTGTCCGTCCGCTCGACGACGCCGAGCGTGGCCAGGTGTCCGAGCAGGAGACCGAGTGCGACCGGTGACACGTTCAGGTCGTTCGCGACGTCCTTCACCGTGGTGCCGTCACCGCGTAGCCGGTCCGGCAGGCTCATGGTCACCGCGACCCGCAGCGCCATCGGTGTCGCCAGCCCGGCCATGCGTCGGAGTCTGTCCGCGTCCTCGGCTCCCACGAGGTCCCACTTTCGCAGACCTGTCAACCGGAAACCGGATTGCGGGGCTGACGGTGATCGGGTAGATCCGCAGGGGCTGCGACCCCGAGCCTGACCCAGGAGCGTGCCTGACCCGTGGACCAGAACGACCTGATCATGCGTCCGATCACCGGACCGGAGGAACTGGACCTCTTCACCCGGCTGCCGTACGTCCTCGACGACGAACTTGCCGACGACCTCGCCGACGGCCGCCGCCGGCCGGAATGGCTGTGGGTCGCCCTTCGCGGTGACCGCCTGCTGGCCAGGGTCGCGTGGTGGTGCCAGGCCGGGGACGACACCCCGTTCCTGTTGGACGTGCTCGACATCGACGACAGCGACGATGGCAGCGACGGTGGCAGCGACGACGGCGTCGACGCCGGTGTGGCGCTGCTGCGGACGGCCATGGCCGAGGTGGTCCCGGCGGGGACCCGGCCACCCGAGTACAGCCGGATCGTCCCGCCCGACTGGCGTGACGGCGAGGTGACCAGGCGCGTCGTCGAGAACCGGATGGCCGTCCTGGAACACTTGGGCGCCCGCCTGTTCGTCGAACGGCTGCGCTTCGAATGGCATCCCGGGGCACCGGTCCCCGAGCCGGCGGGGTGCCTGGCGTTCCGGCCGGTCCACGACACCGGGGAACTGCTCGGGCTGATGACCAGGGTCCTTGACGGGACGCTGGACGCACACAGCAGGGCCGACCTCACCCGGATGTCCGCCCGCGAGGCAGCGGTGCGGCACTACGAGGACGAACTCGCGCACTACCGCAGCCCCCGCGAGTGGTGGCGGGTCGCGACGCTGCCGGACGGCGAGCCCGCCGGGTTCGTCACCCCGGCCCGCAACGACTACAACCACGTCATCGGGTACCTGGCCGTGCTGCCAGAGCACCGGGGAAACGGCTACATCGACGAGATCCTCGCCGAAGGCACCCGCGTCCTGGCCGCGCGGGAGGTCCCGCGCATCCGGTCGGCCACCGACCTCGGCAACACCCCGATGGCGAACGCCTTCCTGCGCGCCGGCTACGTCAACACCGCGCGCACGATCAGCATGACCTGGGACTGAGCCACCTCACGCGAGCGGTGGCCGGTCCGTCCCTCGCCGGGGCAGCAGCGCCGGGCTGGCCAGGACGAGCAGCCCGGCGACGGTGATGGCGGTGCGCGGGCTGGTGGCGTCGGCGAGCAGGCCCGCGAGCGCGGTGAGGACGGCGATGGCGGCGCCGGTGCCGATGGACCAGGCCGACAGGGTGCGGGCGACACGGTCGGCCGGGGTGTGTTCGAGCCGGTAGGTGGCCGAGCACCAACAACCGGGCGCCCGGCGCGTCACAACGGCTGGTTGTGACGCGCGTGCCCCGCCACGGAAGCCGTGGCGGGGCACGCGGTCCCGGAGCTACGGGACGGTTGTCACAGCCGCTGGATCCAGATGTCGCGGAACCTCGGGTTCTCGCCGGGATCGCCGTGGTCCTGCAACCGGATGTGGCCTGGTGCGGGGTCCTCCGGCCGGCCCGCTCCGGTGCTGCCGTCGATGGCGACGTCGTCGTGCACGAGCACGCCGTTCCACCGGAGCGTCACGCGCGCGTCCGCCGTCTTGACGCCGTTGCTGTCGAAGCGGGCCGCCCGGAACTCGATGTCGTAGGTCTGCCACGTGCCCGGCGGGGTCGCGGCGTTGACGTCCGGCGGCTTCTCCAGGTAGATCGCGCCCGCTCCGTTGTTCGCCGGTGGCTGCCCGTGGGACTCCAGCACCTGGAGCTCGTAGCGCTCCTGGAGGTAGACGCCGCTGTTGCCCCGGGCCTGTCCGGTGACCTCCGGCGGGTACCGCGGCTGGTACCACTCGACGTGCATCCGGAAGTCGCCGTACTTCTCCCTGGTGCGGATGTCCCCGCCGAGCGACTCGACCGAACCGTTCGCCACCGGCCACGTGGCGGGACCACCGTTCGTCGTCTCCCAGGCGTCGAGGTTCGTCCCGTCGAACAACGTGGTCCGCTTCGACGGCGTGACGGTGATCTTGTCGAGGTTCACGTGGCCGACGTCGGTCGGTTCGTAGACGTAGGAGATCGTGTTCGCGCCGTTGCGCAACGGCACCGTCTCCACGTGGGTGGCCCACCTGTTCCAGTCGACCGTGCTGGCCAGCCAGATCTGCTTCACCTTCCGGCCGTTGACGTACAGGCTCATCGACCTGGGAACGGGTGCGGGATCGGCGTTCTGCCCGTTCGCGTACCGCAGCGCGACGTCGTGGCGGCCTGCCCGGTCCGTGCGGACCGCGAACGTCGTGCTGCTCCCCGGCTCCCAGTTGCGGTCGACGAACCCGGCCCCCGAATAGCCGGTGTGGTTGGTGTTCCACCCGGTGCCACCGGCCAGCCGGGCGGACTCCGCCTCGTACTCCGGCGGTGCCGTCGTGCCGTCCGGCAGCCGGTTGAGGGTGTACCAGGCCTCGGTGCTCCACAGCTGCGCCCCGGAAGCCGATGCGAACGGGCGCGGCGAGTGCACGTACACCACGCGGCCCGGTTCCAGCCCGGCCATCCTCAGCGTCACCTTCGTGCGGTCGGCCGACAGCGTCGCCGAGGTCACCTCGACGGTCTCCTCGTCGACCTTCGGCCCGCCGTACTGCGGTGTCGCCACGTACCGCCACTGCTCGGCCCGGTACTTCGCGGCGAGGTCCTGTGCGGTCTGCTCGGACAGTGGCTGCGTGTACGTGAGCTCGAAACCGCCGTCGACCGCGCGCATGGCGTGGATGTCGAACGTGCGGGCGCGGTCGAAGGTCAGCTTCTGCAGGCCGTGCTTGAGCTTGCCAGCCTGGCCCCAGTTCCCCTCCCACCCGATGCCGCCGGTGTATATGGCACCGTCCGGGCCGAGGCTGATCCGGCTCACCCCGGACTCCAGGCCCTGCGTCATCCGGAACACCGCGCCCTGGTACTCGCCGCCGACCTTCTCCAGATACGCGCGCTGCAGCCCGCCGTAGGTCACGTCGCCGAACACCATCTGGCCCTTGAACGCCCCGTTGGTCAGCATGAGCGGGTTGCTCGGCGAGTTGGAGATCTCGCCGTGCGGCAGCCAGAGCACGGGTTCGGTCACCGGCTGGTCGTCGTACGGGCCGTCGGGGTTCGTGTGGTGGTTGTAGAAGGCGCCCTGCTTGACGCGCACCAGCTTCGACGTCGGCACGTACATGCCCTGGTTGTCGGTGACGAAGAGGTCGCCTTCCGGGCCCCGGCCGATGCCGTTCGGCGTGCGCAGCCCACCGGCCACATAGGACACCTCGCCGGTCTGCCCGTCGATCTTGAGGGTGGAGCCGCGGTTGGGCACCGGTTGCGGGTCGGCGGTGGCGCCACCGGGCACCATGGCGATGCCCGTGGTGACGTAGAAGTAGCCCTTCTCGTACACCAGGCCGAACGCGAACTCGTGGTAGTTCCCGCCGAACGGCCAGGTCGCGATCGTGCGGTAGGTATCGGTGACCTCGTCGCCGTTCGTGTCGACGAGCGCGGTCAGTCCGTCCTTTTCGGACACGTACACGGTGCCGTCGACGTAGGCGAGCCCCATCGGCTCCTGGAGGTCCTCGGCGATCTTCTTGTACGTCACCCGCGACGGGTCGGTGTTGCCGGTGACGCCGTCGACCAGGTACACCTCGCCGAGCACGGACTCCCGGTCACCGCCCCAGGTGCTGATGGCCAGCCTGCCGTCCGGCAGCCAGTCCATGCCGGTCACCTGCGGTTCGAAGCCGTCGGGTCGCAGGTCGGTCAGCGTGTAGTCGGGGTGCACCGCGTTCAGCGGCAGGCCGTCGCCGGGGGAGTCGGTGGCGCCCTCGCATTCCTTGCGGCCGGGGGAGGTGACGCGCGTGACCTCGGCGTCGGTGCTCAGCACGCTGCCCGGCACGAGGCTGAAGCCATCCTCACCCGGCGGTTGCCACTCCAGTTTGAGCGCCTGGCCGAAGTCGCCGTCGAAGTGGTCGACGCGCAGCGCGTGGGGACCGGCGTCCAGGACGATCGAGCCGTCCTTCGGGGTCGCGCCGTGCCTGCCGGGATGGTCGACCACCGTCGTGCCGCCGAGCAGAAGCCGGGCGCCGTCGTCGCTGGTGATCCGGAAGTGGTACTCGCCGGGGTCGGCGATGTTCAGATAACCGCTCACCTCGGTGACGAACCGGTCGGCGATGCCGAAGTCCGCGGTGGTGGACCAGTCGATCGTCGGCATCAGCCTGTCGACGTTGGGGGTCTGGCCGGTCTTGAGCACGCAGTAGTCGTCCAGGACCACCTGCACGTCGAACACCCGCATCGTCACACCGGGTTCCTGGGGCGGGAGGTCGGGCTGCGCGGCCGCGTGGCCGGGGACGAACGATGACGCGGTGAGTGCGGCGAGCAGGGCGGCGAGCAGCCGCATGGGCTTCCTCCTCGGGCCGGGAACGTGCCCTCACGCTCCGGTGCGCGATGGCTGCGTCACACACAGCAAAGAACAGCTTTCGTTAGAAGTCAACGAAACTAGGTCGGATTCGTGCGAAAGTCCGTCGGCTGGCAGGCAAATATCGCCACCGGGCGCCAGGTGTCACCGGCACCGCGCGACACCGCCAGATCTGCTGAATCAGGGATTGATCTCCGCGTTTGCGTGGTTAGAATGCCCGGCATGCCGAAGTTGCGGATCAGTGAGGCGGCGAGTCTGCTGGGGGTCAGCGACGACACCGTCCGCCGCTGGGTCGACCAGGGGCGGCTTCCGGTCGTGCAGGGTGACAACAACCGCAAGGCCATCGAGGGGCACGAGCTCGCCGCGTTCCTCCAGCGGCAGGCCGAGACCCCGGAGGCGGGCGTCACGATCGCGAGGTCCGCGCGGAACCAGATGCGGGGGATCGTCACCCGCGTGGTCAAGGACGGGGTGATGGCGCAGGTCGAGATGCAGGCCGGGCCGTTCCGGATCGTCTCGCTGATGAGCAGGGAGGCCGCGGACGAGCTCGGTCTCGACGTGGGCAGCGTCGCGGTCGCGTCGATCAAGTCCACGCACGTCGTCGTCGAGATCCCGGAGGCGTGAGATGTTCCGCCACCTGCGTGCGGGCTGCCTGTCCGCGGTCGCTGCCGTGGCGCTTTCCGGGTGCGGGGCAGGGGGCGGGTCCGCCGCGGCGCCGGGGGAGGTCACCGGCGAGGTCACGGTGTTCGCCGCCGCGTCGCTGACCGAGTCGTTCACGCGGCTCGGCGAGGACTTCGAGGCGGCGCACCCCGGGGTCACGGTCAGGTTCAACTTCGCGGGCAGTTCCGGTCTTGCGCAGCAGATCAACGAGGGTGCCCCGGCCGACGTGTTCGCCTCGGCCGCGCCGAGGAACATGCGGCAGGTCACCGACACCGGCTCGGTCACCGCGAACCCGGTCGCCTTCGCCACGAACACGCTGGAGATCGTGGTGCCGGCGGGCAACCCGGCCGGGATCACCGGGCTGGCCGACTTCGCCGAGGCGGACCTGAAGATCGCGCTGTGCGCCGAGCAGGTGCCGTGCGGCGCCGCGGCCGCGGAGGTGTTCGAGGCGGCCGGAATCACGGCCGTCCCCGACACGCTCGAACAGGACGTGAAGGCCGTGCTGTCCAAGGTGTCCCTCGGTGAGGTCGACGCGGCGCTGGTGTACCGGACCGACGTGCTCGCCGCGGGCGAGCGGGTCGAGGGCATCGAGTTCCCGGAGGCGGACCGGGCCGTCAACTCCTACCCGGTCGCCGTGTGCGCGAACGCGCCGAACCCGGCCGGTGCCAAGGCGTTCGTCGACCACGTCCGGTCCGACGACGGTCGGGCCGTGCTCACCGAGGCGGGGTTCGGCACGCCGTGAGCACATCGACCTCCGTCCGGCGCAGGGGCAACGGACGGCTCCCGCTCGTCCTGGCCGTTCCCGCGCTGATCGGTCTCACGTTCCTCGTCGTGCCGTTGGCCGGGCTGCTGATCCGCGCGCCGTGGTCCACACTGGCCGGTCAGCTGTTCAGCGAGGAGGTCGGCCAGGCGCTGACGCTGTCGGTGGTCTGCGCCAGCCTCGCCACCGTCGTGTGCCTCGTGCTCGGGGTGCCGCTGGCGTGGCTGCTGGCCAGGAGCGACCTGCCGGGGCGCCGGGTGCTGCGGGCACTGGTCACCGTGCCGCTGGTCCTGCCGCCGGTGGTCGGCGGGGTGGCGCTGCTGCTGGTGCTGGGCAGGCGGGGGATCATCGGCCAGCACCTCGACGCCTGGTTCGGCATCTCGCTGCCGTTCACCACCGCGGGCGTCGTGATCGCCGAGGCGTTCGTGGCCATGCCGTTCCTCGTCATCGCCGTCGAGGGGGCACTGCGTGGCGCCGACCCGCGCTACGAGGAGGCCGCGGCCACGCTCGGCGCGTCCCGCTGGCTGACCTTCCGCCGCGTCACCCTCCCCGCGATCGCGCCGGGCGTGGTGGCCGGGACCGTGCTGTGCTGGGCCCGCGCGCTCGGCGAGTTCGGCGCCACCATCACCTTCGCGGGCAACTTCCCGGGAAAGACCACCACCATGCCGCTCGCCGTCTACCTCGCACTGGAAACCGACCCCGGCGCGGCCATCGTCCTGTCGATCGTCCTGCTCCTCCTGTCCGTCACCGTCCTGGTCAGCCTGCGCGACCGGTGGCTGTCGACCCCGACGTGACGCGATGACCCTGCACGCGAACCTCGTGGTGGCCCGCGCCGCCGGCTTCCGGCTCGCCGCCGACCTCACCATCGAACCCGGCCAGGTGGTCGCGCTGCTCGGGCCCAACGGGGCGGGCAAGACCACCGCACTGCGCGCGCTCGCCGGCCTCGTGCCGCTCACCGCCGGTGCGGTCCGGCTCGACGACGACACCTGGGACGAGCCGCCCGGCGTGTTCGTGCCGACCGAGCACCGGCCCCTCGGCGTCGTCTTCCAGGACTACCTGCTGTTCAACCACATGACCGCGCTCGACAACGTCGCGTTCGGGCTCCGCGCCCGCGGCACCGACCGCGTGGCGGCCCGCGCGACCGCCCGGCTGTGGCTGGACAAGGTCGGTCTCGGCGACCACACCGACGCCAAACCCCGTGCCCTGTCGGGTGGGCAGGCCCAGCGTGTCGCGCTGGCCAGGGCACTGGCCACCGACCCGCGTCTGCTGCTGCTCGACGAACCACTCGCGGCGCTGGACGCGAGCACCCGCGTGCACATCCGCGCCGAGCTGGGCCGCCACCTCGCCGACTACGGCGGGCACACCCTGCTGGTCACCCACGACCCGCTCGACGCCATGGTGCTCGCCGACCACCTGGTGATCATCGAGCATGGCGCGGTCGTCCAGCAGGGGCCGCCCGCGCGGGTCGCCAGGCAGCCACGCACGGACTACGTCGCGCAGCTCGTCGGCCTCAACCTGTACCGGGGCGCCGCCGGCGACACCGTCGTCACCCTCGACGCCGGGGCGGGCGGTGGCGAGCTGACCATCGCGGAACCGGCCACGGGCCCGGTCCACGTCGCGTTCCCCCCGACCGCGGTCAGCCTGCACCCCGAACCACCCGCGGGCGGTCCGCGCAACTGCTGGCCGGTCACCGTCACGCACGTCGAACAGCACGCGCACACCGTCCGGGTCCGGCTCGACGGCGCCCCGCCGGTCCTCGCCGACGTCACCCCCGCCACCGTCGCCGAGCTGCACCTGCGGCCCGGCACCCCGCTGTGGGCCGGCGTCAAGGCCACGGAGATCACCACCTACCCCAGCTGAACGCAGGAAACGGGTACCTGACCTTCAGCGCACCGCCCGCGAAAGGCGCGCGGGTTGTCGCGTTGACGGCGTGGCAATGCCCTGAAAGGCGCGTTCAGGGCGCTGGGCGCCCTGAACGGCCCATTCACGGCACTCGTTGTGCCGTGAACGCGGCGGCATCGGCCCCGCCCCGTCTCGAGCGACCGCAGGGGTGTGGGTCGTGCCTGATGACGGGTCCGCACAGCAAGCCCGGGACAAGCAAGCCCGGCGCGGACGGAACCCCGCGCAGCGGCGCGCTCCACCGACCCCGGATCGCATGGTCATGCATCATCATGCATAATGACTCTTGTGTCCAAAGTCCTCACCTCTCTCCCTGTCGGCGAACGGGTCGGCATCGCCTTCTCCGGTGGCCTCGACACCTCGGTAGCGGTCGCGTGGATGCGCGAGAAGGGTGCGGTGCCCTGCACCTACACGGCGAACATCGGCCAGTACGACGAGCCGGACATCGACTCGGTCCCCGGGCGGGCCGCGGCGTACGGCGCCGAGCTGGCGCGGCTGGTCGACTGCCGGGCCGCCCTGGTCGAGGAAGGGCTCGCCGCGCTGGCCTGCGGGGCGTTCCACATCCGCACCGGTGGCCGCGTGTACTTCAACACCACGCCGCTCGGGCGGGCGGTCACGGGCACCCTGCTGGTGCGGGCGATGCTCGAGGACGACGTCCAGATCTGGGGCGACGGGTCCACGTTCAAGGGCAACGACATCGAGCGGTTCTACCGCTACGGCCTGCTCGCCAACCCGTCGCTGCGGATCTACAAGCCATGGCTGGACGCCGACTTCGTCTCCGAGCTCGGCGGCCGCAAGGAGATGTCCGAGTGGCTGGCCTGCCGGGCCCTGCCGTACCGGGACAGCACCGAGAAGGCCTACTCGACGGACGCGAACATCTGGGGCGCGACCCACGAGGCGAAGTCGCTGGAGCACCTCGACACCGGCATCGAGATCGTCGACCCGATCATGGGCGTGCGGTTCTGGGATCCCGAGGTCCACATCGCGCCAGAGGACGTGTCGATCGGCTTCGAGCAGGGCAGACCGGTGACGATCAACGGTGAGGAGTTCGGCTCCGCCGTCGAGCTGGTGATGGCGGCCAACGCCGTCGGCGGCAGGCACGGCATGGGCATGTCGGACCAGATCGAGAACCGGGTCATCGAGGCCAAGAGCCGCGGCATCTACGAGGCGCCCGGCATGGCGCTGCTGCACGCGGCGTACGAGCGGCTGGTCAACGCGATCCACAACGAGGACACCCTGGCGAGCTACCACCACGAGGGGCGGCGGCTGGGCAGGCTGATGTACGAGGGCCGCTGGCTGGACCCGCAGGCGCTGATGCTGCGCGAGGCGCTGCAGCGCTGGGTCGGCACGGCGGTCACCGGCGAGGTGACGCTGCGGCTGCGCCGGGGCGAGGACTACTCGATCCTCGACACGTCCGGGCCCGCGTTCAGCTACCACCCGGACAAGCTGTCGATGGAGCGGACCGAGGACTCCGCGTTCGGCCCGGTCGACCGCATCGGCCAGCTGACCATGCGCAACCTCGACATCGCGGACTCGCGCGCCAAGCTGGAGCAGTACGCGGGGCTGGGCATGGTCGGCAGCGAGCACCCGACGCTGATCGGCGCCGCACAGGCCGCGTCGACCGGCCTGATCGGCGCGATGCCCGAGGGTGGCGCCGAGGTGATCGCGTCGAGGGGCAGGGTCCTCGACGCCGACGAGCTGCTCGACCACGCGGCCATCGAGGCGGGCAACGACTGACCGAGGGCACCCGCACCGCCGCCGGTTCCCAGCCCGGGACCGGCGGTGCTCAGCGGGGCGGGATCGCGAACGCCTCATCTTCACGACGTCGCGGTGGAGCTGCGCGCAGCCCTGGCGTAGCGGCGGGCCAGGTGGGCGAACGCGGCCCTCAGCTCGGCAGGGCCGACCACCTCGACGTCGGCGTCGAACCGGCCGATGGCGGCGGCAAGGCCCGCCCACGACCACGAGCCCAGCACCAGCCTGCAGCGGTCCTGGCCGAGCGCCTCGACGAGCCCGTCACCGGCGAACGGGGTCACCTCCTCGGCGGGCAGGGCCAGGACCACCTCCCCTCGGCACGGCCAGTCGCCGGGGCCGTCGGTGCCCCGGAAGCGGCCCGCCACGAAGGCGGCCACGTCGCCGCCGGGCAGCTCGCGCGGCGGGAAGCGGGGACCGGTCGGGACTCGCGGGCTGATCCGGTCCGCGCGGAAGGTGCGCCAGTCGTCGCGGTCGAGGTCCCACGCGACGAGGTACCAGCGCCCGCCCCAGGTGACGAGGTGGTGCGGCTCCACCCGGCGCGGCGGGGACCCGGGGGAGTAGTCGAAGCGCAGCACCTCACCGGCGTGCACGGCGGCGCTCAGCGCCACGAGCACCTCGCCGGTGACCGGCGCGGTGCTCGACCGGGCCACGGCGGTGACCCGGAACGTGTCGATCCGGTGGCGCAGCCGGGCGGGCATCACCTGCCGCACGGTGTTCAGCGCCCGCGCCGCTGCCTCCTCGACACCCGCGCCGGTGGTGGCGGCGACCTGGAGCGCGACGGCGATGGCGACGGCCTGCTCGTCGTCGAACAGCAACGGGGGCAGGTCGGCGCCCGCACCCAGCCGGTACCCGCCATCCGGGCCCTTCGCGGCCACGATGGGGTAGCCCAGCTCCCGCAGGCGGTCGACGTCGCGGCGGACCGTGCGCTGGCTGATGTCCAGCCGCTTCGCCAGCAGCGCGCCCGGCCAGTCCCGGCGTGCCTGGAGCAACGAGAGCAACGCCAGCAGTCGCGCTGAGGTTTTCGGCATACTCGGATACTGCCGCGAGAAGAGGACAGAAACTGGCCGCTGTCCCTGCGAGTGTTGCCGCATGCCAGTCAACGACAGCGCCCTACCCGCTGCCCTCGACGAACCAGAAGCCGAGCTGACCCCGGAGGCGCGACCGTGACCGTGCTGGACACCAGGGCGCTCAACCGCGCGACACTGGCGAGGCAGCTGCTGCTCGACCGTGCCGCCATGCCGGTCCGCGACGCCGTGGCGCACCTGTGCGGGCTGCAGGCACAGGAGCCGCAGGAACCGTTCACCGGGCTGTGGTCGCGCCTGCGCGCGTTCGACCCGACCGCGCTGTCGGACCTGCTGACCGGGCGGCGGGTGGTGCGGACCCACCTGATGCGCCGCACCGTCCACCTCCTCACCGCGGAGGACGTCCTCGCGTGGCGCGCCCGCCACGACCCGATGCTGCGCCAGCGGGTGCTGGCGACCTACCGCGGCGAGCTCACCGGGGTCGACCTCGACGAGCTCGCGGCGGCGGGCCGGGAGGTGATGGCCGACGGCGTGCCCCGGTCGATGCCCGAGCTGGCGCGGGCGCTCGCCGACCGCTGGCCGGAACCGGGTCCCCGGCCACTCGGCGAGCTGCTGGTCGCCGCGCTCATCCCGATGGTGCAGCTGCCCCCGCGCGGGCTGTGGCGCACCAAGGGCGGTGCGCGCAACCTGCCGCTCGCCGCGTGGCTTGGCCGCGAACCCGCACCGGCGGCCGAGGACGGCACCGACCCGGCAGGCGAGGCGCTGGTGCGGCGCTACCTGGCCGCGTCCGGGCCGGCCGCCACGGCCGACCTGCGTTCCTGGTCCGGTCTCGCCGGGCTCCCGGCCGCCGTGGCGGCGGTCCGCGACGAGCTGGTCTCCTTCCGCGACGAACGCGGCCGGGAGCTGCTCGACCTTCCCGACGCGCCGCGGCCCGACCCGGACACCCCCGCCCCGGCGCGGTTCCTGCCCGCGTTCGACAACGCGATCCTCGGCTACCACGACCGCACCAGGATCATCGACGACGCCCACCGCGGCCTGTCGGTCGCCGGTGCCCGCGTCGTCCTGGTCGACGGCCGCGTCGCCGCAACCTGGACCGTCGAGGACGGCACGGTGGTGATCACCCCGCTGCACCGGCTCGCCCGGTCCGACCGCGCGGCCGTGACAGGGGAGGGGCAGGCGCTGGCGTCGTTCCTCTCCGACGGCGACAGCGACGCCGTGCGCTGGACGTGACGTCATGCCCGGTCAGCGAGCAGGCGAACACTTGAACGTTCCTCGGCGGCGAATACCCCGGCTCTCGAATTGCCGCGATTTCGTTAACGGCGTTGACGGCCCACCGGGGTTCGGTCATGATTGTCCCGCCCGGAACGGTGGAAGGAAAAAGATGGCGAACCGAATGTGCAAGCGATCGGCGTGGTGCCCAGGCGGTACCGCGGTCGCGGGCGCACACCGGTCAGGGCGGCACGCCAGTGGCTCCGGCCAGACCTCGCGGTCGCACGGAGAGGGCTCCCCACCGTGACGTGATGACGTCACGCCAGGGGGCCGCCCGCCGGGAAACCGGCCAGGGCGGTTTTCTTTTTGCCGTGCGCGAATTCGGAATTGCTTGTTTGGTCGACAAACTCGACAGTGGAGCAGAACACCCCGCAAAGGGGTTTCGCGGCCGTGGTGAACTGGGCGGACACGCCGGTCTTCCAAACCGGAGAAGTGGGTTCGATGCCCACCGGCCGCTCGACACACCAAGGGTCGCTAGCTCAACTGGCAGAGCAGTCGGACGAGTAGCGCGTCCGCTCCCCGCGAACGCGGACATGGAGGCGCTTCCTACTCCCTGTTGATCGACAGGTTCGGGGTTCGAGTCCCCGGCGACCCACGGCCTCTGGCCGCCCCCGCCAGCCGGGTCGGTCGTCATGTGTACCGACAGGAGGATTGGCCGAGCAAGGTAAGGCAGCCGTCTCGAGAACGGCGGTCGGCGTGCGAACGTCGCGCAGGTTCGAATCCTGCATCCTCCGCTGTGGTCGAAGCCGAAGTAGACGAGGCGCCGGGTTGTGGACCCGGTCGAAGCCGGTGCGAGTCCGGTCGGCCACCCCAGCGCGCGTGGCCCGGCGGCCATCCGGGACTCATAGCCCCGGGACACCTGGATCGACACCAGGACGCGCGACCATTCTGCTCCACAGTGGAGTGTCCGAACAGTACGAAAGGAGGACCCGTGTTCGAGAAGCTGGTCATTCGGAAGACGCTGCGCGTGCCGGCGAGCACCGGCGCGGCCGGCGACGGCACGCCGGTGGCCCGGCAGCTCGACGCGGCACTGCTCGACGTCGGGTTCTCCGCGTCGCGGGCACTGCTCGCGCACGTCGGCGGGCTGGCCACCGGACCGGCGATGGACCTCGCGGCCACCGTCGTGTCCTCGGTGCGCGAGCTGGTCGGCGACCACGTCCGGCACAACGCGTACTTCATCGGCTTCCCCGACGACGTCCCGGACACCGTCGAGTTCTGGGTCGAGCGGCTGCGTGCCGCCGTGCTCGCGGGCGGCGGCGACGCCACCGGCGAGCAGCTCCGGGACGCGGTCACCTCGGGCTGGGTCGACCTGCTCACCCTGCCCGGCTACGGCACCTACCGGCACACCCACGCCGACCTGCTGGCCGCGCACGACGATCTGGTCGCCTCGGCAGGCGACCGGCTGACCGTGCTCCACCTCGGGGACACCGCCGAGGTGGAGGTGACGCGGCTGTACCTGGCCCTCGCGGGCAGCGCGGCGCCGCTCGGCGAGGACGACCTCGCGATCCTGTCCGAGCTCGCGGTCGCGTGCGCCGACGGCGCGCAGCCCGCCGCGATCCCGGTGCGGGAGAACCGGGCCGTGCTCAACGGGATCCGGCTCGTGCTCGGCGCACCGCTCGTCGCCGTGGACACCACGACCGACGTGCTGCGCCTCGCCTGCCAGGTGTCCGGCGGTGACGTCTCGCTGGCGACGCCGACGCGGTTCCGCGCGTTCCGGCGCAGGGAGCGGCGGATCATGCTGGCCGCACTGGACGCGGTCGTCGGCGCGAACCCGGGCAGGCTCGGCGACGTCGCGCGGTACGCCGAGCAGTGGAAGCGGCTCGGGGAGCGACTGCACCCGCACGAGTACGGCCGGTGGCCGCACGCTCAGGACGTGTTCGCGGTGGCGCGCGGGGAGCGCAGGGTGCGCAACCTCGCCGGCCGTGCCGAGGCGGCGGTCCGCGCCGGGGCGATCGCACCGGCCGCCGCGGTGCTGTCGGCCGCGCCGGGACTGCTCCTGCGGTCCGCGGACCGGCTGCTGCGGCTCGCGTCGCCCGCCGAGCGGGATCCGGTGGTCGACGCGGTCACCGGTGCGCTTGGCACGGCGTCGGGCCGGGTGCTCTGCTCGCTGCGGGAGCACGTCGGCAACCGGCTGGCACCCGCCTCGGCCCGGATGTACGTGAACCGTTCGCGGCGCGCGTGGGTCGGGCCGGACGAGCGCCCGCCGCTGCCGGCCGGGCTGGTGGCCGAGCTGTCGGCACGGCTGGACGCGGCGGTCGCGGCCAGGCTGCCGGAGTTCACGCACCCGGTGGTGGTGGACCCGGACGTGCTCGACGTCGCGCTGCCGTTGTCGGGCAAGGCGTCCGGTAGCGGGTTCGCGGTGCTGCCGAGGGGTTCGCGGGCGCCGGTGACCGGTGAGGTGCTGCGGTTCCTCACCTACTGGCGCCAGAGCGCGCGCCGCACCGACCACGACCTGTCCCTGCTGCTGCTCGACGAGGAGTTCCACACGGCCGGCCAGGTGTCCTGGACGAACTACCGCCACGGCGGCGTGGTGCACTCCGGTGACATCACCGCCGCCGCGGACGGCGCGACCGAGTTCATCGACGTGCCGCTGGACATCCCGGTGCAGTACGTGGTGCCGCAGGTGTACGTCTACGCGGGCGAGACGTTCGACGAGGTGGCGGAGTCGATGTTCGGGTACCAGACCCGTGATCGGGACCAGCGGGGCGCGCCGTTCGACGCGCGGACCGTGCGGTCGCGGTCGCGGCTGTCCGGCACGGGCCGGGTGGCGCTGCCGATGGTGTTCGCACGGCAGGAGCACGGCTGGCAGGCCGTGTGGCTGCACCTGTACCTGCGGGGCAGGCCCGCGTTCAACCGGGTGGAGGACAACACGTTCACCACGGCCGACCAGGTGCGGGCACTGGTGGAGCGGCGCTGCCTGACCGTGTCCTGGCTCCTCGACCGCGTGCGCACGCGGACCGAGGTGCGGACCTGGGACGGCACGCCACCGGCCGGGCCGGTGACGTTCGTCGGCATCGACGCCCCCGACGGCCTGCCGGCGGGCTCCACCGTGTACACCCTGGACCGGATCGGCGAGCTGATCCCGGCGTGACGACAACCGAGGCCATGCGGACGCTTCCTCCTCACCCCGTTCGATTCGGGACCCTCCGCCGTTGCGGGGGATCTGGTGCACCAGCGTCCGCGCTCTCCTCGCCTGCCGCGGTGCCGTCCTCCGGTGGCCCGCCCGCCGGGTGCCCTGAAAGGCGCGTTCAGGGCGCTCAGCGCCCTGAACGGACCATTCAGGGCGCTGCACGGCATCCGGGTGGTCCCTCGCCCCGTCGGCGATGGCGCCGTTCTACCTCGCCGGTCAGGACGTCGCGCTCGGCATCGCCGCCACACCGCTGGGCACCCCCGCCATCGCCCTGTGCGTCTACGTCAGCTGGCGGATCCTGCGCACCGGACCCGCTCCGGGAGCGAGCACGCCGTAGCAGCCACCGTCTACACAGGACATTTGGTCAGCACGGACGCGATCGCGTCGTGCTCGGCCCGGTCGACGGACAGGTTGTACTTCTTCTTGATCCGCACCCAGTGCGTCACGTAGCCGCACGGATCCTGGCTCGGCAGCCAGGCGGCCGGGTCCTCGTCGGACTTGGCGCCGTTGCTGGCCGCCGTGACCGCGACCAGGCCATCGACGTCGTTCGCGAAGGCCGTGCGCTGTGCGGGCGGCCAGTCCCCGGGCCGCTGGCGGCGCCCGTCCACCACCGGGCCGGACCGCGCCGCCTCCGCGAGGGGCACGATGTGATCGATCTCCAGGTCGCGGGGGGTCGTCGGTGGTGACGCCGTCGTACCTGCTGTGCCACGTGCCCGCGGTCGGCGCGCACCGCCCGTCGATCGTGACGCCCTGGCCTTGTTGGCGCAGCACGGTTTCCCGCGTCGTGCACTCGCCGTCGCGGGCCCAGCCGGTGAGCCAGTCGTCACGGTCGTAGTGCGCGCCGGTGTCCTCTGGCTGGATCTGCAGCTGCGCCAGCAACTCGCTCGCCGGGCCCACGGGTGCGGCGGGTGGGGCGGGTGCGGTGGACTCGGGAAGCGCCTGCCGCAGTTGCTCGCATCCGGACAGCAGGGCGGCGGCGGTCACAGCACAGACGGCGAACACGGTGGGGCGAGCTTTCACCTGGCCTCCAAGGGTCTCCGCCCCAAGTCTGCCGCAGGAACCCGGCGCGGTGGTGACGAGCGGTGCCGAGACGATTGCTTCCGCGTAGATCATGTGAAGTGGCTTTGGCGTAAGAACCCGTCATCAGGCCCGCCCCCCACACCCCTGCGGTCGCCCGAGACGGGGGTGGGGTCGATGCCGTGAAAGGCGCGTTCACGGCACAACCGGTGCCGTCAATGGCACATTGACGGCGTTGAGCGCCGTGAATGGCCCATTGACGGCATCCCGAATGCCGTGAACGCGCCTTTCACAGCACCAAAGCCTGGGCTCTCCGCGCCCAGGCCCGCGAAGCGGGACCCGCACAGCAAGCCCGGCACAAGCAAGCCCGGCACAACGGACCGCGAAGCGGGGCCCAGCCTTGCGCAACCCTGACGGTGGCGCAAGCCCACCCCATAGGGGCTCCCTGCCATCCCGTCGACCTGGCGTAGCCCGATCACGCCGTGTCAAGGGGGGCCAAACACCCGAATCACAACATGCGGAAAGGCCCCCTTGACGCGGTGTGATAGCCCCTGGGAGGTCGACGGGATGGCAGGCAGACCCGAACCCAACCGCAGCCAAACAACCCCTCCGCCACCCCCGAGACCTGCCCGTCCGGCGAGGACAAACACACAACACCAACCGGAACACGACGACCGACCGCCCACCCAGACTTCACGGAATCATCCAGGTGCCCGCCATGACCGCTCGCGGTTTCGTGGCCGCGGCGTAGGCACGGGTGGTTTCCACGGAAAGCCCGATGGCGAGGAGCCCGAGCACGCCGTGGTACCAGCGCCAGCCGATCCCGACGTCGAGGAAGCCGTCCAGGACCATGATTCCCGCGCCCCCCGCGACGGACACCAGCATCCCGGCGAGCACGACCAGCAGCGCCGTTCTCGGGACCCTGCGCCCCAACGGTGTCACGGTGGCGAGCGCGAGCCACGCACCCAGCACACCGGACGCGACCGCGGACCACTGCGCGGTCGCCGCGTCCAGGAAGTAGCTTTCGCTCTCGGCGGCGGACACCGGCGGCCCGCCGGGGAACCCGAGCCGGTCCTGTACGGCGAGGACGGCCTTGCCCGCCGCGTAGGCGAGGAACAGCGCTGCCAGGCCCAAGGCAGGCCAGCGCCTCCGATGATCGTCAGCAACCACGCTCGTGACGATAGGGACCGCGCACCGGGACAGCCCTCCCCACAGCGGGGAAACGCCTCCCCCGCAGGAGGGACCGGTCAGGTCGGACGGCGGTTGCGGCGGACCGTGTGGACCACGAACAGTGTCAGCAACAGCAACCCGAAGCCGGTCGCCGTGCCGATGACCGCGACCTGCGCCGGACCCCAGTCGCGCTCGTAGGGTGGCGGCATCTCGAACGGCACCGCCGCCGCCTCGTCCGGCGGGATGTTCTCCTCCGCGGGGATGAACGCGGTCAGCGCGGCGATCGGGTCGATCATCCCGTGGCCGACGCGGATGTCGCGGCCGCCGGTCGCCGCCGGGTGCGCGGCCGTGGCCTTGATCCGGTGCATCACCTGCCGCGCGTCGAGGTCCTCGAAGCGTTCGCGGACCAGCGCGGCGAGCCCCGCGACATACGGTGCGGCGAAGCTCGTGCCCTGGATCGGCGCCTGCTTGCCCTCCTTGTCGAAGGTCTGGTTCGCGAGCTGGCCGGGGTTGGCGGGGTCGAGCGAGACGATGTCCGTGCCGGGCGCGGCGACCGACACCCACGGGCCCTGGATGGAGAATTCGGCGGGCTCACCGGCCTCCGTCATCGCGCCGACCGACAGCACGTGGTCGGAGAACCAGGGCGGCAGCACGATCTGGCTGGGGTTCCTCGGGTCGGCACCGTTCTGGTCCGGGCAGTTGCCCTCACCCACGTTGCCCGCCGACGCGACCACGACGACGTCGCGTTCCTCGACCGCGTAGCGCAGCGCCGCCTGGAGCGCGACCTCGTCCGGCTGGATCCGCGCCTTGCTCGCGGGCCGGCAGTTGTTCACCGACATGTTCATCACGGTGACGTCGTCGGTGTCGGCGGCCCGGACGACGGCCTTCGCGAGCGTCCCCAGGCTGCCCGCGCCACGCCGGCTGTTCGTGGCGGGATCGGTGTACTGGTAGTTGGCGCTGGTCTGCCGGATGCTCACGATCCGCGCGGCGGGCGCGATGCCGCGGAACCCGATGGCGTCGTCGGCCGGGTCGGCGGCGATGATGCCGGCCACCGCGGTGCCGTGCCCGTCGCAGTCCTCCAGGCCGTCGCCGTCGCGGACCACGTAGTCGCCGCCGCCCTCCAGCCGCCCGCCGAAGTAGGCGTGGTCGGACACGCCGGTGTCGATCACCGCCACCTTCTGGCCTGCGCCGGTCGCGAACGTCGGCAGTTCGGTGAACCGCAACAGGTCCTGGCCCCACGGTTTGTACTCGAGCGGTTCGGTGGAGGGCAGCGAGGAGACGCAGTTGGTCTCCCGCACGAACTCCTCGTCCGGTTGCCCGTCGTCCACCGGCACCTCGGCCCCGGCGGGCAACGGCGGCGGCGCCGCCATGCTGTCCTCCTCGCCGGGCGGCGGCTGCGCACCGGCGGCGCCGGGCACCACACCCAGCGCGGCGACGGCACACGCGAACACCGCGACCCATCGGACTCCGGTGACCGGGACCATGCGCGAACTCCCCCAGGAGATTACGAGTGGCAGCGACCCATCATAGGTGGGTTGGCCTGGTCACCGCCGCCGCGACCGCCGCGGCCCGTGGGAGAGCACCAACCAAGGCGCCGGCCAGGCACCCGCTTGCTGGCCGGTGCCTGTTCGGGGCGCGAGGTCAGCCGCCTGCCATCGCGCCCACCACCAGGAAGGGTTCCGAGCCGTCTGCCACCCGGGTGGGCAGTGGCTTGCCGGGGGGCTCGTGGGAAAGGTCCTGTTCGCAGGCGAAGTAGCGGACGAACGCCCGTCTGCGGCCGGTCGTGGTGTCGCGGATGGTGCCGCGCAGCACGGGGTGGCGGGCCTCCAGCGCATCGAGCACCGTGTCCGTGGTGACCTCGGCAGGCAGGTCCAGGCGCACCTCGCCGTCCACGCCCGCGAGCCGCCGTAGGTGGGTGGGCAGTTTGACCCGCACGGTCACAACGTCTGCACCTCCACCGAGAGCACGGGCGGCAGGTCGCTCACGATCGGCGACCACGTGCCGCCCGCGTCGGGGGAGCAGTAGACCTGGCCGCCGGTGGTGCCGAAGTAGATTCCGCAGTCGTCGAGGGTGTCGACGGCCATGGCGTCCCGCAGGACGTTGACGTAGCAGTGTTCCTGCGGCAGGCCCGTGGTCAGCGGCTCCCACTCGTCGCCGCCGGTGCGCGAGCGGTACACGCGCAGGCGGCCCTCCGGCGGGTAGTGCTCGGAGTCGCTGGTGATCGGGACGACGTAGACCGTCTCCGGCTCGTGGGCGTGGACCGCGATCGGGAACCCGAAGTCGCTCGGCAGGTCGCCGCTGATCTCCCGCCAGTTCTCCCCGGCGTCGTCGGAGCGCATGACGTCCCAGTGTTTCTGCATGAACAGCGTGTCCGGCCGCGACGGGTGCGTCGCGAGGCGGTGCACGCAGTGGCCGACCTCGGCGTCCGGGTCGGGGATGCCGTCGGAGACGAGACCGCGGTTGATCGCCTTCCACGTCCTGGCGCCGTCGTCGGTGCGGAACGCGCCGGCCGCCGAGATCGCGGCGAACAGCCGCTGCGGGTCGGTCGGGTGCTGCATGATCGTGTGCAGGCACAACCCGCCCGCGCCCGGCTGCCAGGTCGGGCCGGTGCCGTGCTCGCGGAGACCGGGCAGTTCGTGCCAGTTCGCGCCGCCGTCGGTGGTGCGGAAGAGCCCCGCGTCCTCGATGCCCGCGTACACCAGGTCCGGGTCCGTCAGCGACGGCTCCAGGTGCCACACCCGCTTGAACTCCCATGGCACCTGGCTGCCGTCGTAGTACTGGTGCGTGCCGGGGTCGCTGTCGTAGGCGAAGTCCTTGCCCACCGGCTGCCACGACACCCCACCGTCGTCGGAGCGCTGGATGAGCTGACCGAACCACGCCGTGGACTGCGACGCGTACAACCGGTCAGGTGCCGCGGGAGAACCCGCGACGTGGTAGACCTCCCAGCCGCCGAAGTGCGGACCGGTCACCGTCCACTTCGCGCGGGTTCCGTCCGAGGCCAGCACGAAGGCACCCTTGCGGGTGCCGACGAGCACGCGTACGCCGGTCATCGATACCTCCTCGTGGTCGTCTCCCCGACCACGGGACAGTGTGACACCGGCCACCGACAATTCCTGGCGGTCGACCGTGGCCCGGACCGTCACCCGTTTGAGTGAGCTTCGGGGCGGGTAGTCCTTGGGGGACATGAACGGCGAAGAGGAGGAGTTCACCATGGCCAGGCCGGCACGACGGGGCAGCAACGCCGCGGGTTCGATTGCCGCCACCGTCAAGAGCGTGCTCACTCTGCCTTTCCGGGTTCTCGGCGACCTGTTCGGCGGCCGTCGCCGCCGCACGGCGCGTACCCGCTAGCTGTCACGACGAAGGTGCGTGGCCTGGACGGCCACGCACCTTCGTCGTGTTTCTCCACCCCCGTGGAGCGCCTACCGGGGGATGAACACCCCGTTGAACCACTGCCCGTTGCCGTCGTTGGAGTAGTGGTCGACGTTGAAGCTGTAGTTCATGTGGTTGTGCGGGTAGCCGAGCCAGCCGGAGGCCGCCGTGCTGTCGCAGATCACGTCGTCGGTGCAGATGGTCACCGTGGGGACGTTGCCGAAGAAGTTGTCCGCGCCGGCGAGCGGTGCGCCGATGATCCCGGAGTACCACTGCCCGGCGAGACCCGCGGCGCCAGGACCTGCCGCGCGCTTCGGGTCGGCGATCAGCACCGCGTTCACGTTGCCGAACGTCTGCCAGTTCTCGGTGACCCAGATGTGCACGACCGCGGCGCCCTCGGAGAACCCGATGGCCTTGGCGTGCTGGCCGGGGCACAGCCGCCGCTGGTCGCGGATCAGCCGGTTCAGTTCGTTGACGCCCTCCCGCGCGCTCTGGCTGTTGAGCGCGGCCGAGTAGCCGACCCGCTGGCTGACGTTGCCGGTGAAGATGCTCGACGTCGGGTCGTTCATCCCGCCGACGACGATCGTGTACGTGCCACCGCACGGTGCCGCCTGTGCGGTGGCACCGGTGGCCACCGACAGTCCGGCGGCCATCAGCAGGCCGGTCAGCAGCACCGCTAGCTTTCTCCTCATCGAGCCTCCACTCGTTTCCGGTGTCGCTGGGTAGCGCATCATGATCGGAGGGTGAGCGCCAGGAGTGCCCGCCAAGTCTGGAAAGTCTGGAACGGGGTGAACGATGTCCGGCGACGCGGCCGACGCCGAACCCATCAGGACGTCCGCCGACCTCGGCCGCGCGCTGAAGCGCTGGGCGCGGCGCCGTCCGGAAGGACAGGTCAAGGTCGCCGCGCTCGCCAGGCAACTCAACGTCTCCCAGAGCACCCTCTACGCCTACCTCGCCGGCACGACCCTGCCGCCGGTCGAGGTGCTGGACGACCTGCTGACCGCGCTCGGGGTGCCCGCCGCCGAGCGGCGCCGCCTCGCCACCGCACGGGACGTGCTGCGCCGTCGCCGGGAGCCGGAGCGCCGCACCCCGAACGAGCTGCCCGCCGACCCGGCCGGGTTCACCGGCCGCGAGCCGGAGCTGGCCGCGTTGAGCGCGGTGCTCGCCGGTCCCGGCGACGGTGGCGTGCCGGTCCGGCTGTCCACGATCTCCGGTCCGGCCGGGGTCGGCAAGACCGCGCTCGTCGTGCACTGGGGGCACCGCGTCGTGGAGCTGTTCCCCGACGGCTGCCTCTACGTCGACCTCCACGGGTACTCCCCGCTCGAACCGAGGCGCCCGGCGGACGTGCTGGCCGGTTTCCTGCGTGGCCTCGGCGTCGAGGACGCGGGCATCCCGGACGACGAGCACGAACGCGCGGCCCGGTTCCGCAGCGTCGTGTCCGGCAGGCGGCTGCTCGTGGTGCTGGACAACGCGGTCGACGTCGACCAGGTGCGGCCGCTCCTGCCGGGCAGCCCGACCTGTTTCGCCGTGACCACCAGCCGCGCCGACCTCGCCGGGCTCCAGGTCGAACCCGGTGCCCGGCAGTTCGAGCTGCGCCCGCTGCGGGCCGACGACGGGCTGGCGCTGCTGCGGGCGCACATCGGTGTGCGCGTCGAGGAGTCCGAGGAGTCGGCGGCCGCCGCGCGGCGGCTGGCGCGGCACTGCGGCGGGCTGCCGCTCGCACTGCGCATCGTGGCCGCGCAGGCCGTGCGCCGCGAACAGCCGCTGCCCGAGCTGGTCGCGGAGCTGACCGAGCAGGGGACCGGCCTGTTCGACGTCGGCGACCCGGCGACCGCCATCGGCACGGTGTTCTCCTGGTCCCTGCGCCACCTGGGCGGGCACGTCGCGGACTTCTGGCTGTTCGGGGCCCACCCGGCCAGGGCCATCGACTCCTACGCCGCGGCCGCGCTGCTCGGCACCGACCTGCGTGCCGCACGCGGCCGCGTCGAGCGGCTCGTGCGGGCCCACCTGGTGCGGCGGTTGGCCGACGGGCGGTTCGACATGCACGACCTGGTGCGCACCTACGCCAGCGAACGCGCGGCGGAGGAACTGTCCGTGCCGGACCGCGACGCCGCCGTCGCACGGCTCGTCGGCTACCTCACCTCGGCCGCGACCAGGGCGATGAACGTGCTGCACCCGAACGACGCGGACACCGGGGAGCCGGAGGGCGGCGAGGTGGCCCTGCCGCCGCTCACCGACCCGGTCCAGGCGCGAACGTGGCTCGACGCCGAGTGGCACAACCTGCTCGCCGTGCTCGCGTTCACCGCGGACCGGGGCTGGGCAGTCCCGGCCGGTGACCTGGCCTCGGTGCTGCGGCGGCGCCTCGACCAGGGCGGCAGGCACGACGACGCGCTCGTCGTGCTCGGGCACGCGCTCCACGCGAGCAGGCTCGCAGGCGACGACGCGGCGGAGGGCGCCGCGCTCTACGACCTCGGGGTGGCGCACCAGCGGCTCGGGCGGCACGAGGAGGCGATGCGCCTCCAGCGTCAGGCACTGGCGATCTGCCGCGCGGGCAGCGACCGCAACGCCGAAGCGGGCGCGCTCAACAACCTCGGCAACCTCTACGAGCGGCTCGGCCGCTACGCAGAGGCGATCGACCACTACGAGCAGGCGCTCGTGCTGGTGCGCGAACTGGATCTGCGGGTCGGCAGGGCGACGCTGTTGACCAACCTCGGTGTCGTCCACACCAGGCTCGGCGACCACGAGCGGGCGTTGCGTGACTGCACCGAGGCCCTGGCCGTCTTCCGGGAGGCGGGCGACAGCGGCGGCACGGCACGGACGCTGGGCAACCTCGGCGAGGTGCACCGCCTCGCGGGCCGCGTCGAGGACGCGATCGGCTGCTACGAGGAGGCGCTGCGCACGGCGGAGTCGATCGGCGCGCACGGCATCGTGACCGAGGTGCTGAACCACCTCGGCGCCGCCCACCTGGCGACGGGTTCGCCCGCGCCGGCGTGCTCGTGGCACACCGACGCGCTCACGATGGCGCGTGCCACCGGCGACCGGTACGAGGAGGCGCGGGCACTGGAAGGCATCGGCTGCGTCCGGTACGCCACCGGTGGCACCGCCCACGCCGTGGCGTCGTGGCGGGCGGCGCTGGCGCTGTACCGGCAGATGGGCCTGCGGGAAGCGGACCGGGTGGCGGCCCTGCTGGCTACCGGGAACGGCGAGCCCCGGCGCTGATCGTCCACATCGGACATTCGAGCAGGGTTTCGACGACCCCCTCGGCGATGGCGACCGCGTGGTCGCGGCCGGGGCACTCGTGCGGGCCCGCGCCGAACGGGAGTCGGCGCGCCGCGAGGTCGACGGTCACGACCGCGCCGGTGCCGGTGTCGAGTCTGCGGGTGGTGCGCACGGGCGGAGCCAGCCGGAGTGTCCTCGCCACGAGCGCGTCCGCGGGCAGGCCGGGTGCGCGTGGCAGGGTCCGCGCGACGTTGCCGATGAGGCAGGCGGTGGCGGTGTGGGCCTGGACGAGCACCCCGATCCTGGCCGCCGTCGACTCGTCCGGCACCCCGCCGAAGACGGTGACGAGGTGCGCGACCGCGTTGTCGGCCTGCGCGTCGGCGGAGTCGCCACCGGGTTGGTAGGCCGCGGCCGCCGCCGCGACGTGGTGGACCGGCACCGGCGGCATGTCCAGTGCCTCGGCCAGGACCTCGACCGGAACGACCGGTGCCACCTGTGCCAGCACGTCGACCGGGTGCCCGCTGTCGAACACGGCACGGGTCGCCGCCGCGGCGGCCGCGCGCAGCGCGGTGACGTCTGCGCGGGCCAGCATGCCGGTGACGTGCAGGCGGCGGCGCTGGTGTGCCTGCCCGTCGGCGAACCGCGCGACCGTTCCACGCAGCCAGCGAATCCCGTCCCGGGGACCACCGTCGGGCACCGGGGGCATGGTGAAGGCCGGGTCGGTCAGCGCGGATGCCGTCATGCCGGCACCGTATGACCGGATCCGTTCGGCCGTCGCCGAACCGAAACGCCGGTACTCGCGGAGTCAGCCATCTGGTGTCGCCGCGCCGTGGCTTGGGTACTCCTGCTTCGAACATGGCGGAAGGAGAAGCAGACATGCCGTGGGTCAGCAGACATCGCCGCCGGGTGCCGTACGGGTTGTTCCGCACCACGACGGTCCGCAGCCACTACCGCAGGCGTCCCGGTGGGGTGCCGATCGTCGGCATCGTCATCGCCGTGCTCGTGATCCTGGTGCTCATCGCCCTGTTCTGACGTTCCGGGGGCCGGGAGCGGCGGTTCGTCCCCGCTCCCGGCCCCCGGAACGTCAGACGCGGGTCATGGTGGACGGGTAGCCGCCCCCGCCCGGGTACACCCACTCGCCGGTGACCGAGTCGCCGTCGGCGCTGAACGTGCCCCGGAAGTAGGCCGGGCTGCCCTTCGCCCCACCCCAGATGGTCAGCGTGTCGTCGGTCAGCTCGTAGACGTAGTCCAGCGTGTTGCCGGTCGAGTCGTAGAAACGGGACACCACGTCCGTGCCCGCCGGCTCGCCGAACGGGCGCAGGTTGCCGATCACCTCCATGCCGGTGACCGGCTGCCCGAACTGGCTGAGCTCCACGTGCTGGAGCAGGAAGAACCCGCCGGGCATCCATCCGTAGCGCACCGTGCCCGCCGCGCCGCCGGTCACCGTCCAGGTGCCGACGAGCCGGTCGAGAGCTCGCAGGCCGGCGCTCGGCCGGGTGGTGGTCTCGGTCATCTCGTCCTCCTCGGGTTGCTTGCCTTGCGCCGGTACCTCGGAGCCGCCGCACCCTTCTCGACACCCGCTTTCGTGATCCGGGTCACAGGTGAACCGTGTCGAGATCGGCGGGCAGGTGACGTGGTCACCTGCGTACCGTTGCTCGGGCCCGATCGAGGAAGAGGCACCACCGTGAAGTACCTGCTGCTTGGCTACACCCCGGCCGCCGCGTGGGACGCGGACACCGCGGACGCCCCGTCCGAGGAGGCGCTGGCCGCGTTCGCCACCTACCAGGAGTTCGAGAAGGAACTCACCGAGACCGGCGAGTTCGTCACCAGCATGGGGCTCGGCCATCCCGCGGTCAGCACGACCGTCCACCGGTCCGAGACGGGCGTGGTGGCCACCGACGGGCCCTTCGCCGAGCTCAAGGAGGTACTGGCGAGCTTCGCGGTGATCGACGTGGCGAGCCACGAGCGCGCCGTCGAGATCGCCGCGCGCATCGTCGACGCGCTGGGGGAGCCGGTCGAGATCCGCCCGGTCATGGGCGACGACTTCACCGCGTGAGCGGCGCGGTGGTGGTCGAGCACCTGCTGCGCACCGAGGCGCCGCAGGTGCTCGGCGCGCTGGTGCGGCGGTTCGGCCGCTTCGACATCGCCGAGGACGCGGTGCAGGAGGCGCTGCTCGCCGCGAGCCGCACCTGGCCCGGCACCGGTGTGCCGGAGAACCCGCGCGGCTGGCTGATCCGCATCGGCTACCGCAAGATGGTCGACCTGCTCCGCGCCGACCAGGCCCGTCGCAGGCGCGAGCAGGAGGCGGGCCTTGCCGAGGTCGCCATGCACGAACCGGGCCGCCACGCGGGCCCGCCACCGGAGACCGACGACAGCCTCACACTCCTGCTGCTCTGCTGTCATCCCGCGCTCAGCACCACCTCCCAGGTGGCGCTCACGCTGCGCGCGGTCGGCGGCCTGACCACCGCCGAGATCGCCCACGCCCACGGGACGCCCGAGAACACCATGGGCACCAGGATCAGCCGTGCCAAACAACAACTGGCGCGCGCGGGCGCCCGGTTCACACCACCGGCCGACGCCGACCGGGACAGCAGGCTGGCCGCCGTCACACAGGTGCTGTACCTGATCTTCAACGAGGGCTACACCACCAGCGCGGGCGACGAGCTCACCCGTGTCGACCTGACGCGCGAGGCGATCCGGCTGACCCGCATGCTCCGCGACACCCTGCCTGCCACCGGCGCGGCGACCGCCGAGGTGACCGGCCTGCTCGCGCTGATGCTGCTCACCGAGTCCCGGCACGCGGCCCGCACGGGCGACGACGGCGAACTGGTGCCGCTGGCGGAACAGGACCGCTCGCGCTGGGACCCGGACCTCGTCCGCGAGGGCACCGAGCTGATCGACAGCGTCTGGCACCGCGGTGCGATCGGCCGGTACCAGCTGCAGGCCGCGATCGCGGCGGTGCACGCCACCGCACCGGCACCCGACCGGACGGACTGGCCGCAGATCGCCGCGTTGTACCTGTGGCTCGAACGGCTCGCCCCCACCGCGCCGGTCCGGCTCAGCCGCGTCGTCGCGGTGGCCAAGGCCTACGGCCCAGCGCGGGGGCTGGTGCTGCTGGACGAGTTCAACCAGCGCCACCACCTCGACCAGGAACCCCTTACCCGCCAACGGGAACGCGCCGTCCGTGCCCACCTGCTCCAGCAGACCGGCGACACCGCGGCCGCGGCCGCCGCCTACCGTGAGGCGGCCGCCCTCACCGGAAACCACGTCGAACGGCGCTACCTGGCGGACCGGGCCGACCACCTCGGCCCGGCAACGCCGTGAGCCCGGCCCGGGATCACCGATCCTGGGCCGGGCGCACCACGTTGCCGCCGGTCAGTCCCGCATGGCGGCGAACATGCCCGCCTCGTAGGAACCGCCCTTCTGGTGCACGATGACCGCGAGCCGGTTGGCGGCGTTGATCAGCGCGACCAGTGCGACCAGCGCGACGGTCTGGTCGTCGTCGTAGTGCTCGCGCACCTGGGCCCAGGTCTCGTCGGACACGCCGGTGGCGGCGTCGGCCAGCCGGGTGCCTTCCTCCGCGAGCGCCAGCGCGGCCTGCTCGGCCTCGGTGAACACGGTCGACTCGCGCCACGCGGCGACCAGGTTGAGCCGGACCGGGGACTCGCCCGCGGCCAGCGCCTCCTTGGTGTGCATGTCGATGCACCAGCCGCAGCCGTTGATCTGGCTTGCGCGCAGGCTCACCAGCTCCCGGGTGGCCCTGGGCAGTGCCGAGTGCTCGACCACCAGGCCCGTGTTGGCGAACCGCTTGGCGAGCTTGACGCCGGTCTCGTTGGCGAACAGGTCGATCCGGGCAGCCATGATGTCGTCCTCCCTCGTGTGGTGCAGTGGACGAACACCAGATGCCGGTCACCCGCTCCGTGTGACAGCGCGGTGGTGTGACGCCTGCTACTCAGCGCGGCGGGTTCGACTCGACGCCGTTGAGCAGGTCCCGCACCTCGGAGAGCTTGGTGGGCCAGCGCCGCACGACGGTCCGCCACGCCGCCCACAGCGAAACCCCCTGCGCCAGCACGAGAATGGGTGCCTCCCGCCACGGGCTCGCCACGACCGTGCCGACCCGGTCCGGTGTCCCCGGCGCCGGTGGCCCGCCGGGGAGGAAGTCGACGATCATCGCGCCGGGCGTGCCGGCCAGGTCGTCGACCAGGCCCCGCATGGCGAGGTGGTACCCGCGCAGCTGGTGGCGCGCCGTGAGCGCGGTCGGCATCTGGCAGGCCGGGAACGCGGCGTTGTAGGCGGCGACCGACGCGAATCGGTGGAGTTCGGGGGCGACCACACGAGGACGCTACCGCACCACGCGGGCCGGAGCCGGACGCCGACCCGCTACCTCGCCGCCCCGGTTTCGCCACTGCCGCGGCGGCCCAGGGGCTCGGCCACACCACGGTTGCGTGCGGTCAGCCGGTGAAGGACTCGGGACCGAACCGGCCCCACGCCACGAAAACGGCCAGTGCGAGGTAGACCAGGTCCACGAGCATCAACTTGGTCTCGTGCCGCCGCAGGCGGACGACCGCCGCGCCTGCCATGATCAGCGCGAGGCCGGTGGCGGCCAGCGGCACCAGCACCGGCGCGACGCCGAGCACGGCGGGCAGGATCAGCCCGGCCGCACCGAGGACCTCGAACGCGCCGATGGTCTTCACGGTGCCGCCGCCGAAGTCCTCGACCCACCGGCCGCTCGGGCCGAAGGCCGCGATCCTCTCCTTCGGGACGGTCAGCTTGCCGATGCCGCCGAACAGGTAGGCGGTGGCGAGCAGTCCGGTGACGATCCACAGCGCGAGGTTCATGGCGTGTGCTCCCTCGATGTCGTTGGCGGTTCTCGGGCGAGCACGAGATGCCGACGACCCGGCCCCTGTGACAGCGCGGCCGCATGACGTGGGTCACGAACGGGAGCGCGGCGCGTGGCCGCCCCGGGAAGGGACGGCCACGCGACCACTCGGTTACAGCGCTCCGGTGTACTGGGTGATCCAGCTCCGGAAGTACGGCACGTCGACGTAGATCGACGGTTCCCGGGCGCACGTGGAGCCGCCGCCGGAGCGGCTGGTGGCGCCGACCAGCTGCCAGGCACCGCCGACCCGCTTGACCTCCGGGCCGCCGGAGTCGCCGTAGCAGGCACCGCGGGAGTTGTTCGGGTTGTCGGTGCAGATCTCACTCGCCGCGCGGATGCCGGCGCACTCCCTGTCGCTGACGATCGAGGTGTTCAGCTCCTGCAGGGTGACCGGCGCCCCGCCACAACCCGGGGTCGGGCAGGTCTGGCCCCAGCCGATGATCCGGGTCTGGGTGCCGACCGGGCCGGACGTGCTCGCGATGGCGACCGGCGCCTGGCGGACCGACGTCGACAGCTGGAGCAGTGCCAGGTCGGCGGTCGGGTGCGCGACTCGCCTCGCCACCCTGGCCACGGTGCCGCCACTGGTGCGGTTGGTGGTGCCGATCCGGACCTGGTACGGGGTGCCGCAGTGCGCGGCGGTGACCACCCAGTTGGCCTTGATCAGCGAACCGCCGCAGGAGTGGCCACCCGAGCTGCTCTGCAGGGAAGCCATGAACGAGTAGGTCTCCGTCGCGTTGCCGCCGCCGACGATGAACGGGGTGACGTCGCCGGACGTCGTCGCGCTCGCCGTGCCGGGGAGGCTGAGTCCGGCGATCGCGGTGGCTGCCACCGCCACCAGGTTCACGAGCAGGGTTCGTGTCCTCATGGTGCGATATCTCCTTCGCTGGGCCCGGGGCCCTCGACCCGGGTACACCAAAATTAGGGGCGGCTCGACCACGCGTGACACCTCCGATCGGAGGTGCGTGTCACCAGTAGTTCCGGCCAGTTCTGGGACGATCAATCACCGCGCGGCACCGGCGGGCGGCCGTCGCGTCCGCTTCGGACGAGCGCGGGCCCGCGCCGTCGAGCCCGTGGGCTCGACGCGATGGACATCGGGATGCTGGGCCGGTCGAGGGGGCGCCGTTCGTGCTCGTGCTGGGCGGGGGCAGGCCGGTCTCGGGTGCCCGGATCGTCGGCGCGCTGTGGGACGACCCGCCGCAGTCGGCGAAACCGCGGCTCCACAACGTCGTCAGCAGGTTGTGCCGGGGGAACTGGCGCCGGACGAACGCCTGCGCCTACCGCCGTTCGTGCGCGCGGACGTGACCGGCGTGCCGGTCACGTAGAACGGTGTCGAGGTCGTCGAGCCCCGAGGCCGGGCGGAGGTCCGCGGGTTCGATGGTGCCGACGCGGTGGTCGTCCGCGCGCAGTGCCGCGACGAACCTCGCGACCTGCTCCGGTGGCGGCACGACGCTGCCACCGAGGTGGCGGATGACGACGAGTTCGCGGGACCGGTGGGTCTCGATCGCGGCGGACCAGCCGCGGACCTCGTCCCACAGCAGCGCGGTGTCGTGGCCGGGGTAGCCGGGAAGGTGCTCGTCGAGCGCGACGTAGGCCGAGACGGGGGTGTCGTGGTCGACGGTGCATGACTCGAGCCCGATGCCGAGCGCGGTCGTGACGTCGGCGAGGTATGCCCGCAGCGCGGTGAGGGCGGGGTGGGGATGACCTGTCGGGATGTCGAGCGATGCGGTCACGGGACGGTGCCACCTTTCTCTTGCACAACATCGTTCCGGGAGGCCCGGCACGCGGCCGGACCTCCCGGAGTGCGGCCCTCAGGCCTGGATCTCTTTCCGGTCCCTGTTTGCGCCGGTGATCGCGATCCGCCGGGGCTTGGCCTTCTCCGCGACGGGAATGCGCAGCGTCAGCACGCCCGCCTCGTAGCCGGCGGCGATGTGGTCGGTGTCGAGGGTGTCGCCGAGGAACAGCTGGCGGGAGAAGACACCGAGCGGCCGCTCCGAGACCTGCATCTGCACGTCGTCGCCGCCGGGGAGCGGCCTGCGCTCCGCCTTGACGGTCAGGACGTTGCGTTCGATGTCGACCTCGATCGCGTCGGGGTCGACACCGGGCAGGTCGAAGGAGACGACGAACTCGCCGCCCGCACGGTAGGCGTCCATCGGCATGGTGGCCGGCTTGGACCAGGTTCCGGGGGACGCGGCGCCGAGCACCTGCTGGGCGAACCGGTCCAGCTCACGGAACGGGTCGGTGCGCATCAACATCGGGATCCACCTCCTGGTTCGACATTCACTGTGGTGTCAACACGCACTTCTGTTCTACCATGTCGTCGAAACGATGACAACCTCCAAGTCGTCGATGGGATGACAGATGGACGCGACCCCAGCGCGCACCATGCAGGACGTGCACGACGTGGTGCTGGCGGCCAGAACCGGCGCCGTGGCGCCGGAGCGGCTGATCGAGGCACTGACGGCGTTGCGCGTGCTGCGTGACGAGCTCGGCACGTGGGAACCGGAACTGATCGCCGCCGCCCGAGCGGGCGGGACCAGCTGGGGTGCGCTCGCGCCCGCTCTCGGCGTGGCGAGCAGACAGGCCGCCGAACGGCGGTTCCTGCGGCTGCAGCCGTCCGCCACCGGGGAGCGGACCGGGGAGGCACGGGTCGACGCCGAACGCGACCGGCGAGCGGGCGACCGGGCGGTGGCCGACTGGGCCCGGCGCAACGCCGCGGTGCTGCGCGGCCTCGCGGGCCAGGTCAGCGCACTGGACGGGCTGAGCACGGCGGCACGGCACTCCGCCGACCGCGTCGGGGTCGCGCTGGGTGACAACGACGTGACCTCCCTGCTGCCGCACCTGGCCGCCGTCCGTGCGCACCTGAACGGCGAGCACGCCGGCCTGGCAGGCAGGCTCGACGCGATCAGCGAGCACACCGAGCAGGTGCGCAGGGAAGCGGCGGGGAAACGACGCGTGCGCAACCCGGACCCGGAATGACCGGCCGTCAGGCGACCGCGTGCCGCCGGATCGCGAACCACAGCCCGGTCGCACCGGCGAGCCCGCACACCGCGAACACGGCGAGCAGCGTCGGTGAGGTGCCGCCGGTGAGCGTGTCACCCAGCAGTACCACCGCCATCGTGCCGGGCACACTGCCCGCCATGGTGCCCGCCAGGTACGGCCAGGTCCGCACCGAGGACAGGCCGCACGCGTAGTTCGTCGGCAGGAACGGGATGACGGGGATCATCCGCAGCGACGCGACCGCGAGCCAGCCGCCCCCGGTCAGCCGCTCGTCGACCTTGCGGACGGGGGCCCGGTCCAGGTGACGTGCCACGATCCGCCTGCCTGCCGACCTGGCCAGCGCGAAGCTCAGCAGCCCGCTGACCGCGGTCGCCACCAGCGCGACGGTGATCCCCGCGACCGGGCCGAGCAGCAGCCCCGACGCGAGGGAGAACACGGTGCGCGGGATCGGGACGAGCGTGGCCACGACGTAGGCGAGGAACATCAGCGCCGGGGCCGTCGCACCCGCGCCTCCGGCCCACGTCCGCAGCCGCACCGGGTCGGGTACGGGCAGCGCGAACGCGGCGACGACCAGCGCCGCGACCACAACTACGGTCAGCACCGTACCCATTCGCGGCACACGCCGAGTCTATCCGGACGCTGAGCACCCTTCGCAGGTCACCGCCCGCGGTCCGGTCGGGTCCGCCGGGAGCGGACCAGCCCGCGCACCGCGAGGACGGCGAACACCGCGAAGAAGGCGCCGCCGACGACGTCGGTGACGTAGTGGTACCCGAGCCCGACCATCCCGGCGGCGGCACAGGCCAGCAGCACGACACCGACGACGGCGGTGACCACCCGCGCCCGCCCGTCGACCAGCACGGCCACCACGACGAGCGTCGCGACCATGCTGACCGTGTGCCCGCTGGGGTAGACCAGCGTGTCGCCCTTCCACCGGTCGAACAACGGCTTCAGCACCCAGGTGTTGACGGCGACGGCGACCGCCGGGCCGAGCACCACGAACAGCGCGTCCCCCGGCCGGGCCGCGCGCAGGCACCACAGCGCCACCGCCGCGAGCACCGGAAGCAGCACGTACGGCTCGGTCGGCAGCACCAGCGCACGCAGCACCCCGTGCGGCCACCCGTCGACCGCGGACCACGCGGCGTCGTCGAGATCGCTCGGCACCCGCTCACCGGCGTGGACGAGCCCGAGCACGAGCGCGAACAGCACGCAGGCGGCGGCGGTGATTCCCTGCTGCCGGACACGCATGGGCGAACCCTAACCACGGCACACCCGCGCAGGGTGCGCCGGTGCCGTGAAAGGCGGGCGGTACAACGAGTGCCGTGAATGGGCCTTTCAGGGCGCCCAGCGCCCTGAACGCGCCTTTCAGGGCGTTGCCACGCCAGTCAACGCGCCTTCACGGCACCAAAGCCCGTGCGCTACGCGCTCGGGCCCGCGAAGTAGTCGCGGACCGCGTTGATCTGGTTGGCCATCATGCCGAAGATCGCCTCGACGACCTCGGGGGCCGCGTCGTCGGCGACCTGGATGTCGCGGGTCCACTCCATGTAGGAGCGGGTGGGGTCGTTGGTCACTGCCCGGACGCGGTAGGTCGCGACGTAGTCCATGATGCACAGCGCACGCGCGACGGTCCGGTAGGTGACGGAACGCTCGACCTCGTTGCGGCCCGCGATCTGCTGCTGGACCAGGTCGTGACCGGGAAGCAGCGAGAAGTTGTACCGCGAGGGCACCACCTCCACCCTGCCGCCATCGACCCATTCCACGCTCTCCGCCATGTCGGCGAAGACGATCTTCACGAGCTTCATGACGTCGCGGACCTCGGCCCAGACCGTGTCCGGGTCGGCGTCGAGCACGGTCGAGTGGTGCAACTTGTACCTCGGCTTCACATCCACTGTGTCTCCTTGCCGACTCCGGATCGCGTCCTTCGCAGGCTAGGCAGCGGCGACGTCCTTGCGGAACATCCGAACGTGCGCTCTGTTCCGGCCCGGCCCGGCACTGTGGACCGCGGTGCCGGTCAGCGGCCGTCGGGCACCGCGTGACCCAGTGCGACCGCCTCCGCCAGGTCGGCGCGCCGACCGGTGCGTTCGAAGCGGTGGAACAGCGCGGCGGCGAGCCGGTGCGCGCCGGAAGCGGTCGGCTGCTCCAGCAACTCCTGCCGGAACAGTGAGATCGCGCGCTCCAGGTGGCCTGGACCGCCGGTCCGTTCGTACTCACGCATCAGCGCGAGGCCGCGGTCGTGCGGCGAGGCGAGCCCGAACAGCTCCCGCACCTCCGGCGGCACCAGCCGGGGGTCGACCGTGTGCAGCTTCGTGTACAGGGCCCGCGCGATCCGCAGGTCGACCTCGGCGTGCTCGGGTGGCAGCGCCTGGTACCGGCACAGGTGCAGCGCCGCGACCCGTGCGAGACCGCCCGCGTCCGGCTCGCCGAGCGCCGCGAGCTCCGTGACCAGTGCGAGGGCGTGTTCGTCGAGCACCGCCGAGGAGTCCCCGGCCGCGTGCCGGGCGATGCGGGCGTCGAGCTCCGCGAGGAGCCGCTCCTTCATGGCCGGCCGCCTGCGGGTCGGTGTGTCGCGAGGGCTGCCGTCCACGCCGGGCTGTCTCAGGAGGCGGACCGGCCGCGGGGTACGAGGCGGACGCGGACCGGCTTCTCCGGCCCCAGCGTCAGCAGTGGCCGGGGGGCGACCGGTTCCTGTGACTCCAGCTCGATGCGGTACCGCCGCAGTGTGCTCGCGAGCACGAGCAGCATCTCGGTCATCGCGAACTGGTTGCCGATGCACAGGTGCGGGCCGGAGCCGAATGGGAGGTAGGCGCTGCGGTCGCGTTTCGCGACCTCCTCGGTGGTGAACCGGTCCGGGCGGAACTCCTCCGGGTCGTCCCAGAACTCGGGGTGCCGGTGCGCGTGGTACGGGCTGAAGAAGATGTCCGTGCCCTCGGGGATCCGGTACCCGCCGATCTCGTCCTCCTGCAGCGCGCGCCGCGACGCGAGCCACTGCTGCGGGTACAGCCGCTGCACCTCGTCGAGCACCGACCGGGTGTAGGTCAGCTTGCTGCAGTCGGCGAGGGTCGGTTCCCCGCCGTCGAGCTCGTCGTCGATCTCACGCAGAACCCGTTGCTGGACCTCGGGATGGGCACCGAGCCGGTACCACGTCCAGGTGAGCACGTTAGCGCCCGTCTCGTGGCCGGCCCACAACATGATCATGACCTGGTCGCGCAGCTGCTCGTCGGTCAGGCGGGCGCCGGTCTCCTCGTCCTCCGTCATGATCAGCAGCGACAGCAGGTCACCCCGGTCCACCTGGTCGGTCAGGTGCTGGGTGATCACGTAGTCGATGATCTCCTCGACGATCGTGCGGCTCGCCCAGTAGCGCCGGTGCCCGGCCGTCGGCACGGACAGCGGCAGCAGCGGGAACTGCATCCACGCGCTGAGCTCGTGGTCGATGGTGTCGATGGCGGTGGCGAACCGGTCGCAGATCTCGCCTTCCTCCAACGCGAACAGCGCCCGCGCGACCACCCGCAACGTCAGGCTGCGCATCTCCGGCGCGGTGTCGATGACCTCGCCCGCGGCCGCCATCTCGTCCCAGCGTTCGAGGCGGGTGCGGATCACGGCCTGCATGTGCTCGGCCATGGAGGCGACGCGCTGGTAGTGGAACGAGGGCTGCATCATCCGCCGCATCGACCGCCACTCCTCGCCGCCCTCGACGGTGGCGAGGCCGCGGCCGAACAGGGTGCGGGACATCTTGTACGGCATGGAACTGCGGTCGTAGGTCCCCGACTTCTGTTGCAGCACCCGCCGGATGTGGTGGGGGTGGCGCAGCAGGACGACCCGGTTGGTGGCCAGGCGGAACGACGCGACGTCGCCGTAGGTGTCCAGCACGTTGGTGAGGAACGCCAGTGGCGCCTTCTGGTAGGTCAGCATCGTGCGGACGAAGTTCGCCGGTCCGGGGGGAGTGGAAAGCGGCACGGCAGATCATCCTGCCAGAGGAAGGTCGCGCCGCGAGGTCCGTTTGGTCGAACTGGCTCCGGCGTTTGCCTTGTCCAGTATCTTGCCTACCTGCGTTTCGGTGCGCCGCCCAGCGTGAGGACTGATATGCCAGCACGAGAGCCCGTCCCGCAGGAGCAGCGGTCGATGACCGACGTGCTGCTCCTCTTTCTGCTAGCCATGGCCGTCACGGCCGGGGTGACGTTGTGGGTGACCTTCCAGGTGCCGGAGGAGGACCGGCTGATCGTCGCGTTGTCGGCGGGCTCCCTCGCCATCGGGCTGTGCATCGCGCTGGCGTTCTCCGCCTACCGCGCGATCCGCGGCAGGCGCACGGCGCGGCGGCTGCACGTCCTGGAACACGGGCTCGCGCGGCTGGTCGACGAGGTGCTGCCGCACGCGGCGGCCCGCGTCCGCGACGGCGCGTCCGCCGACACCGTCCTTGCGGAGCTGGGCCCGAAAGCAGGCGGCATACCGGCGCCTCTCCTCGGCGCGGTCGTGCGGGAGATCGGGGTGAGCGAACGGCAGCGGTCGGCCGCGATGGCCGCGTGCGCGAACGCCGCCGGCCGCGTGCAGGCCATGGCGACGAGCATGCTCGCCGACCTCCGCGAGATGGAGGGCAGGCACGCCGAGAACGTGCTGGGGGACCTGCTCAAGCTCGACCACAGCACCGCGCAGGCCGGCCGCCTCGCCGACAGCATCGCCGTGCTGACCGGCGCCCGCTCCGGTCGCCGCTGGACCAAGCCGATCGTGATGGAGTCGATCCTGCGTGGCGCGATGGGCCGGATCCAGGCCTACCAACGGATCCAGATCCATTCGAGCAGCACGGCGGCGATCGTCGGCCACGCCGCGGAGGACGTGATGCACACGCTGGCCGAGCTGATGGACAACGCCACCCGGTTCTCCGCACCGTCGGAGGAGGTGCACGTCTACGTCGAGGAGCTGCACACCGGGGTCGTCGTCACCGTCGAGGACGGCGGGCTCGGCATGAAACCGCAGGCACTCGCGCGGGCGGAGTCGGTGGTCTCGACCACCGGGCCGCTGGACCTCGCGAAGGTGCCCGGCACGCGCCTCGGGCTGGTGGTCGTGGGTTCGCTGGCACGCAAGCACAAGCTGCAGGTGTACTTCCGGCCCTCGTCGCGTGGCGGCACCGGGGTGGTCGTGCGGATCCCGCAGCAGCTGGTGATCCACCCGCGCGAGGAGCAGCAGACCACGCCCGCGGGGGCCGGCGAGCGGGCCGGCGCGCCGGTCAGGGCCGTCGGCGGGGAGACCACGCCGTCCGCCACGGCCACCACGGCGACCGCGGTGCTGGACGCGGCGCCGCCCGGCGAGGACACCGCCGAGTTGCCCGCACTGCCGAAGCGGCCACGCGGGGAGACGCTCGCCGCCGTCGTCCGCGCGACGGAGGAGAAGCGGGAACCCTCGGCACGCACCGGCAAACGAACCGACATCGGCGCGCGCTTCAGCGCTTTCCAGCAGGGCCGCCGATCCACCACGCCCGAACAGACCGCTGGAGAGGAAGACCAGTCATGACCATGGCGACCGACGCCAACCTCACCTGGATGCTGGAGAGCCTGGTGGAGCAGACCGCGGGCGCCACCCATGCGCTGGTGCTCTCCAGAGACGGGCTGAAGCTCTGCCACACCGCGGGCCTCACGGTCGACAAGGCCGACCAGCTGTCCGCTATCGCCGCCGGCGTGCAGGCGCTGTCGCAGGGCGCCTCCGTCGAGTTCGGCGACGGCACCGGCGGAGTGCGGCACTCGATGACCGAGTTCCACGGCGGCATCCTGTTCATCGTCGAGGCAGGCGAGGGCGCCCACCTGGCCGTGCTCGCGAGCGAGGAGGCCGACGTCGGGCTGATCGGCCACCGGATGAACGAGCTGGTGGAACAGATCGGCGCGTTCCTCATCGCGCCGCCTCGGCGGCCAGAGCGAACCGACCAGGCATGATCCGTCGCGAGCTGGACAACGAGGAGCCGGACCGGCTCTACACCCTCACCCGTGGGCGCAGTGTCGCGGACGATCCCGGCCTCGACCTCGTCACGCTGATCGTCGCCGCCGCGGAACCCGTGCCCGGCATGCAGTCCGAGCACGCCAGGATCCTCCGCGCCTGCCGCACCCCGGTCGCCGTCGTGGAGATCTCCGCCGACCTCGGCCTCCCGGTCGGGGTGGTGAAGATCCTGCTGTCCGACCTGTTGCGCGCGAACAAGATCACCGCTCGTCACCCGTCGTCGTCGACGCGCGCTCGCACGCAGTTGCCCGACGCCGCTCTCCTGAGGAAGGTGCTCGTTGGACTCCACAAGCTCTGAGCCCCGCACCCCGCTGGCCGGCACGGTGTCCGAGGGACTGAAGGTCGTGATCGTCGGCGGTTTCGGCGTCGGCAAGACGACCATGGTCCGGGCGGTGAGCGAGATCCGGCCACTGTCCACGGAGGAGACGATGACCCAGGCCGGCGCGGGCATCGACGACCCGGCCATGGCCGACGGCAAGACCACCACGACCGTCGCGTTCGACTTCGGCCGCATCAGCCTCGACGAACAGATGGTGCTCTACCTGTTCGGCGCGCCTGGCCAGGAGCGGTTCTGGTTCCTGTGGGACCGGCTGTTCGCCGGCACGCTCGGCGCGGTCGTCCTCGTGGACACCAGACGGCTCGCCGACTCCTGGTACGCCATCGACCGCCTCGAACACCACCGGACACCGTTCATCGTGGCACGCAACAACTTCCCCGGTGCGACGCACAGCCTCGACGCCGTGCGCGACGCGTTGTCGCTACCAGGCAACGTGCCGCTGATCGACTGCGACGCCCGCGACCGTGCCTCCGCGAAACGGGTGCTGATCACCCTGATGGACCACCTCTACGCGCTCAGCACCGCCAGGGAGGCGGTCTCATCATGACCGACGTCGCGCGCCGCACCGACGCGGTACCGCTGTACGGGGAGCGCTACCGCACCGACCCCGCTGGGATGTACGCGCAGATCCGCGAGAAGCACGGACCGGTCGCACCGGTGCTGCTGGAGGGCGACATCCCGGCGTGGTTCGTGTGCGGGTACCGGGAGCTGCACCAGGTCACCACCGACGCCACGCTGTTCGCGCGGGACACCCGGCGCTGGAACGGGTGGGAGACCGTGCCGGACGACTGGCCGCTGCTGCCGCACCTGGTGCACAACCCGTCGGTCATGTTCACCGAGGGCCCGGACCACCGCAGGCGTGCCGGTGCGCTCTCCGACGCGCTGGACTCGGTGGACCAGTTCGAGCTGGCGAGCCTGTGCGAGCGGATCGCCGACCAGGCCATCGACCGGTTCGCCGGTGCGGGCGAGGCCGAGCTGATGAGCCAGTACGCGTCGCGGATCCCGTTGCGGGCCACCGCGATGATGTGCGGGGTGCCCGAGTCGGCGGCCCGGATGCTGGTCGACGACGTGATGGGTGTGCTCGGCTCGTCGACGGCGAACCAGATGGCCGTGTTCGGGCGGCTGCAGGACGAGATGCAGCGGCTCGTGGACCACAAGCGGGTGTCGCCGGGCTCGGACGTGCCGTCGCACCTGCTGGCCGACCCGGTGAACCTGGGGGACGAGGAGATCCTGTCGGACCTGCTCGTGGTGCTGCTGCAGGCACACCAGCAGACGACGAACTGGATCGGCAACACGATCGGGCTGATGCTGACCGAGGAGCGGTTCGCGATCACGCTGTCGGGTGGCAGGGCCAGCGTCGGCGACGCGCTCAACGAGGTGCTCTGGCACGACACGCCGACGCAGAACTACCTCGGCCGGATCGCCACCCGCGACACCAGCCTCGGCGGGCGGCGGATCCGCGCGGGCGACCTGATGGTGCTCGGACTGGCCGCGGCCAACGCCGACCCGCAGGTGCGGCCGGCCGGGGGCGCGGTGGGCAACCGGGCGATGATGTCGTTCGGCCACGGCGAGCACGGCTGCCCCTACCCGGCGCCGGAGATCGCCGAGATCATCGCGAAGGCGAGTGTCGAGGTCCTGATCGACCGGTTGCCGGACCTGGTGCTGTCCGAGGCGCTCGAATGGCGGTCGTCGGTGTGGACCCGCGGCCTGGTCCGGCTCCCGGTGACGTTCACCCCGACCTACCTGCCATGAGAAGGTGCCGTCCGCCACGGTGACCGCCGGAACGCGACGGCCGCGGAGTCGCCGGGCCCCTACCCGCGGTCGCTCGGCCTGCGGTCGCGGCGCCCCGCGATGCGGGCCTCGATGCCGTCGAGGATGGTGTCGAGGCCGAACATGAGCGCGTGCGCGGGGTCCTGCGTCGCGTTGAACTCCGCGCCGACCGCACCGCCGACCCTGGCGGACAGGACGAGGTCGCCGTCGGTCATGACCTGTTCGAGGACCGGGCCGACGACGCCCCACCACTGCGCGTCGGACATCCCGGACTCGGCCTGGGTCCTCGCCATGCCCCGGTGCGCGCGGGCGGTGCTGTCGACGTGGCTGAGCACCAGGGTCAGCGTGGCGTCCATCTCGACGTCGGACAGGCCGATGCCCTCCAGCGGCCGCAGCTCGGTCTCGTACTTGCGGCTCAGGTTCGGCCCGACGGCAGGCCGGGACGAGCGGAGGTCGAACAGCCACGGGTGCCGTTCGTAGAGCGCCCAGTTCCTGGTGGCGACGAACCGCATCGCCGCGCGCCAGTCACCCGCACTCGCGGCGGCGTCGACATCGTTGTCGTAGACCTCGCCGTAGACCGAGTCGGTCATGAGCGCGACGAGGTCGTCCTTGCCGGGCACGTGCCCGTACAGGGACATCGCGCCGACGCCGAGCCGGGCGGCCACGTTGCGCATGGAGACGGCGTCGAGCCCGTCGGCGTCGGCGATCTCGATGCCCGCGCGGACGATCGCGGACACGGTCAGACCGGATCGGCTCGGGCCGGGGTGGTGGCCCCACAGCAGGTAGACGCTGCGGACCAGGTCGGAAGCCTGTCGTGCCACTGCCGGTCTCCTCCCGGTTGTGCCGCCGTCTCGTACGCCGTACGGTACGGCGTATGGCTGACGAGAAGACGGTACCGCTGTTGCCCTGCCGGTCCATCGACGAGATCGCCGAGTTCTACGAGATGCTGGGGTTCACCCGGCTCTACCGCCAGGTCCGCCCCCACCCGTACGTGTCGCTGCGCCGCGAGGACCTGCAGCTGGACTTCTTCAGCATGCCGGAGTTCGTGCCGGAGGACTCCTACGGGACGTGTGTCGTGCTGGTCCCCGACACCGGCGCGCTGTTCGGTGCCTTCGCCGAGTCGATGCGCGCGGCGCACGGCAAGCTGCTGGTGTCCGGCATTCCCCGGATGACCCGGCCCCGCAAGCGGAAGAACGTGGGCGGCCTGTCCGGGTTCTCGATCGTCGACCCTGGCGGGAACTGGATCCGGTTCTTCGCGGCCGGCGCCGAACCCGGGACGGAGGAGCCCGCCACGAGCAAGCTGGCCGCGTCCCTGCGGAACGCGGTGGTGATGGGCGACTCCCGCGGCGACGACACCCAGGCCGCCCGCATCATCGACACCGCACTGCGCAGGGACGAGCGGACCGCGCCGCCCGCCGACGTGCTGGCGGCCCTGGCCTACCGCGCGGAACTCGCGGCGCGGACCGGTGACCCGGCCGACGTGCGCGCCTTCCTGGCCAGGGCGGGCGAGATCCCCCTCACCGACGCCGAGCGCACCGCCCTCGCCGACACCCTCACCAGCCTCGACGACCTCGCCGCGACCCTGCCGTCCGACGACCGGCCCGTGACTCCTGGCGGCCCACCGGCGTCGGCAGGTCTCAGCGGGTGATCCGCTCGAACACGGCGGCAGGCATGGTCACCGTCCCGACAACGCCTGCCGGATCAGGCCGCCGCCGACGATGAGCCGCTGGATCTCGCTGGTGCCCTCGTAGAGGCGCAGCAGCCGGACGTCGCGGTAGATCCGCTCGACCGGGATGTCCCGCAGGTAGCCAGCGCCGCCGTGGATCTGGACGGCGAGGTCGGCGACCGTGCCGGCCATCTCCGTGCAGAACAGCTTCGTCGCGGACGGTGCGATGCGGCGGTCCTCGCCGCTGACGTAGGCCCGCGCGGTCTCGCGGACCATCGCGCGGCCGGCGAGGACACCGGTCTGCTGGTCGGCGAGCATGGCCTGCACGAGTTGGAAGTCACCGATCCTGGTGCCGCCCTGGGTGTTGGCGGCCGCGTAGGCGACGGACTCGTCGAGTGCCCGCTGCGCGGTGCCGACCGCGAGGGCGGCGATGTGCACGCGGCCACGGGCGAGCGAGGTCATCGCGGCCCGGTAACCCGCCGCCTCGTCGCCGCCGACGAGCGCGTCGGCGGGCACCCGGACATCGTCGAGGACGACGTCGGCCGTCCACGCGCCCTCCTGGCCCATCTTCGCATCCTTCGGGCCGACGGTGAGCCCTGGCGTGTCCGCGGGCACGAGGAACACCGCGATGCCGGGGTCTCCTGGCCGAGGTGGCGCGGTGCGGGCGAACACGACGAACAGGTCCGCGATGGGCGCGTTGGTGATGAACTGCTTGCGCCCGTCGAGCACCCAGCCGTCCCCGTCGCGGGTGGCGCGGGTGCGCAGCCCGGCGGGGTTGGAGCCCGCGCCAGGCTCGGTGAGCGCGAACGAGGCGACGACCTCGCCCGTCGCCAGCCTGCCGAGCCACTGCTCGCGCTGCTCGTCGGTGCCGAACCCGACGAGCACCTGGCCCGCGATGCCGTTGTTGGTGCCGAACATCGACCGCAGCGACAGCGTGGTGTAGCCGAACTCCATGCCCAGCTCGACGTCCTGGGTCAGGTCGAGCCCGAGCCCACCCCACCGCGCGGGGATCGCGTAGCCGAACAGGCCCATCCCGGCCGCGGCGGACCGCAGGTCGTCCGGGATGCGGTCGGTCCGCATGATCTCGGTCTCGCGGGGCACGACCCGCGACCGGACGAAGTCACGGACCTGCCCCCGGATCAGCTCGAAGTCCTCCTCGGACACCTGCGGCGCGCTCATGTGTCCAGGGTGCTGCCTCAAGTCGATGCGCGTCCAATCCCAGTCCCCGACGGCGTGGCAATGCCCTGAAAGGCGCGTTCAGGGCGCTCAGCGCCCTGAACGGCCCATTGACGGCACTCGCTACCGGCCGGTGCGTCGTTCGAAGGTGACGAGGACGCCGTCCACGCCGCCGGGGCCGATGCGCCCCTTGACCTCGGCGGTCGTGATGGCCTTCACCCGCCAGCCCTGCGCGGCGTGCTCGTTGAGCACCCCTTCGAGTTTCGCACCGGACATCTTGCCGCCGAGCAGCTTCTCCCGCAGCTCGACCACCTTGTACTCGAACCGTTCGGTCATGACCTCATGGTGGCGCAGGCCGGGGTCCGCCGCTTGACGCGGGCAGGTGGCGCGTCAGGTCGGCCAGCGGCGGAACTGGAACTCGTCGAGCCGTTCGGTCAGGCGGGTCAACGTGACCGCGTCCGCGGGCGGGTAGGTGGCGGCCGCGACCTTGTCCAGCACGCGCCAGCACACGCGGCGCTGCGGCCACGTGGTTTCGAGCAGCCAGCGGCGCAGCACGTAGCTCCGCAGCAGCACCCGCGCCGCGGGCGCTTCCAGCGCGGTGTCCTGCTGCGTGGCCGCGTCGAGCACCGTGGCGGTGAACGCCGGCAGCTCCTCGGTCAGCGCGTTGCGGGCGGCGCGAGCGTGCTGGTAGGCCTCCTTCGCCGAGCGGACCGGCGGTTCGGCGTGCAACGCGACGCAGACCAGCCCGACCGCGGCGGGCGCGAGGTCGTAGGACGGTGCCACGGTCGCCACGGCCGAGATCGCCGACACGGCCAGCGCGACCGCGCCGATCAGCTCGGCGTGCTCTTCCGGTGCGTCCCGCAGCTCGTCGACCCGCGCGAGTGCGGCGTCGCGGCCGGGGCCGGGCTCGGCGACGTCCGGCAGGTCCAGCAGTGCGAGCAGCTCCGGTCGCGGGTCGAGTACCGGCTCGACGTCGTGGACGACGGCCGCGACGTGGTCGAGCAACTCCTCGTGGTCGACGGGTTCGTCGGTCACCGCGGCGCGCAACAGGGGCAGGATCGGCCCACCACCCCCGGCGAGCCCGTCCGAGGCGACCGCCCGCGACCCGGCCGGCGCGGGCCGCGACTGGTCGAGACGGGTCCACCGCGGATCCGGCGACGAGTAACTCATGCCCGGACGGTACGTGACCACCTCGTCGCGTCCCGGCGCAGGCCCCGGGACCGGTCGCTTTCCCGTTGTCGCGCCAATGTGGAGGTTCGCGCGTCCCGGATGGGCGTGGCTACTATGCTGCCCCCGGGTCTCCTTGAGCGAGCGCCTGATAGACGGCACGGACGATGGGCGGGCGGAACGATCGCGACGCGGTACGACAGCTCGAGTGGGCAGAAGCAGCGGTTCTTCGGACGGGTCGACCCGTTCTGCATGTTCGCTGTGGTGCCGATGCTGATGGTGGCGGGGCTCTGCATCTGGAGCGACATCGCGATCCTCGGGGTGCCCTTGATCATCCTCGCGCTCCTGGTCGTGGTGATCGACTCGTGGGCGAACCGGCCGGTCAGGAAGGCCGAGCCCCGCTACCACGAGGACGACGACTACTGAGACCGGCGCCGCCTGCCCCGCCGGTACACGGCCCCGGTGGCCGCCACCGGTCCCGCTGACCGGTACGCCGTCTCCCCGGTCGAGTGGTCCGGCCCGCGGCGGGGGAGTAGGTGCCCGAAGCGTGGGTACCTCCTCTGGACGTCATCCGTCCCGAGGAGGAAGCAGTGGCCCCCAGCAAGCCGGGCAAGCTCGTCAAGGCGGCGCTCGACAAGGCGGTGGAGAAAGTCACCGAAATGGTGAACCCACCGATTCCCGGCGCCCCGAACAGCGAGCCGCCCTCCCTCGAGGAGCCGACCGAGCCCCGTGGACCGTTGCCGCCCAAACCAGACCAGACCGGGCCGGAGACGGTGACGCCGACGGGCGCGCCGACCGGTGCCCCCAAGCAGGCGAAGGGGCAGCAGGGCGAGTACCTGACCACGTCGACGGGCCTTCGGCTGTACGACACCGACCACTCGCTGAAGGCGGGGGAGCGCGGCCCGACGCTGCTGCAGGACCACCACCTGCGCGAGAAGGTCATGCACTTCGACCACGAGCGGATCCCGGAGCGGGTGGTGCACGCCCGTGGCTACGGCGCACACGGCGTGTTCATCGGCTACGGCACGGCGGGCAAGGTCTCCAAGGCCGCGTTCCTCGGTGACGGCGTGGAAACGCCGGTGTTCGTGCGGTTCTCCACCGTCGTTGGGTCGCGCGGGTCGGCCGACACGGTCCGCGACACGCGTGGGTTCGCGACGAAGTTCTACACGCAGGAGGGCAACTTCGACCTGGTGGGCAACAACATCCCGGTCTTCTTCATCCAGGACGGGATCAAGTTCCCCGACATCATCCACGCCGCCAAGCCGCACCCGGACCGCGAGATCCCGCAGGCGCAGAGCGCGCACGACACGTTCTGGGACTTCGTCTCGACCCACACCGAGGCCACCCACCACGTCATGTGGCAGATGTCCGACCGCGCGGTCCCCCGCTCCTACCGCACGATGGAGGGGTTCGGCGTCCACACGTTCCGGCTGGTCGACGCCGAGGGCGGGACCTCGCTCGCGAAGTTCCACTGGAAGCCGAAGCTGGGCGTGCACTCCCTGGTGTGGGAGGAGGCGCAGATGATCAGCGGCGTGGATCCCGACTTCCACCGCCGCGACCTCGCCGACGCCATCGAGTCCGGCGCCTACCCGCAGTGGGAGCTGGGCATCCAGGTCTTCCCGGACACGCCGAGGCAGACGTTCGAGGGCATCGACCTGCTGGACCCGACGAAGATCGTGCCGGAGGAGCTGGCGCCGGTGCAGCCGATCGGGATGCTGACGCTCAACCGCAACCCGATGAACTACTTCGCCGAGACCGAGCAGGTGGCGTTCCACGTCGGGAACCTGGTGCCGGGCATCGACGTCACCGACGACCCGCTGGTCCAGGCGCGGTTGTTCTCCTACCTGGACACCCAGCTGACCAGGCTCGCGGGCCCGAACTTCAACCAGATCCCGGTCAACCGGCCGCACGCGCCGGTCAACGACATGTTCCGGGACGGGTTCCACCAGCACGCCGTGCACGCCGGTGTCGCACCGTACCGGCCGAACACCCTCGACGGCGGCAACCCGTTCGACGCGGGGCCGGAGGACCGGCCGTTCGTCGAGGTGGCGCAGCCGCTGCCGAAGGCGGTGAAGATCCGGCAGGCCCCGGCGTCGTTCGCGGATCACTTCACGCAGCCGAGGCTGTTCTGGCAGAGCCTCTCGCCGGTCGAGAAGGAACACCTGGTGCGCGCGTTCACCTTCGAGCTCGGCAAGTGCTACGAGCAGGCGATCAGGGAACGCGAGCTGATGGTGCTGGCCAACGTCGACCCCGTGCTGTGCAAGGAGGTCGCGCAGGGGCTCGGGCTCCCGGCGCCGACCGCGACCGGGCGGCCGAAGAAGGTCATGCCCAGCCCCGCGCTGTCCCAGATCGGGCGGACGTGGCCGACCGACGGGCGCATGATCGGCATCGTCGTCGACCCGGCCGACCTCGACGGCGTGCGGATGGTCCGCGAGACCATCCTGGCGGCGGGCATGGTGCCGCTGCTGATCGCACCGACCGGCGGCCCGCTCGACGCCGACAGCGGACTGGTCGCCCAGCGCACGTTCCTCACCGCCCGCTCGGTCGAGTTCGACGCGCTGCTTCTGGCCGGCAGCCCGCCGCCCGGCCAGGACGCGGTGCCGTCCAAGGACGCCAAGGCCGGCGTGCCGGGTGACGGCGTCGACCCGCGTGTGGTCCTGATGGTCCAGGAGTGCTATCGGCACGCGAAGGCCATCGGCGCGTGGGGGAACGGCCGCGCCGCGCTCGAGGCAGCGGGCTGCGCCACCGGCGCGGGCATCGTGGTCGACGACGACCCGCCGAAGGCACTCGGGAAGCTCGTGAAGCTGCTCGGCGCCCACCGGGTGTGGGAACGGTTCCCCGTGTCGGTGTCCTGAGAGGGCCGGTCGTGACCGAAGCACTGACCGAGGAGGAACTGGCCTTCCTCCGCTCGATGTTCGACCTCGCCCGCACCGGCGACACCGCCGGTCTCGGGGGCGCGGTCGACGCGGGGATCCCGGTCAACCTCACCAACGAGGCGGGCGACTCCCTGCTCATCCTGGCCGCGTACCACGACCATCCGGACACGGTGCGCGCGCTGCTGGAGCGGGGCGCCGACACCGCGCGGGTCAACGACCGGGGTCAGACCGCGCTCGGAGCGGCGGTCTTCCGCCGTTCCGAGCGCAGCGTCACCGACCTGCTCGCCGCTGGCGCCGACCCGGCGCTCGGCACCCGCTCCGCGCTCGACGTCGCACGTTTCTTCGACCTGCCGGAGATGCTTGCTCTTCTGACCGCGGACGCCGCAGGGCAGGGGGTCGTCGGGAGCTGACCTCGGGATCGTCTGCGGGGGACGCGGAGGGCCCTGGCTTTGTGCTGTGAAAGGCGCTTTGACGGCGCTCAGTGCCGTGAACGCGCCTTTCACAGCGGTCCACCCCTGCGGGTGTTCGCCGGGGCGAGTCAGCCCATGGTCTTCGCGCCGTCGAGGGATTCGCGGATGATGTCCGCGTGGCCCGCGTGCTGGGCGGTCTCGGCGATGATGTGCATCAGGGCGTGGCGGGCCGACCAGCGTGCGCCGGGCTCGAACCAGGGGGCGGCCGGCAGCGGCTGGGTCGCGCCGAGGTCGGGCAGCGTCGCGACCAGCTCGTCGGTGCGGCGGGCGACCTCGGCGTAGTCCGCGAGCACGCCCGCCAGCGTCTCGTCCGGCAGCAGGCGGAACCCGTCCGACCACTTCTCGAAGTCCTCCGCGGTCATGTCCGCCGCGTTGCTGCTCTGCGCCGGGCCGTTGACGATGAAGTCCGCCCAGTTCGCCTCCACCGCGGTCACGTGCTTGATCAGCCCGCCGAGGGTCAGCTCGCTCGCCGTGGTTCGCAGCCGTGCCTGCTCGTCGGTGAGGTCGCGGGTGGTGAAGCGCAGGAAGTGGCGGTTCTTGCCCAGCATCGCCAGCAGGTCGTCCCGCTCGGTCGTGGTGGCGGCGTGCTGCTCGGTCGTCGTCGTCTTCGTCGTCATCGTCGTCTCCTTCATCCCCGGTCATCAGGTCCTGCCGACAACGCTAACGGCCATTCCGGTCATTTTCTGACCTGAATGTCGGGCAGAATCACGAACATGGCGAACACCAGCTCACGGACCCTCCGGCTGCTGTCCCTGCTGCAGACGCACCGGTACTGGCCGGGCACCGAGCTGGCCGACCGGCTCGGCGTGTCCGTCCGCACCCTGCGCCGGGACGTCGACCGGTTGCGTGAGCTCGGTTATCCCGTGGCCGCCAACCGGGGCGTCGACGGTGGCTACCAACTCGCGGCTGGCGCCGCCCTGCCACCGCTGGTGATCGACGACGAGGAGGCGGTCGCGCTCACCCTCGGGCTGCAGAACGCGGCGCACAGCACGGTGTCGGGGGTGGCCGAGTCGTCGGTGCGGGCGCTGGCCAAGGTGACCCAGGTGATGCCGGCGAGGCTGCGGCGCAGGGCCGAGGCACTGCGTGCGATGACCGTGCCCGTCGAGTGGGGTGGCCAGGAGGGGCCGAGCGTGGCCGCGGACATCCTCACCGGGGTCGCGCTGGCCTGCCGGGACACCGAACGGCTGCGTTTCGACTACACCGCGGCCGACGGCAACCGCACCGGCAGGCACGTCGAGCCGTACCGGCTGGTGAGCGTCGGCCGCCGCTGGTACCTCGTCGCCTACGACCTCGGCCGCCACGACTGGCGCAGCTTCCGGCTCGACCGGCTCGCCACGCCGGTGCCGACCGGTGCCCGGTTCCGGCCCCGCGAGCTACCCGCCGCCGACGCCGCCGAGTTCGTCCGCGAGCGGCTCGGCCAGGCGCCGCGCTCCCACGAGGTGGAGGTCGTGGTCGACGCCCCCGCCGCCGAGGTCCGGGCCCGCGTCGGCCGCTGGGCCACCGTCGAGGAGATCGACGGCACCCGCTCCCGGCTGCGCATGACCACCGACTCCCTGTCCTGGCCGATGCTCGCGCTCGGCACCCTCGCGGCCGACTTCCAGGTCGTGCACCCGCCCGAGCTCCTCGACCACGTCCGCGAGTGGGGCACCCGGTTCACCAGGGCGGCGGGCGGGCGGCCGGAGGTTTGAGATCATGACCGCCGGTAACCCGTGTCCAATGACCTCGGACGGGGAGCTGCCGGTGCGCTCGTCCGACGCTGATCAGCTCACCGCCCGCCAGGACACCGTGCCCCGGCTGTCCTGGCCGTCGGAGTTCCTCGCGATCGGGTCCATGCCGGTGTTCGGCAACCACCTCCGCCAGCACGGCTCGGCCGAGCCTCAGCCCGTCGGCGCGCCACCCCTTGCCACGGACGAGACCGGGAGACACGACATCGAGAAGGAGGGCACATGGCAGAGCGGAACCCGATCACCGATCCGTGGGGTGCGCGCACCCCGTACGGTCCCGGTGAGCGGTGGCCGGTGCGGGTCGACACGCACCTCGCCGACGGGCTGGCGGAGGGCGACGTCGACCGGTGGGTGCCGACCGCGGCCGTGCTGCACTCCAACGGCGACGGCATGGAGATCGCGGTCAAGGACGGGAGGATCGCAGGCGTGCGCGGCCGCGCGGACGACCGCGTCAACCACGGCCGCGTCGACGTCAAGGACCTGTACGGCTGGCAGGCCAACAACGCAGAGGACCGGCTGAGGACACCGTTGGTCCGGCGCGACGGCGTCCTTCAACCGTCCACCTGGGATGAGGCGATGGCACGCATCGCCGACCACAGCAAGCAGTTGCTCGCCGACCAGGGGCCAAGTGCGCTCGGTTTCTACACCAGCGGCCAGTTGTTCGCCGAGGAGTACTACACGCTCGCCGCCATCGCCCGCGGCGGGCTCGGCACCCACCACCTCGACGGCAACACCCGACTGTGCACCGCGACCGCGGCCGCGGCGCTGAAGACGTCCTTCGCGTGCGACGGGCAGCCCGGCTCGTACACCGACGTCGACCACGCGGACGCGTTCGCGTTGTTCGGCCACAACGTGGCCGAGACGCAGTCCGTGCTGTGGGAGCGGATGCTGGACCGGCTCGCGGGCCCCAACCCGCCCGCGCTCCTGTGCGTCGACCCGAGGACGACCGAGGTCGCGAAGGCCGCCACCGTCCACCTCGCGCCGCTGCCGGGCACCAACCTCGCCGTGATGAACGGCCTGCTGCACGAGATCCTCGCCAACGACTGGGTCGACCACGACTTCGTCGACCGCGCCACGGTCGGGTTCGCGGACCTGGAGAAGATGGTCGCCGACTACCCGCCGGACCGGGTCGCCTCGATCTGTGGGGTGCCGGCGGAGAAGATCCGCGAGGCCGCCGAGCTGCTCGGCCGCGCGGAGCGCCTCCTGTGCACGGTGCTCCAGGGCTTCTACCAGTCCCACCAGGCGACGGCGGCGGCCGTGCAGGTGAACAACGTCGTGCTGGTGCGCGGCATGCTGGGCAGGCCCGGCTGTGGGGTGCTGCAGATGAACGGCCAGCCCACCGCGGAGAACACCCGCGAGTGCGGCGCGGACGGGGACCTGACCGGTTTCCGCAACTGGGCCAACGACGCGCACGTCGCCGAGCTCGCCCGGATCTGGAACGTCGAGGTGAACCAGATCCCGCACTACGCCCCGCCGACCCACCTCATGCAGATGCTGCGGTACGCGGAGAACGGCACGCTGCGGTTCCTGTGGGTGACGGCCACCAACCCGGCCGTCTCGCTGCCCGAGCTGTCCCGCATCCGTTCGGTCCTCCGGCAGGACCGCCTGTTCCTGGTGGTGCAGGACGCTTTCCTCACCGAGACCGCCGCGCTCGCCGACGTCGTGCTGCCCGCGGCCGTGTGGGGTGAGAAGACCGGCACGTTCACCAACACCGACCGCACGGTGCACCTGTCGGAGAAGGCGGTCGACCCGCCCGGCGACGCACGCCCCGACCTCGACATCCTCCTCGACTACGCACGGCGCATGGACTTCCGCGACGCCGACGGCGCGCCGTTCCCGCCGTGGCACGACCCCGAGTCCGCGTTCGAGGCGTGGAAGAAGGCCTCCGCGGGCCGCCCCTGCGACTACACCGGGCTGAGCTACGAGCTGCTCCGCGCGAGGGGCGGTGTGCAGTGGCCGTGCAACGAGGACAACCCGGAGGGCACCGAACGGCTCTACGCCGACGGCAGGTTCTTCGCCGACCCGGACTACTGCGAGAGCTACGGCCGCGACCTCGTCACCGGCGCACCGGCCGAACCAGCCGAGTACCGCGCGACCAACCCCGAGGGCAAGGCGCTCATCAAGGCCGCCGAATACCTGCCACCACACGAGACCCCCGGCGACGAGTTCCCGTTCGCGTTGATCACCGGCCGCACCATCTACCACTTCCACACCCGCACGAAGACCGGCCGCGCGCCACAGCTGCGCGCCGCCGCTCCGGAAGTGTGGGTCCAGATGTCCGAGGCGGACGCCGGTGCGGCAGGCCTCCACGACGGTGACCTCGCCGAGGTCACCACCCCGCGCGGCACCGTCCGGGCGCGGGTGCGGGTCGGCGACATCCGCGACGGCGTGCTGTTCCTGCCGTTCCACTACGGCTACTGGGACGTCGAGGACGGCGGCGACAAGGCGGACCGCGCCGCGAACGAGCTGACCATGACCGACTGGGACCCGGTGTCCAAGCAGCCGTTGTTCAAGACCGCCGCGGCCGCCGTGAGCCGCGTGCCGGACACGGGGGGAGCCACCACGTGAAGATCGGACTGGCGTTGCGTGAACTGCACCGCTCGGAGAAGTCCCTTGCCCGCGACCTGCTCGTCGTCGCCGACCGCCACCACGTCGAGCACGAGATCCACCACGTCGCCCGCGACCTCGTCCGGTGGTCCGGCGAGCACCTCGCCGGCATCGCGGAGGCGGCACGCGCCTACGACCTGAACCTCGACACCGACCTGCCCGGCCAGGGGTTGCGCGGCGCGGTGCGCGCGAAGATCAGCGACATGACGGGCCGGTTCGCCGCGCCCGGGGTGCTGTTGCTGGCCGACCTGCGCAGGCTGCACCGCAAGGCCGCGGGGGTGTCCCTGGACTGGGAGCTCGTCGCGCAGGGCGCGCAGGCCGTCAAGGACACCGGCCTCCTCGAACTCGCGCAGCGGTGTCACCCGCAGACGCTGCGCCAGTTGAAGTGGACCAACGCGATGCTCAAGGCCCTGTCGCCCCAGGTGCTCGCGAGCTGACCGCCCGCGCGCCCGCCGGGTCAGCGCTCCGGCAGGTCGAGCTCGGTGTGCCTGGTGGCGAGCGTGTGCGCGAGTTCGGCGAGCTTGATGTTCAGGTCCTGGGAGGTGCGGCGCAACAGGTCGAACGCCTCGTCGGCGGTGATGCCGCGCCGGTTCATCAGGATGCCCTTGGCCTGCCCGATGACGTCGCGGGTTTCGAGCGCCTTGAGCAGCTGAGCCTCGCGCAGCTCGGCCAGCCGTACCGCCTCGGTGTGCGCGAGGGCGAGCGAGGCGTGGGTGGCGAGCAGCAGGGCGTGGTCGCGGGTCATCTCGTCGCCGAGCCTGCCGGGCTTGCGGGCGTAGATGTTCATGGCACCCGACAGGCGTGGCGGCTGGGCGTCGGCCACCAGAGCGGTCGAGAGGACGGAGAGGAAACCGAGGTCCGCGGCGGCCGGGCCGAAAACCGGCCAGTCGGATGAGGTCGCGAGGTCACCGCTGTGGGTGTACGCGACGCCGTCCTTGCGCGCGGCGTCCAGGCACGGGCCCTCGTTGTGGATGTTCTGCAGCTCGTCGAGCTCGACGCCGACCGGGTCGGTCCCCAGCGGGGTGTGCAGCCGCCGGTCCGTGGCGAACAGGGAGATGCTGACCAGGTCGGCGTCCGGGATGACCGCGTGGGTGGCGCGCACCACGAGGTCCAGCGCACCCGCCACCGTCTCGGTGCGCAGCAGCGTCCCGGTCAGCGTCGCGAACTGGGCGGCGAGCGGGCTGTGGTCGGGGGGAGCGGAAAGCGGGTGTGGCGCGTCCGACGGCTCGGCGACGAACTCCGCCTTGTCCTGGCTCCAGTCATCGTCCTGCAAGGTGCGGCTCCATCTGTTCGACTGCGCCATCGACGCTACTCCCGCCGGGGACGGTCCACTCGATGCCTCCCCACTGAACGTCCACATAGGACATTAGCGTGTCGAACAGATGTGCGATAGGATGGCGGGTATGAAGGGTGACCGGGTCGAGATCGTGGTCGACGCGGGGGACACGACCCGCACCTACGAGGTCGTGGCGACCAGGGCCGGGCGGCGGGTGGAGATCAGCACCGGCCGCGGTGTGGTCGAGGTCGTGGAGGTCACCCGCACCGGCGTCCCGGTGCGCACGGCGCGGTTCATGGCGGCCAGGGTCCTCGCGCTCGTGGAGCACCCGGTCGGCGCCACGCGGCTCGACGGGGAGCCGGAGGACGTTTGAGCAACCGCCAAACGGGGTAAGCGTGCCCAGCGTCAAACAGTCGGCGCGGATACTACCCGCTCCTGAGCCGAGCGCGTGTGTTCGGCTCGACGCTCCGTGAGGTGTTCCGTTGCGTATCGCCATGGTCGCCGACGTCGCAGGCCCCTCCGAGACCACATCGCCACTGCCCGCCCTGGCCGGGGCGTTGTCCGCCTCGGGACACGATGTGGCACTGCACGTGCGGCAGGACGGCCGCCCCAGTCAGGGCGAGCGCGGATTCCGCCTGGTCGACATGCCCGGCGGCCGCAGCGCCACCCGGTCGAAGCGCGCGGTGACGCGGTTCGCCGGCGCGCTCGCCGACCGGTGGCGCGCCGAGCCGCCCGACGTCGTCCACGCCTGTTCGCCGTTCGCAGGCGCGGCGGCCGTCGAGGCGGCGGCGCGGGTCGGCGTCCCCGTCGTGTACGGCGTCGGCGAGGGGCCGGAGGATGCCGACGAGACCGCGCTGTCCGCGGACCACGTCGTGGTGCCCTACAACGATCAGCGGCGCAGGCTGCTCCGCGGCGGCCTGCCACGCGAGAAGGTGTCGGTGGTGCCCTTCGGGCTGGACGTCGACCACTTCACCCCCGACGGCGACCGCACCGAGCCCAGGACGGCGGCGCACCGCATCGTCACGCTCGGCCCGCTCGAACCCGGCTCCGGGTTCGGCACGTCGGTCGCCGCGCTGGTCGCGCTGCGCGACACCGAACTGGTGGTCGTCGGCGGGCCCGCGCACGGCAAACACGCCACCGAGCTGCGTGCCTACGCCCGCAGCCTTGGCGTGGCGGAGCGCCTGGTGCTCGCGGGCGGGGTCCCGCACGACAGCCTGCCCGCGCTGCTGCGGTCGGCGGACCTGGTGGTGTGCACCCCGTGGGTCGCGTCGTTCGGCATCGCCGCGGTGGAGGCGATGGCCTGCGGGGTGGCCGTGGTCGCGAACGGGGTGGGCGGGCTCGCCGACACCGTCGTGCACGGCGTGACCGGCCTGCAGGTGGCCCCGAGGCGGCCACGGGAACTCGCTGCCGCGCTGCGCAGGATGCTGAGCGGGCGGATCACCCGAGAACAGCAGGGCGCGGCAGGCAGGGACCGCGCGGCGACCCGGTACTCGTGGAACTTCATCGCCGACCAGACGGCGAACGCCTACCAGCGCGTACTGCGCAACGTCTGACCGAGGCGCCCCGCCAAGGAAAGGCACGGTCAGTGGTGGGGCGGGGTGACGAGGTCCTGCAGCACGGGGCCGAAGGCCGCCACGGTCTGCTCGTGGGTGAGCGTCGTGACCCCGGGGAGCTTCACGGCGAGCCGGACCGCGCCAAGGCCCGCGAGCTGCGCGCAGATCATGGCGGTGCGCAGCGGCACGTCGGCACCGGAGAGGCGGGCCGCCAGCGGTTCGGCGAAGTGCTGCTGGAACGTGCCGGAGAAGTGGGCGCCGTTCGGGCGGAACGCGGCCATCACGGCACGGAGGAACGGGTCGGAGCTGGCGCGGTCGTGCAGGTCGAGCAGCGTGGCGACGAGGTGCCCGCCGAGGTGGTCGAGGTCGCAGTCCAGCAGGGCCGTCGCCTCCGCCTCGAACGAGACGGCCTGCGCGAACAGGTTTTCCTTGCTGCCGAAGTACTTCACGATCAGTGCCGCGCTGACGCCGCTGTCCTGGGCGATCTCGCGCAGCCCGACCTCCGCGAAAGCGCGGTGCGTGAAGCGCTTGCGCGCGGCCCGCAGGATCGCCTGCCGGGTGCCGCCCGCGGCGTCCGGGTCCGGGGCGGGCTGCTGTGCCGTGCCCATGGCGGGAGCTTACTGAGCCAGCATGCCGGCGGGGGCGGCGGCGGTGCCGCTCCCTTCCGTCTCCGCCGCGGTGGTGCGTGCGCTGCGCCGGATCACCGCCGTCACCGCCAGCGCGAGGCAGGCGGCACCGAGGCTCGCGGCGGCCGCCATCCAGAACGTCACCCGGAACCCGGTCGCCGACGGCACCACGGCACCATCGACGACGAGCGGGTACGCGGCGAGGAACGTGCCACCGATGGCCGCGCACGTGCTGGTGCCGATCGTGCGCAGCAGCGAGTTCAGGCTGTTCGCCGACGCCGTCTCGGTGGCGGGCACCCACGCCATGATCAGCGTGGGCATCGCGGAGAAGCAGAGCGCGGTCCCGATCGACAGCACCATCAGCACGGCCATCAGCAGCGCGACGTTCCCCGGCAGCAGCGCCTGCGCGACGTTGCCGACGAGCATCACGAGCGTGCCGGCCAGCAGCGTCACGTGCGCGCCCCGGCGCGCCGACAGCTTCGCCGACAGTGGTGAGAAGACCAGCATCCCCAGCCCCATCGGCACCATGCACAGCCCGGCGACCATCACGGACGCGCCGAAGCCGTACCCGGTCGCCGTCGACGCCTGCAGAACCAGCGGCGTCAGCATGAAGCTCGCGAACATGCCGACGCCGACGAGCGTGGTCGCCGTGTTCGTCAGCAGCACCACCGGCCGCGCGGAGGTCCGCAGGTCCACGAGCGGTTGCCGCACCCGCAACTGGTGTGCCGCCCACAGGGTCAGCACCACGGCGGACCCGGCGAACAGCCCGATGACCGCCGGACTGCCCCAGCCCCACGTGCCGCCCCGGGACACCGCCAGCAGCAGACCGACCAGGCCGGCGGCCAGACCGAGCGCGCCGACCACGTCGAACCGGCCACCGGAGCGCACCGGTGACTCCGGCACGAAGAGCACCACCAGTGCGAACACCAGCACCGACACCACCGTCGCCGCCCAGAACACGGCGTGCCAGTCCATGACCTGAGCGATCACCCCGGCCAGCGGCATGCCGATCGCGCCACCGACGCCGAGGGTGGAGCTCATCGTCGCGGTCCCCGCCATGACGCGGTGCGCGGGCAGCTCGTCCTTGAGGATGCTGATGCCCAGCGGCAGCACGCCGAACGCGGCACCCTGCAGCATGCGGGCGGCGAGCAGCGACTCGAACGACCAGCTGAGCGCGCCGAGCAGCGAGCCGGCCGACATGATCGCCAGCGCGATGGCCAGCATCCGGCGCTTGCCCAGCATGTCGCCGAGCCGTCCGCACACCGGCGCGCACACCGCGCCCGCCAGCATGGTCACGGTGAGCAGCCACGACGCCGCGTCCTGGGACAGGCGCATCGTGTGCGAGATCTCGGGCAGCAGCGGTGCCACCAGGGTGTGCATGAGGGACACGGTGACGCCGCACCCGCAGAGCACGATCATGAGCCGACCGGAATGAGCCGTCCTGGACGGTGAACCACTGTTCACCACCCGAGTAAACAGGTGTTCACCCCGCCGGGTCAACCGACTGTGATGCGGGCTGGATGATCGATTCTGTGCGCAAGGCGCGTTGACGGCATTCGCGATGCCGTCAATGGCACGTTCACGGCGCTCAGCGCCCTGAACGCGCCTTTCACGGCACTGGTTGTGGGCGGGGCACTAGGTTGTGTGGGTGGGACGTATCCGCAGGGCCGACGAGACCGTGACCGTGGAGGTCGACTCGGGCGTCGCGGAGCTGGTGCCGGACCTGGACGTGCCGGACGCGTGGACGTTGTGCCTCAACGGCACGCCGCAGTCCCACGTCGACATCGAGGACCCGACCCGTCTCGAGTTCGAGTACGTGCAACGTCTCGCCCACGTGACCGACCTGGTCGCGCCGCCCGCCGCCCCGCTGCGGGTCCTGCACCTGGGCGGCGGCGGGTGCACGCTGCCGCGTTACATCGCCGCCACCCGCCCCCGGTCCACCCAGCAGGTGGTCGAGATCGACGCGGCGCTGATCGACCTGGTGCGCACCCGGCTGCCGCTGGACCGCGCGTGGCGCCTGCGGATCCGGCACGGCGACGCGCGGGCCGTGCTGGCGAAGGCCACGGCGGGTTCGTTCGACCTCGTCGTCACCGACGTGTTCGCGGGCGCCCGCACACCGGCCCACCTGACGTCGGTGGAGTTCGTGTCGCTGGTGTCCCGCGCGTTGCGCCCGTCGGGGGTGTACGCGGCCAACATCGCCGACGGCGGGTCGCTCACGTTCGCCAGAGCGCAGGTGGCGACCGTGCTGGCGGTGTTTCCGCACGCCTGTGTGCTCGCCGAGCCGACGGTGTTGCGGGGACGGCGCTTCGGGAACTTCATCCTGGCCGCCTCGCACGCGGAGCTGCCCGTGTCCGACCTGACCCGCCGGATCGCGGGCGACGCGTTCCCCGGCCGTGTCGAACACGGCGCGGCGCTGACCCGCTTCACCGGCGGCGCCCCGCCGACGACGGACCAGACCGCGACGCGCTCACCGACACCGCCAAGTGGCACCTTCGGCCTGCCTGCCTGAGGGCACGGCCGGACCCGTGGTCAGGCAGGCAGGGCTCGTCAGCTGGGGGCGCCCGCGGGCTGGTGCTCGTCGGACTCGTAGGTGCCGTCGGGGTTGAGGTGGCCCTCGTCCACGACGGTCCACTCGTCGTCACCGGTGTGGGAGGCGATCGTGACGTCGCCCTCCTGGGTGATCACGGCGGCCTCGTCGGCCTCCCCGTCACCGTCGGTGTCGGTGAAGACGTAGGTGGTGCCGTCCTCGCCGTTCACGACGGCCGTGTCGTTCTCGCCGTCGCGGTCGGTGTCGTAGGTGGCCGGGCCCGCGTTGACGTCCTCGCCAGGCACGTCGACGGTCATGTCGTCCTCGCCGGCCTCGTAACCGGTGCTCGACGGGTCCTCCGGTGCGCCGGTGGGGTCGGTGGTGCCGGTCGTTTCGGTGCCACCGGTGGCACCGTCCGCGCCGTCACCGCTCGGGGTCGGCAGCGCCTCGACGTCCTCCTCGTGCCACTCGCCGGTGGTCTCGTCGTACTCGGCGCCGGTGACCACCTCGCCGTCCGCGTCGTACTCGACCGCCACGTCGGCCACCCCGTCGCCGTCGGTGTCCGCGAAGGCGATCGCGCCGCCGTCCTCCGTCGCCACGACCGCGGTGTCGTTCGCCCCGTCGTCGTCGAAGTCCACGTTCTCCTCGACGGTGTACTCCTCGCCGCCGATGTCGACGGTCAGCTCGTCGTCACTGTCCGCGCTGTCGGCGAAGTCCTCGATGTGGTCGTAAGGAACGTCCACGGCCTGCCCCCTCCTGGAAAGTCGATCTGGTGCGTGTTGGAGGGCGGGCGGCCCGGATCGGTTCCACAGAGGACACCGGTCCCGGAATGTTCCTCGCCGGTACCGGCACGACCGGGGGTGCCGAACGCGTGGCCCGGTCCTCACGCGCCGACCGGGACCCCGAACCACTGGGCGGCGGCGGCCCGCAGCGTCTCCTGGTCGGGGTGCGCGTCAGCCGACGCCCACGCCACGTAGGAGTCCGGGCGGATCAGCATGGCGGTGACGTCGGTGTCGGCCGTGGCGCGGACGACCTCGACGCCCTCGGCGCGCAGGCCGCCGTGCTCGGTGAGGTCGAGCAGCAGCGGCCGCGCCTTCCTGACCAGTTCGGCGAGGCGGACCGTGCCCTCCGGTGTCCGCAGGTCGAGGTCGGGTGCGAGCAGGCCCGCGAGCGGGTGGGCGCCCTCGCCGACCGGGTAGCGGACGTCGGCTCCGGCGACGAGTCCGGCGAGGACCCGCACGACGTCCGGCTGTGTGAGCAGCTCCCCGAACAGCGTGCGCAGGCCGGTGACGTCGTCGCCGGGGGCCAGCAACGCGGCCTGCGCCTGGGAGTAGGTGATGGTCCGGTCGGCGGCGGGACGGCGCTCGGCCTCGTAGGTGTCGAGGACGTCGGTGCCGCCGTTGACCGCGGCCGCCAGCTTCCAGCCCAGGTTGACCGCGTCCTGCATGCCGAGGTTGAGCCCGGTGCCACCGGCGGCGAACACGTGCGCGGCGTCGCCGACGAGGAACACGCGGCCCTCCCGGTACCGCTGCGCGACCCTGGTGTTGCCGCCGTCGAGCCTGCGCAGCACGTGCGGGCCGGCGCCGGGTGGCGGGCCCAGCGGGACGTCGGCGCCCAGCACACGGTTGACGCTGGCGCGCAGCTCGTCGAGCGTCATGGGCTCGCCGGTCTCCTCCTGGTCCCACTCGACCGTGGCGATCAGCGGCGGCTGCCCGGGAAGCGGTGCGTAGGTGAACCCGCCGCGGTCGGTGCGGACGGGGAGGAACGGCAGGAGCGGGCCGTGCCCGGGCACGTTCAGCGCACCGGTCGCGGGGTCGAGCCACGCCGAGGGCACGGTGGCGTTGGCGGTGCGGCTGGTGGTCCGGTCGTGGGTGACACCGGGGAAGCCGATGCCCGCGGCCTTGCGGACGGTGCTGTGCGCGCTGTCCGCGCCGACGACGTACCCGGCGCGCAGCTCGTGGGTCCCGCCGGGGCCGTCGACGGTGAGGGTGACGCCGTCGTCGTCCTGGACCAGGCCGGTGAGCACGTGCCCCCTGCGGATGTCGGCGCCGAGCTCCGACGCGCGTTCTTCCAGCACCCGCACGGTCTTCAGCTCGGGCACCGGGAGGTTGTGGATGGGGCTGTCCGCGAGGAGGCCGAGGTTGAGCGGCATCGCGGCGAACATGAAGTAGGCGTTGTTGGGGCGCGGGGGACCGGGGCTGCCGCTGAGCCGCTCGAACAGCCCCCGGCGGTCGACCATGCGGACGACCTGCCCGACGAGACCGTTCGACCTCGGCTCCGCACTCGGTTCGGTGAGCCGTTCCAGCACGACCGGCCGGACACCGCCGAGGGCGAGCTCGCACGCGAGCATCAACCCGTTGGGGCCACCGCCGACGATGACGACGTCCACGTCCACGTTGTTTCTCCTTGCGTTCCAGGGGGTTTCGGGCATGGCGCAACGGCCCGGCGAGCGGGCTCGGTTGTCCGGTGCGGTGATCAGCGCGGGTCGGGCAACCCGGCGCGGATCTGGTCGAAGACCTCGCGCAGCAGCGCAACGAGCGACTGGGCGGGGTCCCGCGTCCAGTGCGCCATCGCCGTCCCGAGTCCCGCGTTGGCCACCGCGGCGACGACCTGTGGGTACAGGTCGCCTGCCGCGGTGCCCGTGCGGTCGGCGATGGCGGCGGTCAGCTCGTCCTGCGCCATGGCGTGGGCGCGGAACACCTCGTACTGGACAGCGGGCTCGGCGAGCAGTTTCTGCAGAGCCGTGGTGTACCGGTCGATCCGCGGCGGGGCCGGCGCATCCGGCGGTGGTTCGAACTGCCCGGCGATCGCGCCGGTGAGCGCGTCCCAGAGCGGTTCGTCGGCGGGGCGTTCGCGCAGCGCCTCCGCCGTCCGCTTCCCACGCTCCACGTGCGTGGCCACGACAGCCTCCGCCTTGCTGGCGAAGTAGTTGCGGAAGGTCCGTTCCGAGACGTTCGCCTCCGCGGCGATGTCCTCCACCGCGACGTTGTCCAGACCGCGCTCGAAGGCGAGCCGGATGGTCGCCTGGCTCAGGGCGAGCCGTGTCGCGCGCTTCTTGCGTTCGCGCAACCCACCGTCGTTCATGCCGCCCACCGTAGCCAAACTTTCCGAGATTGCAAACTTTCCAAGTCGGAAAGTTTGCTGGCCGGGAGGGCGTGACGAGGACGGGTGCTGTCGGTGGTCCGTGCGATGCTCGGCCCGTGGTCATCGATTTCGACGCCGAGCTGTGGGTGTGGGACGCGCGGCGTGCCGGCACGTGGACCTTCGTGCGGCTGCCCGCCGACGCGTCCGAGGACATCCGCGAAGTGGCCGGCGGGCAGGGCAGGGGTTTCGGTTCGGTGCGGGTGCGGGTCGTGCTCGGTGGCAGCGTCTGGACCACGTCGGTCTTCCCCGGCAGCGGAAGCGGGTGTTACGTGCTGCCGGTGAAACGCGCCGTCCGCACGGCGGAGGGGCTGGAGCCGGGCGATGTGGCGAGCGTGTCGGTCGAGCTCGTCGAACTGTGACCGGCACGCCGGGCCGCCGGATGAGTGGCGGCCCGGCGAGTCCGGCTCAGTGGAGTTCCGCGGCCGTGAGCAGGCGGATCTCCGCACGCAACCACGTGACCGGGTCGGCTGGGGTGCCAGACCAGGTCCGCACGGCGTCGGCGCAGCGGGTCAGGCCGGTGCGGGCCAGCGCGTCGGCGACCGGGGTGGCCCTGGCCGGGAAGGTGGGAGGCAGCCGGGTCAGGCCGCGGTGGGCCGCCTCGGCGAGGAGGGTCAGTGCGTTGTCGATCGCGGTGGCCAGCGGGTCGGCCGCCGCGCGGTCGGCGGCCGGTGGCACGGCACCGGCCGCGGTGGCCAGGTCGGGTACGACCACGCCGTCGGCGGTCCGCACGGCGTAGGGCTCGATGACCAGGCCGCCGCGGGCCCGGCGGATCGCGCCGCTCACCTCGACCGGGTCGCCTGCCAGTGCCGCGGCCAGCGCGTCGATGGCGCCGGGCGCGACAGCGCGGTGGGCGAGGCTGACCGTCGCCACCGCACCGTCCGCGTCCGCGACGACGGCGTCAAGACGTTGCGCGCCTGCCAGGTAACGCACCTGCCGCACCTGTGCCACCGGCACCACCCGGACCAGCTCGGCCGCGACCCTCGGCCGCACCACCCTCGGTGGCAGACCGGTCAGCTGCGTCAGCGCCTCGGTGACCGACGGGCGCAGCGCACGCGGCAGTTCCGCCCACGACTCGCCGACCGGGCTGACCGTCGTGCGGGCCAGCCTGCCCGCACCGAACCGCACCACCCGGCCCGCGCTGCGCACCGCGGCCTCGCTGACCACGTTGCCCGCGGCGAACGACGCGAGCGTCGTGCCCGCGAGCCTGCGGGACGCGATCGCGCCAGTGCCTGCGGGCCAGCGGTGCCGGACCGCCAGCACCGTCTCCGTTCCGGGGTGGGCGAGGAACACCTCGGCGGTGTCCACGTCCTCCTCGCCGTCCTCCTCGCCGGTCTCGCGGCCGACCCGGCAACCCAGCGCCACCAGGCGCACCTGCCGCAGCGGCGTCTGCGCGGGCTCGTCGGTGCCGAGCACCCGCGACGGCGCCCGCGCCGCCGCGTGCCGGCGGGCGTGCAGTTCCGCGACCAGCTCCGCGACCCGCACCGGGTCGTGCTGGGCGGACCGCGTGCCGTAGGCCCTCAGCTGGCCGACCAGCTCCGCCAGCGCCGCCGCGGGCCAGCGCAGATTCGCCCGCTCGCACGCCACGTGCTCTCTGCGCAGCGCCGCGACCAGCACCTCGTCGACCGCTGTGACCCCGGTGCGCAGCAGCTCACCGGCCGCGGCCGCCACCCCGGCCAGCGCGGCCGGAACCGGCTGCCGGTCGGCGTCACCGGCGAGGTCGACGGTCACGTCGGTGTCGGCGGGCTGCTGCGCGTCGGCACGGCGGAACGCCCACACGGCGATGACGACCAGCGCGTCCCGCGACTCCGCGCGGGCGTCGCAGTCGACGAAACCCAGCTCGCCGGGCACCAGGAAACGCACCGTCGCCGCCGGCGTCTCCACGGTCATCGCCTGCCTGCGCACCCGTGCGGTGAGCCCACCGCTCACCGCGCGCCTCGCCGCGGTCAGCGTGCGGGCGCCGAACAGGGCGGTCAGGTCCTCGTCGGTCACCGAACCCGGCCAGCCTGCCGGGACCTCCGGTGTCGCCGGTTCCGCTGCCCGCGCGTGGTCACGCTGGTAGGCGAGCACGGCGCCGATGCGGTGCCTGCAGATGCCGGGCGCCCCGCACGTGCAGCTCGCCGTGTCCAGGCCGTGGCCGGGCGGCAGCACCACCCGCGCGCCGTCGGCGAAGCTCGCCTCGACCGTGCCGTCGGTGGCGGCCGTGACCGGCGGGACGCCATCGAGGTCGCGGGCCGCGCGTTTGACCAGGCCCCGGTTCGCGAGACCGGCGAGCGCGTCGGTGCTCAGCGCGAGCAGGTCCGCCCTCACCGGCCGATCCTCTCCGCGACGAACTCGGCGAGGTGCCCCGGTGTCATCGCGCCGACGTGCGCGCCGACGTCGGCGAGCCGGCCCCCGAGCTCCCGGTCGTAGTCGGGGTTCGCGGCCTCGTCCAGCGCGGCGAGGCACAGCACGTGCGTGCCCTGCCCGACCAGCGCGGCCACGGTGCGCACCAGGGAACCCGCCTCGCCGCCCTCGTAGAAGTCGGACACGATCGCGACGATCGCCCGCCGGGGCGCGTCCACCAGGTCCGCGCCGTAGCGGACGGCCCGCGCGATGTCGGTGCCGCCGCCGAGGCGCACCCGCATCAGCAGCTCCACCGGGTCGGTGACGTCGGAGGTCAGGTCGACGACGTTCGTGTCGAACGCGACGAGGTGCGTGCGCAGCCCCGGCACGCCCCACAGGCAGGCGGCGGTCACCGCGGAGTGGATCACCGAGTCCACCATCGACCCGGACTGGTCGACCAGCAGCACCAGCTGCCACGGCTGGGTGTGCCGCCGCCCGCGCGCGGTGAACCGGGGCCGCTCGATCAGCAGCCGCTTCTGTTCCGGCTGGTAGTGCGCGAGGTTGGCGCGCACCGTGCCGCGGAAGTCGAAGTCGCGTGCCTGCCGGAAGTTGCTCGGCCTGCGCAGCCGGGTGCCGGTCAGCCCGCGCCGCACCTCGGTCGCGAGCCGCGCCATCAGCTCGCGGACCACCTCGGCGACGATCCGCCGCGCCAGCGCCAGCACGTCGGGGTTCATCAGGTGCTTGGTGCGCAGCACCGCCCGCAGCAGCGCCGGGTTCGGCTCGACCCGCGCGAGCACCTCCGGGTCGGTGACGATCTCGTGGACTTCGTAGCGCTCGACCGCGTCGCGTTCCAGCCGTTCGACGGTCTCCTTCGGGAACAGGCGGTGCACGTCGTCGAGCCAGTCGACGGGCGTGACCGCCGAGTCCTCGTTGCCCGCACCGCGCACCCCGCGCTCGGCCAGTTCCTGGTCGCGGCCGTACAGCCACGCCAGCGCCGCGTCCATGGCCGCCGCGTCGCCGTCGAGCCCGGTCATGCCCGCCGCCGGTGCGCCGAGCACCAGCCGCCAGCGTTCCAGGTCGCCCATCGGTCCCTCGTTCACAGGTCCGCCAACCCCGCCCGCGTGAGCATCTCGTCGATCGCCTCCTCGATGGCCGCACCGCCCGCCACCAGCACCGGGTCCACCCGCGCCCGCAGCAGCGCCCGCCCGGACCCCGCGCCGCCGCGGCGCGCCACCAGCGCGGTCGCGAACCGTTCCCGTTCTGCGGGCGGGAAGAACTCGAACGCCTGCCGCAGCGCGGGCAGCGCCACCAGGAAGTCGTGCGCCGACAACGCGCTCACGAGGCCGTCGAGCACCGAGGTGAGCCCGCCGTCGTCGAGCACCTCCTCCCGCGCCACCGCGAACAGCCCGGCGAGCCAGTCACCGAGCACGGCCGGGGAGCGGGGCACCGCGTCGCCCGCGGCCACCGGTTCGCCCAGCGCCCAGCACAGGCCGAGCCCGGCACCACGCATGTCCGGCGGCACGTCCTGGTTCGCGAACAGCCGTCCGCCGACGCCGACCGCCGTCTCCTTGTCCAGGTCGAGCACGGCGCCGCTGTCGCGGACCGCGTCCCGGACCGCCGCGAGCGCGCGCAGCCGGGCCGGTTCCGCCGGGGTGTCGCCGCCACGGACGCCCTCTGCCAGCCACAACGCCCGTCTGGTCGCGGTGGTGACCACCGTGCCGAGCAACGCGCTGCCCGCGGTGCCGAGCAGCCGGTCGTGGCGCCACAGCCCGAGCGCGACCCGCAGCGCGGCGCCGAGCGGGCCGAGCTCCCGCGCCGACCGCACCCCGGCGGCGACCCGCGTGGTCAGGTCGCCCGCGAGGTCGGCGAGACCGCACAGTGCCGCGTCGTACAGCAGGGCGGCGAGCGCGCCCACCTCGTCCCTGCCGCCCGCCAGGCCGGCGAGCGTGGCCGCGGCCGCGTCCGGCAGGGTGCCGCCGCGCGCGGCCGCCTCGATCAGCGCGGCCTCGCGGTGGTCGGACGGGGTGAGCCGCCAGCGTTCCGCCGCGGTCGCGTCCCGGCCCGTGGACGGGCCGGACCTCCGTTCCACACCGGGAAGGCCGAGCACCCGCAGGCGGTGCAGGAAGCGGCTGCGCCGCAGGTCGCCTGCCTCGGTGAGGTCGAGCCGGACGTCCCGGTCGCCGTCGAGGTCGAGTGCGGTCAGCTCCGCGCCCACCGCGGCGACCAGCGGCGGCGCCGGGGTGGCCGGGTGCAGGCGGCCGGCGCGGTCGCCGGTGAGCGCGGCGACCATCTCCACCACGACCGGGTGCGTGCCCGCGGTGAGCGGGCCGCGTGCCGTCCACGGCAGCGGCTGCTCCAGCGCGTCCGACACGAGCGCGCTCACCAGCCCGTCCAGCACGTCGGTGCGGGCCGGGTGCGGGTGCCCGCGCAGCGCGGCGAGGCCCGCACCGAGTGCCCGTGCCGAGATCAGGTCGGCGGTGGACACCGTCTGACGGCGCTTCCGCAGCCTGGTCACCACGTCGGCGACCAGCCCGGTCGCCGCCGCCTTCGGCCCGGACTCCCACAGCCGCTGGTAGTAGCCGGGGGAGGGCATGCCGGAGGCGTAGCCGGTGAACGCGTCGAGCCTGCGGTTCGAGTACGGCACCAGGTAGCTGCCCGTCTCGGTGCCCGCCGGCACGGCGGGCACCGCGGGCCACTCCGTGGTGGTCTCGGTCGCGGCGGCGAGCCTGGCGAGCAGCGCCGGGCGGTGGAAGCCGCCGACCACCGCGACGACCGGGCCGTCGTCCCGCGCGGCCGCCGCCGCGACCCAGCGCGCCATGTACTCCTCGCGCGCGGTGTCCTCCGGTCCCGCGTCCGCCTCGCCGCGCACCAGGTCGAAGTACGTGGTGAGCCGCTGTGCCAGCCCGTCGTGCGGGTGCGCCTCGACCAGGTGGTCCCACAGCACGTCGACGTTGTCCACCGCGAACGCGCGGCACAGCCGCTCCGACGCGTCGGCGTAGCGGTGTTCCGCGTCGGCGTAGACGTTCTCGGTGTCGGCCGTGCGCCAGCCCGGCAGGTCGATGAACCGCACCTCGGCGCCGGCCGCGTGCCCTTCGGTGAGCGCGATCCACTCGGGGGAGTAGTCGCAGAACGGCGCCCACGACAGCCGGGTGCGGCGGTCGTCGCGCACGTAGCTGAAGATCGCCACCGGCGGGGTGTGCCCGAGCAGCAGCTCACCGATCCGGCCGGAGAAGTCGGCCGGGCCCTCGACCAGCACGTGCGCGGGCCGGTGCGCGGCGATCGTCTCGCGCACCAGCCGCGCGCACGCCGGGCTGTGGTGGCGGACCCCGACGACGTGTACGGGAGCGACCATCAGCCGGGGAGCCGGAGCCGCGCGCCGTGCAGTTCGTCCCACGCAGGCGTGCCGCGGCGCCGGGCGACGTCGTGCTCCAGGTAGCGGCGCAGCTTCGCGAGGTCGTCGGGACTGTCCTTCGCGGCCGTCCCGGCCAGGCACTCGACGATGTCCGCCGCCGACCCCGGCTCGCCACGCAGGTACCAGCCACGCAGCCCGACCGCGTGCGCGACCGACACCGCCTCCGCGGTGCTGAGCACGGTGGACAGCCGCTCCGCGCCGCCGCGCCCGGTACCGGCGCGCAGCTCGCGGAAGGTGGTGACCAGCACCTCCAGCACGTCGCGGCGCTGCGCGACCGGCACCCCGGAGCGGTGCAGCAGCTCCGCGGCCTCCGTCTCCACCAGCGCCAGTTCGGTGTCCAGGTCGGGGATCGGGAACACGGTCTCGAAGTTGAACCGGCGTTTGAGCGCCGCGCTCATCTCGTTGACACCCCGGTCGCGGGTGTTTGCGGTGGCGATCACGTTGAACCCGTCGGTGGCGAACACCATCGCGTCCGGCCCGGTCAGCTCCGGGATCGCCAGCACCCGGTCGGACAGCGGCGAGAGCAGCGAGTCCTGCACCTCCAGCGGGCAGCGGGTGATCTCCTCGAACCGCACCACCTTGCCCTCGGACATGCCGCGCAGCAGCGGCGCGGGCACCAGCGACCGCGTCGACGGGCCCTCCGCGACGAGCATCGCGTAGTTCCACGAGTAGCGGATCTGGTCCTCCGTGGTGGCCGCGCCGCCCTGGATGGTCAGCGTCGACACACCGCTCACCGCGGTCGCGATCAGCTCGGACAGCAGCGACTTCGCCGTGCCCGGGTCGCCGACCAGCAGCAGGCCGCGGTTGGTGGCGAGCGTGACCAGCGCACGGTCCACAAGGGATGGATCGCCGACGAACTTGTTGCGCACCCCCAGCTTGGCGTCGCCGACCACGAACCGGCGGGCCGCGTCGAGGCTCAGCGCCCACCCCGGCGGCCGGGGCGCGGTGTCCTGCTCGCGCAGGCGTGCCAGCTCGTCGGCGTACCGGACCTCGGCGGGCGGGCGCTGCAGATCCTGCTTCGCGGTCACTTGGCGTTCACCAGCTCGGTCAGGTCGGCCAGCAGCTCGCTCGCCGACACCGCGTCGAGCGTGCCGAACGGGGTGTCCTCCTGGCCCCACCAGCCGTCGTGGTGCGTGGACAGGAACACGCGCCGGATCTGCTGGTTCTCACCGAGCATGGTCGGCTCGCCCGCGACGATGCCCTCCTCCAGTTCGAGCACCCCGAACCAGCCGCCGGTGAGCGGCTTGACCACACCGGCCTCGACCCCGCCGTCCTGCGGCGTGGTCCGCTCCCAGCCGCGTTTGGTGAGGCCGAGGACCCGGCCGACGCTGACGGTGGTCTTGTCGAACCTGGCGAGGGTGAGGGCGGTGCGCTCCTCGTCGGTCAGCGCCAGGACCGGCCTGCCCAGCTGCGGGAACGGTTGCAGGATCTCGTAGTCGGCGAACACCTCGGCCCAGGTGGCGAGCGCCGTGCCGAGGTGCAGCGGGTGCGCGACGCCCACGGTCGTGCCCGCGGGCGGGACGTACGCCTCGTCGTCGGCGTCGGCGAGTGTGCGGTCCTCGGCGAGCCGGAACGAGCCGACCGGCCTGTCGTCGGTGCTGTAGACGCCCCACACCAGTCTGCGCACGACGTGCCACAGCAGCGGGTGCCCGGCGAAGTAGGTGGCGAAGTCGTCGTGGCTCCACCGCCGCCCGGACACCATGGCCCGCTCCAGCCGCATGATCTGGTCGCCCGCGAGGGTGCGGACGTCCTTCTTCAGCGCGGTGAACCGCTGGTAGGCGGCGGCCGCGAGGTCCTGGTCGTCCTTCGCGCCCGGTTTGGGCAGCGTCTTGCGGCGGGTGCCGTCCTCGTCCGACACGGTCGGCCGCAGCGCCTCGTCGAACCCGACGACGAACCGGCGCGGGCCGTAGTCGAGGACCAGCGTGCCGTCGGCGGCGAGCCCGAGGTCGGGCACCAGCCGGTCGGCGAGCTGCTCGGCACTCAGGCCGAGCTTGGCGGCCACCAGCTCGATCTTCTCCTTGGCGCGCTGCTTGAGCCCGGAGAACTTGACCTTCTGCGCGATGCCGTTGAGGTGCATCAGCGCGACGTCGGTGCCGATCTCGGCGAGCACGTCGAGGCCGGTGACGGCACGGGCGTGGCCGCCCTCGCCCGGCCAGGCGCGGATGATCGGTGCGAGCCGCCGGACGGTCTCGTCGTCGCCGACACCGGCCAGCGCGGCGAGTGCCCAGCCGTCCCTGGCGGGTGTGCCCGCCTTGCGCCACGCCTCGAACACCGCCCACCCGAACTCGGCGAGCGATGCCGGGTCGCACACCTCGGCGACCTGCGCGACACCGCCGTAGGGCTCGTCGGGCGTGCCGAGCGCGAACATGGTCAGCAGGTCCGCGGTCGATGCCGTCGACAGCGCGAACGCCTCGTCGCGCAGGCGGATCTGCGGCAGCGCGGCCGGGTCGGCCCACGCGCCGGGCACCGGCAGCTTCTTCGGCAGCAGTTCGAGCGGGTCGGTCGCGAGGATGCGGGCCACCCCCTCGCCTGCCTGCTCGCCTGCCAGCCGCGTGGTCTCGGCGACGGCGGCGTCGGTGCCCTCGTGCGCGGCGAGTGCGCGCAGTGCCGTCTCCGCCGCGTCGCGGGCCTTGCCCGCCTTGCCGAGTGCGGCGGGCAGCAGGTAGGGCAGCGTCGCGAGGCGGTGCCGCAGGAGCCACGCCCTGACCACGGGCCGGGCCGTCCGCCGCCGCGCCAGCGCCGTCGCCATGATGGTGGCCACCTCGGTGTCCAGCACGGGCAGGAGCGCCTTGAGGTCGTCCTGCCCGTTGCTCGTGGCCACCGCCGAGATGACCGAGGGGACGGCTTCGGCGTCGAACCGGGCCAGCAGGGCGGTACCCCACAGCTCGACGTTGTGGGTCCGCTCGGGTTGCCACGCCCTGAGCGCGGGCAGGGCCAGCTCCTCCGGGGCGTGCAGCACCAGCGAGCGCATCACCCAGTCGTTGCGCGCGTACCGCTCCAGCTCGTCCGCCCAGTTCGTGCCGGTCCTGGCGTGGCGGCCGAACGCGACCCGCGACCGCAGCGCGAGGCTCTGTTCCCGTTCCTCCTCCGCCCACTCGACGCGGGTCGGCGCGGGCACGGACAGCTCCGCCAGCACGACCCGGGGCGCGGCGGCGCGCTCGCGGGTCCACGGCGGCCTGGCCAGCACCGGTGGCAGCAGCTCGGCCGGTGCGTCGGGGAGCCGGACGACCCCCTCCTGGGTGGCGAGCGCGGCGTCCCGTGCGGCGTCGGGCAGGGTCGGCACGACGTCGGTGAGCAGCTCGTGGCGCGCCAGCAGGTGGGCGCGCAGCAGCTCGACGGCCGGCTGGTCGCCCGCCGCGGCGCTCTGGGCCAGCAGCCGGGTGGCGCGCACCGGGTAGCGCTGCGTGGCCTCCCGCAGCGCCACCAGGTACGGCGCCTGGTCGGCGTGTTCGAGCAGCGCGCGGAACGCGTCGTCGGTCGGCATCGCGACCACCGCCGCGAGCAGGCGTTTGCGCAGGTCGTTGTCGGCTTTCTCGGACCACCGCACGAGGATCGGCGCGGCGGCCGGGCCGACCGTGCGCACGATCGTCGGCAGCGTCCTGGTCTGCCGCTGGAACCCGTGGTCGGCGTACTTCACGACGTCGAGCTGGTCGGCGCTGTGCACGGCAGACAGGTACAGCCAGCCGGTGATGTGGTCGTGGTGGTCGGCCTCGGCGGGCAGTTCGTCCACCCACGCGGTCTCGGTCGGCGCGAGGAACGCCGCGACGAGCCGGGTGTCGCGGCCGGTGCGGAACCGGCCGATCGTGGCGATGGCCCGCGCGTACTCGTCGTCGTCAGCCGCCGCGACCGCCGCGCGGATCTCCCCGAGCACCTCCGTGCCGGGCCAGCGCCACGGCAGGCGCTCGCCGTCGGTCATGGGACGCAGGCAGGCGCTGTTCCTGTCGTTGTCGTGGGACGCGACGGTGAGCGTCGTGAGCCGCATCGCCGCCTCGACCGCGAACCGCAGGCCGTACTCGGCGGGCCAGTACTGCCCGAACCGGCCGATCTTGTCCCGGGCGTAGTAGGAGGCGCTCGTGCCGACCACGACGAGCACCGCCGCGGCGCCCAGCGGGTCCGGGGTGCCGTCGAGGTGGGCGCGTGCGGCGGCGGCGACCTGCTTGTCGGTGCCAGCCGCGCCGAGCAGGGTGTCGATCCGGTGCCGGTACTTGGCCACGAGCCCGTCGGCCGTCGCACGGGCCTCCGGTGCGGGACGCGAACGGGGTTTGCCCTGGTCCCGCCGGGCGAACGCCATCCGGACGAGCCCAGGGGGCGGGTCGAACGTGTCCTCGTCCGGCACGGTCGCCGCCGGCTGCGCGACCGAGGGCGTCACCGGCTCCGCGGCCGTGGCGCCCGGCGCCGGGGCGACCGGGGCGGGGGCCGTGCCCGCGTCGGCGTAGCCCTTCTTGACCTTGTCGGCGACCTGCTTTGCGAGGAACGCCGCGGCGTCCTCAGCCGACCCGAACTCCTTGCGCTTGGTCTGCCCGTCGGTCCCCATCCGTCCCCAGGACACGACCACGTCGCTGCCCTGCACCACCCCCTCCCAGAACTTCGCCGAGCCACCGCCGATGAACTCCAGACGCCGCACGTTCCACTCTCTCTTCTGCCGAACTTCCTCGGACCGCGCGCACAAGCTAGCGGTGCCCACCGACAGTCCGGAGTGGAACGTGCGGGTCGTGAAGCTTCCGTGATGCGCGTCGAGGCGTCGATGCCCGTCCGGCGGGCTCAGTGCGCGACCCGGCCGGTGATCAGGAACTGCGGCCGGACCTCGTGCCCGTCGGCGAGGTCGATGCCGGTGACGTCGTAGCCGAGCTCGGCGAGCATCAGCGCCACGTGCCCGGTGCCGGTGCCGACGTCGAGCACCCTGGCGGGCGGCGCGGGCAGCGCCCGGCGCCACACGCCCGTCCAGCCCGCCCGGATCTCCGGGTTCCCGACCTGCCGGACGTGGTGGGCGTCGTAGGAGTCCGCGCGCCGCGTCCAGTACCGTTGATGTTCTCCTGTGCGGTGTCGACCAGGTCCGTCATGCGGGGTTCTCCTCGGTGTCGAGAGGGCGGAACAGCAACTGGAGTCCGTCGTCGGTGCCGACGCGTTGTACGCCGATGCCGTAGACCGGCTCCAGCACCTCCGGTCGCAGGACGGCGTCCGGGGTGCCGGTGGCGGCGACCCGGCCGGAGTCGAGCAGGACCAGCTCGTCGCAGTAGCGGGCCGCGAGGTTGAGGTCGTGGAGCACCACGACGGTCGTGACCCCGAGCCGCCGGACCAGAGCCAGGACCTCGTGCTGGTAGCGGATGTCCAGGTGGTTGGTCGGCTCGTCGAGCAGCAGGTGGTCGGCCCGCTGCGTGAGCGCCCGCGCGATGAGCACGCGTTGTTTCTCCCCGCCGGACAGTCCGGAGAAGACGCGGTCGGCCAGGTGCCGGACGCCGACCCTCGCCAGTGCCGCCGCGGCGATGCGGTGGTCGTCGCGGCCGGGGCGCTGGAAGGTCGTCAGGTGCGGCGCCCTGCCGAGCAGGACCGCCTCGGCCACCGTGAGCGGCAGCTCGCCGGAGCCCTCCTGCGCGACCACCGACATCCGCAGCGCCAGCTCGCGTGGCCCGAGGTCACCGATCCGCGTCCCGTCCAGCGTGACCAGGCCCGCGCGCGGGGTCAGTGCGGCGTACAGCGTCCGCAGCAGCGTGGTCTTGCCGCTGCCGTTGGGGCCGATGAGGCCGACGACCTGGCCGGGACCGGCCGCGACCCGGACCCCGTCGAGTACGAGGGCGTGGCCGTAGCCGAACGAGACGGCGTCGGCGGTGATCACCGGCCCGCGCCGAACCGGTCGGCGATCCGCTCCAGCCCGGTCATCGACAGCGGCGTCGGCGGTTCGGTGAAGTTGAACAGCTGGACCAGGATCTCGTCGTCGCGCACCGCGCGCAGGGTGTCGGCGCCGGGCAGCGTGACGAGGGCGTCCTTCACGTCGTCGGGCTCGCCGTCGACGTGGAGCAGGACCAGCACGTCGGGATCGGCGGCGACCAGTTGTTCGGTCGTCACCTCGAAGACCCGCTCGTCGACGTCACCGAAGACGTTCGTGAACCCCGCCGCCGCCAGTTGCGGGTGCGCCATGCTCCGGTTGCCGTACGCGTAGCCGCTGCCGCCGCCGACGGTCGGGTAGAGGACGGCCGCGGTGCGCTCCGGCCGTCCTTCGACGGACTCCTCGACCGCGGTCTCGCGCTCGCGCAGACCGGCGGCCAGCGTGGCGGCCTCGTCGGTCCGGCCGAAGATCCGGCCGTACAGCTCGATCTGCTCGTAGACGTCGTCGAAGGTCGTCGCGTCCACCCCGTCCGGGCAGTACACCGGCTGCACCAGCGCGTTGATGCCCACCTCGGCCAGGCCCTCCCTGGTGATGCCGTCCGGCAGGCCGAGCACCAGCTCCGGCTCCTGCGCGATGATCGTCTCCCGCGAGATCTGCAGGTGCCCGCTCTCGTCGAGGTCCTCGCCGAGCGACTCGATGCCCGCGATCGCCGCGTTGGTCCCGGCGTCGTAGTACTCCTCGGGGAACGCGCCCGCCCGCAGCACCGCCCTGTCGAGGACGCCCAGCCCGTGCAGGATCGTGACCGGCGCGCTCTCCAGCAACGCGATCCGCTCCGGCGGCGCGTCGAACGTCACGTCGGTACCGCAGTTCCGCACGGTCAGTGGGAAGCCCGCGCCGCCCGCCGGTGCGTCGCCACCACCGGAGTCACCGGCCGCGCAGGCGGTGGCGAACAGGGCGAGCGTCAGCAGCGGAGCCAGTAGCCGCGGGCCGCGCCTGGCGTACATGGGTCTCCTTCTGTCGTGCGGGGTCAGGTGCTGGAGGCGTGGAAGCGCCGGACGAGGATCAGCAGGAACGGGGCGCCGACGAGGGCGGTGATGATGCCGATGGGCAGCTCCCTCGGCTGGAGCACGGTGCGTGCGGCGACGTCGGCCCACACGAGGAAGATGGCGCCGATCAGGGCCGCGACCGGGATGACCCGGCCGTGTGCCGCGCCGACGAACCGGCGGGCCACGTGCGGGATCACCAGGCCGATGAACCCGATGCCGCCGGACGCCGCGACGATCGCGCCGACGCACAGCGACACCACGAGCAGCAGGTGCACCCGGAACCGGGTGGGCGGCACCCCGAGCGTGTGCGCCGTCTCGTCACCGATCGCCAGCGCGTCCAGCCGCCGCCCCCACAGCATCAGCGCGGCGACCGTCAGGCACACCACCGCGACGACGATGGCGAGCGGCCACGACCAGCGGGCCAGGCCGAGCGACCCGAGCAGCCAGAACAGCACCGACCGGGCACCCTCGGCCGAGTCGGCGGCGAAGATCAGGAAGCTGGTGGCCGCGTAGAGCGCGTAGCCGACCGCGACGCCCGCCATCAGCAGCCGCAGCGACGTGATCCGCCCACCGGCCCTGGCCACCACGAAGACCGCGGCCGACGCGCAGAGCGCCCCGAGGAACGCGCTGACGGGGAGCGCGTGCTCGCCGAACCCGGCCCCCAGCCCGAACAGGATGGCCGCCGCGGCTCCGGTCGACGCACCCGAGGTGACGCCGAGCAGGTACGGGTCGGCCAGCAGGTTGCGCACCATCGCCTGCAGCGCGACACCGCACACCGCGAGCCCCGCGCCCACCAGCGCGCCGAGGATCACCCTGGGCAGCCGCACCTTCCACACGATGGAGTCCTGCGGCGCGGTCCACGTCACCCCGGCCGGCCAGCCCGCGAGGTGGTGCCCGATGATCCGCGCGACCGTGGCGGGGGAGATCGCCACCGCACCCAGCCCGACCGCGAGCACCAGCGTCACCAGCAACCCGGCCGACAGCCCACCGACCCACAGCACCGTCGAGCGCCGCCGCGCGGCGTGCCCCAGGTCGTCGTCGGGCTCGTCGTCGGGCTCGGTGCCTGGCTCGATGTTGTCGCGCGCCGCCGCGATGCCGGTGCCGCCTAGCGCCACTGGTCCACCTGTCTTCGGCCCCCGTCCCCGTTAATGCCAACTACTTGCAACAGCGTAGGTGGCGGGAGCGCGCGTGGCCTGTGGCACTCACCACAAAGATCACGTCGGTCGGGACGTCGCGAACCGGCGTTCCGGCTCGCTTCCGCGGGTCCGGCGCACATGGCACAGTCCACACATGCCGTTGACGGATCTGCCGCACTGGCTGCCGCCCTGGTGTGCCGGGCAGTTGGGCGACGAGCCGGCGGGCGTGCTGTTCGAGCGGCGGTCGACGTCGGCGGTGTTCGGGCTGCGGCTGGCGGACGGGCGGGACGTCGTGGTGAAGGCGCGGGAGGACGACGGCCGGGCCGCGTCGTGCGTCACCGCGCAGGCCCGGTTGGCGGAGCGGGGGTTCCCGTGCGCCCGCCCCCTCACGCCCGCGGTCGCCGTCGGCGCGCTGGCCGTGCACGCCGAGGAGTACCGGTCCGGCGGTGAGCTGCTGCCCGGCGACTCACCGGAGATCGCCGTCCGGTACGCGGCGGTGTTCGCCCGGCTGATGGCCGAGCTGGTAGACGTGACCGTCGCGCCGCCGCTGCCCAACCCGCGCTGGGCGCGCTGGGACCACCAGGACCCCGGCCTGTGGCCCGCGATCGACTTCCTCGACGAACGGGACCAGAGCGTCGTGCCCGCGCACGTCGTCGACACGGCCGCCAGGGCACGAAAACGGCTACTGGCCGCCGGCCTGCCGTGCGTGCTGGGCCACGCCGACTTCGAAGCGCAGAACCTCTGCTGGCACGACGACGGCGTGTGGGCCGTGCACGACTGGGACAGCCTGGCGTGGCAACCGGAGGCGGCGCTGGTGGGTGCGGCGTCCGGTGCGTTCGCCAGCGGCACACCGCCGACCCTGGCCCCGGTCGAGAGTTCCGCCGCGTTCCTGACGGCCTACCAGGAGCTTCGGGGGCGCCGGTTCACCGAGGAGGAACGAGAGGTCGCGTGGGCGGCCAGCCTGTGGGCCGCGGCCCACAACGCCCGCTGGGAGGCACTGCACGGCGACCCCCCGGTGTCCTGCGACGCGGTCCGTGCGCAGGCGGCCGAACGCCTCCACCGGGCGAACGCGTAGCCGGGTCCCCGTCAGTGCTCGCACGCCGAGCGGATCACGTGTTCGGCGGTGCCGTCATCTCGTCCAGTGCGGACCGGAACGCGTCCGGTGTGGTGCCGAAGAACCCTTCCAGCGGGTTCATCAACTGCCAGCACACGTAGAGCGTGGCGCTGAGGGTGAGCGCGAGCAGGGCCATCACGGCGATGTTGGCCGGTCTGGTGCTCATGCCGAACACCAGTGGGAACACCAGCATCAGCACCGCGCCGACGACGGTGCCGATCAGCAGTGCGATCGTGAACGCGTCGTCCGACGTGGCCATCTCCACGCGCGCGCGGTGGTTCTCGTCGATCGTGCGGATGTTCTGCAGCGCCTGTTTTCGTGCCTCCGCGACGATTTCCGCGTCGACGGGCAGGGCGGTCACCGCGCTGCGCAGCTCGGTGATCGTCTCGGTCACCTCGGGAGCGTCGCGTCCTTCGGTGAGGGCGGGCCATTCGCGGTCGGCGACCTGGGTGGCGTACCTGGTCAGCAGGGCGCGGATCCGGTCGGCGTCCGGTTGCGGCACGGCCGCCAGCTGCCAGTAGGTGTCGATCACGGCGTCGGCCTCGGTCGTCGCGTGACCGTCGAGGTCGGCGCCGGTCTGCCACGCGAACACGACGAAGAACGCGAGGACGACCGTGAACAACGCGTTCAGCACCCCGCCGACGAACGAGACGGAGTCGCTGTCGTAGTCCTCACTGCGCGCCCGTGCGCGCCGCCCGGCCAGGATCGTCACGACGATCACGATGGCCAGCGGGAGCACGAGGAAGACGGCGATGTCGAAGGCCACGGTTCTCAATCGGGTCAGCGGTTCTGCCGGTGTCGTCGGTGGACGCTAGCGCATCCGGACCGCGGCGCGCGACTCGACCGCCGAGTTGACTCCATCGGGTGATCGTCGCACCGGGAACTCCGCCGTCCACTTGTGACACGGTACTAAAAGGCTTACTACGGAAGGAATGGATGCCCGTGCGCAGGTCGCTCGTCGTGCTGGTGGTGGCGGTGCTGGTCGCGCTGGTGGCCCCGCCGGTGCCGGCCGTGCCGCACGCTCCCGAGTGGACGGTGGCGTTCGACGGTGAGGTCACCGGCGATGTCGCCGTCGCGGGCAACGCGGTCACCCGCTGCCCGCCGGGTCCGGGCGCGCTGGCGTGCCGGGACGCCGAGACGGGTGCGGCGAACGGCGCGCTGAACAACGATCACTCGATGGTGTGGACGGACACCGACGACGACCCCCGCACCGTGACGTCGTCGTCCGCGCGGGTCGACGTCCCGGCCGGTGCGCGGATCGTGCACGCGACCCTGTCGTGGGGTGGTGTGCTGCGCGCGGGATCCACCGGTCTGTGCGGGCGGACGGCGACATGGCCGCCGGGCACGCCTGCCGCGGTCAGGGTCGCGGTGGGTGGCCGCGAAGGCGTTCCCGTCGCCGCGGCGGCGTTCACGGCCGAGCCGAGCCCGCCTGGCGCCGACCGCTGGTACAGCGCGCACGCGGACGTGACCGACCGTCTCGCGGACACGACCGGACCGGTCGACCTCACGGTCGGCGACGTCCGCACCGGTCAGGGCCGCGACTGCGCGGGCGGCTGGTCCGTCACCGCGGTGTGGTCCCGCGCCGACGCGGCCCGGCACCGCGTCACCGTCCACACCGGACACGAACGCGTGGCCGGGAGCACGGCACACGTGCTGCTGGCACCACCCGGCCTGCGTGCCGCGGGCGGCACCACCAGGCTCGCCGTGGCCGCGCTGGAAGGCGACCGCGCCATCGGCGGCGACACCCTGCGCGTGAACGGCAGCCAGCAGGCGGGCCAGGACGGCCCCGGCAACGTCTTCGTGTCCGGCGCGGACGGCGCACGGGAACCCGCACACGTCAACAACATGAGCGTCGACGTCACCACGATCGAGCTGGCCGCCGGCGTGGTGCGCCCCGGCGACACCGCGGTCGAGATCGAGGCGACCTCGGGCGCCGACCACTACCTGCTGTACGGGCTCGCGTTGTCGGTGCCACTTCCCGGCATCGCACTGCACACCTCGGTGGACCGCCCTGTCACGCACGAGGGCGAGGACGTCACCCAGCGGTCTGTCGTCACCAATACCGGCGGCGTACCGCTGCACGACGTCGTGGTGGCGTCCGATCTCGGCTGCCGTCGGGTGGTCGGGCCGCTGGCCCCCGGTGCGCACGCGGAACTGGTTTGCACGGGTCCCGGCGGCAGAACGCTCGCCGCGTCGGCCAGTGCCACCGACGCGGCGGGTGGCACCCACGCGGCGACGGCCACCGCGGCCACCCGCGTCATCCGCCCCGCGCTCACCGTGCGGGTCGGCACCCCGAAACCGGTGGTGCTCATCGGGAAACCGGTCACCCACCGCGTCACCGTGACCAACTCCGGCGACGCACCCGTTTCGTCGGTGCGGCTGCGTGGTCTCGGCTGTGACCGGGTGGTGGCCACCGTCCTCGCACCGGCCGCGACCGCCACGGCCGACTGCACCGCGCCGCCTGCCCTCGTTCCCGTGACGGCCACCGCGGTGGACGAACTCGGCGCGCCGGTCACCGCGCGTGCCAGGGCGTCGTACCGGATCGTGCGTGTCGGTCTGGCGCTGGAGATCGTGGTCCCGGAGCACCCGGTGGCGCCGGGCGGCACGACGACGCTCACGATCCGGGTGCGCAACACCGGCGACGTCGCGTTCACGAATGTCGCGGTGACCGGCGAACCGGCCGCGTGCCACCGGTTCCTGCCGCGCCTCGAACCGGGCGCCACCGCCGTCCACACGTGCCGGGTCGTGGTGACCGGGCCCGCCACGGTCACGCTCACCGTGACCGGTGTGCCCGACGTGAGCACCGCCGTGGTGGGCCCGGTCCCGGTCAGCAGCACCGCCGAGGTCCGGCTGGCGCCGGAGGTCGCCGAGGCGGCCGCGGCACCCGGGACGGTACGGCCGCCACCGGCGGCCGTACCGGAGCCCGAGCCGGAACACGAACTGGCACAACAGGGTCCGCTGCGTTCACCGGTCACCCCGGCGGTCATCGCGGTGCTCGGTGTGCTCGTGATGACGGTCAGCCTCGGCGGGTTGTCCACCGCGGCACGACGTCTGAGGTGACCCTCTGTCGCCGGAACTCGCACGGCCGGTGCCACGCGGTGGGAGCGCGGATGACGTCGCGACGCTGAGTGTCCGGATTCTCGAAACAAATTCCGGCGAGTGCACCCTTTACGGGCCAGTGCACGCCGATTTCCTGACGTTGTGCGCGGGCGTTGCTAAATTCGGTGAGAGTTCCGATGTCCAGGGAGGAACGCATGAAGAAATTCCTCGCCGCCGGTGGCGCGGCAATCGCTGTCGCGATGACGTTCGCCACCGCCGCACCCGCGGTCGCCGCGCCGGCGACGGGAGAGGTCGTCGTGTTCTCCGTTGAGTCGACCGAGCTGACCGTCGTGGAAAACCCGTCCGGTTGCGTGAAACTGCCGACGGCGGCACACGTCCTCGTCAACCAGACCGACAAACCCGTGCGGGTGCACGGCGACCCGTTCTGTGTCACCCCCGGCCTGACCGTGGCACCGGGGTACGGCTCGCACGTCGCGGCAGGCTCCGGTTCGTTCTCGGTCGACAGGTGACGGCCGGGCACGACCTGGTCGTCGTCGGCATGGGCTACGTGGGCACCCCGCTCGCCCAGCGTGCCTGCCGGGCCGGACTGCGGACCGCGGGGCTGGACGTCGACCACGAGGTGGTCGACGTCCTCGCCGCGGGCCGCTCGCACGTCGCGGGGGTGTCCGACGCCGAGGTCGCCGCGATGCTCGCCGCCGGGTTCACCGCGGGCACCGACCCCGCGGTGGTGACCGGCGCGGACACGGTCGTGATCTGCGTGCCCACCGGGCTCACCGCAGACCGGACCCCGGACCTCGGTCCGCTGCGGGCGGCGAGCGCGGACGTGGGCACGCACCTGCGGCCCGGCACGCTCGTCGTGCTGGAGTCGACGGGGTTTCCCGGCGTCACCGAGGAGGTCGTGCTGCCGCTGCTGGAGCGGCACAGCGGACTGGTCGCGGGCGAGGACTTCTACCTCGCGTTCGCGCCGGAGCGGATCGATCCGGGCAACACCCGGTTCGGTCTCGCCAACACCCCGAAGGTGGTCGGCGGCCACACGCCCCTGTGCGCCAAGTACTGCGCCACGTTCTACAGCCGGTTCGTCGACACGGTGGTCGTCGCCCGCGGGACGCGGGAGGCGGAACTGGCCAAGCTGCTCGAGAACACCTACCGCTTCGTCAACATCGCGCTGGTCACCGAGTTCGCGCGGTACTGCGACGTGACCGGCATCGACGTGTGGGACGTGCTGCACTGCGCGGGCACCAAACCGTTCGGCTTCGCGTCGTTCACGCCTGGGCCGGGGGTCGGCGGGCACTGCATCCCGGTGGACCCGCTGTACCTGACCAGCAAGGCGGACACGGAGGGGTTCACGTTCTCACTGGTCGAGGCCGCCAGGGCGGTCAACGACGGCGCGCCCGCCAACGTGCTGCGGCGGGCGGGGGAGTTGCTCGGTGACGTGCGCGGCGCGTCGGTGCTGCTGCTCGGGGTGACGTACAAGGCGGACGTGCCCGACGTCCGGGAGACCCCAGCCGCGCCGATCGCGGCCGGCCTGCTCGATCGCGGCGCCGAGGTGACCTACCACGACCCGTACGTGCCGGAGTTCCGCGTCGGCGGCCGTGCCCTGCCCCGTGCCGCCGACGTGGGCGCCGCCGTCGCGGACGCCGACCTGACGATTCTTCTGCAGAACCACCGGGATTACGACCCCGTTCTGCTGGCGCGTGCCACTCGGCTGCTCCTGGACACCAGGGGAAGGATTTCCGGGAGCCGTGTCCGGTATTTGTGAAGGCTCCGGCAGAAAGCCGGTTCGTTGTGTCGTCAACATAGGAAAAGGGATTTCTGTCATATGACTACTGCCATCGCCAACGACCGGCTCCGTCTGCGTTTCGCCAAGTGGGACGTCGACGGCAGCGGTTCGCTGGAACGTACGGACTTCGAGCGTGAGGCCGACCGCATCACGGGCCTGTTCGGGGCGCAGCCGCAGTCCCGCGAGGCCAAGGCGCTCAAGGACGCCTTCCGGAACCTGTTCGAGTACCACGCCCGTGAGGCCGGGGTGCCGGGCAACGGCTCGGTCAGCGAGGACCAGTTCCTCCAGATCAACGAGAAGCTGATGTTCTCGGAGGGCGAGGCCAGCTTCAACCGGGTGCTGCGGCCGGTGATGGAGGCGCTCGTCGGGCTGTGCGACCGCAACGGCGACGGCATGATCAACCAGGACGAGTTCACGCAGTGGCTCAAGGGGATCGGCGTGAGCGAGTCGACCGCGCGGGACGCCTTCCGCCAGATCGACACCGACAACAGCGGTGAGCTGACCGTCGACGAGCTGCTGGCGGCGGTGCGGAACTTCCACTTCGGCAAGCTGGACGTGCCGCTCCTGGGCTGACCCGGCGACGCGGAAGACGGGGGCGGTGCCGGGCGGCGCCGCCCCCGTTCCCTTTCACGGCACCGGCCGGAACGTCACGGGCAGCTCCGGCGCCAGCGCCAGGTCGCCACCGGAGACCGGCCTCGGCGCGGCGATGAGGATGTTGTAGTGGTTCGGGAAGTGGCAGGCGTCGAACCCGTGCACGGTGCCGACGAGCCGATCGCCGATCCACACCTCGTCGCCGCGGTCGATCACGCCCGCGTTGTGCAGCTCCGCGAACCCGAGGAACCCGACCCGGTCGATCCTGGCGCCGGGGGCGGTCTCCGCGTGGTCGGTGGTGACCAGCTCGTGCACCTCACCCTCCCGCACACACCGGCTCGCGTGCGGTTCGAGTGTCATCCCGCGCTCGTCGCGCCGGTGCAGCAGCACCTTCACCAGCGCACCCGCCACGGGCCGCTTCGCACCGTTCTCCCGCATCACGCCGTCCTCTCCAGCCCTTCCATCCGGTAACACGACTCGACCAGCGCGAGCGCGGCCAGCCCGCCGCCGCCCGCGCGTCCGCCGCCCAGGACCAGCCCGGCGAACTCGGCGACCACACCGCGGTACTCGTGCCACAGCGACTGCTTGAACCCCGGGTGCCCGGCCAGCAGGTCGGCGTGGCGGACGCTGCCGTCGGCCAGCTCGACCCGCACGTCCTTGACCTCGCCGGGGAACGACCAGTCCAGCTCGACCCGTGCCGTCGCACCGGTCGGCGCCCGCAACGCGACCACCGCCCGCCGGTCGATCCCGGCCTCCCTGGTGATCGTCACGCCGGTCACCGACACGTCGCCGAGGAACGCGCGCACGAGGTCGAAGGCGTTGGGCCCGTTGTCCGCGACGCAGCCGCCACCGCAGCGGGCGGGGTCGAGGTACCACGCGTCCACCCCGACGTGCTCCTCGATGCGTTCGAGGTACCGCACGACCACGTGCGAAGCCGTCGACCCCATGGTGGACAGAAGGGCGTGGAGGTTGTCGTTGTGGCGCCGGTGGAACGCGGTGTACAAGGGCACACCGGCGGCGCGGGCACGCCGGTCGAGGTCGCACGCGTGGGCCAGCGTGGTGGCGAGCGGCTTCTCCACGCACACCGCGGCCCCGGCGGCGATGGCGTCCCGGCAGACCGCGTGGTGCGCGTCGTTGGGCACGGTGACGACGACGGCGTCCAGGTCCGCCTCGGCGAACATGCGGCGGTGGTCGGTGTACCGGTCGCACGCGTCGCCACCCAGCTCGTCGAGCAGCTCCGGGCGCAGGTCGCAGACCGCGGCCAGCCGCAGGCCGGGGTGGTCGGCGACGGCGGCTCGGTAGTACGTCCCGATGACGCCGAGCCCCACGATGCCGACGCGGATCATCGGCCGAACCCCGCGACGACGAGATCGCGGTACACGTCCGCGGCGAGCGGCACCCCGTCGGCCCGGTGCCGCGCGGCCCGTTCAGCCTCCAGCCAGCCGGGGTAGCGGACCGGGTCCGCGCCGGGTACCGGTGGGCAGTCGGCGAGCGCGGCGAACAGGGTCCGGACCGACACGGTGAACGCCCCCGCTGGGCGCAGCGTGTCCGGTGCGATCGCGAGCACGAGGTAGCCGATGTCGTCGTCACTGCCGTGCGGGCGGCCGTCGCCGCCGAGGGCGTCGGGTGCCGGGCCGAGTGCCGCGCCCGCGAGCGCGGCGGTCAGCACCTCGACCGCGACCGCGAGCCCGAAACCCTTGTACGCGCCGGTGTGCGCGTCACCGCCCAGCCACCGCAGGTGCGCGTCACCGCGGTCGAACGCGGCCGGGTCGGTGACCGGGGCGCCGGTGTCGTCGGCGAGCCAGCCCTCGGGGATCGCGGTGCCCGCCCGCGCCGCGGCACGGACGCGGCCCGTCGGCACGACGGTGGTGCTCATGTCGAGCACGAACGGCCGGTCCGGCAAAGCGGGCGCGGCGACGCTCAGCGGGTTGGTGCCGAGCACGGCCACGGCGCCGCCGGGCGGCCGGGCGATCCGCTGGCCGCCGCAGTTGCTCGCGACCACCCCGATCATGCCCCGTTCGGCCGCGAGGGCGGCGTGGTGTCCCGCGCACCCGAAGTGGGTGCCGCCCCGGACGGACACCAGCCCGACGCCGTAGGCGACTGCCTTCTTCGTCGCCAGCTCCATGGCCTCGGTGGCCGCCCACAGGCCCAGCGCGTTCCGCGCGTCGAGCAGGACGGCGGGCCCGGTGTCGCGGAGGGCGACGGGTTCCGCGGCGGGATCACACCGGCCGGACTCCAACAGCGGCAGGTACAGCCGGCACAGGTTCGCGAGGCCGTGGGACCCCAGCCCGTGCAGGTCGCCGTAGAGCAGTGCGGCCGCCGCGGCGTCCGCGCGGGCGGCGGGCACGTCACGGTCGCGGAACAGCCGCGCGGTGAACGACAGCAGGTCCCGGTAGGGCACCCGCACCGCGGTGTGGGGGGAGGTCTCGGACATCGTGCTGGCCATGGTTCTCCTCATGGGCGCACCGCGCCGCGAACTCGGTGAGCACGCGGGTGACGGTGTCGGCGAAGGTGTCGAGCTGGGACAGTTCGGCGTACTCGCCGTCGGCGTGGGCGTTGTTGGCCGCGAGGCAGCCCGGACCGAGCACCACCGTCGCGGTGCCTGGCACGTCCTGCAGCCAGATGGCGTCGCAGGTGAACGGGGGTTCGTCGGCGGGCCACGCCGCGACACCGGCGGCGTCGAGCAGGCCGGTGGCCCAGCTGTCGCGGCAGTCGAGTGCGGGCAGCCCGCGTTTGTGCCAGCGCAGCGACACGATCCGGGTGGCGTCGGCCGCGGTGCGCCGCAGCTCGCGGCTGTCCCCGAAACGGCCGCGGAACGCGGCGATCCCGGTGCGGACCGCGTCGGTGAGGCGCTGCTCGGAGCGCCTGCCCGCCGCGAGCGACGGGTAGGACAGGTTGAGCAGGAGCCGTCCGGTGCCGTAGACCCGGTTGTGGGCCGTGCCGGTGTAGAGCCCGGCGACGCACACGCGGCCTTCCGGTTCGGCGCCGTCGAGTTCGGCGGCCAGGTGCTGGGCGAGGAAACCGAGCAGGACCGTCGCGTTGTGACCGGCGTCGGGCCGGTCGTCGATGCTCCCGTCGCCATCGACCGACACGCACGCGGTCATCGCGGCCGTGGACCTGGTGGCGTACCGCAGGCCGGTCGGCTCGCAGAACACGTTGAGGCGCCCGGTGAACCCGGCCTCGACGAGCGGGCGGGTGCCGTAGGTGCCCATGGCGCCGCCCTCCTCACCGGCCACGGCCTGCACCAGCACGGCGACGTCGCGGCCGAGCACCGGCCGGGCGGCACGCACCCCGGCGAGCAGCGCGACCGCGGGCCCCTTGGCGTCGACGGCGCCACGTCCGGTGAACCGGGTGCCGTCGAACCCGACCGGCACCTGCCCGGCGACGGTGTCGAGGTGGACGTTGAACATCACCGTCGGCACGTCCGCGGGCCCGAGGCGCAGCACCAGACTCGGCTGCGTGGCGAGGAAACCGGGTTCGCGGGCGCGGTGGCGCACGAGCAGTGGCACGTCCTCGCGGTCGAGCACCCCGGGGTCCGGCGCCGCGTGGTGCACGGTGGTGAACCCGGCCGTCGCGGCGGCGGCCGCGTAGAGCCGTTGCGCGGCCGCGATCTCGGAGACACCGCCTTCGAGCGGGTTCACCGTCGGCACCCGGAGCAGCCGCAGCAACAGCTCGTGGTCCTCGGTGGACAGTCGCGTGGCCTGCCGGGTCACCGCACACCCCGCACCAGCTCGGCAAGGCGGTGCCCGGCCGCGACGAACGCGGCCGTGCCACCGGCGTCGGCCCACCGGTCCTCGTGCGGCCGGGTGGCGAGGTGCGGCTCGATCGACAGCACGCCGTCGTACCCGGCGGCACTCAGCAGGCGCAGGCACGCCACCACCCCGGCCCGGCCGTCGCCCGGCAGGGTGTAGGTGGTGTCCTCGCCGTCGCCGACCGCGTCCTTGACGTGGACGTGCGCGACGAACGGCACGAGTTCGGCCAGCAGGTCGGCCGCGGTGTAGCCGTGGGCGGGGCCGTTGCCGATGTCGAACAGCAGCCGCAGCGCGGGGCTCCCGACGGTGTGCAGCAGGTCGAGCGCGCGGTCGGCCCGGGAGGCCGCCCAGCCGACGCAGTTCTCGTGCAGCAACGTGATCCCGGCCGACTCGGCGAGGTCGGCGAGGTGGCGGACCCGGTCGACGACCTCCTGCCGCCACCGCGGCTCCGGCAGTCCCGCGTTGGGGTAGGACATGATCCGCACGTAGCGGGTGCCCAGGTCGGCGCACAGCTCGGCGAGCGAAGCCAGTTCGGCGCGGTCGGGGTCGAACGGGTCGGCGATCGTGCCTGCCCAGCCGCCGATCCGGGAGTCCAGGCACACCACGCGCAGCCCCGCGTCCCGCACCGCGCGGACGAGCCGGTCGCGGCAGGCGCGGTCGAGGTCGGCGAGCGCGTGACCGTCCACAGTGCGCAGTTCGACGGCGTCCCAGCCGAGCAGTTCGACCGCGCGGAGCTGTCCGGTCAGGGTCGGCGCCGCCTCGTCGCCGATCCCGGCGAGACCACCGGCGGGCCACGTGTCAGCCGGCATGGGCGGTCACGTCCTGGTCGGCGAGTGCACGTGCCCCGGCGAGCAGCCGCACCACGCGGGCGTGGTCGGTGAACTCGCCAGGCGGTGCCGGGGCCATGCCCGCGAAGTACCGGTAGGCGGCCAGCAGGAAGGCGCCGAGCGACTCGTCCTCGAACACCTCGCGGGGACCGTCGCCGACGCGGAGCTGGGCGTGGTGGTCGTCGGCGGACACCGGGTAGTGGCCCACCACCGTCGTGTCCCGCAACCGCAGGGTGATCTCGCGGCGGCGCACCGGGGAGGTCAGGTCCGAGCGGATCGTCGTGTGCGCACCGCCGTCGTGCCGCACCGACAGCCAGGCCCCGGCCAGCGGCCCGAGATCCGGTTCCGGACGGCCCGCGGTGGTGAGCCGTGCCGGACCGGCCAGTGTGAGCGCGACCGCGAGCGTGTGCGGGATCTCGACGTCGAACGCGTCGGCGTGCCCCGCGCCGCGGGAGCGGCCGAACCGGGGCTTGTCCTGGCGCACCATGATCGACCGGAGCGGCCCGAACCGGCCCGAGCGCACCACGTCGTCGATGCGGCGGGTCAGCGCCGAGGCGAGCCACTGCGTCACGACGACGATGTCGAGCCCGTGGGCGGCCCGCAGGCGCTCGATCCCGATGAGCGCAGCCGGGTCGGCGGCGACCGGTTTCTCCACGACGAACCGCCGGAACCCGAGCCCGGCCAGCCGGGTGAGCACCGGGACGCGGGTGCCCGGTGGCGTGCAGACGTGCACGACCGTGTCATCGGGCGGCACGGCCGCCGCGGCGCGCTCGAGCGAGTCGACGGCGAGCCCGTCACGCAACGCCGTACCGGAACGGGGATCGAATCCCACGATCGGATGAGCCGCGAACAGTTCCGGATGTGTGTCGCGAAGCCGGCGCAGCACCGGCGCGTGCAACCCGCCGCCGGACCGTCCCAGCCCTACCACCACCGTGTGCGGCATCGCCGTCCTTCCCTCGCATGTGTGGTGTTTCTCCGGTGTGCCAACGAGAACGCGCCCGACGGTAGCGCGGGGCACCGACATCGGCGACCAACGAGAACTGCTTCCAACATCAACTTGGTCGCGCTGTGTCGCCGACGTTGTCGATCGAGTTAACGCGACAGACCCGACCTGATGATTCGGGTGCGCACACCTCCCCGGTGCTCCGCGACGCGGTTACGTTCGAGTGCGAGGCATTCGCGAACAGACGAGGGGCCATGGCCGTAGTTTCCCTGCCGCACAAGCAAATACCGCTGTCCCGAAGTCAGGCGCCGATCCCGTTCTTCCACCAGGCCGCGACCTTCTCCCGGCTGTGGCCGGTCATCGAGGCCGGCCTGCACCAGGTCGCCGACAACGGCAAGTACTCCCACGGCGCGCAGGTCGCCGAGCTGGAACGCCGCCTGTCCGACTACACCGGGGCCGCCCACGTCGTCGGGGTGAACAGCGGGACCGACGCGCTGATCCTCCTGTTGCGTGCGGGCGGCCTGGCACCCGGCGACGGCGTCGTGGTGCCCGCGTTCACGTTCGTGGCCACCGCGACCTCGGTCGTGCACGCCGGCGGGCGGCCCGAGTTCGCCGACATCGACCCGGTGACCCACCAGCTGTGCCCCGAATCGGCGGCTCGGGCGATCACCGCGCGCACCCGCGCGCTCATGCCGGTGCACCTGTTCGACCGGATGGCCGACATGCCCGCGTTCGCGGCACTCGCGCGGCGGCGCGGCCTCACGCTGTTCGAGGACAGCGCCGAGGCGATCGGCATGTGGCAGGACGGGCGCCACGCCGGCCTGCACGGTGCGGGCGGAGTCCTGTCGTTCTTCCCCAGCAAGACACTCGGCGCGATCGGCGACGCGGGCGCGGTACTCACCGACGACCCAGGGACCGCCGCGAGGGCCGCCGCGTTGCGCCACCACGGCAGGCCGGGGTCCACGGTGGACAACTTCCCGGCGATCCGCACCGGCAGCGCACTCGTCGGGGTCAACAGCAAGATGGACGACGTCCAGGCCGCCGTCCTCGTCGCGAAGCTGACCTCGCTCGAACAGGACATCGCCCGGCGCGCCGAGCTCGCCGCCGCCTACACGGAACGCCTCACCGGCGTCCCCGGCATCCGCGCACTGCCCGGCGCCCTCCGGCCCGGCCGCGACGTCTGCTACGTCTACGTCATCGAGGTCGAGGACCGCGACCGGCTCGCGTCGGCACTCACCGCCGAGGGCATCGGCACCGAGGTCTACTACCCGGTCCCGCTGCACCTGCAGCCCTGCTTCGCCGCCCTCGGGCACCGGCCGGGCGACTTCCCGCACGCCGAGGCCGCCTGCCGCCACACCATCGCGCTGCCGCTGTACCCCGACCTCGGCCTCGCCGACGTGGACCGGGTCTGCGCGGCGATCCGCCGCTTCCACACGGGAACCGAATCGTGACGAGGACCCTGCCGTTCTTCCCGCCCGACCTCTTCGAAACCGACCGGGCGACCCTGCTCGAGATCGTCCACGACCTCGGCACCGGCACCGGTCAACGGTTCATCCTCGGGGAGCACACCGCCCGGTTCGAGCAGGCGCTGTCCGGCACACTCGACGGCGCCGCCGTGGTCACCTGCGGCAGCGGCACGTCCGCGCTCACGCTCGTGCTCGCCGCGCTGGGGATCGGGCCGGGGGACGAGGTCGTGGTGCCCGCGTTCGGCTGCGCGCCGCTCGCCGCCACCGTGGTCAGCTCGGGTGCGACGCCGGTGTTCGCGGACGTGCGGCCGGACACGATGACGCTCGACCCGGAACTCGCGCGGGCCGCGATCACCCCGCGCACCAGGGCACTCATGCCCGCCCACCAGTTCTCGGTCATGGCCGACATGCCCGCGTTCGAGGCACTCGCCGCGCGGCACGGGCTGCGGCTGATCGAGGACTCGGCCGTCGCACAGGGCGCCGTGCTCGACGGCAGGCCCGCGGGCACCTGGGGCGACGCGGGCGTGTTCTCGTTCGTACAGGTGAAGTCGTTCGGCATGCCGGGCGAGGGCGGCGCCGTGGTCACCCGCGACCCTGACCTCGCGGACACCGTCCGGATGCTGCGCAACCACGGGCAGGACGGCAGGCAACGGTTCGTGCACCACCGGATCGGGTTCAACAGCCGGTTCGACGAGGTCATGGCCGCCTTCCAGCTGCGCCGCCTCCCCGGGCTGGCAGGCAGGCTCGCGCGACGGGCCCGGATCGCCGAGTACTACACCGCCCGCTTCGCGGCCCTGCCCGGCATCCAGCCACCGCCCGCGGGCCGCGACGGGCGTTGCTTCTACGTCTACTGCCTGCGTACCGACCGTCGCGACGATCTCGCCGAACACCTCGCCGCGCAGGGGATCGGCACACACGTGTACTACCCGGCGCCGCTGCCGGCCCAGCCCGCGTTCGCCCCGTACGCGCGGCCGGGTGCGGTGTGGCCCAACGCGGACGCGGCCAGCAGGAGCATCCTCGCGCTGCCCGTCTACCCGCACCTGACCGACGCGGAGATCGAGCACATCGCCGACGCGGTGTGCCAGTTCGCCGGCAACCGGAAGGACATCGAACCGTGAGCACGATGACCGGCACCACCGAGCAGGTCACCGACGAGGACGTGGCCCTCGAATGGCGGCGGCGGGCCGAGCGCCCTGGGCTGGCCAGGGTCATGCGCGCGTCCCAGCCCGACACCCTGAACACCGGGGTGACCGAGCAGACCAGGCAGGTCGTCGGCGACCAGCTGGCTCTCGTGGCCGAGCACCTCGGCCACCGGCCGCGCAGCGCGCTGGAGATCGGCTGTGGCATCGGCAGGCTCACCCCGACGATCGCGGCGCACGCCGACCGGGTGCACGCCGTCGACATGACCCCGGCGATGCTGGACCAGGCCCGCGCCGCCTGCGGTGGTCTCGCCACGGTTGACTTCTCGTGCGAGCGGATCGACCGGATGGCCGTGCCCCGGCAGCGGTACGACACCGCGGTGTGCGTGTGGGTGCTCATGCACGTCCTCGACGAGGAACAGCTCACCGCCGCGTGCCACACGATCGCGGCGTCCACCCGGTACCTCACGCTCATCGAGTACGAGGGGGCGAACGTGCCGGTGAGCCGGTGGTCGCGCCTGCGCACGCTCGACGAGTACCTCGCGCTCATGCCCGGCGGCGAGGTCGTCGACCGGCGGGTGGTCGACTACGGCGGCGACACGTCGTTCGCGGCGCTGATCGGGTTCGGCGGGGAGGCCGGGCGATGACCGACACCGCACTGCACGCCGCCCGGCCACGGGCGGCGGAACCGAAGCTCGTCAGCTACGCGCGCCTGGCGAAGCTGGACGTGTTCGACTACTACCTGAGCCTGCTCGTCGTGCTGTCGGCCGTCCTGCTGCCGCTGGCCGGCTTCGACCCCGCCGTGCTGGTGACGCTCGCCGTCTTCGGGCTCGGCACCGTGTTCATGACCGCCGCGATGGTCGCGTTCGACGACCTCACCGGCTACCGCGACGGCAGCGACGTCGCGAACTACCGGGCCGACCCCACGCTGCGGCGGGCGCGGCGCAAACCCCTGGTCGCCGGGACGCTGACCGAACGCGAGGTGGTGCGGTTCGGCTGGGTGACCGCCGTGCTCGGCGCGGCGATCCTCACCGCCGCCGTCGTCGTGACCGCGCCGTACGCTCCACAGTGGACGATCTGGCTGACGGTCGCCACGTTCGTGGTCGCGCTCCAGTACTCCTACGGGCTCAAGATCAGCTACCACGGCTTCCAGGAGGCGTTCATCGCCGGGCTGGGCTGGGCCATGGTGCTGGCGCCCTACGGGCTGGTCACCGGCCGGTTCGACCTGTTCGTCCTCGTGCAGGCGCTGCTGTTCGGGCTCGGCCCGCTGCTGTTCGGCGTGTACTCCAACACCAACGACGTAACCGGTGACCGCGCGGTCGGCAGGCCGACGGTGGCCGCGCTGACCACGCCGAGGGGCAACATGCGGTTCGTCGCCGCGCTGTCGGCCGGGGAGTTCCTCATCGGCGCCGTCGCGTCGGCGACCGGTATCGCGCCGTGGTGGTTCGTCCTGCTGATGCTGCCGGTCACCGTGCTGCGGGCCCGGCAGTTCGGCCTCGGTTTCGGGCCACGCAAGGACATCCTGGTCGCCCGCGCACTGGGGTTCACCGTGCACCGGGTCACCGCCGCGCTGCTCGTGGTGGCCAACCTCGTACTGGCGGCCACGTCATGACTCCTGACCTCGACGTCGCCGTCGTCGGCGCCGGGATCGCCGGGCTCACCACGGCACACGAGCTGACCAGGGCCGGGCTGTCGGTGCGGGTGTTCGAGGCGCGGGACCGGGTCGGCGGGCGCATGGCCAGCCACCGCCGCGACGGCTACACCATGGACGAAGGCGCGGAGCAGTTCCCGGCCCACGGCTACCGCGCGACGTGGGAACTGGTGCGGCGCATGGGAATCCCCGACAGGAAGCTGCCCACGATCGGCGGCCCGCTCGCCATGTGGCGGGACGGGGCCGCGCACATCGGGGTGTCGTCGCCGCGTGGGTTGCTGACCGGCGCGGGACTGGGGCCGAGGGCGCGGCTGGACCTGGCCCGGTTCACCGCGGCCGCGGCCCGGCAGCGGCGGCGGTTCGACCCCGACCGTCCCGAGTCGACCCCGCTCGGCGACGCCACCATCGCCGCGCTCGCCCGGCGGTACCACCCCGACCTGCTCGACTACCTGTTCCAGCCGGTGGTCGGCAGCTTCTTCGGCTGGCACCCGGACCGCTCCGCCGCGGCGCCGTTCGTGAGCCTCATGATGGCCGTCGGGCCGCCGTCGACCTGGCGGACCTACCGCGACGGCATGGACACGCTCGCCCGCGCACTGGCCGCCGACCTCGACGTCGGCACCGGGACCACGGTGACCGACGTGGCCGTCGCCGCCGGAAAGGCCGTGCTGGCCACGGATCGCGGACGGGTCACCGCACGGGCCGCGGTGCTGTGCGTACCCGCGCCGGTGGCCGCGTCGCTGCACACCGACCGCCGCGAACCCGTGCGGCGGTTCGTCGACGCCGCCACGTTCACCCCGACGCTGAAGGTGAGCTGCCTGCTGGACCGCCCGCTCGCCCCGCCGGCGCCGCGTCCGGTCTACACGCTGCTGACGCCCTCGGTCGAGGAGCCGGTGCTGGCCGGGATCATCGTGGACCACGTCAAACACCGGGGACGCGCACCGGCAGGGCGGGGCCTGCTCACGCTCATGACCGCACCCGCCGCGATCCCCGGCCTGCTCGACGCCTCCGACGAGGAGGTCGCCGCCGCGCTGGTCGCGCCGGCGGCCCGGTACGTGCCCGGCCTCGAGGACGCGGTCACGGCCACGTGCACGCACCGGTTCCGCCACGGGCTGCCCGAGGCGACCCCCGCCGCGCTGGCGCTGCGGGCGGACTTCGCGGCCAGGCAGCCGGGACCGGTGGACTACGCGGGGGACTGGGAGTACCTGCGGCCCAGCAGTGAGGGCGCGGTGCGGTCGGCGGCCGGTGCCGCGGCCAGGGTGCTCGCCCGGCTGCGGGCAGGCACCCCGGTGGCACGGACCCGGGAGCTGGTGTGAAGCCGTACGACATGGGCGTGCTGTTCGACGAGTGCGCCGACCGGGGGCACGCCACGACCGTCCACCTCGACCGCGTGTTCGACATCGCGCCCGACGCGGGCATCGTCCACGACATCCCGGCGCTCGCCGAACTGGTGCGGGCGACCGCGGGCTGGTTGGCGGCGGCGGGCGCGCGGCGCGGGGACCGGGTCGCGATCGTCAAGGACAACCACTGGGACTACGACCTGCTCGCCTGCGCGGCCGTGCGGATCGGTGCGGTGCCCGCGAAACTGTCCGGCGGCCTGCCGCCCGGTTCGCTCGCCGTCCTACTGGGACGACTGGACCCCGCGGTCCTGGTCACCACCGCGACGGTGCTGTCGGCGGCCCGGGAGGAAGGCGTCGAGCTGACCGCGCTCAGCCGGGTCACGGTCGACCTCACCGGCGCCGACCCGATGGCACGGACGGTCGCCGACCTGCGTGGTCACGACGCGCCGCCGCCGGTCCGGCCCAGCGACGACGCACCGCTGGTGATCATGCACACCTCCGGGACGACGGGCCTGCCCAAGCTGGTGGCGCACTCGACCGGCACGATCATCGGTGCGCTCGCCCGCATGGAGGCCACCCCGACGCCGATCAGCGTGCGCCGCACCGACACGCTGGCGAACCTCAGCGCCTACGCCCACGGCCGCACGTTCTGCTGGACAGCGAGCGCGTTGTCCCTTGTCCCGCAACGCATTCTGGTGCTCACCGGTGCCGATCCCGACCTCGCCGACCCGGTGCTGCGGGCCCACCCGCCGACGGTCGTGGAGGCGCTGCCCGCCACCTACGTCCGGCTCCAGCCGCTCACCACCCGGCTGGACAACGCGTTCCGCGACGTGCGGCTGTTCATGAGCACCTACGACGCCATGCATCCACCGACCGTGCGTGCCTACCTCGCCGCGTCCGCGCGCCGCCGGCCACTGTGGATGCAGGGCTGGGGGCAGAGCGAGACCGGGCCGATCACGTTCCGGTTCCTCACCCGGCGGGCCGCCGATGTCCGGGACGTCGGCAGGCCCGTCCCGTTCCGCACCCGGCTGCGGGTGGTCGACCCGGACACGCTCGTGCCGGTCCCGCGCGGCCACCCGGGGGTGGTGCAGGTACGCACGCCCGCGCGGTGCCTCGGGTACGTCGGCGAGGACGACCGGTTCGCCGGGAAGTGCGCGCAGGGCTGGTGGAACACCGGTGACGTGGCGGTGCTGAGCCGCACCGGGCGGGTTCGGCTGCTGGACCGCGAGGTGGACCGGTTGCCCGGCATGAGCTGCCTGGCCGTGGAGGACCTCGTCGAGGACCTCCTCGACGAGGTCGTCGAATGCGTCGTGCTCAACAGGCGGGGCGGCCCGCCGCTGCCGGTGGTCGTCACCGCGGACGGCACGCTCGACCGCGCCGCGTGGACCGCCGCGGTCGCGGACCTTCCCGCGATGGCCGACCCGTTGGTGCTCGGCTGGGACGACCTGCCGCGCACCGGCACCGGCAAGGTGCGGCGCACCGCCCTGCTCGCCGCGCTCACCGGCAGCGCTGCCACCGCCGGCACCGGCCGCTGGACCTGAAACGGAGCACCGTGACCTCGATCGCCGACCACCGTTACGTCTTCGACAACGACAGCACCCACAGCGACGAGCAGCACCGCTGTCTCGCCGCCGCCTACGACCCGCTCACCACCGGTCGCCTGGCCGCCACCGGCGTGGGACCGGGCTGGCACTGCCTGGAGGTCGGCGCTGGCGGCGGCAGCGTCGCCCGCTGGCTCGCCGAGACCGTCGCCCCGGCCGGCAGCGTGCTGGCGACCGACATCAACCCCCGGCACCTCCTGGAGACACCGGGCATGACCGTGCTGCGGCACGACGTGGTGCGGGATCCGTTGCCGGAGCAGCGGTTCGACCTGATCCACGCCCGGCTCGTGCTGCTCCACCTCCCCGAGCGGCTCGCGGTCCTCGGCAAGCTGGTGCGTGCGCTGAAACCGGGCGGCTGGCTACAGCTCGACGAGTTCGACATCTCCTACGGTCCCGCGCTCGCCGGTCCCGACCCGGAGCTGTACGAACGGTTCCTCGCGGCGAAGGCGGAGCTGATGCGGGCGGCCGGGGCGCGGGGCACGTGGGGCCGGGAGGCAGGTGAGGCGATGGCGGCGGCCGGGCTGGTGGCGGTCGACGCGCGCCCGCACGTCCGGGTGTGGGACCGCGACAGCGCCGGTCTGCGGCTGCTCGTGCACCACACGCGGCACCTGCGGGACAAGTTCGTCGAGGTCGGCTTCGGCGACGACGACCTCGCCCGGGTGCGGGACGTGCTGGCGCATCCCGGTTTCCGGGCGTGCTCGTGCGTGTTCTACACGGTGCACGGCAGGCGGCCGGAATGACCACGATCCTGCGGGCGGCGCATCCGGCCGCCGCCATCGCCCGTGACCACCTGACCGCGCTCGGCGTGCGTGACTCCACCGTCGAGCTGACCGTCGACTGGGCCGGGCCGGTGCGGCTGCCGCTCGTCGACGAGCACCTCGTGCAGGCGGCGTGCGGGATCATGCACGTACACGGGCGGGCCAGAGGCGGACCGGTGCCGCTCGCCATCGACTACGCCACCTCGGTGGCCGGGGTGCTCGCGGCGCAGGGCGTGCTCGCCGCCGAGTTCGCGCGCAGCCGAGGCTGCGCGGTGCGCGCGGTCCGGACGTCGGTCGCGCAGGCCGCGCTGCTGTCGGTCGGGCAGTACCTCGCGTGCGGGTCGGCCGGACCGCGGGCCAGTCCTGGCATCCCGCCGCCGTTCGTGTCGGCGGACGGGGTGCGGTTCGAGGTGGAGACACTCCGTGCCGAGGACTGGCAACGGTTCTGGCGCACCGCCGGTGCGCCGGAGGAAGCGCTGCGACAGGGCTGGCCGCCGTTCCTGCACCGGTTCGCCACCGCGGTCTGCCCGCTGCCGGACGCACTGCACGACGCGCTCGCCCGTCTGCCGATGAGCGACATCTGCGCCGCGGGTGCCGCGTGCGGCGTCAGCGTCGTGCCGCTCGCCACGCATCCGGTCGTGCCACCGTGGACGTTCACCCCGCTGCCCGGCCGCCGCCCGGTCGCAGCGTCCGACGTGGACGTTTCGGCGCCGTTGCGCGGGGTGCGGGTGGTCGAGTCGGCGCGCCGCGTCCAGGGGCCGCTCGCCGGGCACGTGCTGGCGTTGCTCGGCGCGGACGTGCTGCGGATCGAGCCACCCGGCGGCGACCCGGCGCGCGGCGTCCCGCCGTTGACCGGGGGCGTGTCCGCGCGGTTCGCCGCGCTCAACGCGGGCAAGCGGGTGGTCGAACTGGACCTCACGAGGACCGCGGGACGGGTGGTGGCGAGGGAACTGGTCGCGGACGCGGACGTGTTCCTGCACAACTGGGCACCCGGCCGCGCCGAGGCGTGGGGGCTGGACGCCGCCGATCTCGCGGTCGTGCGGCCGGGCCTGGTGTACGCGGCGGCGTCCGGCTGGGGCCCGCATCTGGGTCCGCACCCGCCGACCGGGACGGACTACGTGGTGCAGGCCTACAGCGGGCTCGCCGCCGCGCTCCGCCCACCGGGGGAACCACCCGCGCCCTCGCTGATGACCGTCACCGACGTGCTCGGTGGACTGGTGTGCGCGCAGGGAGTGCTCGCCGCGCTCCTCCACCACACCGGCACCCGCGTCGACACGTCCCTGCTCTCGGCCGCGGGCGTGGTCTCCCGCCGTCGCGCGGAGTTCCGCCGTCCACTGCGGACCGCCGACGGTGCGGTGGCGCTGGCCGGTCCGGTACCGCCCGGCGTGCCTGCCGGCCTGTCGACCGCCGACCTGCTGGCGCGGCTCGCGGCGCTCGACGTGCCCGCTGTCGCGGTGGCCACCGACCTCGGCGCGCTCGCCACCGACCCGCGGTTCGCGGGCGCGGCGCACCGCCCGCCGTGGGAGTTCACGTGACGTGGACGTCGAACACGGGCGTCGAGATCCCCGACCTCGTCCCGGCGTCGCTGCGACAGGAGTGGGTGGCGTGCGGCCTGTGCCCCGGCAAGGACCTCCACCGTCTGTTCACCGAACACGTCGACGCACACCCGGACCGGGACGCGGTGGTCGACGACGCCGGGCCCGTCACCTACGCGGACCTGGACCTGATGGTCAGCGCGGCCGCCAGGACACTGACCGGCGCGGGCCTGGGGCCGGGGGACGTCGTCGGCATCCGCATGGTCAACAGCAGGCGCGCGGTGGTCGCCGAACTGGCCGTCGCCGCCATCGGCGCGGTGTCGCTGCCGTTCCCGGCCGGCCGCGGCGACCGCGACGCACTGAGCCTGCTCGGCCGGGCCAGGGCCGCGGGCCTGCTCGTCGACCCGGGCAGCGACGCGCCGGCCGGTCCCTTGCCGCACCTGCGCACCACGCTCGCACTCGAGGCAGGCTGCGCACCGGGCACCCGGCCCGCGCCGGTGGTCGACCCTCGCCAACCGGCGCGGATCCTCGTGTCGTCGGGTTCGGAGACCGAGCCCAAGATGGTCGCCTACTCGCACGACGCCTTCGCCGGCGGGCGGGCGAACTACGTGCGGGCGCTGCACCGAGGTGACGGCCCGATGCGGAACCTGGTGCTGGTGCCGCTGTCCTCGTCGTTCGGGTCGTGCGGTGTGCCGGTCACCATCGCGGCGCTGGGCGGGACGCTGATCGTGCGGGAGCGGTTCGACCCGGCCGCGGCGTTGCGGCTGGTCGCCGCGCACCGGCCGACGCACGTGTTCGGTGTGCCGACCATGTTGGGCCGGCTCGCCGACCAGCACACCGGCGGCCGCCCACCGGGGCTGCTGGCTCTGGTGTCGAGCGGCGCGGCGCTGCCCCCGGCGGTCGGGAAACGGTGCGGAGACCGGTTCCGGACCAGGGTGATCTCGGTCTACGGTGCCACCGACGGCGTCAACTGCCACGACGCGGGCACCGGCCGCCCGGACCCGGCCGTCGCCACGATCGTGATCACCGACGAGCACGGCGTGCTGGTGCCGTTCGGCACGCGCGGCGAGATCCGGGCCCTGGGCCCGATGACCCCACTGTCCTATGTAGCTGATCCGGAGCTGAACGCCCGCTACCGGTCTTCCGGCGGCTGGGTGCGCACCGGCGACGAGGGCTTCCTCGACGAGCACGGTGTGCTGCACGTGACCGGCAGGCTCCGGCAGGTGGTGCTGCGTGGCGGTCTGACGATCAGCCCCGCCGAGGTCGAGCTGCACCTGTCCGACCACCCGGCCGTCGCGGAGGCCGCCTGCGTCGGTGTCCCCGACCCGGACCTGGGGGAGCGGCTCTGTGCGTGCGTCGTGCCGCGCCACGGGCACCAGGCCCCGGATCTGGCCGCACTGACCACACACCTCACCGCGACCCACGACCTGGAACCACGCAAGCTCCCGGAACGGCTGCTGGTCCTGGCCGCGCTCCCGCTCGGCCCGACCGGAAAGGTCTGCCGCACGACGCTCACCCGCCTGGCCGCCGCGACACCGTGAGCCGACGGCAGGGGCAGGTCGTTCCGTGGTGACCGACGCGTCGTCCGCTCAGGTTCCGCGGGTTCGTCGCGGCACCGGCGTTGCCTCATGCTGAGCTGGGCGTGGCGCCGTCACCGGAGATCCGCGGGTTGGTGGCCACGGTGGCCACCGACCGGCGGGGTGAGGGGCAGGCTGTCGCCGCGGCGCAGCAGCCGCACCTGCGCCGCCGCTTTCCGGTCCCGGGCCTCGACGAGGAAGTTCGACACCGGCGAGGTGAACATGCCGTAGTCGTCGTGGTGGATGGGCACCACGTCGGCAGGGCGGAGCAGCTCGATCGTGTCGACGCCCTGCTTGTGGTCCATCGACAGCAGCACGCCAAGCACCCTGGTCCCACCGAGGTGGAGCAGCGCGACGTCGAGCCGGGGGAACCGGTCGTGGATACTGGCCAGTTCCCGGTGGTACACGGTGTCGCCGGAGACGTAGATCCGCAGTGGCGCGGCGTCCGCGTGGGGCTGGTACTCCAGGACATGGCCGTTCACGGCCGGGAGCAGCAGGTTCAGCGGTCCCGCGGTGTGCCGGGCCGGCACGGCCGTCACCCGCAGGGTCGCGTCCCCGTCCGTGAACGCCTGGGTGGCCCACGTCCGCAGCCCCGCACAGGCGCGGAACCCGCTGCGTTCGAGGCTCTTCGCCGCCTGCCCGGTCGTCAGGATCGGCACCTCGGGGTCCAGCTCGCGCCGTGCGATCCGGTCGAAGTGGTCGCCGTGCAGATGGGAAAGCACGACCGCGGTCAGTGGCGGCAGATCGGCGGGCTGCGCGGCGGGCTCGGTGCGCCGCCGCGAGAACAACCCCTGCCCGAAGTACGACCACTGGCCCTGGTGCAGGAAGTTCGGGTCCGTCAGCACGGTGAACCCGCCCAGCCTGATGAGTGTGGTGGCGGTCCCGATGAAGGACACCGAGTCGCCGGTGACGTCGAGTGGCATGCCACGGGGTACCCCGGAGCCTCCGGCGAACTCGTCGTGAGGAGACCCGCTGTGGCCGGACCTCAGTTCCTGCTCGCCCGCGGCCCTCGCCGTCGCGGCGCTTCTCTGGGCATGGGCCCGCCCGGTACCCGGTACTCCACCTGCCCGGTACCACCGTCGCCGACGCGGCCGCCCACCCCCGCGGTGCTGCGGGTGATGCCCGCGTGACCTGCGTCGGAGCCGTCCTGCTCGTCCCGTCCGTGCGGTGGCTTCTCGCGGTCTTTCAACGTGAGCAAAAAGGTGTGAATAGCCGGCGTCAGGGCGGGTAGCCGAACCACCACATTCCTCCTAGCCGATGGAGATCGTCATGACCAGTTCACGCACGACAACAACGGCTCGCCCCCTGCGGATGGCCGCCATGGTGGTCGCCGCCGTGTTCCTGCTCGTCGGCGTGCTGGGTTTCGTGCCCGGCGTGACCACCGAGTACGACGGGATGACGTTCGCGGGACACGAGTCGACCGCGATGTTGCTCGGCGTCTTCCACGTCTCGATCCTGCACAACATCGTGCACCTGCTGTTCGGTGTCGTCGGGTTCGTCATGGCCAGGACGGCGTCCGGTGCGGCCGCGTACCTCATCGGTGGCGGCGTCATCTACCTGTTGCTCTGGCTCTACGGAATCGTGATCGACCAGGACAGCTCGGCGAACTTCGTGCCCCTCAACACCGCGGACAACTGGCTGCACCTGTTCCTGGGGCTTGGCATGGCCGGTCTCGGCCTCGCGCTTCGCCGGGGCACCTCGGGTCGCACGGTCACCGGCTGACGGTGACCCGGCGCCGGTACCAGCTGGTGAACAGGGCGGCGGCGAGCGCGAGTTCCGCGACGTCGCCGCCGTAGTACATCAGCTGGGCCGCCGCGCGGTCCGCTTCGGTGGACGCGTGTGCGTAGAGGAGCTTGGCGAGAACGGAGTGGGCTGCGACGGCCAGTACCAGCACGACGACGCGGGTGACCATGCCGGGACGGCGCGGAGCGGGATCGGGACCCGCGATCGCCCAGGCGAACAGGTAGCCCGCGGCCAGGTAGTGCAGGTGCAGAGCGTTGTGCAGCACCGGGTCGGTGTCGGCGGCACGGGCCAGCGGGGTCAGCATCACCGCGTACAGGCCGCCGACACTGAGCAGCGCCGCGGTCGCGGGATGGCCGAGCACGTGCACGGGCCGGGCGCGCAGCACCCGGCCGATCCGCCGCCCGGTCGCCGGTTCGGTGACGCGGAGCAGGAGGGTGACCGGTGCGGCCAGGACCAGCCAGAGCGGGGCGACCATGCCGAGCAGCAGGTGCCGCGCCATGTGCGCTCGCGGGTCGTGACCGGCCAGCACCGGTGACAGGGCCACCGCGGCCACGGCACAGCCGAACAGCCACGAGGCGGTGCGCCACCGGCTCCAGCCGCGCGGACCGGTCCCGGCGTGCACGGCCGCGGCCACGTAGCCAACGGCCAGCGCGGCGACCACCACCAGGAGTGGCAGCGGGTCAGCCGCGGTCACGGCGGGCCGCTCGCCTGGTCACCAGCGCCCCCGCGAGCAGGAGAAGCGCACCCGCGGCGTTCCAGGCCAGGTCGTAGGGCAGGACGTCCACGCCGTAACGGATCTGGTGCACACGAAGGATCTTGTGGTCGACCAGGCCGTCGAACAGCTGGAACCCGCCCGCCCCGAGCAGGAAACCGCCCCACGCCGCGAGCGGCACCAGCACGTCCCGGCGGCGCAGGTCGGCGAACCAGAAGAACCCGCCGACGAGCGCCACCAGCTCGGCGGCGTGGAGCAGCCCGTCCGAGAGCAGTCCGACGGCAGGGGTGGCGCGGTCGTAGAAGTGGTGCCAGGCCAGGATCTGGTGGAAGACCACCTCGTCGACGGCGGCCATCACCGCAACGCCGATCAGCCCCGCGGCGAGCACCGAGGGGCGCACCCCGGCCCGCTTCGTCGGAATCGCCACCGCCACCTCCGAACACGCGGACTACCCCACGACGGAGGGGTCCATGCCCCGCCCTGGCACCCGGTTTGGGCCAGGACCGGGGAGGAATCCCGAGGAATCCACTGTGTACGGACATGATGCCGAGCGGAGGCGACGACGATGACCGGACCCAGGGCACGGGGCAGACCGTCGCACATGGCGCATCGGAAATCCGGGCAGAGCACCTCGAGCGGAGGAACCCCACCGGCCGCGGGCCACTTCCTGCTGGCGGGCATCGACGCCGTCCTCCCGCGCCTGACGCCACCGGCCACGGCGACCCCGCAACTCGTCGACGACCTGCGCACGGCGCTGGCCCGCACCGCCGCCCGCGGTGAGACCTGCCGGGTGGCCGCCGCCGCGAACGACGTTCGCCTGGCCTCGAACCTCCTGCTCGCCGGGGCGACCGACGAGGCACGGGAGGCGCTGCGGCACGCACGGACCGCGCTGTCCAACGCGGCCGGCGGCGACGGTCCGTTCCGGACGTCCGCCGCCGGGGATCCTCCTGGGTGATGCTTTCCCGCTTCGCGGTGCCGGGCGCGTAGCGCCCGGGCTTCTGGTGCTGTGAAAGGCGCGTTGACGGCATCCTCGATGCCCTCAATGGCGCTTTCACGGCACCCCGGCCCGCCGTGCGGGTGCTGTGTCTCGCAGGCGCTTTGGGACGCTTGACGCGCTGCGTCTTCTCGGGACAGGCTACGGCGAGCCGATCGCCGTCGTGGCCGACGGCACCATCACCGCCGCGGAGAACAACCGCCGCTTCCCCGTCCGGCCGTGGCACGCGTCCGTGGAAATCGGCCGTGGCTGGGACGGCGACCCCGACGTCATCCGGTTCGCCAACCTCGACCGCAGCCGGGGGAGCGGCGGCGAGGACACCCGCGATCGGGGTCGTGGTGACAACCGGTCCGCGCGGGCCGGAGTTCTGAAGGGCATGCGGATGTTCGCGAGCTTTGACGAGTTCGTCGAAGACAGGTCCACCGCGCTGCTGCGTACCGCGTTCCTGCTCACCGGGGACCGGGGGCACGCGGAGGACCTGTTGCAGACGACATTGTTGCGCACCCTTCGACGCTGGTCCAGGGCGCGTGCCGCGCCGGAGGCGTACGCACGGCGGGTGCTGGTGAACCTGTCCAAGGACCGCCTGCGGGCGCGGGACAGACGGCCACCGGAGACCTCGCTGCCACCCGACGTGGCCGGGCTGCGCACCGTCGACGCCGGTTACGACCAGGTCGCCGACCGGCGCGTGGTGCTGGACGCGCTCGCCGAGCTGCCGCTGCGGCAGCGACAGGTGGTCGTGTTGCGTTTCGTCGAGGACATGTCGGTGGAACAGACCGCCGACCTGCTCGGCTGCTCGTCCGGGACGGTCAAGTCACAGACCTCCCGCGCGCTCACCAGGTTGCGTGAGCTGCTCGCCGGCTTCCATGGATCACCGACAGTGAAGGAGACGACCGATGTCCGCCGATGAGGAGTTCGGCCGTGTGATCGGCGACCGGCTGCGCGACGAGGTGGCCGGCATCCACGCCGACCGCGACCTGGCCCGCGCGCTGCGCAGGCGGCGGTCCCGGCGGGCCTGGACGATCCGGGCCTCGATCGGCGCGCCGCTGGTCGCGGCCGCGGCGGCCGCCGCCGTGCTGGTGGCAGGCTCGGGCACCGGGGCCACCACGGTGCCGACGACCGGCGCGCAGGCCGCGCCGCCGGTGACCACCACGACCCAGCCGCGAGTCGAGAACGTCGCGCACGTGCAGAGCATGACCATCCAGGCGCTGCGGTCGGCGGACGAGTACGTCATCCACGAGAAGAACATGCTGGAAACCGGCTACCTCGAGTACTGGACGGACCGGGCGACCGACCGCTATCGCATGGACGCCTACAGCACGATCCTCCAGTCCAGCGAGGAGGCCCTGCCGGGTCCGGGCGGCGTGGTCACGGCCCCCCCGAGACCGGAGGACATGCCGACCGGTCCGATGCGCCGGACTCATTCCATCGCCGGTGACGGTCCGCTCGGCGACCGGCACCACATCTACGTCGACTACGACCGGAAGACCTGGTCCACCGATCACGACACGTCGGAGCCACCCACCCTCGAGGTGCCGGACGTCCTCGACGCGGACGCGCTCAAGCAGGCGATCGACGAGGGCAGGATGGAACTGGTCGGCGCCGAGCGCATCGGCGACAGGGACACCCACCACCTGCGCCTGTTCGCCACCCGCCGCGGTTACCAGATCGACCTGTGGGTGGACAGCACGTCCTACCTGCCGGTGCGGCAGACCTGGACCGTGATCGACGGTGCCGCAGAGCCGGTGATGACCAGCGACTACGACTGGCTGCCCAGGAACGGGGAGAACCTGGCGAAGGTGGAACTGACCCCGCCACCCGGTTTCGTCGAGGAGTAGGAGATCGGAGGTGGGACGGTGCCCGCCGCACCGTCCCACTTCGGCTGATGTGCCGATCATGATCACTCGGAGTGTCCTGCTGGCGCGTTCGTCGGCAGGCGGGGATCGGTACCCGTTGCTGACGGTGGAGGAGTTCTTCGACGGGAACGAGGCCGAGGACTCGATCGCGCCCAACCAGTACGGGTACGGCCGCCCCGGCCTCGCGGAGATCGCTCGCAGGATCGAGGCGGTGGCGGCGGACCCGGCCACCGCGTGGGTGCGTGTCCAGCCGCACGAGGAGATGTTCGAGGACGAGTACGAGGGGATCGCCGCGGAAGGCGTGGCGATCTGCACGACGCTGTCCGACGAGGAGGTCGACGCCCGCCTGGACGTCGAGGGTCTGCAGGCGGGGCCGGTCTTCGCGGGTCTCGTCTACGACGAGGAGGCCTTCTGCGACGTGCCGCCGGTCCCCGATGGCCACCGCGTGTGGTCGCTGACGTGGGACTGACTCACCGCCGGAACCACCTCGACGGCAGCCGGGCCGCGGTGCGGTCATGACCTGAGGGTGCCCGGCCAACGACCGGGGAAATCGACGTTTCCGGTGCCCCCAGGGTGGCACTACCTTCCCATGGGTCCCGCCGAGATGCCCCCGAAGTTCCCCGACGAGTACCGCACGTGGATGACCGAGACCAGGTGCGGGCGGGTGCGCAGCCGCGTCCCGGGCACCGGGGGCGACGCGCCGCCGGTGGCCCGCACCCCAGCCACACCACCGCAACGCAAGGGGGAGGAGAGCTGATGCGATCACTGCTCCGACAGGTCGGCGAACGGGTGCGAAAGGCCTACGCCGACGGCAACGACCGCCCGCTCGGCGGCTACGTCGCGGTGCTCGGCACCTACGGCTCGGTCGTCGGCCTGCTCAGCGTGCTCGCGCGGGTGCGCGGCACCCGGCTGCCGCAACGCCTCGACGCCGGTGACACCGTGCTGCTCACCATCGCGACCCACAAGGCCAGCCGCCTGCTCGCCAAGGACTCGGTCACCAGCCCGTTGCGGGCGCCCTTCACCAGGTACGAGGAACCGGCGGGCGTGGGCGAGCTCAACGAGTCGGTGCGCGGTACCGGGGTCCGGCACGCGGCGGGCGAACTCGTGACCTGCCCGCTGTGCCTGTCGGTGTGGGTGGCGACCGGGTTCAGCGCGGGCCTCGTGTTCGCGCCGCGCGCCACCCGTCTCCTGCTGACGACCCTGACCGCCATCGCGGGCTCGGACGCCCTCCACCTGGCCTACGACCGCGCCAAGCCGTAGCAACGAGCCGCGGTCAACCGTTGTCCGCGAGGGCCTCCGAGAGGGTGCGGTACACCGGGAGGAGGTCGAGGATCCCGGTCCGCTGCAGAGAACGCGTGACCGTGGTGTTGCCGGTGACGATCCGCAGGTCACACCCGCTCTGCCGGCACTGTCGATCGTGTTCGATGAGCGCCGCGATCGTCGCCGACCCCATGAACGACACGCCGGTCAGGTCCAGTACCAGGCTCTGAGCGGGCGAAATGGTGGCGCCGACCCTGGTCAGCTCCTCGGACAGCCAGATCGCGTTGGGGTGGTCCACCTCGCCGACGGCATGGATCACGACAGCGTGGGCGCTTGTCTCGCAGCGCAGGGTCAGGGGCGAATCGTCCCTGGCCTCGTCGTTGATGTCAGGCACCTCGGGTGTCTCCATGTCGCGGTCGGCGTGATCACTGTAGATGCATCGGCAGGCGAGCCATCGTCACCCCGCGGCGGGCGCCTGCCCGGTGCACAGCCGGTTCAGCCGGTTCGCCAGGTCGTCGGCCGGGATGGCGCACAGCTGGGCGAGCGAGGCGAGCGCCGACTGGTCCAGGAAAGCGGTCGCCGCGTCGTCGGCTCCCGCGCTGCGGCGGGCCGCTGCCCAGCGCCGCAACGGCGCGAGCACCAGGTCGTCGTTCTCGGCGACGATGCGCAGGTCGACGCGTACCCCCTCGGTGCGGGTGGCGTCGGCGTCCTCGGCGAGCAACGTCGCGTGCACCCTGGCGAGCACCTCGTGCGGCGCCGCGCCGAGCGCGAAGCAGACCTCGACGAACCGGGACACCGTGCACTGGCGGGTGCCCAGCTCGTAGGTCGCGAGTGCCTGCAGCGAGATGTCGTTGCGCAGCCGCCGTCTGAGGTCGCGGCGGGTCCAGTTGAGCCGCTTCCGCAGCTGCCGCAGCTCGGCCCCGACCAGGCGGTGGTACCGGGTCGCGGGATCGTCGTGCTCCACCGTGTCCGGCCGCGCCGCTGTCTGCGCCAGGTCCGTCCGTAAGTCCATCGCCCTTGTCCTACTCGCTCGTCCGCCAGGGTGTCATCCGGATCAACGACAGTGGACGGGAAAGGGCGGGCACCCAGGACGGTTTGCTGACGCAACGCCCGGAAACGCCCTGTTCACCGCGTTCGTTGACCATTGAACTTCACCCGATCGAGTGATGCGGTGGATAGCCTGGGAGTCGCTGCCGCTGCGCGGCGCCACCGCACCCGACGGAATCACGCCTCCGGGCGGGCGGCCCTGTCGACGAACTCCACGGCCAGCTCGCGCAGCTTGCGGTTCTCCCGCTGGGAGCGGTCGACCAGCATGGCGAAGGCCTCGTCGGCGGAGATGCCGTGGGCAACCCTCAGGATGCCCTTCGCCTGGTCGATGACGGCTCGTGAGGTCAGTGCGTGCAGCAGTTCGTCCATGTGGCGGCGGGTGTCGAGATAACGGAGGGTGTTGCGCAGTGCCGCTTCGGCCGCCGTGGTGTACAGCTCCAGCAGCGCGGCGTCGAGTGCGCGGAAGCCGTGGGTTCGCCTGCCGTAGAGGTTGAGCGACCCCTGGTACTTGTCGTCGATGAACAGTGGCGCCGACAGATAGCTGCCGATCCCCAGGTCGCCGGCCGCTGCGGCGAAGGCGGGCCACCGTCCCGCCACGTCCGGCACGGTGATGTGCTGCACCTTCCCCGATCGGACGGCTTCGAGGCAGGGGCCCTCACCGGCGTCGTACTGGGCGCGGTCCACGGACAGCGTGTACCGGTCGGTCCAGGCGAGGGACGCGGGGGTGCCATCACGAAGCACCGTCACGCTCGCGAGGTCCGCGTCGGGAATGGCACCGACGACCCGGTGACACATCCGTTCCATGATGACCGACAGGTCCTCTTCCTGATCAAGGACCCTGGACAGCTCCGCCAACGCGCCGGTGACCTCGTCCAGCCGCTGGATCACGTCGTCCGCCGGTACCTGCCCCACCCCTCAGCACTCCTCGAACGTCACTCGGGCCCGTCCGCCGCTCGCCGCTGGTCGAACGGAGCGTCTGACCTACGCAGCTACAGAAACGCACAATACTCGTCATCCCGTGCCCTCGTCCGGCACGTACGGGTGGACACTGGTGGTGTGACACCTCCAAGCGATGGGTTCGAGCCGAGTGCGGTGGCGCGTCGGTTGACGGGTTCGCTGGCTCGCCGCGCCGCACGGGAGGAGGCGGTGGGGGTGGTGAGCAGCTGGCAGCACTGCGACACCACACAGGCCAGGAACGACCTCGTCGCACGTGGGCGGCTCGACGGCCAGGACGCCGAGGTGGCGCGGGTGGTCGCCATCATCGACGCGGTGGCGGACGGACGTGGTGACCCGGACTGGGACGAGTAGCGCCGCGGTCGATCCGTGCCGGGCCTACCTGAACAGCTCCGCGGGGTCGAGGGCGCCGTCCGTGATGGCGCGGACGACGTCGCGGATCCCGCGCTCCTCGCGCTCGGCGTAGCCGATCAGGGCGGTGTGGGCGGCGGCGGGGTGGATGTCGAGGGTGCCCGCGACCAGGCCGACGGCCTGACCGAGGTGCACGCGGTCGTTCAGCGCGGTGAGGGTGCGTTCGGCGAACCGGTCGGCCCGCCGGTAGCCGTCTTCCTGGACCAGCGCGAGGACGGTGAGGTCCGCGATCACCTGCGCCAGCCGGAGCTGGTCCGTGGTCAGGACGGTGTTCTCGGTGAAGAGGAGGTTGAGCCCGCCGACGGCCCGGCTGTCCAGCGGCAGCGGGATCGAGGTGATCGCGCGGTAGCCGACCGCCAGCGCGGCCGGGACGAACTCCGGCCACCGGTCGTGCTCGGCTTCCAGGTCGAACGCGGTGACCACGGCGGTCTCGGTGATGCAGTCCAGGCAGGGGCCCTGCGCCACCTGGCTTTGCAGCAGCTCGACGAACCTGGCCGGTTCGTCGGAGGCGGCTGCCACCTCCACCCCACCACGCGGGTCCACCACCATCAGGCCGGTCGCCGCCGCACCGAGCAGCTCCATGCCCGCGTTGGTGACAAGACGCAGCACAGCGCCGCTGTCCGGGGCGCCGACCAGCACCGAGGTGATCTCGGCCAGCGTGTCGGCCACGGCGGTGGCGAAGAGATCCGCCTGGTGGGCATGGGGGGAGTCCGGCATGTCGCCGAGCCTACGGCCATTCACGGGTCCTCCAGGTCGGGCAGTTTACTGGGCCAGCTCGTCCAGCGGGATCCGCTGCTCGAGGACGTCGCGGGCGACGTCGAGCACCGAGCGGCCCTTGGCGAAGGCGTGCCCGCGTAACCGGATGAACGCGTCGTCCAGGCCGATCCGCAACTGGGCGGCGAGCATTCCGGTGGCGATGTTGACGTCCTGGAACGAGGTCACCGGGCGCGGTGCGAACTCCCTGCCGTCCTGTTCGGCGTCGCGGGCCTGCCGGACCAGCCCGGTGGTGGCCAGGTCGGCGGCGAGCACAGCGTCGCTGAGCTCATTGCTCGCCAGGCTGCCGGCACGGTGGCGGAAGAACTCCAGGGTGCCGACCTTGATCGCGCCGAGCTGCAGCGGGAACGCGAACGCCGCCTCGGCACCCGCGGCACGCGCGGCGTCGGCGAACCCCGGCCAGCGTTCCTGTTCGACGCGCATGTCGGGTACCAGCACGGGCCCGCCGGTGGTGAACGCCTCCACCCCGGGGCCCTCACCGACGGTGTACTGCGACACGGCCAGCTCGGCGGCCCAGGAGTCACTGGCCCCCAGTATCTCGTGCGCCCTGGCGGTGTCCCGCAACGCCAGGATCGCCGCGTCGGCCCCCGGCAGCGCCGCCACGCAGGCCAGGCACACCGCCTGGGCCCACCCGTCCTCGCCGGGCGCCTCGGCGCCTGCGGCGATCGCCCGCCACAACCGCTGCCGACGCTGCCCGTCCAACACGCACCTTCCGTCCCGCAAAGCCGATCCCTGAACGACAGCCTACGAGAACATCCGGCCACGAGCGCGCAAGCGGACGAGAACCCCCTCAGGTGGCCGACTCGCCCGTCCTGATGTCCTCGCCGGCGCGCCAGAACTGCGTGCACGCCCACAGGCCGAACACCATCGCGGGCACGCCGATCGACAGCAGCACGATCGCGACGGTGGTCGCCTCCCGGATGTCCTCCGCGTCACCGAAGTCGTCCGCGGGGACGTTCGCCAGGCTCCACCAGATCATCGCGCCCACCACGACGATGAGCATCGCGGCTCCGCAGATCCACAGGTCGAACCGCCACCGGTAGGAGAAGGCACGCCAGAACGGCTGTGCCTTGCGCGGTACTCGACCGTGCGGGTTCTTCACCGCCTGCCGCCGGTACCAGCGGGCATAGGAGGTCTTCTTGACCAGTGAGCCCAGCACGGCGCCGTTCACCGGGACGATGACCGTGCCCCACAGGAACCAGACGAAGAAGGTCTCGAAGTCCCAGTCGATGGTCCACGGCAGGCCGAGCAGTGCGCAGGCCAGCACCGCGAGACCGAGGAACCACGCCAGGTGCGACGGCGTGGACAGGAGACGGATCTCCGACTCGAAACTGCCCGCGGCCGCCTTCCTACCCCGCTGACTTCCCGACACCCCGATCGAGCCCCGCCGGGTGTACTCCAGGATCCACATCGCACACATCAGCAGCATGCCGACCCAGGAGAACACGTACGGGTTGTTGATCACGCCGAGCAGCCCGTCCGAAACGTCCACCCGTTCCCGCTCGGTGTGCCACGCGATGAGCGTGAGCGCCCCCGGCAGCAGCGTGGCCACGAAGTAGAGCACGCACAGCACGAAGACGATCCACCAGGAGACGTTGGGTCCTCTCCTGCCGCCCCCGATCCTGCCGTCCGCGCCGAGCACGGCGTAGCCGATCAGGTTCGCGGGGTCGACCCGGTCCATGGCGGTCCCTTTCGTGTGACCCGGCTCCCGGCTCGACGGTCACCGTGGTGGGGGTGTGGCGGCACAGGCGCGCTTTCTGAAGCTGTCGAAGACGTCGACCGCGTTGTCGCCGTAGTCCTCCCACGGCCTGCCGGACGCGTCGGTGCCCAGCCGGGCGAACAGCGGCACGGCCTCGGCGCCCCGGTCCGCGCTCACCAGCCCGTACGCCGCCCAGCGCCGGTCGCTGCCCGCGTGGACGCCACGGCCACCCGCCGGGCTGGCCAGCCACTGGAGCAGCGTGTCGAGCGCACGGTGGATCCTGGCGTCCGCCCAGATCCGCTCGTCGTGGTCCTCGTAGCTGAACGCGGCCTGGACGACCAGGAAGGCGAGGGTGGGGGACGCGGCGGCGGCCCGTTCGGCGAACGCGAACAGCCGGTCGTACGAGACCGGCTCGTCGTCGGCCATGTACATCAGCGCGAACTCGTGTCCCGCGCGGTGCAGCGGACTGCGGGCCTGCAGCTCGCGCCAGATGGCGGCGAACGTGTCGCCGCCGTACCCTCGGCCACGCGCGAGCGTGATCAGCGTGTACCACGGGGTCGGATCCTCCGGCGCCAGCTCGGTCGCCCGCCGCGCGGCCATCTCCGACCGCACCAGCGTCCGGTAAAACGCGTCGTGCTGCTCGGCGGAGGTGTCCTCCGGCAGCTTGTTGCCGCGCAGTTTCCAGGCCAGCCAGAGTAACGCGTGTGCGTCGACGACGGCGATGTGCCGGTCGTCGCCGGTGCCCGCGGCACGCCACGCGTCCAGCCAGGCCACTGTGTCCCCGGCGGCCTCGCCGAGTGCGTGCACCGCGGCCGCACGCATCGCCCAGTCCCCGTAGCCGCGGTTGAGCAGGTCGGCGGCCGGTCGCCAGTCACCGGCCCGCGCGGCGGCGACCGCCGCTCCGATCACGGGGACCGGCCTGCTCAGATCCGTGCTCAGCGCGTGCCTGGGCGGCATACCCCACCCGGTGACGTCGACCGCGGGCCGGTCAGGAAGGCCAGGCACGATCTCGGCCGGGTTGACGGTGGGGTCCACCTGGTGGATCAACGCGATCATCTCGTCGTGGGACGCCGTCTGCAGGTAGGCCTTCACCGAAAGGCCTCGGCGCTTGGCTTCCTTGCGCATGACCATCAGGACGCGGGTTTTCGTCCCCAGTAGCAGTGCCACGATGCCGTTGCCTTCCGTGTGGTTGTCCTACCGAGTCGAGCAGTGCGCGCAGTCCGGCCGTGTCCGGTCGTTCGGACACCGCGGCGTCGACCAGCTCCGGCAGCGAGACCTGGCGCCCCTCGTCCAGTCGCATGGCGCCGACCCCCGGCCACGACTCCCGCCAGCGGATCATGCCCGCTTCGGTGAGCGTCCTGACGACCGCACCGAAGAGTCCTTTGCCGACGATCAGCCTGGCACGTTCGTGCCGGACCCGGGGGCCGTCCGACCGGCCGACCGGACTGGCCGGGTCCGTGCCGAGTTCGGTCAACAGGCCCGCGTCGAGCGCGTCGAGCAGCGTGCGCAGCGACGGTGGCCGTGCGGTCAGCCGGGCCGCGTTCGCCAGCACCCGGCCGGTGTTCTCGGTAAGTGCGGTGATGCCGCCGATGCGGACCAGCGTCGGCCAGTCCACACGGCGCTTGGTGCGTGCCTCGGGCACCAGCCCGTCCAGCAGTGCCGCGTCGAGCAGCGGCACCGGGTCGCGCAGCAGGCCGAGCGCGTTCCCGGCCGGGACGCGCACCGTGCCGAGGGCGCGCAGCGCGTCGATGGCCGCGATCCGCTCGCTCATCGGCGGGTGTGTGTCGTACGGTTCCGCGTCCTCCGGCGGGTTGGCGCGCAGCTCGGCCAGCTCGTCGTGCAGCGAGGCACGCAGCTTGCGGTACCCGGCGAACGCGTCGGCGGGCAGGTAGCCTGCGGTCCAGCCCACGGTCAGGTGGTTGTTCAGGAACACGTTCCACGACTCGGCGATCGGCGCCAGCTCGCGGAACGCGGCGACGGTGGCCACGGAGCCGACCGCGCGTGCCGCCGCCTCGTCGGCCGCGCTCTCCTGCCGCCTGCTCAGCTTCGTGGTCGCGCGCAGCGTGAGCGCGCCGCAGCGCCGCAGGAGGAAATGCAGTGCCCGCTGGAGGTAGTCGTCCCTGTTCATCGTGTTCAGGGTGTGCACGAAGGCACGCCTGCTGCGGTAGGCGATGCCCGCGAAGCGGGTGTCCCGGTTGCTGTAGTGCGCGAGCTCGTGGGTGAGCACCGCGGCGAACTGGGCGGAGCCCATCTCGGCGACCAGCGGGGCGCCGACGAACAGGTGGCGGCGCCTGGAGACCAGCCCGAGCAGCCGGGTGTCCTCCAGTACGGCGGCGTTCGCGTCGGCGATCAGGTGGATGTCGTCCGGTGGCGCGGTGCCCGCGACCTCGGCGAGCCTGCGGACCAGCGCCCACAGCTCTGGCTGCTCGTGCTCGCGCACCGGCACACCGTGCACCGGGTTGTCGATCTTCTTGAAAAGCACCCACAGCCCGCGGCCGAGAACCAGCACGGTCGGCACCACGCCGATCGCGATCTTCACGGCGGTGACGGGGGACTGCGTGAACGCGTAGATGCCGAACCCGACCAGGACGGCCGCGACGACCAGCATCGTCACCGGGACGACGCTGATCAGCAGCACCCATGACACGGTGCGCGACAGCAGCTTCACGAGTGGTCCCTCTGTACGGCGCCATGGTGTTCATCCCGGTGCGTGCTCCGCAGCGGCCCTTTAGAGGGACGCCGACGTTCACGGGGTGCGGCGGAAGCGTAGGCAGGTCGAGTACATGGCCGGTACAACGGTGGAATACGTCCTTGCCCGTGCGACCCGCGGTGAGCCGGGGGCACAGGCGCTCACCCGCGGACGAACGTCCCGGCGCGGGCCCTGCCCGGCTGTCGGGAGTTCACCTGACACCGCCGAGGGCAGACCGTTCCTAGGCTCCCTGGTGCCCACCTGTCACCAGGGAGTACCGCGGAAGGAACAGGACGACATGCACCAGGGACCCCAGCAACCGTGGCCCGCGGGCAGGCAGCCGGGCCCGCCGCCCGCCGAGCCCCCGAGGTCCACGGCGATGCTGACGGCGACCTGGGTGGTCACGTCGATCGTGGGACTCGCCTACATCGGTCTCTTCGTGCTGATGGGTCTCGGCGCGAGCGACGAGATCTCGACGATCGAGAAGCTGAAGGAGATGAAGGCGGGCGGCGCCCCGATCACCAACACCGTCGAGGACCTGGACGAGTCCATCGCCGAGAACGAGCTCGCGATCGTGGTGTTCTTCGTCGGTGCGGCGCTCACGCTCCCGCTCGTGATCGCGAGCTTCCTCGCGGGCACGGGCCGGGCCTGGGTACGGGTCACCGCCACCATCTTCCTCGTGCCGCCGATCGTCGTGATCGTCTTCGGCGTCGTCCACGACATCCGCGACGGCCACCCGGAGAACGCGTTCGCCCTGGTGTTCACCCTCCCGGCGATCGTGCTCGCGATCCTCTGGTGGCTCCCGGCCACCACCAGGGCGATGACCGCCAGGCGGTTGAAGCGCGAGCCCGTCCCGCCGGTGCCGCAGGGATACCACCCCGCATACCGGTGACCGGATTCCCGCGGCAGGCCGCGGCACGGTGATCCACAGTGGATGCAGACCACGGCATCGACAACGACCCGGCCCCGGCTGGGTTCGCCGTCAGGCGCGCAGGAAGTCCAGGATCGGCTGGGTCTGGCCGACGATGGAGTGCGCGACGTCGGGCAGCAGGGTGACGGTCGCGTGCGGCACGGTGTGGTCGAAGCGCTTGGCCGTGTCCGCGGAGTCGAACATCGCGTCGCGTCCGCCGACGACCACCAGTACCGGCATGGTCAGCTTCCGCAGGGTCTCGTCGGAGAACACGGGAAGCCGGTCGCGGCGCGGCAGGAAGTGCGTGAACATCAGCGCGAGGTACTCGGCGACCTCCGGCATCACCCGGACGTCGACGCCCGCGACCGCCTTGATCGACCGGAGCCTGCCCCACTGCCCGAATGGTTTGTACAGCAGGGCTTTGAGGAGGAACCCGACCTTCTGGCGGCCGACGCCGCCAGGGCACAGCAGCGCGAGCTTCTCGACGCGGTCCGGTCGCCGGGTCGCGTAGTCGAGCGCCAGCCAGCCGCCCAGTGACGCTCCGGTGAGCGCGGCGCGTTCGAGTCCGAGGTGGTCCAGGACGTCGTCGAGCCACAGCGCGTACGCGGGGGAAGCCAACGGCGGGCGCGACGGTGCGGACAGACCTGGTTCGCCGATCATGTCCACGGCGTGGACGCGGAAGTGTCTCGCCCACGCCGGGACGTCACCCAGCCACATCGCCGCGTTGGAGCCCGATCCGTGGAGCAGCAGGAGGGGTGGCGCTTCCTCGGGCCCGCACACCAGGACGAACGTGTCGCCCTCGCGGGTGGGCACCACCCGGTGTTCGGCCGGGACGGGCCAGTTCGCGAGGGTGTGCTCGTAGCGGCGCCGGATCTCCCGTTCGCCTGCCTCGGTCTTGTAGATCACGACTCGAGCACCGCCTGCAGGTACTCGAGGATGTGTCTGGTGTCGGCCAGTCCACCGAGGACGATGATCTTCATGCGTGCCCTTTCCTCGTCATAGACCGTCTCCACTCGTAGCGGCTGGTCGCCCGCGTGGGTGCGTACGGCCGTGAGCAGGGTGCCGGCGCGGTGGGCCGTCTCCTGGCTGACCGCGTCGATCTCGACGATGGTCGACACGTCGACGTGCCGGTGCCGCCTGACTTCTGGCGGGTCTGCCACCGGCGCACCGACGAACGCCTCGAGGTCCGCGCGCGTGACGCGGTACTGCTTCCCGACGCGGACCGCCTTGAGTCGGCCGTCGCGGAGGTAGCCGCGCACTGTCCGCACGTGCAGCCCGAGCTGCTCGGCCACCTCTTCCGCTGAGTAGAGCTGCTTGTTCACAAATTTACCTTAACAGCTCTATAGTTACGCGAGAATAGGTGCTTTAGGTAACGATAGATCATAGCTGAGAGGATCGTCTCGTGAGCGGCGACGAGATGTTCGTCGAGTACGCCGGCTGCTCCTCGACGAGACCGCCACGACCGCCGACGGGCAGGTGTCGCTCCCGCGACGCACCTCGCCGCGATGCTCGGCGTGCAACGCCCGGCGCTGAACAAGATCCTCGAGGAACTCGAACGCGACGGCGTGCCCTACGCGGCCATCGACCTCCTCGACCAGGAAGGCCTGCGCGAGCGAGCGGGCTGGCGTCGTGGTCGACGGCACGCGCCGGCCGGTCGAGTTCTCCCGCACGCCGGCATCAGCCTGTGGCAGTGGGCGTGGATGCCGCTCACCTGATGGCCACGACGGGGCTCTGGTCGGGGAACGAGCCGTCGCCGAAGAGGAGGTGGGCGGCGGCGACCCGCCCCGGCCGCGTACGCAGCAGCCGGAAGGCCAGCTCGGCGGTGGCCGGGCTTCCCATCCTGGAGAGGACATCGCGCAGCAGTAGTCTGCCGCGGAACCGGGCGCGCAGTGCCGCTCCGTCGTAGTGGCGCAGCACCGACGGGTCGCCGGTGCGCAGGTAGTCGCCGGTGACGGCGGCGGCCAGCCGCGACAGGCGCAGGCACGGGTCGAGGCCGCCAGCGGTCAGCGGGGACACCGCGCCCGCGGCGTCCCCGACGAGGAGTCCTTCGGCGCACGCGATCCGGCGCAGCACGCCACCGACGGGGATCGGGCCACCCCGGCGGCGTACCGGCCCGGCGGGGACCGGCACGTCCGGGAACCCGTCGCGGAAGGATCGCAGCAGGCGGGGGAGCGGCGCGGCGAGCCGGCCGGGGTGCCCGGCCAGTCCGACGTGGGCGTGTTCCCCGTCGTCGACGAGCCAGGCGAGGTAGCCGGGTGCGAGCCGCGGGTCGAGCACGCAGTGGAACGTCGGCGCCGAGGCTCCGGCGTTGACTCGGAACACCTCCTCGGCCCCGATGATCAGCCGCCGGTTGACGTCGAGCCCGAGCCTGCGCGCGACTGACGACCGCGCGCCGTCCGCGCCGACCGTGAAGCGAGCCGTGATCCCCGGCACCGGGTATGGGACACCGAGGTGCACGCGCGCACCGGCCAGCCGGGCCTCGGACAGCGCGTGTGCGTAGATGCCTGCCATGTCGGCGACCCGGAACTCGTCGTGGGCGCTGGTCAGCTCGACCGGGGCGCGCAGCGACGGCGGGTGGAGCAGGACGCGCCGCACCGCGGGCCCGAGGAGGTGGCCGGGCAACGCGAAGTCCTCGAGCGTTCTGCGCACGAAGATGCCGGTCGTCCGGATGCCGACATCGAGGCTGCCGCGGCGTTCGCACACGAGGACGTCGAAGCCCTGCAACGCGAGCAGGCGCGCCGTGTGCAGACCTGCGAGCCCGGCGCCGACCACGAGCACATCCACCTTCATGTATCGAGTATCGCTTGGTATCGATCGAATTTCAATAGACCCACGGAGGTAGGCCGGAAGGGTTTCCGGGCTTGCCGTCCTCGGCTGAGGGACGCGTGCCCTGAAGGCGCCTTCGGGACCCTCGATGACCCGGAAGCGCCTTCAGGGCACCGGCGGGCGCAGGCAGGGCACGAGGTAACGGAGAGATAACGAAGGAACTGTGCTCCCATCCGGCGGCGACCTGCTGCCGAAGACCAGTTGTTCGCGGCTCGAATCACGAGTCGAAATCTGGCCGGGGCACTCAGTCGATTCCGCGTCCGGCCTTTCATCTAATGGGAGATCTACCTGTCATGAAGCGCAACCTTCGTCGCGGCACGCTCGCCATCGGTGTCGCCTTCTTCGCATTGTTCGGCGCCGCCTGCGGCAGCTCGGACGATGGTGCCTCCACCGAGGCGGGCGGCACGACCACCACGGCCACGCAGGCCCCGGCGTCCTCTGAGGACAGTGGGATGGAACCGGCCGCGGACCTGGTCGGTCCTGGCTGCGCGGGCTACGCGGAGCAGGTGCCGGAAGGCCCCGGCTCGGTCTCGGGCATGGCCGCTGACCCGGTCGCCGTCGCCGCGAGCAACAACCCGCTGCTCAAGACCCTCGTCGCCGCGGTGTCCGGCCAGCTGAACCCGGACGTGAACCTGGTCGACACGCTCAACGGCGGCGAGTTCACCGTGTTCGCCCCCGTCGACGACGCGTTCGCCAAGATCGACGCCGCCACCATCGAGACGCTCAAGACCGACAGCGACCTGCTCACCAAGATCCTGACCTACCACGTGGTGCCCGGTCAGCTCGCCCCGGACGAGATCGTCGGCGAGCAGACCACCGTCCAGACCGGCATGGTCACCGTGACCGGCGAAGGCGACAGCCTGAAGGTCAACGACGCCAACGTGATCTGCGGCGGCGTGACGACCGCCAACGCCACCGTCTACCTCATCGACTCGGTTCTCATGCCGACCATGTGACGGTTCGCCGCGGAACAGGGCTGCCGGGACTCGTGAGAGCCTCGGCAGCCCTGGCGCGTGCCCCGATCGGCCGTCCGGAAATGAATTCGGACGGGTCGGAAGATGGTCGTGCCAGCCGTTTTCTCCCATTGACGGCTGGCGCGATCCTTCCGCTCCGCCGAAATCGACCGCCTGCGCCTTTCTTGCGCGCGTCGACGGTTTTCGCCAATCCACGGGGCGCGCGGTGCCGAACGCAGGTCATGGATACCGTGGATGACACCGCCGTTGTCGGCACCCGGCTGAGCCGGCCGGTCGCGATGGTTGTCGGTGTGCTGTCGGTGCTGGTGGCGGTAGCGGTGGGGCACCTGGCCGGCGGGCTGATCAACCCGGCCGCGTCTCCCGTGATCGCGGTCGGCAACTCGGCGCGCGACCTGACCCCGCCGTCGATCACCGAGTGGGCCATCGCCAACCTCGGTGACGCGAAGAAGGCGCTGGTGTTCGTCGGGGTCGGCGTCGTTCTGCTGGTGACCGGGGTGCTCGCGGGCCTGCTCTCCCGGCGGCGGCCGTGGCCGGGAGTGGCCATCGCGGCGGTCGTCGGGCTCGTCGGCGCACTGTCGGTGCTCGACCAGCCCTCGGTGCCCACCGCCGGGGTGCTCGCGCCGGTCGCGGGCCTGCTCGCCGCCGTCGCGACCTTCTACCGGCTGCACACGGCCGCGACGCGCCGCCGCCCTGCCGTCCCGGCGGGCGACGAGCCGGAAAGCGCCGCACGGCGCCGGTTCCTGTGGACCTCGGCCGGTGTGGTGGTCGGCGCCGGTGCCGCGGGGACCGCGGGCACGCTGCTGGCGGGCCGAAACGACGCCACCTCCTCCAGGGCCGCCGTCGGGGCGCTGACACCGGGCACACCCGCGCCGCCCATCCCGCCCGGCGCGGACTTCGCCTCCGTTGGCACACCCCGGTTCCTGACGGCCAACCGCGACTTCTACCGCGTGGACACCGCCCTGCTGTCGGTGCCCCAGGTCCGTGCCGAGGACTGGCTGCTGCGCATCCACGGCATGGTCGACGGCACCAGGACGTACACGTTCAACGACATCCGCCGCCGCCCGCTCGTCGAGCGCACCGTCACGATCACGTGTGTGTCCAACGAGGTCGGCGGACCGTACGTGTCCACAGCCAACTTCGTCGGCGTGCCGTTGCGGGACCTGCTGCGGGAAGCGGGTGTCCGGTCCGGGGCCGATCAGCTGTTCTCCACCAGTGCGGACGGCTGGACCGCGGGCACGCCGGTGGACGCCGCCATGGACCCCAACCGCGGCGCCCTGCTCGCCATCGGCATGAACGGCGAACCACTTCCCATCGAGCACGGCTTCCCCGCACGCATGGTCGTCCCCGGCCTCTACGGCTTCGTGTCCGCCACCAAGTGGGTCGTCGACATGGAACTGACCACGTTCGGCGCGCGAGAGTCGTACTGGCGGAAACGGAACTGGGGCGTCAGGGCCCCGATCAAGACCCAGTCACGCATCGACGCGCCCCGTGCCTTCGCGACGGTGCCCGGCGGACGGGTCACCATCGCAGGCGTCGCCTGGGCGCAGACGATCGGTGTCGCGAAGGTCGAGGTCCGCGTCGACGGCGGCCGGTGGCTGCCGGCCCGCCTCGCCACCGAGGTCAACAGCCAGACCTGGCGGATGTGGCGCCTGGACGTCGACCTGGCACCCGGCACGCACCGGGCCGAGGTCCGCGCCACCGACCGCCGCGGACAGACACAACGGCAGGAGCGCGTCCCACCGATCCCCGACGGCGCCACCGGCTGGCACTCGACCACCTTCACCGTCGACACCCAGAGCTGACCGCCGCCGATACTTGCTGCGAATCCGGGGTGTGGGCACGACGGCCGCTCGTCGTCAGCGCGGGAGAACCAGGTGCCGTGAATGGGCCGTTCAGGGCGCCCAGCGCCCTGAACGCGCCTTTCAGGGCATTGCCACGCAACGCACCCGACGCGACCAGCACACGACGACCGACCGCCCACTCACGCCAACTTCGGAATCAATCTTCTCAGGTGACCGGTTCAGCCCGCGCGGGCGCGGGATCTCGCTGACGGTCCGCGGGGGGCGCGGTGGACGGTCGGCGCGACGCGGACGACCCGTGCGGTCAGCTCGTCGAGGGCGCGTTCGAACGCCTCGTCGGTGCCGAGCCGGGCGGGGTCGGCGACCGACCAGTGCACGCGGGGGAGGTCGGTGCCGAGTTCCTCGTGGGCGTGGTCGCACACCGTGACGACGAGGTCGTCCCGCCGGAGCACGTCGGTCACCTTCTGGGGCGCGGACGTGCGGAGGGCCAGTTCGTGGCGTTGCGCGACCGCGACGGCACCGGGGTGGACCCGTTCCGCGGGTTCGGTGCCCGCGGACGTCGCGGGCACGTCGCTGTACTGCCGCCACAGCGCGGCCGCGAGCCGGGAACGCGCCGAGTTCCGCGTGCACACGAACACCACCCGCGCCGCCGCACGGGACGTGGCCGGGGTGAGCTGTTCCAGGACGGCGGGCACCAGGCTGAGGTAGGTGCGGCGGCGGTCGCCCTCGGACCGGGTGCGGCGGATCAGCCCGGCCCTGGCGAGGACGCGGACGTGGTGGGCCATCAGGTTCGACGGGATCGACAGCCGCTCCTGCAGCGTCGACGGAGAAGCGTCGCCGACCAGCAGCTGGTCCACGACGGACAGCCGCGCCGGGTCGGCGAGCGCGGCGTGGATCGCGGCCCGGCGCCGCAGCTCCTCGGAAAGCTCGATGGTCATTGCGTCAATGATGACCGACCGAACTGCGGTCCTGTCAACCCCGGACGTGCGGCGGCCGCTCAGGCGTCGAGCAGCTCGGCGACCAGACCGCGGACGCGGCGGTCGATCTCGTCGCGGATGGGACGGACGGCCTCGACCCCCTGGCCCGCCGGGTCGTCGAGGTCCCAGTCGAGGTAGCGCTTGCCGGGGAAGATCGGGCAGGTGTCGCCGCAGCCCATGGTGATCACGACGTCCGCGGCCTCGACGTCGGCGGTGGACAGCTTGGTCGGGATCTCCGCGGTGATGTCGAGACCCCACTCGGCGACCGCCTCGGCCGCGGCGGGGTTGACCTTCTCGGCGGGCTCGGAGCCCGCCGAGCGCACGGCGATGCGTCCGAGCGCGTAGTGCTGCAGCAGGGCGGCGGCCATCTGGGAACGCCCTGCGTTGTGGACGCAGACGAACAGGACCTCTGGCGTGTCGGCCACCGGGTCTCCTCAGAAATCGATGCGGCTTCTTGTTTCGATGATGCCCGATCCAGATGAACGCGAGGTGACGGGCTCCGTGGTCGGCGGGGTCTCCGGGCCGGCTCAGGTGTCGAGGAGCTCGCCGAGGAGCGCGCGGACCCGGCGGTCGATGTCGTCCCGGATTCCCCTTACCTGCTCGAGTGGCTGGTCCAGCGGGTCGGTGACCCGCCAGTCGAGGTAGCGCTTGCCGGGGAAGACCGGGCAGGCGTCGCCGCAGCCCATGGTCACCACCACGTCCGCGGCCCGCACGACCTCGTCGGTCAGCGGTTTCGGGTAGGCCTCGGTGAGGCCGACGCCGATCTCGGCGAGCGCGGTGGTGATCACGTCGGGGATCGCGCCCCTGGGCCGGGAGCCCGCCGAGCGGACCGCGACCTTGCCGGACGCGTGGTGGTCCAGCAGTGCCGCCGCCATCTGGGACCGGCCGACGTTGTGCACGCAGATGAACAACACCTGCGGCACTGTGACGGTGGCGAGTCCCTGCGCGTGTCCGTGGTCGGTGAGCCGCTGCCTGGCGAAACGCGCGGTCAGCGTGACCAGGTGGGTCTTGATCGTCGCGTGCTCGTCGAGCAGCGCGTGGGTCTCGTGGACGAACCGGGTCACCGTGTCCGGCGCGAACACGCCGTGGAAGGCGTCGGCCAGTTCGTCGGCGACGCGGTCCAGCTGTTCGGCGACGTGTCGGCGGGGCAGGTGAGGTGGGCTGGTCATCGTTGCCCCCTGGTTGCGGGATCGGTCCTGGATCGGCATCTGTCGATTTAAAGGACACCAGCCGGGGGAGCGCGTGTCAATGGCATCGCCAAGGCATCTCCATGACATCCCGCCTGGGCGCATGCCATCATGACCGGTGCGACACCGTGGACGGGCACAGGAACGGGGTGGTACCACTGGCCGTGCTGCCCGGCAGGGACGCCCCACCGCGTCCCGACGACTACGCCGCCACGGCGCGACTGTTCAAAGCGCTGGCCGACCCCGTGCGTGTCAAGCTGCTCGCCCTGGTCAGCCAGGCCCCCGACGGCGAGGCGTGCTTCTGCGACCTCGCCGACGAGTTCGACATGCCGCAGTCGTCGCTGTCACACCACCTGAAGATCCTCGTCCGCGCGGGGCTGCTCTCCCGTGAACGCCGCGGCACCTGGAGCTGGTACCAGGTCCAGTCCGAGCCGCTGGAGATCATGTCCGGCCTGCTCCGTCCCGGCGGCCCCTTCCTCGGCGAACCCGGCACCGGGTCCTGAGACCGCCGCGGCCAGCGCACTGATTCGACATTTCTCGATGCATCGTCTTATCATTCCCACGTGATCTCAGTTCAGGCTGATATGTCGCCCGCTGCCGTGCTGCGGGTGCTCGCCGACCCGCTCCGGGGTGAGATCGTGCGCCTGCTGGCCCGCGAAGCGCTCTGCACCTGCCATCTCGTCGAGGAGACCGGGGCCGGGCAGACCAACGTGTCCAACCACCTGCGGCAGTTGCGCCGCGCCGGGCTCGTCGATACCGAGCCGCACGGCCGCTACACCTACTACCGGCTGCGGCCGGAAGCGCTGCGTGCGCTCGCGGCTGTGCTCACCGACCTGGCCGCTGCGGCCGAATCGAACACCGAGAACCGGAGGCCCTGCCCGTGAGTCAGGCAACCGTCGAGCCCACCGAGCAGGACGTGCTGCACCGGCTTTCGTTCCTGGACCGTTTCCTGCCGGTGTGGATCATCGTCGCGATGGCGGCAGGGCTCGGCCTCGGTGCGGTGGTGCCGGGTCTGCAGGGTGTCCTGGACGCGGTGAAGATCGGCCAGGTCTCCCTGCCGATCGCGCTCGGGCTGCTGCTGATGATGTACCCGGTGCTGGCCAAGGTCCGCTACGACAGGCTCGACACCGTCACCCGCGACCGCCGCACCATGGTCCTGTCGCTGGTGCTGAACTGGGTCGTGGGCCCGGCGCTGATGTTCGCGCTCGCCTGGCTCATGCTGCCGGACCTGCCGGAGTACCGCACCGGCCTGATCATCGTCGGTCTGGCCCGCTGCATCGCGATGGTCATCATCTGGAACGACCTCGCCTGCGGCGACCGGGAGGCCGCGGCCGTGCTGGTGGCGCTGAACTCGGTGTTCCAGGTCGTGATGTTCGGTGTGCTCGGGTGGTTCTACCTGGACCTGCTGCCGGGCTGGCTCGGCCTGGCGTCCGAGACGGTGTCGTTCTCGCCGTGGGAGATCGCGCTCTCGGTCGTGATCTTCCTGGGCATCCCGCTCGCCGCCGGATACCTGTCGCGCCGCGTGGGGGAGCGGGTGCGCGGCCGGGACTGGTACGAAGGCACCTTCCTGCCCCGGATCGGCCCGATCGCCCTGTACGGCCTGCTGTTCACGATCGTCGTGCTGTTCGCGCTGCAGGGCGAGACGATCACCTCCCGGCCGTTGGACGTGGCCAGGATCGCGCTGCCACTGCTGGTGTACTTCGCCGTGATGTGGGCCGGTTCGTACGCCCTCGGCAAGGCCGCCGGCCTGAGCTACTCCCGCACCACGACGCTCGCGTTCACCGCGGCGGGCAACAACTTCGAGCTGGCGATCGCCGTCGCCATCGGCGTCTTCGGCGTCACGTCGGGCCAGGCGCTCGCCGGGGTCGTCGGCCCGCTGATCGAGGTGCCGGTCCTCGTCGCGCTCGTGTACGTGAGCCTGTGGCTCCGCCGCCGCTGGACCACCTGACGAACGGCGGCACCCGCAGACAGGTCGCCGTGAAAGGCCCGTTGACGGCACAACGAGTGCCGTCAACGGGCCGTTCAGGGCGCTGAGCGCCCTGAACGCGCCTTTCAGGGCATTGCCACGTCGTCCCGCGCCTTTCGCAGCCCGAAGCCCTGCGACCTGCCCGTCCGGCGAGGACAAACCCACCAGACCGCAGACCGGGCCTACCCGACGCGACCAGCGCGCGACCACCAACTCCACCACTCACGGTTGACATGAAACCAAAAGGTTTCATATGGTGGGTCGCGTGGAACGGGTCTTCAAGGCGCTGGCGGATCCGACCCGCCGTGAGCTGCTCGACGAGCTGTTCCGGCGGGACGGGCAGTCGCTCAACGCGTTGGCGAGCCGGTTCGCGATCACGCGGGTTGCCGTGGCCAAGCATCTTCGGCTGCTCGAGGAGGCCGGTCTGGTCGTGTCGGACCGGCGGGGCAGGGAGAAGCTGCACTTCCTGAACCCCGTGCCGATCCGCCTCATTCACGACCGGTGGGTCAGCAAGTACACCGAGACGTGGGCCGCGGGCCTCGTCGACCTGAAACGACATCTGGAGGCACCCGTGGAGAAGGTGTTCGAGATCTTCATCCGCACGACGCCGCAGCGGCTGTGGCAGGCGATCACCGATCCCGAGACGCGGGCCCGGTTCCAGTTCGGCGCGCGCGTGGAATCGGACTGGTCCACGGGCTCCGCCTACCGGGTCACCCACGAGGGGGCCGGCGGGCTGGTCGAGGGCGAGAACCTCGAGGTCGAACCGCCCTGGCGGCTCGTGCAGAGCTATCACGCGATCTGGGACGACGACATCGCCGCCCAGGGCACCAGCCGGGTGACCTGGCAGATCGAGCAGGTCGGCGACAGCTGCCGGCTCGTCGTCCGGCACGACGAACTCACCGCCGACGCCGACGAGCACCTCTACGGCGGCTGGCCGATGGTCCTGTCCGGGCTCAAGACCTGGCTGGAGACCGGCACGGAACTCACCACACCCGGCTCACTCATGTACGGAGGCGAACCATCATGACCGCCCAGCACACCACGCCCGGCACGAAACTGGACAGGACGTTCACCGCGACGCTGCGAAAGAGCCCGAACAAGGGCGGTTGGACCTATGTCGTGATGCCCGGCTCGGCCGAGTTCTTCGGCACGCGCGGCCTGGTGCGGGTCAGGGGCCGCGTCGACGGCGAGCCGTTCCACGGCTCGTTCATGGCGCTCGGGGACGGCACGCACAAGCTCGCGTTCACCGCCGAAACCCGCACCCGCATCGGCAAGCAGGCCGGGGACACCGTCACCGTCACCCTCGAAGAGCGGATCGCACGATGACCGCGCCGGCCAGGGTCATCACCGGCATCCGAACCGTCACCGTGCCCGTCGCCGACCAGGACCAGGCGCTGCGATTCTACGTCGACACGCTCGGTTTCACCGTGCTGCGCGACGCGCCGATCCCGACCGGGCGGTGGATCGAACTCGCGCCCGGCAACGACGACGTCGTCGTCACGCTGGACCACGCCGCCGAGGACGTCACCCGCGGCCCGATCATGATCCGGTTCACCACTGACGACGCGGCGGCGGCGCACGCCGCCCTCACCGACGCCGGCGTCGACACCGACGAGATCCTCACCTGGCCCGGGGTGCCACCGATGTTCGCCTTCCGCGACCCCGACGGCAACGCCTTCTCCATCACCGAGACCTGACCCCACCGCCGTCGACCGGACCGCGAGACCACCGTCCCAGCGGCCCGGCCCCGGCGGGCGAGTCTTCGATCAACCCGACTCGGTGAACGCGCGCAGGCGCAGACGGGTCGCCACGGTCCCGGCGAACCAGGCGGAGAATTCGCTGTCCGGGTCGAGGCCCGCGCGGACTGTGTCGCACCAGTCCTCTCTGTCCAGCACCGCGAGGTACTGCCGCACCAGGTGATCGCGCTGCTCGGCGGTGCAGCCGCATTGTCGCGGGGTCTTCTCCGTCAGGTGATGGGCAAGGACAGCGGCGTTGACGTACCTGTTTACGGTCGGTGCCTGACGGCCGAGGTGAGCAGCGTACGCGGCGAGGACACTGCCGGCCGGCGGGAAGTGCTCGAGAGTCATGCCCATGCCGCTGCAGTCCGCCATGATCTTCAGCAGGCGGCCGGTGTGATCGACGAGGTCGTCGTCGACCTCGGACCCGACGATCGCTTCGTGCACGTGCGCCGCCGTAGCGACCCCGCCTGCGAAGTAACCGTTGAGGTAGTCGCCATCGCAGGCGTGGCGCAACAGCCACTGACGCGATCTGTGGACACCGCGGTGACACAGTGCGTCGATGGCGTAGACCCGGCCCCATCCCGCGACACGCTGAGCCAGCCACTGCAACGCCTGTTCGCCTCCGCCACGGCGTTTCAGTGCTTCGGCTGCCAACGGGCCGAACCGGTCCGACAGCAAGCCGATGGTCTGGATCAACGGGATGTCGGCTTCCTCCCAGTCCGCGGCGAGCAGTGCCAGCCCGACGGTGGCGGAGTCGCGGTTGGTGCTGTGCCGCACCAGCCATCTGCCGGTTCGCCGGACTCGCTGCCGGTCCGCACGCAACGCCGCGGCGATGATGTGCTCGTTGGGGTGGATCGGGACGGCGACGTCGTGGAACTTCTCGACGAGTTCGCCCGGTGACGCGTCTGCCTCGCCGAAGTGCACGTCCAGGATGGCGGCGACGTCGACGCCCACGGTTCGCGGATCCTTCGCGGTATCCGGTCGTCGCCGCTGTCGGCGGGGGAGTTCCTCGTCCGGATAGGGCTTGCCGTCACGCGGCAGAGGCGAGTCCGGCTCCTGCCGATGCAGGAGCAGAGCGTGTTCGAACAGGCTGACCTGGGTTCCGAGCCTTCCAGGCTCGGTCGTCTCGCTCACCGGCGGACGAGGGACTCGATTCTCTTGATCACAGCCGTGAGGATGCCAGTCCAGTCCTGTCCGACGCAAGGAGAACCACCTGTCCTCACTTCCCGAACATGCCCAGGCGCGTCCACTTCCGCTCGTACTCTCCCACCCACAGCTTCGGGGCGTAGCGCGCGACCGCGGCCTGGAGTTCGCGCCTGTCGCCGCCGGTGGGGAGCACGAAGCGGAGACGGTCGGCGGGGAGGGTGGGCGCGGGTGCGGGTTCGGTCGCGGACCACGCCCGCAGGACGGAACCCGCTGGCAGGTCCGGGGTGACCAGGAAGACGTCCAGTGCGTGGTTCTTGGGCTGCCGGAGTGACGAACCACCGACGGCTGCCACCGCGGGTGCCCGGAGATGGCCGACGCCGACGCCCGCGACAGCGGGCCAGGGGACGAGGGTCGCGTGCCGGTCGCGGTACCACCAGACCCCGGCGGCGTCGATGGCCAGGCCCGGCATGCGATGGCGCCGGGCGGAGAACATCACGGCGGCGAGGAGGCAGAAGAAGAGGCCGACCGCGAACAGGCCGGTGACGATCCCGCCGATCACCTCTTCCATGCCGTCCTCGAAGTCGCCGCTGTACCCGAGGGCGGTCAGGGCCGCGAACACCAGGACGCCGATGAGCACGAACCCCAGATGGCGCTTGTCGCCATAGCGAGACCACACGGCATCAGGCGCGGGAGCGGTAGGTTGCACGACCCGAGCCTATGGTCTGGTCTGTCCCGACCGATCAGCCAGCCAGGCGCCGGTGCCGAACCTGCCGCTGGAGTCCTTCGTCTCGAACGGATACCGGACCCTGCCCGCCAGGCTCACGTCCTGATCGGAACAACCGCCCAGAAGCCACAACGCTCACGTGACCTACCGGGCCCGCTACATGCGATCGGGCTGTCACGTTTCCTTCCGCGCACCGACATCGAGGCCACCGGCCGAGGCGTGGACGACGCGGCGGGCCATCTCTGCGTCGAGTGGGCTCATGGCGTCGGCCACCGGATCGGTTGGTGACCACCACCGGAAGGCCAGCACTTCGTCGTTCACCGTCAATGATGGTACCGACTGGAGTCGAACCCGGTAGATGGCGAGAAGTTCCCGGCGTTGCGGCTTGACGAGGTCGAACTCGGCGACGGCGGCGAAGGTGAGACCCACGCCGGAGATGCCGGTCTCCTCGCGCAGCTCCCGCACCGCGGCCTGGCGTGCGGTCTCCGCTGGTTCCCGCATGCCTCCCGGCAGCTCCCACTCCTTGCGCCACCTGTCGAACACCATCAGCACAGCGCCCGCGTGGACGACGACGACCAACGACGCGGGCAGGGGCACCTGCTCACCCAGGCGCGTCAGCTCCGATTCCGGCACGACACGAAGGTCGATCAGGTTGTTGCCGGCACGATCACGGATCGGAAGCGCAGCCATGGCACCGATTCAACCGCGACACCGACGCCGGCGACGGCATCATGCTTTTGGGGACTTCGACATGCAACCGCACGAGGCGGCAGGCACAGGGTCGGCGCGGGACTCGGTGGTGTCCCGGAAGTACGGGTGTTGTACGGGCAGAACCGTGTCAGTGGCGATTCCTAGGCTGTCCCCGCGTTGTCCGGAAGGCGGCCGCGAGCACGGGTGCTGTCGGCGGTAGTGCTGTCCCGGGACCTGGCCGTCCTCTACTTCTTCGTGGCCCTGACCCGCCGACACGATGGTGGAGCCGCCGTGAGTTCAGAACCGTTGCCGATGCCCAGTTCGTTCCAACGCCGGTCGGCATCTTCGACGGTGACGAGTTCCGCGGGGCCGGAGTTCGGCGACGCCGTCTCGATGCTGCCGATCAGCGACCTGGTGCGGAGTGGCTCGCCCCGGCTGGACGGGGAGAACGAGGAACACATCCAGCGGCTCGCCGAAACGGATGAGCCGCTGCCCCCGATCGTGGTGCACTGGCCGTCGATGCTCGTCATCGACGGCATGCACCGGCTCCGAGCCGCCGAGCTACGAGGGCAGACCGCGATCGCGGTCCGATTCCTCGACTGCGGGCGGAACGAGATCTTCGTGGAGATGGTCAGGGCGAACGTCGCCCACGGACTGCCCCTGTCGCTCGCCGATCGCAAGGCCGCGGCGGAACGGGTGCTGACCACACATCCGCACTGGTCGGACCGGATGATCGCGGTCGCGACCGGGCTGGCGCACAAGACCGTCGGGCGCATTCGGCGTGCCATCGCCGAGCACCTTCCGCAGGCCACGACCAGGGTGGGCCGCGACGGCCACGCCCGTCCGCTCGGGCGCGGCGGCCGGGAGCTCGCGGAGGAGATCGTCCGCCGTGATCCCGATGCCTCCCTCCGGACGGTGGCCAGGGCCGCGGGTGTCTCGGTCGGCACCGTCCACGCCGTGCGGCAGGAGGTGAACGTCCACGACGCCAAAGCGCAGGCACCCCGGGGGAGCGATCGGGAATCCGTCGCCGAGCTGGTCCGGCGCGCGGACGGACCGCACCGCGCGGCCGTCCCCAGCGGGCAATGGGCGTCGATGATGCGAAGGCTGAGGGCCGATCCCTCGCTCAGGTTCACCGAGGCCGGCCGTGCCGTGCTGCAGGTGTTCGGCTCGCATTCCATCGCGGACGGTGGATGGCGGCGGTTGTCCGAGAGCGTGCCCGCACACTGGGCGCCGTCGCTCGCCGGTCTGGCCCACGAGCTCGCCTTCGCGTGGCAACAGTTCGCGGCACACCTCGACGAGGTCGCCAAGTGCTCCGGTGAACGCCTCCCGGGCCTGCGGCACGAACCGCCCGTGACGTGATGTCAACCGGTGTTCAACTGGGGAACCTCCCCAGTGGAAATCACGGCTCGTTTAAATCGGCAATCCATGTTACGGCCACCGCGCAGACAAGAGAAATGCCGACAGTCGGAAACCGGTCACGCTGTCGCCATTCTTGTCAAGATCGACGAACTATTGATCATCTTATGTCGCTCGGATAGTGTTTCGCACACTTGGGAGGTAATCATGACAAAGTTTGTCGAAAGCATGAGTGACCGGCTGCTCGCCGTCTTCGCACCGAAGATTCAGGCATCTGCGATCTGTCCGCCATGCCGCTGGGTCGGTCAGTGCGGTAGTTGCAACGGAAACCGCAGGTACCGGACCAAGGTGTGCCTGTCCGGCCCGGGATGCCAGACGGAGACCCGTACCTGTTCGGCTGACCCCGGATGCGCCCCGTAGACCGCACAGAACCGTATGACCGGCGGCGGCGTTCGAAAGAACGCCGCCGCCGCTTTCATTCGCTCTGGTAACCCTTCGCCTGTGTCGTGAACAGACGGGCGTAGGTGCCACCACTTGCGAGCAATGACGTGTGGGTGCCGGTCTCCGTGACAGTTCCGTCGGCCAGGACGACGATCAGGTCGGCGTCGCGCAAAGTACCGAGCCGGTGCGAGATCAGTACCGAGGTGCTTCCCGCTCGCAACGTGCTGATCCTGGCGTGCAACTCGGCTTCGGCCTCCGGATCAAGGCCCGCGTTCGGCTCGTCGAGGATCAACAGGTCCGCCTCGGCGCGGAGGAAGGCCCTGGCCAGTGCCAGTCGCTGCCACTGTCCGCCGGAAAGAACGACTCCGGTGCCGTCCGACCCGTCGTCGTCGGCGAACATGCGGCTGAGCATGGTGCGATAGCCGTTCGGAAGGCTCTCGACGACATCGTGGATGTCCGCCTGCCTGGCGGCCGCGGTGATCCGGGCCGGCTCCGCCAGCGCGGTGAGGTCGCCGAGCGCGATGTTCTCCTCGGCGGTGAGGTCATAGGACATGAAGTCCTGGAACACCGCACCGACCCGGTCCCGTAGCCGGGCCGGATCGAGGTCGCGCAGGTCGACGCCGTCCCAGGTGATTCTGCCCTTCGTCGGGTCGTACATCCGGCACAGTAGTTTGACGATGGTGGACTTGCCCGCGCCGTTCTTCCCGACCAGGCCGACGGCCATGCCGTACGGAATGGTGATCGACACGCCGCGCAGCACCCACGGCAGGTCGTCGCGGTAGCGGAACCACACATCGTCGAGCACGATCCCGCGGCGCAGTTCCGGTGTCGCGACCGGATGCTCCGCAACGGGCATCTCCGGTGGAGCGCCGACCACGACGGTGTAGTGGTTGAAGATCATCAGCTGTTCGTTCGTCTGCGCCAGTTGCGACACGATGCCTGCCACCGCGGTCTGCACACCTGCGACGGCGGCGATGAACATGGCGATGTCACCAGCGGTCAGCTCACCGCGGCCCGCGGCGAGAATCGCCCAGACCAGACCGGCACCGGCGACGACGGCGGCGAAGAGCTCAAGTCCACTCTGTACGAACAGTTCGCGGCGGTCGAGTGCGCGCCGGGCGGCGTGGATCCCCGAAATGGTGCGCATCATCCTGCCGCGCAGGAAATCGCCGGTGCCGAACAGCCGGATCTCCTTGCTGGCGCGCTCGTCGGACAGCAGCATCTGGTAGAAGAGCTCGCGGCGTTCGTCCGGGCTCAGCCGCATGGTGGTGTTCACCCGGCGTCGTGCCAGCGCGAGTTCGGCCAGGAGCGTCGGCAGCGCGGCGACCAGGACGACACCGGCGATGAGCGGGCTGATGACATACAGCGAGCCGAACAGGCCGAGTGCCGTGATCACGTTCCTGACCAGCTGCATCGTCCCGGTGGTCAACTGCGCAGGAGCACTGTCGGCGGCTTCCGCGAGACGCAGTTGGTCGAGGAACCGAGGATCCTCGAACCGGCCGAGCCCAGGGAAGCGGTTCACCGCCTGGTACAGCCGGTCCTTGGTCGCTCGGCTGACGCGCCGCTGCGCCTCCGCGGCGAGGTACTGCGTGAGCTGCGGAAGCGTCGCGAGCAGCGCGCCGAGCGCGGCAAGCGCGATCGCCATCGGAAGCAGCGCGTCCGCCGCGGTGCCCCCGGTCACCGAGTCGATGACCAGCTTGGTCAGCCAGGTGACCGCGACCGGGAGCACCGCCCCCACCAACGCGACCACACTCAGCAGCCCGAGCTGCGCGGCCGCACCCCGGAAGGCCAGCGCCACCGCGGGGGCCAACCCGCGCACCGTGCGCCACCTGCGCCGGTCCGGCACGGCCGTCGTCACGAGACCTGACCCCTGGCACGGGCCCGCATCGGCCTGGCGACCACGCCGAGCACCGCGTCCCCCGCGGTGAAGCCCCAGTGCCGGGAGTCGCCGCTGCGTGTCGGGTTGTCCCCGAGCAGCAGCAGCCGTCCCGCCGGCACGAACGCACCCGTGAAGTCGATGTCGTCGTTCTCGGCCCAGCTGCGCCGGATGACCGACGGTATCGGCTCGCCTGCCGTCGCGGCGGCGCGCTTGATCACCCAGGGCCCGGCCGTCGCGAACTCGTGGGAGTGCGGACGGGCGACGACGACCAGGTCACCGGTCCGGACCGCGGTCAGCGGTACGCGCCGGACCAGGACCCGGTCGCCCGCGTACAGGGTCGGTTCCATGCTCGGGCCCCGCACGTCGACCACCACCAGCCGCCGCCGTGCCCGCACGAGCCCTACGAGGGACGCGGTCACCACGACGGCAGCGACGACGACGCGGACGACCATCCACAGCACCGCGAGATCCCGCCGCGGCCCGGTCAGACCGGTGCGGGGACTGGCAGCGTGGTGACATCGAGCGCGGTCGCGGTGATCCTGCCGGACTCGACCACGGCGTAGGTCGGGAACGCGGTCACGCCGAAGGCGGTGGCCATCGGCCCGTCGTAGCCCTCGACGACGACCCGGGCACCGTCACGGAGAACGCCGACCATCTCGGCCGGATCGTCATCGCCGTCGGCGACGACGATCGCGAGCACGCTGTCCTTTCCACCGGGTACTCCGGCGGCGTGTGCGGCGAACTTCGGCGCGTTCTCGACGCAGGGCGCGCAGGACACCGAGAAGAATCCGATCATCGTCTGTCCGGTCAGCGCCGCTCTGGTGACCGGAACGTCGTCGGTGCTCACCGCGGCGAACTCGTCGATCTCCGAACCCGGGGCCCGCATCGAGTCCGCGGGCGCACTCGCCATGGCGCCATGGGGGAACTTCGCGATCGCCTGGTCATGTTCCTTCAGCCGGCGGATGACACCGAACAACAGCAACATGTTCAGCACGCCGACAATGCCGACCACGACCACCAGCGCGGTGAGGAACGTCGTCACGGATCCAGCCTCTCTTCACAGTTCCTGCCGAGCTACGACGTCGCTGTCGTGGACCGGAACAGACCGATCAGGTCGTCGAGACGGGCGGTCAGCGCGACGCCGACCAGCGCGGCGAAGGCGACCACGCACGCCAGTCCCACGTCGAGCGATGACGTTCCCTCGCCCATGCCCGCGGCGATGCCGAGGACACCGAACGCCGCGAGGACGGCATTGCGGGCAACATGCTGCGTGCCAAGGGGCGAGCTCGACGCGCCGAAACAACGGCACGGCGCACCCTGCCCACTGCGCAGGGAACGGACGATGGCCGCCGTCAGGACGACGAGCAGGCCGACACCGGCGGCAAACCCCCACCCGGCCAGCGCCGGGACGATCAAGGCGAACACGATGGCCACCTCGGCCACCACGGCGGCGACAGCGAGCAGTCGAGCCCGGGCCGCACGCGCTCCGGTCAGCCGGGCCGTCGCCGCCGTGAAGTCCGCGAACGCGGTGCGCGAGTACAGCTTGGACATGGCGGACAGGGCGAACACCCCACCCAGCAGGACCTGACAGCCGAACTCCAGATACTCCACGCCCACCTCGTCACCTGCGTCCACGTCGTACGACCGGGATTGTGCTCATGTGAAGATCGTTTGGCAACGCTGGTGGGGTGCGCGGGCAATGGCCGCTTCAAGGCATCGGCGGGCAGGACGAGTACGGCGAGAAGCTCGACAACCTCACCGAGTTGTTCTGCGCTACGAGGCCAAGAAATGGACGGACAGCCCACACTTCGGTAGAAACTGAGGTCAGCGGCTGAACCGTGTCTCCAGTTCGCGGCGACGGATGGTGACGTCGCCGGGGTCGTCGCCGAAGACGACCAGGTAGAGGGTGCTCTGCCTGATGGGGTTGTCGGTGCGGGTGGTGTCGTGGCCGGCGACGACGAGCAGGCCGTCGGCGGTCAGTGCCGGGCGCAGGTCGGTGAGCAGGTCCGCGAGCGGCGCGGTGACGGTCAGGTTCAGGGACTCGGCAGGCCGGCCGAGGGCGTCGGGGCGGACCGACCGCAGTGCCAGCAACGGGATCGAGCCCGCGGTGATCCGGAAGTTGAGGTCGAGCATGATGAGCCGGCCGTCCGCGGTCTCGGCGCAGTCGAGGCTGCACATGCCCCGGTAGCCGAGGTCGGCCGCTTGCTGGGCGATCGTGAGGCACTCGGCGAGCAGCTCCGCCGGGGGTGAGCTCACCAGGCCGAACCGTCCGCCGTCGTAGAGGCCGGCTGCGTCGATCCGCTGCTCGGTGACGGCCAGCAGCCGCGCTGTCGCGTCCGGGGCGACGTAGAGCTGGATGCCCCAGTTGCGGTTGATGTGGAGGTACTCCTCGAGCACGAACTCCGGGAGCACGTCGGTGAACGCCGGCAGCGTGACCTGCTCGTCCGCCCGGTGCAGGTACACGTCGAGATTGCCGCGGTGCGCGTCGTCGGTCGCGGCCTTGAGCACCCAGGACCTCCCCGCGGGGGTCGCCTCGGCGAGGTCCGCGCGCGCCACGACGCTGCGCCGTGCCTGGAAGGCCGGGTCCACGAGCACGGCGATGCTGGCCTTGTTGTTCAGGTAGCCGACGAGCTGTGCGCTCTTGACCGCGTGTTCGTCGGGACACAGCGTGGTCGGCTGCGGGTACTCCGCCGAGATCAGCAGGCCGTCGCCGATCGCCTCCCGGACCCGTGTCTCGAACTCCGCCTCGCTGCTGAACTCGCGCAGGTCGGTGCCCACCGGCAGGCCGGCCTCGCGCAGGTGCGCAAGCAACAACGGATCCGTGCCGCCAGAGCTGCAGATCAGCGGCGTGTCCGCGGCGACGGCGATCGGCCTGGCAGAGAACACGTCACGGGTGTGGCGGTGCCTGCTCGCCGGCGCGGTGGCCTCCAGCGGCGGCCGGGCGCAGACGGCTACGCCGGGGCCGTACACGTCGGAGAGCGCGCGAGGAGTAGCCACTGAAGGCGAGAAGGGAACGGTGAGCGTGATGGGGGATCTCCCGAGAGTGCGTGGAAGCCAGCCACCCCCGACGTCGACCGAGACGTGACGCGGCGTGGAACTGTGCGGAGCAGACGACCAGACGAACCGTGACGGCGGCGACCACTACAGGGTCCGCTCGGTGCTCGCGAGCCGGAGACGTGAAACCGTGGGCGAACAGCCCGGATGCGGGCCGTGTGCCGTGATCCTCTCACGTTTCGACCAGATGATCCCCTCATCGGCCCGCGAATCACGCCGGATGAGCTGAGAATCACCTCCGCGGGACGTGCGGTCACACCACCAACGTTCAGGATGAGCCCGCCAACGCTGCCGCCCAGCTGCCTGCGCGTGAAGTACGTCTGCGCACCCGGCGGCACCTGCTCTCCGCCGGTGTGTGGAAGTGGTCGTTGAGGGACCCTGGTCACCCTCGTACTGCCGTCACGCAGGATCCGAGGTCGACTGTTCCGCGTGGACATCGCCACCGGAGAGGTCGAGGGCATACCTGCCCCGGTGCTCGGTCGTCGGGTCCCTCCACTTCTGCTCCGACCGGACAGCACGTCATGGGCGGTTCACCTGAACTCCCGGAAAATCTCGGCGGTTGAAGCGGTTGCTCCGATGGCCCGCGAGGACTGGGACGGCACGGGTAACCACGAAGATCCATCCGACCGGCGACTGGGTGATCGGACTCCTCCTGTCGGCGGTAGTGCGCAGGTGAATAGCCAAATACCGTAGGCGGTTGGGGTCTGCATCGTCCGGGAGGGGCGCCCCCGCGCTGTGGGGTACGAGCCTGCTCATCGTCTTTCCTCCGGGACAGGGGCGTTCGCGCCGGTCCGTGCCCCGGTCAGGCCAGCCGAGCGGAGGAGGGCGCCGTGGTTGAGCGGAAGCCGGCAACCATTGTCGAGATCGAGCAATCCGGCCTCACCTGGCGCAAAAGCAGCGCGAGTGCGAGCGGAAACAGCGGCTGCGTCGAATTCGCGCGATCAAGCACCTCGGTGTTCATCCGCAACTCGCGGAATCGGGGCGGCGCGCGGATCGTGGTCCTCGGCTCGGCGTGGCGGCTTCTCGTCCAGACGGCGCCTGCGCTCTGACCGAGGCCGGAGCGAGCTTGGCCGTGGTTCGTGCAGGGCCGATGTGAACGGTTTCGGCGATTCGGACAGTCACCGGATCGGGTGCTTTCGACGGTGATGTAAGCGGGACTCGCGACACCCTGGACGGGCCTCCGGCTGGCGGAGGGCCATCTTGTTTCCTACTACGAAGCCGTGCAGATGATCCGGTTTCGTCCGGCCGCTGTCCTGTTCTGCCGTGGATCCACCGGCGCATCGGCTGTGCGGCCACGCCTTTTGCAACCACATCATTCGTTAGGTGTCAGGCTGGCATGCGAATAAGTGCATGCTTGCGCGCCGCCGCATGTCGCGGTGACACCTCGCACATCGTCGTGCATCAAACGGCTTTGACCGGACACTTTTGCGACGTTCCAGAACGACATGGTAGTTATGCGAACCGTCAGGTAGTACATTGACAGGTGGCAGAACGCCACCTTCGCGGATGAAGGAGCAGGTATGGCGCAGGTCGAGACGCCGATCACCCAACAACGGCGCCTTCGCGCCGAGTTGAAGCGCGCCCGTGAGCAGAGCGGTATGACCCAGAAAGATGTGGCCGTCCTGCTCGACTGGTCCCCGTCGAAGGTCATCCGCATCGAGACCGGTGCGGCGATCATCTCGACATCCGATCTCCAGGCGCTCCTGCCGCACTACGGCATCACCGACCGGAAACGCATCGACGAACTGGTCGAGGTAGCGCGGGCGAGCCGCAAGCAGGCCTGGTGGGACGAGTACCGGGGGGTTTACGACCAGCAGTTCCTGACCTTCCTCGGGTACGAGGCGTCGACGATCCGGTTGCGGTCCTACCAGGCCCTGCTCATCCCGGGACTGTTGCAGACCTCCGCCTACACGAACGCGATCCTGCGTGCCTACACCGACGACGAGGAAGCCATCGTGCGCGGGGCACAGGTTCGCGGCAAGCGGCAACATGTGCTCGAGCCCGGCAAGGGACCGGAGATGTTCTTCGTGCTCGACGAGGCCGCGCTGCACCGCTGGGTCGGTGGCTCGGAGGTCATGCGCGAGCAGTTGCTCTGGCTCGAAGAGTTGAACAAGCGGCCCAACATCCAGATCCAGGTCGTCCCGTTCACCGTCGGCGCCCACCCGGGGATGCGGGGTGCGTTCACGATCTTCGAGTTCCCGTTCGAGGACGAGGACTTCGCGCTGCTGCTCGAGCACCCGGACGGTGACGTGCTCATCCAGAACAAGCCGGACATCGCCAGCACCTACGTCGAGACCTTCTTCGACCTGGAGGCGATCGCGACCCCGAAGGGCGATCTCAGCGCCGTGCTCCGCCCGATTCTCGACATGTTTCCCGGGGCGAAGACCGCATCGGCCGCCAAGACCCCGGCCACGAAGGCACAGGACTGATCACCATGAACGACGACCGAGAGGCGGGTGGTATGACCGCGACGACGCGGGCGTGCCCGCGTTGACCGGCCGGACCTCTGTCCGTGCATAGGCACGGGCGGCCCTGTTGCAGCAGGAACCGCCCGCAAGAGCACTCAGCATCCTCAAGTCAGAAGGGCCAGTGCCGTGCCAAGAGTACAACGACCAGCGAGATCACATCGACAGCGGACGACTGCCCAGGACAACGGGGAGCCACCGGCCGGGACCCGGTACAACCCGATACCCATGGCCAACGGCCTGCGGCGGAACCTGCGCAAACGGGTGAAGAACAGCAAGCCGGAAGACGACAGCAACTGGGCGACGTTCCCGACCAGACGTCGGGTGGTGATCGCGGTCCACACCGTTGCCGCGGCCATGCGGCTCAAGGATCTGGTCGGGCTGCTCGACGAGGACCCCGAGATCGGCCTCGTGTACACCGCGGTACCCGACCGGCTCGGCGACGGGGTCACCGAACTCCTGCGCAAGTGGGAGGTCAAGCGGATGCGGTGGGACGAGGCCGCCGACGGCGACTACGACCTGGCCATCGGCGCCAGCTTGCACCGGCTGGGCGAACTCGGCGCGAAGCGGGCGTTCGCGATCGCCCATGGATCCGGCTACAACAAGCGGTGGCCGAGCTGGGCGTGGTTCCGCTCCGAGGAGAACCGGCCGACCTATGGCCTCGACCGTGAGTCGTTGCTCGACAAGGCCGGGCGCCCCGTGGTCGACGCGCTCAACCTCTCGCACATCGACCAGTGGGAGACGCTGAAACGTCAGTGCCCGGAGGCGACGACCGCGGCGATGGTCGGCGGCGACCCCTCGTTCGACCGCCTGCGGGTGAGCCTGCCCTCCCGGCAGTACTACCGGGACGCGCTCGGCGTGCGCAACGGTCAGGTACTGGTCGCGGTCACCTCGACCTGGGGCCAGCAGTCGCTGCTGAGCAGGCACCCCGGGCTGCTGGCCCGGCTGCTCAGGGAACTGCCCGCCAACCACAAGGTCATCCTCACCACCCACCCCGCCGTGTGGTTCGAGCACGGTCCGCAGCGGATACGGACCCTGCTGCGGGACGTGTGCAGCGCGGGGCTGGACGTGGTCGAGGCAGGCGAGCCGTGGCAGGGCCTGCTGGCCGCGGCGGACTACCTCATCGGCGACCACACCTCGGTGAGCGTCTACGGCGCGGCCAGCGGCCTGCCGCTGCTGCTGAGCCACTTCGCCGTCGACGACATCGACGGCCAGTCGGTCATGGCTGAACTGGCCCACCTGAGCCCGCACCTCGACGACGCGACGCCGCTGGCCGAGCAGTTGGCCAAGGCGACCGCCGCGCAGGCAGGTCAGCAGGAGGTGGCGGGCGCGCGTGTGTCGTCCGTACCGGACAGGTCGGCCAGCGTGCTGCGCAAGAAGTTCTACGAACTGTTGGAACTGGACGAACCGGACGTCGATCCGAGGGTGGAACGCGCGGCGCCGCCCAGGTTGATGAAGCACGAGTCATTCGGCTGGTGAACTCGGCGGCACCCCGAGGTTCCGCGCCCGTTCGAGGATCTGGGCGGCGGCGGGGTTGCCGAGCTCGGCGAGGAGGACGGCGGCGCGCTCATAGTTGGCGCGGGCGTCGCCCGGCATCCCGGACTGCTCGTACAGTTCGGCCAGGGCGCACAGCGCGTCCGCTTCGCCGAGGGTGGCATTGACGGACCGCATCGTGGCGAGCGCCGACTCGAGATGGGTGAGCGCGCTGTCACGCCGGCCCATGCTGGTTTCCGCGCGCCCGAGGAACATGAACGAGCGGGCGGTGTTGTACGGATCCGGTGTCGGGAGCGTGCCCAGCTCGCCGGTGGCCTCCGTGAGGAAGGCCGCCGCCTCCTCCGGTCTGCCCGCCGCGGTCAGCGCCCGGCCGAGGCTGATCAGGGCCAGCCCGACGTTGCGTCGCTCGTCGATCCGCCGGTACTCGTCGAGCGCGCGGGTGAAGCGATCGATCGCCGAATCCACCTCGCCCTGGTCGAGGTACACGAAGCCGAACCGCTCCATCGAACTCGCCATGCGCAGCCGGTCGTCGAGCCGCTGCCACAGTTCGGCCGCGCGGTTCATGCGCTCGAGCGCCTCGTCGTTGCGGCCCAGCGCGTGGAAGAGCAGGCCGAGCCGGTCCTGGGTCTCGGCTTCCATGAACTGGTCGGCACACGACCGGGCCGCCTGCTCGGCGATCAGGTCGAACTGGAGCCAGTCGTGGTAGTGGGTCCGGTACAGGAACAAACCCCACATCGCGTCGGCCATGTGCCATGCGACGTCGTGCAGACCGGTGTCGTTGGCGAACCTGGCCGCTGCCAGCAGGTTGAGCCGTTCCTGCTCCAGCCAGTCGAGTGCGGAGTTGTGGTTCGGGAACGACACGGTCGGTGGGATCACCCGCACGGTCCCCTCGTACCGCCCGCTCCGATGTGGGGTGATCGACGCGTTCGCGCCGTTCGCCGACTGCAGGTACCAGTCGAGCATCCTGCGCACGGCCGCGTCGCGGTTCTGGCTGGGCTCCTCGTCCTCGGCCTTCTTGCGCGCGTGCAGCCGGATCAGGTCGTGGAACCGGCAGCGTCCGGTCCTCGGTTCGTCCAGCATGTTCGCGTTGAGCAGTTCGTCGACGAGCGTCTCGGCTTCCAGCACGTGCGTCTGCATGACGGCCGCGACGACGTCGAGACCGAAGTCGGGCCCGGGATGCAGGCCCATGAGCCGGTAGAGTCTGGCCGCCTGGCCGGAAAGTGCCTGGTATGACATGTCGAACACCGCCTGTACCGATAGTTCGTCGTCGAACGACAACCGCGCCAGTCGCCGCTGTTCGTCCTGGAGGTCGGCGACCGCGCGCTCCAATGTCCACTTGGGACGCGTGGCCAGCCGCGCCCCGGCCACGCACAACGCGATGGGCAGGCCACCGCACAACTTCACCAGTGTCTGCGCGTGTCCGCGCTCCTCGGCGACCCGCGCCTCGCCGACCGTCCTTGCCAGCAACGTGACGCCGTGCGGTTCGCTCAACGGTTCCAACGTGACGAACCGTGCGCTGTCGGCGACCAGGCTGCCCAGCCACGACTGCCCGGTCACCAGTGTCACGCTGCCCGTCCTGGCTGGCAGCAACCGGCGGATGTCCGCCGCGGTTCCGGCGTTGTCGAGCAGCACCAGCAGCCGCAGCCGGGCGGTCAGCTTCCGGTACAGCTCCGCCTGTTCGCCCGCGTTCACCGGGATCTGCCGCGCCGCGACGCCGAGCGCGGCGAGGAACGCGGCGAACACCTGCTCCACCGGGACCTTGTTGCGGGAACCGCCGAGGTCGGCGTAGAGCTGGCCGTCCGGGTAGCGTTCACGGGCTCCGTGCGCCCAGCGCAGCGCGAGCGCCGTCTTGCCGACACCGGGCGGCCCGACGAGCACGAGCAGCCCGTTCGCCTCGTGGTCGTTCAACGTGCCGAGCTCGTCCTCCCGGTCGACGAACGTGTTGGCCGGCGGCAGGATCTGGTGCGGCGCCTCGGCCGGCCGGACCGGCGCCGGTTCGATGACCGGCGGCTGTGACGTGCCGGGCAGGTGGATCCACGCGCGGAGCCGCGTTTTCTTCACCTGTGCCGAGATCGGGTGGTACTGGGCCGGATCGATGGACCGGTAGCCGTGCCGGACGATGCCGTCGTACACGCCGTCGGACACGATGACCGCGAGGTCGCCGGACGCGTGCCGCAACGCGGTGCGCAGTTCGGTGGCGTCCAGCATGCGGCAGGCCCGGACCAGGTCGGCACCGTACAGACCGTTGTCGTCGATCCTCACCTCCCCGGCATCCAGCGCCAGCCGCAACCGGAACCGTTGCGCCAGTGGCACTGTGCGGTTGTGTTCCGCCAGACCCGCGGACAGGCAGCCGACGAGCGGGTCGAGCAGCAGCACCTTCGACACCTCCGGCGGCACCAGGACGATCATCCCGTCGCCACTGTCGGAGTGGATGCAGTTGTCCCACCGCACCCCCGAGGTCTCGATCGCCTCCGCCACCAGCCGGTAGAGCACGGCTCGTACCGCGAACTGGGCCCCGTCGTCCCGGTGCGGGTCGCCGAACCCCTCGACGTCGATCGCCAGGATCGAGTGGTGTGTCGGGTACTGGCTCACTCGTCACCGCCATTGGTCCGCGACAGGTCAGGCTAACGGTCCTCGAACAGCGATTCTGCGCCATTTGGCACATGTCCGCGTTCAGGGAACGCGTCGCCGCGCAGGCGGAGGCGGCGCGCGGGCCGTCGCACCGGGACCGATCAGAAAGGCGACGCGACCTGTCCCGTGAGTGTGCCGACGGTTGCGAACGTCAGCACGTGGCGATACCCGACCGCGCATCACTCATCGGTGGGCGCGGGAAGGGGCACCGGATGTCCTGACGAACCGGGGTCTCAGGCGCGCTGCCACAAGACAGGTCCTCGGCCGACTCCCACGAAAGGTCACGGCACCAGCGACCGCGCTTCCGGGTCGGCCGGCGATCACGCGGTTTCGTCCTGGTCCCGGAGCGCGACGAGGAGGTCGTGGGCGGCGGTGGCGACACGGGGACGGACACCAAGGTCCCGCAGCTGTGCGGACGCCGCGGCCATCTCGTCGACGCGGCGCCTGGCATGCCGGTGGGTGCCGTCGACGAGCCGGTCGACGGTGCGTTCGTCGAACCCGGTGAGCTCCGCGCCGATGTTGTCGCGCAGCCACTCCGCGCATCCCGCCGCCTCGGCCGCGGTCAGTGCCTCGACAACGGCGGCGGCCAGTCCTTTGTAGAATACGCTGCGCAGCAGCTTGCGGGAGATCGCCGTGCCAACGGGACCGGGCTGGACCGTCACGTCGGCGCCGAAGCCGCGGAGGATCTCGGCATACCGGTCGGCGGTCTCCCCGGACACGAGCATCGGGGTACGCAGACCGTTTCCCGGCACCGGGGCCATGAGGGCGACGTCGACCACCGTGACGGGCCGGCCGGCGAGCCGCTCGACGAGCGCGGTCTTCACCGCCGGTGCGGCGGTGTTGAGGTCGGCCCAGATGGTCCCGGCGCGCAGCGCGGGCAGTGCGTTGTCCAGCGCGGGAACGGCGTCGTGGGCGCTGGTGACGCTGAGCACGAGGTCGGCGTCCCGGACGGCGTGCGCGTCGTCGTCACGCACCTGGACACCGGCGGGGGCGGCCACGAGCGGGTCGTGGCCGCGGACGTCGGCACCCGCGGCGGCGAGGTCCCGAGCGATGTGACCACCCGCTTCGCCAAGGCCGAGTACGGCGATACGCGTGGCCATCAGCCGAGGGCCGAAGCGTCGTCGGCGTGGCGGGTGCCGAACGTCCTCGGACCCCACGTCTGGCCCGTGGCGCGTGGGACGGTGACGGGCTCGGGGGCCGGGACGGTGTGGTGCGGTGGCATGTCCCAGATCTACGCGCCCGTGGTATTGGCGTCAAGATTGCCTGCAGAGTTGTCGACAATCTCGGCTGGCGGGGGATCGCCGTTACACTGCGCGCAACAAAATTGGCGACGATCTCGGCGGGATTGTCGGAGAGTGCGGCGGTGACGGTGAACGAGAGCCTGCGACCCGTGGTGGACGAGATCCGCGGGGCGATCGTCCGCGGCGAGTTCGTGCCGAACCAGCGACTGGTGGAGGCCGACCTGTCCGAGCAGCTCGGGGCGAGCCGGGCCGCGGTCCGGTCGGCTCTGGTGACGCTCGCCAGCGAGGGTCTGGTCGAGCGGGTGCCCAATCGTGGCGCTCGGGTGCGCGCCGTATCGCTGGCCGAGGCGATCGAGATCAGCGAGGTGCGCATGGCGCTGGAAGGGCTGTGCTCCGCCAAGGCCGCCGAGCTGGCTACCGGAGACGATGCGGCGGAGCTCACCGCGATCGGCGAGCGGATGCGCGCGGCGGTCGCCTCGGGTGACGTGCTCGGCTACTCGCGGCTCAACCAGGACCTGCATCGCCGCGTGCGGGAGATCAGCGGCCAGCGGACCGCGTGTGACGTGCTGGAACGCCTGCGGGCCCAGAACGTCCGGCACCAGTTCAAACTGGCCATGCAGCCGGGGCGCCCCGGGGTGTCGCTGCCCGAACACCTCGCGATCATCGAGGCGATCTGTGCCGGCGACCCGGTCGCCGCCGAGAACGCCACCCGCGCCCACCTGCGCAGTGTCATCGACGCCTTGCGCGCGGCAGATCGCGCCGGGGTGCCGAACGTGGTCTGAGCAGCGCGTTCCTCGACCGGAACATGTGCGGGATGGATCTACGCCAGGATTGTTGACAAAATGGTTGACCAAGTTGAGACTCGGGTCGTGACAGAGAAACCGGGAAGCTTGCTGGTGGTCAGCGCCCACGCGGGCGACTTCGTGTGGCGGGCCGGTGGGGCGATCGCCCTCGCCGCGGAACGCGGCGAGCGTGCCACGGTCGTGTGCCTGAGCTTCGGCGAACGCGGCGAGTCCGCGCGCGCGTGGCGCGATGGCCACGCGCTCGAGGAGATCAAGGCGATGCGCAGGCAGGAGGCGGAGGACGCGGCCGCGTCTCTCGGTGCGCAGGTGCGGTTCTTCGACGTGGGGGACTACCCGCTGTGCGAGTCACAGGAGGTGGTGGACCGGCTCGTGCACGTCTACCGCGAGCTGGCGCCGACCGTCGTGCTCACGCACACCCTGACCGACCCGTACAACGGCGACCACCCGGCCGCGGCCAGGATGGCGTTGCAGGCCAGGGTGCTCGCGCAGGCCATCGGGTACGACGCGCCCGGCGAGCCGCTCGGCGCGCCGCCGGTGTTCTTCTTCGAGCCACACCAGCCCGAGCAGTGCGACTTCAAACCCGACGTGCTGCTCGACATCACCCCGGTCTTCGACCGCAAGCGCAGGGCGATGGAGTGCCTGCCGGCCCAGCAGCACATGTGGGACTACTACACCGATCTCGCGAAGCGGCGGGGCGTGCAGCTCAAGCGCAACGCCGGCCCGAACCTGGGGCTGGCGCACGACACCATGGGCGAGGCCTACGTGCGGGTCTACCCGCAGGTCACCGGAGTGCTCTCGTGAGGGGCGTGATCGTCACCGGCCCGCCGCGGGCGGCGGCGGGCGATGTCGAGGCACTGGCCGGGTTCGGTGTGGCCACCGTGCACGAGGCGCTCGGGCGGGACGGCTACCTCGGTCCGGACCTGCGGCCGGTCCAGGACGGTGCCCGCGTCGCGGGTACGGCGGTGACCGTGCTGTGCTGGCCGGGGGACAACCTGATGATCCACGCGGCGGTCGAGCAGTGTCACGACGGCGACGTCCTGGTCGTGACCACCACCTCGCCGTGCACCGACGGGCTGTTCGGCGAGCTGTTCGCCACCGCGTTGCGGCAGCGCGGGGTGCGCGGCGTGGTCACGAGCACCGGCGTGCGCGACGTCGCCGAACTGCGCGCGATGGGTTTCCCGGCCTGGTCGGGTGCGGTCAGCGCCCAGGGCACGGTCAAGGCGACCGCGGGCGCGGTGAACGTGCCGATCGTCCTCGGCGGACACACCATCCATCCGGGCGACGTGGTGCTGGCCGACGACGACGGCGTCCTGTGCGTGCCCCGGCACGCTACCGGGGACGCGGTGCGGGCGGCGGAGGCAAGGGAGGCGAAGGAGGCGGCCACCCGCGAGGCCTTCCGCGCAGGCGAGCTGGGGCTCGACCGGTACGGCCTGCGGCGGACACTCGAGGACCTCGGCGTGGAGTACCTGACCGCGCAGGAGTACCGGCGGAGGCAGCCGTGACCGCCGGGGTCCGCTGCGTGCTGATGCGTGGCGGGACCTCCAAGGGCGCCTACTTCCTCGCCGAGGACCTGCCCGACGACCAGGGCACCCGCGACGATCTGCTGCTGCGCGTCATGGGCACCCCCGACCCGCGCCAGATCGACGGGCTCGGCGGCGCGGTCCCGGTCACCAGCAAGGTCGCGATCGTGTCCCCCGCCACCGGGCCCGACCGCGACATCGACTACCTGTTCCTCCAGCTCGGGGTCGGGGAACCGACCGTCTCCGACCGGCAGACCTGCGGCAACATCCTCGCCGGGGTCGGTCAGTTCGCGGTGGAACGCGGGCTGGTGCCCGCGGGCGCCGAGCGTACGACGGTCCGGATCAGGCTGGTCAACACGGACTCGATCGCGGTCGCGACGTTCCCGACACCGGGCGGCACCGTCGACTACCGCGGCGCCACGGCCATCTCCGGTGTGCCGGGCACCGCGGCCCCGGTCGAGCTGGACTTCACCGACACAGAAGGTTCCGTGTGCGGCAGCCTGCTGCCCACCGGCAACGTGTGCGACGAGATCGACGGCATCCAGGTCACCTGCGTCGACAACGGCATGCCGGTCGTGGTCGCCCGCGCGGCCGACCTCGGGATCAGCGGCTACGAGCCGGCCGGGGAACTCGACGCCGACACCGTGCTCGCCGACCGGATCCAGTCGCTGCGCACGAGGGCGGGCACCCTCATGGGGCTCGGTGACGTCACGTCCTCCTCCGTCCCCAAGACCACCCTGGTCGCCGCGCCCCGCGACGGCGGCGCGATCTGCACGAGAACGTTCATCCCGGTGCGGCCGCACCCCTCGATCGGCGTGCTGGGCGGGGTCAGCGTGGTGACCGCGCTGCTGCTGCCCGCGGCCGTGGGCAGCGAGCTGGTCGTCCCGCCCGCCGACGGCGCGCCAGTCGAGATCGAGCACCCCACCGGAAAGCTCGCCGTGGCCGTGGACCTCGACGACTCGGTGCCACCGCGAGTGCGGCGGTCGACCGTCCTCCGCACGGCGCGGAAGCTCTTCGACGGCACCGTCTTCCCCCGTCCCTGAACCGCACCGCCGAGGAGGCAGCGTTGTCCGCGCTCCGTCACGAGATCGCCCATGTCGGTCACGTCGAACTGTTCACCCCGGAACCGGAACGGAGCCTGGACTTCTTCGTCCGCGTCCTCGGCCTCACCGAGAACGGCGCCGACGGCGACTCCGTCTACCTGCGCACCTGGGACGACTACGAGCACCACAGCCTCAAGCTGACCGCGTCGACGACCTCCGGGGTCGGCCGCACCGCGCTCCGTGCCGCGAGCGCGGAGGCGTTGCGCAGCCGGGTGGCCGCGATCGAGGAACGCGGCCTCGGTGTCGGCTGGACCGACGGCGACCCCGGCATCGGCCCGACCTACGTCTTCCGCGACCCGGACGGCCACGAGATGGAGCTGTACTGGGAAAGTGAGTGGTACCGGGCACCGGAGGAGCTGCGGCCGGCGCTGAAGAACCAGGCGCAGGCCTACCCGGCGCGCGGGGTGTGCGTCCGCCGCCTCGACCACGTCAACTACCTCGCGCAGGACGCGGCAGCGGGCGGCCGGTTCGTGTGCGACGTCCTCGGCGGGCGCGTCACCGAACAGATCGTGCTCGACAGCGGGGTGATCTCCGCCCAGTGGACGCACTTCGCGCAGAAGTCCTACGACCTCGTCTACACCAACGACTGGACCGAGGCCACCGGGCGCCTGCACCACATCGCCTTCGCCACCGACACCCGTGAGGACATCCTGCGCGCCGCCGACATCTGCCTGGACCACGGCGTGTTCATCGAGACCGGTCCGCACAAGCACGCGATCCAGCAGACGTTCTTCCTGTACGTCTACGAGCCGGGTGGGAACCGGATCGAGCTGTGCAACCCCACCGCCCGGCTCGTGTTCGCCCCGGACTGGGAGCCGGTCACCTGGACCGAGGCCGACCGCGCCAGGGGCCAGGCGTGGGGCCTGAAGACCATCAGCACCTTCCACACCCACGGCACCCCACCGGTCGGTCCCGGGTGATAACAGCCGATTATAAGCGGAGCAGGAAGTGTGTACTTTTGGGGCAGCCGGTGCCGACCTAGCCTCACAGAATGTCCAACATTGCTGACTGGTCGGTTTCGATCGCAGGCGAGTGCATGGTGACCAGGCCGTTCTCGATGTATTCCGAGGACGAGTTCCAGGCGGTGCGCGAGCTGTTCAGGAATTCGGATGTCGCGTATGCGCATCTGGAGATGAATTTCGGGAGCCCCGCGAAGGTCTATCCGGCGCGCGGTGACTGGTACGGCAGTTATATGTTGGCCGAGCCGGGGATCGCGCGTGACCTGCGGTGGCTCGGGGTGGACGTGATGTCGACGGCGAACAACCACAGCCTGGACTTCGGCGAGCGTGGCCTGCTCGCCACCCTGGAGGCGTGCCGAGGGGCCGGGCTCGCGGTCACGGGTACCGGCCAGGACCTCGACGCCGCGCGTGCCCCGGTGTACGTCGAGACACCAAGGGGCCGGATGGCGCTGGTCTCGACCAGCTCGGGGAACCGGCCGAACGAGTGGGCGGGCCTGCCGAAGGAGACCATGGTGGGCAGGCCGGGCATCAACCCGCTGCGTACCAAGTGGACCTACATCGTGCCGGGAGAGGTGGCGCGGCAGTTGCGGGCCGCGGCGGGTGGCCTGAACATCCTGCGGACCCACAAGAACTGCGGGCCGGGCAAGACGGGCCAGGTGCTCGCCGAGAACGAGTTCCAGTTCACGCTGCCGGGTGGTCAGTCGGCGGCCGGTGAGCTGGTCTTCCGGGAGGGCGAGGAGTTCCAGATCCTCACCGAGTGCCACCAGGGCGACCTGGCGGGGAACCTGCGCTCGATCCGGTCGGCGGCCGCGATGGCGGACCTGGTCATGGTCGCCCACCACTTCAACATCTCCGAGGGCCCGCGCGGCGACGCACCGCCGCGGTTCGTCCGCGAGTTCGCCCACCGCGCCATCGAGGCCGGCGCGGACATCTTCGTCGGACACGGCTGGCACAAGACCCTCGGCATCGAGATCTACCGGGGCAAGCCCATCTTCTACGGCCTCGGCAACTTCTTCGCCCAGTCCGAGTTCCTCGAGCACGTCCCCTACGACAGTTACGAGACCTGGGGCCACGACATCGACGCCCTGCCGACCCTCACCCCCGACCTCCACCCGCTCCACCCCGGTCTCGACGGCCCCTCCGAAACCTGGTGGAGCTCCGCGATCATCAACGTCCACCTCACCGACGGCCGACTCACCGAGGTGACCCTCCACCCGGTCGAGCTGGGCCGCGAGGTGTCCAAAGAGGCCAAGATCACCCGCCAGAGCGGCAAGTCGGCTGAACACCCGCTGACCGAGGGCAGGCCCCTCGTGGCCGACCAGGTCAACGGCACCAGGGTGCTGGAGCGGTACAAGCAGCTGTCCGCCGAGTACGGCACCGCTGTCGAGATCGACGGCAACGTGGGCAGACTGCGGCTCGAGGACTGACCGTCTCCCCGTCACGATTCTGGAGGTTGGGCGCGATGAGGCGCACGTCATGCCGATCGCCACTGGCGACCGAAGCTCCCCGCGGGGAGGTGGTGACAGATGGTGACGGTGGCTCCACAGGAGACCTCCAGACCTCGTGAGACCAGAGCCGGGTCGAGAACGCAGGGCAACCGCGTTCTCATCGTGGTCGTCATCCTGATGCTCACCGTCCTGGTGTTCCTGCCGACGGCGCTGGTGCTGGTGCGTGCCATCTCCGAGGACCCGAGGGACCCGCTCGCCACGTTCACGCTCGACGCGCTGGCGGACTCGTACGGCAACCCGGAGATCTGGGGCGTCCTCGCCCAGACCATGGCCATGGCCCTGACGTGCGGCGTGGTGGCCACCGCTCTGGGCGCCGCGCTGGCCTGGATCCTCGCCCGCACCGACGTGCCGATGAAGAAGCTGTTCGAGCTCGTCGTGATCGCGCCGCTGTTCCTCTCCCCGTTCATCGGCGCGCTGGCGTTCCTCGAACTGGGCGCACCGCGCACCGGTCTGCTGAACCAGCTCTCCCGTGAGCTCGGGCTGGCCGACTGGCTGTCGATCAACGTCATGACCTTCGAGTGGCTGATCGTCATCCTGGCGCTGCACTACGTGCCCTACGGCTACCTGCTGGTGTCCGGCAGCCTCCAGAACATGGACGCGAACCTCGAAGAGGCGTCGCACATGAACGGTCGCGGCACCCTGCAGACGGCGCTGCGCGTCTCGCTGCCCGCGATCCGCCACGCGATGCTGTCGTCGGTCATGTTCGTGACCATCAGCGCGACCGGCATGTTCTCGGTGCCCGCGCTGCTGGGCGCCAACATGAGCTTCAAACCGCTCGCCGTGACGGTGTACCGGGCCACGAACGGGTTCCCCAGCGACTACGCCCTCGCGGCCGCGCTGGGCACCATGATGGTGTTGCTCAGCGTGATCGGCCTGTGGATCTACCAGCGCGGTCTGCGGCAGGCGTCACGGTTCGTCACCGTGACGGGCAAGTCCCAGAACCGGAAGAAGATCCTCCTGGGCCGGGCCAAGTACGTGGTGATCGCGCTGCTGGTCCTCTACGCCCTCGTGACCACGATCCTGCCGTACCTCGCCCTGGGGCTGAGCGCGTTCAGCACGTCGACCAACCTGGACGAGATCGATTTCTCCGCCGCGGCCTTCAGCGAGGTCATGGCCTCGCCAGAGCTGGTCAACGCCCTGGGCAACACGGTGCTGGTGTCCGTGGTGACGGCCGTCGGGGCCGTGGCCGTCGGCCTGCTGACCTCCTACGCGACCGAGCGGGTGCGGTACCGGGGCTCGGGCCTGCTGAACTCCGTCGCGATGTCACCGCTCGCGGTGCCGGGCATCGTCTTCGCCACCGGCGTGTTCGCGATGTACCTCGGCACCCCGCTCTACGGCACGTTGACGATCATGGTGGTCGCCTACATCGCGTCGTACCTGCCGCACGCGACCCGCGTCACGGGCAACGGCTTCGCCCAGATCGACAAGTCGCTCGAGGAGGCGTCCCGGATGTGCGGGGCGAGCCAGAGCCGCATGATGGCCACGATCCTGCTGCCGCTGATGCGGCCGTCGATCGCCGCGGCCGTCATCATGGTGTTCCTGTTCACGGTTCGTGAGATCAACACCGCGATCCTGCTGTACACACCGGACACCATGCTGCTGTCCATCCTGTCCTTCAACTACGCCCAGCAGGCCTCGCTGTCCTCGGCGGCCGTCGTCGGGTTGATCGAGACGGCACTCATGGTCGCGTGGATCGTGATCATGCGGGCCGTGCTCCGCCCGGGAAAGCTGCAGGAGCGCGCGTGAAACACAAAGAGGTGAACATGAACGACGGCCTGGCGGTGACGGGACTCGTCGCCAACTACGGCACCACGAGGGCCGTTTCCGAACTGGACCTGTCGATCGACCGGTCCGAGTTCGTCACCCTCCTCGGCCCGAGCGGTTGCGGGAAGACGACGACGCTGCGCTGTGTCGCCGGCCTGCACACCCCGCGGTCCGGTGAGATCACCCTGGGCGGCAAACCGCTCTACGCGCCGGAGGTCAACATCCCGCCGCACAAGCGGGACATCAACATGGTCTTCCAGTCCTACGCGGTGTGGCCGCACATGACGACCCGCGAGAACGTCATGTACGGCCTCAAGGCGAAGAAGATGCAGAAGGCGAAGGCACGCGCCAAGGCACAGGACATGCTGGAGCTGGTCGGGCTGGCGGAGTTCGCCGACCGGCACGCGACCGACCTGTCCGGCGGGCAGCAGCAACGGGTCGCGCTCGCCCGCGCGCTGGCGACGGAACCCAGCCTGGTGCTCATGGACGAGCCGCTGTCCAACCTCGACGCCCAGCTGCGGGCCAGGATGCGCGACGAGATCCGTCAGATCCAGCGCAGGACCGGGATCACCGTGCTCTACGTGACGCACGACCAGTCCGAGGCGCTGTCCATGTCCGACCGGGTGGTCGTCATGAACCAGGGCAGGATCCAGCAGATCGGTGACCCGTGGGCGCTGTACCACCGGCCGGAGAACGCGTTCGTCGCCACCTTCGTCGGTGATGCCAACCTCGTGCCCGGTGTGGTCACGGAAGTCGGCGGCGACAGCTTCACGGTCCGGGTGCCCACCCTCGGCCAGGAGGCGGTCTTCGACATCGCCCGCGCCGTGGCGGCCGACTGCCCCGCCCCGGGCGAGGCGATCTCCGTCGTCTTCCGCCCGGAGTGGGCACGAGTGTCGCGAGAGGACGCACCGGCCGCGACATCGCTGGCACGCAACGAGATCAACGCCCGTCTCGTGTCGAGCGAGTTCCTCGGCGACCACTTCGAGCGCACGTACGAGGCCGGCGAGCACCGGCTGCGGGTGCTGGCGGTCACCGGACCCACGTCGCGGCCACCGGAGATGGGCGCCGAGCAGACCCTGCTCATCACACCGGAGAACCTGACCTGGTTCCGCCGCGAGGACACCGCGCCACGCGAGGACGAGATGGTGCCCGTCGCCAGCGGAGCAGGGCAGGACAGGTCGTGAGCGGAGCCCGCGGAACGAACCAGGGAACACAGGGCCCGACAGTGGCCGGCGTCCGCACCCACGCTCAGGCGTTCGCCGAGGCCATCGCGGAGAGCGGGTGCACCCATGTCTTCGGCCTGATGGGCGATGGCAACATGCACCTGGTCATCGCGCTCGAACGCCGGGGCGTCCACGTGGTCGAGGTGCGGCACGAGAGCGCGGCGGTGTCGATGGCCGAGGGCTACGGCTGGTCCTCCGGCCGCACCGGCGTCTGCACGGTCACCCACGGCCCGGGGCTGTCCCACGTGGCGACCTCGTTGCTCGTCGCCGCCCGCAACCGGTCACCGCTGGTCCTCATCGCGGCCGAGACACCGGCCGGCTACCAGGGAGCCCAGACCTTCGACCAGGCTGCCTTCGTGGCCTCGTGCGAGGCGGTCTACCGGCGGGTCACACCGGGGGAGAGCCCGGCCGACGTGCTCGCCGACGCGGTCGCCCTGGCGCAGGACGAGTCGAGGCCCGTCGTGCTCGGCGTCCCGGCCGACCTCCTGACCGCGCCAGCCGCCGCGCCGAAGGGGACCCGGGCCGCGCGCTCACCCGGTGCGGACGGCGAGGACCCCTCGGCCGCCGCCGGACGGCTGGCCCAGCTCCTGACCGGCGCGGCCCGGCCCGTGCTGATCGCCGGCCGCGGCGCGATGGACGGCGCCGCACCGGATCTCATGCGGACACTCGCCGAACGCCTCGGCGCCGGTCTCGCTACGACCCTGCCCGCCAAGGGACTGTTCGACGGGCACCCGCTCGACCTCGGTATCGCCGGGGGTCTCGCGCATCCCGCGGCGGAACGCGTGCTCCGGTCCGCGGACCTGGTGGTGGCGATCGGCGCGGCCATGGGCCGCAGCACGACGCAGTCCGGGCGGCTGTTCGCAGGCGCCCGTGTCGTGCGCGTCGCCAAGGACGCCACGGGGACGGCCGAGACGCTCCGCGCGGACGGGGCCGGCACGCTGGCGGCGCTGGTGGCTGCCGTGACCGAGACCCGGCAGCCGTGGTTCACCCCGGTCGGCTCGGCCACCGACTGCTGGCGGGAGGACCTCGACGACGTGCGGCCACCGGTCCCGGCCGGCACCGTCGACCCCCGGCGCGCCCTCGCCGAGATCAGCGAGCACCTCCCGGCCGACGCGATCGTGGTGATCAGCAACGGGCACTGCTCGGGCTTCGCCGCCGCGTTCGTCGCCGCGCCCCCGCGGGGCCGGTTCTTCGCCGCACAGGGTTTCGGGTCGATCGGGCAGGCCCTCACGACGGCCACCGGTGTGGCACTGGGCGCGCCGGGACACAAGACCGTCGTCTTCGAGGGGGACGCCGCGTTCATGATGCACGCGCAGGAACTCGACACGGCCGCCCGGGCCGGTGCCGACCTGACCGTGTTCGTCCTCAACGACCAGGCGCTCGGCACCGAGTACCAGCGCCTCGCGAAGGAGGGCGACGACGCGGACACCGCGATCGTGCCGGCCCCCGACCTCGCCGTCCTGGCCGGTGCCCTCGGTGCCCGCTCCTCGACGATCGACGCCGAGCACGCGCACGCCGTCGCCGAGGCCGCGCTGCGACCGGGACTCGCGGTCGTCGACGTACGCACCGCGCGTTCGGTCCTCAGCAGGCACATGAGGTTGCCGCACGGGGGACGAGAGGGCTGACGGTGGCGAACACGGTCGAGCGGGTTCCGGCTGAACGAGGCGGCGGCGCGGGAATGCCCTGAAAGGCGCGTTCAGGGCGCTGGGCGCCCTGAACGGCCCATTGACGGCACTGGTTGTGCCAAGCGTCTAGGCGCCGCGGGCGATGGGGCTCAGTGACGACGAGTTGACCTTCGCGGGCAGCAGGCTCAGGAAGAGACGGGCCGCGGGAAGGACCTCGCGGTCCGGCGGGGTCAGGATGACCGCGCCGCGCAGGAGCGGGAGCCCCGGCGCGGGCACGACCTGGAGAAGTCCGGCGCGGAGGTCCTCGCGCACGCAGAACTCCGGCAGGATCGCCAGCGCCAGCCCTCTGGTCACGTAGGTGCGCATCGCCTCGAGGCCACGTGACTCCAGGATGATGTGCAGGGACGCGTCGACCTTCTCCGCCCACCGCTCCACGAGCTGGCGGCTGCGCATCCCGTCGGCGAAGGTCGCGAAGTCGGCGCGGGCGAGGTGGTCGATCCGTTCGCTCTCCGCCAGGGCGTGGATGCGGTCGTCCGGCCGGGCATAGAGGTACATCCGCTCCTCGATCGTGCCGAGGCTCGGGAACTCGCTCGGCGCCGGGTACCGGCAGATGCCCAGGTCGGCGTGCCCCTCGGACAGGGTCTGCGTGCACGCCTGGCGGGACGGCTCGTGTTTGATGACCACGCGGGTGGACGGGGCCGTCTCCTTCATGGCGATCACGGCCTCGACGAGCAGGTGCTTGATGTGGTCGGAATCGCTGACGACGGTGAGCGTCGAGTTCTCCGGGAGGTACTTCAGCTGTTCCAGTCGCTGGTGGAACCGGTCGGCGCGGCCGAGCATGTCCTCGGCGAAGCTCATCAGTTCGCGGCCCGCCGGCGTCATCTCGGAACGGGCGCCCTGCCTGCGTTCGAGGAGTGTGCAGCCCAGCAGGCTCTCCAGATGGCGGATCCGCTGGGACACGGCGGGCTGGGTGAGCGTCAGCTCGACGGCGGCGGCCCGGAACGACCCCGCGCGGACCAGTGTCAGGAAGGTGAACAGCTGGTCTAACGTCAGGCCCGCGATGAGCCGCTGACGACTGGTGTGTCGCCAGTCGCTGGTGGGAGGTGTCATCGCGGCATCCTGACGTCGATCGAGCGTTGGCCTGTCAACTGTTGAGTGTCTCGTTCACCCTGCTGACGAAGTCGCCGAACTTGTCGCCCTGCAACTCGGGGTCGGTGGCCATGCCGTACCAGACGACCGGCTTGGCGTACCACGGTTCCTGCGCGACCTCGCGTTCGTCGACCCAGCCGGTCCGCGTGCCGGTGCCGGTGCCGAGTTCCGCCATGAGGTCGTGGCCCTCGTCGGAGGTCGCCCATTCCATGAACAGGCGCGCGGCGTACGGGTGGGGCGTCTGCGTGGGCAGGCCGACCATCCAGATCGCGGCACTGGTGGGGTCCGGGTACTTGTACTCGATGGGCGCGCCCTTGGCGATGTAGTCGTTGTAGAGCGTGTCCGTGCCGAACGTGACGGTGTACTCGCCCTTCACCAGCTGCTCGGCGATCGGGATCTGACTCTCGAACAGCGCCGGGTCGTTGTCCGCGACGCCTTGCAGCCAGTCCCACCCGTACTCGTCGGCCTGGTTGAGGATGATGTTGGCGTAGTTGCCTGCCGTGGTCGCACCGCCGGTGTCGCCGAGCGCGATCTGGCCCTTGAACGCGGGGTGGGCGAGTGCGGCCACGGGGTCCTCGTTCAGCAGCTTCTGCTGCTCCGGGGTGGCCCGCTCGGTGTTCCACGCCACGGCCCCGATGCTCTGGTGCATGGGGTAGGCGATGCCCGCGAGCCCGGAGTCCGGGAGCACCTCGTCGAAGTCGAACGCGTCGTAGTTCTCGGTCCGGTAGTCGGTGACCCAGCCCTTGTCCGCGGCGTCCTGCCACAGCTGCTGAACGTTCTGGACGACGATGTCGGCGTTGTTGACCCCGCCCTGCACTTCCTGCGCCCATTTCTGATAAAGGGTCGTGCTGCCGTCCCGGTAGAGTTTGACCGGAATGCCGTACTTGTCCTCGAAATGCTGCACCCAGGCACTGGTCGACTTTTCCGTCGTGGCCGCGTAGAGGCTGACCTCGCCCTCCTCCTTGGCCTTTTTGACCAGCTCATCCAGTCCGCCCGCGTCGGCCGCGCTGGTGGGCAGGTCCTCGGTGTTCTCGCTGCCGGAGGAACCGCATCCCGCGAGCAGCAGGGAACCCACCACTACGGGCCCGACGAGTAAATTCCTGAATTTCATGTCGATCATCCTTCAGGTCCAGGCTGCTTCGCGATCCGAGCCCTCCGGATCTCGTTAACTCTCGTGAAACATAGGACCGTGGGGCACTACCGGAAAGTATCGAATTACTACTCGACCGATAAGGTGAACCTTATCACTTGGTCGCATCGTCCCTGGCGGACAAATTGTTCTTCACATTGTCAACAATTTGTCGTACCGTCGGGAACCATGGTGCGCGCGAGCACGTCGGGGCCACTTTGACGGGCTCGTCGGGGTCCGGGGTCCCGTGGCGCGACCTGGTGCCGACCGCGCTGGTCCCGAACGTCCTCCAGGGCTGCGGGCAGGGTGCGGCGATCCCCGTCATCCCGCTCGCCGCCGTGGCGCTGACCGGGTCGCCCGCGACGGCGGCCATGGTCGCCGCGATGCTCACGGTCGGTCAGGTGCTGTTCGCGCTGCCCGCCGGATGGCTCGTGGGACGGTTCGGCGAGCGGTCCACGATGCTCGTGTCCACCGCCGCCACCGGCCTCGGTGGCCTCCTGGCCCACCTGGCCTCGTCCGTGGTGCTGCTGGGCTGCGGCGCGCTGCTGATCGGGAGCGGTGTCGCCGTCTTCGCCACCGCCCGGCACGCGTGGATCACCGCGGTGATCCCGGCCGGGGTCCGCGGGCGGTCGCTCTCCGCACTGGCCGGCGCCACGCGGCTGGGCATGTTCGCCGGCCCCTTCCTCGCCGCGGCCGCCTTCCACCTCACCGGGGACGCCCGTGGCGGGTTCCTCGCCGTCGTGGCGATGTCCGTGCTCCTGGTCGTCGTGATCGCGTCGGTGCGCTTCGACGGCCTGGCCGGCGCGGCGGCGCCCGCCGGGATCGCCGCCGGTGACGAGCCGAGTCCGAAGGTGTTCCGCACGATGTGGCAGCGCCGCGACGTCCTGCTGACCCTGGGGCTGACCGTCTCCGTGGTCACCACGATGCGCATCACCAGGCGCATCCTCGTGCCCCTCGCCGGCGTCGCCGTCGGCATGGACGACGTGACCGTCACCCTCGTCGTCGGGATCGCGTCCGGGATCGACTTCTCGGTGTTCTACCTGGGCGGGGTGGTGGCCGACCGCTGGGGCCGCCTGGCGGTCGCCGTGCCCGCTCTCGTCGCGTTCGGACTGTCGCACGTGGCGCTCGCGCTGGCGACGCAGCTGTCCGCCGGCCAGTGGTGGTTCCTGTCCGGCACCCTGGTGATGGCGCTGGCCAACGGGTGGAGCGGTGGTGTCGTCGCGACCATCGGGTCCGACCTCGCCGACCCCAGGGCGCCGGCGCCGTTCCTCAGCTCCTGGCGGCTGACGACCGACCTGGGCTCCTCCGTCGCGCCGGTGGCGGTCGCGGCGCTGGCCGCGGCGTTCTCGTTGTCGGTGGCGTGCGTGGCGTTCGGGATCGTCGCCTGGGTCGCGGCCACCATTCTTCCGTCCCGGGTGCGCAGATTTCTGCCGGACAGCGGAGGTTGACGCCCTGTCCACGGAATCGGACCGCCACACCTTATTGGCCGATTAGAAATCGCTTTCACCGGAACATTGATTTCACCGATCGCAGTGGGCTTTTCTTGACGAACAATCGCACAACGGTGTTCGACTCGGACATGAGGAGCAACAGTGAGACGATCAGCGCGGACCGTCCGAATCGGAAAGAGGAGCGCGACGATCGCGCTCGTCGGCATTCTGGCGGCCATGACCGTCGGTGCCGCCGTGCCACAGAGCGCGGCGTCCGCTCCCCGTGCCTCCTACACCGAACAGGAGTCCCGCCGGGACGGTCACGGCACCGTCAAGCGTGTCGAGGTGCGGTCGAAGGCCCTGGCCGGGAACCTCGAGGGCGACTCGCCGGTCCGTGACGTGTCGATCTACCTGCCGCCCGGGTACTCGTCCGACAGACACCGCCACTACCCGGTCCTGTACATGCTGCACGGTTTCACGCTGACCGACCTGAGCTACTTCGGCGACGACGCGAACATGCACATCCCGACCATCGCGGACCGGACACTGGCCAACCACACCGCCCGCGACATGATCATCGTGACCCCGAACGCGATGACCGTGTACGGCGGCAGCAACTACTCCAGCGGCGCGACCACCGGGGACTGGGAGACCTTCGTCGCAGACGAGCTGGTGTCCTACATGGACTCGCGGTTCCGCACGATCCGCGGCCGCGACGGCCGTGGGCTGGCCGGGCACTCGATGGGCGGCTACGGCGCCCTGCGGATCGGCATGAAGCACCCGGACGTCTTCTCGGCGCTCTACATCCTCAGCTCCTGCTGCATCTCCCCGACGAGCAACATCCCGGACACCGCGGAGGAGATCGCCACCATGGAGGCGTACACCGCGAACCCCGGTGACTACCCGGAGGTGCCCGGCAACATCAGGACGGCGGTCGCCGCGGCCGCCGCGTGGGCGCCGAACCCGGAGAAGGCGCCGCTCTACTTCGACTCGCCGGTCAAGGACGGGGCCCTCCAGGACGCGGTCTTCGCACGCATGACCGCCAACCGGCCACTGGCGATGGTGGACCAGTACATCTCCGGGCTGCGGACCCAGGCGATCGCGTTCGACGTCGGCAACCAGGACACGAACATCGCCGCCAACCTCACCGAGCTCGACCGGGTCCTGACCGCCTACGGCGTCCGCCACAGCTTCGAGGTCTACGAGGGCAACCACGGCAACCGGATCCCGGAGCGGTTCGAGACGAAGGTCCTGCCGTTCTTCTCGAAGGAGCTGCGGTCCGCACGTTAGCCGCGTCCCGAGGACGGACGTGATCGCGGGGGAGGACTCCACGGCGCGGTGTGGGACGCCCCGACCTGATGTGTCTACCGAGGACGAAGGAGTACCAGTGAGACGATCATCGAAGCTCGCCGCCCGGCCGTGGTGGCGGAAGGCCACGACGGCGCTCGCCGGGGTCCTCGCCGTGGCCTCCGCCGCGGCCCCGGCGGCCGCCGCCGAGCGCACCAAGGACCTCGACCTCGTCGTCCGCACCGCGTACGGCGCGGTCGAGGGGCGAAAGCTCGGCGACGCGCAGGCGTTCCTCGGGCTGCCCTTCGCGGAGCCGCCGGTGTACGAGCGGGCGTGGAAGCGACCGGTCGAACCACGCGCGTGGCGTGGCGTCCGGGACGCGACGAGGCAGGAGGCCGCGTGCCTCCAGTTCGAGCCTACCGGGGTGAAGAACGACCAGCCGACCAGCCTCGACTGCCTCTACCTCGACGTGTACCGGCCCGCGCGCGCCCGCAAGGGCGAGAAGCTGCCGGTCATGGTCTTCTACCACGGCGGCGCCGGTACCCAGGGCTCCGGCGTCCTGTACGGCGGCCAGACGATGGCGAGCCGGGACGACGTGATCGTGGTCAGCACCAACTACCGCCTCGGTGCGGCAGGCAACCTGGCCCTGCCCGCGCTCGACGGCGAGGACCCCGGTGCCGGCGGCAACTTCGCCCTGCTCGACCAGGTGCAGGCGCTGAAGTGGGTCCACGGGTCGATCGCGGCGTTCGGCGGTGACACCGGCAACGTCACGGTCTTCGGCCAGTCCGCCGGTGCCCGCGCCGTGTGCAACCTCCTCGCGACGCCGCTCACCGAAGGCCTCTTCCACCGCGCGATCATGGAGAGCTCGCCATGCCTCGGTGGTGGCACGGTCAAGGAGACCGCGCAACGGCGAAGCGAGGCGTACGCGGCCGCGGTCGGCTGTCCTGCCGGTCCCGGTCAACTGGGCTGCCTGCGCTCGGCGTGGCCCGCGGGGCTCGTCCAGTCCTTCGCGGGCAACCGCCCCAGCGGCTATGTCGGCGCGTCGAGCCTCCCGCTGGCCTCCGGTGACGCCATCTCGTCCGGGAAGTGGCACCGGGTCCCCGTGATCGTCGGGAACACCCGGTGGGAGCAGAAGCTGCAGAACCAGCAGCACGCGGACATCACGGAGGACCAGTACGAGGCGATCGTCATCGAGCAGTTCGGTGCGACCGCCGGACCGCTCGTCCTCGCGGAGTACCCGGCGAGTGCCTACGAGCGCCCGTTCTACGCCCTCGCCGCGATGCGCACCGACGCGGGTGCCGGATGCACCGTCGACGCCAACGCCAGGCTCTTCCTCGACCAGGACGTCCCCGTCTACCGCTACCTCTTCGACGACCCGACGAGCCCCACGCTGTTCGGCTTCCAGCCCGAGGGCATCGACATGTCCAGTGCCCACAGTGGCGAGTTGGCGTACCTCTTCGACTTCACGCTCGGCGACCGGCCGCTGACCTCGCGGCAGGAGCGCCTCGCGCACGCGATGCAGGACTACTGGACCGCGTTCGCACGGTTCGGTGAGCCGAAGGCCAGGGACCAGGTCACGTGGCCCCGGCACACGGAGGCGGGTGACAAGGCACTGAGGCTCGCACCCGAGATCGAGGTGACCACGGGCCTGCGGGACCTCCACAACTGCGACTTCTTCGCCGACCTGCCGTAGTTCCAGCCGCGGCACCCGGTGGCGAACCCGGATCCGCCGACGCACTTGGTGCGGCCAGGTTCAGGCCTGGCCCATCCGGTCCTCGGGAGACAGGGTCGATACTGCCCGCACGCTGTCGGGCGTGACACCAATCAGGTCACGCCCGACCGGGAATGTACGGGAATTGTACGGCCCTGCCCGACGGTGTTCGGGCAGTTCCACCTGGGCCGCGACGGACCGGCCGGCAACGGCCGGGACGACGGGTCGCAGGTGACCAGGGCGACGTGGGAGCAGTACCTCCGCGCCACCCGGTGGCACGAGAAATCCCTGCACCAGTGAGGAAACGCATGACCGGACTCAGGACATGGACGCGAGCGGCGTTGGCCGCTGTGGTGGCGACCCTCGCCGCCGCGGGCGTCACCACGCTCACGGCGACCCCGGCGAGCGCGGCGGCACGGGACGGCGTCTGCAACAGCGGCGAGTTCTGCTACTACTACAACAGCAACCACGCGGGTTCGGTCTCCGACTTCGCGGGGTCGGTGGCCGACTACGGCACCACCCAGCCCTCCTGCTACGACTTCAAGGGGCCGGGCAACGGGCAGGGTCAGTGCATCAAGAACAACGCCGCGTCGGTGTGGAACCGCACCGGTGGCACGGTCCGGGTGTACTACAACTCCGGCTACGGCGGCGACCACCAGGACTTCGGCGCCGGCGCGAAGAGCAACCTGAAGACGGCGCTGAAGAACAACAACGCCTCCCACCAGTTCAACCCGGGCACGGCGGGCCGGTTCTGGCTGCCGTTCCCGTGTGGGGAGACCTGGCAGGCGAGCACCCGCACCAACCACAGCCCGGCCAACGCCGTCGACTTCAACCACTATCCCGAGGACAACGGCTGGAAGGTGTACTCCTCCGCCCCGGGCACGGTGTCGAGGGTCGCGAACCTGGGCAACACGTCCTACGGCCGGTACATCGTGATCGACCACGCGGGCGGGTGGCAGACCCTCTACGCGCACCTGAGCGCGCAGAACGTGTCGGTGGGCCAGTCCGTGTCGGAGAAGACCATGATCGGCCGCGTCGGCAACACCGGCGGCTCCACCGGCCCGCACCTGCACTACGAGCAGAAACGCTACGGCTCCGTGCAGCGGGTGACGTTCCGGGACGGCAACCCCGTCTACTGGGGTTCGCGCAACCTCGCGCGCACCACCAACTGCCCGTGACCACCTGACACCGCGCCGGTGACCTGGCCTGCCGAACGGGCCGGGGCACCGGCGCCGGTGGTACGCCTGAGGGCCCCGCGCGTCAGCCGACGCGGTACCCGGTGAGGTCGGCCCACCACTCGTCGCCCTTCGCGGCGCCGGTGGCGAAGACCAGTTCCCGGCCGTCGGCGCTGAAGGTCGGCAGGCCGGGCCCGTCGTGCCGCAGGGCGGCCAGCTGCGTGCCGGCACCGAGGTCCCACACCCGGACGTGGCCGGTGTACACGACGGCTAGGCGGCCGCGGTCCGCGGTGACGACGGCGCCGACGTCCAGGTCCGTGCGTGGGCGCAGGTCGTCCTCGGCGGTCAGCGTGTGCAGCCGAGTGCCGAGGCGGTCACGCACCACGACCGAGTCGTCCGCGAACGTGACGACCCATCCCGCGGTGGCCAGGTGCACGGCGTCGTCCCGGCTCTGCCAGGCGGCGTCGCCGGTGTCCGGCACGAACCCGGACGCGGCCAGTTCCTCGACGTCGCCGACCGGTCCGGCGAGGTCCCGCACGACCCGTCCGTCGGCCGTCGCGATCACCGACGCGCCACCGGCGTCGAGTGCGGGACGGCCTGCGACACAGTCGGGGTGGCCGGGGTAGGGGCAGTAGAGCGCGATCGTGTCGTGGGCGGACGACCGAACCACGGCGACCGCGATGCCGGCGTAGTCGAGGCCGAGCGGAATCCGGCCTGCCTCGCGGCCGTCGCGCGTGTCGACCCGCACCAGCACCGCGGCGCGGCGGCCGTCGACGTCGGCCTGGGTGTTCACCGGCCGCCCGACGAGGCCGACCGTGCCGCGCGCGACGGTCACCGCGTAGTCGCCGCCGCCCGGCTGGAAGTCCTCGATCCGATACGTCCACGCCGGTCCACAGGGGTTGCCGGGAGCACACTCCGCCGGCCGGTCCAGAACACGCCACCCGACCACCGCGACGGCCACGGCCAGCAGGACCAGCGCCGTGGCAGTCAGCTTCCGGCGCACCACGCCTCCTTCGGTCGATCCCCAGGCAGGGTATCGACCGTCCAAACGGGAGCAGTCGGGTACCGCACGAGGCCGCGGCCGAGGACCGGGTCGTGCCCGGTCAGCTGGTTCGGCGTGTTCCGCTGACGTGCTACCTGCTGCGCAGGCGGGGAGACACGAGACCGGCGACGGCGGTCGCGATGACGACGACACCGAGCACGACGGCGATCACCGGCAGCACGGCGACATCGTTCGCCTCGGCCATCTGCCAGCTGTTGTACGCCACGGCCAGGATGCCGACCAGCAGTAAGAGGACGCAGCCGCCCTGGGTCCTCGGCACGAAGGACCACCGGCGTTGGTTGGGCATCGAGACCTCCCCATCAGTGGGTACCTGTCCGACCGGATTCCTACCCGTCGGCGATCGTCGACAAACGTGGCGTTCGGTGCAACCGCGTGCGCCGTGGGCTCACGTTTCCCGTACCGCCCGGCGCCCGGCTACCGTTCCCGGCGAAAGGACCGTTGTTCCGCGTCAGCGGATGCCGGCTTTGGCGGCGGTGCTTGGACGTAGTGGCACAGGCAGCGAGGGGAGCCACGGAGATGCTGACGAAACTGCTGGTCGCGACCGCACTGGCCGCGGGGGTGGCGGACGCACCGCCCGCACCGCCCGCCGAAGTGGTGCGAACTGCGGACGGGGCGGTTCGCGGCGTGGCGGCGGCCGACCACAGGACGTTCCAGGGCATCCCGTTCGCGGCGCCACCGGTGGGGGAACTGCGTTGGCGCTCGCCGCAGCCGGTGACACCGTGGCCGGGGGTGCGGGAGACCACGACGCCGAGCGCCCGCTGCGCACAGGCCGCGGGCGGCGGCACACCGAGCGACGACGAGGACTGCCTCTACCTGAACGTCACGACGCCGAACACCCCCGGACGCAAGCCGGTGCTGGTGTGGGTGCACGGCGGCGGGAACAGCTATGGCGCCGGTGCCGACGTCGACCCGACCCGACTCGCGGTCAAGGGGGACGTGGTCGTGGTGACGATCAACTACCGCCTCGGCGTGTTCAGCGCGTTCGCCCACCCCGACCTCGCCGGCGGCGGTGCGTTCGGCCTGGAGGACCAGCAGGCGGCGCTGCGGTGGGTGCGGCGCAACGCGACCGCGTTTGGGGGCGACCCGAACAGGGTCACCCTCTTCGGTGAGTCGAGTGGGGGGTTCGACGTGTGCGGTCAGCTGACGTCGCCGGGTGCCAGGAAGCTGTTCCAGCGGGCGATCATCCAGAGCGGCACGTGCGCGTCGAGCTGGCCGGCCAACGGTGTGATCCACACGCAGCCGGCCGGGTCGCCGTGGCTGTCGCTCGCGGAGTCCCGCTCGCACGGCGCCGACCTGGCCGCCCGGCACGGGTGCGCCGACGTCGAGTGCCTGCGCATGCTGCCCGCGGCGGACCTGATCCCGCAGGGCAACTCCACGATCATCACCGGGATGGCCTACGGCGCGGAGGTCCTGCCCACCCGCCCGGACCTGGCGCTGGCGGGCGGCGCGTTCCACCGGATACCGGTGATCGCCGGGCACACCCGCGACGAGGGCAGGCTCGCGGCCGCGTTCGTACCGAGGCCGTTCACCGAGGAGACCTACCGGTCGCTGCTGGCCGAGGCGTTCGGTGACCGCGCGCCTTGGGTGGTTGCTGAGTACCCGTCCGACGCGTTCGGCTCACCGGCCCTGGCCTACGCACAGGTGTTGACCGATCGGGTGTGGGCGTGCAGGCACGTGGCGGACCACCGTGCCATGGCACGGCACACCACGGTGTACGGCTACGAGTTCGCCGACCGCACCGCGCCCACCGGCTGGTTCACCTTTCCGCCCGACCTGCCGCCGGGCGCGTTCCACAGCTCGGAACTGCCGTACCTGTTCGACCTGGTCGGCTTCCCCGGCACGCTGGGTCCGGCACAGGCGGCGCTGGCCGACCAGCTGATCGCCTACTGGTCGCGGTTCGCGGCCACGGGCGACCCCAACGGCGGCGACCTCCCGCGCTGGCAGGCATTCCGCGGCGCGAACGCCCAGTCACTGGCCCCGGGCGCCATCGCCCAGGTCGACGTGGCGGCCGAGCACAACTGCACCTTCTGGCGCTGACAGGGCTCGCTCGCACGAGGAACCCACGACACTCGTCGGACCGCGCCGATATGGTTCGGCTCGTGTCGCCCGATCCGAGTTCACGTCTGGCAATGAGTGAGCCGTTGCCGCGACCAGTGCTGCTGGTGGCGCGTTTCGCGGCTACCGGCCTTCGGTGGCGTCGGTAGCTTGATGTCCGTGGACAACGACTACGACGGCTTCGCGCAGGCGTACGCGCGCAACAACGAGTCCAGCCCGTTCAACGCGCGCTACGAACGCCCCGCGATCATGGCCCTCGCCGGCGATGTGCGCGCCTTGCGGGTACTGGACGCCGGATGCGGGTCAGGGATGCACGCGGCGGAGCTGATCAAGCGTGGAGCGATCGTCACCGGTGCCGATCTGAGTGTGGGGCTGCTCGACACCGCGCGGACACGACTCGGGCCGGAGGTGCCGCTGCACCAGACCGACCTGGGGCAGCCGTTGGATTTCGCCGACGGTGTCTTCGATCTGGTGATGTGTTCCCTGGTCATGCACTACCTGGAGGACTGGGATCGCACACTCGGTGAGTTTCACCGTGTGCTGGTGCCAGGCGGCCGGTTGGTCATGTCCACTCACCATCCCTTCATGGACATGCGGATCAGCGGCAGCGACGACTACTTCGGCACCTACGCCTTCACCGAGGACTGGGTACGTGACGGCCGGACGATGCGGATGCGGTTCTGGCACCGCCCGTTGCGGGCCATGCTGGCGTCCTTCGCGAGGTCCGGTTTCGCCGTCGACGAGATCCGCGCGCCCGAGCCCAGGCCGGAGATGGCCGACGAAGCGCCGGACGACTACCGCCACCTCGTCCACAAGGCCCAGTTCATACTCTTCAGCTTGACGGCCACTGAACTGTGAAGTCCCTGTCCTCGGCGTCAACGGCTTCGCGGGCCTGGCCACATCCGTGCTCTGGCATGCCGCGACAGACGCGTCAGGGACATGGCCCGATGGGCTGCCGGGTCGTGGTGTGGACGCGAAGCCCTTCCCGAATCCGCGTCATTCGATGGAGTGAACCCGCTGGCGGAGCAGTGGTTCCGGAAGATAATAAGTCCTCATGGGACTCCGATCCGCCACCGCTCTCCTCGGGATAGTTGTCTGCGCGCTTGGCGCCGCGGGGCCCGCGCTCGCGGACCCGCCGGCCGCGCGCCCCGCCTTCAGCCTGGTGACGTTCGTGGAGTACACGCCGGGCGCGCACGGGGTCACCTACGACGCCGCGTCGGTTCCGGTCGGCTCGCGCGCCGCGGTGCTCGCCGCTCCTGATCACGGCGGGACCACGGTCGCTCTCCTGGTGCGCGGCCTGCTGCCCGGCCGGGCATACGGGGCGCACGTGCACCAGAAACCGTGTGGTGCCACGGGGGACGCGGCCGGTCCGCACTTCCAGCACGTGCCCGACCCCGTACAACCCTCCGTTGACCCGCAGTACGCCAACCCGCGTAACGAGATCTGGCTCGACCTCACTACCGACATGAACGGGAACGCGCGGTCGTCGGCCGGCGTGGACTGGCAGTTCGGGGACCGCCCCGCCGGTTCGGTGGTCCTCCACGCCGAGCACACGCACACAGGTCCCGGGCAGGCCGGCACCGCCGGTCCTCGGCTGGCCTGTGTAACGGTCGACTTCTGACCGGTCGCTCGTGCGGCGCGCCCGAATCCCGGCGGCCGTCGCGTGCCAGCCCGGTCCGCACGGCGCTGCGGGCCGCCGCGGCGGTGAGGCCAGGACATTCGCCGACGCCGGCCGGGACCGGCGCACCGGCGGCCTGGTGTTTCGAGGGCCGGCGTGGGTGGTGTTGATCAGTGGAACACATCCGCGGGTTCGGGAGTTGGGAATGGCATGAGTCAACTCGTGGACCGCACGATCACCGCCCTCCGTTCTGAGCACGACATGCTCGCCGGTCTCGTCCGCACCTTCACCGACGAGCAGCTGGCCTTCACCAGCGGCGCCGCGGAGTGGACGGTCGCCCAGGTCCTTTCCCACCTCGGCAGTGGTGCGGAGATCGGCCGTGCACCGATCGCCCGGGCCGTCGGGGAGACCGTGGCGGCCGAGGACAACCAGACGATCTGGGCCCGCTGGGACGCGTCCGCACCGCGAGCGCAGGCCGAGGGCTTTCTGGAGCACAACGGCCGCTGGCTCGAGACGGTCGAGGCGCTCACGCCAGAGCAGCGCTCGTCGTTGACGGTCGACCTCGGCTTCTGGCCGGAGCCGGTCCCGCTGCTGAGCGCCCTGGGCATGCGATTCAACGAGGTGGCCAACCACTCGTGGGACGTGCGGGTGGCCTTCGACCCACACGCCGGGGTCGACGCCGACTCGGCCGCGGTGCTCGTCGACCTCCTGGGCGGGCCCATGAGCTTCCTGCTGGGCTTCCTCGGGAAGCCGGCCGAGCTCGCGGCCCCGGTGTCCGTCGCGATCCCCGGCGCCGGTCTGGTGATCGACGACGCGGTCACCGTGGTGGACCACCTCGAGTCACCGTCCGCGAGGCTCGACGGACCGCAGGAAGCGTTCATCCGGCTGATCAACGGCCGCCTCAAGGCACCACACGACAACGGCGTCACCGTCGAGGGCAGCGTCACCCTCGACGACCTGCGCCGCGTGTTCCCCGGCTTCTGACGGAACCGGCCAGACCTCGCGACGTGACCGGTCTCGTCGACAGAGTTCGTCGACGAAGGGTTCGCGGCCGGACACGTCCAACAGTGGCCTGCGTTTGGAAGGGGTGCTCCGGCAGCTGCGCTGACCTGCAGGAATGTGACTCCGGTAGGTCAGCGCAGGTCTTTCTCAAGCAGGGAAGCCGCGGAACTGGTTGTAGCGAAGGGTCTCCGCGCACTTGAAGAGGGCGTAGAACTTCACGAGGCGGTGACGAGCGTTCACGTCCAGGTAGGTGCTCGCGGTCCTGAGTAGCAGGATGTCCATCGCGTCGATTTCGGCTGCGGACTGCTGCTGCACGAAACTGACGACGGCTTGGTGGGCGCTGTCGTCATCGAGTCCGAGCCAGCGATTGACAGTGACGATTTGCGCGGCATCGTACGCCACGTTGGCAACGGTGATGAACAGCTCTTTCCAGTCCATCTGGTGCTTTCGGTCGCGGTGGCTGGACTCGACCGGCCGCGGTCGGCCGATCCGACTCGGCGGTTGGTCAAACCACGAGGTCGTCGCGAACATGCCCTTCGTTACGGCCGGACCGCCGTGGAAACCGGCTGTCCGTGGCTTGGGAACGAATCGGCCGGGTACCGTAACGGCCGGGTCCGCGCGGCGATGATGACGTCGACACGATCTTCAATCTGGCGGGCAGGACATCGCATGCCGATCCCCCTCATCATCTGGGCTGCTGCCGGCGCGGCGGGAACCGCCGGGGCGTACCTCGCCCGGCGCCAGGTACGCAAGCCCCTCGAACTGGCGGTTCTCGGCCAGCGGCTGGTCGGCAAGACCCGGCTCATCAACACGTGGAGGGGAGAGTGGGAGCCGCCCGGGCGCACGCAGGCGCCCACGAAGGTCACGCCGGTCGCGGTCTCCACCGGCAAACAGGTGTTGAACGTGGACAAGAAGTTCGTGTTCCGTCAGCTCGTCGACATCAGCGGTGGCGACGAGTCCGCGAAGTCTCTCGGCACGCTGCTCACAAGTGCGGCGGCTGTGCTGTACCTGCTCGACGCGCGGACCTTGGCGCGGGAGGAACAGCGCGCGCGGTGGCAAGGCCAGGCGGACGACTGGGCCCGTGTGCAGCTCGATGCCAGCAGGCTCGTGCGTGCGACGTCGGCCAGACGGGTGGTGTTCGTCGTGACCCACTCCGACCTCGACGCGCGGTGCGACCGGATGTCGCACGACGACTACCGGGACCTGCTTGCCCGGCAGCTCGCCGATGTCATGGCCACGGTCGGCGACGCGGCGAAGGTTCGCCTCGTGGCCGGCAGCCTCGTCGATCCGCCACGCGCGCGGGCTTTGTCCGACTCGATCATCGAGCACCTGCTGTGAGCGACACCGTCCGGCTGGTCTACACGGAGTTCGACCCCGGTGCGGCTCCGTTTGCCTGGCTTCGCGGCCGCCGCTTGACCACCGACGTGGACCGCTCCGAGATCTACCGGATCATGGCGATGATCTCGGCAGCCGCCAAGGTGGTCGAGCGACCGGGCGCTCGCGCGATGCGCTACCTCGACGACGGGAACACCATGCTCGTCGAGCTGGACCTGTCCGAGCCCGACCCTGGTGGCGCACCCACCCGCCTTACCGTGGTGCTGGTCGTCGACGACAGCACACCGCGGCCACTCGCCGGTTGCGCCGGCCTGATCGTCGCTGAGCTGGCGGGGGCGGGTATATCCGCGGAGGAAGGGCGTGTGCGTGCCGCCCTGGAATGGGGGTGGGCGAACTCCGCCCTCCAATTTCCACGACTCGTTGCGTGGTATCGCCGGCTCATGGCGAAAGTCCGGGGTGGTCAAGGCTTTCACTCGGTACGGGAAGGGAAGGCGGTGTGACTGAACAGGAGCTGGCCCGGCCCGACCGGGTCGTCTTCCTGAGCCACGCCGATTATGTCGACGTGCTCGACCATCACCCGCAGATCCTCAAGGACGATCGGATCGTCGTGGTCCCGTCCCCGCTGATCGGATCGTGGGTGGCGGACCAGGAGATCGCCGCGGTCGAATCCGCGCCGAACACCGTGCTGCTCCGCGACGCGGGGAGCGACAAGCTGGTACCCGCCGAGTCCGCGCTGCGAACGCTGGCCCTCAGCCGGGTCTACGCCTTCATCGAGGTGTGTCAACTGCTTGGCGCGACCAGCCTGCGCACCACCGAGTTGGACGAGTCGACCATGAACGCGCACACAACCAACCAGTTCGGCGCGGGCAGCACCGACCCGGTCACCAGCAAGGGCTCGACAATCCTCGGTGTCACCGCGGATTTCGCCGCCGGATTGCGTCGTGAGGTCCGGAGCCGGATCGAAGCAGTTGGCACGTTCGCCGGTTCCGCTCCGGACGTCCCGGCGGCGGAAGCCGTCGTGGCCAGGTACGAAGACCTGTCCCAGGCACTCGGTTCGCTGATCAAACTGCGCTCCGCGCGGGCCAACACCATGCGCAGGCTGGAAGTCCGGGTCGACTTCCTCAGCGCGACCCACAGCGAGATGGACCTGCTACTCGGCTTCGACCAGGGACTGGGCACCGCACTGGGCAGGAACTCACAGCTGGGTCTGGTCGCTCGCCTGCGCAACCAGTTCCACCGCGACAGCGACGCGACCCGCCATCAGACCATGTCGATCGAGGTGGTGTTTCCGGAACATTGAGCACAAGCCCGGAGTACGCCGCACGTATCACGCACCGGCTGTGGCGGACGGCCATCGAAGGCACCCTACGGGGGATGGACGTCGCGGAGTGGCTGACCGCGGCAGCGGCGGTGACCTGCGACCGTGGTCTTGCCGTGGCGGTGCTGAGCGCGGACCTCGCCGCTGGCGCTCTCTCGCCGGTGGAGTCCGACGGCGCGAAGGCCGTGCTGGCCCAGTACCACTCCGTGCTCGGTGAGGCGCGGGACGACGACCGGCACAGGGCGATCGCCGCGGGCTACTTCCGCGACCTCGCCGGTTCCCGCCCGTGGGCCGTGCCCGGGGCCGGTGACGAAACCGCGGGGATGGCGCTCGCGGTCCAGGTCGACGTTCTGGCGACGCGGGTACACGGCGACCCCGAACCGCTTACGGACGCGGAACTCGACGACGCCATCGAAACCTCGCTCACCGTCGTCAACGGGTTCCCGCCGTTTCGGCCCGACCATCTGCGGGCCGTCAGCCTGCTCTCGGAACTCACGCGTCAGCGCTACACCAGAACCAGGGATCCGGCGGACCTCCTCACGGCCATGGTCGCCGCGGAGGACCTGGGAAAGGCGAACGAGCCCGGCACCGCGGACTTCGTGACGGGGCTGCTGCTCCACGCCGCCGCGACAGCCGAATGGGCGCACACGACGAACGCACCCGACAACCTGGACGTGCTCATCGGCCTGCTGGAGGGGCAACTCGCGGATGCGCGAGCACACGGCCTGGAGGCTGACGTACTGCGTGCCATCGTCATGGTCCGTGGGGTTCGGCTGGAGCTAGAGGGGGAGGACGCCGAGTCCGTCAGCCAGGCGATCGACGAGGCGCTGCGGGCGCAGAATCAGGATTCCTCCGCGGAAGGCCTGGTCAACTATGCTGGACTCGTCGTGAGGCAGGCACTGGCCGCCCCCAGCGACGAGGCGTTCCAGGCAGCTGTTTCCTCGGCGCGCCGAGCCGTCGAAGCCGGCGCGCGACACAACACCGCCGTGCACGCGGCCGCGCTGGGCACACTGTCGTACGCACTGCGCGCCCGGTTCGAGTTCCGAGGCGAGCTTCAGGACATCGCCTCGGCCGTCACCGCCGCGCGGCAGGCGGCGTCGTTGCTCACCGCTTCGGATCCGCGGTTCCCGGAGGTCCCGGCGTAGTTCTTGCGGGCTTTGGCGGTGATGTAGCGGCCGGGATCGTCGCCGAACTCTGCGAGCACCCGGGCGCCGAGGACCGGCCCCAGACCAGGCTGGGACAGGACGATCTCAGCGGCCGGGTGCTGCCCAAAATAGGCCTCGACCTGCCCTTGCAGGGTCTTCACCTGCGTGTCCAATACGGTCAGGACCGCGATCAGCGCCTGGACCGAGGCCGCGTAGGCGGTGGTCACGACCTCGGGTTGGCCGAGATGGTCAGCACGCAGCGCGGCCTGGACGGCCGCCGCTTTCTCCGCAACATTCTTGCGGCGCGCGCGTTTCAACGCGCCGCTGATCTGGGCGATCGTCAACCGGGCGGCCTGAGCCGGGGTGGGCGCCTTGCCGAGCAGTTCCAGGGTGTCGGTGGCGTCCAGGTCCTCGAACGCGACCAGCGCGGCGGGAAAGTAATCCCGCAACGCGTGCCGCAGCCGCTGGGTGTGCCGGGTTCGTTCCCAGATCAGGGTCTTGTGGGTGCGAGCCACGACCTTGACCGCCTCGGCCAGCGCGCTGTCACCGGCGACCGACCGCAACTCGTGGGCATGGGTGCGGACCATGTCGGCCAGCACGTGGGCGTCACCGGCGTCGCTCTTGGCGCCGGAGACCCCGAGCCGGTCACGGAACCGGGCGGCCTGCAACGGATTGACCGCCAGCACCGTGTACTCGGCCGCGACCAGCGCCTGCACCCACGGGCCCCGATCGGTCTCGATCCCGACCAGCACCTCGACCTGGTCGACATCATCACCCACCAACTCGCCGACGATCGCGTGCAGCCGGGCCATCCCGGCCACACCCTCGGGCAGCCGGGCCTTGGCCAGCCGCCGACCCGCACCGTCCATCACCTCCACATCGTGGTGATCCTCAGCCCAGTCATCCCCTACGAACAACCGCAACGGTCCTCCCACCCTCGACGCCGATCACCTACAGCAGCCAGCGGGAGAACCATCAGCGACCTAATCAAGCAGTGCTCACGCCAACCAGCAACGGGCACGACATCCCATCAGCGATCAACTCTCCCGACCCACCGACAGAGGCACGGTCTTTCACCAGGACTCAACGTCCAAGCGCAACGAGTGCTCACCCGCCAGTCGGCTACCAACCAGAAGTTTGCCGGATAGCTCACTCCCAGAACTGATTAGGCGCGTTGACGGCAGAACCGGCGTTTTGAGAAAAATACGCTTTCGGGACGCCGCGCGCCGGGCTCGCTTCACCAGATCTTCACGGAACCAATCACCAGCACAGGTCTCTTCTGGCCGACAGCGCGGTCGTGGTTGCCGTAAGGACGAAGCGGCGGAGAATTCTCTCGTCGCGTGGCCGAGTTCGCGCCGCGCCGAACAACCCTGTGTAAGATCGTTGCGAATTTGTTCGCATTCCTGGGGGAAGTCGCGATGGCTGGACGATCCGCGTGGCTGTGGCCGCTCGCGGTGGCCGTCACCGTGTCGGTGACCGGGATCGCTGTCAACATCGCCACGGAACTCAAGACCAGCGGACTGGCATGGGCTTCCGTGGTGGTGGCCACTGTCGCCGGTGGTGTCGTGACCTTCGGGGCACAGTCGGCGACCAGCGGGACACGGGTGTTCCGGCCCGCGGTCGCGCTTGGTGTCGTGGGTTGCGTGGCGGCGGTCGTGCTGGGGACCTTCGCGGTGGCGGGGGCGGCCGACACCGCGGCGGAGCAGGGTGCCGCAGGCCCGGAACGGGTTGTTCAGGACACGGCCTCCTACGAGCTCGTCTCGTCCGACGGCTTCTGTCCCACGGGCGACAAGGTCGACCTCGACACCGCTCAGTCCGGTCATGGCGGGCAGACCCAGCTCGGTGACTACCTTGGTGAATGCCGGGTCGAAGGCGGGCTGGCCGAGCTGATCCTCGAACAGGACGAGGTGCACGGGCCCGGCAACGCTCCGCTGTTCTCCGTGCCGCGGGCGGGTGCGGCCATCGGCTACGACGAGTGCCGTGCCGCGGTGGATGCGAGTGAGCGGCTCCGGAGCCGGTTGTTCCTGGACGAACTGCGGAACGGGGACACGTTCTGTGCCGTCACCGACGAGGGCCGGGTCGCCCGCATCTCGGTGCTCGACGTCTCCGTTGCTTCGAAAGCACGTCTGACCATCGCCTTCGTGACGTGGGGCTGAAGGAACAACGGTGCGAACGATCCCCTGACAGCCGTCTCGGCCATCCGACCAGTCGACACGAGGAGAGATGACATGACGAACGACATCAACAGCCCGGTGGGGTGGGCATAGCCCTGATCGAGGTCCCCCGCCAGCTCGGGCCTGGGCCTCTTCGCCGATCGGCCGGTTGGTCAGCCCCTCACCGATGAGGTCGAACACCGCGCGCTCCTGCTCGTCGAGCGGGTTCCGCTCCTCGCGTTCGCGGCGAGGACCGTGCTGTGCTCCGGCGTGGTGACAGGCCTGGCCGCGATCGCGTGGAACGATCTCGCGCACCGGCCGCAGGAGGACGTGAAGGGCCGCAAGCGCTTGTGGGCACTGGCGATCGCGGTGAACTTCGTCGGTCCGATCGCCTACCTGCGTTACGGCCGCCGGGAGAACACCACGTGACGGGATGACGGCGGCGACGCGCTGTCCCCGACGGACGCGTTACGTCGCCGAGCCGGTCGCCGATCATGAGAGCCGCCGCGGCGGCCAGGGCCGCACCGGCGGGTCGCAACCTGTCACGTCACCGTCGTCCCCCGCGGCGGCGCGGTGGCAGTGCTCAGGTTACTGGTCCGGCGTGACCATCCCAAGCCTCAGCCGTGTGAACACGTCGTGGTGACGGCCGGAGATCGGCGAACGCGACGTACGGGCCGTGCGCCGGCTTCTCCTCTGTCCGGCATGCCCGGGAAACGCTGTCCACTCCGGACGGACGGGCACCGGCGAGCCGGATCGTCTGGGGCCTGCGCCGGCAGTGGGTGCCGGGTTCTGACGGGGACGTGGTGCTCACCCCGAGCAGTCCACGGTGGACAAGTATCCCGATCGTGATCAGCGGCCTTCGTGATCGTTCCGTCACGCAGCGAAGTGCGTCAGGACGAGTTCGGTCCGCATCTTGTCGGCATCTCACTCGTTGGTGGGGTGGGAAGGACGAAAAGTCCGGATCATGGATGGTGCGGTCCACAATGGTGCTGTCGATGGCGGCCTGCGGGTCGCGACGTGTGTTGTGGGTGGTGAAGTGGCCGACTTCGTCGGACGGGAGTCCGAACTCGACCGTCTCGCCGAGATGGCCGACAAGGTGCGCACGGGACAACCGCAGATCGCTCACGTGCGGGGCGTGGCGGGCATCGGCAAGACGACGATGGTACGCCGGTTCGTCGCCGGGCTCGCCGACTTCACGGTCCTCACCGCCACGGCGGATCTCACCGAGACCGTGGTCGACAACGGGGTTGTCGACCAGCTGGTGCGGCGGGTGCCTTCTGCGGTCCGCGCCGCGGCCCCGTTGCTCGCCAGGGGGGTGCCCGCCGATGCGAGTCCGCTGGCGGTCGGGGCGCAGCTGCTGGACGTGCTGGGCACGCTCCAGGCCACCGGTTCAGTCGTGCTCGTCGTGGACGACGCCCAGTGGGCCGACGTGTCGTCCCTGCAGGTGCTGAGCTTCGTGCTGCGCCGAGTCTGGGCCGACCAGGTCATGGTCCTCATCGCGGCGCGGCCCAGCCCGGACGAGCGCGTGGCGAACCTGCTGACCAGGCTGGTCCGGGCCGGCCCGTCGGCGTCGACGACCATGGAACTCGCCGGGCTCGCCGCACCGGACATCGCGCGCCTGTCCAGGGCGGTCGTCGGCGACGACCTGCCCGCACCGGCCGCCGAACGGCTGCGGTCGTTCACCGGGGGACACCCGCTCCACGTGCGGACGCTGTTGGCCGAGGTGCCTGCCGAGCAACTGCGGGGGCGGCGGATCGCCATGCCGCCGTCGCTGGTGTCGGCCGTGCGCGCCACGATGGACCGGCTGCCCGACGCCAGCCGGAACCTCGTCGAGGCGCTCGCGGTGCTCGGCGCCCGGGGGCCGCTCGCCCGCGCGGCCCGCGTCGCGAACGTGCCGCAGCCCGCGGAGGCGTTGCAGCCCGCGCTCGCCGCCGGGCTCGCCCAGTGGTGGCCGGAGGAGCCGTCGAGCCCGGTCGGCATGGTGCACGAGCTGCAGCGCGAGGCGATCTACACCGGGCTCGCACCGGGCAGGCGGAGCGTCCTGCACGGGCGGGCCGCGGCCGTCGTGGACCGCGGCGCCTCCTGGGCGCACCGGGTCGCGTCGGCGAGCGAACCGGACGAGGCGCTCGCCCAGGAACTGGAGGTCGCCGCCGAGGAACAGGCCGACGAGGCCCACCACGGCCTGGCCGCCACCTACCTGCGGTGGGCCGCCGACCTGTCACCGGAACGCGCCGACCACGAACGCAGGCTGCTGACCGCGGGCGTCCAGGTGCTGTTCAGCCGCGACCGCTCGTCCGCGGCCGGGCTGTGGCCGGCCATGGAGAACTGCGCGCACTCCGCGCTGCGTTCCCTGTGCCTCGGCATGACCGCGCTCCTCGTGCGAGGTGAGTGGGCGGCCGCCCAGCGTTGGCTCGCCGAGGCGATGGAGCTCGGCGCCGACCCCGCGCAGCCGCGGTGGGTCCGGGCGACCGCCGCGGCGGGTCTCGCGGGCGCCTACGCGTGGGGCGGGCGCGTCGGGGAGACAGTCGAGGCGGCGCGGCTCGCCCTGTCGATCGGCGAGCTCCCCGCACTGCTGCACGACTACACCCGCGTGCTGCTCGCGGTCGGGGTGTCCCGGTCGGCCGGGATGCGCGCGGCGCTCGAGGAGATGGCGCACCTGCCGCAGCAACCCGGCGCGGTGCCGACGGCGCAGCTGGACTCGCTCGGCTGCCGGGGCGCGATGCTGACGATGCTCGGCCGCTACCCCGAGGCGGCGCGCGACCTGGCGAACGTGGTGCGCAGGCAGCGGACCGGCACGTTCATGATCAGTGGCTCGGTCCCGCACTGCTACCTCGCCGCGGGGCAGTACCAGCTCGGTGAGTGGGACGAGGCCGCCGTGACGATGGAGCAGGCGCGCATCCTGGAGGAGGAGGACGAACAGCCGCAGAACCAGGTGCTGCGGCGGATGGCCTCCGTGTTCGTGCCCGCGGGCCGGGGTGACTGGGAGGTCGCCGCGGAACACGTGCGGGCCGCGCACCAGCTCGCCCAGCGGATGGGGGGCCCGCAGGACCTGCGGTACGCCGCCATCGGCGCCGCGGTGCTTCACCAGGCGCGGAGCGACCACCCCCGGATGCTCGCGGCGTTGCGGGAGGTGCCCGGGCTGACCGTGGACGACGCGAGCGGTGGCGACGGGGCCCACCGGTGGTGGGATCTGTGGTGGCGGCCGCTGCTCGTCGAGGGGTTGCTGGGGACCGGGCACCTCGACGTCGCCGCCACCCAGCTGGCCGCGCTGACCGCGGCGGCGCGCGACGCGCCCCACGCACGTGCCACGGTCACCCGGTTGTCGGCGTGGCTCCTCGACGCGTCGGGTGACCGGCAGGCCGCACTCGACACCGCGGAGCGGTACCTGCTCGAGCCGGATCGCCCGCCCGCGCCGCTCGCGGAGGGCCTCCTCGAACACGAGCACGGACGCCGCCTGCTCGGCGCGGGCAGGCGCGCCGACGCCACGACCGCGCTGGAGACCGCGAAGGGTCGTTTCGGCAGGCTCGGTGCCGTGCCGTTCGAGCGGCGGGTGGACGTGGACCTGCGGCGCGCCGGTGCGACGGATCCGGTCACCGGCGCGACGATCGCGGGGCTCACCGACCGCGAGTGGGACGTCGCACGGCTCGTGGGCAAGGGATGCACGAACCGGGAGATCGGCGCTCGCCTCTACGTCACGACGAAGACGGTCGAATATCACCTCGGCAACATCTACGCGAAACTTGGGATCGCCACGCGGCGCGCGCTGCGGGTACGACTGGCCGAACGGCCCTCGGTGGACGTCACCCCAACGGCCCTAGGGGATGACTCGATCGGATCCTAGGGTCGGTCCCCAGGGCGCCGGGGCGTTCCGCGCAGCACGCTGTGTCCGTCCGCAACAGTGCGCGCTCGCCCGAGGAGGCACCCGATGTCCGGACGGATCCCTGTCCACGTGCACGCAACCGACGCCATCACCCGGTCCGGCCTGCGATCCCAGCTGCGCCACGAAGTGGAGCTCGACGTCGTCGACCGGGACCGGGTCGGTGACGGCACGGTTCTCGTGGTCGCCACCGACACCATGGACGAGGACACACTGCGGCAGCTGCGGGAGCTCAACCGCCTCGGCGGCAGGAACGCGGTCCTCGTCACCAGCACGCTCGACGACGCCGCGCTGCTGTCGGCGATCGAGGTCGGCATCTGCGCGCTGGTGCCGCGGTCCGAGGCCACCCCGGCCACCCTGACCCGGTTGGTGGTCAAGGCGGCCAGGGGCGAGGCCACGCTGCCGTCCGACGTGCTCGGCAGGTTGCTGCGGCAGGTGTCCCGGCTGCAGCACAACGTGCTCGTGCCGCGCGGGCTGACCGTCGCGGGCCTGTCGCCGAGGGAGACCGACGTGCTGCGGCTCGTCGCGGACGGGTTGGACACCGACGAGATCGCCGAGTCGTTGTCCTACTCGTCGCGGACGGTCAAGAACATCCTGTACGGGATCACGAGCCGGTTCTGCCTGCGCAACCGTTCGCACGCGGTGGCGTACGCGCTGCGCGAGGGCTACATCTGAGCGGGTCTCAGCCAAGCAGCGTGCCGGAGAACGACACCGACGGCGTGCAGCGCGGGGCACCGGCACCCGGCGCCACGCAGTTCACCTCGACCACCACCGGTAGCCCGCCCGCGACGTGCAGCGGGTTGACGTAGTGGTAGTCGAGGTCGCGGAAGTTCGCGAGCCCGGTCTCCAGCACGATGTCGTCGCCGATGCGGATGCGGAGGAACCCGTTGTCGCCACGTGGGTTCTGCAGCACCAGGTCGCCGACGGCCATCGCGCGCCGGTCCGGTGCGGTGAAGGTGAAGCGCTGGTAGGACGCGTCGGTCACGGTGGGCGCGGACGTGGCGATGCGGAAGTCCACCGGCTCCTCGCCCGGTGGCTCCTCGCCCGCCGCGCCGTCCTCGTCCGCGTCATCCGCGCCGCCACCTCCCGCGCCTGCCCCGTTCGCGCCGCCGCCCTCGTCGGCATCACCGCCACCGGCACCGGTGCCCGCGCTCTCCTCGGCCTCGGCGGCCGCGTCCTGCGCCTGCTCCGCCGCCGCGGCCGCCTGCTCCACCTGCGGCGCGACCTGTTCGGCGGCGACGGACTGCACGGTCGGCTTGAGCACGGCGAACCAGAACCCGGCCAGCACGGCCACGCCCGCCGCGACGGCGATCGCCGCGGGCAGGAGCCATTTGGGCAGCAGGCGTTCCTGGACCACGACCCCGTCGATGAGGACCGGCTCCGGCAGGTGGTCGTCGACACTGGACAGTTCCAGCTGGAACGGATGCTGCCGCGGCTCACCGCGCAGCATCCGCCGCCGTGGTTTCGCCGACACCCGCACGACCGTGACGGTGCCGGGCCGGGCGATCAGCTCCGCGGGGGTGAGCCGCAGGTCCAGCTCGTCGCCCTCGGTGTCGAACGCGGTCAGCTCGAGCGCCTCCGCCCGGTTGCCCGTGTTCTCCACCGCCAGCCGGTACCGCGCCCGGCGTCGCGCCCGGCGACGAGGCGGTACCAGCTCCGCAACCAGGTCGGTGAAGCCCTCGACCACCACCTCGCCCTCGGCGACGGTGGCGGAGTCCGGGTACTCCCGCGACCGGACCCGCACCCCGAACGGGATACCCCCCGCCGGTACGTCGGCGGAGCGGGGCGGCGCGAAGGTGAGGGTCACCGTGCCCTCGGTGCCCGGCATGAGGTTCACGGCATCCGTGGCGGTGGTGCACCAGCCCGCCGCGTCGCCGAGGACCTCGACGGTGAGCTGGTCGACGACATCGCCCTGGTTGGCGACGACGAGGTCGGTCGTCGCCTCCTCGCCCGCGGCCACGGCGAGCTCGGTGTGCGAGAGGCGTGCGGTGACGGTCATGGCGGCCAGTGTCGGCCACCCCGGCGGGACCGGGGTGGTGTGCTCGTCCCAGGACTCGGGCAACTCCGGTTGCCCGAAGGAGCACCGTCGAGCCCGCTCTGTTTCCCGATCGGGACAACCTCGATCCGGGTCGGCGACACGCGCCCGCGTGCCGCGTACGTTCGGACACGGCGCTGTCGTCATGGAGGTCCCGTGCGCTCGATATCGTTGCCGTTGCTGGCATTCGTTCTCCTGGCCGGGTGCACCGCCGCGACAGCGGCGGCCGCGGCGCAACCGGACACGGCCGAGCTGGTCACCGGTTCCGGTGACGGGCAGGCGCCGTCGGTCTCGGCGGACGGGCGCCTCGTCGCCTACGAGGCGGTCTCCCCGCGGACCGGGCGGTGGGCGGTGTACCTGCGCGACCGCCACGGCGGGACGGTCGCGCTCACCGAGGACGGCGACGGGGAGAGCCGTCGCCCGTCCCTCTCCCCGGACGGCCGGTACGTCGCGTTCGACACCACCGCCAGTGACCTGTCCGGTGCCCCGGCCGACGAGCTGCGCAGGCCCGGTGACCCGGTGGTGGTGGTCTGCGACCTCGACGACGGCCCCTCGGAGATGCACTGCCTGCGGGTCGGTGACCCCGCCGGTGGCCGCGAGGTCCAGGGTGACACGGCGCCGAGCCTGGCGGGCGGTGCGGTCACGGTCGCCTGGACGAGGGAGTACGCGGGGCTGTGGGAGACCATGGTGACCGAACTCGGCCGCGACGAGAACGGTGACCTCACCGAACTGGGCGCCGCGATCCCGCTCACCCCTGCCGAACCGGACGTCCCGTACGTCCTGGGGACGGGAGAGCCCGCGAGGGTGTCGGCGGACGGCACCACGGTGGTCTTCCCGGGCTCGTTGTGCTTCGAGTACTGCCTGCCCGCGCTCACCGGCCGCAAGCTGTTGTCGCTCAACGGGCAACGCGCGCAGACGCGGATCCCGGCCGTGTACTCCGCGACCCTCCACCCGCTGCGGATGACCAAAGTGGACGAGGACGCGACGGCTCCGGTCGTCTCCGGGGACGGCGGCGTGGTCGCCTACGTCCGGGACGGCCGCGTGGTCGTCGACGGCCAGGACGGGCGGCGTGCGGTCGCCGACGGCACCACGCCTGCCCTGTCCGCCGACGGGCGCTACCTCACCTACCGGGCGCCGGATCTGGTCGCGCGGGACCTCGTCGCCGACCGGGAGCGGGCCGACGCAGGCCTGCCCGCGCTGTCCGCCGAACCCGTGGCCCCCTCGGGCGACGGACCGCCCGCCGCCCTGTCCGCCGACGGCGCGACCGTGGTGTTCGACTCGGCCGCGCGGCTCGCCGCCGCGGACGTGGACGAGGCACGAGACGTGTACGCCCGCGCGTTCGCCCCGGTTCTCGCGGCGTCCGGCACCGACTTCGGCGCGCTGCCCGACGGCACCGGCCGGACCGTGTCGATCACGTTGCGCCACAGCGGGTTCGGTCCGCTGCGCGTGTCGGGGGTGGACATCGACACCGAGGACGCCGACGGCGCGGACTTCGCCGTGTACCCGGAGGAGACCTGCACCGGCGCGACCCTGTACGCCGGCGACGAGTGCGCCGTCGCGGTGCGGTTCACCGCGACGGGGTCGGGGGCGCGGACAGCGGCGCTGGTCGTGACGACCAGCAGCGGCCCGGTGCGGGTGCCGCTGCGCGGCGAGTCCGTCACGGCGGCTCTCGGCACGGTCACCGCTGCTCCGTCATCGGTCGCCTTCCCCGGCGCGCGGCTCCCGCTGACCTCGAGCCCACCGGTCGCGGTGACGGTGACCAACGGCTCCCCGGCGCCGGTGACGATCACCGGGATCGCGCCGTTCCCGGGCCCGCACGCGGCCGACTTCACCGCGACCGGGTGCACCGGGCGCCGCCTGGCGCCGGGGGAGCGGTGCGTGGTGTCGGTCGTCGCCACCCCGCGGGGCGGCGGTGCGCGCACGAGCGCGCTCGTCATCACCACGACCGATCGCCCCGGTTCGCTGGTCGTCGCGTTGACCGCCACCGGCGAGACGCCCGCGCTGGTCCTCGACCCGGGGGTGTCCGCGGGCGGGCGGGTCGTCACCGTCACCGGGGTGAACTTCCCACCGGGGCGGGAGGTGGCGGTGTCGGGCAGCGCGCTGCCGACCGGTCCGGTGCTCGCGGACCAGACGGGCCGGTTCACCGCCGCGCTGGTCGCGGTGGGCAGAACCCCGTCGGGCGGGGTCACGGCGGTGGTCACCGGCACTGACGTGACCGCGTCGGCGCCGCTGCTCGTGGTGGCGGGCACCTACCAGCCACCGGGGTTGCACGGGCGCCGCTGAGCGCGGCGGGACAGCCGGTACGGCGGGACCCGCCGTACCGCCGGACCCGCGGGTCCGGCGGTCCCGTGGTGGTCCGGCTCAGGTCTCGACGGTGTGTGGCACGTGTGCCGGTTTCGCCGCGTCGACGATGGCCGTCACGAGCGCGGGGTCGGCGCCCGGCGCGCGGACCCGCAGCCACGGTTCGGCGGCCTGGTCGTCGGTGGGGGTGGTGGACCAGGCGACGCCGCCGCTGTCCGCCACGGTCACCTCGACACCGGTGAGCGCGGCCAGCAGGTCGCGCAGCCCGGACACCGTGCCGCGGCGGCGGTGCAGGCGTGCCGCGGCGGCGACCGCGGCACGCCGGTGGGCCACCGGCAGGTCGGCTGGCAGGTCCAGACCGACCCAGCCGCCCAGCCAGCCAAGGAAGTCCGGCGGGGTCAGTGCCGGGTCGAGGTAGGCGTCGAGGCAGTCGAGGACCGCGATCGCGGGCGACAGCACGTCGTCGAGGCCCTCGGTCAGGCGCGCCAGCAGCGGGTCCTCCTGCAGCACCGCGGGCAGGAACGCGGTGATGGGGAACGGGTTGGCGATCTCCGGTACGGCACCACGCATGTCGGGGTTCCTCTCACCCGATGGCGAACAGTTCGAGTTCGGTCAGCGCGACCTCGGTGGCGCCCTCGGCCGGGTACACGTCGAGCACCTGGATCCGCACCTGATCCGCGGCGAGCCCGTTGGTCAGCGTGAACTCCTGTGTTTCCGGTGTGTCGCGCACCAGTACCGTGTCCGACTTCTCGTTCGAGTACGACAGGACCACGATCGAGGGCCGGTGCCGGGCTGCGAAGTCGTTCTTCGCGCCGCTCGTCACGATCAGCTTGGCGAGTGCGGTCGGCTTGCCGAGGTCGAGGGTCAGCACCGGGCTCTGGCCGGGGGTCCACTGCGCGGCCCAGTAGGTGTCGGTGAACTGGTCGATGGCTGCCTTCCCCGGGTGGTCCGGCGTTTCGGTGCTCGCGGTGACCGAGACCGGCCGCACCGGGTCGAGCGTCTGTTCCGCCGCGTCGGTCACCTTCTCCCTGGCCGCCTGGAGCCACCCGGTCACGGTCGTGCGCAGCGGCGGGTAGAAGCCCGCCAGCAGGCTGAACACCAGCAGCACCACCCAGAAACCGCGCCGGGCGAACCGCCACACCCGCCGGCCCGCGCCGGCGACGGCGAGGTTCCCCGGGCGCTTTCCCGCGGCGAGCACCTTCGGGCCCCTGCGGCGGAAGACGCGGCGCCACCACGGCACCCGCACCACGGCCGCGTCGGCGAGTGAATGGCCGCAACGGCCGCAGAACTTCCGCGTCGGCTGGTTGCCCTCGCCGCACTCGCCGCACACCTTCTCGCCAGGGCGCAGCTTCCGCGTCGGCGCGGCCCGGGCCACCACGGGGACCTTCGGTGCCTCCGGCTGCGGCGGCAGCTCCTCCTCGACCGCGGTGACGGGCACGACCAGCGCGGCCACCCGGGCCGCGGGCTCCGGGCCCGGTGGCGGCGGTGGTGGCGGTGCAACCGGGCCACCGGGCGGTGGTGGAGCAGGTGGTGGCGGTGGTGGTCCCGCTACTGCCGGGCCACCGGGAGGTGGGGGCGGTGGTGGTGGGGGTGGGGGAGCCGCTCCACCGGGCGGTGGTGGAGGCGGTGGCGGTGGTGGGGGAGCCGCTCTGCTCGGCGGCGGTGGTGGCGGCGGGGGCGCCCCGGGCGGAGCCGGTGCGCCGGCCGGTGTCACCGCGGCGGCCGGCTTCGCGGCCGGGTCCGGTGGCGGGTCCGACCGCACCATGGCGTCGAAGACCCGCTGCAGCACGTTCCGCCGCGGCGGCGTCGCGACGGCCGCGACGGGCTCGGGTGCCGCGGGTGCTGCGATCCGCTCCCCGGTCCATTCCAGGAACCGGCCGCACGACCCGCAGAAGCTGTCGCGGTCGCCGTTGCGGTGGCCGCAGTCGGTGCAGACGATCATCGTTCCTCCGTTTCCACCCGCACCTGGTGGTCGAACGAGAACACGAGGCTGTGCCGCGACACCTCGATGCTCGGTTGCTCGCCGCCGCGTTCCCCGGACACCGGGTTCGCGCTGAACAGGCGCACGTCCTCCACGTACTCGACCCCGCGCACCCGGTGCAGCAGCGCGTAGACGTCGCCGGTGCGCACGGCCCGGCCGAACGGCCAGCCCGCCCCGTCCGGTCCGCCGCCCGGCAGCGGACTGAACATCCGGTACAGCGCGGACACCGCCGCGTTCTCCACCGCCGCCGGGTCGGTCCGCGGCCGGGCCACCAGCCGGGCGACGACCGTCAGCCCGCGGTAGCGGGGCGGTTCGACCAGCACCCTGGTGCCGACGGTGCGCACCGCGTCGAGCCGTTCGGCCACCGCACGCAGCGTCCGTTCGTCGGGCACCAGATCGGCGAAGCGGACCTTGCCGTCCACCTCGGCCGCCGCGGGGACCACGAGCACCTTGACCGTGCCCGCGGGCGTGCCGTCCACACCGGACGGTGCGCACCGCACCCGCGCGAGACCGGGTACCGCCCTGATGGCGAGCGCCTCGTAGTCCTCCGCGGTCACCGCGCGGTCGCGGGTGCGCAGCAGCACGGGGGCGCGGTCGCGTGCCTCGTCGACCGTCTCCGCGTCCGTGCCGCCCTGCGCGGAGCGGCGGTTCTCCACCGCCGACACGAACGGCACCGACGAGCGCAGGGCGGTGACCGTGCCCGCGGCGACGTTGCCGCGGGTACCGCCGCCGGTGGCGTAGCGGCGGACGCGGATGGCGGCGCCGCGCGGTGGCACGGCGCCGTGCTGGGCCACGGTGCCGTCCGCGAGGCGCAGCACCGGCCCGAAGCGCACCTCGCCGAGCACCGCGTCGAGCGCGAAGTGCCGGTCGCCGGGTCCGCTGCCCGCGAAGTCGTCGACCTGCTGCCACTCCTGCCAGCCGTCCTCCGACGACGTCTCCACCACGACACCGCCGCCGAGGTCGGCCGCGTCCCCGAGGTCGCCGAGCACGGGTGCGGACCCGAGCCGCAGGGCGCGACCCGCCGAACCGTCGGCGGTGCCGAGTTCCTCGTGGTCCACGATCTCCGCGTGCACGGCGGGCGCTGTGACACCGACGGTCGACGCCGTGAGCTCCGACAGGACCGGGGGCGCGGTGTAGGCGGGCCGTCCATCGGCGGGCGCGACGACGACCGCACGCAGCCAGGCCGCGAGCGTCCCGTGCTCGAGTGTCCGCCGGTGCCCGGCAGGCACGTGCAGCACGAGGGCACCGGGCCGGTTCAGCCCACCGGTCCCGTCCTCCTCGACCTCGCAGTCGGTCCAGCCGTCGTCGGTCCGCGCCTGCCAGCGCAGCGGCGGGTGCCGGGGATCGACCCCCAGTCCGTCGACGTGCGCGACGACGTCGAACCGCACCGCGCACCCCGGGGCCGGGTCGACGAGGCCGACGAGCAGCTCGTCGCCGACCGCGGGCGGGCCGGAGAACACCGGGATGGGGCCCTCGACGACGGCGCTCTCCCCGTCCGCGCGGGTGCGCAGACCCGCTACCGCGCAGGGCGGCGCGGTGGCGTCCTCGGTGGTGCTGAACACGACCGGCTCGACGCCCTCCCCCCGGACCGTCCCCGCCTGGGTGCCCGCGGGCACCGTCAACGACGCGGTGGCGGGGCTGGAGAACCAGAACGTGAGCGGTGTGCGCGCCGGGGTGGGCGGCCGCAGCCGCAGCCCGATGAGGTCGAGGAACTTCAGGTGCAGGCGGTCGGGCACCCGGTTCAGCCGGTCCAGCAGGGCGTCGGTCAGGTAGGCGAACGTCTCGATCAACGTGATGCCGGGGTCGGACGGGTTGTGGTCCGTCCATTCCGGGCAACGCAGCCGGACGAGCCGCAGCGCGTCGTCGACGAGGTCGTCGTAGCCGCGGTCGTCGAGATCCGGTGCCGGCAGTGCCATCGCTACTCCTGGATGCCGTCGGGGTTGGTGTAGAAGGGGAAGACGAGGTTGCGCCGGTCGTTCGTCGCGCGGACGGTGTAGGTGACGGTGATGTGCAGCAGACCGCCGTGGCCGGGGTCCGGGCTCGTGTGCACGTCCTCGACCACCACCCTCGGCTCCCACCGCCACAGCGCCTCGCGCACCTCGTAGGACACCTCGGCGACGGTGTCGAGCGTGACCGGCCGGAACACGAAGTCGCGCAGCCGTGAGCCGAAGTCCGGCCGCGCGGGGCGTTCCCCGGGGTAGGTGGTCAGCACGAGCCGCATGGCCTGCTCGAGCTTGTCCGTGCCACCCGCGGTCGCGAACCGGCCGCTCGGCCCGGTCCGCAGCGGGAAGTGCCAGCCGGTCCCGACCTGGTCGCCGGACACCGAGTCGATCGACACGCCGCCTCCTAGTTGAGCTTGATCTGCTTGCCGCTGATCGCGACCTCGCCGGTGGCCGCGATCCGCACGGTCTGTGCGGACAGGTCGAGCCTGCTGCCGCCGTCGACCGTGACCGAGCCACCCGCGCCTGCCCGGACGTCGACGGAGCCACCCGCACCGCACTCCACGACGACCGCCCCCGCGCCGTTCTCCGGGTCGCAGCGAACCGTGATGGTGCCCGCCACCTGGTCGATCACCAGGGCGACGTCGCCCTTCGCGGTGCCGAGGACGATCTCGGCGGCCCTGGGCGCGCCCTGGTCGTCGTGGAAGGTCAGCCGGTTGCCCGACGGGCTGACGAAGCCGCGGCGCACCAGGGCGGTGCCGGTCTTGCCGCCCCGCACGGCTGGGCCGCCGAGGGTGTACCCGCTGTCGTCGTTGACGAGCCCGCCCAGCACGTAGGGCCTGCGCGGGTCCGCGCACTCGAACCCGACGAGCACCTCGTCGCCGACCTCGTGCCCGAACAGCGCGCCACCACGGGCACCGGCGCCGAACTGCGCGACCGGCGCCCAGTCGGTCTGGAAACCCGGCGCCAGCAACGGCACGTCGACCTTGACCCGGCCCTTGCCGAGCGGGTCGGCGATGTTGCTGACGACACCGCACACGAGCCCGGGGAACCGGCCGCGTTCGCCGTGCCGGGTACCCGTCACCAGCCCGATGATCGAACGGTCGTGGCGCCCGCTGACCTCGATCTGCGTGTAGTAGTCGGACTGGTCGAACACGTGCCGGGCCCGGGTGAGGGTCCACCGCCCGCAGAACACCTTCGGCACCCCGGACACCTCGACGACGGTGCCTGCGCGCAGCCGGGGGTCGCCTTTGGCCTCACCCTCCGCCTCGGCGAACGTGTCGCCCCAGTGCTCGGCGACCCGCCCGGCGGTGTGTGCCGCGCTCGCGTGGATCGCGGCGCCGTTGGCGACGGGCCGTTCGGTGACGACGTGCCCCGGCACGGGCTCCGGTCCGTGCGGCGAGGACGCCGATGGCGTCTGCCGCTGCGCGGCGAACGGTCGCGCGGCCGACGCCGCGGTGGTGTCGGGCAGGTCGACCGACCGCGCCGCGGTGGGTGTCGTGGCGCTCACGACCTTGCCCGCGATCGGGTCCCACACCCGCACCTCCGCCTCGGCGGCGAGGTTGCCCGCCGTGACCCTCGGCAGGAACGTGCGCAGCTCGTGGGGACAGCGCAACGGCACTGGCGGGGCGGGGGCGCCGCCGGTGTCGAGGAAGAACCGCCCGTCCCGCACCCCGAAGTCGAACCCGGTCTCGGTGGCGCGGGACCGGAGGAACTCCCAGTCGGTCTGGTTCACCTGTGCGACCTGCTCGTGGTGCGTCGGCGTCGGGTCCACGGTCTCCGGCCGCAGTCCCGCCCCGGTGGCGACGCGGCGGGCGATGTCGCTGTCGGTGGCGTTGAGGAACGTCGCGGACCGGCGGGCCCGCATCAGCCGGTGGTCGGCGGAGTAGCCGCGCACCACCGTGTGGTTGGACTCCGCGTACACGCCCTCGATCGCGGTGACCTCGCACACCAGCAACGTGTGCGGCGTGGGGTCCTGCGCACGGGCCGCGCTCACGGTCAGCACCGTCCCGAGTCGGATGCCCGCCTCGTCGAGGATCGTGCCGTCCCGGTCGTGGAAGGTGATCTCCAGCATGTCGGGGAGGTGGCGGTGGCTGTCCACGACGATCCGCGCGATGCGCTGGGCGAGGTGGGCGGGGAGCGGTGTCCCGGTGGCACCGACGGAGACCGCCGGAACCGGCCTGCCCGTTGCCGCGGTCATGTGCCCTGCCTGCTGACGAGCGGATCCCGGGGCCTGCCGTCGCCGCCCGTGCGGGGCTGCGCCCCGCGCTGCGGTTGCAGGGCCACGAAGCTCAGGTCGACGCTCGCCCTGCTCGGCGTGCCCATCCGGGTGAAGCGGGTGAAGGTGAGGCCCACGTTGGTGAGCGCGACGTGGCGGCTCAGCAACGTGTTGCTGCCGTCGCCGAGCCGGACGTCCAGCGGTGTGGGCGCCGTCGCGCGGGCCGGGTCGGGCACGATCCAGCGCCGCAGGAGGTCGGTGGTCGTGCGCACCGTCTCTGCGCCTTCGACGACGAGACCGTGGTAGGCGATGGTCCAGTCGCCGGGCATCCCCATCTCGTACTCGTACTCGTCGCGGCTCTGCTGGCCGAGCAGATTCATCGAGCAGCCGCGGCTCACCGTCACCGAGTCCGGGTTGTACTGGAAGTGGATCGACCCGCCTGGCCCGGACAGCACGAACTTGCCGCGACCGGCGACCGTCGACGAGCCGCCGCCGTCGGTGTCGAGGAAGCCGCCGTGCGCGAGGACGAGCTTCTCGATCGCGACACCGCCGCTCGACGTGGTGAGCGGCGGCGCCGACCACGACACGGGTACGACGTCGCGCAGTCGCCACGACGCGACCGCCGGCTCGTCGAGACGGTGGTACAGCTCGATCTTCGCGGCCGTGCCGGGGTGGAACCGGTCGCCGCCGCCGGTGGGCCCCTTCGGGGCACCGCCCTCGGGCGCGTTGACCCACGCCTCGGTCACGTGCCGCAGCCACTCCTGGACCTTCTTCGAGTCCACGGAGGTCATGGCCCGCTCGAGGGTGATGTTCCCGTAGGACACCGAGCCGGGCAGGACCGTCGGGCGGTCGTAGGTCCCGCCCACCTTCAGGGTCTCGGCCGCGAACTGCACCCCGAGACCGTTGCAGGCCGACCACAGCCCGAGGTTCTCGCCGGGAGCGCCGATACCGACGCTGACGCTGAACCACATGGTCATGCCGTACTGCGGCACGAACATCCCGCTGGAACGCTTGGGGATCGCGGAGCCGAGCGCCACCGGGGCGGCGAACGCGGTCTGGACCGGGCTCGCCGGGATCACGACGTCCTCCGCTCGTCGTCGAGGAAACCGGAGTGTGCGAGCGCCAGCTCCTCGACGGCGGTCTGCGCGGACGCCGAGTCGAAGCCGGTGATGGACCAGGAGATCGGGAAGAACTGCTTGAGCTCCCAGGTGATGATCGGCATGCCGAGGTAGTCGACCATGTGGATCGCGCCGGACAGCGGTGTCCGGCCGGCGGCCGTCTTCGTGAGCCATGCCTTCACCGCCGCCGAGTCCGCGCACGCCGCCCTGGCGAGCTTGACCGGCTGGTACCGCAGGGCGCCGCCGAACACCTCGGCGGTCGACTGCTCGCCGGGCCGGTAACGGACCTGCTCCCAGCCGATCTCGAGCCCGCTGACCCGCGACCAGCTGCCGAAGTTGTAGTCGCTGTCGTCCACACACGCCACGAACCGGTGCGTCATCGCCACCTGGTCGGGCACGAGGTCGAGCAGCGACTTGACTTTCGGGTGCATCCTGGCCTCCTACATGGGGTCGGCGAGCAGCCCGGACCGCTCGCGGTCGACGAGCAGTTCGGTGCGCAGCCGGGTGCGGACGTGCCGGTACAGGCGGCCCGCGAGGTCGTCGAGGGTGTTGGTGTCGTGCAGGTCCGGGCAGGAGTGCGCGGGTTCCCGCGGCGCGGTCACGACCGGCTGCTCCGGTCGCTGACCTGGTTGCGGAACGGCGCCACCGGGCCAGTCGTCGGTGTCCCGGCCCGTGTCCCGGTCGGTGTCCCGGTCCGGGTCGCTGTCGGTGACGTCGGTCATGTCGGCCGGGTCGGCGGGTTCGTCGTCCGGGCGGTCGTCGGTGGCGTGGGTGATCCGGTAGCCGCCGAGGCCCCTGCGCCTGCTCTGGCCGAGGGTGGTACGCGGCCTCGGCGGGGGCGGGGGAGGCTGGTCCTCGGGTGGTTCCCGCGGTGGTTCCGGTGACGGTTCCGGTGCCGTCGTCGCGAGTGCGAGGGCGGCGTCGAGTGGCAGGTTCGAGTACTCGGCGACCATCCGGTCGAACTCGGTGAGGCTGCGGAACGGCTGCTCGGGTGCGACGGGCCGGCCGACGAACCGTTCGTCGGCCACCGTCAGCGGCGGCCGGGTGACCGGCGTCGCGGTGACCACGGGCGGGACGGTGCCGGTGGGAACGCGGTAGCGCAGCTCCACCAGCCGGGCGCCCTGTTGCGCCACGGGTGCGACCACCGGGGGTGCTTCTCCCGGCACGGCGGGGAGTTCCGCCGCGACCACGGTCGCCGCGCCGGGGGTGACCGGGGTCGCGACGTGCCGCGAGTCCGGGAACGTCACCGCGACGGGAACGACCGGCTCGGGGAGCTCCTCCACTGTCACGGGGAACATCGCCGCGATCGGCACCCCCGGCACCGGGGGGGCCGCGCCGGGTACCGGGAGTGGGACCTCCCGCGGGTCCGCGTCCGGCACGTGTTCCACGATGGCGGGTCGCGTCGCCGTGGCGGTACCGGGTGCCGGGACGGCACCGGGGAACGCTGCCGACGGCACGTCCGCCACCGGAAAGGCCGGTGGGGCGGGGTGACTCACTGGGGCGGTGCCGTTCGGCGGCAACGTCAAGGGCGGGAAGGTGGGTACGGCGGCCGGGGTGATCGACGACGTCGGCGCGGCGGGCAGGGTGGTCGCGGGCGGGACCGGACCGGGTGCCGGTGCGACCGGGGGCGGTTCCCCCCGCGTGCGAACGGGTTCGGCCACGACCGGGGCCATCGGTGTGGGCTCGGCGGGCACCGGGACGGTGGCCGCGGGCACGATCGCGAAGCCCACGGGAGTCGTGCCGCCTGGACCCGCGGGCAACCGCGGGGCTTCTGTCGCGGCCGCAATGCCTGGCGCCTCGAAGTCCGCGACCGTGGGGGACTGCGGGGGTTGCGCCATGTTCCCGGCCGCCACGATTCCTGGGGTCGTTGCGAAGTCCGCAGGCCCCGCGAACTGCGGGGAGACCGTGGCGGCCATGACGCCTGGCGGCACCGCGAAGTCCGGTGCTGCCGGGGGTTCCGTGGCCGCCGTGCTTCCTGGCGCCGCCGCGAAGCCCGGTGCGGCCGCGAAGTCCGCGGCAGCCGTGACGCCCGGTGCCGCCGTGACGTCGGGTGTCGACGGGAGGCCCGGTGCCGCTGCGAGGTCGGCTGTTGCCGTGAGGTCCGGTGTCGTCGTGAAGGTCGATGGCGTCACGACACCGGCCACCGTCGCGACCTCCGGCCCGGGGAACGTCATCGTCATCGGCGTGACCCGCTCGTCCGCCACGTCGATCACCCGTGCCAGGCCGCGCACCCGGCCCGTCGGTGGCCTCCCGCCCCGCCTGCGCAGCGGTGGCGGCAGCGGGTCGCGGTTGGTCACCACGCTCGGCGGCCCCAGCAAGGTCAGGGGCGCCGCGTCCACCACGGGCCGCAGAGCGGGCAGCCGCGCCCATGCCCTGCGCTGCCGGGGCACGGCCTCGGCGTGCCGGGCGCGGCGGCGGCGGAACCGGGGCCAGCGCATCACGAACTCCTCACATGCCGTGGGACAGGCGGTTGTTGATGGCGCCGATCTGGCCGATCACCTCGGTGCGGGTGCGGTGGTCCAGGTCGGCGATCTCGGCCAGCGGCCAGTGCAGGTGGTAGGCGACGTACACGACCTCCTCCCAGAGGCGTGCGGTCGTGTACGTCAGCGTTCCCCCGGGCGGTCACCGGCCAGGCTGACGGTGAACTCCTGCGCGCAGGAGGGGCACCGGACCTCGGCCTCGGTGTGGCCGTCGGCGTTGACGCGGCGGTACAGGTCCTGCAGGAACGCCAGATCGGACGCGAACAGGCTCTCCACCACCAGACTGTCCACCGTGGACAGCGTGCCCAGGCGGGTGACGGTCCTGGCGAGCAGCAGCACGGTCAGGTATGCCGGGTTCTGGCGCACCCGCTGGTCGGTCTGCGTGGACAGCTCGTCACGCGCGGTCGCGAGCCGCAGGACGCCGTCGCGGTGGACGGTGCCCTGCTCGTCGACGAAGCCGCGCGGCAGCGTGAACGGGTACTCCGTGCGCAGAACGGTGGCTGGTGCCGGTGTCGTCGTGGTGCTCATCGGTGTCCTTTCCTGGACGTCACAGCAGCCCGGACTCCGGGACCTCGATGTCCTCGCAGGTGATCTTGCATTCGATCATCGCGACGGCGGAGTCGCCGGCCTTCATCGACGTGACCTGCAGTTCCGAGCACCAGCCGCCGTTGATCACGTAGGTGATCTCGTTCTTGCCGGACGCGTCCGAGACGATGAGGGTCCCCGAGGAACGCGCGGCCGGATCGCCCCGGCGCGACATCGCGTGCCACACCATCAGCTTGTGGTTCCCGTCCCAGTCCAGCCCGCGTTTCAGGGTGATCGTCGGCGGCTCGGTCTTCCCGTACTGTTTCGTGTGGACGGTCTCGCCCTTGTCGTTGTTGTAGATGTACTCCTGGGTAGCGACCTTGGTCGTGATGCCACCGAGCTCCGAGAACGCGATCTTGCCGATGTGCGAGAACTCGATGTAGAAGCGCGGTGCGGAGATCACCTGGTCCTGGGTCTTGCCGTCGCCCATGCGCGGAACTCCTTGTCGGGTGGGGGAACTAGAGCATGACGATGTCGTCGCACTCGATCGTGACCTTCATCATCACCACGTTGGAGCCGCCCGCCTGCGCCGGATCGATCTCCAGCCGCGAGCACCACGCGTTCTCCAACGTGCACGCCGCGACCGGCAACCCGCTCGCGGCGAGAATGGTGAACGTCGCGGGCACCTTGCCCACGGGGTTGTTGCCGCGCGCCAACGTGTGCCAGGCGAACAGCTGCGCGAACCCGATCGAGTCGAGCCCGCGTTTCAACGTGATCGTCGGCGGGGACGGCCTGCCGAACTGTTTGGTGCGGACGTTGCCGAGCCTGCCGTTGTAGGAGTACTCGCTCGCGTTCACCGCGGAGTTGAACCCGGCGAGCTCGGTGAACCCCAGACCCTGCGACCAGCCGAGCACGTTCACGAAGAACCGGGACGCGCTCACGGGTTCGACCAGCGGCAGGCTCTCCGTCGTCAGGTCGATCGCGGTCGGGTCGGGAGCGGACAGGTGGGGGAGCACGTCATTCCTCCAGCGCCGCGCCCTCGGAGAGCTGCGACAGGCGGAACACGACGAACTCGGCCGGCTTCACCGGCGCGATGCCGATGTCGACGGTCAGGATGCCCGCGTCGCGGTTCTCCTCCGGGTTGTTCTCCTCGTCGCACTTCACGTAGAACGCCTGCCCCGGTGAGCTCCCGAACAACGCGCCGCTGCGCCACACCCGGCGGAGGAACATGGTGATCGTGCGCCGCACCGAACCCCACAGGAAGCGGTCGTTGGGCTCGAACACCACCCAGTTCGTGCCGTTGAGGATGGACTTCTCCACGTAGTTGAACAGCCTGCGCACGTTCAGGTACCGCCACTCGGGGTCGCTCGACAGCGTGCGCGCGCCCCAGATCCGGATGCCCTGCCCCGGGAACGTGCGCAGGCAGTTGACGCCGATCGGGTTCAGCTGGTCGTGCTCGCCGCGGGTCAGCCCCGCCGTCAGCTCGACGACCCCGCGCACCACCTCGTTGGCGGGCGCCTTGTGCACGCCGCGCGTCTCGTCGTTGCGGGCCCAGACGCCCGCGACGTGCCCGCTCGGCGGCACGTTCATCCGCTTGCCGGTAACCGGGTCCAGCACGGTGAGCCACGGCCAGTAGAGCGTCGCGTACTTCGAGTCGTAGCCGGCGACCTCCATGCGCCAGTGCTTGAGCCGCTGCGGCGACAGGCCCGGCGGCGGGTCGAGGATGGCGACCCGGTCGGCCATCAGCTCGCAGTGCGCGATCATGGCCTGCTGCACGGCGCGCAGCCCGTCGTCGTCGATGAGGCCGTCCCGGTGTGCGCTCATCAGGTCCGGCACGCACAGCATGGTCACGTCGTCGACCGCCTCCAGCCCGGCGAACCCCGTGCGCTCGTCGGCGTCACCCACGTACTCGGCGGCGTCGACCGCCGGCCCCCGCGGGTCGCGGGCGAGCGTGACCCGCGACCCGATCGCCGGTGTCGCGAGTGGACCGCCCTTCACGTCCGCCACGGCCACCAGCGCCGACTCCCGCAGCGCGGTCACCACGTTCCCGGCACCGCGGCGGACGACGACGTTGTCGTACACCTCCTCGACGCCGTCCTTGCGCACCACCAGTTTGAAGGCGCCGTCCCCGGCCTCGGAGGGCTCGTGCACCTCGACGGACACGTCGCCGCCGTCGGCTCCGGGGTGCAGCGCCCGCAACGCGAGGGGACGGCCGGGACCGGCGGTGCCGAGCTGCGCGGGTGCGATCACCTGACCGTCGGCACCCGCCTCGTCGCGGGCCCCGACCCGGACGATGTACGCGGAACCGCCGCCGTTCTGGAAGAAGCCGTACACGGCGTGGGCGAGGTAGCCGCCCTCGACGAACCCGCCGAAGTTCTGCGTGAACTGGGTCCAGTTGGTGACCAGCACCGGCACGTGCGCAGGCCCGCGTTCCGCGAAGCCGACGAACGCGGCGACGGCCGTGCCGACCCCCTCGATGGGTTTCGTGCCCGACGACACCTCCTCGGTGTAAACGCCGGGCGACAGGTAGTTGGGCATCGGCCCTCCAGTGGTACGCGAACTGACGCCGTCGACTGTCCGGTCCGGACGCCGCCGGTTCCAGGTGCCCGGGAGCGAAGCCAATGCGCACGCGAGGTTGCCCGATCGCTTGGCCGGGAGTCCGGCCGGGACCGGCCTGGCCCGGTGACCATGGCGGGATGCTCCGCGACATCGACACCGCGCTCACCGCCCTGCTCACCGCCGCGGTTCCCGGTGCGCCGGTGCAGCTGGGGGCCGGTGGCACCGAGCACGGCCTGCGGGTGCTGCTGCACGACGTGCGTGAGGAGCCCGATGCGCTCGCGGCGACGTGGCAGGACGAACACGACGCGGACGGTCGCGTGGTGGCCCGCCGCCCGCCGGTGCGCCGGTACCGGTTGCGCTACCTGGTGTTCGCCGTCGCGGCCGACCGGGCGGCCGAGCACGACTGGCTCGGCAGGGTGCTCGTCGCGCTGGCCGCGCACCAGGTCGTGCCCACCGGGCTGCTCCCCGGGCCGCCCGCCCCGCTCCAGGTGGCGCCACCCGGCCTGTCCGCACCGGCGCACGCGGTCCTCGCGGCGATCGGCGCCCGGCCCCTCCTCGAGGTGGCCGTCCTCGCGCCCTGCGTCCAGCCCGCCCTGACCGGGCTGCCGTCCGCCCCCGACACCGTGGACCTCGGCGTCACGGCCGGACTGCCGCACCGGGCACCACCCGGCCGCCGGGCTGGTCCGGCCGGCAGGCGGATCCGGGAGGGTGGCCGTGGGTAAGGCGGCGGCCAAGCAGGGCGACCGGGTGGTCGGCACCGACGTGCACGTGGTCCTCGTGCCGTCCTCGGGCGGCCCGGTCCCGACACCGATGTCCCTGCCGTTCAGCGCCACGATCACCGAGTCGTGCAGCACCACCGTCCTCATCGAGGGCAAGCCCGCCGCGGTCGCCGGGTCCGGCACGGTGAACCAGCCACCGCACGTGGCACCCAGCGGCCGGTTCGCGAAGGAACCGGCCAACCGCGGCAAGGTCCTCCTCGGCAGCCCGACCGTGCTCGTGGACGGCAAGCCCGCCGCCCGGGCCGGTGACCGGGTGCTCACCTGCAACGACCCGGCGGACGTGCCGGTGGGGGTCGTGCAGGCCACCAGCACTGTCCTCATCGGACCGTGACGCCCTGTCCCCGGAGATCGGAGTCCCGTGAAACGTTTTCGCAGCAAGCTCTTGCTCGTGGTGGTGGCACTCGCCGCCGTCCTCGTCCCACCCGCGGCGGCCGCCACCGCGCGGCCGTGGGCCGGGACGTTGCTCGACCGCGACGCGGTCGCCGTGTCGCCCGCCGTCGCCGCGGCCGGGGGACAGGCCTACCGGCTGACCTACCTGTCGACGTCCTCGCGCGGCGCGCCCAGGGTCGTGACCGGCACCCTGGTGGTCCCACCCGGACCGCCGCCGCCCGGCGGTTTCCCGGTCGCGTCGTGGGGGCACGGCACGACCGGCGCGGCGGACGCGTGCGCGCCGTCCGCTTCGCCCGCGCTCGGCGGGTACGACACGCTCGTGGCGTCGCTGGTCGACGCGGGCTACGCGGTCGTGGCGACGGACTACGAGGGCCTCGGCACCCCGGGACCGCACGCGTACCTGGTCGCGGAGAGCGCGGGCCGCGGCATGATCGACGCGGTGCGCGCGGGCAGGCAGGCGCAGCGCGGCCTGTCGACGACGTGGGTGGCGCTCGGGCACTCGCAGGGCAGCCAGGCCGTCGCGGCGACCGCGGAGATCAGCGGCACGTACGGCCGCGGCCTGCGCCTGGCCGGTGCGGTCGCGTTCGCGGCGCCGATCAACCTGGCCGGGACCATCGCGCAGCGGCTGCGCGACGTCGAGGGTGACTTCGGCGCGCAGGCGCTCTATCCGCTGATCCTGTCCGGTCTGCGCACCGAGCACCCGCAGCTGCGGTACAGCGACTACCTCGGTCCGCGGGCGGCGGAGGTGCTGCCGCTCGTCGAGACCGCGTGCCTGGCCGACATCTACGGCTGGTTCGCGGCACGCGACCTGCCCGCGTCGGAGTTCCAGCCGGTCACCCAGCAGGCCATGACGCGGCTGGAGGACTGGCTCGCCGGGCAGGGCATCCCACGGCAGCGGACCGCTGCGCCGTTCACCATCCTCATCGGCGACCAGGACGAGATCGTCGGCGTCGACGAGGCGAGTGCCGTCGTCGCCGGCATGTGCCACCTCGGCTCGGCGGCGTCGTTGCGCGTCTACCCCGGCCTGGACCACAACGCCGTCGTCCCGGCCGCGACCGGCGACGCGATGACCTGGCTCGCCGACCGCCTGGCGGGCAGACCCGTCACCACCGACTGCTGATCGACCGACCTCGGGACCGGTGCCCGGCCGCGCGAGCGGCCGGGCACCGTCGCTCGGTCAGCGGATGCCGGTCAGGTCGTACTCCACCGGCACCTTCCCGTCGAGCTGGCCGAAGACCCGCAGCCCCGGGGCGCCCGTGTTGGCCGTGCCGTGCGCCCACTCGCGGGCCCCGCCGGAGGCGTGGACGAACAAGTAGACGGGCTTGCCCTGCCACGGCTGGTGCCACTGGCCCCGCACCATGTCCCCGGGCCTTCCCCCGACGATCTCCTGGTAGCCCTCCGGGGTCACCGCCCGGCGGGACCAGTCGGCGTACGCGGTGTCGTGCGGGCCGGTGACGGTGAACCGGTGTGGCGCGGCGACCGTCACGAAACCGGCCAGGTCCTGGTACCGGGCCCGGTAGCTGTCCTCGCCGGTGTCGGGGTGGGGCACCACGACACCCGCGAACACCTCGCTGAGCTTGCGGCCGAACTCGTCGGTGGTCGGCACGCCGAGGTACCGGGCGCCTTCGTCCTCGTCGTCGTCGACCTTGTCGAACTCGCCTGTCTCCAGCCACCTGCCGACGGTGCCGTCGGCGAGCCGGAGGTACACGTGGCGGCGCGGTGCGCTGCCTTCCACCCCGGACAGGATCGCCGTGACCGCCACGCCGTCGACCTCGGTGGGCAGCTCGAGCCCGGAGAAGCGGTCCTCGACGATCGACGGCTCGAGGAAGCTGGACTGGAGCTGGGCGGTCACGAGGCTCTCGATGTGCCCGCGCAGCGCGGCGCCGTCGATCAGCTCGGCCGGCTTGACGGGCAGCTTCTCGACGACCGCCGCCGCGATCCGGCCAGCGAGCGTGGTGATGAACGCGGTCGCCGCGAGCTTCATGGGGTTGAGCACCGCGAAGACGTTGCCCTTGATGCCCTCGAGGAGCTCGTCCAGGTACTCCTTGCCGAACACCAGGAGGATGTCCTCCTTCTCCGCTCCTTCGCCCACCAGCCGCAGTGCCCGCTGGATCCGTTCCTCCTGGTACTTCTCGACGCACTTGTTGATCACGTCGCAGACCATGGGCCACAGGTCGCCGACGCCGGGCGGGAACTTCACCGCGGCGGCGGTCCAGATCGGCTGGGTGAGCTGCAGGGCGAGCGCCACGTCGGCCTTGCGCTTGGTCGCCAGCCGCTCGGCGATCAGGGTCTTGTCGCTGTCGAGCTCGGCGTAGATCGCCTGCGTGCCGTTCTTCTTCTTGTACTGGGCGATCTGGATGTCGGCGCTGACGCTGTTCATCCACCGGTCGGTGACGGCCTTGCCCGTCTCCGCGACACTGGCGCCCACGGTCAGGCCGATCGACACGCCCTGGGCCTCCTCGTTCGGGAGGTAGCCGAGGATCTCGCCGGTGAGCGCGACCGCGTTGATGCCCTGGTCGGTGGCGGCGAGCGCCGCGGTCATCGCCTTGTGCCCCGCGGTCGGGTGCTTCTGCACCCATGCCTTGATCGCCTCATCGGTGAGTGCCTTCTGCCACTGCTGGGCGACGATGTCGGCGTGCTTGTCGATCACCTCGATCGCCCTGAGGAAACGCGGCACGAACCGGTTGAACGCACCCAGCCGCTCCTCGCTTGGCCCTTCTGGCTTGTTCATCTCCTCGGTGAAGGCGCCGATCTTCTTCCTGAGGTTCTCCGCCTTCGCGCGCGTCGCCCTGAGGTTCTCGACCGCGTGGAGCACGTCCTTGCCGCGGTTGGTGTTCCTGATCACCTCGAGTTCGGCGATGGGGTCGCACGCCGCCACGACCATGTCGATCTTGTCGATCTTCATGTCGACGGTCGGTGCGATGGCCGCGAGCGTGTCGAGTATCTCCTCCTTGCTGTACAGCGGGTCGTTTCTGGTGGCGGCGTGCACCTCGACGTCCTCGATCCTGTTCGAGAGGTACGCGGCCATGGTGTGCACGGTCCCTTTCCCCACTTCCAGGGGGATGAGGTTCTCGACGGCCCCGGTGACGGTCAGGAAACCCTTGTTGAGTTCCCCTGTGAGTTTCGCGACGAGCCTGGTCATGGTGTGGTCTCCGTTCCGTGCTTACCTGTTGGCCATGTGCTGCAGGAGGGCCTCGCGGACGGCCTCCTCCTTCTCGGCCGCGCTGAGCCCCGCGTACTCGGGGTTCGCGGCGAACACCGGCCGTACGACCTTGTCGAAGAGCTCGTCGAGCTCGGGGATCTGCTCGTCGTTCATCGAGTCGTCGGCGACCACCGCCAGGGGCAGGTCGTACGGACTCGCCGGTGTGGCCACGGTGTCCGTGATGGCCGTGGTGTCCGGGGTGGACGGGGTGGACAGCGGTGGCGCGGTCGTGGCGGCGGCGGGGCTCTCGAAGTGCGGGAGCCAGCCCGTCAGGAAGGTGAGGCGGTCGGCCACCGGGGCGCGCTCCCAGCCGACCCAGTTCTCGTCGAGCGCCTTCAGCAGTCCTTCGCGCTGGGTGTCCGGCAGCCGGGCGATGCGGGTGGCGAAGTCACCGGTCGCCCAGCCGAACGTGCGAGGGTCCTCTTCCTCCTGCTGTGGTCGCCCCTCGAAGTGCGGGAGCCACCCGTAGAGCCAGTCGGTCCGCTGTTCCACCGTCGCGCCCTCCCAGCCAGGCCACTGCTGGTCCAGCTCGGTGAGCAGCCACGTCCGCCAGGGGCCGCGGGCGGGGGTGAGCGCGTCGAGACGGGGATGCCAGGTGTCCGGTACCCAGCCCAGGCCGCGCGCCGCGGCGTCGCGTTCGAGGACGGGCAGTGCCTTGTCGAGCCAGTCGGCGAGTTCCTCCGGGCCCTTGCGCGTCCAGCCGGGCACCTCGGCGTCCAGCTCGTTCGGCAGCCAGTCCCGCCACGGACCCGGCGACGTGAGCAGCTCGAGCCGCGCCGACTGCTGCGGCGTGACCCAGTTGAGGCTGCGGTCGGTGAGCAGCTCGCTGAGCCAGGTCGCCCGGTTGTCCGCGGAGAGCTGCTCGATGTCGGCACGGCGGCGCAGGTAGGTGGCGAAGGGCTCGGACCAGCCGCTGCCCCAACGGTTCTCGATGGCGGTGCGCTGGTCGTCGGCCAGCCACGCCGGTTCGCTCTCGGACACGGTCGGGTTCCTTCCTGACGGCACGGTCCGCCTCGGACCGCGGAGTGACCGGACGACACCGGCCGACGTGGTCGCCGTGGTCGCCGCGAGGGTGGGTCGTGGTCCTCGCGCCGGGACCGGGGCACCTCGGGGAAGGGCGGGGAAGGGCCGCGGCACGGGACACCAAGTCAGGCTCGCGGAGCGGGGGCGACGGCAGGAGGGCTCGCGGCCAAGCGTTCGGGCAAAGTGCGGACCAGCCACGTTCGCGTTCGGGCAGCCGACGCGCAGCAGGTAGGGCAGCGCACTGCTGCGGGCCCGGGGGATGGGGAGATCCGGTTCTGCGGCGACACGACAACTCTGCAGCAGGGAAAGGTCTTCCCCGGTTCAGGATCCCGATCCGGTGGCGGGAGCAGGCGAGTGACCCGCTTCGCGCCGCATGCCGCGAAAGGCGCCGTGGGGGCGTTGGGCCGAGGCGCCTTTCGCGGCATCGCGCATGTCCGCGTGGCGACTACGTCGTCTGGAGAACCCGGCAGGCCGTGACGAACGAGATCAGCTCGTCGACCTTGTCGGACTTCGCGTCGACGGCACGGTTGACGACCTTGATCAAGTGGTCGTAGGCCTCCGTGTGGTCGTAACGGGCCGTGTCCGCGATCTTCAGCGCCCAGCGCCAGTAGCCGCGGATGGTGTCCGCGAGCGGCATCCGGAAGTCGGCGATGACCTCCCGGATCGGGCCGACCACGGCGTCGCCGTGGCGCTGGAGGTACAGCCGCACCATGTCCGCGAAGAACGAGAAGTGGCGTGCCTCGTCCTTGCTGAGCCGCACCAGGATCTCCCGCAGCAGCGGGTCGCCGACGACCTGGCGCAGGTGCTGGTAGTAGATCTGCGTCGCCTTCTCCTGCACCAGCGGGTAGGTGAAGAACTGCACGGCGTCGGTGTAGGGCAGGTCGAACGTCTTGTGCCCTTCCTGTGCCAGTGACACCCGCAGCTCGTCCGCACCGGCGATACCCGCGGCGACCTGGTAGCGCTCCAGCGCCCGCGCGTGGGTGTCCTCCTCCTGCGCCCACCGGATCGTGAAGTGGTACAGCTCCCTGTTGTGCGTGAAGGTCTCCAGGTCGACGCTGTCGTCGACCGGGAAGTTCTTCTCGTACAACGCGAAGTAGCCCGGCAGGTGGTCCTCGATGATCGTGATGAACTCGACCGCGGACCGTTCGCCGTCGGTGAGGCGGTTCGCGTCGGCGCCCGACCAGTCGAAGTCGAAGTCGACGTCCCAGCGCAGTCGCGGCGGCGAGGTCCGCAGGAACGCCGACACGGCCGCGTTGACGTCGCCGACCGGCAGCAGCGCGCCACCGACCTGGGTCCGGTGCATCGGTCCTCCTATCGGGACTTCTGACAGGTCAGTGCGTAGTGCTTGGTCGTGAAGCCCCAGCCCGCGTTGGCGGTCTTGAGGTAGCGGACCAGCTTCTCCGACAGACCGTCCTCGATCGCGTCGAGCGCGGCGGCGTTGCGCTCCACATTGGACAGCCAGTCCTCGATCGTGCGGTAGTAGTGCTCGGTGAGGTCGTCCACGGCGATCACCGTGAACCCGGCGTCCTCCGCACCCCGGATGAGGTCGGACAGCGGCCGCATGTCACCCCAGCCGAAGATCGAGTCGCGGACGAACACCGAGTTGTCGCGTCCGGCGAACTCGGCCCGCTTGGCGTTGTTGCGGTAGCAGCTCTCCGAGACGTACAGCCGTCCACGCGGCCGCAGTGACCGCCGGACCTTCTCGTACACGACCCCGAGATCGGGCATGTGCACGATCGACCCGAGCATCGTGATCGCGTCGTACCCGCGCTCCTCGACCTCGATGTCCTCGATCTGGCCGAGGCGGGTGCTGACCGCGCCGGTGAGCCCGCGCTCCGCCGCCCGCTCCGCGATGTAGGCGTGCTGGTTGGGCGCGGGGCTGATGCCGACGGTCGTGGCGCCGTAGTTGGCCGCCATGAACAGGATCAGCGAGCCCCAGCCGCACCCGATGTCCAGCAGCCGGTCGCCCGCCCCGATGCCCAGCCGGTCCGCGACGAAGTGCAGTTTCTGCTGCTGCGCGAGGTCGAGCGTGTCGTCGGGCCGCCGGTAGAGCCCCGAGCTGTACTTGCGGGTCTCGTCCAGGTACAGCCCGAAGACCCGGGGGTCCTGGTCGTAGTGCTGGTTGGTGCCGGCCTCCCCGGTGGTTGCCGTCGTGGTCATCGCGCCGCCACGGTGGACGAGACGGAGGTGGCGACGTCGCGGATGGTCTTGAACCCGAAGACGTCCTCGTCCTCCAGTTCGATGTCGTACGTGCGCTCGATCTTCGCCACTACGCGCAGCACCTTGACCGAGTCGGCGCCCTCGACCGTGCTGAGGTCGACGTCCGCGGTCAACTCGTCCCTCGGCACGCCGAACTCGTTCGAGACCAGGCCGGTGACCGTGTCGATGATGGTGTCCAGCGTTGCGGTGTCAGCCATGGTGTTCGTCTCCTCCGTTGGTGTTCAGGTCGGCGAGCGCCTTCTCGACGAGCGCGGCGTCGTGGTCGGACAGGTCCATCGCCGACCGGGCCTGCTCGGCCGTCATCGGCTGGTACGACCCGGAGGCGAAGACGATCGCCTGCCCGTCCGGGTCGAGGATCTCCGCACGGGCGTGGAAGGGGCCGGTGTCGCCCGCCGTCACGTCGGTCGTGGCGACGCAGCGGTAGTCGTCCCCGATCGCGAGCGGGGAGACGTACCGGGTCCGCAGGCTCGTGGTGAACACCGACCGCCCCGTGCGCAGCACGAGCAGGTTGCCCATGATCTCGTCGCACACGGTCGTCGACATGCCACCGTGCACGACCCCGGGGTAGGACTCGAAGGTCCGGTCGAACCGCAGTGCGCACTCGATCCCGTCCGGTGTGCGGGTGAAGCGCAGCCGCAGCCCGTGCTCGTTCGCGGGCGAACAGCCGAAGCACTGGTAGTCCGGCAGCACCGACCAGGGCACGTCGACGGTCTCGCCCGGCTCGGCCCTCGTCGTCATCCGAGCACGTCCGCGAGTGCGCGCCGCACCTTGCCGTTGCTCGACAGGTCCCGGTCGACCAGCTGCCCGAACACCCGGCGGATCTTGCCCTGCAGCTCCTCCAGTTCCTCGGAGTCGGCGACCTCCGCCAGGAACAGCTCGAACGCGGTGTCGATCGTCTCGTGGTCCGCCAGCTCGGTCAGGTTGCTCTTGAACACACTGACCGGGTGCTTGATCCGCTTGTCGGAGGTGTAGACGTAGAGCGTCTCCAGCACCGAAGCGACCTCCTCCCCGTGCTTGGCGAGGCGCTCCCGGCAGAAGTGGATGAACTCCCTGGCATGGCCCGCCTCGTCGCGGCTCGCCTTCAGCAGCAGGTCCTTGAGCACCGGCTCCTCGACGGCCGTCGCCACCCTGCGGTAGATGTGGTTGACGGTCAGCTCGGAGATGATGTTCGTGGCCAGCGTCGCGGAGGGCGTGGTACCCGGGTCGTACGGCGCGCGCATCGCCTCGACCGGGGCGTCGTCGACGCCCTCGCCGATGGCCTCCAGCCACGCCTTGAACATGTAGTGGTGCTGGACCTCCTGGTAGCCCCAGACGACCGCGAAGGCGGAGAAGTCGTAGTCGTCGACGAACTCGTTCATGAAGCCGTGCACGGCGGCGATCACGTTGGACTCGCCCATGACGGCGCTCTTCGCGATGGCGACGTACTCCGGCTTCACCAGGTCCCCGCGGACCGCCGAGAAGTCCACATCGGACAGTTTCCAGTGGTTGCGCTCGTAGTGCGTGAACACCTCGTAGGTGTGCATTGCCGTCCCTTCCCCTTCGACGCCTACCTGAACAGGCTCCTGGTGGCGAGCCGCTGAAGTTTGCCGCTGCTGGTCCGCGGGATCGACCGCGGTGCGACCGGGACGACGTGTACGTCGTCGAGCCCGGTCGCCGACCGGATGACGCCGCGCAGCCGTGCGGCGAGCGCGGGATGGTCGCCCGCGTCCGCGGTGGTCTCCGCGACGAGCACCATGCGTTCGGCGTCGCCGCGGTCGTCGACGAACGCGACGCATCTGCGGCGGTGCACCGCCGGGTCGTTCCGCACCGCGCTCTCCACGTCGTCGGGGTAGAAGTTGGCGCCCCGGATGATGATCATTTCCTTGCTGCGTCCGGTGACGAACAGCTCGCCGTCGGCGAGGTAGCCGAGGTCGCCGGTACGCAGCCAGCCGTCCGGGGTGAACGGCTGTGTGACCGCGCCCTCGTCGTCGACGTAGCCCTCGGTGACCGAGCCGCCGCGGATCTGCACCTCGCCGACGGTGCGGTCGGGCACGGGCGCGCCGTCGGCGTCCCCGACGCGCACCTCCATGCCGAGCACCGGCATCCCGACGCTGAGCAGGCCGCGCGCACCGGGAACGTCTCGTGCCACCGGGACCGCGACGCCCTCGTCGGACAGGCTGGCGCGGTCGACCCACTCCGCGCGCGGCCCGCGCCGCAGCGGCGGGAACGTCACGGCGAGCGTCGCCTCGGCCAGCCCGTAGACCGGCATCATCGCCTCCTGGACGAACCCCGCGGGTGCGAAATGGGTGAGGAACGCCTCGACGGAGTCGACCGCGATCGGCTCGGCGCCGTTGAACGCGACGCGCCACCGGCTCAGGTCGTAGGACGTGACCTCCTCCGCCTCGACGGCGCGCAGCAGGTAGTCGTAGCCGAAGTTCGGCAGTGGGGCGATGGTGTAACCCCCGTCGGCGAACTCGCGCAGCCAGTTCGCCGGGTCCTTGACGAACGCGGCCGGCTGCCACACCGTGGCCGAGACCCCGGTGAGAATCGACGTCAGCGTGCCGAACAGCCCCATGTCGTGGAACAGCGGCAGCCAGATCGCGGTACGGTCCCCCGGTTGCGGCAGATCGATGCCGGTCCTGATGGCCTGCATGCAGGTCTGGACGTTGCGGTGGGTGAGCCGGACACCCTTGGGATTGGCGGTGCTGCCCGAGGTGTACTGGAGGATGATGTCGCGGTCCGCCGTGACACCGTCCCCGTCGACACCGTCCACAGCGGCATCGAGGTCGAGCAGCTCCTCGGCCGGGATGCGCCGCACTCCCTGGAACACCTCGTCGAGGAACGGCCCGTATCTGCGCAGCCGCCGCGACACGACGACATCGCGCACACCGCCGTCGACCAGGACGCTCTGCGCTTTCGCGACATAGCCGCCGTCGTCGGCCCTCGTCGGCAGCGGCAGTGGGCAGACGCACGCGCCGAGCCTGCTCAGTGCGAACAGCACCAGCAGGAAGTCGGGCTCGTTCGTGCACAGCACACCGACCCGGTCACCCGCTCCGACTCCGAGATCGCGGAACCTGGCCGCGACACGGGCGGAATCCCGGCTGAGCGTGTCCAGCCGCAAGTCGATCCGCTCCGCGGGGAAGCCGACGACGACCTCGGGACTGTCGGCCGCGACCTTGTCCAGCGCGGCATGCAGTGTGGTGTCCCGCATTCCCTACCGCCTTTCCTGTGACAGCTCCGATGTGAGAGTTCTGGAGACGGCGGCGAGAGCGGCCGGTGCCTTCTCCGCTTCCGCCAGCCACCAGCGCCCGTGCGCCCTCGCCGGGCGCCAGACGCTGACCCGCACCGTCGGGGCGACCGCCCGGGCGGACACGGTGAGTGCGAGGTGCCGGGCGCCGAGGTCCACCGCGCGGGTGCGCAGCGGCATGCGGTCACCCCGCCAGGTCACCGGCGCCCAGCCGGCACCCGGATCGTCCTGGAACCGGATTGTCGCCAGCCCGGCGCGCAACCCGCGGCCGATCGCCTTGGCCGCGCTTTCCTTCGCCGTCCACGACTGCCGTGCGGACACCGGCACCTCGTCCACGCCGCAGAACCTGCCGACCAGGCCGCGCAGGTCGGACTCGGCCGTGTCCTCGACGTCGACGCCGCACGGGCCGGACCCGGAGACGAGGACGACGAGCCCGCCGTCGTGGCTGATGTTGGTGTGGGGGCTCCCCGTCACCGAGGGCCGCCCCCACCCGTCGACGGTGACCTCGACGGCACGGGGTGGTGTCCGGAGCGCGTGCCCGGCGACAGCGCGAGTGAGCAGCCGCGACACCGTGGCCTGGGCCCGCCGCGGGGCTCCTCGGTAGCGCGCCACCATCGCGAGTTCCGCGTCCGGCAGGTCAGCGACCGCCCCGTGGGCCGCCACGAGCGTCTCGGCGAGGTCCACGACGTGCACGCCGAGAGACTCGCCGGCATGGCCGGGCAATCGCTATCCCCTGCCCGACGCCGCGGGAAGCGTCGCCAGACCGCGGAACTGCAGGTTGTCGGCGCGCCACCGGTGTGGCCGGTCCCCGATGAGCTGGAGGTCGGGCATCCTCGTGCTCAGCTCGGTGAGCGCCAGCGCACCTTCCATGCGGGCGAGCCCCGCTCCGATGCAGTAGTGCACACCGGCGCCGAGTGCGACGTGCCCGGTCTCCTTGCGTCTGATGTCGATGCGGTCCGGGTCGGAGAACTTGGCGGGGTCCCGGTTGGCGGCGCCGCGCACGAGGTAGACGAGTTGCCCCTGCTCGATGCGGCGGCCGTGCAGCTCGACGTCCTGGGTCACGAGGCGGTGGGTGAGCTGCACCGGCCCGTCGTAGCGCAGCACCTCCTCGACGGCTCCGGGGACCAGGCTCGGGTCGGCCTTGAGCAGGTCCCACTGCTCACGCTGGGTCAGGAGACCGAGCAGGCCGTTGCCCAGCAGGTCGATCGACGTCTCGAACGTGGCGACGAGCAGCAGCAGGAGGTTGGAGCACAGTTCCTCCTCGTCGAGCCGGTCGCCGTTCTCCTCGGCCTGGACGAGGCGGGAGACGAGGTCGTCGTCCTTGGGTGACCTGCGGCGCTCGGCGATCACGTCGGTGAGGTAGGTCATCATGTGCTGCAACGACTCGGCGGCCGGCCCGCCGGACGCGGCCAGGTCGGGCGCGCCGCCGAGGAACACCTTGATCGTGTCGCACCACTGGGTGATCAGCGGGGCGTCCGAGCGAGGCAGGCCGTACAGCGCGCACAGCACGAGCGCGGGGACGGAGTAGGAGAAGTCCGGGATGAGGTCGAACTCGCCCTGCTCCACCATCACGTCCACGAGGTCGGTGACGATCTCCTGGACGAGTGGTTCGAGGTTGCGGACGTCCCTCGGGCTGAAGCCCTGGTTCATCAGTTTTCTGACCCGGGCGTGCTCGGGTGGGTCCAGCATCCACATCCAGCCGGACGCGAGCCGGATGAACTGCCGCATCGGTTCGGACGGGTCGGCACCACCGCGGGCGGCGAGCAGTCCGATCCGGCGGGACGAGAAGGTCCCGTGGTCGCGCAGGGCGCCGTAGACGTCGTCGTAACGGGTCAGCACCCAGCCGTTGAGCTGGGCATCCCAGTGCGCCGGGGATTTGTCCCGGAGCAGCGCGTAAGTGGGATACGGGTCGAGGAAGACTTCGTCGCTCAGTAATCGAACACCGATTTTCTCGGCCGTGCTGGACACGCCGTCCGACATTGGTTACCTGCTTTCGACTGATAACGCGCCGAATTCCGAATTGGCTTCCTGGGCGGACATCTGCGCCACGCCGGTGCCACGCAGCACCTCGGCGCCCTCCGCGTTCTTCACCGAGACCGAACAGGACAGCGCCACCTGGTCGTCGCCGATGTCGGCCGCCCCCGTCACCTCGACGACGGCGGTCACGGTGTCGTCGGCGAACACCGGGGCGAGGAAGGTGAGGGACACCTCGGACATGTGCACGCCGGGCCGCCCGAACAGCGGCGCCACCCCGACGGTGAGCAGGCCCTGCGCCATCTGCCTGCCCGCGAGCCCGCTGACGTGGTGCGACCCGAGGTCGCCGGTCAGCCTGCCGCACGCGGCGATGTCCTCGCCGGTGATCGTGCGGGTTGCGGTGAGAGTCGTTCCCACGTACCGATCCTTCGACTAGTCCGTTGTGTCGTGCCGCCGCGTCACGCCCCGACGATGAATCCCTTGCTGCGGCCCCTGCTGACCACCTCGTCGCCGACCACCAGGCGCGCGTCGAAGGCGATCTTGGTCATGCCCTCGGTCGGTTCGAGCCTGGTCACCTCGAGTTCGGCGGTGACGGCCTCGTCCCGGCGGACCGGTCTGGAGACGGTCCAGTCCATCCGGCCGGACAGGTAGTCGAGGTCGCCGCCGAGCTTGGTCAGCGGCGCGACGACGAGCAGGTACGGCAGGTGCTCGGGGACCTCGTCCGACGCGCCGCCGGTCAGTGCGAGAAAGTCGCGAATCTCGTCGTCGGTGTAGGACCTCGTCCAGGACAGGACGGTGCCGACCGAAATGTCTCCGTGCTGGGAGTTCTTGACACTCACCACCGAAAATGCCCCCATTTGCCGAAATCGAACGCGAATTCCGCGCACATCCCTGCCCTCAGCCGACACGAATCTACACAACGCAAATAGACGACCGTCCCGGGAGTGTGATCCACGTCATATGTCGCCGGTTAACATTCGACCGCACGCTCTGCAAATGTCATCCGATCGGCGTAGAACCGTCGCTCTGCGTCGACTTTCGCCACGGTATTTCGACGCGGCGAAACAGCAGCATCACCTATTCGGACGTAGCACCCGCTCGGGACGATCAAGTATTGAGTCGTCCACCTCGCCCAGGACCCACCCGGAGTCCGCTCACGCGGCCCGCGACCGGGTGCCGGTCGGGCAGATGGATGCGGCTACATGAGGACGACGTCACCGCGTGTGCCACGCCCAGCCGTCCCGGACAGCACCCCAGGACGCGGGACTGGAGCTGAGGGCGGTTGTCTGACCGTCCGCGAGATGGCGGAGCGGCCTGGCCTGGCGGGTGGGGACGGTGATCCGCCTTCCGCGACCATCCCGGGCCAGGCAACAGGGAACGGTATCTCGCTGTTGCGGGAAGGTGCAGTTCCGGCCCCCGTCGCAGGTGGTCATCGCGCCGATCCAGGACCGCCTGCTCGGTGCGGTGGGTCCGGCTGCCCGCCGAAACCTACAGTTCACCCATGTCGGTGAACGAGGGGCGCAGGGCCGCCCAAGCTGGGGAGTGGATCGCCGCAGGCCACGCCTTCGTCCGGGCCGCCGTGGCGGGCAGCGCGGAGGGCGCCGAACTGGCGGTCGAGGTGACCGTCGAACTGGTGCCGCTGGCGGACGGCGGGTCGGCGGAGGCCGCCGCGTTGCTCGCGGGCATCTATCTCGAGTACTCCGACCACGCGGCCCGGCCCACGGCCATGTCCTACGCCCGGGCGGCCGCTGAGGCGGGGTTGCCCGCCGGGCAGCGCATCTATGGGCACCTGCTGGCGATGGGCCTCGGTGTCGACGAGGACCGCGCGCGTGCCGTCGAACTGTTCCGGTCGGCGGCCGATGGTGGGGACGCGCTCGGTATGTACGACCTCGCCCTGCTGACCGATGACCCCGAGAAGTCCCTGACGCTGTTCGAGGCCGCCGCCAGAGCGGGAGTTGTGGTGGCGGGCGCCTCGCTCGCCGCCCGGCTCTCGGCGCTGGACCGGGACGCCGAGGCGCTCGGCTGGTACGTCTGGGCAGCCCAGCGCGGACACCTGGGGGCGATGAACGCCGCCGCCTGCTGGTATCGCGACGGCTTCGGCACCACGCCGGACCCGGTCCAGGCGGTCCGCTGGTTCTTCGGCATGCTCGCCAACGGCAACGGAGACGGCGTCCACGAGGCGGTCGATCTGGCGAAAGCCGGTGCCGTGAACGAGAAGCAGATCCGCGAGGCCGGGCGGCTCGCCGGCACCCCCACGGCCGCGGAGTCGCTGATCGGCACGGTGTTCCGCGGCGGCCAGGGCTGAGTTCCTGACCGGCTGGAGCCGCTACGCGCGCACGGGCCGTCGCCCAGCGCCTTCGGAGCAAGAGACGAGACCGGAACCTTGTAGCCGATGACCCGGCTCGCCGACGTCGACGAGCCGCTGCCGCGGCGGGCCTCCAGGGCCTGCGCGACCTCGGCTGTTCCGGAGCCCGCACCTCTGCACGCGATCTCTGTGGTGGCGCTGCGGAACGCCGCGACAGGCCGCTCGTCTCTTCTGAACCCCGGACTCGCTAGTCCATTCGAGTGAACGCATGGTCTAGACCCTTGTTTCTGCGTGGTCTAGACCACACATTTTGAGCAATGTCCCCTGCGTCTCTCGACGAAGGAGTTCGATGAGAAGACTGAGATGGGCCCACATGGTGGGGCTTTGCACCGTGACCGTCGCGCTCGTGCTGGGTGTCACCGCGGCACCGGCGAGTGGCGCGGGCGGTGTGTCGGCGACCTTCACGAAGGGTTCCGACTGGGGCACCGGCTACGAGGGCAAGTACACGATCACCAACGGCTCCTCGGCCGCGCGCTCCTCCTGGCAGGTCGAGTTCGACCTGCCCTCCGGCCACCGGCTCTCGAGCCTGTGGGACGGCAGTCACACCACGAGCGGTCAGCACGTGACCGTCATGGGCACCTGGAACGGCACCATCGCACCGGGCGCCTCGGTCAGCTTCGGCTTCAACGTCGCCTACTCCGGCGCGTTCGCCGCGCCCGCGAACTGCAAGCTGGACGGCGGCTCGTGCAGCGCCACCGGCAACCCGCCGACCGACCCGCCGCCGACGGATCCCCCGCCGACGGACCCGCCGCCGACCGACCCGCCGCCCAACCCCGGCGGTGCCAAGAAGCTCGGCTACTTCACGCAGTGGGGCGTCTACGGCCGCCAGTACTTCGTCAAGAACATCAAGACGAGCGGCTCGGCCGCGAAGCTGACGCACATCAACTACGCGTTCGGCAACGTGACGAACGGCCAGTGCGTCCTCGGTGACACCTACGCCGACTACGACATGGCCTACACCGCGGCCAACAGCGTCGACGGCGTGGCCGACACGTGGGACGCAGGCGCGCTGCGCGGCAACTTCAACCAGCTGCGCAAGCTCAAGCGCGAGTTCCCGCACCTCAAGGTGCTGTTCTCGTTCGGCGGCTGGACCTGGTCCGGTGGCTTCGGCCAGGCCGCGCAGAACCCGGCCGCGTTCGCCGACTCCTGCTACCGGCTGGTGGAGGACCCCCGCTGGGCCGATGTGTTCGACGGCATCGACATCGACTGGGAGTACCCCAACGCCTGCGGTCTGACCTGCGACACCAGTGGGCCCGCCGCGTTCAAGAACATGATGCAGGCGATGCGTGCTCGCTTCGGCAACAACAACCTGGTGACCGCCGCGATCACCGCCGACGGCTCCAACGGCGGCAAGATCGACGCGGCCGACTACGGCGGCGCCGCGCAGTACCTCGACTGGTACAACGTGATGACCTACGACTACTTCGGAGCCTTCAACCCGCAGGGCCCTACCGCCCCGCACTCGCCGCTGACGTCGTACGCCGGCATCCCGCAGGCCGGCTTCAACTCCGACGCGGCGATCCAGAAACTCAGGAGCAAGGGCGTCCCGGCGAGCAAACTGTTGCTGGGCATCGGGTTCTACGGGCGAGGTTGGACCGGCGTCACGCAGGAGGCGCCGGGCGGCACCGCGACCGGTGCCGCGCCGGGCACGTACGAGGCGGGGATCGAGGACTACAAGGTCCTCAAGAACCGCTGCCCCGCGACCAGGACGATCGCGGGCACGGCCTACGCCAAGTGCGGCAGCGAATGGTGGAGCTACGACACCCCGGCGACGATCCGCGGCAAGATGTCCTGGGCCAGGACCCAGGGCCTCGGCGGCGCGTTCTTCTGGGAACTGTCCGGCGACACCACCAACGGTGAGCTGATGACCGCCCTCAGCGGCGGCCTCGGCTGACCCGTCCCCCTGTGACCGCAGTCCTCGTGAGCGGGGCACCACCCCCGCTCACGAGGACTGTTCCACGTCCGGTGCGGCTACGGTGCGCGCGTGGAGACCACAGAGGACCAGACCTTCGCCGCCCCCGCCGTGCTCGCGGCGCTGGCCGGCACCGAGTACCGAGCGACGCTCGGCAGCATCGACTACGAGCCTTCCGAGGGAGTTCGAGTCGCCGAGGAAACAACGGCCTGGCTGCGGTGTGTACCGGCGACACCGACCTCGACGGCGGCGCGTGCGCGGTCGGCGAGGAGCACTCGGGCATCGCGCCACGCACGGCCGCCGAGGTTCCGGCGAGCGGTGGCCATGGCACTGACGGTCACACTGCCGGGCACACCGGAGGCCGCCGCCGGGCAGAACCGGCCGGAGTTGCAGGACGCCACGCAGGCGTTCGTCGACATCGGGTCGCCGGGATGCGTGATCAGTACGGCGCGTGCCCGCTAGACCAAGGCGTCTCTGTTCTCCCCACCCATGGTCACGTGCGCCGAGCGAGCCGCTCATGTTTCTCCGCGGCAGAGACACGAGTCGTGCGCTGGTGCGAGCGTCAACCGAAGTGCAGGTCGCGGGCGGTTCTGGATCGCCGGCCTTCACCGCATCGTCGAGGCACGGTGTCTAGAACGACCTTCCCCCAGGCGCCGGCGAGTTGCGGTCCTGCTGATGTGGGACGCGAGATACACGGGCAAAGAGGTCGGCGGGTAAGTACGGCCACGCGGTGTCGCGCTCGCCGTCGGCCGGCTCGCAGCGACGGTCGATCCGCGGCGGTCTTGCCCAGCGGATGTGTCGGCTGGTAAACCTTCTCGACTCGTGAGATTTCTGGGGGAGACGTGCGCGCTCGTGGCGTGGCCGCTGTGATGGCTCTGGTGTTGCTGGCTGGGTGCGCGGCCGAGGAAGGGGCCCCGCCTTCGGCTCCGTCGATGACCACGACGCAGTCGTCGTCCGGGCCGTCGGCGCCCGAAGTTGCGCATCCGATCGATCTGTCGGAGTACGACGCGTGTGACCTGGTCGGTCCGGCTGATGTGGGCATCGTCGGGTACGACTCGGACGTCCAAATGGGTTTGGGTGACGACGAGTGCTTCTACATGCCCAACAGTGGTGGTTCGGGCGGCATGGTGCTCACTGTCTACCGGGAGGCGTCACCGCTGGTGTCGGCTTACGAGCGGGACGCGGAGACGTACGAGAAGTTCGAGCCGTGGGACTTCCACGGTTACCCGGGTGTGGTCGAGGCCGAGACGATCGAGAGCGGGGTGTGCATCGTCATTGTCGGGACGGCTGACGACCAGGGCGTGATGGTGCTGAAGTACCCGGACGTGGGCCGCGACCCGGAGATGATCGACGCGGCCTGCGGCCTGCTGACGTTGCTCGGCGAGCGGATCGTGGAGAACCTCGGCGTCTGAGCCAGTCGCCTGTTGGCATCAGCTACCAGTTCCGCCACCGAGAACCAGGAACAGCGCGATGTCGCCCGGGCACTCCGGTCGCGCCGGACGGCTGTGCACCGGCGACGGGTACCGGCACTGGGTTGCCGGTGTCGAGCGCGCGCCAGATCTCGGCCAGCTGCGGCAGGTACCTGTCGTGGTAGACCGCGATCTCGATCGTCTGCCCGCCGGGGTCGCGGTAGTCCAGCGGGACGTCGAGCGTGGTGCACTCCAGCCCGGGCTTGGCGACGTCCGTCGGGCACAGACCCCAACTCAGCGGCGTCGTCGCCGACGCTGAGTTGGGGTCACCGCCGCCACCACGGTGGCGACGAGAACAGACAGGGTGGATCTGCGCACCGGCCCGTTCATCGGCGGGGCTCCCAGCGGAAGAGCCGGGTGGCCAGGGCGACGGCGACGACGACCCAGGCCAGGGTGGGCGCGAGCAGGAGCAGCGAGTCGGTGACGGCGACGCCGCCGTTCCAGGCGTTGACGGCCAGTTCGGTGGCCGAGCCGCCGGGCAGCAGCCGCTTGAGCAGGGCGAGGTCCTCGGTGCCGGTGATGCCGACCCAGCTGGCGACGGCGATGACGCCGAGGCTGACGGGCAGGGTGGTGACCTGGGCGTGCTCGGGGGAGTTGGTCAGTCCGGCGGTGGCCAGGCCGAGCCCGACCATCATGGCCACGGTGGCCAGTACGGCCACCGCCAGAAGGCCGATGTCGTCCGGCGTGCCGGTGACCACACCCAGCACGGTCAGGATCGCGGTCACCTGGACCAGTGAGATGACGGTGACGGGCAGCACCAGCCCGGCCAGGATGCCGGCGTCACCGGCTGCGGTGGAACGCAGCCGCTTGAGGAACAGGTTCTGCCTGCGTGAGGCCAGTGTGGTCACCGCGCTGGTGTAGAGCCCGAACGCGCACACGGTGAACAGCACGATCGCCGCGATGTAGCCGAGGCTGCCGATCTGGGCGAAAACGTCGTGCTGGTAGATGAAGAACGCGCTGATCGCGACGGGTATCACGAAACTGTTGATCAGCACCGACCGGTTTCGGAAGATCTGGATCAGCTCGCCATGAGCGATCGTAAGCATGACTGTGGTGTCCCTTTCTGGGAAGAGTGCGGTTGGCTGGTGGGGCGTCCACCGACGTCGGTGGACGCTCCTAGACGATTGATTCCGTGAAGATCATGTGAAGTGGCTTTGGCGTACGAACCCGGCATCAGACACGACACCCACACCCCCTGCGGTCGCCCGAGACGGGGCTGGGTCGATGCCGTGAACGCGCCTTTCGCAGCACCAAAGCCCGAGCGCCCCGGCACGGCGGACCCGCGAAGCGGGGCCCAGCCCACGCACCCTGATGGTGGCGCAAGCCCACCACCAAGGGGCTCCCTGCCATCCCGTCGACCTGCCCGTCCGGCGAGGACAACACCACAACGCGAACCGGAGCCAGCACTCCCACCCAACCGACGCGACCAGCACACGACGACCGACCACCCACTCACACCGACCTCACGGAAATCATCTAGTTGTCGATGGCGCGGAACACGTCGTCGAGCCGCGTCGGGCCTGCCTGCAGCTCTCGCAGTTCCACCGCGTGGTCCTGCGCCCACCGCAGCAGGGTGAACAGGTCCTTCTGCAGGGCGAAGGTCTCGACGAGGAACGTGCCGTCGCTCGCGCGGCTGCCCCGCAGCGGCAACGCGGGCGCCGAGGCCGGAAGGACGAAGCGGATCACGGCGGGCAGGGTCTGTGTCAGTTCGGCGACGGTGCCCTCCCGGTGGAAGGTGCCCTGGTGCATCAGGCCGACGCGGTCGGCACGCTGCTGCGCCTCCTCCAGGTAGTGCGTGGTGAGCACGATGGTCGAGCCGTCCTCACGCAGCTTGTCCACCGCGTCCCACAGCGCGTCCCGGGACTGGATGTCCAGACCGGTCGTCGGCTCGTCAAGGAACACCAGCTCCGGCGCGCCGTACACGGCGGTGGCGAAGTCCAGCCGCCGCTTCTCACCGCCCGACAGCTGCGACACCTTCGTGTTCGCCTTGCGGGTGAGGTCGACGATGCCGAGCACCCGCTCGACCCGGTCGGTGCGCTGGGTGAGCGCGCCGATCAGCCGGACCGACTCCTTCACCGTCAGGTCCGGGGAGAACCCGCTCTCCTGCAGCATGATGCCCATCCTCGGCCGCACCGCGGCCCGGTCGGTCGGGCTCTGCCCGAGCACCCGCACCGTGCCGGAAGTGGGTGTGCGGTGGCCTTCGACGGTTTCCAGGGTCGAGGTCTTGCCCGCCCCGTTCGTGCCGAGCAGGGCGTAGAACTCACCCCGTCCCACCTGAAAGGACAGATCCTTCACGGCGTGGAAGTCGCCGTACGTGACGTTCAGCCGGTCAACGTCGATCACAGGTGTCGAAGTCATGCTTCTGATCTCAGCGGCCTGAGTGGACAACCACCAGTGCGACCATGTCATCAGGTCGCATGACATTTCTTGGGGCAAGATATGACGCAGTGTCACTGGTGCCCGCCACCGGACTGAACGATGCTGAGGAGCAACCGCTGTTCGATCCCGGAGAGCCACCCATGGACGCCGAGCCTGCGCGGGGACAGCTGCGCAAACTCAACCTCACCATGTTCCTGCCGCTGCTCGCCGTGGCCGGGACGATCTCCGTGGCGGCCTACGCCCGGTCCTGGTGGGAGGCCGTCGTCCTCGGCGTCGGTGTGGTGGCGACCCTGGTCTGCTTCACGCGGTGGGCGGCAGGCGAGGTGCTGCGCGTCGCGCTGCCCTGCCTGGTCATCACCGCGGTCGTGTGGCCATTCGCGGTGCTGGTGGTCGGCAGCTCGACGGCGTTCTTCGGCATCTCGTGCGTGGGCTCCTACGTCGTACCCCAGCTGCCGCGGCACCGGATCGCGGCGGCTGCCGCGCTCACCGCCTACGTCGCCGTGATGGGCGCGGCGCGACTGCTGGTGTCGCATGAGGACATTCCAGGTGTCCTGTTCCAGTTCGTACTCGTCCCCACCGGCGTCACCGTGGCGGTGATCGGGCTGATGTTCCCCAACAAGGGGTTCTACGACATCGTCGAGGAACTGGAGGAGGCACGGGAGCGGGACGCGGAACTGGCCGTCATCCGCGAACGCGTCCGGTTCGCCTCAGACCTGCACGACATCCAGGGCCACACCCTCCACGTGGTGAAGCTGAAGGCCGCACTCGCCCAGAAACTGGTCGACAGCAACAACGGCAACGACATCGAACGAGCCAAACAGGAACTGCGCGAGATCCACACCCTCGTCAGCGACACCATCACCCAGACCAAGGAACTCGCCTACGCGCAACGGCGGCTCAACCTCTCCGCCGAACTGGAGAACGCGCGAAACCTCTTCGAGGCCGCGGGAATCCACGTGCGCGTCAACCGCGAAGCCGACGTCGACCAGGACGCGGGCGAACTGCTCGGCCAGGTCCTCCGCGAAACGACCACCAACATCCTGCGCCACGCCCAGGCGACACGAGTGCGGATCACCCTGACCGCGTCGAGCATCACCATCGTCAACGACGGCGCCCAGCAGACACCACTGCCCGAACTCCGAGGTCTGGCCGCCCTCGAACAACGCGTCACCGCCAACGGGGGTGAACTGACCGTCGAACAACACAACGGGCAGTTCCTGACGGCCGCGGCGATCCGTTCCGAAGCACAGGAGAACCGATGACCACGGTGGTACTCGCCGACGACGAAGCCCTGCTCCGCAAGGCCATGGCCGCGCTACTGCCGCTCGAGGGCGAGATCACCGTGCTCGCCGAAGCGGAGGACGGCCAGGCCGCCGTCGACGCCACCCTGCGCCACCAACCCGACGTACTCGTCGTCGACCTGGAGATGCCCGGTGTGGACGGTCTCGACGCCGTCGCGGAAATCCGCCGCACCCGACCGGACCAGGTCATCCTCATGCTCACCCGCCACGCCAAACCCGGAGTGCTCCGCAAGGCCCTCAAACTCGGCGTCCAGGGCTTCGTCAGCAAATCAGCCGAACCCGCGCACATCGCCACCGTCATCACCACCCTGCACGCAGGCAAACGCTGGATCGACCCGGATGTCTCCGCGCTCGCCGTCGTCGACGACTGCCCACTCACCGACCGCGAACTCGACGTGCTGCGCGCGACCCGAGACGGCTACTCGGTCGCCGACATCGCCACCCAGCTCCACCTCGCGGAAGGCACCGTACGCAACTACCTCTCCAACGCCATGCAGAAAACCCAGACCCGCACCCGCCACGAAGCAGCCCGCTACGCCCGCGAACACGACTGGCTGTAGGTGTCGCGGCCGACCGCGACGCCGTGTCGCCACCGCTGTCGAGGAACACACAAGCGATTCATCTCGACCCGAGCACGCGAGACACTGGCCGCGGGTCGGGCTGACCGGCAAGCGGTGTCATGGCGATTCCGGAGGAATCTGCTCGAGGAGGGTGTTCAAGCGTTGCAGGACGTCGATCTGCGCGGGGTTGTACAGCTCCACAAGCCCGTGGAGGACGACCGGCTTGCTGAGGGCCTCGCTCACCGCCACGTCCTTCAGGTCCGGGTGCTCCTCGAACTGGCGACGTACCACCGGTGCGTAGGCCTCGGCCAGCCGTTGCCGCGTGGCCTCGTCGGCGTCCGCGGGCAGCGTGTCGAACTCGTCCTGTTCCGGTGGCCGGGGTCTCGAATGCAGGTCCCGGAGCACGGCCATCTCCGGCTCGTCGAGCGCCCGCGAGTAGACCGTCAGCAGTGAACGCTCGGTATCCGACAGCTCGGCGACGTTCCCGACGAAGCCCGCGGGCAGGTCGAGGAGGTCGGGATGCCGCAGGAGCACCGCCAGCTCCTCCCGTATCCGCTGCTGCCGTTCGATGTTCGCCTTCAGCTCGGCGTCCAGCGCTCGCAACGTCTGCTCCGCGTTCTCGTCCGACGCCGCCATCGCCGGGATGCCGGACAGCGGCACCCCCAGGTCGACGAGCCTGCGGATGCGCAGCAACCGGATCAGGTGCTTGACGCGGTACCGCTTGTACCCGTTCGCCGCGCGTTCTGGCTCCTCGAGCAGTCCGATCCGGTGGTAGTGGCGGACGGTCTTCAGCGTCGTGCCTGCCAGCTCGGCCAGTTCCCGCGTGCTCCACGCCATCCGCGCGCGCGTCCTTCCGTCGTCGGCTCCCACCCATTCGACACCGTGCCCCTGGGGCACGCTCAAGCGTGGCACAGGGTGCTTGACCATGCCCCAGGGGCACACGTTCGACTGAGCGCGTCAGAGGAACTCCAGGGAGATCGGGGAGACCGGAGATGAGACGACGAAGGCGTGACGCGGTCCGGGGTGTGACCCTCGCGGTCGTGGTCGGCCTGGCGGGTGCGGTGGTCGCGGTGCCCGCGGCGGCCGACGAACCCCAGCCGGGGCTGACATGGGGTGCGTGCCCGGAGGACGTGGTGACCAAGGTGGCTGTCCTGCAGTGCGCCACGGTGCCGGTGCCGCTGGACTACAGCGAACCCGGGGGTGAGCAGATCGAGATCATGGTGTCCCGGCTGGCCAGCACGAAGCCGGACAAGCGGCGGGGCGTGCTGATGCTCAACCCGGGTGGCCCCGGCGGCTCCGGGTTGTCGTTCGTGGACGACCTGGCGTGGTTCGGCATGCCGGCGAGTGTGCTGGACAGCTACGACATCATCGGCATGGACACCCGCGGGATCGGGCACTCGGCACCGATCAGTTGCGGCTTCACCGCCGAACAGGACTACCTGGGCAACATCCCGCCGTATGCGGTCGACGAGCAGGCGGTCGCCGACCAGGCGGAGATCGCGAAGGGGGTCGCCGAGCAGTGCGCCGCCCACGACGACGGCCGGCTGCGGCACGTGTCGACGGCGAACATGGCGCGTGACCTGGACCGGATCCGGGCCGCGCTCGGCGAGGAGAAGACGAGTTTCCTCGGGTACTCGTACGGCACGGCGCTCGGCGCCGCGTACGCGTCGATGTTCCCCGAGCGGTCCGACCGGATCGTGCTCGACAGCAACATCGGCGACACCCACCTCGACCAGGACGGGATACGCAGGTTCGCGATGGGAATGGAGCAGACGTTCCCGGACTTCGCGAAGTGGGCCGCGGCACGACACGAGACCTACGGTCTGGGCCGCACGCCGGAACAGGTGCGCAAGACCTACCTCACGCTCGCGGAGCGGCTCGACGGGGCACCGGAGAACGGCGTCGATGGACGCCTGTTCCGGCTGGTCACGTTCGCAGGGCTGTACGGGAGGACGAAGTACGGTCTGACGGCGCAGCTGTGGCAGTCGGTACGGGACGGTGACGAGGCGGCGATCGAGAAGCTGGCCGCGGCCGCGACACCGTCCCCGACCGACAACGCGTGGTCGGTGTTCCTCGCCGTGACGTGCAACGACGTCGACTGGCCCTCGGATGTGCGGACCTACCAGCGCGCCGTGGCAGTGGACCGCGAGCGGTATCCGCTCTACGGCGCGGCGAGCGCGAACATCGTCCCGTGCGCGTACTGGCCCCACGAGCCGGCGGAGCCGCCGGTGGCGGTCGACGACGAGGGCCGGGCGAACGTGCTGGTGCTGCAGAACCGGCGCGACCCGGTGACCCCGCACCGCGGCGGGGAACTACTCGACGAGAAGTTCGGCGACCGGTCACGGCTGGTGAGCGTCGATGGCAGCGGTCACGGCGTCTACGTCACCGGCGACAACGCGTGCGCACTGAACACCACGACCACCTTCCTGGTCGACGGCACGTTGCCCAAGCGCGACATCTCCTGCAAGTGATCGACCGGGGCTGGCGGTGCGAACCGTGCCGCCAGCCCTCTGATCAGGCACCAGCGGCAGGCGGTGCGGAAGGTCCCGCAGCGTGACCAGCGCCGGCGACGCCGATCCCACCGTTCTTCGCGAATCCGGTCCCATCAGGCGCTTCCCGGCCCACGTCTCCCGGTGCGACACCCGCAACGCGTGCATCACGCCATGCCGCACCTGAGGCGATCTTGGTGAGATCACCTTATTGCCGACGGAATTGTTCTTGACAACCAGAGTCGGGGATGTGGAGACTGCCGTAAGGCAGTATGGGGATTCCTGAGCAGCATTTCGTGCATTCGGGGCAGAGTGGGGGAAACGTCTTGCGAGGAGAACTCGTCACGCTGGTCAATCCGAACAAGATCAGGCCGGTCGTGACTCCCTACGCATTGGACATACTCACCACCTCGCTTGAACAAGCCGGGTTCGTCGTCGACATAGTGGACCTGAACCTCCGAGTGGACGATTGGTCAGACGCCCTTTCGGAGTATTTCCGCACCCATGACCCGAGGTTGGTCGGGATCACGTTCCGGAACACAGATACGATCTACCCGCAGGAGCAGAAGGTCTTCATCGGTGAGCACCGTGAGGTCACGCGGCGCGTCCGCGAGTTGACCTCCGCCCCGATCGTCGGCGGTGGCGTGGGGTTTTCGTCCATGCCCTTCGCGTTGGTCGACTACCTCGGCCTCGATTTCGGCGTGAAGGGCCCGGGTGAACGCGTGGTCACCGAACTGGCGACCGCGTTGGCCACCGGCACGTCAACCCGCGCCGTGCGCGGGCTCATCTACCGCGACGGTGACCGGGTGTGTCGCGTGCCCGCCGAGGCGTCCGAGGACACCTCGCTGCTCACGCTCGCCGGGTTCGGCGAGAAGCGCTCCTGGCAGGTCAACACCGACACCCCGTACACCCGCCGTTCCGGGGTACCGCACAAGGTCGACAACCTCGCCTATTACCTGAACGGCGGACTTGGCAACATCCTCACCAAGAGCGGGTGCCCGTTCACCTGTACCCACTGCGTCGAGCCGGATGCCAAGGGCAGCGGTTTCGCCCGGCGATCGATCGATGCGGTCGTCGACGAGGTCGAATCCCTTGTCGCGCAGGGCGTGCACGATCTGCATACCACCGACAGCGAGTTCAACCTGGCCACCGCCAACACCAAGGCCTTGCTGAGGGAGATCATCCGCCGCAAGGACACCGACCACTCCTCGCCACTGCACCGGCTGAACCTGTGGATCTACTCCCAGCCCGCGCCGTTCGACGAGGAGTTCGCCGAACTGCTTGCCGGCGCGGGCTGCCGCGGTGTCAATGTCGCGCCCGACCACGTGCGTGACGACCTGCTCGACTCGTGGAAGGTCACCGGCCGTGGCACTCGGTTCTACACGTTCGCCGACACCGTGCGGGTGGTAGAGCTCGCACATCGGCACGGCATGCTGACCATGGTCGAGGTCCTGCTCGGCATGCCGGGCGAGAACGAGGACACGTTACGCGAATGCATCGACCGCACGATGGCGCTCGACGCCACGGTCACCGGCTTCACCCTCGGACTGCGGGTGTTCCCCTACTCGCCGTTGGGCATGAGCTTGGCCAAGCAGTGCGCCGGCCTGCGCACCGTGCCCGGCCTGCAGTCCAACACCGCCAACGAGCCGATCGTGCTGCGTACCAGTGAGCAGTGCGCCGACGTGGTGGAATACGAGCGACAGTTCATGTTCCAGTCCGACGGAAGTTTCCGCCCGCTCTACTACTTCTCGCCCGACCTGCCCGAGGATTCCACGACGATCGCCCGGCCGGACGGCCGCTGGTTGAAGACGCTCGAATTCATGTGGGAGTACATCCCGCCCGCTGACTACCCTCGCGTGATGCTGCCGACCGCGCCCGGGCTCAGCAGGCACGACAACAACTACGCGGACAACCCGTTCCTCACCATTCTCGCCCAACTTGGCTACCATGGCGCGTTCTGGTCGCGGTGGCGGGACCGGGACGCGATTATCGAGGAAGGGCGAGCCAGGAACATCCTGGTACCGGCCGACGCCTGACCCCAATATCATCGAGCACCATGAGCGAAGAAACCCCGGACGGCGACGTACGCCCGTTGTTGATACTCGTCAGTCCGATGGGCCGCACCACCCGCGGATATCTGCTGTCGTCGGTTGCGCAGGACCACCGAATCTGGTTGTTCTCCGACACCGAACCAACCTGGGAGCGGCCCCACATCGTCGGCCACACCGTCGTCGACACCCTCGATACCGACCTGATGGCCCAGGCTGCCGCGCACGTGCCGGCCGACGCGATCCTGTGCTGGGACGAGACCCGCATCCTGCCCGCGGCCCGGCTCGCCCGGGAGGTTGGCCTGCCCGGGATGGACCCGGAGGTCGTCGGTGTCTGCCGGGACAAACACCTCACCCGGATCGCCTGTGCCGCGGGCGAGGTGCCGCAGGCCGCGTCGTGCGCGGTGGCGACCCAGGCGGAAGCCGCGGCGGTCGCAGCCAGGTTCGGCTACCCCGTGGTGATCAAGCCGAGGGCGTTGGTCGGCAGCTTCGGTGCCGCGCTCGTCCGGTCGCCGGAGGAACTGGCTGCCGCCTTCCCGCACACCCACGACATGGCCATGCCCGAGGTGCGCGAGCGGTTCGAGCGGCCGGTGCTGGTCGAGGAGTTCCTGGACGGCCCGGAGATCAGCGTCGACGCGCTCTGCCATGGCGGTGAGGTCACCCCGCTGTTCCTGGCCCGCAAGGAACTCGGCTTCCCACCGTACTTCGAGGAGGTCGGCCACTTCGTCGACGCGGCCGACCCGCTGCTGTCCGACGATCGGCTGCGGACCTGCCTCACCGCCGCCCACCGTGCCGTCGGGCTCACGGCGGCCTGGACGCACACCGAGTGGCGGCTGACCGCGACCGGTCCGCGTCTCGTCGAGATCAACGCCCGCAGCGGTGGCGACCTCATCCCGTACCTCGGCCTGCTCGCCACCGGGGTCGATGCCGGTCTGGTCGCCGCGGACCTCGCGCTGGGCCGGGCACCCGACATCCGGGTCCGGTCGTCCGGGGTCGCGGCCGTGCGCTTCCTGTACCCGCCGCAGGACATGGTGGTCGGCGACGTGCGGGTGGATCCGGCCCGGTTGCCAGCGCTGGTCGACAGGGCCGAGGTGTTGGCCCAGCCGGGCCAACACCTCCGACTGCCGCCGCGGGCCCACGTCAGCGGTCGGCACGCGTTCGTCGTCGCCACTGGTGCCACCGTGGAGGAATGCCGCCAGGTGCTCGACGAAGCCGCCGCCGCGGTGGTGCTCGAACCCGCCGACGAGGTCATCGAAGGGGCCGTGGCCAGGCGGTGACCCGAACCAGCCCACCTCCCACCGGAATACGCGATACCTGGCGGGCAGCGCCGCTGCCGGTCCGGGCCGTGATCGCCGGCATGCTGATCAACCGGCTCGGCGGCTTCCTCCAGGTGTTCTTGGTGCTCTACCTGATCGAGCGGGGCAACAGTGCGGGCCAGGCTGGCGCGGCGCTGGGCGCCAACGGTGTCGGCGCGATCGCGGGTGTGCTGGCGGGCGGCTGGCTCACCGCCCGGTTCGGTGCCCGGACCACCATCGTGGCGTCGATGACCGCGACCGCCGTGCTCACCGCCGCGCTGCCCTACGTCGGTGGATACGTGTTCGTGGTGGTCGTGGTGGCCCTGGTCGGGGTGACCAGCCAGGTGTACCGCCCGGCGTCGGCGGAGGTGATCAGCCGACTCATCCCAGAGGAACGGCAGGTCATGGTGTTCGCCATGTACCGGCTCGCCACGAACATCGGCACCGCGGCGGCGCCGCTGATCGGGATCGCGCTCGTCGCGATCTCCTATGAGGTGTTGTTCTGGGGCGAGGCGGTCGCCGCGCTCGGCTGCGCGCTGGTGGTGCTGATCGCTCTGCGCGACATGGCCGACGGCCACGGGAGTTCGGGCCGCGAGCAGATCACCGGACCGCGATCGGGCTACCTGGCCCTGATCCGCGACGGTCGCTTCCTGGTGTTCCTGTTCGGGATTCTCGGCTATGCGACAGTGTATTCGCAGTACCTGTCGACGCTTCCCCTGACCGTCCGCGCGAATGGCATGCACGAGGCGGTGTACGGCGTCCTGGTCTCGACCAACGCGGTGATCGTCATCGCCTGCGAACTGCTGGTGACCAGGTACGTGCAGCGGTGGCACACCCGGGTCGCGGTGTTCGTCGGCGCCGTTCTGGTCGGGCTCGGCGTCGCGATGTACGCACTTCCGGCGGGCGTGGCGGTTTTCGTCGTTGCCACGGTGATCTGGTCGCTGGGGGAGACGGTGAGCGCCCCGTCGCTCGTCGCCTATCCCGCCAGGGCGCAGCCGTCGGCGGAGCTGCGCAGCCGCTACCTCGGCAGCTCTCAAGCGGCCTACGGCATCGGCTCCGCGGCTGGTCCGGCAGCCGGACCCGCGCTGTGGAGCGGGATCGGCGACGCGGTGTGGCTCGTCAACGGCGCGGTCGCCATGGTCGCCGCTGCCGCTGCCGCCGCAGGCGTGCGCCGCCACCGGTAGCGGCCGACAGGAACTGGAGCAGGTGGATGGCCCCGCCGAGGCCGAAGTCCGCGCCCGGCGGAACACATCGAGCCATTGCGCGTAACGGTGGGTCGTCGGCCACACGTCGGAGGTCCACAATGGCCAGCTGGCCGGGGGGGTGGCGACCTGGACGTCGACCTCGTGGTCGTCACCCCGCTGCGCCGCTTCTCCCGCGCCGTTGCGGGGGAGGAGGGCAGCAGCCGACGTCCTTCTTGTCCGACAGGGAAAGCGATCGCGTTCGGCTACCTTGAAACCGTGGCGAGCAGCGGGGAGTCGGCTGGTTGGCGGGTCGCGCGGTTGCCAGCGAACACCAATCCGGCGACCAGGGCGCCGAACGCCAGCAGCGTCCAACCGTCGGGGTCGGTCAGGGGCTGGCCGCGGTACGCCTGCCACGTCAGCAGGGCGAGCAGGCCCGTGAAGCCGGCCGCGCCGATGCGCACCAGGCGGGACCGGACCGGTTCCGGCCACCGGGTCCGTGCCAGCAGCGCGTGCCACAGCAGCACCGCCTGCAGCGCGTGCATGCCGACGAAATGGGGGATGCGCAGGTCGCCTCCGGTGGTGCTCCACCCGAGCAACGGCAGGCCGGGGCCGCCGTCGGGCGCACCCACCGTGTGCGCGCCCATCGAGTGGAAGCCCTGGCCCGCGTTGGCCGCCGCGATCTGGTCGCCGGTGGGGATGGTCATCAAGGCGCCCACCCCGATGCCGACGAGGGAGATCACCGCGCCGAGGCCGACGGCCAGCCTGAGCGGGCGGTCCTGGATGTCACTGCGGAACACCAGCACGGTGAGCACGAGCGTGCCGCACCACACGACGGCGATCGACGCGGCCATGATCTGGTACAGGACCGTGTCGAACGGGGTTTCGAGGTTGAAGTGGCTGCGTCTGCCGCGCAGCACCTGCCCGACGATGACCACCAGTTCCAGGCTGAGGAGGCCGACGATCACGGCGGACACCCTGCGCACGACGCGTTCGCGGCGGTCGATCAGCCCGCACAGCCACGACCACGTCGCGCCGTACACCACACCCGAGATCGCGAACTTGAGCGGTTTGGCCCAGATCGGCGCGCCGCCGAGAACGCGGTCGTCGATGAGCAGCCCCGCTGTGGCGACGACCGCGAGCACCGCGCACGCACAGGCGAACACGAACATCGGCCGGTTCCAGCTAGACATGACCGGCCACCACCCCGAGGGCGAGCGCGCCGCCCAGTGTGAGCACGAGACCCTGCGACGCGTTCATGAACTTCCTGTCTATCGGCGGGAGCTCCTCGGGCAGCGCGAAGATCCGCAGCGGCCACAGATGCCAGGACACGTACACGAACAGCAGCACGACCCCGATGAGCAACACGGACTTCGTCGCCATCAGCGACAACCACACCGTGCCGGTGTCGGCCGTCGCGATCCGCAAGGCGATCAGCGCGACCCACGTCGGGAAGATGACCGCCATGGTGCCGAGGACAATCCAGCGCACCCCGTGCACCATCTCGGTGACGAACACCTCCCATACCGCGGGTTCCCGCGCGCGCATCGGGTGCCGCTGCACGAACATCACGCTGTAGCACATGCACCCGAACCAGCTCGCCAAGGCGGCTGTGTGCACGGCTTCGAGGACGGCGGTGATCATGTTTCCATGGTGTGCCAAGGAACTTGACTATCGCATGACGTGCGTCGGTGCATAAGTCGTGGAGATTTTCATTTCACTCGGCCTTATCACAGGTAAAGGGCGCGTCCGGGAATTCCCGGACGCGCCCTGCTGCAACGGATCAGTGCACGATCGCGTGCGTCTTGAATGGACTGTCGCGTCGGCACTCACACCATCCCTCGCCGTGGGACAGTGGGGTTGAGATTCATCGAGCTTTGTCTGCGCGCCTGTGCGCGGTGTCCGAGGTGCGCCGGTGAGCGATCAACGGCGCTTTCGGGACTCAGACCAGGGCCTCCTCCCGCTGGGGGATCAGCCGCAGCAGAGGTGCCGCCATGAGCGTCGTCACGAGCGCCATCAGCAGCATGATCGTGAACACCGTGGGGGTGATGACGCCGAGTTCGAGCCCCACGGTGAGGATGACGATCTCGGTCAGCCCTCTCGTGTTCATCAGCAGCCCGAGTGTCACCGACGTATGCCAGGTCTCGCCCGTCGCACGCGCCGCCAGCGCCGCGCCGCCGAACTTGCCCGCGACGGCCACCGCGATCACCAGTGCGGTGACCGCCCACAGCGCGGGCGAGGTGAGCAGGTCCACGCGTGTGCTCAGACCCGCGACCACGAAGAACACCGGCAGCAGCAGGTAGGTCACCAGCGACTCGAGGCGGTCGTGCACCTCCTGGCGCCACGGCTCCCGCTTCGGCATCACCACACCGGCCAGGAACCCGCCGAAGATGGCGTGGATGCCGATCTGCTCGGTGGTCCACGCGCTCACCAGCACGAGCGCCAGCACCGCCCACAGCGGCACCCGCTCGAACCTGGCGAGCAGCGGCGCGACGACCTTGAGCATCACGAGCACGTACACGACGGCCAGCCCGATCGTCAGCAGGGCGTCTCCCATGCCGGTCGATGACGTGACCGCCACGATCACCGCCAGCAGGCACCACGCCGTCACGTCGTCGATCGAGGCACAGGTCATGGCAAGGACACCGGTGCGGGTCTTGAGCAGGCCGGTCTCCCGCAGCAGCCGTGCCAGCACCGGGAACGCGGTGATCGACATCGCGGCACCCAGGAACAGGACGAAGGCCAGCCGGTCCGCCCCGGCGCCGTAGGCCGGGTACAGCCACAGCGCGACACCGGCGCCGAGCACCATGGGTACCACGATCGACGCCTGGCTGATCGCGACCGCCCTGCATCCCCGGCCACGCAGTGACCGGAAGTCCAGTTCCATCCCGATGAGGAACATGAACATCGCGAGCCCCAGGTTGGCGATCGCCTGCAACGCACTGATCACGCCGGCGGGGAAGAGGAACTCGAGTGCCTCCGGCCAGACCAGCCCCAGGAGGCTGGGGCCGAGAAGGATGCCCGCGATGATCTCGCCCATCACCCTGGGCTGGCCGACCTTCGCGATCAGCGAGCCGACGGCGCGGACACTCACCACCACGACACCCACGGACAACAGCACCTGCACGTTCGCCGCGGCAGCGGACATCGTGTCTCCTCCAGCGTCAGAGCCGGTTGTAGCGACCGGGAGCGAAGATGTTGGCCGGGTCCGAAGCACCCTTGAGAAGTCCACCGGCGGCCCAGACCGGGGTCTCCTGCCCGGTCGGGTAGGCCATGTTCGCGATGTCGACGCGGTAGAAACGGAACCCGTCCCCGTACAGCGCGGTGCGGGGCTGCGCTGCGCTCGTGCGCGTTGCGCACCTGGGCCGGAGCAGTCCGCATCGATCACTCCCCGTCCGAGACCACGACTTCGGTACGTGTTCACGACAACGCCGCGGCCGGCGCACGATGGCCGGCCGCGGCGGTGTTCACTTCAACCGCAGAGCCTTCATGATCTTGTAGACCATCGTGTTCTGGCGGGCCGCCTGCTCGCGGGTCACCCCCGGCTTCAGGTCGAAGCTGATGCCGTGCTGGCTCGCGACGGTCTGCAGCTCACAGAACGACAGCAGGCCGTACTCGCCGTGGCGGCGACCGAGGCCGGAGGACTTCATGCCGCCCTGTGGGGCGTCGTTCGAGATGTGGACCGACGCGAAGCTCTCGTTGATGTTGATCTGGCCCGCTTTGACCCGCGTGGCGATGTCACGGGCGTGTGCGACGTCGCGCGACCAGATGCTGGCGCCGAGGCCGTACTCGGTCGCGTTGGCGAGCGCGACGGCCTGGTCCTCGTCGGCGAACGAGTAGATCGACACCACCGGGCCGAAGGTCTCCTCGGTGTACACCGTCATGGCGGGAGTGACTCCGGTCAGGATCGTCGGCTCGTAGAAGTACGGGCCGAGATCCGGTCTGGCCTTGCCGCCTGCCTCGACCTTCGCGCCCTTGGCGACCGCGTCCTCGACGTGGCGCACGGTCTTGTCGAACTGCCGCTGTGAGGACAGCGAGCCGATGTCGTAGCCGAAGTCCAGTCCGGAGCCGAGCGTGAGCGTGCGGGTGTGTTCGACCATGCGCGCGAGGAACGTCGCGTAGACCGACTCGTGCACGTAGATCCGCTCGTTGGACAGGCAGTTCTGGCCACTGCTCGTGAAACCGGCGCGGGCCGCGCCCTTGACCGCCTTGTCCAGGTCGGCGTCGGCGAGCACGATCATCGGGTTCTTGCCGCCGAGTTCGAGTGTCGCGCTGATCAGCTTGCTGCCCGCGGCCTCGGCCACCTTGCTGCCCGAGGCGGTGGAGCCGGTGAAGCACACGTGGTCGGCGCCGTCGATCAGGGCCTGACCGATCTCGTCCGGTTCGCCGACGACGATCTGCCACAGACTGGCGGGAAGCCCCGCCTTGATCATCAGCTCACGCGAGAGCAGCGATGTCAGCGCGACCTGGGTGTCCGGCTTGAACACCACGGCGTTGCCCGCCATGAGCGCCGGGATGACGTCGGTGTGGCCGTCCGCCAGTGGGTAGTTGAACGGCGCGATGATCGCGACGACGCCCTTGGGGTGGCGCAGCTCGGTCGGCCTCGTGGCGATCGGCAGACCGCCCTTGCGGCGGCGCGGCTCGAGGAACCGGCGCGCGTGGCGCGCGTAGTAGAGCGACATGCCCGCGACGTCGAGGCTCTCCTCCACCGCGTTGTAGCGCGCCTTGCCGGTCTGCGCCTGCACCACGTCCAGCAACTGCTGGTTGCCGAGCACGAGGTCGTGGTAGCGGCGGAAGACCTTGGCCCGCTCGGACACCGGCACGGCCGCCCATCTCGCCTGTGCACCACGCGCTCTGGCATATGCGGCAGCGACGTCCTCGCTGGTCGAGGTCCGGACGTCGACCAGCGGATCGCCCGTCCACGGCGCGGTGGCCGTCACGACCGGTCCGGTACCCGTGAGCTGCCCGGCGAGGTGCTGGGTCAGTGTCCTGGAGAGCAGTGGGCTCGCGCTGATGGAACGTGTCACGTTCGCAGTCCTTCCAAGGCGTCGCGATGCACGAGGTTTCGAGTCATAGGCCGGGTCCGGTTTCCGCAGACCTGCCGCGGTCAGCAGCCGAGCACCGCCGACTGCCGCGGTGAGAAGCGCTGTCTGGGCGACACTGAATCCCGACGGGAGGCTCAGGATCGTTTTCCGTGCGTTCCTGTGATCGCTGTGCGGGCCGAACAACCGGTAGGCCGCCGGCACCTGGGAACCGCTCCACAAGCGGTAGGCCAGCGCAGGGCTGGCCAGGATCTCCGGCCGCCACGGCGAGCATCCGATCAGCTTCGCCATGCCGATCATGAACCGGTTGTAGTGAACCAGCGTCCGCAGGTCGGGGTTGCCGAAGAAGACCTCGTTCTCGAAGGCCGCTTCCTGCTCGATGAGTTCCTCGAGCCGCGCCGGTTCCGGCAGCGTCCTCTTGCCGCTGCACAGGAGCGCGAAGTAGCGGCTCTGCATCTCGGAGCAGGCGGGCACGCCACCGGCGGTCGGCCTCGCCCATCCGATGAAGACCACACCGGTGCCGAGCTCCGGATGGATCATGTGCTTGTACATCTTTCGAACGTCGTCGATGTCGACGTCCTTCACGAGGCTGAAATCCTCGACGTACCCCGTGTTCAACATGATGGTGTCGACCGTCTCCCGGCGGCCGTCCTTGAACACGACGTAGTCCTTGCCAAGCCGCTCGATGCCCGATGCGTTGACCGTCAACGTGCCGTCGGTGATCCGGTGGAGGAAGGCCTCGTTCTTGGTGATGAAGTGGTTGAAGTAGTGGTCGTTCTTCGAGTTCCACGCGGCCACGGCCCTGGAAGCGACGGTCTTGCCGAACCGCTTGGCCAGCTTCGTCCCCAGGCGCTGGAACGGGGTGATGACAGACAGCGGCATCGCATTGAGCAGGTAGCTCGTAAAGGTGTCGTTCGTGTGTTCCCGTCCTCGCGGGTACCTCGCGATGACCGGCTGGTAACGCCGGACGGACAGGGCGCAGTGGTCCGCGACCTGGGCGATCTCACTGACGACGTCCGCCGCTGTCTCTCCGATCCCGATGCAGAGGACCCGCTTCCCGCGGAATCGCTCCGCGTTCCGGTAGTGCGCCGAATGCGTGATCTCGCCGGTGAAGTCGTCCTGGCCGGGGAGGTCGACGTAGTTCGGGACGCGGTGCGTTCCGGTGGAGACGACGACCGCGTCGAAGCGATGCACCGTCCGCGCGGCGGGATCGTCCACCGGGGCGACCTCGACGACATAGCCCTCGCCGCTTTCGTCCTTCGTCACGCCCAGCACGTCCGTCCCGTACCGGATGCTGGGGCCGAGATCGAACTTCTCGATGAAATCCAGCAGGTACTGCCGGTATTCGGCGGCCGACCAGTACCGCCGCTCGTCATCCCGCGGCGGGAAGCTGGAGAAGGTCATCATGTAGTTGGAGATGGTCAGTTTGGTCGAGTCGTAGGCGCCCGGTTCGTCGGACCCGACCCCGGCGCGGAACATCCCGCCGGGGCTCGCACTGTGTTCGAAACAGGTGACTGAATGATTTTCGGCCAGCAGCTCTTTCGTCGCGACCAAGCCCGACGGGCCCGCGCCGATCACGCAGACGTTCTTTCTCATTCCAACCTCGATATCTCGAGCGGTGCCTTGTCCGGATGACTGCGTTCTGTCGTGGCCGGCCTGCCGGGTCAGCATGGTGCGAAGCAAACCCTTCGGACTGTCGTGGCCGGCGATCAAGTTCGAGCTTTTACACCGGATCCACCATCACCGTTCGGTGGTAGCGGGGTCCTCACCCTTCGATAGTGTCAGCCACGGTTCCGCGTCCGGGTCAGCGCCAGGTCTCGCCCTCCTTTAACTCTGGTCGCAGGCGGCTGGGTTTTCCGCGCGACTTCATCCGCCTGATGTCGGCGGCGAGGGCGCGGAGCAGGGAATTCAGCCCAGTCCAGCCGAGGAAAGCGCCGAGGCGATTGTGGGACCGTGGCCGAAGAAAATTCTTGCCGAGCGAGTGGAACAGGGTGAACCGGCGCGGTTCGGCGAGAAACCGGCTCGTCATCGCTGCCGAGATGTTCCACACGGCGACGCGCTTCCGGACCGGAACTGTAAGACGTTCGGGGTAAATCCTGATCTTGAAAGTGTATTCGACGGCCGACGTGAGTTGCCGGTTCTGACTCAAAACGACCGCGGTTGCGCCGCCATTCGGCGGTACCCCGAGCTCCGTTCCGGTGCCCGATGCGTGGGTGCGGTGCAGTGTTCTGGTCGGCCACAGAACGGGAAGACCTCGCCGTTCTGGAAGGCCCGGACGAATTCGGAGCCCGGTATCTTCGATCGATGTAGTCGATACGCGAGCAGAACCAGGCAAGATCACAACCTCGCTTGTCTCCCCGCATGGACTGGGATCATGGCGACAGGTACGTACCTACCGCCAGGAGCGACAACGCGCGTGGCTGTCGATTCGCATTCAGCCGTATCGATACCGCCCGGACTCGCGAGACGTCACGACATGCTTGATCGAAAGACCAATTGCAGGTCCAGGCGCATCTTGATCAGTGCGCCGCTCGTACGCATACGCCGCTCGCGCGCGCCGACTACGCCAAGCAGACTCACCTCGCGTGCCCGATCTGCTATAGGTATTGAGGTGGTCGGCCTCTCAGGATGCGAGGCGCGGCGGCAAAGGCGAGGGTGGTGGTGCAAGCGCGATCGAAGCCGCACATCTGGTACCCCGGCGGACTGGCCCGTCAGCCGTGATCGCGGGAACACGCCGGGCTCGGATGGAGTGGTCGAGCACGCCTGTTCATCGAACACGTATCTGTATGGGGGAGAACCGCCATGGGGTCCCAGCACGGCCACCTGGTGCCGGCCGACGATTCGGAACCGGCCCAGCAGTCGAACCGCATCGCGGTGCGACTGCTGGGCCCGCTCACGGTCGTCGTCGGCGGACGGACAGTGGAGCTGACCACCGGACGGCTCCGCACGCTCGTCGCCGCATTGGCCCTGTCCGCAGGGCAGCCCGTGACCGTCGGCCAACTGGCGACCGCGGTGTGGGGCCAGAACCTGCCGGTCGACGTGCGACGGACAGTGTCGACCTACATGGCCCGGCTGCGTACCGCTCTCGGAGCGGAGTCCATCGTGTTCGACCCGGCGGGTTATGTCTTGCGGGCAGTGCCGGACGACGTCGACCTTCTCCGGTTCGACCGGCTGCTGGATGCCGCCGCGAAGACCGCCGACCCTGCTCGGGCAGCCGAGCTTGTCGACGAAGGGCTGGCACTGTGGCGTGGCGTACCGTTCGAGGGGGTGCAGTCGGCCTGGCTCGAGACCACCGAGGCGCCGCGCGTCATCGACCGCTACCTCTCGGCGGTCGAGCATCGGGTCGACCGACTCATCACGACGGACCGCGCCGCCGACCTGCTGCCCCAGCTGCGGCAGCTGACGACGCGGTTCCCTCTGCGGGAGTCGCTGTGGGCGCGCTTGCTCCTGGTGCTGGACCGGTGCGACCGGCCGATCGAGGCGCTCAAGCACTACGAGCTGATCCGGGCACGGATCGATGTGGAACTCGGCGTCGATCCTGGGCAGGAACTTCAGCGGATCCACCGGGAACTCCTGGGCCACACGCTGGTCAGCTCGACGGCAGTGCGCGCGCCAGGACTCAGGATCGTGCCGCGCCAGCTGCCGGCCGACGTGAACGGCTTCGCCGGTCGCGCCGCCGAGGTCGAGGAGTTGGACGACCTGATCGGCGGTGGTGACGCCAGGATGCGGTCAGCGCGGATCGTGGTGATCGGCGGGATCGCGGGCGTGGGGAAGACCGCGTTGGCGGTCCACTGGGCCCACCATGCCGCCCACCGCTTTCCGGACGGCCAGTTGTACATCGACCTGCGCAGCCATGACCCGGCCGGCGCGGCGATGACTCCGGCCGAGGCGATGGATGTCCTGCTCGACTCCCTGCAGGTGCCCGCACAGGACCGTCCGCGCTCCGTCGAAGGCCAGGCCGCGCTCTACCGCAGCGTGCTGTCGGGCAGATGCGTGCTGACGGTGGTGGACAACGCCAGGGACGCCGATCAGGTCCGACCCTTGCTGCCCGGGGGACCCGGCTGCGTGGCCGTGGTGACCGCGCGGAACCCGCTGACCGGCATCGTCGTCAGCCTCGGCGCCCGAGTGCTGCAGTTGAACCGCCCGACGGTCGAGGAGGCGCGGCAGCTCCTGGTCAACCGGGTCGGCGTCGAGCGGGCTTGTGCCGAGCCGCAGGCCGTGGCGGAGATCATCGAGTCCTGCGCGCGGCTGCCGCTGGCGCTGGCACAGGTGGCCGCCGCCTCTTCGGAGCGTCCACTGTCCGACGTGGCCGCGCACCTACGCGAGAAATGCGGATGAAGGCGATCTGAAGCCACTCGTTCCTAAGCTCTGATGGCATGACCGATTCCGCAGCCGGAACGAACGAGTCCGCACGCCGCGAGGCCGCCGAGGACCTGGCCGAGCTCGAATTCACCCCCCTCACACCGGAAGAAGCCGCCGAGGTGGACGACCGTGTCTACCTGCTGGGTGTCTGCCGGGAGTACTACAACGTCCGATAGCAGAGTGTGAGAGATCATTCTGTGCCGATCATGGACCCGGCCACGACCACCGCCGAACGGACAACGGACACCACGCAGGATCTCCGGACACCGATCAGCGGCGGAACGCTCGCGGAATCCGTCGCCACCCGCCACGCACGCGGTGAGCTCAGTTCAGCGCAGGCCCTCGCGGCCCTCGACCCGCGCGAACTGGAGCGTGCCCTGACGTTGACAGCGGACGTCAGCGGCCTGGTCACCGTGGTGCGTGGCCTCGGTGTGTCACCGGGCGTCGCGAGCGGTGTCCTGGTGTTCGACGGGCAGGCGGCGGTCGCAGCACGCGAGGACGGCCTCGAACCCGTCCTCGCGCTACCCGAGTCACGTCCCGAGGACCTGCCGGGGTTGCTCGCTTCCGCGGCCGTCGTGACAGAGCATGGTGGCCAGACCACCCACGCCGCCGTCGTCACACGTGCGCTGGGCCTACCGTGTGTCGCCGGCCTCGTGGACGGTGTCATCACCGATGGGAGAGGTCTCAGAGCCGCGCGCGGAGAGGTGCTTGTGGCAGGCGACGTCGTGACGGTCGACGGAGCCTCCGGGAAGGTGTACCGCGGCCGCCCGGCTGAGCCGCTCGCAAAGGGGAAGAAGAACGCGGAGCTGCTGCACTGGCTCGACGTCGTGCTCAAGGACATGCCGGGCCTGTCCGTGCAGGTCAACGCCGACTCGGCGGAAGCGGCGGCACGAGGGCGGGATCTTGGTGCGGTCGGCGTCGGGTTGTGCCGGATCGAGCACATGTTCCTCGGTGACCGTCGGTCACTACTCGAACGAGTCATGGTCGCCCGCCCCGGACCAGAACTGACCGAAGGTCTCGCCGAGCTGTACGCGGTGCTGCGCACCGAGCTCACCGAGCTCCTCGTGGCCATGGATGGTTCGACAGTGGCGATCCGGCTGCTCGACCCGCCCCGGCACGAGTTTCTCCCCGACCCCGCGTCGATCGCGGACCACGGCCTTCGAGTGGTGCTGGACAGGCTGCGCGAGCACAACCCGATGCTGGGGGTGCGCGGTGTGCGGCTCGGCATCCTCGTGCCCGCACTGACCGTGGCCCAGATCCAGGCATTGGTCGACGCGACGATGGCGGTTCGCCGGATGGGACACGATCCACGACCGGAACTGCTGGTGCCGATGGTCAGCACGCCCGCCGAGGTGGATGTGGTCCGGCGTCTGCTGGACGACGTCTGCGCACAGGTGAGGGTGTCGGCGGCGGACCTGCCGGTCACGGTGGGCGCGATGATCGAGACGCCGCGCGCAGCCCTGCTCGCCTCTCGGCTGGCCGAGCGAGTCGACGCGATCTCGCTGGGGACGAACGACCTGACGGCGCTGATGTGGGGACTGTCCCGCGACGATGCCGACCGGCACCTGCTGCCGGCCTACCGGGATCTCGGTGTGGTGGAACGGTCGCCGTTCGAGCGGCTCGACATCGAGGGTGTCGGTGCGTTGATCCGACAGGTGATCCGGGACGCGCGGAAGGTACGCCCCGGCATCCGGATCGGAGTCTGCGGCGAGCAGTCGGCCGAACCCTCGGCGGTGAGTTTCCTCGTCGCAGCAGGAGTCGACCACATCTCCTGTGCGGCACCCAGGATTCCCCTCGTGCGGCTCGCCGCGGCGCGGCAGCGGTTGCTGGACCAGGGGGGAGCCGGGTGAACGGCACAGCGATCGAGGTCGAGGGCGTCAGCCGGACGTTCAAGGCGCGCGGTGGGGATGTCAACGCGTTGAACGACGTGCACCTGCGAGTCGGGCAGGGCGAGATCGTCGGACTGCTGGGGAGCAATGGCGCGGGCAAGACGACGTTGACCAAGATCCTGGCCACCCTCCTGCTGCCCTCCAGCGGGACGGCGCGCATCTTCGGCCTCGATGTCACCAGAAAGCGGCGGGAGGTCCGCCGGATGACCGGCGTCGTCCTGGGTGGAGAACGCGGCCTGTACGGAAAGTTGAGCGGCCGGGAGAACCTGCGGTTCTTCGCGATGCTCGCCGGTGTCGGCCGGCGTCGCCTCACGACGCGGCTGGAGGCGGCGTTGGAGCACGTCGGGCTCGCCGACGTGGCGGACCGCGCCGTGGAGACCTACTCCAAGGGCATGCGCCAGCGGCTGCACCTCGCCATCGGCATGATCAACGAGCCGCCGGTGCTGCTCCTCGACGAGCCGACCGTGGGCCTTGACCCCGTCGAGGCCGAGCGCCTGCGACACGATGTCGCCGCCCTCCGGGACCAGGGCACCTCGGTGCTGCTGACCAGCCATCTCCTGCTTGACATCGAACGTCTCGCCGACCGGGTGGCGATCCTGGCCGACGGCCGGGTGGTGGCCGACGTGGGGGTCGCGGAGTTCGGGAAGCTGGCCGGATACACGGCGATCGTCACGGTCCGCGGCACGGGAACCCCGCCCGCACCCGAGGTCGGCTGGTCCTCGCAGGTCATGGTGGACGACCTCGTCGAGACGAGTGGGTTGTGGACGCTGCGCCTGCGAGTACGGGACTGGAGCGCCGAGTCGTTCGGCCGGCTGGGTGCGGCGCTGGGTGACGCCACGATCCTCGGCGTGGACGTAGCGGCGCTGCGGCTCGAGGACGTGTACTCCCACGTCGCGGCACAACTGGCCGCGAGCGACCGGACCGAGTTCGGCGAGGTGCGCCGGTGAGGGACCTGCTGACGTCACCAGATCGCCTGCAGAACGCGGTCTGGACCTTCTTCACCGCGGCGCGCACCGAACAGCGAAGCATGCGCGGAAATCCGCTGCTGTTGGTCAACGCAGGGTTTCTGCCCGTCGTGCTGCTCGTCATCGCGGTGGAAACGAAGCGTCCCGCGCCCGATGGCGCCGCGGAGGTCGTGGCATCGGTGATGCTCACAGCGCTGTGGGGTTCGACCGTCTGGACCAGCGGTGGCGTGCTGCGCCGCGAACGCACCTACGGAACGCTGGCCCGGTGCGTGTGCGGGGTCGAGTCACCCACGCTGGTCCTGTTCGGCAAGAGCCTCGGTGCCACGCTCTACGGTGTCGGCACGATCCTGGTCTCGACGATCGGAACCCTCCTCCTGGTAGGCCTGCCGGTCGCCGTCGCGCACCCGTTCTGGACGGCGCTGGGGCTGGCCGTCGTCGTCGTCTCCGCGACGGCGCTCGGGGCGCTGCTGTCCTGTCTCTTCCTCCTGACCCGCAACGGACTGATCTGGTCCGGCGCGCTGATGTACCCGGTGTTCGTGCTCGGCGGGTTGTTGATTCCCCAGGACGTGCTTCCCACGTGGTTGCGCTGGGTGCCGCAGCTGCTGAGTCTGCGCTGGATCAACGAGTTCCTCGCCGGTGCGGCGGGCGGCCGGCTCGCGGCCGCCCCGCTGGTGATCGCGGTGCTGCTGACCGCCGGGTACGGCGTGATCGCCTGGCGCACCTACCGGTGGTCGATCAACAAGGCGCTGGAGCGAGGCTCCCTTGACTACACGTGAGCGGGCGCAGACGAGCCTGTCGCTGTGGCGGGTCGCCGAGGCCGCACGATTCGGCTGGCGGGAGTACGCCGCGAACCTCCCGCCCGCCGCCACGATCTTCGCCACCATCCCCAAGGGCGTGCTGCAGATCGTGTTCTTCACGGTGCTCGGTGGTGTGGTCGCAGGCGAGCACCACACGCAGTACGCGTTCGTCGGTGGTCTGGTCATCGCACTGACCACGACGAACACGGTCAACGTCATCAACGTGCCGTTCGGGGACAAATACCACGCGACCTTCTGGCGGATCCGCACAGGTGACATGCCTGTCGCCGCGGTCCTGTACGCCCGGGCGGCGCCCTATCTCGCAGTAGGCTTCGGCCTCTTCCTCATCGAGGCGACCATCGCGGCAGCCCTGCTGGGACTGACGAACCTCGGCCTGCACGTGTTGCCCTGGCTGCCCATCTTCGCGCTGATGGCCTGTGGCTACGCCCTGCTGGGCATCGCCGCCGCGACACTGACGATCGCCAAGCGAGCCGACGTGCTCGCCCCGAACCTGCTCGGCTACCTGACAATCCTGTGCAGCGGCGCGTTTCTGCCACCGGACAAGGTCGGCTGGATCGACACGATCGGGTCGGTACTACCGGTGAGACACGGCTTGGCCGCCGTCCACGCGGGCATGGCAGGACGACCCTGGCTGGCCGAGGCACTCCTGGAACTCACGATCTGCCTTGTGTCGGCGGTGCTCGGCCTGTTCGCCGTCGCCGTCCAGACCCGCCGCGCGACCAGACACGGACACGACGACTTCGCCTGACCCCGGACACGACGAGTTCGTACCGACGAATTGGGGGATCTGATGACCCGTACCGAGATCCTGCTGTCGCCGTCGCGCCCGGCGGCGCCGTCCACCGAGCCGGACGTCGCGCCGACCCGGTCCCTGCGTGTCGCCATGGTGAACATGCCCTGGGCCCGGGTCAACGCTCCGTCCATCCAATGCGGACTCCTCCAGTCGATCGCCCGCCGCGCCGGGCACCACTGCGACACCCACTACCTCAACATCGAGTTCGCCGCGTTCCTCGGCGGACCCGGCTACGACAAGTTCGCCATGATGGACTCCCTGCGGCTGCACTTCCTCGGCGAGTGGCTGTTCTCCTACGCCGCGTTCGGCGAGGTGATGCCGACATCGGAGTACCTGACCACCTATCCCGAGGTCGTGGCCGACTGGTCGGAGTGGATGGGCGGGGATGCCGACCACCTCGTCACGACCCAGCGCGAAACGCTGCCGGAGTGGATCGCCGATTGTGCGGCACGCCCCGAATGGGGCGGCTACGACGTCATCGGGTTCACGTCGACCTTCCTGCAGACCACCGCGGCGCTCGCGCTCGGACGAGCGATCAGACAGGCACACCCGCAGACGGCACTGGTCTACGGGGGCGCGAACTTCGACAGCGACATGGGGCTCGAGTACGCGCGGAAGCTGCCCTGGCTGGACTACGTGGTCGCAGGCGAGGGAGATGTCACCTTCCCGGCTCTCCTCAACGCCATCGCCGACGGCCGGGAGGTACGGATCCCCGGTGTGCACCGATACGGCGAGCCCCCCGAACCGCCGTCGACCGGTCTGCTGGGACCATCCGGGCTCGACGAGCTCCCGGTGCCGGCCTACCGGGACTACTTCGACGCCCTGGACCGGTTCGGTCGCGAAGAGGTGCTGGTACCCAAGGACCCGATCAGGTTGCCGGTCGAGTTCTCCCGCGGGTGCTGGTGGGGGGCCAAGCACCACTGCACGTTCTGCGGGCTGAACGCGTTGAACATGGCCTTCCGGTCCAAGTCGGGACCCCGCGCGGTCGACGAGCTCGCGTCGCTACTGCGCGAATACCGGGTCGTGCACGTCGACGCCGTGGACAACATCCTAGACATGCGGTACCTCACGTCGTTCTGCGCCGAAATGGCAGAACGTCACTGGGACGTGAACATGTTCTTCGAGGTCAAGGCCAACCTCACCCGCGAGCAGGTCAGAACGATGAAGCTGGCCGGGATCATGCGGGTCCAACCCGGAATCGAGAGCCTGAGCAGCAACGTGCTCCGGTTGATGCGCAAGGGCTCGAGCCTGCTCATCAACGTCCGGCTGCTCAAATGGGCGCGCTACTACGGCATCCGCGTCGCCTGGAACCTGCTCGCCGGCTTCCCCGGTGAGAAGGACGAGGACTACACCGAACAGCTGCGATTGATCCCCTTGCTCCACCACCTCGAACCCCCAACCGGATGCCAGCGAATCTGGCTCGAGCGGTTCAGCCCCTACTTCACCGACGAGTCGTTCCCGATGCAGAACAAACAACCACAGGAGTCGTACCGGCACATATTCCCCGCCTACCTGGATCACGCCAAGATCGCCTACTTCTACCGGTACGAGTCGCCGGGGACCTGTTCCAACGCGACGATCGCGAAGATGAACGACGCCATCGACACCTGGCAGGAACGCGACGAGCAGAACGCCACCCTGGTGGTGCAGCGGCTGCCCGGCCGGCTCACGATCATCGACAAACGGACATCCGAGCCCCGTCGCCTGGTGCTGACCGGCTGGCGAGCAGACGCCTACGACGCGTGCGGTGACACGGCGCGTACACCGGCCAAGGTGCGGGAACGAGTGGGCGCCGACGAGTCCGAAGTGTCCGTCGAACGCGTGACGGACTTCCTCGACGGATGCTGCCGTGCCGGCATCATGATCTCTGACGAGGGCATGTACCTCGGTCTCGCCCTGCCCGAGAACCCGGGCTGGTGATGAAATGCGCGCAGCCGATGGGGCTGTGGCGGGAGACGGTCGCCGAACTGGCGGCAGCCGAGGGCGCTGACGCCGCGTTCGTGGCGGGCAGCAGGGTGGTGGGGCTGGGCAACACCTCCAGCGACGTCGATGTCTACCTGGTTGGGCCCGACCTGCGCGAATCCCGGCGGCAGCTGTTCGTCGAAGGCACCCGGGTCGACGTCAAGACACTCGCCACCGAGTGGTTGACCAGCCTGGTGGGCCGGGTCCTTGCCGACTACCCCGCTCCCGACGGCAGCCGGGTGACCGACGCGGATCTCACGATCGCCGTCCGACTGCTCACCGCGGACATCGTCACCGACACCGGTTGCCTGACCAACCAGCAGCAGCGGCTCCGCGCCTCCCCGCTGCCCCTGCGCCGCAGGATAATCAGCAGCTGGACTCGAATCGCGTACTCCGCCGTCGAAGACGTGGCCGGCTTCCGGCACTCGGCGGACCGGCTCGACCTGGACGCGGCGATCACAGCCGGACGCAGAGCGCTGCTCGCCGCGGGCAAGGCCCTGGCGGCGGGCTGCGGTGACCTCCACCAAGGGGACAAGTGGGTCTGGCACCAGCTCGCCCGAAGCGCCCCGGTGGGCTTCCCACTCGCCGAATACCGACGCCTCATGCACCACGACACTTCCGAGGGCCTCGGCGAACTGATCTCTCTCGTCCAGACCAGCGTTGTCGCCGCGATGACCCTCGGCTGGTGGGACGTGCCGCTCGCGCACTGGCCGGTGTGGACGGACTGCGGCGGGCCATTGCGGCGGGCCGCGTACTCCCTCCCGTGTGCGTCCGACCGGGAGACGCTCATCGTCGTACCTGGCGCGCGGGTGTTCCGGGTGCCTGGCGAAACCCTGTTGATCTGGGGCCTGTGCCATGGCTCGTCACCGGACCGAGTGGCCGACGCCGCGGCAGCGCTGGGCCCGCTCGTCAAGCCCTGGAACACGGTCACCACCCGACGGTGCCACGCTGTTCTGAAGGAACTGGCCGACGCGGCTCTGATCACTGGAGCACACCGTGAGGATTGACCACACCCGCAGCCCCGTGCTTGACCTCTTCCTCCTCATGCAACGCGAACTGCACGACCGCTTCTCGTTCGAGGCGATGCTGCTGCCTCGTCCGCAGGTTCCCGAGGTGGCAGCGTTCTGGAACGGGTTCGAACTGTGGGCACCGATCGTCCGTAACAACATCCCGTCCGCCGTCGCCGACGCACCCGAGCCGGCGAAGCTGACGGCGCTCATCACCGACGAGCGACTGGCTGCTGGTGCCGAGCTCATCACCACCGCGATGGTCGCGGCCGAACCCACCCTCATGCCCGTCATCGCCCAGCACGAAGAGCTCCGGGCCCGGGCGGCTGCCGACCTGGACGAGGTACTCGACCCAGATCACTACCTCGGTCCGCTGTGCCAGGCGCTGGGAACACCCGCGACATCCAGGACCTTGGCCCTCCACCTGGTGCCCTACGCACCACACACGCCATCGGTGGGCTACCTCGTAGAGTCGGAGACACTGACCGGCCTGTACGTCGACTGCAACCGCTTTCGCGGCGCCACCATGGCGGACAGCGTGCTCACACTCCTGGGCTGGGCGCACCTCATCGAGACGCGGGACGACCCGGCCAACCTGTCGGTCGAGCTGGCCAGGCGGCTGCCCGGCTCCGCACCGTACCAACGCAGACTGCGGGTGCTGCTGAGCAAGATCCTCGTCGAGATGCTGGCGGGCCACCTGGTCCGCGACGTACGCCCGGAGCACCGCCCCTGCTTCGACGTGCTCGGCTCACAGTGGCGCTACCCGAGGCTCTTCGCCGTCGCTCAACGGCACTGGGCCCGCTACCTGCGCGGCGACCTGAGCCGGGCCGACGCACTGGTCGGCATCGCCGACGACCTCGCGGCGTACAGTCCACGCTGGTTCGTCGACCACATCGACCCGTCCAGCCTCGCGGCGGATTTCTACCTGCTGGAATGGATGGCAGCCGAGGGCAACGGTGCGGCCCGAAAACACCTGGCCGCGTGGCTCCCCCAACTGTGCGCCGACCTCGCAGGCCACCTCGACGTCGCCATCGGGAGTGAACTCGGCCATTTCGGCCGGATGCCGCTGGACCTGTGTGCGCCACCGCTGGCGCATTTCCTGCGTGAAGTCGGCACCGGGGACAGCCGGGTGGCCTGGCCGCGCCTGCGATCGGAACTCGGGCACGCGACCGCCCTCGAGTTCGCCCGTCAGGCCTTCGCAGGCCCTGGGGTCGAGTTCGGCGGCATGGCCTGGCACCCGATCACCGAGATGGTGGAGCGCTACGTCACCAGGGAGCTCCCGGACCGGGTCTTCGTCGACCAGTGCTTCACGCTCGAGCACAACAACGGCTCGGTCTTCGACAAGTTCTACGACGTCCAGGACATGCCCACGGTGCTCGACGCACAGGCCAGGACAGACGTGGACACGCTGTCACGGCACGCCTCGGCGGCGGTGCGGTCGTTGCTGCGACACCACCGGGAACGGTCCCAGGCATCGGTTTCGGAGCCGGACAACTGGTTCGAGCTGAGCCTGCACCAGGCCCGCCCGGGAGGGCTGGGTTGCGGCAACCGCGCCGAACCCGGTGAGTTCGACCCGGTGCACGACCCATTCCTTCACAACGCGGTCAACGTGCGGCGAATGCGCGTCCGGTCACCCGTGCCCTCCTCGCTCACCACCTACCGATCAGCCCGCGTGGTTCTGCACACCACCATGGGAGACGTGTGCGTGGAACTCTGGCCGGACACCGCGCCGTACACGGTCGACAACTTCGTCGGGCTGGCAGGCGGGGGCCGGGAATGGGTCGATCCGCGCACCGGGAAGCCGGGGGAGGGTGGCTTCTACGACGGCACCGCCTTCCATCGGCGAGTGCCCGGCTTCTGCGTCAACGGTGGCGACCGGCGCGGTACCGGCGAGGGCAGCGCGGGCTACCGCTGGTTCGAGGAGATAACCACCGGCCCTGCGTTCGACCAGCCGTTCCGGGTGGCGATGCTCAACCGTGCCGGGCCCGGGTCGGGCAGCACGGGCTCGCAGTTCTTCATCACCGTGGCACCGGCACCGCACCTCGAGGGTGCGTACGCGGTCTTCGGCGAAGTGTCCGGCGAGCCGTGCAGGCAGGTCGTGCTGCGCATCTCGGAATCCCCGGTGCCCGTCGTGATCGAGTCCACAACGGTGACTGCCACACCGGCCACCTGAAACCAGAACCGCTGGGAGTGAGCATGGAAGCACAGGTGCGGGCGATCCTGCGGGAGCGCTCCGGTCTCGGCGACGCCGTTCGGGGCATCGGCGTTCACGACAGCCTGTGGGTGCTGGGCATGACGTCGCTGGCCAGCGTCGAGGTGATGCTCGACCTCGAGGCGACATTCGGCTTCGAGTTCCCGGAGAACCGGCTGCGGCACGCCACCTTCGCGACGATCTTCAACATCGTCCGCTGCGTCAGGGAACTGACCGAGAGCAGGGTGCGGTGAGGTCCGGCGGCGCGCTGGTGCCCACACCCGTCCCCGGCGTGCACCTCTCGACGGGTGCCTTCGAGTCGGTCGTGCACGGACTCGCCGCAGCACTGGGGACACTGGAGCCCGACGGCGTGCAGCGACTGCGCACACCGCCCGTGATCGCCCGCGAGATCATCGAGAAAGTTGGCTACCACCGGAACTTCCCGCACCTGCTGGGCAGGGTCTACACGAGGACGTCGACCGGGACGCCGATCGAGTCGGACCTGGTTCTGTTGCCCGCCGGTTGCTACTGCGTCTATCCCCTCTTCGCGGACACGGCACTGGCAGCCACCACCGAGCGCAGCGTCGAGGCGACCTGCTTCAGGCAGGAAGCGGATGCCGAGGTGGGGCGGTTGCGCTCGTTCCGGATGCGCGAACTCGTCCGGCTCGGCACAGCCGAGAACTGCCTCGGCTGGCGCGACGACCGCCTTGCCGCGGCCCAGCAGATGCTCGCCGACATGGGATTGCGGACGGAGAGCGCGGTAGCGGGCGACCCGTTCTTCGGCAGTGGCGGGCGAATGATGCGGGCGTTGCAACAGGAACGGAAACTCAAGATCGAGCTGCTGGCCGAGGTCGGCCCAGGACAGACACAGGCGGTCGCCTCCGGAAACTATCACGTCGACCAGTTCGGCCGGCTGTTCGCGATCACCGGTCCAGACGGCGCGGTCGCCCACACCGCGTGCCTCGCACTGGGCTACGAGCGGCTGGCGCTTGCCCTCCTGCACCGCCACGGCCCCGACCCGAGCCGGTGGCCTGAGCACGTACGGAAACTTCTCACCCTGGAGAGGCCGTGATGACGGTGACCACGCTCCGGCCCGAGAACGACCTCCTCCTCGCCCTGGCCGAGCCTCGATGGAGCAGGGACAGCGCGGACGCCGTCCAGAAGTGGCGAGATGCCAGGGAACCGATGGACTGGCCCTACTTCCTCGACCAGGTGCTGTGCCAGCAAGTGATCTGCACAGTCGGGCGCAACCTCGGTCGGCAGTTGCCCAGGGACAAGTCGATACTGCCGCATCTGTGGATCTACTCGGCCGCGTACGAGACGAACGTCCGACGCAACCGGAGCCTGTTCGCCGAGTTCGGACGGGTCCTCCAGGCATTGAACCAGCGCGAAGTGCGGTACGCGGTGCGCAAAGGCCCCGCACTGTGCGCCCTTGTCTACGACGATCCCGGGATCCGGCGGATGAGCGACCTCGACATCCTCATCGACCGGGAGTCCCTGAACACCGCCGCCGAAGTACTCGCAGAACTCGGCTACGCGCAGGGCGTCCCGTCACCTGGTGGCGACCGCGTCGTCCCCCACGAGCGACGGACTCGGATGTTCTGGGCCGTACACCTGAACAACGCGTTGCCGTTCCTGAAAACCACCAGCGACCCCGACGTACGGTGGTTCGAGATCGACCTCTGCTTCGACCTGTTCCAGAAGCGGTCGGCCGGCAGCGTCGATGTCCGCGCCGTGCTCGACCGCGCCCGGCAGGTGGTGATCTGCGGGGAGCCGTCCTTCGCGCTGGACCCGCTGGACCAGCTGCTCGATCTCTGCCTGCACCTCTACAAAGAGGCAGCCAGCCTGCTCAGCATCACCCAGGGGAGGGACCTGAACCTCGCGCGCTTCCTCGACGTGCGGGAGACCGTCCGCGTCACACCACAAGCCCTCCTCGACCGCCTGCCCCGGTACGCCAAGGAGATCGGTGCCGATCGTGAGCTCTACTTCGCGCTCCACCACACCTGTCAGCTCTACCCCGGTGCCGTTCCCGACCACGTCGTCGACCAACTGGAACCGCAGGACCGCGCCTATCTGGACGAGTACGGCGGACTTGAAGGCCGCACCGGACGATGGAAACAGGGCTTCGTCGACAGACTGTTCAACTCCGACCGCTGGATGGAACTGCCCAGCGCCTCGTCCATCCCGATGACCTGAGCCCGCGTCATGTCCAGTCATCTCGAAGTGATCGGTACCGCCACCGTGCCGTGGCTGCCGCCCACACACGACTTTCGTCCCGGGCTGGCGGCGCTCGCCCGCCGCGCGGAGGACAACGGTTTCACCGGGCTGCTGGTCTTCTACGACCACATGGTCCTCGACCCGTGGGCGGTGGCCGGTGTCCTACTGCAGGAAACCACCACCCTTGTCCCGCTGGTCGCGATGCAGCCGTACACGATGCCACCGTTCACCGCGGCGAAGACCATCGCCAGCCTGACCTCCCTCTACCACCGCCGTATCGATCTCAACATCGTCACAGGCGCGGCACCAGAGGAACTGCACCAGATCGGTGAATCACTCGACCATGACGGGCGTTACGAGCGAGCTGTCGAATACGTGACCCTGGTGCGGCGACTGCTCAGCTCCGGCGGTCCGGTCACCTGGGACAGTGGGCACTACCAGTACCGGAACCTGCGGACGAACACCAGGCTCCCAGAACACCTCCTGCCACGGATCTTCGTACCAGGATCGTCCGCTGCCGGCCGCGACCTCGTGGACAGCGTCGGTCACGTCGCGATCACCCACCCCGAACCAGTGGACCGGTTCGCCGAGAGCTTCGCGGCCACCCACAATGGCTCCGGGGTGAGCATGGGTATCCGGGTCGGAATGGTGGCACGGCCCACGGACGAGGAGGCATGGGCGTTCGCTCTCGATGGTCACCAGGTCGACCGCGCGTCCAGGCTGAGGACCTTGCTCAAACGTGAGTCCGAATCCGACTGGAACCGGCGGCTCGCCCTGCTGGCTTCCGAGGCCGACGTCCATGACGAGGTCTACTGGACCGGCCTCTACAGCACCGGCCGGACGGGCGCACCCCTGCTGGTCGGCAGCTACGACCAGGTAGCTCGATACCTCGGCCGCTACCTCGCGCTCGGTGTCACCAAACTCCTGCTGACCAGAGTCGACTCCGAACACGACTTTCACCACACGAACGCGGTCCTGACTCGGCTCGGCAACTGAATCCGCGGCCGGAGCAGGCGTAGTAGCGCGAACGCGTTGGTCACGCCCAGGACCGGGCGGAGCAGCATGCCCACATCGGACGACCGCCGGGCTGCGCGCACCTGGCGCGTGATCCAGGTCACTGGTCAGTCCAGCTGTGGATGTTGAACGGCCCCGGCTTTCCCTCCGTACCACGCAGGTAGAGCCGCGCATTCCGGCGGCCGGAACGACCTTCTGTGGAAAGGAAGCCAGCACACGTCGGTACTCGGAACCGAGCCAGCGCGGGTGGAATGCGAACGACCGACGTCGTCCACGCGCGCAGGGCCCGGGGCGAACGAGTGACTCGGCAGGCAAACGACAGCAAGGAAACTCATGTCACGACACCAGAAGGAGCGCCGTGCACGGCGCCGCTTGACGATCGCGGTGGTCGCCGCGACCGCGCTCATCGGTACTTCGGTCACGGTCGGCATTCTCGGCAGCGCCTCTGCCGGCGAGGAGAACCAGGTCGCCGAAGAGCTGTGCGTATCCAGGGACCAGAACGGCGAGCAGCAGAGCAACCTGCCGCAGGAGGACCAGAACGCTGGTCAGGAGCAGGGCGCTGGTGGTCAGGGACAGGACGAGCAGAACCCCGAGGAACAGCCGGACGAGCAGCAGTCGGATGAGCAGAACCCCGAGGAGCAGCCGGACCAGACCTACGGCCTGACCGCGCCGCAAGCCGCGCACCCGGACAACCCTGCCAGCGGCGACGGCAGCAACCAGGATGGCGGCGATCAGGATGGCGGCGGCCAGGATGGCGGCGATCAGGATGGCGGCGATCAGGATGGTGGCGGCCAGGACGGTGGCGGCCAGGACGGTGGCAACCAGGACGGTGAGGACCCGGACGACGGGGACGGGGGTAATCAGGACGGCGACGACCAGGCGCAGTGCGTCGGGCCGTTCCCCGAGGACTTCGTCGACATCACCACGGTCGAGCCGAACGTCGTCACCCCAGAGCCCGGTGAGGACGCGTCGACCGGCACGTTCGTCTCGGCGTGCGGCAACAACGAGGACCTGCACCAGAACAACGACAACATCGTGATCGCCCCCGGCACGCCCAACGGCGCCGAGCACCTGCACGACTACGTCGGCAACGTGGACACCACGTTCGCGTCCACCGAGGAAAGCCTGGCGGCCGCGGAGACCACGTGTGACAACGGCGACCAGTCGACCTACTTCTGGCCGATTCTGCGCAACCGCGAGGCCGGCGACGGTTTCGACCAGCCTTCGGTGAAGGACGAGAACAACATCGGTGAGCCGGTGCTGCCGGCCGAGGTGCTGGTCGAGTGGCGTGGCAACGCAACGACGCAGGTCGTTGCCGCACCGCGGTTCCTGCGACTGTTCAGTGGTGACGCCAAGACGATCACCAACGGGCTCGGTAACGCCCGGCCGACCTACACGTGCACCGGGTTCGAGGACCGGCTCATCGACAAGTACCCGCTGTGCCCCGAAGGCAGCAACGTCGTGAGCATCCACGACTACCCTGGCTGCTGGGACGGGGAGAACGTGGACAGTGCGAACCATCGCGACCACCTGGCGTTCGCCGACGAGGAAACCGGCGCCTGCCCGGAGGGCACCGTGGCCATCCCGCAGCTGCGGGTGACCCTGCTCTACGGCGACAACCTCAACAACGTCGCCCAGGGGTTCGCTGTCGACGGGTTCTTCACTGAGGAGCACGACCCGGCCAGCGACCACGCCGGCGCCATCAACGTGATGTCCGAGGAGCTGATGGCCGAGGCGGTCGACGTCATCAACAGCGGCGAACAGCCCTGATTCGGCCCGGCTTACCGAACGGAACAACGGCGGTAGGAGACCGGCAGGACACCCTGAAGGGGGTGACCGGGGACAACCCGGTCACCCCCTTCGACTGTGTCCTAACGACCTTTGGTTCTCCCCGCTTGCGGGGGACTTGGGGAGGGGCGTGTTCCCCGCCAACACCCTTGCGGGCCCTGGGACTTGTGGTCCCACTGCTGGCGCGGCGGCTCGCTTGGGGGTGGGTCGAGTCCTTCCCTCTGTCCCGTGTCGCTTGTGGGAAAGCGGTGGGACAACGAAAGAGTCCGGGATGCTCGTGGCATCCCGGACTCCTTCTTGTGAAGTTGCGGAGGGCAGTGTCAGGTGTGTCGCCGCTTGCGAAGCACCAGCAGTGCGCCAATGCCCGCTCCGACCAGCACAAGCCCCACCAGCCCGGGAACGAGGATCGACGCACCCGTCTCGGCGAGGTCGCTTGTGTTCTTCGCCTGCGGTTCGGGCTGGTTCTCTCCGGTGGCCTGGTTCTCGTTCGGTGTCGCGCTCCACGCACCGCTGGCCGTCGCGGTCAACCGGCTCGTGTCGGACTCCGCGACGATCAGCGACTGTGTCTTGTCGCCCTCGCCGTAGTTCTGGCCGACGAACAGCCTTCCGGTCTCCACCCGCGCCGTCGCGGTCAGTTCCACGCTCGCCGAACCGTCCGCGGTCCCGGCCACCACGTCGAAGAACAGCAGCGTGCCGTCCTTGACGTCGTCGGCGTTGAGTTCCGCGCCGTTGCCGTCGACGACGGTGACGCCTTCTGGCACGTCGGCGATGAACTCCTCGATGGAACCGTTGGTGCGCACGGTGAACGGGCCGATCTGTTCGCCTGCTGCGCCGGACCGCTCGTCCGGCTCGATCTCCAGCGACGCCGCGGGCTGCTCCTCGATGCCGACGTTGTCCAGGCCGGTGAGGTGGTCATAGAGGGCGAGCACGTCCTGTCCGGCGGCTTCTTGGCCCGGTACCGGGTTCTCGCGGTTCAGGTCGGTGGCGTCGCTGAGGTGCCAGATGGCGGCCTGCGTGCCCGCGATGGCTTCCTCGGTGGACAGTCCGTCGTTGAGCTTCGCGCCGTCGTCGGTGAGCCGGGTGGCCAGCTCTTCGGCGTCGACCACCGGAAATCCGTTGTGCAGGACCCAGTTGATGCCTGCCTGGTTGGCGTTGAACGGCGAATCCGCATCCGGGAAATCCGCCCAGTCCTTCTCCACCATGGGTTGTCCCGCGTCGATCCCGGTGCGGATCTCGACGCAGTACACGCCCAGTGTGCTGCCGTCGGACAGGCGCAACCCGATCAGTCCCGTGGACAGGTCGGCGAAATCGCCGTCTCCCACGTTGACGTTGAGTCCCGGGGTGGTGTCCTCGAGCACCGTGGCGGTCACGGGGTCGGCTGCCGCCTGCGTGGCCGTGGCTGTGGCCAATGCCAGTACCGCGGCGGCTCCCGCCCCTCTTCGCACGAAGGTGAACCTTCTGGTCATGTTCCTCCTCGTCGCTGCTGGCGCACCTGTTCCGCGGTTGCCGGTCACCCTCCTATACGGAATTGGTCACCCGACCGTTCACGACGAGCACGAATTCCGTTCACGAAGTAGCGTGCTGTCGCCCGGTGGCCACCGGGCGACAGCGGTGCCGAGGCCCAGCACGGCAGTCGGGTCGAGCACCCGGGCGGACGACACCGGCGGATCCAGGCGACGACACGACCAGAACGGCGGAAGCCGCGGCGAGGGCGAGCTGTGACTGTGAGCCGTCTCCGTCACCAAGGTCGATGTCGATTCATCCGTCGGTTGATGCGCGGCGTGCGCCGGCGCCCCGGGGCCGGGCCCCGCGACACCGGGATCGTCAGTTCTGGTCAGTTGTCCGGGGATGATCGGTGGGAGGTCGTCGGTCCAGTCCGTCTCCAACAGCTGGACCAGCAGCTGCCGCCGTGCGACCTGTTCGTCCTCTCCAGGGCGAGCCGTCGTGCTCGCCCCATTCTCTATCCGTGATCGGGACTCTCTGGGTGGGACAGCTGCACGATCGGGCGTTGTGGGTGCCCGAAAGTCCGTACGCCGTGGCTGTATGCCGGTCCGTCCGCCTGCCAGGCTCGAGCCGCGACAGGACGAAGGGCGGGCGGATGGACGTGAGCGTGTGGCGTGCGCTGGTGCCAGACCTCAAGCAGCTGCTTCGGCTCCCGGTCGAGGACGGCGAAGGGGTGCGGCTGCAGCGGGCGGCGCAGGTCGAGACGGTGCACGGTGATCTCGCGGAGCTGGTCTTCGGTGGAGCGGGCGACTGGACCGACCAGGACGACGGGTGGGTCGCGGCCGCGCTCGTGGCCCGGTTGACCGCCGACCAGGACCGGCAGTTGCGCGCCGTGCTGGAGAGCGATCCCGGGGCGGCGCTGACCGTCCTCGCCGACGAGTGCGTGTCCGCGTGGCGGACGGAGCACACGGCGGACAGGGGGCTCACCGGCACGGACAACAGTGCCAACTGGGCGGCTAATCGCGTGCCTGGCACGTTGTACTTCGTCCACGACGGCACCCAGTACCGGTACTCCGACCTCGAGCGCGGCCCCGACCACGCGTGGCTCACGCTCGACGAGCGCGTTGGGGCCGCGGCCGAGCGGGCGCAGCAGTGGGGCACCGGCTGGTACACGACGGCGGGGGAGGACCCCCGCTACGGCGGCGCTTACGTTTACGCCGTCGACCGGAACGGGCCGTGGCTCACACAGGCTGAAGCGGAACAGTTGCTGACGACGACAGCAGCCGAGAGCACACAGGCGGCCACACAGTCCGAGGCACAGCAGTGGGCCGACGTGTGGGTGGCGCAGCAGGGCGGCCAGTGGCGCTACGGCCTTACCGACCAGGGCCCGTTCACCTACGAGGACGGCGCCAAGGCCCAGCAGGACAAGGCTTTGCTCGACCAGGTGACCGCGACGCTGCTCGACCAGTACCCCGACGCCGACTCCGGTTATGTGCGCGCGCTGGCCGCGCAGTACGTCGCCGAGACCGCATAGGAGACGCCGTGCTAGGTCCGACCGGGACGACGAACCCGACGCCAGAAGAGATCATGGAGCTCGTCCGGCAGGTCCGCGCGTCCGGCGACAGCAGCCGGGCACGGGCGATCGGCGCGGAGGCGAACAAGGCCGGGGCCGACCGGGCCGAGAGCGACAAAAAGGAGGTCGCGGACTTCTTCGACACGTACCAGAACAACACGGGCGGGTACGCCGGATTCTTCCCCGACCACGACAGCACCGTCATGGGGATCATGTCCGAGGTCGGCTGCCAGCCCGGGCCCACCGACATCATCGTCGTGCCCGCCGACGTCGGCATGGGGCTCTCCTCGGGCGCGAACCCCGCGGTGGCGCTGATGACCGAGGACAAGGTGGCCCTGTTCCGCAAGATCGCGGTCACCAACTACGGCCCGGGCAAGGTCGAGGACGGCGAGCCGAACCCCGACTACCAGGCGCTGGTGGCGCGCTTCACGATCGGCACCATCGTGATCGCGAAGAGCCTGATGTCCCAGGAATTCAAGCTGAAGGGCACCATCTGGCACGAGTGCGGCCACAAGCTCCGCGGCATCAAGGAGGAAGCCGGCCTGGTCTTCGTCAGCGAGATCAGTGCGATGCGGGACGCGTTCGGCAAGGAGGCCGCGTACGAGTGGGCGCTGAAGCTCGGTCGCACCGCCGACTACCACCGCACCTACGGCCTCGCGAAGGACCCCGGCCGCAAGGAACTGCTCCTGCTGCTGCAGGAGATCTGCCCGGAACACGTGTTCTACGACGAGTTCCGCAAGCAGTACGAGGACATCATGGGCGAGCCGCTGAAGCTCTCCGACGACCTCGGGCAGCGGTTGCGCAAGGAGAAGGAGGAACGCGACGCGGCACGCAGACCCGTCGAGGTCGGCACCGTCCTGACCGGCACGCTTCCCGAGCTGTGCGCCCAGGTGCCGGAGCAGGACGTGGCCGGTGCCCTGGGCGTCATCCGCCCGGCTGGCGCGAAGCTCGGCGACACCGTCACCTTCGCGGGCAAGAAGTGGGTGGTGCGAGGGCTGGGCAGTCGCGCCGGCAAGACCTTGTACACACTCGAGTGCACGGTCACCGAACTCCCGACGACGGTCGTCAAGAAGGAAGAGGTCTGGGAGAAGACGGTCGGCCCCGCCAAGTCCTACGGCCTGGCCGAAGCCGGACCGTGGTCCTACACGAGGTACATCGACGCCATGAACGACTCCCGCGTGGTCGAGGCGGTCATCGCCAAGGTGCTGGAGATGTACCCACAGATGTCCCGGGAGACGCTCTACCCGCTGGTGCGCGACGAGGTGACGAGGACGGTGAAGCAGTGACACAGCCATCGATGGAGGAACTGGCCGAGACGATCGCGCGGCTGGTGGCGCAGACCCGGGAGGAACTGCCCGCACCCCCCGCCGACCAGTCCGACACCGACTGATCAGCCGATGTCACCGCCCCTCGCCGAGAGGGGTGGTGTGCGCCGGTCCCCTTGCTGGCTCGGCGATAGCGGCCGTGTCGAGTTACTCCTGGTTCGCGCCGATGGTGGTGGTCCACGGTGCGTGTAGTAGGGGCCGGTGGCTGCCCATCGGCTGTAGGAGCCGTGGTCGCGGATCTCGTTGGCGAAGATCCATGGGCGGCGTGGTGCCGTGACCGAACAGGTCGCCCATGTAGGGCTCGACCAGGCCGTTACGGGTCGTTGCCCGGCACTTCCTCCGGAAGGTCGACGTGTGGCCGGCCGCCGCCCAGTGCGGCCAGTACGGTCCGGTAGGTCAGGTCGGTCCGTGTGCCTATTTCGCCCGCCGCCTCGCCCAGCATCGGTGAGTTCGTCGGCAGCTGTGCTGCTTCGTGGACGACGGCCAGGTAGATGGCGCAGCACCACGCCGTGTCGGTGGCGGTGATTTCGCCGGCTTCGCGCAACCGCCTGAACAGCAGTTCGAGCCCGGCCGTGACCTCGGGGCTCAGGGGTGTCGTCTTGGTGGCCGGGTCCACGGTGAGTTCCATGATCGCCCGGTTGTCGGCCTTGAGCTCGAAGAGTAGCTCGGTCAGCCGGTACAGCGCCGCGACGGGCGGCGCTGTGGCCACTCGCGCCTGGTCGAGCCCGCGCAGGTACCGCTCGTTGAGCAGGCCGGTCAGCGCCTCCAGCAGCGCCTTGCGGGAGGAGAATCGGCGGTGGACGGTGGCGCGCGCGAGTCCCGCGGCGTCGGCGATCCGCTCCAGCGTGGCGGTCGCGTCGATTGCGAGCAGTTCCTCGGCTGCCGCCAGGATCCGCGCCGTGCTGCGCTCAGCGTCCGCCCGCAAGCGCCGCGGTTCGGCGTCTGCGCTCACCCGGAGCCCCTCTTTCCCGCTCGGCTCGTCCGAGACGTCCCGGATCAGCTTACATCCGAAGCGTGAACGTCTCGACTCCTCGACTAAATGAGACTTACGTGTAGCATTTATCGAGTCAAGTCAGACGCGAATGGAGTACCACCATGGATCTGGATCTTGCGGGCAAGCGTGTCCTCGTGACGGGGGCGAGCAGGGGCATCGGACTGGCGACTGCCGGGGCGTTCATCGCCGAAGGCGCCGAAGTCGTCGCCGTGTCGCGGAAGAGCACTCCTGAGCTCGAAGCCACCGGCGCGACGTTCGTGGCGGCCGACCTCCTCGAGGCTGGCGCGTCGCAGCGGGTGCTCGACACCGTGCTCGCGGACGACCCACGCCTCGACGTGCTCGTCAACAACGCCGGCGGTGGCGAAGCGGCCGACGCCGACCTCCTCGACCCCCTCGGCGGTGCCAGCGCGGCGTGGGACGACATCGTCGCGCTGAACCTCCGCGCCGCCGTGGAGATGACGCGGGCCGCGCTGCCGGCGTTGTCGCTGGCACAAGGAGCGATCGTGAACATCGGCTCGAGCTCCGCGCGTGACCCGCGCGGGGTGCCGCTGTCCTACAGCGCGGCCAAGGCCGCGCTGAACGCGTTCTCCCGCGGGCTGGCGGAGAAACTGGGGGACACGGGCGTCCGGGTCAACGTCGTCACACCCGGCGCCACCCGAACCGCGATCCTGACGAGCCCGGACGGCTACATGGGACGGCTGTCGGCGACCATGGGCATCGACCACGAGACGTTGCTCGCGGCCATGCCCGAGCAGTCGGGAATGGTGACCGGCAAGCTGATCGAACCCGCTGAGATCGCCCGGGCGGTGCTCCTGCTGGCGTCGCCGACGATGCCCAGCGCGGTCGGCTCCAACTGGAGCGTCGATGGGGGCGTCCTCAAGACGCCGTAAAAGGTCGACCTGCGGAGTAGCTCCCCGTCGGCGGATGACTAACACCGCATCCCGTCCTCGGCTCAGAGTCCTGGCCCGGTGGGGCCGCAACGACCGAGGCGACGCGGCACAACCGCGGCGAGCTGCCTTCGGTCCCGTTCCCACCGGAGGGCGGCAGCGCCCTGCACCCGCTCCCGGTGACGCCGCCCTTTCGGGCAACCGGTCACAACCGCCTCACAACCGGCGCCGCGTACACCTTCCGCCATGAGTTCCGTGAGAAGGAGTGGGCGGATGCGTGCGAGGGTGCTGGCGTTGGCGGCGGCGGCCGTGCTGGGACAGGTCGTGGCGGGTGGAGGAACCGCGACGGCGGAGGTGTGTGCGCCGCCGACGGTGACGATCGCCGACGCGCACCCGATGTACGAGGGCTCAGATGGCGGCACGAACGTCGCCACGCTCACGGTGACGATGGCGGTGTCCAGGGCGGGCTGCCCGGCGGCGGGTTCGGTGCGTTACTCGACCGTCGGCGGGACGGCGGAGGCCGGCCAGGACTTCGTGGCCACCACCGGGACGCTGGGCTGGACCGGCCCCGGCCCTCGCGTGGTCCAGGTGCAGCTGGTGCGTGACGACCTGTACGAGCAGGACGAGCAGTTCAGCGTGACGTTGTTCGGGCCGCGCGGCGTGACGATCGCCGACGGTTCGGCGGTCGTGCCGGTGCTCAACGACGACGCGAGCGCGTCCAGACCCGGTGTCGTCGTCGCGGTCCCGGCGAGCGGGATCTGCTGGTGGCCGTCCGACCACTGCGCGCTTCCGCTGGGGGTCAACACCGTCGCACGGGCACCGGTCGCCGTGCGTCTGCGCACGGCGGACGGGACCGCGGTGGCCGGCAAGGACTACCTGCCGATCAAGGACCGCGTGGTCACCGTCCCGGCCGGTGCGGACCGCGTCCAGGTGCCGGTCGAACTGCTGGCAGGCGCGGAACCGGGGGAGTACTTCCGGATCGAGATCAGCGGCACCAACGCGGGCACGATCGGCACGGCACGCATGACGGTCACGATCCAGGCTCGCTGAGGGCCTCCGCCTCGGCCGTGGCGTTGACCCGGAGGTAGAGCCGCACGGCGCGGTCGCGGTGCGGACCCGCGGCCGCGTCGTCACCGCGTGCGGCCGCGAGCGCGGCGAGGTCGCGGTGGATGTGCGCCTCCTCGTAGCCGTCGGGTACCTGGGCGCGGACCGAAAGGGCCTGCTCCAGGCGCTCGGCGGCCTCGGCCGTCCGCCCGGCCAGCAGGTGGACGTGGCCGATCAGCGCCAGCGCGATCGCCTCGCCGTTGCGGTCGTGCACGGCCCTCGTGACCGTGAGCGACTGTCCGAAGTGGTCCAGCGCGGCGGCGAGGTCGCCCACGGCGAGGTGGGTGAGCCCGCGGTCGCGCAACAACTCCCACTCCAGCCACCGGTCCCCGATCTCGCGGCTGATGGCCAGCGCCTCGGCGAAGTCGCGCAGCGCTTCGGTGTGCCTGCCGAGGTCGCGGTGCGCCTCGCCCAGGGTGTCGAGCGTGCCAGCGCGGAGCCGGGCGTTGCCGAGGTCGTCGAAGATCGCGAGCGCGGCAGTCAACGGTGCGAGGCTCTCGGCGGCGCGCCCCATCCGCACGAGCGCGTGGCCGAGGTTGCGCTGGGACAACGCGACACCGATCCGGTTCCCCGCGGCCGTGGCGCACTCGCCTGCCTCGCGGAACACCGGGACCGCCTCGTCGAACCGGCGCAGCTCGGCGTAGGCGTTGGCGAGGTTGTTGAGCACGTGCCCCTCGCCGGCGAGGTCGCCCACCTCACGCACGACCCGCAGCGCGGTCAGGTTGGTGTCCACCGCCTCCGCGAGCCGCCGGGTCATGTAGTACGCGACGCCGAGCGCACGCAGCATCTCCGCCTCCGCGGACAGGTCGCCGGTGTCGCGGGCGGCGGCGAGCCCGGCGCGGCACAGCTCGACCCGCTCGGTCCAGCGGCCGCTCACCTCGTAGAAGCTGGTGAGCAGGTACACCAGGTGCCACGCCTCGGTGGGCATGCCCTGTTCGCGTGCGTACTGGACCACCGGGAGAAAACCGTCCCGTTCGGACTCCAGGAACGCCGTCGCCTCGTGCCTGCCCGCCGCGAAGGGCAGCGCAGGCAGGGGAAACCGGAACGTGGGCTTCACCGCGTCCCGGTCGGGGTTGACGAGCCGGTTCGCCTCGTCGGCGATGAACAGGTACCAGTCGAGCAGCCGCCCGGCGATCGCGGCGGGCTCGGGTTCCTCCGCGTCGGCCCGGTCGCGGGCGAACTCGCGGATGAGGTCGTGGAACCGGTAGCGGCCGTCGCCCGCGTCGATCAGCAGGTGCGCGCCGGTCAGCTCGCCGAGCACCGGCACCGCGGTGGGCGCGTCGGCCAGCGCCGCACCGAGGTGCCCGCTGACCGTCGGCGTCGGCGAAGTGCCGAGCAGCCGCAGCATCCGGGCCGCGTCGGGCGACAGCGGCCGGTAGGCGCCCGCGAGCACCGCGCGGACGGTGCGCGCGTCACCCTCCACGGCGAACCCGTCGAGCCGGGCGGCGGACAGCTCGTCGGCCAGCTCCGCCACGGACCGGGAGGGCAGGCCGACGAGGCGTGCGGCCGCGATCCGCAGCGCGAGCGGCATGCCGGCGCAGACCCGTGCCAGCCGCGCGGTGGCCTTCGGTTCGCGTGCCACCCGCTTCTCGCCGAGCACCTTTCCCAGCAGCGCCACCGAACTGGCGGCGTCGAGCGCGTCGAGCACGACGTGGTGCACGGCGTGCCGGGCCACGAGCCCGGTGAGCGAACGCCTGCTCGTCACCACGAGCACGCTCGTGTCCGAACCGGGGACGAGCGGCAGCACGTCGTCGACCGTGCCCGCGTTGTCCACCAGCACCACGCACCGCCTGGCGTGCAACAGGGTCCGGTACAGCGCCGAGCGTGCGCACTCCCCGGCGGGTATGCGGTCCTCGGGCACGTCGAGGCCGCGCAGCAGGCGCGCGAGCGCCTGTTCGGCCGGGACGGCGTGCTCGGGGTCGTGGCCGCGCAGGTCGAGGAACAGGTGGCCGTCTGGGAACCGCGCGGTGATCCGCGCCGCCCACTGCACCGCCAGTGCCGTCTTGCCCATGCCCGCCGGGCCGGAGATCACCACGATCGGCAGTTCGTCGCCGGTGAGTACGTCGTCCAGGCCGGACAGTTCCGCGTCGCGGCCGGTGAAGTGCCCGACCCTGGCCGGGATCTGCGCGGGCGTGTGCGTGGCCGGCGCCGGCGGTGTCGCGACCGACACGTCGCGCCGCAGGATCGCGGTGTGCAGTTCGGACAGCTCCGGGCCGGTGTCGGCGCCCAGCTCGTCGGCGAGCCGGGCGCGCAGCCGTTCGAAGACGGTGAGCGCATCGGCGTGCCTGCCGCAGTGGTGCAGCGCCAGCATCAACAGCCCGGTCAGGCGCTCCCGCAACGGTTCGGCGGCCACGAGCCGCGGTAGCTCCAGCACCGCAGCGGCGGCCCCGCCGGTGGCGATCTCCGCCGCCCAGCGGTCCTCGGTGGCGGACAGGTACAGCTCCCGCAGGCGGTCCACCTCGTGGTGGCCCCATTCGCCGAGGTCGGTGCCCGCGAACGGTTCACCGCGCCACAGCTGAGCCGCCGCACGCAGTGTCTGGACCGCCGCGCCGGTGTCCCCGCGGTCCAGGTCGGCGCGGGCGTGCCGGACCGTCAGCTCGAACCGGTGCGCGTCCACGCGTTCCCTGGGCAGCTCCAGGACGTACCCCGGGTCGCGCGTCGTGACCACCGAGTCCACCCCGGACGCCGCGAGCGCCTGGCGGATGCGTGCGACGTGGCTGTGCAGGGTCTTGAACGCGGTGCGCGGTGGCGACTCGCCCCACAGGACGTCGACCAGTTCGGTGTAGGGCACGACCGCACCGGCGCGCAGCGCCAGCACCCCGAGGATCACCCGCCGCGTGCTGGTCAGCGCGACCGTCCCGTGCGGACCGACCGCCTCCACGACGCCGAGGACCCGGATGTCGAGATCGGTCACCCATCGCTCCTTCCAGCGGCGCAGCCACCCGGCAACCGCACCACAGCCGCCCGGCAACCGCCGGTCCGTAGACCTTCTCGCGGGACGGCGGACACCCGGCGCCGCCCCACCCCAGGAAAGGAACTTGTCCATGCGTACACGCCTATGCTCTCGTCCGGGCGCACTACGTCGCTACGGGCTACCCCTGATCGCGATCGCGGCGGTCACGGCGGCGCTGATCCCCGCGCAGGCCGCCGCCACCGCCCCGCCCCCGAGGGTGGCGGCCGGGGACCCGGAGTACCCGGCCCCGCCAACGCCCGGTGACCTGCGGTCCGACCCCGAGATCGCGTCGATCGTGCAGGACGCCGACTACGCGCTGAGGTACTCGATGGCCGTCGTCGCCGCCGATCCGTCCACGCCGTACCCCGTCGGCAGCATCGAGGAGGACCTGCGCACCGGCATCCTGTCGATGCCGGCCGACCGGCAGAAGGCCGCCGCCGCGGCCGCCCGGCAAATGGTGAGCGACCCGGCCACCCGCAAGCGGGAGTTCGGCAGGCACGGCGCCATCGACCCGGCGAGGTACGCGCGGCTGGGCTTCTCCGGCGTGTTCACCCCGGACACCGTGCCGTTCGACCGGGCCGCACTCGAGAGCAGGCTCACCGACCGCGCGGCCCGGATCGAGGCGACCCACCGGATCGAGGAGGCAGGCGCCAGGGAGATGGCGCTGAAGTACCAGGTCCCGGCGCACCTGCGGATCCCCACGCTCACCAGCCTCGACTACCGGGTCGAGCGGGTGAGGTGCGCGGACGAGACCAACCCCGAGTGGCCGGGCGACGACGAGATCGCGATGGGCGGCGTGGCGGTCGGCCACCACGGCGCCACGACGAAGATCAACCCGTTCACGGTCGCCGACGACTTCGACGACGACGAGGTCAAGGTCTACGCCGACCCCGGCAAGCTCTTCCACCGCTTCGACCTCACCGACGCCGGCGCGTGGCCGAGGACCTACAGCACCGTGGTCATGCTCGCCGAGAAGGACGGCTCCGGCTTCGCCGACGCGATCAACTCCGTGTGGGTCAAGGTCAAGGACGACGTGCTCGCGGTGATCGAGAAGGCCGTCGCCGGTGTGCTCACCGGCTACCTCGGCGCCGCGCTCGCCGAAGCCATCGGCAAGGCGGTCGCCTGGCTGGTCGGCGTGTTCTTCGACTGGCTGTTCGAGCTGTTCCAGGACGACCTGTTCGACCCGGGCACCCACTACGTGTACCTGCCCAACCGGTACGAGTGGATGTACAAGAACGGCTCCGACTACGGCTGGACGAACTTCCGCCTCCCGACCGGCACGTTCACGTTCAACGGTCACGGCGGCAGCTACAAGGTCAACGTGCACTGGCAGGTCAACCCCTGACGTCCACGCCGAGGCGCCCGGATATCCGGGCGCCTCGGCGTCCCGCGTTCCTGCCCGAGACCCGGGCCTGCCCCGGGGCGCGGTCGCCGCGATCCTCGACGCGGGCACCGGGATGCCGGTCAGCGGCGAGGTAAACGCCCCGCTGGAGGAACTGCGGCTACGCAAACCGGTGCGAGACGCGGGTGGGCGGTACCGGCTCCCCCAGGAGATCCGCGGACCGATCGTGCGCACCACGTTGCTCGAGTGGCACAGCGACGTTCGCCCGCCCGGCCCGGTCACCGGAGGAAAGGCAGGGAGAATCCACGCCATTGTGTGACCTTGTGGTTCGTCGGAACGGTCTTTTCCGGTCGACTTCCGGCGCCGTGTCCGGGTTCATCCTTTCCAGTGAACGCGGACCGGACTTCCTGTGGTGGAGCGGGTTTCTGGCATAGTCGTGAGCGGTTCACCGGAGTGGCTCGGAAACCGGTGGAACGTGTCGGGAAACGCTGGAAGGTGGGAGCGGATGCGCGCTGAGGCAGTTGACCGGGTCCGGTTGATCTTCACGTTGTTCGACGTCGACGGTTCCGGTTCGCTCGAGGAGGACGACTTCGAACTGATGGCCGGCCGGGTCGTCGACGCGGCTTCGGCGTCGGACGACGCGGCCAGGGAAGCGATCGTCGCCGCGTTCCGGCGGTACTGGAGGACCCTGACCACGGAGCTGGACACCAACGCGGACAACCGGGTCAGCTACGAGGAGTACCAGGCCTGCGTGCTCTCGCCCGAGCGGTTCGAGGACACCATCGACGAGTTCGCCCGCGCGCTGGCCGCGCTGGGTGACCCGGACGGCGACGGGCTCATCGAGCGCCCGGTGTTCACCGCGCTCATGACCGGCATCGGCTTCGAGCGGACGAACATCGACACGTTCTTCGACTCGCTGGGGCCCGACGGGGACGACCGCGTCAAGGTGACCGACTGGGTCGGCAGCATCCAGGACTACTACCGGCCGGAGGCGGCCGGGATCGTCGGCGACCACCTGGTGCCGAGCGCGGGATAGCAACGGCGTCCGACGAGGAGGACACGTGGTCGGCAGTGGCGTCGGGCTGACGGCACTCATGGTCGCCGCGGCCAGGGCGATCGAGACGCACCGCCCGGACTCCCTGGCACAGGACGAGTACGCCGAACACTTCGTGCGGGCCGCACCGGCGAGCAGCGACTGGCCGGTGCGGCCGCAGGACGTGGCGGACGGCGACGCGAACCCCCTGTGGGGCAGGCTCGGCCGCTACTTCGGGCTGCGCACGCGGGTCATCGACGACGTCGTGCTGGAGGCGGGCAACCGCCAGACGGTGCTGCTCGGCGCGGGCCTGGACACGCGGGCGTTCCGGCTGCCCTGGGTAACCGGCTCCGCGGTGTACGAGCTGGACCAGCCGAGCGTGCTCGCGTTCAAGCAGCGGGTGCTCGACGGTCTCGGCGCGACCGCGAGGACCGAACGCCATTCGATCCCCACCGACCTGCGCCACGACTGGGCCGGGCTGTTACCCGGCTTCCGGCCCACCGAACCCACGACGTGGCTGGCGGAGGGCCTGCTGCTGTACCTGCCCAGCGACGCGGAACGCAACCTCGTCGAGACCGTGGACCGCCTGGCCGCCCCCGGCAGCACGTTCGTGTACGAGGTCAAGCTGTTCCGCGAACCCGCCGAGGTGCGCGACAGCCCGGTCTACCGGGCGACGAAAGCACAGATCGGCGTCGACCTCATCGCCCTCTTCGACCGCGATCCCCGCCCGGACTCCGCCGCGCACCTCGGTTCGCTCGGCTGGACCACGACGACCCACCTCCCCTACGACTTCACCCGCCGCCACGGACGCGGCCCGTTGCCGCTGCCCGACGACGCGCTCAACGCCAACCGCTGGGTGATCGCCACCAAGAGGTGACCAGGCAACGAGCCCGGCGGAAATGGACGTCGGTCATGTCGACCACCACCTGGACGATCTGGGACATGGCGCGCTGAGAGCCTCACCCAGCTGGGGGAGGAACGGCCGGACAACTGCCCGGCGAACGGCCAGCTTTACTCGATCGGTTGATGTAGCTCTCCGCTTCCTCGTGGCGATCCGGACTTCTCACGGAAATCCGGTCACCCGACCGCCGGGTGACGGGGTCGGAGAGCTTCACCACGTGGCGGCGGGAGAGCTGGGCCAGCAACAGCCCGGTGAAGGTCTTGGACGCCGACCGATCTCACCGGCATGGCTCCCTCCTGGGTCTGCGCGGCCGCGAAGTACCGCCACACCGCGTCGTCGAGCGCGGGCTCGGGCAGGCAGGCGTCCACGACCAGCAGCTCGCCGAGCAGGTCCCAGTGCCGGTGTGTGGCCCACTCGTCGATCCAGACCGGCAGCCAGAGGCTGAGGTAGTCGGCCAGCTCGGCGGGCAGGTGGTCCGGATGCCGCCCCCAGTCGAATCGAGCATCGCGGCGACGGTCCACGTCCGGGCAGGCGTGGTCGCCGGTAATCACCCTCGTGAGTCAGACGAAGGAGTGGATCGGCCGGATGCGACGCTGCCGGCGCCTGTCTCACAGCTGCCACCCGCGCTCAAGGTCGACCGCTGCCAGTCACCCGTTCGAGGGTATCGCCGACCAGCCAGAGGGTGGGCGGCCAGAGCCCGACGAACAACGCACGGCGTTCGGCGTTGGCGCGTTCGTCCTGGTCGACGGTCTTGGCGCGCAGCCACAGACCGACACACAGCCCGAGGGCCGCACCGGCCATGACGTGCAGGTGGGCGGCCCGCAGACCGGCACGGTGCAAGAGCCGCGGGATCGGTGATCCCTGCAGAGGTGTGATGGCACCCATCGCGGGCACTCCCTTCGAGCCGAAGACGGCCTTCGGCATCGCCTCGGTGGCGTTGACGGGGGAGAGTGCCCATGCCGCGACGTTTCATGCTCGGGGACACGGCGCGGATGCTGGCGCGGTGGCCGCTCGGGCTACTGCTCGTCTCCTGGCGGTACCTGTGGATGACGACCCCGCTCCATCGTTGCGAGCAACCCGGCGATCTCGACGACCTGCCGCCGACGTTGCCGGCGGCACTGGTCGATGACCGAAGTCAGCCGATCGCGGACGGGGAGGGAGCGCTGTGGCACCGTGTCTTCGAGGTGTGCATCGTGGACGGTGAACTCGGTCCCACGGAGTTGATGGCGAAGCTGGCTTCGGATCTGAACGCCGCCGCGCCGACCGAGGCAGTGTTGTTCTGCAAGCTCACTGGTCATGATCAGTCGTTGAGGGTCGGGGACGAGTACGTGGTGCGCATGCCCGCGCCGTGGGACGGGCCGGTGCGAGTGGTCGACTCCACCGATGGCTCGTTCCGGTTGGCGACGCTGGTAGGACATCTCGAAGCCGGGCAGGTCGAGTTCCGTGCTCGTTCCGACGGCCCGGCGCTGCGGTTCACCATCGAGACGTGGCACCGCTGTGCGAACCGGCTCGTCGAGTGGCTGTACGCGCGGCTGCGGCTGGCCAAGGAGATCCAGCTCAACATGTGGGTGCGTTACTGTGTCGGTGCGGCGCGTGTCACGGGGGGTCACGTGCGCGACGGTGTGCACATCACCACCCGGTGGATCGACACGGGACGCGACCTTCACGAGGCCCTCAGCCGAGAGCGCGCCGGGTCGTGACGGTAGAGCGCGAAGCGGTCAAGGGGGTGTGGGTCCACACCAGACGGTACCGCCACCAACCCGTCATGCCCTTCGACGGGACGGCGCGGAGGTGTCGTGCCTGTGGCGTCAAGTCGCTGCCGCACGAGGTCCCGCAGGCGACGCTGGATCTCGCCGTAGAACCGCAGCTGGGTCCGGCGGCCGAAGAGAAGCCAGCCGAGCCGCAGTACTGGTCCGAGCCGAGGATCGACCTGAGAATGCGAGGTCGCGCAGAACTCGACACGTCCTGACGGTCGGTGCTTGATCACCCGGTAGACGACCTCACCGCGTTCGAGGTGACCCGCCAGCGTCTCGTAACCCCAGCCGAACACGTCGTGCTCGGGGTCGCCGGACAGGATGAGCGAGGTGATCCGCACGCCCATCTCGAAACGCAGCGCACTGAACCGGCCTTCCAACAGCATCTCGCGGCCCAGCAGCGGCACCGTCGGGTCGTACACCGCCCGTACGATGGCCGGTGGTGTGAACTCGTAGTCACGGAGCAGGTCGCACGCAACCGCCCAGGGCCCACCCACCGACGCAGGCCCAGGCGGCTCGACTCCGAGCGTGCAGCGGTGCTCATCGAGATTCCACTCCGGACGACGCACCTCGGCGCGGTCGTAGTTGACCTCGCGTCCGCGCAGCGCGGCCAAGGCGGCGGGAGGGTCCGCGTGCACGGAGCTACGCCACCTGGACGACATCATGGTTCGTGTTTACCCACTCGCCGGTGCAGCGACACCCACGAGGAGGGCGTTGCTGTCAGCAGAGCGTCGGCAGGGGTGGGATGACGATCCGACTGCTTCGGACTTGGCCGGCAGCAACTGCGCGGACGGCTGCGGAGTGGGATCGATACCCGCGAGTGGCGGCACCCAACGGAATGCCGCCACTCGGCATGGGTACGGAGGTCAGGAACGGTGATCCTGCACGGAGTCCCTGGCGTCCCCGGCGCGATCGGTGACGTCGTCGACCGCGGACCGGGAATCGTCCCGGACGGACTGCGCGGCGTCGGTGGTCGTCGACTTCACCGCCTCGGCCGCGTGCTGTGCCGGCTCGCGGAGGTTGTCCTTGAAGTCCTCGGCGACCTGGCCGAGTTGTTCCTTGACCGGACCGCTGTGCTCGCGCGCCCACTCGGTCGCCTCCCCGGCCAGTTCCTGTTCCCGCCTGGTGGGCGGAGCGAGGGTGGAGAGCAGCCAGCCGGCGCCGAACGCGATCAGACCTGCGGCGATGGGGTTGCCTTCCGTGCCACGGCGGATAGCCTGCGGGGCCTCCTGCATCGCGTCCTTGGCGCCCTGCGCGGAATCACGCACCGTGTGGGCGGCGTCTCCGGCCATGGACGATGTCGAGTCCGCGACCGAGGAGGCCGTGTCGCTGACGTGGTCCCTGGTGGAGGAAGCGGTGTCAGTGGCCGCACCCATCACGCGATCGCGCATGGAGGTCACCGCTCTGCGGGCCCGGCCGAGCCTCCGCTCCATGACTCGTGACGGCGTGACCTTCTCGGCGAGCAGGTCGACGTCCGTACTCAGGTTGTGCTGGGTGTGTTCGATCTGCCTGCGAAGCCGTTCAGGGTCGGCTGCGGTCATGACATGTCTCCTTTCAGCGCATCCGGCACCTGTTTCACGGTGTCCACGGTGCGTTCCGGTGTCGGGTTGACGGTGCGCAGCGTTTTGCGCCCGCTCATGTACAGCACGGCGCCCGCGACGGCCCAGAGCACCGCGACGATGAGCGCGGCAAGCCCCTCGTCCATCACGTTGGCGAGTGCCCACCACACCGCGATGGAGAGGAACAGCACGCACAGCCACGCGGCCATGCCCGCTCCGGCCATCATTCCCGCGCCCTTGCTCGCCTTGCCCGCCTCCGCGCGAATCTCGGCCTTGGCGAGCGAAACCTCCTGACGCATCAGCGTCGACAGGTCACGAGACACGTTGCCGAGAAGATCGCCGACCGACAGGTTCTCCACATCCGGACGTTCTCGAGCGCTGCCAGGCTTCTCGGTGGGAGCGGTCATCGGTTCACCGGTCCCATCCGTGGTTCCCATGGCGCCGATGCGGGTGGCAGGGGCGCCGTCTGAGGGTCGGTCCCCGTCGGCGCCTGGGGCTCGTACGGTCCCGCCGCGTGCCTCGGCGTGCTGGGTGCCGACGTTTGCCGGGGGATCTGATCTTCCGCGGTACCCGTCCTGGTGTGATCAGCGGGCCGGTCGTCGCTCTGCGCGGCGGCCGCGCCACGGGTCAGGCGCCCGACCGCCACCCCGGCCAGAGCGGCCCCGAGGAGGAAGACGCCGGGCTTGCGGCGAGCGAACCGACGCACCTCGTTCAGCAGGTCACCCGGTTCACGGTGCTCGAGCCAGGACGCGGCGCTGTTGGTGCGGTCGGCGACCTGCCTGGCCACCTCCGACGCGACGCCCTGGTCGTCGCTCTTGTCCGACATCTGCTGCAACTGGCTGGCGACCGTGCGGAGACCCTCCGCTGCCCGCTGCTGGCCCTGCCGAGCCTGACCGGTGAGCTGTTCCCTGCTCTCATGGAGGAGATTGCGTGCCTGCCTGTCGGCCTCCGAGGCGACGCGGTTCGCCTGCTCTCCCACGGTGCCCGCGACCTCGCCACCCTTGTCCGCGGCCCTCCGGGCGACCCCGGCCGCCTCGTCCCGAGCGACCTCGGTCGTCGATCGTTGGGACTCCGGTGTTGTCTGATCATCGTATTGTTGCGTCATCTTGCGCCTCCACGTCATGAAACGGTTCGTGGTGGCGCAGGCATACCCTCGGAAAGGAGCCATAATCCGCGCGGCTTCGATCGCCTACCGCGTCTTCCTCGACGAGCTGGCCTGTTTATACTCCGGCCGCACCCCGGCGCCGCCGGTCCAGTTCGCCGAGTTCGCCCGGGCACAGCACGCCTGACTCGCCTCGCCGGCCGCGGACGTCGCCGCGGGGCACCGGCGGGCCGCGCTCGCGAACGCACCACTACCCACCGTGTTCCCCCGGCTCGCCTCCGGCGCGAACGCCGACGCCGACGCATGGCCGGGGGCAGTGGCAGCCTGCTCCGGCGCACGGTCCCCGGCCGCACCCCCCGCCACGTCGCGGAACTCGCCGCCGCGCTCGGTGCGACGCCGTTCCAGGTGATGTTCGGGGCCTTCGCCTCCCTGCTGTCCCGGCACGCGGGCACCGGAGACCTCGTCGTCGGGACCACGACGGCCAACCGGTCCAGCGTCGCGTGGGAACGCGTCATCGGGATGATCGTCAACCTGGTCCGGGCCGGGGCCGCGGCGAGGATGCCCACACCACCGGCGAGTACCTCGCCGCCGCCCGCGACGGCCTCCTCGACGCCCTCCGCTGGGGCGACGACATTCGGCCGAGGCCTGTCGGACAACTCCTGTCCACCCGGACGGGTGCCAGCCAGGCCTGACCGTCTCGGACCAACACGGCGACGTCATAGCCAGCCTCCCGACCACGGACCACGAGGTGTCCGACAGCACGGCCCACGTCCCGTACGGCAAGGTCCCGACGGCCCGTGCACCTGGAGCGGCGCCGACCTGGGCTTCAGCCTCGGCGGAGCAAGCGACTCATCGCACTGCGTGATCCGTACCGGCGTGGCCGTCACCGCCCTGCGACGACAGGCTGATCGGGCCCGCCTTCGCTACCACGGCTGTCGCAGCGAGGCGACGGTTCTACCGCCTGAGTTTGTCCGCGTGTGGTGGACGCGCTCGCCACGTGCCCGCGGTTAGGTTTCCCACGGTTCGGAAATCGACACGTTCGGGAAACGACACCGAAGGGGGCGAGACGATGACCGGATTCAAAGTGAAACCGGATTACCTGCAGGACGCGGCGAACAAGCTCGACGGACTGGCCAGGACCATCACGAATGCCAAGGACACCCTGTCGAGCAAGGGCGACCTGCCCACGCTCGACCCGCTGTCCAAGGCGATGGCCGTGGCCGGGATGCTGCTGGGAGGCATTCCGTTGGGTCCGTTGGTGGGAATCGCCGGGCGTTTCGGCGGGAAGGCCATCTCCGGCGCTCACGACCCGTATCCGGAGATCCGCGCCGCATGGCTGTCCGCGTTGCCGCGCTACGCGCGGCTCCTCGCCCGCGACGCGGACCAGTTGCGGAAGTCCGGCGACGACTACTGGCGGCAGGACCACGCGGGCGGCAACCGGTTCAGGGGGATCGACCCGACCTACCCGATGCCACGGGTGCCGGCCGGGCCGGTTGCGCCCATGCCACGCAGGCGGGGTGGTGGCCCGGTCCCGACCATGCCGACGCCGAAGCCAGGCCCGATCGGCAACGAGCCGATCTGAGCGACCGGCAGCGAATGGAGGACGGTATGGCACCGATCAGCGTCACACATCCCCATGTCATCTGGGGCATGGGAGACGTCATTGGCAAGGTCCTGTCGAAGGCCGGGATCGACGAGGCCGTCGGCGACTTCTTCAACCTGATGCCGCAGGTCGATCTCGACGAGATCCGGCGAGTCGGCAAGGAGGTGTGGGGCACCGACCTGGAGGCGCCGGGCGCGATCACCGACGCGCTCGACCAGACCGCCCGCGACCTGCCGAGGATCGTCGACGACCTCGGCGAGGGATGGCGGGACAGCGACGCGTTCGCCAGGTTCAAGAAGCACATCGACATCGACACGCCGCTCTACGCGAAGGCCGCCAAGACCGCGCAGAACGTCGGCCAGGCGCTGGTGGACTTCGCCGACGCCGCGGACTCGACGCTGGCGGACAAGCTCGCCGCGATCGTCGGCGGTCTCGGCGCTCTCGTCGGCGCGGGCCTCGGCCTGCTGCTCGGACCTCCCGGCGCGGCGGCAGGCGCGGGCGTCGGTGCGCTGGTGGGTCTGGTCGTCGGGATCGCGTTCGCCTATTTCGGGGTGCTCCTGCCGAAGGTTGCCAGCGCCTTGCAGACGTTGGACGACCTCGGTGACCAGTTCCCACCCGACCACGACGCCTGAGCGAGAGGAGCAGTATCGATGAACCCGACGATCGACATCAGCCAGCGGGTGAACGAGTACGCGGTCGTGGCCGCGCGTACCTATGTCGCGAGCCAGTTGGCGCGGCCGGGCGCGACCGGCCTGTCGCCGGACGGTGCCGTGGCGGTGACCGTGAACGGTCTTGGCGACGTCACCGACGTCCGGGTGACGGCGTCGGAGGTCACCCCCGAAGTCGCCGCCCGTCTCGCCGGCCAGTTCAGGGCCGCGTGGGCGGCCGCAGCCAGGTCGCAGGCGGTGGCGGCGGCCGACGACAACCCGCTCGCCCGGCAACCGGGCCTCGCCGAGTTCTTCGACGAGCAGATCGACGAGCGGTACCACCCGCCCGTGCCGGACCAGCCGCCGTCGACGCGTCAACCCGCCCGCCGGGTGCCGGCGGACGACGACGTCGACTTCAGCGACAACACCATCATGAGCTGACTGTTCACCGTGGACCGTCGGTGCCGGGGACGACGAGACCGGACTCGTAGGCCACCACCACGGCCTGCGCCCGGCTGGTCAGATCGAGCTTGGTCATGGCGCGGTTGAGGTGGGTCTTGACGGTGGCCTCGCTGACGGTCAGGTCGCCCGCGATCTCCTGGTTGGTCCGCCCGGTGCCGACGTGCCGCAGCACCTCCAGCTCGCGCGGCGTCAGCCGGTCGAGGCTGACCGCCGCAGGAGGGGCGAGGTGGCGGGCCGGGCGCCCGACGTAGGCCTCGACGAGCCGGCAGGTGACCGACGGCGCGAGCAGCATGTCCCCGTTCACGACCATCTGGACCGCGGCGATCACCTGGTGCGGCTCGGTTTCCTTCAACAGGAAGCCGGCCGCGCCCGCGCGCAACGCCGCGTAGACGTACTCGTCGAGGTCGAACGTGGTCAGGACGATCACCCGTGGTTCGGGTTCGGCTGAACCGGCGAGGATGCGCTCGGTGGCCGCGATGCCGTCCATGCCGGGCATCTTGATGTCCATCAGGATCACGTCGGGACTGGTGCGCGCGGCGAGCGCGACGGCCTCCTGGCCGTTCGCCGCCTCACCGACCACCGTGATCCCCGGTGCGGCACGCATCAGCGCGGCGATACCGGCACGGATCAGCACTTCGTCGTCGGCGACGAGGACTGTGATCGGTTTCGTCACCACAGTCCCTTATACCGCAGAGGGCCGGTCGTCCGCACCGGTCGGCAGGGTCAGATCGACCACGAACCCGCCGTCCGCGTTTCGCTCGGCGACAAGGGTTCCGTGGTACAGAGCGGCCCGCTCACGCATGGAGACCAGGCCGTGGCCAGTACTCAGGCCCGCCGACGACACCGGCTGCCCCGGCTTGTTGCTGACCCGCACCGTGAGGTGGTCGACCCCGCGCACCACGGTGATCTCGGTGGATGCCAGCCCGGCGTGCTTGATGACGTTGGTGAGCGCCTCCTGCACGACCCGGTACGCGCACTGCTGAAGACCGGGGGACAGCTCATCGAGGCCGTCGGCGGGCAGGTCCATGCTGACGGGGAGTCCGGTGGCCCGCATCCGCCTGACCAGCTCCGGCAGGTGCGCCAGGTTCAGCGCGGTGTCGTCCGGCTCGTCGTCGGTGCGCAGCAACACCAGCAGCCTGCGCATCTCCCGCAGCGCCTCCCGGCTGGTGGCAGAGATCGTGTTCACAGCGGCGCGGGCGGTTGGCGGGTCGTCGTCGAAGACGTACCCTGCCAACCCGGTCTGCACGGCTATCACGGACATGTGATGCGCGACGACATCGTGTAGTTCCCTGGCGATGCGCACCCGTTCCTCGGTCACCGCACGCTCGGTCCGCGACTCCTGCTCGACCCGCAGCTGTTCGGTCAGCACCGCCAGCTGCCGGTTGCGCAGCTCCAGCTGGCGGCCGACGTTGCCCAACGCCCACGCGGTGAGCGGAAACACGACGGCCTCGGCGACGGCGATGTACCACGGCAGGGTCAGCCGCAGCCCCGCCCAGAGCAGCACCGGCACCACGGTCGAGTAGCACAGCGCCACGATCTTCGGCGGTCGCAGCGACGCCACCGAGTAGACCGCGAGGACCGGTCCCCAGAAGTTCATTCCGAGCTGGGGGTAGCCGAGTCCGACGAAGACGAGCAGGGCCGAGTTGCTGAGCGCCAGCGCGAGCACCGGCACCTGCCTGCGCACCGCGAGCGGCAGGAAGATCAGCACGGTGAGCGCGTACGCGACCGGGTCAGGACCCCACCCCAGCGGTGAGTACTGGCTGCCGACCAGGCACGCGATCGCGGCTGTCGCGACCGCGATCACGGGGTCCGCGAACGGGACGACTGTGCTTTCCCTGCCGCGCATGCGCATCAGCATAGGAACGACATGCGGCGTACACGTCGCACCTACGGTGTAGCCGCCCTACCGCACAGGTTGACGACGCGTCGCCGCCCTGTCCGAGCCGTTCCGCCACCACACCACCGACCGGCTCGTGACCGCCAAGGGCGCCGGCCTCGGACTGTCGATCGTCCGCTCCGTCGCCACCGCCCACGGTGGAACAACCGCCGCCCGCCCCCGCCCTGGCGGCGGCCTCACGGTCACCGTGTCACTACCAGCCGAATGACCGGGCCCGCTCAGGTCACCAAATGCCGCCCCAGCGCCACGATCGGCCTGACGCTGGTGTCGTGGTTGGCGAGGACCACCACCGCCCGACCGCCGTCGGGGAACACGTCCGAATCGGTCGCCCGGCCCGGGCCGCTGCCGGAGTGGCCGACGACGCGGCGGCCGGCGGCCACCGTCTCGGCCTGGCCGTAGCCGTGGAACTGGAGTTCACTGTGCCGTTCATGAGGTGAACCGCGTTGAACGGTCCTGACCTACTTTGTTTGTTCAGGGGTTCTTTATTCCTGTAGGTCAGGGAACTCCGATTTCACGGCGGCGCCGCCGCTTTCGCCGGGGGTGGATTGCGCCGTTCGTGCAGTGCGTTGGTGGATATCGCACCGGGTAGTAAGGTGGCAAGATCGGTCTGAGGGGGGCGGGGGATTGTCCAGTGCGTCCGGGGCAGCGGTAAAGCCGCGGGTCCGTAAGTGGGGCAGGAACTTCTGGTTGTTCCTCGTGGCGCGGGGCGCCGCACGGCTCGGCGACATGATGTTGCCCGTCGCCCTCGCCGCCGGGCTTGTCGCGTATGGGCACGGGGCCGGGGCGGTGGGTGCCGCCATGGCTTCCTTCTCCGCCTGCTTCGCCGGGTTCGTGATCTTCGGCGGCGTGATCGCCGACCGGGTGGACACGCGTTCGCTCATGGTGTGGGCCGACGTCGTGCGAGTCGGTACGCAGTCGCTCGTCGCCCTCATGTTCATCAGCGGGCACGTCGTGCTCTGGCAGATCTGCGTCATCGGTGCCGTCAACGGGATCTGCGCCGCGCTCTTCCAGCCCGGTGTCGCCAGCACGATCCCGCGCGTCGCCCAGGACGTGCAGGGGGCCAACGGCGCGATCCGGACCGTCGAGTCCGTCATGACCGTTGCCGGGCCCGCGGTCGCCGGGACGCTGATCGCGGTCACCACCGTCGGTGGGGTGTTCGTCGCGCACGCGCTCACCTACGCGATCAGCGCCGCCTGCCTGTTCGGGCTCCGGCTCGGCAAGGCCATGGAACGGGAGCGGGCCTCGTTCGGCCTCGACCTCGCCGAGGGGTGGCGCGAGTTTCGCGCGCGGACATGGATGTGGAGCGTCATCCTCGTCTGGATGATCCTCTGGATCACCACGTTCGGGCCAACGACACCGCTCGTCGCCACGTCGCTCGTCGGCGACCACGGCTCGACGGTCTACGGCGTGGTCAACTCGGTCAGCGGGCTCGGCATGGTGCTGGGCGGACTGATCGCCATGCGGGTGCGGCCGGACCGGCCGTTGCTGGCAGGCGGGATCGCGGTGTTCGGGTTCGCGGCCCAGCCACTGTCCGTCGCGTTCGGACTGTCAGTGCCGTTCATCGCCGGTGGGTTCGCGGTTTCCGGGGCCGCGCTGGCGTTCTGGGGTGTCATGTGGTCCACCAGCGTGCAGACGCAGGTGCCCGGCACGATCCTCAACCGCATCCACGCCTACGAGGTCGCCGGGTCGCTCGCCATGGCGCCTGTCGGGCAGGCGCTCGCCGGGCCGGCCGCCGCCCTGCTCGGCACGTCGTCGGTGCTGATGGTGAGCGGGGTCGGGCTGCTCGCGGCGGTCGCCGGGCTGCTGCTCGTGCCCGCGGTGCGCGACCTTCGCCGGGTCGACCGGGCGTATACCTAGGGGTGCATCGCTTCCACCAGGTCCTCCGCCGCTGAGCGGAGTGTGGTGGGGGACAACGTTCCTCCGGGTTACCGCCGTGTTCGGCGACGACGTGGTGATGACCAGGGCCGCGGCGGCGGGCAGGCGGACGGGCACGGCCGGTGCCGCCATCAGGCCGGGGACGACCGCGGTGTGACGGTCGCGAACGCGATCTCACCGCTGCCGGACGTGGTCAGCTCCGACACGGACGCCACTCGCGGCAGTCACTCCACTTCGGACAGGACGGTGTCCGCGCCGGTGATCCCGAAGTCGCGCCGGAACACCACCCGTATCGCTTCCGGTTGCCGCTCCTGCGCCGCGAACGCGTCCGTGACCTGCTGAGACTCGGTGCCCGGGAGTGTGTGATCGTCGCGGTAGTCGGCGCCGACGGCCCGCGCGGCGACCGTGATGCCGCCCAGGACGGCGCCCACAGTGCCAGCGCCAGCCAGTGTCGTCGCTGCGTCCGGCCCGCGAGGCCAGTCGTGATGGTGGTGAGGTCATGCCGGGAAGGTTTCGCGTGCGACCCGGGATGGCGTCGTCCGGCTGTGGCGGTCATTTGGTCGCAACCGGTAGCCCCCTATGGTGATGCCGTACTCCTGGAGTTGTCCTAAAGAGGACTTGTCCTCGCCGGGAGGGTGACTCGCTTTCACCGTGAACCGGCCCGGTGAAAGTCCGGCGAAAGCGTGACAGTGCACAGTTGTCGGCGCGGTGTCGCTACCGCACAATGCTGTCGACCACGTCGAGTGAGGGAGGCGTTCCCCGTATGGACCAACGATCACCTTCTTGGCGGTAGCTGACGGTCGATGGTACGACACGAATTGGCGACCGTCGTGATTACGGTCACAGCGACGATTCGGCAATGCATTGCTAGCATGTCGACGGCGTATATGGGGGCATTGCGGGGCGCACATTCTGGGGGCAGATATCTCGGCGACAACTGTGGGGACCCGAAAAACAGTGTTTGTCGCCCTTCATGGGTGATCAATCGACATTCTGTAGCCATCTCCCAGAGGCTGCCGCGGCGTGCGGCGGCCATGTTCTGCATTGGCCTCGAATGGCGGCCCGCCTTGGCGAGGACACCGCGAGGACGAATCGGGGACACAATTGGCAACACTGGGGTGCGCTGGTGCGGCAACGACTTGAGCAGAGATGGGATCGCGTTTGATGCTGGTAGGACACGAGAATGATGATCGCGAACCAGCGAACTCAGCCTTCGGCGGGGAACGAATTCAGCTTCGGGTGCTGGGGCCACTCGAAATGTGGATCAACGGAAAACCGGTCCGGATCGGTGGCCGGAAAGCGGAGAAAACACTCGGCGCCCTCGCGATCGACACCGACAACACCATGTCGTTCACCCAGCTGGTCGATGTGCTGTGGGACGACGAACCACCGGCCAGCGCCATCCGGCAGGTGCAGAACACGGTCTCCGCGTTGCGCAGGACACTGGCGGGCGCGGGCGTCGACGACGCCGACGAGGTGATCACGACCGTCGGCCGTTGCTACCGCCTCGACCGGGGCCGGGTCGCGGTCGATCTCGACGTTGCGCGGACCTGGGCGGCGAAGGCGCGGACCGCGCTCGCCACGGGTGACCTCGTGGCGGCGGCGGACTACTTCCGGCGGACCATCGACGTCGCACGGGGCCCCGCGCTGGCCGGTATCGGCAGCCACACACTTTCCGCCGCGTCGCTGCGGCTCGACGAACAACACCTCGGCGCCTGCGAACTGTGGGCCGACGTCGAGCTGCGGCTCGGCCGGTACCGCGAGGTCATCGGCGAGCTCACCGCGCTCGTCTCCCAGCATCCGCTGCGCGAACGCTTCGTCGCGCAGCTCATGCTCGCGCTCCACCACACCGGCCGCGCCGCCGAGGCGCTGGACGGCTACCGCCGCCTGCGCAACCGGCTCTCCGACGAAATCGGTCTCGACCCGGGCGCCGAACTGCAGGACCTGCACTCGGCGATCCTGCGTGGCGACGTCGATCTCGTGCCCGAGTCGGTGACAGTGCTGACGGGCGTCGACGGCAGACGCTGAGCCCGTGCCTCACAGCGCGCTCCAGCACGTGGTCCATCCGAGGTCCGCGGGTACCGCCGCGCCACGCAGCCGGTCCGGTCCGAACAGCGCCGCGGCGACGATCGTCTTCCCGGAGGCCTCGAGGTCGTGGCGGTGCAGCCCGGCGAGCCGGGCGCTCGGCACCGCACCGCTGCGCACCGCGTGCACCCGCCCGGCAGGCAGCACGAGGTCGAGCACGCACCGCACCCGGGTCGCGTGAAACTCCGAGGTCACCACGGTCACGGCGGCGGGACGCCGCGCCAGCACGACTGCGCGTAGCAACAGGATGTCCTCGTAGGTGTGGCGCGAGTTCACCACCGCCACGACCGTCTCGCGCGGCATCCCCTGCTGTTCAAGGAATCGCACCGCGTACTGCCAGTGCGGCAGCGGCGCCGGATTGGAGTGCGACCCGAACCCACCGGTCAGCACGAGCCGAGCCGTCGGGTCGGCACGGACGAGGTCCGCGGCGGCCAGCAGCCGATCGACGGCCATGGGACTGAGGCGGCCGTCCTCGTCGTTGGTCGATCCGAGCACGGCGACGAGCGGCGGCCCGTCGCCGGGCACGACCACATCGGACGCGGGCACCGTGCTCATCGCCTGGCACCACGCCTGGAAGAACGGCCCGGCCGTCGCGCCCGCGGCGGCACGGGTCACCGACGACCACGCGCCGACGGCCCGAGCCCTGCCGGACATCACCGTCTCGGTGCCGGAGGCGTACCCGGCCCGCACCGCGCCGAGCAGCGCGCCGTCCACCTCGATCCGCAGCCCACCGTCCCAGGCTCTTGGCCCCCGCACCCGGCGCAGGTCCGTCTGCCCGAGTTCGAGGACGAAGCTCCGGGTGTGGTCGGCCAGGACCGTGACGTGCACCGGGAACAGGCGATCGCCGACCACCAGCCGCGACGTCTCCGGCAGGGCCGCACGCACCTCACCGAGCGCTGACGACGTCATCCCCCGCCACCTCTGCTCGCGCCACCCCGGTGGCCACGGTCACCAGCGGCACCCACCTGGACGTGTCCGCGCCGGCGAACGCGAGCAGGTCACCGGCCTGGACGTCGGCGGGCAGGCGCACGCCGTCCACCGAGGACCCGTCCCACCCGACCACGGTGAGCGCACGCGTGTCCCTGGCCGCCGACCGCCCCGTCACCTGCGCTCGCCGGCTGCCGACCGGCCCGTCGACGACCACGAGCCGCCCGTCCGCGACCGCGACCACCCGCCGCACCGCGACCCCGGCCCGCGCCGTGAACGCCCGGCCCGGCTCGACGAGCAAGCGCGGTGGCCGCAGCCGGTGCCGCGCGCACTCCAGCCCCAGTGCGATAGTCACCCGCGCCGCGAACCCGCGCAGGTCGAACCCGCCGGTCCCGCGATGTTCCCCCGCGATCCCCAGCTCCCGCGTGGCCACGCCGTAGGTGTCGCGCATCTCGATCGTCAACCGGACCAGCCGCCGCACGACGGCCTCGATCCCGGGTACGTCCGTCCCCGGCACGACCACGCACCGCAGTCCGGTGAACCGCAACGACTCCTCGGCGAGCAGCCGTCGCACCACGCTCATCGCCCGGTCATAGTCGATCAGCACCCCGGCTCCTCGGCGGCGGCCGACGTCCACGAGCACGTCCTGGCGCCCGTCCGCGAACCGCGCGACGGCACGGACGTCCCGCAGCGTCCCGACGGTCACCCGGCCGCAGCCACCGGCGATGGCCTGCTCGCCGCCGGCCGGGGAACCGGCGACGAGCAGACGGTGGGCGGGCACCCCGTTCGCACGGGCCAGCGCCGCGTCCCGCCCCGAGCCGACCGCGAGCGCCATGCCCTCCTCGGCGAGGCACCGCAGCGCATTCGACGAGGGGACGAACTGGTCGCCCGCGAGCATGATCTCCGCGTCCGGCAACGCGTTCCGGTAGTCCCGGCACCGCGCGCGCAGCTCCGCATCGTCCAGCACGTGCAGCGGAGTGCCGAACCGGTCGGCGAGCGCGTTCAGCCCGACGCCGCCGACGACCAGGTCACCGTCCGGCGTGCGGGTCGTGCCCGAGGGCCACGTCTCTGGTTCGAGCCGGGTGACCAGCATCCCGCCAAGCGACGGCAGAATCTCCGAAAGCGTCATCGACCCGCGTCACCGTCGGCCACCGCGACGGCGGGCAGGACCGCGGCGGTGACCTGCTCCCGCTCCTTCGGCGGGATGGTCAGGATGAGCACCATCGTCGAGAGGACGGTGTTCACCGCGGCGGGCACCAGCATCACCATGTCCCAGCCGATGACCGCGTAGACCGTCCACATCGAGTTGCAGAAGACACCGAGCCCCCATCGCAACCGGGACACCCCGCGTACGTCGTAGTCGCCCCGGCGCCGCCGCCGGACCAGGTGCAGCACCTGCGTGCCGATCGAGATGATCGCGCCCGCGGCCACGATCGACCCCATCACCGCCGCGCCGAACAGGAACCGCGTGCCGAGCAGGATCACCAGGCCCGCCAGCAGAACCGGCAGCCAGCGCCGCGTCAGCGGCCGCGCGAACCAGACGTTGCCCACCAGGATGAGCAGCATGCCGAGCAACCCGTTCAGGTTCGTGACGACCACCGACGGGCTGGCGATGCTGATGCCGTACACGACCCAGCCGAACGAGTAGAGCGCGCTGATCGTGTTGGCCTGCACGGAAAGACCGCTGTGCTGACGACCCTTCCAGATCCGCCAGACCTGCGGGTAGAGCAGAATCGCACCGGCGGAACCGCCGAGCCAGCCGAAGATCTCCTGGGTGTTCATGGTGTCAGTCCAGCCCTCTCGCGCGCGTTCATCGCCGGTACTTCGGCACCGACGGGTCGGCGGCCACCGCGTCCACGAGCGCCTGGCACTCGTCGCCCCACTCCCGCACGGACAGCTCGCGCCTCATCAGCCGGGCGGTGACGTCACCGATCGCGTAGTAGGGGTCCCGGTACCACAGGAAGAACATGAGGAAGCACGTGTTGTCGCCCGCCGCGTCGAGCACGTCGCGAACCGAGGCCAGCAATGTCGAGCCACCGACGCCGTCCGCCGCGCCCGCGACGTTGCTCGGTGCGGACGTCGCCTCGGTGAACCGCCGCCCGCCCGCGCGGGAGGTGAGCAGCCGGAGCAGCTCGAACCCGCCCGCGGCGTTGGCCGCCTTGGCCGGCACCGCGAACGGCTCCGCGGCACCGGCGACCACGGCCGAGTAGGGCACCACGCCGTTCTCCGACAGCATCGGGCTCGGCGACAGCACCATCTCGAAGTCGGTTGGCAACTGGTCGCGCATCTCGCTCTCGAGCCAGGAACCGCAGGGGATGAACGCCGCCTTGCCCTCGACAAACCCCGCCTGTGCCTCCAGGAACGTCATGCCTTCCGTACCGGGCAGGAGCCAGCCCTTGTCCGCGAGCACCCGGACGGCGGCCGCCGCTTCCAGCACCGCCTCGGACCGCCACGCGTTCGGCGCCAGGTTGTCGATGTCGGTGATGACCTGGTGCCCGCCGGTGCGGACGGCCGTCATCAGCAGCATCCGCAGGAACGGCAGGAGGTAGTCACCGGCGTAGGTCCACGGCGCGATGCCCGACTTCGTCATCTCGGCGCACAGCTCGTACATCCCGTCCCACGTCCTGGGCACTGTCCAGCCGTGCCGCCGGAAGAGCGACCGGCTGTGCAGCACACCGAAGACGTTGCACGAGTAGTTGAGCGTGAAGCACGTGCCGTCGTAGGTGCCCGCCTCGATCGTCCCGGGCAGCAGCGTCTCCCGGACGGTGCGGCCAGGGATGTCGAGCGACGGGGCGTCCAGGAACGGGCCGAGGTCGAGGAACGCGCCGTCCGCGGCCATCTGCCCGAAGTCGATCGAGTACTTGCCCGCCGCACTGATCAGGTCGGGAGGGTTGCCTGCCGCGAACCGCGGTTCGAGGACCGCGTTGACCTTCTTGATGCCTGCGTGGGTGATCGCCGCCGACGGGAAGCGCCGACGGTACTCGTCCTCCACCCCGATGACGTAGGCGTCCCCATACCCTCCTTTGTGGACGACGACGTCCAGGGGATCCGCCGGGCGAACGTGGAACGGGTTCTCGCTGTCCATGATGGGCTCCTCGGTGGTCCGGCCGCTCACAGCGCCCCGGAGATCACGACTCGTTGGATCTGGTTGGTGCCCTCGACGATCTGGAGCAGCTTCGCCTCGCGCATCCAGCGTTCGACGGGGTGGTCCTTGACGTAGCCGTAGCCGCCGAGGACCTGGACGGCGTCGGTGGTGACGCGCATCGCGGTGTCGGTGGCGAACAGTTTCGCCTTGGCTGCCTCGACGGAGTGCGGTTCGCCGCGGTCGCGGAGGCGGGCGGCGCGCAGGACGAGCGCGCGTGCGGCGGCGACCTGGGTCGCCATGTCCGCGAGCATGAACCCGATGCCCTGGAAGGAGATGATCGGCTGACCGAACTGCTCCCTGGTGCGCGCGTACGCGACCGCGTAGTCCAGCGCGGCCTGCGCGAGCCCGACCGCGCACGCGGCGTTCGACAGCCTGCCGACGTCGAAGGCGGTCATGCCGATCAGGAAACCCTTGCCTTCACGGCCGATCCGGCGGTCGGCAGGCACACGGGCACCGTCGAACACGATCTGTGCGGTCGGCGACGACGTGACGCCCATCTTGTGTTCCCGCTTCTGCGGCAGCACGCCAGGAGTCGTCGCGTCGACAAGGAGACACGACAGGCCGCGCGCGCCGGGGCCGCCCGTGCGCCCGTAGACGGTGTAGAAGTCGGCGACACCACCGTGGGTGGTCCACGACTTGGTTCCGTCGAGCATGTAGTCGTCGCCGTCCTTGACGGCCTTGGTCGACACCGAAGCCGCGTCGGAGCCCGCGTCCGGTTCGGACAGACAGGTGGCACCGAGCAGTGCGCCGCCGATCATGTCGGGGAGAAGGCGTCTGCGCTGCTCGTCGGTGCCGTTCGTGAACAGCGGGTAGCACGACAGCGTGTGCACGTACACCGACTCGGCGACACACAGCCACCGCTGGGAGAGGGTCTCCAGCACGTGTACGTACACCTCGAACGGCACGCCGCCACCGCCGTACTCCTCCGGGTAGGGCAGGCCAAGGAAGCCGGCATCGCCAAGCGTGCGGAGGACGTCGCGGGGGAACTCGCCTCGGGCCTCGAACTCGTCGGCACGGGGTGTCAGCTCGCCGTCCGCTATCTCCTCGGCCAGCCCGACGAGACTCGCGGCCTCGCCGGTCGGCAACTCGCGGTGGACTTTCACACCAGCTCCTTCATGCCAAGGACGCGTTCGAGGACCACGGCGACGCCGTCGGCGTCGCAGCTCGGGGCGATCTCGTCGGCGTGCTCGTGCAGTTCGGGTCGCGCGTTGGCCATGAACACGCCGTGCCCGGCCCACTCGATCATGCCGAGGTCGGCGAAGGTGTCCCCGAACGCGATAACGGCGTCGGCGCTGATGCCCTTGTCCGCACACAGTTTCGCCAGAGTGCCCACTTTGGACACTCCCGGCACGACCAGGTCGACGACGCCCTTGTCGTGGTGGTTGACCTCGGCGCGACCGGCGATCAGGTCCGGCACACCGGCGGGCAGCTCGCCCTCCAGTTCCTGGCCGATCGCCCACAGCTTCAACACCGGCCGGTCGATCTCGCGGGGGTCGCCCCGGTACGCGGGGCCGATCAGCAGCGGCGCAGTGTACCGGGTGTCGTAACCGAGCGCGCCGGTCTCCGGCACCCAGCCGAACCGCAGCCCGGGGTAGGCGTCCATCAACCTGCCCGCGACCGTCGCCGCGTCCCGTGCGGGGATCGACCGGTGCCACAGCAGTTTCCCGGATGGCACCTCGCAGACGGCCGACCCGCCACAGCAGATCGCCTCGCCGGTCAGTGACAGCGCGTCGACGTATTTCGCGATCGCGTCCGGGTGCCGGACGGTCACGAACACCACGTGCATCCCGGCGTCGCGGGCGGCGGCCACCGTCCGGCGGGTCCGCGCCGAGATCGACCGGTCGGAGCGCAGCAGCGTGCCGTCCAGGTCGACGGCGATCATCCGGAAGTCGGTCACGTGGCGTGCCCGATCGCCTGGTCGACCGTCGTGTCCGGGTCGGCGAGCCCCTCTTCGAGCACACGCCGGACGTCGGTCATGAAGCTCTCCGCCCAGCCCCCACTGAACCGGTCGCTGCGGTAACGCAGTTCGAGGGTCAGTTCGTCGCCGCGGCGGAAGCCGACCACACGCAACCCGCCGCGGGGTACCTCCGGCATCGGCATGGCGACCCGGCGCACGGTCACGCCTGGCGGCGCGGGCAGGTGGGTGTCGGTGTAGTCGAGCAGATCGAACCCGAGGTAGGACGGCAGCCCCGCCGGGTCGCGGAACCGGGAGCCGTACTGCGGGCTGCCCAGCTCCTTCATGATCAGCGAGTGCGGGATGCGCTGGTGGCGCATGGCCTCCCAGAACGTGCGTCCGGAGTGCCCGACGACATCGCGGAACGACATCGCACCGTCCACAAAGGTCCGGAAGGTTGCCGGGGTCGCGAAGTAACCGACCACGTGCTCGACCTCTGGCCTGGTCCGGTTGGCGAGTGAACCGAACAACGCCACGTCGCCCGCCTGCTCGGGGTCCATGGTCGCGAGCCGGCGCCTGCGTGCGGCCGCCTTCACCGCGGCGCCGATCACGGCCGTCGACGACGTGCGCTCGACCTCGGCGAACGCGTCCATCCTCGTGGTGAACACCGGATCCAGCACGGCCTTGTGCTTGACCAGCCGCGGCTGCTCACCGGAGCCGCCGTCCGGGTCGCTCAGCCCGGACGCGGGGATGGGGTCGATCCCGTCGAGCTTGCGGCGCCAGTAGCCGACCATCCGTTCCAGCATCTTGCCCTGGAGGTGATTGTTCTGCCACACCACGTAGTCCGGGTACTGGACGGTCAGCTCCGGTAGCCTGGCCTGCTCACCTGTGACCAGCGACCGGTACAGCTCCAGCAGGTCGTTGATCATCAGCCGGACGGACCACGCGTCGATGACGATGTGATCGGTGGTCATGCCCAGCGCGTGCCGGTGCTCGTCCAGCCGCACCAGCATCGCGCGGAACATCGGCCCGTGCTCCAGGTCGAACGGCTCGCACGCGTACTCGACGAGCCGCGCGAGCGCAGCGTCCATCCGCGTCTGCGCGGGCCGGTCCTCGACGGACTCGAACCGCAGCGGTTCGGCGATCTCGGGCAGGATCCGCATGCGGTGCCCGCTGGGGTCGACCGGGAACACCGCCCTGACAGACTCGTGCCGTGCCGTCACCGCGACGACCGCCCGCTCCAGCGCGGCGACGTCCACCGGCCCTTCGAACACCATCCCGGCGGCGATCTTCTGGTTGACGAACTGGGTGTGCCTGCCGGTGGCCAGCCGTTCCTCCTGGGTGGCGGACACCGGCAGGAGCCCGTTCCTCGGCGCCGGGGCCAGGTCCTGCTGGACCGGGGTTGCTGTCGACACTTGTCTACCGTTCCTTCCCGTTCAGTTCTTCGGCCACGTCAGGGACTCCGGCCATTCGCGTCCGACCCGCCGCACGGCGTAGTCCCAGTAGGACCGGACGGACAGGTCCGCGTAGATGAAGTCCTGCTTGAGCTTCACGTCCAGCTCGGTCGACCACGCGTAGCGCACCCCGGAGCTCTCGGCGAGCAGCTGCAGGCGGCATGCCCGCTCCAGCACCTGCGCGAACACGGCGGCGTGCCGGACGCTCTTGCCGACCACGACACCGCCGTGGTTGCGCAGGAAGACCGCGTTGCCGTCGGCGAGCGCCTCGGCGATCTGCTCGCCGGTCTCGATGTCCAGCACCGTGTTGCTCGTCGTCGTGTACATCCCGGTGCTGCCCGCGAAACACGCCCCGTCATGGGACACCGGCCGCAGCTCCAAGTCGGTGGCACCGAAGACCAGCGTGTGCGGCGCGTGGCTGTGCACGATGCCGTTGACGTCCGGACGCGCACGGTAGATCGCCTGGTGCAGCGGCAGTTCCGGCGGCGCGAGCGGTGAGGGCTCGACGTCGAGGTCGGTGCTCGCCTCGACCACGGCGTCCGGGGTCGACTCGTCGAACCCGACGAGCGCGTTCTTGATGACGAACGTGTCGGCGCCGGGCGTGCGCGCCGAGATCTGGCCCTGGTTGAAGTCGTCGTGACCGTCCAGGGACAGCATCCGCGCGCCCTGCGAGAGCTGCGTCGCGAGCCGCCGCCCCACCGGGGTGGCGGCCCAGTTCTCCCTGCGGGTGTCCGTCATGGGCATGGCGTCTCCTTCACCATCAGCTCGTCGTACATGCTCTGTACGGAATGCAGACCGGGCGGCCTGCCTGTCACCCAGCGCGCGGCGGCCACCGCTCCGTGCGCCGCCGCGGCGAAGGAACCGACCGCGTGGCCGACCGTCAGCGTTTCGCCGCCCCAGGTCAGCACCACCTCGTGGTCACTGACGGGCAGGCCGGACCGCTCCACGCAGATCTCGGTGACCTCCTCGCCCGACACGGCGGCCCACGACCCGGCGAGCTTGCCCGCGGTGGCGCTCGGCCGGTGCGCCTTGGTCGCCGGGTGCCGCTCCCGGATGCTGGCCACCGGAGCGAACGGGCCACTCGCGACCAGTTCCGCGGCCCGCCGGACCAGCGCGGTCTGCAGGTGATGGCCGAGCGCGAGGTTGGTCGCCCGCACCACGGGCACCTCCTCGGCCAGCCCGGTGACCGTGACCCACTGATCGTCATCCAAATTGGACACGCATTCGACGAGCGCGGTCCTGCTGTTGCGGCAGTACGCCACGACCTCCGTCAGCGCGCCGGGCCCGCTGGCGTCGACGAGCACATCCGGCACGGCGTCCGCACGCCACCCGGTCCCGAGGGACGCGGTGAGCACGACAGGCAGCCCGGCGGCCGCGCAGGTGGCGACCACGGTCCGCCCGAGTCCGCCGAGCCCGACCACCCCGATGGACGGCCGGGCGTCAGTCATCCTGGCTCTCGCGGACGAGGTCGGCGATGCCCGCGACGGTCTCGAAGCGGCTGACGGCGGCCTCGGGGTCGATGTACACGCCCAGCTCGTTCTCGATGGCGTCGATCAACCGCATGAACGACAACGACGAGTAGGCGAGCGCCTTGAGCGAGCCGCCCGCGGCGGCCAGGTCCTTCTCCGTGATGTTGCCGTCGCCCGACTTGACGACGAGTCGTGCGAGCTGGTCGTGCAGAGCGGTGTCCATGTGTCCTTGTTCTCCTGGGATTGACGTGTGTCAGGTGGTGACGGCCTGCTGTTCGACGAGGCGGCGCAACGCCGGCAACGCCGGCTTGCCGATGCCGTTGCGCGGGATCTCCCGCACCGCGAGGAGGAATCCCGGGACCTTGTACCCGGCGAGTTCGGCCGAGCACCGCAGGCGTAGCGCGCCGAGGTCCAGACCGTCCCCGACGACGACGGCGGCGACCACCGGTTCCCCGTGCTGCCCGGCCGCCTCGAACACGACGCACTCCCGCACGCCGTCGGCCTGCCCGAGCACACCGGCGACCTCGATCGGATCGACCTTGCGTCCGGCGACGTTGATCATCCGGTCGGTCCGGCCGGACAGGTACAGGGCGCCGTCGGTCAGGAACCCCTCGTCGCCGGTGCGGTAGTACCCCTGGTCGTCGAGCCGCGCCTCGAACATCCCGGGCGCGTTGAGATACCGCGAGCCCATCGACTCACTGCGCACCCGGATCTCCGCAGACGCGCCGGCAGTGCCGGCCACGAGCCGCACCCCCGGCAACGGCGACCCGAGCCCGCCGGTGACGTCGCCGGTGGGAAAGGTGAGCGGTCCGGCCTCGGCGACGCCGTAGTAGTTGCTGATCGGCACCCCGGTCAGCCTCGCGAACCGCGCGCCGGACTCGTCGTCGAGTGGCGCACCGGACGAGATCGCGACCCGCAACCCTCCGACCGCCGGACGCGGATCGGGTCGCCGCAACAGGGATTCGTACAGCGCGGGAAACCCGACCAGCCGGGTGGCGCCGACGTCCCGCAACGTCCGCGCGAGCCGCCCGCCGGTGGGCAGCCCTCGATCGAGGTGCAGCGCCGCACCGGTCAGGAACGCGGCCAGCAGGGAGGTGTTGAAGGCGAGCCCGTTGGAGAGGGCGGCGAAGCAGGCGATCCGGTCGTCGGCGGTGAGCCCGGTGCCGTTCGCCCAGTTCCGTGCCGCACTGACCACCGCGTCGCCGGAGAACTCGATGCAGTTCGGCTTCCCGGTGGACCCGGAAGTGAACCGGCAGACGGCGGTGTCCGGCAGGGGCCGCGGCGCGTCCTGTGGCGGCGTGAGCGCGGTGACACGCAGCCCGCCGACCGTCCCGCGCGCTTCCCCGGTCACGTCCCGGCCGTCGTGCACCACGACGTCGAGCCCACAGTCCACAGCGATGACGCCAAGCTCCCGGGGCCCGAAGTTGTAGTCGATGAGGAAGGGAATCGCCCCGGAGCGCAACACCGAGAAGTAGGCACACACATAGGCGACCGAGTTCTCCGCCATCAACCCGACCCGGTAAGGAGCCCCGGGAATGCCGGTCTCCCGAACCCGGTCAGCCAGCTGTCGATAGGTGAGACGTTCGTCCCGGTCGGCGACCGCTACCCGGTCCCCGAACCGTTCGGCCGCGTCGAAGAGGAGTTCCGCGATCATGGTCACCGCTCGTTCTGTGCGTAGGCGGTCTGCAACTGGTCCCACTTGACCTCGGCCGCGTCGTCGGCCCCGAAAGCAACGAGATACAACGGCTCCTGGTCTAGGGACAGCCGTGCCAGCCGCCGCCACCGTTCGGCGTCGAACCCGCCGACCCCGGTGACACCGACCCCGGCATCGGTGGCACCGAGGTAGAGCAGCTGCCCGAGCGCACCGACACGGAACAACGTGTCCCGCATCCCCCGCCCCTCGGCGACGAGCACGTCCCGCTCCGTGTGCATCACAACGAAAGCGGCGGCGTTGCGCAGATGAGCCTGGTGCATGCAGGCGTGCACGATCTCCTCGCCACTGGGCACAACTCCTGGCACGTCAGCCCCGTCGCCGGTCAGCGGATAAACCCCGGGCGCCTGCCCGGGCACGTCCCGCACAAGGAGGGTGAGCCCGACCTGGCCCCCGGCAACGTCGGTGACGAGCGGCGACTGGCAGGCGGCCAAGGCCCGCCACAGGAGGGAACGTCCCAGCCCGCTCTGGGCGAACTCCTTGCTGGAACGACGATTTCGCGACAGGGCGGTCCAGCCCGCGCCCGAGTGGAACGGCTCCCCGAACTCCCCGCGCAGGGAGGTGAGCGCTCGGGCCGAGACCGCGACGGCGCCGGTGTCCTCGTGGCCGAGCCGGTCGAGCAACGGCGACAGGGAGGTCCAGCAGGCGGCCTCGAGCCAGGAGGGGCCCTCCACACCGGCGTCGGCACCTCGGGCGTCACGCATGGCCCACCCCGTGACGCCGTCGGCATCCCCCGAGGAGAGGTGCAGTACAGAGTGGACCTCCCGGCACCGGCTGCCGATGTCCAGGATGTCCGCGACAAGCCCACGCGCGAACCCCAGTCGCAACCCGGCGGTGAACCCGAGATCCCCGGCGATACCGACAAGATTGGCAGCGAGGTGCGCAACGTCGATCTGCGTGTAGAGATAGCCGCGATCGCCGTACTTGCGCATGGACAACCACGGCCGGCTGACCACGAACAGGAGCGCGTCCCCGGCCGCGAGCGACGGCAACCCCATGGCGTCCCACTCAGCGGGCCCGACCGCGATCCGCCGACAAACCCGCCGAGCCGGATCGACGTGGAACAGTCCGGGCCCGTCACCCTCGTGCGCGAGGATGTAAAGCTCGAAGGGATAGACCGCCCCGGCGGAGGGCACGGACCGGAGCGTCTCCGGAAACCCGGCACTGATCACGGTGAGTGCCTTGTCGACACCGGCGGAATACGCGGGATAGTCGACGACACCGGTATCCGGCGACAGGATCGTCATCCGCTCCCAGGCATCCCGCCGAGCCTGCACAACCCGCCGCGCGGCAACGATTGTCGCCGTCCCGCCGGCGTCTGTCACTTCGGAATGGAGAGTTCCAGCCTGTCGCATACAAACGTTCTACCGGCCACCATCCCCGGCCCGTCCTCGATCCGTCTTCATCCGAGGTGGGTCAGGCGAAGGAGAGGACGAGAACGGCCGGGGGCAGCCCAGCCAGCGCGGGGTCACCATGGCCGATTCGTACGCCATTCCCACTGCTTGTGCGCGGCCCCTGACGTCCAGCTTCGTCATGATGCGGCGCACGTGGGCTTCGCGGTCGCGGGGGCCGACACCGGGCGTGCGGCGATCTCGTCGTTCGACAGGCCGGCAGCCGTCAGGGGCGTCACCTCGCGTTCGCGGTCGGTCAGAGAAGCCAGGCGGGGGTGGCGGTTTCGCGTGTTCTCGCGCTGCCATGTCCAGCAGGTTCGCCAGGTCCGGCCGGAGCAGCTGCACGGTCATCGGCGGCCGCCAGCGGTGGACCAGCTGACCGCTGCCCACGAACGGCGAGGGGTATTTCGTCTCCCTGTGAGCAGATCCAACGGGTCCGCGTCTTTCTTGCTTGCCGGACGCTGGTAGACGACGAACTTCGGATCCTGCTGCTCGTCGATCGCCTTCTCCCGGCGGGAAAGCGTTCCGGGCGGAGGGACGGCGTGCGCTGGTTCGCGTTCAGCTGGAGTTGCCGGAGCACGCCGACCACAACACCGCACAACAGCAGCGCGGCGCCGTACCAGGCCACCGCTGGCAGCGTCGAGCGCAGTCGAGGAAGGCCCGCCCTGCCCCGGAGCCCCAGGCGCGCTCGCGAACACAAGCTTGCCCGCCGAGCGGGGTGCGGTCGGTTCTCGCGGAGAAACACGGTCGAGGCTGTCGCCACCACACCGGCGGACCGGCTCATCCTCGTCCTGGCCGCCGCCCGCGCCGCTCGACCGAGAACGGTCCGCGAGCTCCAGCTGGACGACGTCGACCTCGGTGACCGGCACCCTCGTCCTGGCCGGGCACGCGCGACTGCTGGACGAGCTCACCTACCACGCTCAGGCGGGGCATGGATGTTCATCTCGATCCGGACAGGGGTGCTCATGCCGGGGCCGGTGATCAGGGGTCGCCACCGGCATGGCATCTGGCCGCAAACTACTGTGACCGCTTTCGCAGCACCTTGTCGCCGAGCCTGGCGATGACCTCGGCCACCCTGGCCGGTGCGAGGTTGTTCGCCGCGTGGCCTTGGCGGCGCAGCCGCACGCGTTGGGTGTTCGGCATGGCGTGTTCCAGCGCATCCAGCCGTTCGCCCAGGTGTGCCGGGCTCCGTTCGCCGCCGAGCAGGACGACGGGCACGTCGATTCGCGCGTACGCATCCAGCCGGAGGCCCACCTCGTCGATGGCCGCGCAGTCGTCGAGCTGATGCGGGGCGAGCCGGCCCATCCGAGGAATCAGAGGGACGGAGGCCCCCGACATCCAGGCGACCCACGCCGGGGCCCGCACAATGTCGCGCAGGAAGATCGCCATCGCCCTGCCCGGGTTTCCGGCAGTCATGGCGACCTGCGCCCGCGTCAACGCCTCTCCACCGAGCGGCGGTCCAATCACGCAGGGCGGTTCGTACAGCACTGCACCTGCGAACGCCTCGGGCAACGCCACCAGCGCCTCCAACGCCAGCACCGCACCGGACGAGTGCCCGACGATCAGCATCGGCTCGTCGATCAGCTTCACCAGGGCGCGGACATGCTCAAGTTCCTCAGCCATCGTGCACACTTCACCGGTCTTGAGGTCTAGCCGGTACTGCCGGCGGTGCAGTCGCAGCACCCTGAACCGCGATCTGAGCCGGGCAGCGACCCTCATCCACGACGCACCCTCGTCCATACCGCCGTGCAGGAACAGGATCACCGGCCCCTGTCCTTCGTCGTACGCACGCACACTGCTGCCGTCAGGTGCCGTCGTCGTGATCACCGTGGGACCTTTCGGTAGCCCTTCATGGCTGATTGAGCGTCTTCGGGATGCCGAACGGCATCATCACGGGTGCCGTGAGTGAAGATGAGGGCTTTCATGATTCGCGCTCCTTGCTGACCGCGTCCCACGCGTCGAGCGCGCGTTCGTCGCTGAAGATGCCGTGGGTGAACATCTCGATCGCCACCCGAGAGAACCGCAGCGTCACGTCGACGTCGTGCAGATCCTCGACACCGAGCACACGCGCGACATGCTCGTCGAACACAAGCGGCGCCAACAACCAGGTCACATAGACCACCGCACGCGTGCGCGGATCCTCGGTGACACGGACACGCCCCTCTCGTTCGCCCTCGGCGAGCCATGCGCCCGTGAGATCGACGATCTCGTCGAACAGCGCCGCGGCCTCGGGCGAGCCATCGAGGAACGCTCGGGCCAGGTAGCGGCGCACCGGCGCGGCCGCATCGAGCATCCTGGAAAGCCCGCGGGCGTTGCCCGCTGCCGCATCCGCCAACTCGTCGGTGTCGTCGCCGCGCATCGTCGCCACAACGTACGCGTCGCACTCCCGGCGAAGCGCCTCCTTCGACCCGAAGTGATGCACCACCAGCGCGGGCGAGACGCCGGCATCGGCCGCGATCGCCCGGATCGTCACCCGGTTCACGCCGTCGCGTCCGAACCGCTCCAGCGCCGCGTCCCGGATCCGGATGCGAGCGCTCGACTCATCGGGAACTGGCACGACCCGAGACTAAACAAATGTTCAGTCCGCCGCAACCGAAGCCACACGGCTGAGCCTGGGCATCTCCAGGCTCCACCGCTACCCGCGTCGGGGTCTGGCGCACCCCTCGGCACCAGACGTCGGCGACGGTGGCCCATGGTGACAGCCCTGCATCTCGCGATGGGGCGTCATCTGACGACGAGAGGGTCTGCCCAGACTTCGGTTGTCACCGGGGGCTGACTGTTTTCAGGCCGCTGACGCGGTGGTGTAGAT